>NZ_JBVIZH010000005.1:455872-598678 GCF_055591765.1 Streptomyces sp. NPDC041205 | reverse complement strand
GTTTCCGACTCTATCAGATCTTTCCGGCTTCCCGTTCCGACCCGATTTCCTCGGTGCTTTCCAGGTATTCGCTTTCGCGTTTCCCTTTCCGGCGGATCCGACTTTATCAGAAGTTTTCGGCCGGTCTGACCGGCTCAGCTTTCCGATTCATCGGGATGGCTTCTCGATTAAATGAGATTCAAGAAGCAGGCAGATTTTAACTGCCGCCACGCGAGCTGTCCAGCTCTAGGCAACTGTTCGAATCTACCTCCCCGGACCTGCCATGTCAATGACTTTTCTGGGGCGAGGAGGAGACTAGCAGCTCAGAGGCGACGTGCGCACATCACGCGGCAGTGGGCACCGTGGCGCTGCGCTCGTGCTCCTCCACGTCACCCGTCTCGCCTTCGCGCGCGGCCCGGCCGCCGAGGACGTAGACGTAGACGAGGAACGCCAGCTCGGCCACGATGCCGATGCCGATGCGGGCCCAGGTGGGGAGGCCGGAGGGGGTCACGAAGCCTTCGATGGCGCCGGAGATGAGGAGGATCAGGGCCAGGCCGATGGCCATGCCCAGTGCGGCGCGGCCCTCCTCGGCCATGGCGGCGCGGCGGGTTCGTGGGCCCGGGGCGATGAGGGTCCAGCCCAGGCGGAGGCCGGTGCCGGCGGCCACGAAGACCGCGGTCAGCTCCAGGAGGCCGTGCGGCAGGACGAGGCCCAGGAAGGTGTCGAGGCGGTCCGCGGAGGACATCAGGCCGATGCCGACACCCAGGTTGAGCATGTTCTGGAAGAGGATCCAGATGACCGGAAGGCAGAGGAACGCCCCCAGGACCAGGCACATCGCTGCTGCCTGGGCGTTGTTCGTCCACACCTGGGCGGCGAAGGACGCCGCCGGGTGGCTGGAGTAGTACGTCTCGTACTCGCCTCCCGGGCGCGTGAGATCGCGCAGCTCCGAAGGGGCGGCTATGGAGGACTGGACTTCGGGGTGGGTGCCTATCCACCAGCCGATCACGGCGGCCAGGGCTATGGAGAGCAGGGCTGTGGGTACCCACCAGTGGCGGGAGCGGTGGACCGCTGCGGGGAAGCCGTGCGTCAGGAAGCGTGTGGCGTCTTTCCAGGAGGCGCGGCGCGTGCCTGTCACGGCACTGCGCGCGCGTGCCACCAACTGGGTGAGGCGGCCGGTCAGCTGTGGGTCCGGGGCGCTGGACTGGATCAGGGACAGGTGGGTGGCCGTGCGCTGGTAGAGGACGACGAGTTCGTCGACCTCGGGGCCGGTGAGACGGCGTTGGCGGCGCAGCAGGGTGTCCAGACGGTCCCATTCGGCCCGGTGTGCGGACACGAAGACGTCGAGGTCCATCGGTTGGCTGCTCCTCGGCTTCTCGTACTGCGGCTCTCGTGGTGCGGCGCGATCGATAGTCAGCTTGGCAGACTGGCGGTTCCGGGGGCAGCGACGGGAAGGGCGGCAGGCGTGAGCGAGCTGGTGACGGGCGAGGCGGTGGCGCTGGAACTGCGTCCCGCGAAGTTGCCGAGCCGTGCGCTGGCGGTGCTCATCGACATGGTCGTGGCCTGGTCGGCGTACTTGGCGGTGACGCTGGGGTTGCTGGCCGCGGCCGGGTCGCTCGACGACGCGGCGGTGGCCGCGATCGCGGTGGCGACGTTCGTGCTGGTGCTCGTGGGTGTGCCGATCGCGGTGGAGACCCTCAGCCACGGGCGGTCGCTCGGGAAGCTGGCGTGCGGGCTGCGGGTGGTACGGGACGACGGCGGGCCGATCCGGTTCCGGCACGCGCTGGTGCGCGGGGCGGTCGGGGTCGTCGAGATCCTCATGACGTTCGGGGTCGTCGCGTGCATCGCGTCGCTGGTGTCGGAGCGCGGGCGGCGGCTCGGGGATGTGTTCGCGGGGACGCTGGTCGTACGGGAGCGGGTGCCCGCGGGGCGTACCGAGTACGTGCCCGCGCCGCCGCCGTGGCTCGTGGGGCGGTTCGCGGAGCTGGATCTGTCGGCGGTGCCGGACGGGCTGTGGCTGGCCGTTCGCCAGTACCTGACGCGGATGGGGCAGTTGGATCCGCAGGTCGGCTGGGCGATGGCGGAACGTCTCGCCAACGACGTGGTGGCGCGGACCGGGGCTCCGGCGCCGGAGGGCGTGCCCCCGGCGGCCTTCCTCGCCGCCGTCGTGCACGAGCGGCAGGCCCGGGAGGCGCGCCGTGCGTTCGGGGAGCAGGGGGTGGGGGTGGCTCCTGTGCCTGGTGCGCCCGGTACGCCCGAGGCCTGGTCGGGTCCGGTTCAGCCGCCCGGCCGGTTCTCTCCTCCCGCGTACGCCGATCCCGTGTACGCCGCCCCGCCCGCACCCCCGCCTCCGGCGTCGCACGAGCCCCCGGCCACCGCGCCCGCGCGACCCCCTCAGCCCGCCGCCGGACCCACTCCGCCTCCTCCCCCGGCACCGGAGGAGCCCAACCGGCCCCCGACGGGCTTCGTGCCGCCCGCCTGAACCGACACCGACACCCGCACCGGCACCGGCACCGGCGTAGGGCCACGCCCGCCCAAAGCCGCGCCGACCCGTGCCTCAACCTCCGCCTGCGCCTCCGCCGAACACCGACGGCGGCGTCTCCAGGTTCTCCAGTTCGATGCCGGGGGCCGCGAGGACGACGTCGCCGGTGAGGTGGACGGTGTGCTGTTCGCCCGTGTCCAGGGCTGTGACCTGGTATTCGTCCACGGTCAGCGGGCCGTTGTCAGTGGCGTGTGCTTCGCTTTTCAGCAGGGCCCAGGACTGGTCGAGGGTGCGGGGGGCGAGGACCGGGTCCGTGAAGGCGACCAGGCGGACGCGGGTCGCGGGGGAAGCGGGGGCGAGCCGCAGCAGCCGGGCGGTGGCGACGAGGAAGGCGGGGGATGTGCCAGTGATGGCGTGAGCGGGGGCGTTGTGCTCGTCGGCGTGCGCGCCGGTGGCATCGGTCCGGACCCAGGTGACGCCGTCCAGGGCGGCGGCGCGCACCTGCCAGCCGGAAGCGTGCAGTTCGAGTCGGATGGGGCGGCCGAGTTCGTCGATGGCCAGGTCGACGGAGCCCGCGTGGTCGCCCGAGGGGGTGGTGCGCTGGGCGACGTAGCGCCAGCCGGAGGGGCCGGGCGCGCAGTGGAAGTGTTCTTCGCCGAGGGGGGTGTGATCGTGCGGATCGTGAAGCGAATATCGGCCGCGGGGCATGGTGCGTGGTCCTTGTCGGGCGTGGGGCAGAGCGTCCCGGCGGGCGCCGCCACGGGGGCAGGCCCCCGCCCCGGTGGGCGAGGGCCTGCTGGAGGCGTACTGCCGGGCGGCCGCCGGGCGTGACCGGTCCCGTGCCGGGAGCCGGGTCGTGACCGAGCCCCGTGCCGGGGCGGGGTCGTGACCGGGCCCCGTGGCGGAGGCGGTCGCGGTGGCGGCCGGGGCCGGGGTCAGTAGCGGTAGTGGTCCGGCTTGTACGGGCCCTCGACCTGGACGCCGATGTACGCGGCCTGCTCGGGGCGGAGCGTCGTGAGCTTCACGCCGAGCGAGTCCAGGTGCAGGCGGGCGACCTTCTCGTCGAGGTGCTTGGGGAGCACGTAGACGTCGGTCGGGTACTCGTCGGGCTTGGTGAACAGCTCGATCTGGGCCAGGGTCTGGTCCGCGAACGAGTTGGACATCACGAAGGACGGGTGGCCGGTGGCGTTGCCCAGGTTCAGCAGGCGGCCCTCGGACAGGACGATGAGGACCTTGCCGTCGGGGTGCGTCCAGGTGTGGACCTGCGGCTTGACCTCGTCCTTGACGATGCCCGGGAGCTTCGCGAGGCCGGCCATGTCGATCTCGTTGTCGAAGTGGCCGATGTTGCCCACGATCGCCTGGTGCTTCATCTTGGCCATGTCCGAGGCCATGATGATGTCCTTGTTGCCGGTCGTGGTGATGAAGATGTCGGCCGTCTCGACGACGTCGTCGAGCGTCGTGACCTGGTAGCCGTCCATCGCGGCCTGCAGGGCGCAGATCGGGTCGATCTCGGTGATGATCACGCGGGCGCCCTGGCCGCGCAGGGACTCGGCGCAGCCCTTGCCCACGTCGCCGTAGCCGCAGACGACCGCGGTCTTGCCGCCGATGAGGACGTCGGTGGCGCGGTTGATGCCGTCGATGAGGGAGTGGCGGCAGCCGTACTTGTTGTCGAACTTCGACTTGGTGACGGCGTCGTTGACGTTGATCGCCGGGAAGAGGAGCTCACCGTCGCGCTGCATCTCGTACAGCCGGTGGACGCCGGTGGTGGTCTCCTCGGTGACGCCGCGGATCTCCGAGGCGAGCTGGGTCCACTTCTGCGGGTTCTCGGCGAGCGTGCGGTGCAGGGTCTGGAGGATGACGCGGTGCTCGTCGGACTCGGCGGTCTCGATCGCCGGGACCTTGCCGGCCTTCTCGTACTCGACGCCCTTGTGGACGAGGAGGGTGGCGTCGCCGCCGTCGTCCAGGATCATGTTCGGGCCGCCGGTGGGCGAGTTCGGCCAGGTCAGGGCCTGCTCCGTGCACCACCAGTACTCCTCGAGGGTCTCGCCCTTCCAGGCGAAGACCGGGATGCCCTGGGGGTTGTCCGGGGTGCCGTTCGGGCCGACGGCGATGGCCGCGGCGGCGTGGTCCTGGGTCGAGAAGATGTTGCAGGACACCCAGCGGACCTCGGCGCCGAGGGCGACCAGGGTCTCGATGAGGACGGCGGTCTGCACGGTCATGTGCAGGGAGCCCATGATGCGGGCGCCGGCGAGCGGCTGGCTGGCGGAGAATTCCTTGCGGATCGCCATCAGGCCGGGCATCTCGTGCTCGGCGAGGGTGATCTCCTTGCGGCCGTAGTCGGCGAGGGAGATGTCGGCGACCTTGAAGTCGTGGCCGTTGGCGGCAGTCATTATGAGCTGCTCCTCGTGATTGGTCGAGGGTGGGCATGGCTGACCTGCGGCGTCGGGGCACAGAGGTGCACCGCCGCACGCAGCGCAGTCCGTCGGAGGCCCTCTCTCCCTCGGCCGGTCCAGGAGCGGACCGCCCGACCGCCATCAGCAGCGACGTCTGGCACTGTCACGAATCTACACCGATTGGCGCAGCGCGCCCCAGCCCGCCTCGTACCGGACTGTGGCCGAATCGAGGAGGGAACAAAGGTCCTGAGACCCCGCTGAACCGGGACCTTTGCGCTTTTGAACTGGTCCGCGCGTGTTGCAGGATGCCTGGAGATCGGGAGCATGCGCGCGATCGATTTTGGCCAAGGCGTTAGGAGATCCACGTGACCAGTCCGGCCGACCCCGTGGCAGGCGGGGACCCCAGTGGGCACCCGCGGCTGAAGCTGCTCGCGGTGACCGCCTGTCCGACGGGCATCGCCCACACGTACATGGCGGCGGAGAAGCTCCAGCAGGCCGCCGACAGCCAGGGCATCGAGATGAAGGTGGAGACGCAGGGCTCCATCGGGGCCGAAAATGTATTGACTGACAACGATGTCAGAGACGCCGACGGCATCATCGTCGCGGCCGACAAGGATGTGGATCTGGCGAGGTTCGCGGGCAAGCGGGTGCTGTCCGTGGGGGTCTCCGAGGGCATCAGTCACCCGGAGCGCCTGATCGAGCAGGTGCGGAGCGCGCCCGTGCACGGGGGCGGGGGCGGTTCCGGCGGCGCCGCGGCGGCGAGCGGCGGCGGGGGCGCGGGCGGCGGCCGGGAGCGGAGCGTCGCGTACAAGGCACTGATGAACGGCGTCTCGTACATGATCCCGTTCGTCGTGGTCGGTGGGCTGCTGATCGCGATCTCGCTGTCGCTGGGCGGGCACACCGACCCCAAGGGGGGTCTGGTCATCCCCGACGACTCGTTCTGGATGCATGTGAATCAGATCGGGGTCATCGGGTTCACGCTGATGGTGCCGATCCTGTCGGGGTACATCGCGTACGCCATCGGGGACCGGCCCGCGTTGGTGCCGGGCATGATCGGCGGGTGGATCGCCAACACCGGTGAGTTGTACGACTCCAAGGCGGGGGCGGGGTTCATCGGGGCGATCGTGACCGGGTTCCTGGCCGGGTATCTGGTGCTGTGGATCAAGAAGGTCAAGGTCCCGAAGTTCGTCCAGCCGATCATGCCGATCATCGTGATCCCGATCATCGCGACCAGTGCGCTCGGGCTCTTCTTCATCTATGTCATCGGCAAGCCGATCTCGTGGGTGTTCGAGCATCTGACGGACTGGCTCAGCGGGATGACCGGGACGAGTGCGATTCTGCTCGGCGCGATTCTGGGGCTGATGATCGCGTTCGACATGGGCGGGCCGGTCAACAAGACGGCGTTCCTGTTCGGCGCGGGGCTCATCGCCACCGGCAACCAGACCGTCATGGGCATGTGTGCCGCGGCGATTCCGGTGATGCCGCTCGGCCAGGGGCTCGCGACGCTGATCCGCAAGCGGCTCTACAGCGAGCAGGAGCGGGAGACCGGGCTCGCGGCCTTGTTCATGGGCCTGTTCGGGATCTCGGAGGGTGCGATTCCGTTCGCGGCGGCTCGGCCCGCGCAGGTCATTCCGGCGAACATGTTGGGCGGAGCCGTGGCCGGCGCGGTCGCAGGTCTGGCGGATGTGAAGGACGCGGTGCCGCACGGTGGGCCGATCGTGGCGGTGCTCGGCGCGATCGGTGGCGTACCGATGTTCTTCGTGGCCGTGGCCATCGGCACCATCGTCACGGCGCTGACGACGGTGACGCTGGTGGACATCAGTGAGCGGCGGCAGCGTGGTGAGCCAGTGACCGGTGGGGCCGGTGGGGCCGGTGGGCCGGGTGCGGGCGAGCCAGTGCTCGCGGGCGTCGGTGCCGGTACCGGTGCGGCCGTCTCGGGCAGTGGCGTTGGCTCGGGGGCGGGCTCGACCGCGAAGTCCCCTGCCGCACCCGCTCCTTCGTCCCCCGCCCCGCAGGCACCCGCCTCTCAGGCACCTGCCCCGCAGGCCCCCGCCGACGCGGCCGCGGCTCCCGGTGACGAGGTCCTCTCCGGCTATCTGACCGAGCAGACCGTCAAGGTCCAGCTCGCGGCCGACGAGAAGGAGGCCGCGATCCGGGAGATGGCGGGGCTGCTCGCGCGGACAGGGAAGGTCGGCGACGTAGAGGAGTTGGTGCGGACCGCGCTGCGGCGCGAGGCGCAGGGCACCACCGGCCTCGGCGAGGAGATCGCGATCCCGCATGCCAAGACGGACGCGGTGACGGCGCCGGTCGTCGGCTTCGCGCGGTCCGCGGAGGGCATCGAGTGGGGGGCGCTCGACGGTACGAAGGCCAAGCTGATCTTCATGATCGCCGTGCCGGAGGCCGCGGCGGGCGATGAGCATCTGCGGATTCTGGCGATGCTCTCGCGGAAGTTGATGGATGTCGGGTTCCGGGAGCGGCTTGTGGCCGCGGCGGATGAGGCGGCGATTTCGGAGGTGCTGCGCGAGGTCCGGTGACCTGCGGTTCATACGCCGGGATCCCGTGTCGTACGTACGTCGAGGGCCCCGCACCACACAGGTGCGGGGCCCCTCGGCGTAAACGGGAGGTACGAAGGTCAGTGGCCGGTCTCCGGCGAACCGCCCGGGGACTTCGCGGGGTTCGTGCCCGTGGCCGCCGCCTCCGCGTTGTAGATGTCCGGCTCCAGGTAGATGACCCGGGCGATGGGGACGGCCGTGCGGATGCGGTCCTCGGCGGCGTTGATCGCTTCGGACACCTCGCGGGCCGTGTCGTCGTGCTGGACGGCGATCTTGGCGGCGACGAGGAGTTCCTCGGGGCCGAGGTGGAGGGTGCGCATGTGGATGACGCCGGTGACGGTGTCGCCGTCGACCAGGGCCTGCTCGATCTTCGCGACCTCTTCGGTGCCCGCGGCCTCGCCGAGGAGCAGCGACTTGGTCTCGGCGGCGAGGACGATCGCGATGAGGATGAGCAGGACGCCGATGCAGAGGGTGCCGATGCCGTCCCAGACGCCGTCGCCGGTGGCGAGGGCGAGGCCGACGCCGCCGAGCGCGAGCACCAGGCCGACGAGCGCGCCGAGGTCCTCGAGAAGCACGACGGGCAGCTCGGGGGCCTTGGCGCGGCGCACGAACTGGGTCCACGTGAGCTTGCCGCGCAGGGCGTTGGACTCCTTGATGGCCGTCCGGAAGGAGAAGGACTCCGCGATGATCGCGAAGACCAGGACGCCCACCGGCCAGTACCAGTGCTCGATCTCGTGCGGGTGCTTGATCTTCTCGTAGCCCTCGTAGATGGCGAACATGCCGCCGACGGAGAAGAGCACGATGGAGACCAGGAACGCGTAGATGTAGCGCTCGCGGCCGTAGCCGAAGGGGTGTTGCGGGGTCGCCTCGCGCTGGGCCTTCTTGCCGCCGACGAGCAGCAGGCCCTGGTTGCCGGAGTCGGCGAGCGAGTGGACGCTCTCGGCGAGCATCGAGGACGAGCCGCTGAAGAGGAACGCCACGAACTTCGCCACCGCGATCGCGAGATTGGCGGCGAGTGCCGCCACGATCGCCTTTGTTCCGCCTGACGCACTCATGTGTGCCCGATGTCCCTTCGCCTTGCGTCACTACTCGTCGCCGGGGCGCTGCTTTGCCCGGCCTTTGCGGTGGGTCATTGTTGCAGCACCAGAGGCGTGCGGTGGGTCAGGCCACCACAGTGGCGCGGAAAACCGTGCCGGTCCCGGACACTTCGGCCTTTTCGCCCGCGGGGACGAACGCGGACCGGCCGGGCGCCAGGGCGATGTCGCCCGCGCGGACCGTGCCCGCCGCGCACAGCAGGATCTGCGGGGTCCCGGCCGTGAGGTCGTGCGCGGCGCCGCCCTCGGGCAGGACGAAGCGGGAGAGGCGGAACTCGTCGATCGGCGTCTCGTAGACCTCTTCGCCGTCGGCCGACGCCTCCGGGCGCAGCACGCCCGGGTCGGTCGCCTCGAAGCGTACGACGCGCAGGAGTTCGGGTACGTCGACGTGCTTGGGGGTGAGGCCGCAGCGCAGCACGTTGTCGGAGTTGGCCATGATCTCCACGCCCAGGCCCTGGAGGTAGGCGTGCGGGACGCCGGCGCCGAGGAACATGGCCTCGCCGGGCTGGAGTTGGACGTGGTTGAGCAGCATGGCCGCGATGACGCCGGGGTCGCCGGGGTAGTGGCGGGCGACGGCGGCGTACGGGGCGTAGTCGCCGCCGAGTCGTTCGGCGGCGGCCGCGGCCTCGGTGACGGTCTTCGCCATGTCGTCCGGGTCGGCGGTGAGCACGGCCGTCAGGACCTCGCGCAGCGCGGCCTCCTCGGGCTTGGCGTGCAGCAGGTCGACGTACGGCTTGAGGGAGTCGACGCCGAGGCCCGCGAGCAGGTCGGCGGCCTCGGCGGGGGCGCGGAAGCCGCAGAGTCCGTCGAAGGGCGTGAGCGCGCAGATCAGTTCGGGCTTGTGGTTGGCGTCCTTGTAGTTGCGGTGCGGGGCGTCGATGGGGACGCCGCGGCGCTCCTCGTCTTCGTACCCCTCCTTGGCCTCCTCCAGGTTCGGGTGGACCTGGAGGGAGAGGGGGGCGCCGGCAGCGAGGATCTTGAGCAGGAACGGCAGGCGCGGGCCGAACTTGGCGACGGCGCGCGGTCCCAGCTCGCGCTCCGGGTCTTCGTCGATCACCTCGTTGAGCGGGCCGCGCTCGGTGCGCGAGGGTGCGCCCGGGTGGGCGCCCATCCACATCTCGGCCTGCGGCTCGCCGGTCGGCTCCGCGCCGGTCAGCTCCGCGATGGCAGTGGTGGAGCCCCAGGCGTAGGGGCGGATGGTGTTGGTGAGGCGGTCCACGGGGGAGGTCTCCCTTACGGATGGTGCGGGTACGCGGGTGCGGTCGCCCCGGCCGGGGCGGTCACCCGTGGTCGGCGTGCGGTCATGATCGGCCCCCGGAGGCGAGCGTCAGGTAAACGGCCGCGAAATCCGTGATGGCGATCAGCTCGGCGAGGCGTTCCAGGTCGCTGCCGTCCTCCGGTTCCAGCTCGCTGAGCGGGGTGTCGTGGCTGTGGGCGAGCTCGCGGGCGGCGGGCGCGGCGGTCAGGCCGCCGACGTCGGCGGGGCGCTCGCGGAGCAGCACTACGCGGGCGCGCAGCGTGGCCGGTTCCTCGGCGCGGTCGCGGAAGAAGTCGTCGCTTTCGGCGCCGCCCGCGAGCAGCGCGGCGTGCGCGGGCAGGGCCTCGGGCAGCTCTGCGGCGAGCGCGGCGTGGCCCGCGAGTTCGGCGAGGGCGGCGGCGAAGCGACGGCCCGCCATGCCCGCGGCCTGGCCCTCGCTCCAGATCAGCGGCAGCGACTCGGACAGCTCGGCGGCGAGGGTCTTCGCGGGGTTGCTGTACGTCGTGATGGCAGGGCCGCAGCGCTCGGCGACCTCGTCCAGGCGGTCGGCGACCTTCTGCAGGGTGTCGACGGGGGCGGCGATCAGGCCGGTGCGGTCCAGGAGGACGAGCAGCGGGGTGAGCAGGGCCCAGAGGGTGCCGGGGGCGGCTGCGGGGGCCTCCGGCGGGTCGTTGTGCGGAGAGGTCAGCGGGCCGCGGTCCTCCGGTACGCCGTGGGCGGCGCCGGGGCGGCCGAGGGTGCCGGGGCCGGTGGGGTCCGGCTGCGCGGGGTCCGTGGGGTCCGGCTGCGCCGAGCCGGTGGGCTCCTGGCGCGGCCCGACGCGGCTCTCCGCCTCGCCGTACGTCGTCCCGTACGCAGCCGCGGGCGAGGTCGCCATCGGGACCGTCAGGCCGTGCGAGCCGTCGACGCTCTCGGCGAGCGGGGTGCGGGCCGGGGCCACCGCGACGACGGTGCAGCCGCGGCGGTACGCCTGCTCGGCGAGGAGCGTCAGGCCGGGCTCCGTGCCGTCCGGGGTGACGATGAGCAGCAGGTCGACGGGGCCCGTCCAGCCGGGCAGGGACCAGCGCAGGGCGCCCGCGGCGGGGGCGACCCCGGTGGGCGCGAGGCGCACGACGGGGCAGCCGGTGCCCGCGAGCGCGCCGATGAGGTCGGCCACGCCGGTGGCCGCGGTGCCCGGGCCTGCGATCAGGACGGCGCGGGGGCGGCCGTCCGGCTTGAGTTCCGTGAGGCCGGACTCCGTGGCGTGCCGGACCGCGGTCCGCACCCGGGCGCCCGCCTCGGCGGCGCCGCGCAGCAGATCGTGCAGGTCGGCCCGGGCCAGGGCCTCAGGAGCGTCAAGGAGCGAGTCGTCGAGCATGAGGGCGGCCTCCGATCGCCGTGCGACGGCGGGTGGCGGGCTGGGTGGTCGTACGGGGTGCCGGTCGCGGCTTCGTACGGTGCGCCTCTTCGATCGTTACGCGGGGCGGCGGGCCTCGTCGACCAGGAGGACGGGGATGCCGTCGCGGACCGGGTAGGCCAGACCGCAGTCCGTGCCGTTCGCCGTGCAGACCAGCTCCGTGTCCGTCTCCTTGAGGGGGGCGTGGCAGGCCGGGCAGGCGAGGATCTCCAGGAGGCCGGCTTCGAGCGGCATGGTGCGGGTCCTTTCGAACGTGCTGGTACGTGGGCGTGTGGCCTGGTCAGGGTACCGCTGGGCGGGGGCCTGGGCGGGGTCGAGGCCGGGGCTTCGCCCCGGGTGCCCCCGGGGGGCTGGGCGCTTGTTCTCCGGGTGCGGGCCGTGGAGCGTTTGTGCCCACCCGTTCCGCCATGCGGAACGCCTGCCCACAAACGCGAGGCAGACGTCGTCCGGCCCTGGGACGCGTACCCGTAAACGCGAGGCAGGACGCCAGCTCGCCCTGGGACGCGTACTCACAAACGCGAGGCAGACGTCGTCCAGCCCTGGGGCACCTGCCCGCAAACACCAGCCAGGACGCCAGCCCGGCCCGGCACGCGCACCCACAAACGCGAGGCAGACGTCGTCCAGCCCTGGGACACCTGCCCGCAAGCGTCCGGCAGGACGCCGGCTCGGCCCCGCACGCGTGACCGCGAGTGGGCGGCTGGTGTCGGCGCACCCTCGTGTTCGTGGGGCGCCGACCGTCGCGCCGTGCGGGGGATCGCGGATCAGGCTCGGATGATGGCCAGGGCCTCGTCCCGGACCTTCGTCATCGTTTGTTCGTCGCGGGCCTCCGCGTTCAGGCGCAGGAGGGGCTCCGTGTTCGAGGCGCGGACGTTGAACCACCAGTCCGTGGACGTGACCGTCAGGCCGTCGAGTTCGTCGATGGTGACGCCGTCCCGGCCCTCGTACGCGGACCGGATCGCCGCGAGGCGTGCCGCCTGGTCGTCGACCGTGGAGTTGATCTCGCCGGAGCCCGCGTAGCGGTCGTACTGCTCGACGAGGCCGGAGAGCGGGCCGTCCTGGCCGCCGAGCGCCGCGAGGACGTGCAGGGCGGCCAGCATGCCGGTGTCGGCGTTCCAGAAGTCGCGGAAGTAGTAGTGCGCGGAGTGCTCGCCGCCGAAGATGGCGCCCGACTTGGCCATCTCCTCCTTGATGAAGGAGTGGCCCACGCGCGTGCGCACGGGCGTGCCGCCGTTCTCGCGGACGACCTCAGGGACGGACCAGGAGGTGATCAGGTTGTGGATGACCGTGCCGGAGCCGCCGTGCTTGGCGAGTTCGCGGGCGGCGACCAGGGCGGTGATCGCGGACGGCGAGACGGGGCCGCCGTTCTCGTCGACGACGAAGCAGCGGTCGGCGTCGCCGTCGAAGGCGATGCCGAGGTCGGCGCCCTCCTCGCGCACGCGCTCCTGGAGGTCGACGATGTTGGCCGGGTCCAGCGGGTTGGCCTCGTGGTTGGGGAAGGTGCCGTCCAGCTCGAAGTACATCGGGACGAGCATGAGGGGCAGGCCTTCGAAGACGGTGGGGACGGTGTGGCCGCCCATGCCGTTGCCCGCGTCGACGACGACCTTCAGGGGGCGGATGGCGGTGAGGTCCACCAGGGAGCGCAGGTGGGCCGCGTAGTCCTTGAGGGTGTCGCGCCGCACGACCGTGCCGGGCGTCGCCGCGGGCTCCGGGGCGCCCTCGTCCGACCAGCGCTCGACCAGGGCGCGGATGTCGGCGAGACCGGTGTCCTGGCCGACGGGGGCGGCGCCCGCGCGGCACATCTTGATGCCGTTGTACTGCGCCGGGTTGTGCGAGGCCGTGAACATCGCGCCGGGCAGGTCCAGCGCGCCCGAGGCGTAGTACAGCTGGTCCGTCGAGCACAGGCCGATCTCGGTGACGTCGACGCCGAGTGCCGTCGCCCCGCGCGCGAAGGCGCCGGAGAGGCCGGGCGACGAGGGCCGCATGTCGTGCCCGACGACGATCGCCGTCGCGCCCGTCACCTTCGCGAAGGCCGCGCCGAACAGCTCCGCCAGGGACTCGTCCCACTGGTCCGGGACCACCCCGCGCACGTCGTACGCCTTCACGAGCTGGGACAGGTCAGCAGTCACGGCAACCCTCTCTGCAAGGTTCAGGGAGCTCGGCAAGCCCTCGTCGGTGCCAACAAACTACCCGCAACGCCGGGCCGGAAGCCGCGTCAGGGCAGCATCCACCCCAGCACCGCCGTGCTCTGGCCGACCACGATGAGGCACATCACCAGGAGCAGCCCGATGCTCCAGGGCAGCACCTTGCGCAGCAGGTCGCCCTCCTTGCCCGCGAGGCCGACTGCCGCGCAGGCGATCGTCAGGTTCTGTGGGGAGATCATCTTGCCGAGGACACCGCCCGAACTGTTCGCGGCGGCGAGGAGTTCGGGCGAGAGCCCCGACTGCTCGGCGGCCGTCACCTGGAGCGAGCCGAACAGCGCGTTGGCGGAGGTGTCGGAGCCGGACACGGCGACGCCGAACCAGCCGAGCACCGGCGAGAGGAAGGCGAGGCCCGCGCCCGCGTCCGCCACGAAGTGCCCGATGGTGGCGGCCTGTCCGGACAGGTTCATGACGTACGCGAGCCCGAGCACGCTCGTCACGGTGAGGATCGCGAACCGCAGTTCGTGCACGGTCGCCGCCCACTCGCGCACCGCCGTGCGCGCGTGGACGCCGAGAACGGCCGCCGTGCCGACGCCCGCGAGCAGCACGAGCGTGCCGCCGGTGGACACGATCGGCAGCGAGAAGACGTTCCCGCCGACCGGGTCGCCCGCCGGGTCGCCGACGTTCAGGAAGGGCCAGTCGAAGGTGCGGGTCGCCTCGGCGAGGAAGTCCTTCACGGGCGGGATCTGGGCGACGGAGAAGATCGCGACGATGAGGGCGTACGGGGCGTAGGCGCGCATCACGTCGGGGCGCGGGTCGTCGTGGTCCAGGTCCGTGCTGCGGGCGCCGGTCAGGATTGCGGCGCGGACGGGCTCGGCGGCCGGTCTGCGGGCGCCCGGGACGGCGACGAGCGCCCCCGCGCCCGCCAAGGCGGCCCCGATGTCGGCCAGTTGCGCGGAGACGTAGTTGGAGGCCGCGAACTGGGCGGCGGCGAAGGCGAGTCCGCAGGCCGCGGCGGGCATCCAGGTCTCGCGCAGCCCGCGCCGCCCGTCGACCAGGGCGACCAGGAGGAGCGGCACGACGAGGGCGAGCAGCGGCGTCTGGCGGCCGACGACGGTGGCGACGGTGTCCAGCGGGATGCCGGTGACCTGGGCGAGCGTCACGACGGGTGTGCCCATGGCGCCGAAGGCCACGGGCGCGGTGTTGGCGACGAGGGCGACGACGGCGGCGCGCACCGGGTCGAAGCCGAGCGCGACCAGCATCACCGAGCAGATCGCGACGGGCGCGCCGAAGCCCGCGAGCGCTTCCAGGAGCGCGCCGAAGCAGAAGGCGACGACGAGCGCCTGGATGCGCGGGTCGTCGGAGAGCCGTCCGAAGGAGCGGCGCAGGATGTCGAAGTGCCGGGTGTGGACGGTCATCCGGTACACCCACAGGGCGTTGACGACGATCCACAGGATGGGGAAGAGCCCGAAGACGGCGCCCTGGGCGGCGCTGGAGGCGGTCTGGCCGAGCGGCATGCCGTACGCGAGCCAGGCGACGGCGGCGGCGACCGCGAGGCCGATGAGTCCCGCGCGGTGGGCCTTCATGCGGACGGCGCCGAGCAGGACGAGGACGGTGAGCAGGGGCAGGGTCGCGACGAGGGCGGACAGGCCGAGCGAGTCGGCTACGGGCTCCAGTTCCTGGACGTACACAGGGGCCTCCCCGAATTCCGTGATGTGGAAAGCGATCTCTCACGGCTGGGGGGAATGGTCGTGTCCGCGCCAACGGCCCGTCAATGGGGCGTGCGGGGTGGGTTGTTCAAGAGTGAATAACGGCTCTCTACGGAGACGCCGTTCAGAAGTCCGGCACTACGGAGACGCCGTTCAGGACTCCGGCGAGCGCAGCACCCGCAGATGCCCCCGGCGTGCGACCTCCATCGGGTCCGCCGAGCGCGCCCCGCCCCCACCGGCTCCCGCGGCCCGCTCCTGCGGCCGCGCCGCCTCTCGCACGGCGTTGGCGAGCGCTTCCAGATCGTCACCGCTGGGCCGGGCCGGACCCGAGCCGTCGGCGAGGCGGACGACCTCCCAGCCTCGCGGCGCGGTGAGGCGCTCGGAGTGCTCGGCGCACAGGTCGTAGCAGTGGGGTTCGGCGTAGGTGGCGAGGGGGCCGAGGACCGCGGTCGAGTCGGCGTAGACGTACGTCAGCGTCGCGACGGCGGGACGGCCGCAAGCGGTGCGCGAACAGCGACGTACAGGGCTCACGACGTTGGACGGTACCGCACTCTTGAGCGGGCCGCGACGACTCTCCATGAGGTCACTCCCCCGTGTCGTGCTGTGATCCCACGCACAGGGCCACCCATGGGCGCGCCGCTGACCTGCGAAGACGCAAGGGGCCAGAGGGGCCTGCGGTGTTGAACGCGGTCACCACTCGGTACAAATGCGGCCGATCCTCGCGAGATCGACGGTCCCGGAGAGATACGCAATCGAGCCCAAGCTTGGCTGGAATGGTCAGGAAGCGACATGCCGTGCTCCGTGCGGAAAGGGCGATCTCGAGGACTACGCTTCCCCAGTGATGGACGACCCCGTACAACCCCGCTCCAGTGAGCCGAGGCCCCGCCGACGCGACCGTCACGGCAGGGGCATGCGCGGCCCCGTGGCGCCTCCCCAGGTGCCGCTCTCCGCCAGCCGCGCGGAGGCCTTCACGGACCTCGTGCAGGACTCCGTGGAGCGCCTGGAGCGGCGCTGGCCGCAGCTCACCGAGATCGACTTCCTGGTGCTCGACGTGCCGCCGACCATCGGCGGGGACGCCGGTGACGAGGAGTGGGGCGCCGGGACGGTGCCGCTCGGCGGGACGATCTCGGCCTCCGAGGGGCGGCCCGCGCGGGTCGTCATCTACCGGCGGCCCGTCGAGATCCGCACCAAGGGCCGCGACGAGCGGGCCGCGCTGGTCCACGAAGTGGTCGTGGAGCAGGTGGCGGAGCTGCTCGGCCTCTCCCCGGAGTCCGTGGACCCGCGCTACGGCGAGGAGTAGGCCGGGGCCCGCAGGAAGCCCCCGGCCTCGCTGCCACAGTCCCCGGCCGCACCTCCGCAGCCATCGGGCCGCACCTCCGCAGCCCTCCAGGCCTCACTGCCGCAGCCCCCGAACCTCACTTCTGCAGCACTTCGAGATCCTGCTCGGCCTCAGGAACGGCCACCATCCCCCGGTCGTCCGGCAACGTCTGGATCGTGAACATGGGGATGCCGTTCTCCGGGAGCTCCAGCATCCGGGCGGCGTGCACGGGGCCGCCGGACTGGGTCTCCAGGGTGAGGGCGTAGGACCCCTTGAGGCCGGACGGGACCGGCGGCTCGACCGCGAGGGTCGTACCGCCCTTGACCGTGTACGTCTTCGTGACGGGCTCCCCCGTCTCCGTGCCCGCCGACGCGGTGACCTTCACGCGGCCCGTCTTCCCGGGCGCCACCAGGGACAGCGTGGAGCCCTTGGCGCGGTTGTCGGCGACCGTGGCGCGGGCACCGACGGCACTCGTCGCCGGGATGAACGCCGTCTCCTGCTTGTCGCCCTTGCCGCGCGTGACGCGCAGCCCCGCGACCACGGGCACCGCGTCCTCCGTGGGCGTCAGGAGCAGCGAACCGGCCTCCCCCTTGGTGACGTCGCCCAGGTCGACGGCGGCCGTCATGCCGGACTTCACGTGCAGCGTCTCGTTCCCGGCCGGGGTGATCGCGCCCGTCGGCGAGGCGAGGCGCACCTTCAGGTCCGCGTCGTCGGAGCCGGGCGCGAAGGCGACCAGGCGCACCGAGGTGGCGTCCTTGGGGATGCCGGGCAGGACCAGGCTGGGGGCGGGATCGGTGGAGGCGGGCAGCCAGTCGCCGCCGAGCTTGTCGTCCGAGGAGTGCACGGCCGCGGCCACGCGCCCGCTGCGCGCGGCGACGTGCATCGTGATGTTCGTGTACGGCTTGCCGGTGAGCGTGGACAGCAGCACGGGGACGCTGGAGTGCGGCTGGATCTGGATGGACTGGCCGACGTCGGCCTTGATGCTCCCGTCCCGGCCGTACAGCTCGACGTCCACGACGGCCGCCGAGTCGTCCGGGTTGGTCAGGTGGATGTAGTCGCTGCGGCCCTTGGCGGTGCTGGCGCCCGGGAACCAGAACTCGGTGTCCGGGGCACCGCAGTTGGCGCCCTGGACGCCGCGCCCGGAGCCCGCGCTGACCGTGGTGGTCTGCTGGACGGTCCAGCCGGGCGCGAGGGCGCCGTCTGCGCTGCCCACGAGCGCGGGCGCCTCGGCGCCGGACTCCTCGCCGGTCACGGGCTTGCCCGGGGACTTCTGGGTCAGGAACGGCTTGAGGCCCTTGGTGCGGTCCTTGCCGCCCTGGTGGGTGTCCGTCAGGACCTTCGGCGCCGGGAGGAGTTCGGCCTTGCCGCCGCTCGCGGCGCCCCCGGAGGGGGGCGTGAAGGCGGTGTAGGCCGTCTCCGCGAGGTCGGACGTGCTGGGCTCGGGGCACAGCAGGCTGGTGCGCTCCACGGGCAGCCGCTTCGCGGTCTTCGCCGCGTCGTCGCCGCCGTCGGGGGCGTTGACCGAGGCGAAGCCGGTGACGGCAGCCAGGGCGGCGGTCGCGGCGATCAGGGACACGGTGGTGCGGTTCACTGCTGGCTCCCGTCGGGACGCTCACTGTCGGGGCCGCGCGGGGGCCGCGGCGGCATCGGCGGGAGCTGCTGGGCGTAGCCGGGGTCCGTGGGGTCGGCGGGGTCGGCCGGGCCGGGGACGCCTCCGGTGCCGGTGCCGCCCGCCGGGTCGTACGTCTGCCCGTAGCCCGGCTGGTCGCCTCCGTAGGACCCGCCGTAGGCGTACGGGTCGTACTGTCCGCCGTGCGCGGCGCCGCCAGGCCCCGCCTGGTAGGGGTCGGCCTGGTACGGCTGCTCGTAGGAGCCGTACTGCCCGCCCTGGTAGGCCTGTTCGCCGCCGTACGCGCCGTGGTCGGCGCCCGCCGGGGCCGGGGTCTGCCACCTGTCGTACCCGGGAGCCCCCGCCTGGTCCGGCGTGTGCTGGGCCGGGACGGCGCCCAGGCCCTCCTCCCCGGGCACCCCGTCGGCGCCGTCCTGGGCGGCCTCGCCCTGGGCCCGCAGCCTGCGCGCCCTGCGGCCCTCGCCCGTGACGGCCTGGGCGGGCAGCACGGGCTCCTCGGGCAGGTCGTCGTCGACGTCCCTGCGCCGGCCGGGCAACGCGAGGACCACCAGGACCACGGCGAGCGCGCCCTGCGCCCACAGCCAGCCCGTGTGGCCGGCCGTCGGCTCGTACGTGACGTCGAGGCGGCCCGCGGTCGCGGGCAGTTCGAAGCCCTGCGCCCAGCCGTCGACGGTCGTGCGGGTCAGCGCGCGGCCGTCCAGGGTGGCCGTCCAGCCCGGGTCGGCCGAGTCGGCCAGGCGCAGGACGCGGCCCTCCTTGCCCGCGGGGATGCGGGTGTGCAGCTCGACGGGGCCGGCGGCCACCGGCTCCGGGTCGCCGGTCTTCGGCACGATGGCGGCGCGGGCGACCTGCCGGTCCACGCGCCACAGGGCGCTGCCGTCCTCCTGGCTGAGCCGGGTCAGGCCGGGGGTGGCGTCGAGGGTGCGGCTCAGCTGACGGGGGGCTCCGTCGCGGACGAGGACGTAGCGCACCGCGTAGCCGCCGAGCTGGTCGGCCTGGTCGGCGCCGGAGCCCGCGAGGAGACGGCCGACGATCCGGTCGAGCCGCTTGTGGGTGCCGTCGGCCGCGGCGAGTTCGGCGTCGCCCAGGCGGGCGCCCGAGCCGCGGACGAGGGTGTACGACACCTCGGCGGGCGTGGCGCTGTCCAGGACGAGGGTGCGGGCCTGGTCCTGGGTGCCGCTCTCCTCGGCGACGAACGCGGGCACCTGCACCGGGTCGCGCCGCTCCAGGGGGCCGTCGGCGCCGCCGATCATCCACCCGGCGGCGGCGAGCAGCGGGCCCGCGGCCGCGGCGAAGGCGATGAGCGCGGCCACCGGCTGCCGCCAGCCGAAGCTCTGCTCGGCGACCCGCGCGCGGGCCCCGTCGGCGCCGAGCGCGGCGGCGGCGAGCAGCGCGATGCCGTACGCGAGCGTGGCCGGGCCCGCCCACGCCGAGCCGTTCGACAGGGCCGCGAAGACGAGCGCGACCAGGGCGACGGCCCAGGCCGTGCGGATCGCCGCCTGCCGCTGGCCGCGCAGGAGCGCGCCGAGCGCGGCGAGGACGACGCCGATGAGCAGCAGACCGCTGACGGTGCCGGGCCCGCCGGGGCTCGCGCCGAGCAGGTCCAGCGCCGACGCGGCCCCCGTGCCGTACTCCAGCCCGGCCTCCTTGAAGAAGCCGAACGGCAGCAGCGAGAGCGACCAGGGCGCGAGCACCAGCAGGGGCGTGCCGAGCGCGGCGAGGAACCGGGGGCCGTACGCGGCGAGGTCCCTGCGGCGCACCGCGAGCAGCGCCAGGCCGAGGACGAGCGCGATGGGCCACACGATCGGCGTGAAGGCGGTCGTGACGGTCAGCAGGAGGGCGTACGCCCAGGTGGCGCGCCAGCTGCCGCGCGCGCCGTCGGGGGCGGCCAGGCCGCTGGCCGAGACGCCCGCGCGCGCGATGAGCGGCAGCAGGATCGCGAGGACGGCCGTGCCGATGCGCCCGCCCGCGAGCGCGCCCGTGGCGGCGGGCAGGAAGGCGTACGCGACGGACGCCCACGCGCGCAGGAGGCGCGACTGGACGAGGGGCCGGGAGGCGAAGTAGGCCGTGAAGCCCGCGAGGGGCACCGAGCCGACCAGGAGCACCGTGACGGCGAGGCCGCTGGAGCCGAGCAGGAGGGTCGAGAGGAAGCCGAGGAGCGCCAGGTAGGGCGGCGCGGACTCGGTGCCGCCGATGCCCACCGGATGCCAGCCGTCCAGGAACCGCGACCACAGCCCGGAGGCGTCGGCGGGCGCGGGCAGCAGCGCGCCGCCCGCGAGCGCGCCGCCGCCGAGCAGGGCCCGGCAGGCGATGAGGGAGACGAACAGCAGCACCACGAAGAGCACGGGGCCGGGCTTGCGGGCGATGCGCTTGACGCGGGCGAACTGCTCGATCTCCAGGAAGTCGGCGTCGTCGCCGCCGGGTCCGGACTCGACCGCGCCGCCGTGCCGGCCTGCGGCCGACACCTCCGGGTCGGAGCGGCCTACCAGGTTGCTCGCGACCTGCTCGACGGTGGCGCGGACGGTGGCGCCCGGCGGCGGGAACAACGGCCGGGTCTCGCTGGCCTCGACGACCGGCTTGCCGCGCTTCCTGCGTCCGGCGAGGATCCGCTCGGGCCGCAGCAACGTGCCGAAGAGCCCGGCGACTTCGTCGAGTGCCTGCCCGGGGGCCTTGCCGACCAGGTAGGCGAGGGTGCGCAGGACCGTGCCGACGACGAGCCGCACGAAGACCCAGGGCAGCACCGCCGTGCGGGAGTTCACCAGCAGGGTGTACGCCGCGCCCGCCTTGTCCACGCGGTGCGGCGAGGTGGCCGTGCGGCCCACGCAGTCGACGGTGCGGCGCTCGCGCGAGGACGCCTCGGCGTGCCGCACGACGGCGTCCGGGGCGACCAGGACGCGCAGTCCGGCGGTGTGCGCGCGCCAGCACAGGTCGACGTCGTCGCGCATCAGGGGCAGTCGCCGGTCGAAGCCGCCGAGCTGCTCGAAGACCTCGCGCCGGATCAGCATCCCGGCGGTGGAGACGGCGAGCACGGGCCGCACGTGGTCGTGCTGGCCCTGGTCCTGCTCGCGCCGGTCCAGGCCCGTCCAGCGGCGGCCGGAGTGGGCGATGGAGACGCCGACTTCGAGGAGTTGCCTGCGGTCGTACCAGCCGCGGAGCTTGGGGCCGACGATCGCGATGTCCTGGGTGTCCTGGCCGAGCTCGCGTTCGTTCTCGACGGCGCGCAGCATCTCGGCGAGGGCGCCGGGCTCGGGCGCGCAGTCGTCGTGCAGGAGCCACAGCCACTGCTCGGGCTCGCCGTGCGGCAGCTCCGGCATGTCGTACGCGTCATCGCGCCAGCTGCGGCTCACCGGGTCCCAGCCGCTGGGGCGCTTGAGGTACGGCAGGTCCTCGGGGGTGAGCACGGGCGCCGTGCGGACCGCCTCTTCGACGGCGGTGCCGAAGCCGGAGCGGCGGGCCAGGTGCAGCACGCGGTCGGGGCCGAGGGCCTCGGTGAGCAGGCGCGCGGAGTCGTCGGCGCTGCCGGTGTCGGCCGCGATCGCGTTCTGCACGGGGCGGTCCTGGCCGAGGAGTCCGGCGACGGCGTCGGGCAGCCAGCGGGCGCCGTCGTGGGAGACGAGCACGGCGGTGACGACATGCCGCGGGAACTCGGGTGGGCTTGCCGGGTCGAAGCCGGCCGCGCGGGACGGGTCGAACCCGGCGGCAGCGCCTTCGTGGGCTGCCGGGTGGCTGTGCACGGACATCGAGGTACGGGCCCCGGTTCGCTGGACTGCGGTGGACGCCCGCGCCCCGTGGGGGCGCTCTGGCGTCTCGGACGGGGCCCCACACTAACGGCTGGCACCACAACAGCCCGCCGCCTGTGGATAACCCTTGGGCGACGGGCTGTTCGTTGTGCGGCGACGAGCGGCGACAAGGGGTATGAGTGCCGCTCGAAGGGGGCAATGCGGAGGGTCGGGCACCGGCGGTCGCACGGCCCCGGGGCGGGGGCGGACGGCCGTCGGGCTAGACGGCCGCCTTCTTCAGGCGGCGGCGTTCCCGCTCCGAGAGGCCGCCCCAGATGCCGAATCGTTCGTCGTTCGCAAGCGCGTACTCAAGGCATTCGGAGCGGACCTCGCAGGCGAGGCAGACCTTCTTGGCCTCGCGCGTGGAGCCGCCCTTCTCGGGAAAAAAGGACTCGGGGTCGGTCTGGGCGCACAGTGCGCGCTCCTGCCAGCCGATTTCTTCGTCCGCGTCCTCGACCAGCAGTTCCTGAACCAGCTCGGTCATGTGCGCCCCTCGTCTGTCTTCGCGTCCCCGTGGTGCTGCCGTTACCGATTTCGGCTGAACGACACGAGTGAAATTACAAGTGTGCCGATCCGGGGCAGTCAAGCCGAGATCTGCTATTGGGCCCCTTATTCACTCTGCGGAACCAAGGCTTTGCGGAAAGTGTTCAAATCTACCTAAAACGTGACACTTGCCTGCGGCTGGTCCGCCGCCCGCCCCGTCATGGGCACTCAGTGACCTCGACGACAGGGACGCCACGGCACTCACTCCCGTTGCATCGGACGACACCGAAGCGAACCGGATCACATTCGGATCACAGGATCACAACGGCGGACGAGCGCCGGTTGACGCGCCGGTTGACACGCCTGCGAGCGCTGGTTGATGCGGCATGTGTCCCCCGGGGCGACTGCACAAACCTTTCGCCGCTCAGGGGAACCGGATGAGGTGAAACATTGTCCACAATTCGGACGTCGAGTTGACACCACGGGTGTGAGCCGCTGTCCTGGTGGGCATGCTCGCGAACTTGGCGCTTTCCGTGACCCGCACTGGCGGGTCTTCCGGTGCTGCCCCCGCGCGCTGTCGCTGTACGGGCATCTGTTCCAGCTGTTGAGGCGCGCCTCCGGCTGTTGAGCCACTCCCCCTCGTACGACTGCTTCGCACAGCGTCGTACGGCTTCGTACAGCTCGTCTCCACCGCACGGCTTCGTACGACCCCATCCTGCGACACCCCAGCACTCATACGTTGAGGAACCACCGCACCATGAACAGCGACAGCGACCTCCAGATCGCCGGCGACATCCTCGAAGTCCCGCACCTCCTGCAGCCCGCGCGCGAGCACCCCGTCACCGTCGCCGAGTTCGCGGGCCTCGCCCGCGCCATCGCCGCCGACCGCTCCCAGTGGGCCCCCCTCGTCCAGTACGACGCCGCCACCCGCTGGTACCACCGCCTGCGCACGGGGCCCGGCTACGAGGTGTGGCTCCTGTCGTGGGTGCCCGGACAGGGCAGCGGATCCCACGGCCACGGGCGCTCCAGCGGCGTGCTCACCGTCCTCCAGGGCGAACTGACGGAGCGTACGGAGCGCGCCGCGCGGACCCTGGGCTCCGGCGCGCAGCGCGTCTTCGCGCCCGGGTACGTCCACGAGGTCGTCAACGACTCCCTCGAACCGGCCGTGAGCCTGCACGTGTACTACCCCGGCCTCACCGAGATGCCGATGCGCACGGCCCGTTGCGAGGCCCGCGCGCCGCACGATCCCGTGACCGCCTGAATCCCGTGACCGCCTGACACGATGTCGTACCCGCCTGCGATGCTGGGCGCATGCGCATTGTGGTTCTGGCCGGCGGCATCGGCGGCGCCCGTTTCCTCCGCGGTCTCAAGAAGGCCGCGCCCGACGCGGCGATCACGGTCATCGGCAACACCGGTGACGACATCCACCTGTTCGGCCTGAAGGTCTGCCCCGACCTGGACACGGTGATGTACACGCTCGGGGGCGGCATCAACGAGGAACAGGGCTGGGGGCGGGCCGACGAGACCTTCAAGGTCAAGGAGGAACTCGGGGCGTACGGCGTCGGACCCGACTGGTTCGGGCTCGGCGACCGGGACTTCGCCACGCACATCGTGCGCACGCAGATGCTCGCGGCCGGATATCCGCTCAGCGCCGTCACCGAGGCGCTGTGCGAGCGCTGGCAGCCCGGCGTGCGGCTCATCCCCATGTCCGACGACCGCGTGGAGACGCACGTCGGCATCGAGCTCGACGGCGAGCGCAAGGCCGTGCACTTCCAGGAGTACTGGGTGCGGCTGCGCGCCTCCGTGGACGCGCACGCGATCGTGCCCGTCGGCGCCGAGCAGTCCAAGCCCGCGCCCGGCGTCCTGGAAGCCATCGCCGAGGCCGACGTGGTGCTGTTCCCGCCGTCCAACCCCGTCGTGAGCGTCGGCACGATCCTCGCCGTGCCCGGCATCCGCGAGGCCATCGCCGAGGCCGGGGTCCCCGTCGTCGGCCTCTCCCCCATCGTCGGCGGCGCGCCCGTGCGCGGCATGGCCGACAAGGTCCTCGCCGCCGTCGGCGTGGAGACCACGGCCGCCGCCGTCGCCGAGCACTACGGCAGCGGCCTCCTCGACGGCTGGCTCGTCGACACGGTGGACGCGTCCACCGTCGAGCGCGTCGAGTCCGCCGGGATCCGGTGCCGGGCCATCCCGCTGCTCATGGCGGACGAGGACGCCACCACGGCGATGGCGCGGGAGGCGCTGGCGCTGGCTGAGGAGGTGCGAGCGTGACGGGTTCTGCGGGTGCTGTGGGGGCGAATGCAGTGGGGTCCCCGTCCGGGGACGCGCCCGGGTTCCGGGTGTGGGCCGTGGGCGGGATGCCCGAGGTGCGGCGCGGTGACGACGTCGCGAAGCTGATCGCCGTCGCCGAGCCCGCGCTCGCCGACGGGGACGTCGTGCTCGTCACCTCGAAGATCGTCAGCAAGGCCGAGGGGCGCGTAGTCGCCGCGGCCGACCGGGAAGCGGCCATCGACGCGGAGACCGTACGCGTCGTGGCCCGGCGCGGGACGCTGCGCATCGTCGAGAACCGGCAGGGCCTCGTGATGGCCGCCGCCGGGGTCGACGCCTCCAACACCCCCGCCGGGACCGTCCTGTTGCTCCCCGAGGACCCCGACGCCTCCGCCCGCGCCATCCGCCGGGGCCTGCGGGACGCGCTCGGCGTCGACGTCGGCGTCCTCGTCACCGACACCTTCGGACGGCCCTGGCGGGCCGGGCTCACCGACGTCGCCATCGGCGCCGCGGGCGTGCGGGTCCTGGACGACCTGCGCGGCGGCACGGACGCGTTCGGCAATCCGCTCGTCGCCACCGTGGTCGCCACCGCCGACGAGCTGGCCGCCGCCGGTGACCTCGTCAAGGGGAAGACGGCGGGGCTGCCGGTCGCGGTCGTGCGGGGGCTCGGGCATGTGGTCACCCGGGGCGCGGAGGCCTCGGCGGATTCAGCGGGCTCAGAAGGCTCAGAAGGCTCAGAAGGCTCAGAGGATTCAGCTGGTTCAGCGGGCTCAGCTGGTTCAGCGGGGTCAGCTGGTTCAGCGGGGTCGCAGGGCGGCCCGGAGTCGGAGGGCGCCGAGCTCGGGGCCCGGGCCCTGGTGCGCAGCGCCCGGGACGACATGTTCCGGCTCGGTACGTCCGAGGCCGTGCGCGAGGCGCTGTCGCTGCGGCGGACCGTCCGGGAGTTCACCGACGAACCCGTCGACCCCGGAGCCGTACGACGCGCCGTCGCCGCCGCCGTCATCGCGCCCGCACCGCACCACACCACCCCCTGGCGGTTCGTGCTCCTGGAGTCCGAGGAGTCGCGGGTGCGGCTGCTCGACGCCATGCGGGACGCCTGGATCGCCGATCTGCGGCGGGACGGGAAGTCCGAGGACGCCATCGCCCGGCGGGTGCGGCGCGGAGACGTGCTGCGGAACGCCCCCTACCTCGTGGTGCCGTGCCTCGTCATGGACGGGGCGCATACGTACGGGGACGCTCGGCGGGACGGGGCCGAGCGGGAGATGTTCGTCGTCGCCGCCGGGGCCGGGGTGCAGAACTTCCTTGTCGCGCTGGCCGGGGAGCGGCTCGGGTCCGCGTGGGTTTCGTCGACGATGTTCTGCCGGGATGTCGTGCGGGGGGCTCTTGAGCTTCCTGAGGAGTGGGATCCGATGGGGGCTGTTGCCGTGGGGCACGCGGCTTCGCCTCCGGCGGGGCGGGGGGAGCGGGGGGTCGAGGGGTTCGTGGCCGTGCGGTAGGTGGCCTCGCGGGGGCGCCCCAGCCCCGCCCCTTCCCGTAACCAGGGGCGCTGCGCCCCCTGGACCCCAGCCCCCGCCGATGTCCCCTTCGGGTGGGACGGGCCTCCGCCGGCTCGGCGCTTCGCGCCTCGTCCTCAAACTCCCCCAAGCTCCTAAGTGCCGTCCCGGCTTCAGAGCGCTGCGATGTTCCCCTTGCGCATTTTTGGGGTGCGGCGGGGTGGGGTGTGGCCGCTCAGGAGGATCAGGCGGGCCGCTCGGTGGCGTTGGCCCTGGTAGGGGGCCAGGAGTTCCAGCATGCGGGTGTCGTCGGCTGTGCGGTCGCCTGCGAGGGCGTAGCCGATGATGCCGGGGAGGTGGAGGTCGCCGACCGTCACCTCGTCGGGGGCGCCGTTGCTGCGCTGGACGGTCTCGGCGGAGGTCCAGGGGCCGATGCCGGGGATCAGTTCCAGGCGCGTGCGGGCCGCCACCGGGTCCATCGCCGCCGCCTCCTCCAGGCGGGGGGCCACCCGGGCCGCGCGCAGGATCGTCGCCGCGCGCTTGTCGTCCACACCCGCCTTGTGCCACTCCCAGGACGGGATGCGTGACCACGTGCGCGGGTCCGGCATCACGTGCATACGGGCCTGGGCGGGGGTCGGGCCGGGGGCCGGTTCGCCGTACTTGCGGACCAGGAGGCGCCAGGCGCGGTACGCCTCGTCCGTCGTGACCTTCTGCTCCAGGATCGACGGGATCAGGGTCTCCATCACCAGGCCCGTGCGGAGCAGTCGCAGGCCCTGGCGGCGGCGCTCGGTCTGCGCGACCAGGCGGTGGCGGGGCGCGAAGTCCTCCGGGGTGTCCAGGGCACCGAGGAGGTTCGGGAGGCCGTCCAGGAGCCAGTCCGCGCCCGGGCCCCAGGCCTCCGCCTCCGCCGTGTCCGCGCGCAGGGCCACGCGGAGGGTGGCGGGGCCCTGGGGGGTGCGGGTGGCTCGCCAGACGGAGCCGTCGGGGGTGGTGCGGAAGGTGGGGTCGGCGGGGCCCCTGCGGAGGGGGCCGAGGGTGAGGCTCAGGTTCAGGGGGGTGGGGGGTTTCCAGGTGCGGGTTGCCGCTGCGGTGTTCTGGCGGGGGGTGCCTTGGGGGATCGTCGTTTCGCCGCCGCGCACGGTGGTGCGGGTGGGGCGCGGGGCGAACCGGGACGACATCCGTCGAGGGTACGTGGTGGGCCTTCCCCAATCCCGCCCCTTCCCGGCTGTGTCAATGTGCGGCTCCGCCGCGCGGAGGGCTCCGCCCCTGGACCCCGGGGGCGGGTGTCCCGTGCGGGTGGGACAGCCCTCCCCCAATCGGCGCTCCGCGCCTCGTCCTCAAACTCCCCCAAGCTCTCAAGGAGCAGGGGGTACCCCCATGACGGGCTGGGATGTGCCGGGCTGTTGGCCGGCTGGTGCAAGTCCGGGCGGGTGGGTGGGAAAGGGCGCCGCGCCGTGGGCTACTGGTCGGAGGAGAAGCGCACCGAACCCGCCGGGAGGCGGGCTTCGCACCAGACGCGGACCCCGTCCCGCAGCTCGTTGTCGGCGCCGACGAACGCGCCGTCGCCGACGACCGCCCCGGTGAGGACCGAGCGGGCCCCGACCGAGGCACGGGCGCCGATGAGGGAGTCGGTGATGACGGCGCCGGGCTCGATGACGGCACCGGAGAGCACCGTGCTGCCGACGAGCCGCGCGCCCTCCCCGACGAAGGCGTCCTCGCCGATCACCGTGCCGCCGGTGAGCTTGGCGCCGGAGGCGACACGGGCGGAGGGCAGGACGAGGCGGTCGCCGCAGCGGCCGGGCACGGCGGGGGACGGGGCGCGGCCGAGGACGAGGTCGGCGGAGCCGCGTACGAAGGCCTGCGGGGTGCCGAGGTCCAGCCAGTAGGTGGAGTCGACCATGCCCTGGAGGTGGGCCCCGGAGGCGAGCAGGTCGGGGAAGGTCTCGCGTTCGACGGAGACGGGCCGCCCGGCGGGGATGGTGTCGATGACGGAGCGCCGGAAGACGTACGCGCCCGCGTTGATCTGGTCGGTGACGATCTCCTGCGGGGTCTGCGGCTTCTCCAGGAAGGCGGTGACGCGCCCGGTCGGGTCGGTGGGGACCAGGCCGTACGCCCGCGGGTCGGAGACCTTCGTGAGGTGCAGGGAGACGTCCGCGTCGACGCGCTGGTGCTCGGCGACCAGGGCGCGGATGTCCAGGCCCGTGAGGATGTCGCCGTTGAAGACCAGGACGGGGTCCTCGGGGCCCGAGTGCAGCCGCGAGGCGACGTTGCGGATGGCGCCGCCGGTGCCGAGGGGTTCCTCCTCGGTCACGTACTCGATGTGGAGGCCGAGCGCCGAGCCGTCGCCGAAGTACGGCTCGAAGACCTCCGCGAGGTAGGAGGTGGCCAGGACGATGTGGTCGACGCCCGCCGCGCGGGCGCGGGCCAGCTGGTGGGTGAGGAAGGGGACACCCGCCGCCGGGACCATCGGCTTGGGTGTGTTCACCGTGAGCGGACGCAGCCGGGTGCCCTTGCCGCCGACCAGGAGGATCGCTTCTGTCACCTGTCGTCTCTGCTTCCTGCTGGGGCCGGCCGAGGTTTCGTGTCGGCCGGCCAGTGTATGCAGATGGATGAGCGGGTCCGCGGGGCGAGGGCCACCGCGGCCCCGGTGGACGGGGATCGGCGGCCCCGGTGGGACGGCCTCAGCGGCCCTGGTAGCGGGCCGACGCGGACCGAGCCGTGCCGAGCTTCTTGTACAACAGACGGCCGGGGCACTCCGTGGCGAATCCGTCCCGGTGGCCGGAGATCACGTTGAGCCTGACGTTGCTGCCCTTCCGGTAGAGGTTGCCACCGCCCGACTTCAGATACGTCTTGCCGCGGGGATTCGCGCCGAACAGGCCGAGCTTCCACGCGGTGAGCTTCGCGACCGCGGTCACCGCCGCCTTGGGCGGGCCGGCGCTGGTGAACGTGCCGAGGACGGCGATGCCCATGCTGTTGCTGTTGAAACCGAGAGTGTGCGCGCCGAGGACGGCCTTGGCCACTCCCCCGGCACGGCCTTCGTAGATGTTTCCGCACTTGTCGACGGCGAAGTTGTAGCCGAAGTCTCGCCAGCCGCTGCTCTTGACGTGGTAGCGGTAGATACTGCGCAGGACGGAGGGCGCCTGCGAGCAGCTGTAGTTGTTGCCGGTGGCGCTGTGGTGCACGAAGGCCGCCTTGACGGTCCTTGTGTACGCGAAGTTCCGCTCGCGCAGGCTCTCGTCGGCGCCCCAGCCGCGCCGGGTGACGATGCGCGGCCGCGGCCCGATGTACGGCCTGGCCTTGGTGACGTCACCGCCGTGCGCGGCCACGA
This sequence comes from Streptomyces sp. NPDC041205, assembly GCF_055591765.1. Lineage (NCBI taxonomy): Bacteria > Bacillati > Actinomycetota > Actinomycetes > Kitasatosporales > Streptomycetaceae > Streptomyces > Streptomyces sp. NPDC041205. The sequence goes on along the minus strand of NZ_JBVIZH010000005.1, from coordinate 569,384 downwards.
GGTCCGCCCGCGTGTGGGCCCGGTCGAGCGCGGTGACGGCGGGGGCACCGAGCGGGGCGAGGTCGGCGTTCACGGCGGAGGCGGCCGCGGACTCGGCCGTCATGAGGCCTCCGGCCGCGTCCGGCAGCCCCGCCTGGACGCCGTCGGCCTTCGCCGGGGCTCCCTGCGGCGCCCCGCCCTCGTACAGGTCGGCGGGCGGCGCCGGGTGCTCCCCGGGGTCGACGAGTTCGAGGCGCAGGCCCGCGGGCAGCGTCGCCTCCGTCTCCGGCAGCGCGCGCCCGGCCCGTCCGGTGGCCCGCCCGGCGCCGCCCTCACCGCCATCGAGGGCTGCCCGCACCCGCAGCTCGACCCCGTCGGAGTCCCCGACCCACAGGGGCGCCGTCGAGCCACGAACGCGGCCGGAGTCGCCCTCGGCCGTGCCGGGGTCGGCCGCGTGTTCGTGGTTGTGCGTCTCGACCTCCTGCCATGAGGACCAGCTCGTGGTGCCGGTCGCGCGGGTGCGGACCTGGACCCGGCCGTGCAGTTCGGCGTCCGGGTCGTCCCAGACGACACCCACCAGGGAGAACGGGCGTACGTCGCGGCGGGCGAGCCCCTGGTCGCGCCGCTCGGCGCCGCCCGCGCGGTCGGCGCCGAGCGGTCCCAGGGCCAGCGACTGGGTGCTGCCGGGCAGCGTCGCCGCGGCGGGCCGGGTGACGGCCGCGGTATCGGACGCCGTCAGGGCGAGGGGGAGGGCGAGCGCCGTGGCGCAGGTGACACCGATCGAGGAAGCAAGGAATCCACGCATACAACTGATAGTTGACACACCGGTACATATCTGTCCATCGGGGGACGCCCGGAACTGACGGCCCGTCGGCCCGCCGGTCGCCCGACCGGCGGCCCCAACTGGGCGTCCCGCAGCGGCGACACGCCGTGGCCCGCGTACCCTTGCGGCCGTGAACGCCAACGACCGCACCCCTGCCGACCTGCTGCGATCCGCGCTCGCCGCGGACCCGGCGCGCCCGCTCGTGACGTACTACGACGACGCCACCGGAGAGCGCGTCGAATTGTCCGTGGCCACCTTCGCCAATTGGGTGGCCAAGACCGCCAACCTCCTCCAGGGCGAGCTGTCCGCCGAGCCCGGCGACCGGCTCGCGCTGCTGCTTCCCGCGCACTGGCAGACGGCGGTGTGGCTGCTCGCCTGCTCATCCGTGGGCGTCCTCGCGGACGTCGGCGGCGACCCGGCGGCGGCCGGCCTCGTCGTCAGCGGCCCCGACCCCGACAGCCTGGCCGCGGCGCGGGCCTGCTCCGGCGAGCGCGTGGCCCTCGCCCTGCGCCCCCTCGGCGGCCGCTTCCCCGAGGCCCCGCAGGGCTTCGCGGACTACGCCGTGGAGGTGCCGAGCCAGGGCGACCGCTTCGCCCCGTACGCGCCCGTGGACCCCGACGAGCCCGCGCTCGCCGTCGGCGGCCTGGAGCTGACCGGCGCCGATCTGGTGGCGCGGGCCCGCGCCGACGCCGCCGAGCTGGGCCTCGCCCCGGGCTCCCGGCTGCTCTCCGACCTGCCCTACGGCACCTGGGACGGCCTGAGCGCCGGGCTCTACGCGCCGCTGGCCGCGGGCGGCTCGGTGGTCCTGTGCCGCCACCTCGACCGGCTGGGCGAGGGCGGCCTGGAGAAGCGGATCGAGAGCGAGCGGGTCACAGCGACGGCCCGCTGAGGTGCCACCGAGGTCCCACTGACGCCCCGGCGGGGCACCTCAGGGGCCCCGGCGGCCACCGCCCCGCCCCCACCGGAGCCCCGCCGACGTCCCCCGTTCGGCCCAGCGGAGCCCCTGGCCCGCAGGCCCCCCGGCGCACGCCGGTCCATGGTCGTAAGAGCACGCAGAGCGCACAGAGCGAGCAGAGCGACCGCGCACCGACCGCAGCCATGAGGGGTGGACCGCCACGTGACCGACACCGCGCGCACGCCGTCCGAGCCGGGCGAGGAAGCGGCAGCGGCCGCGTCCGCGCCACGCGAGGCCACGTACGCGCCGGGGGCGGGCGCGAGCCCCGCCGGGTTCGGGCCGCGCCGCCGCAGGCTCCGTTGGCTGCGCCGGGCCGCGCTCGCCACCGCCGTCCTCGTGCTCGCCGCGGGCGGCGTCGGCTGGGCCGCGTACACGAAGCTGAACGGGAACATCACCAAGGACACCGGCGCCGCCGCCGAGCTCGCGCGCTACGACGCGGAGCGGCCGACGCCGCTCGTGCACGACGCCCAGAACATCCTGCTGATCGGCTCCGACTCCCGCTCCGGGCGCGACAACCGCAAGTACGGACGCGACCCGGGCACCCAGCGCTCGGACACGACGATCCTGCTGCACCTGGCCGCGGACCGGCAGAGCGCGACCGCCGTGTCGCTGCCGCGCGACCTGATGGTGGACATCCCGAGCTGCCGCCGCCCGGACGGCTCCCGTACCCGCGCCCAATTCGCCCAGTTCAACTGGGCGTTCGAGTTCGGCGGCACGGCCTGCACGATCCGTACGGTGGAGAAGCTCACCGACATCCGGATCGACCACCACATGGTCGTGGACTTCGCCGGGTTCAAGGACATGGTGGACGCCGTCGACGGGGTGCGGGTCTGCCTGGAGGAGCCCGTCGACGACCGCGCCGCGAAGGTGCGGCTGCCCGCGGGACCGCAGACCCTCGACGGCGAGCAGGCCCTCGGCTACGTACGCGCCCGCAAGTCGCTCGGCAACGGCAGCGACACCGATCGCATGGACCGGCAGCAGGAGTTCCTGGCGGCGCTCGTCAACAAGGTGCGCAGCAATGACGTCCTGCTGAATCCCGTGAAGCTCTATCCCGTTCTGGACGCGGCCACGTCCTCGCTGACGACGGACCCGGGCCTGGCGAGTCTGCGTGGTTTGTACGAACTGGTGCGCGGGGTGCGCAATATCCCCACAGAACGGGTTCAGTTCCTCACCGCGCCACGGCGTTCCTACACCTATGACGCGAATCGCGACGAGCTGGTCGAGCCCGCCGCGGAGGAACTCTTCACACGGCTGCGGAAGGACGAGCCGGTGCGCGTGACGCGCGACGCCGCGGCGGCCACCTACGAGCGGACGGCTTCCACGTCGTACGAGGACGGCTCCGGGAAGTCGTACGACGAAGGCGAATCCGCGTACGAGGACGGCGAATCGGACGAGTACTCCGAAGACTCGGCGGACGCCCCCGGGGGCTACGAAGAAGAGAGCGACGAGAAGCCGGACGACCCGAGTCATACGCCGAGCCCCGCGCCCACATTCCGGGGCAACACGGCCGACCGGACCAGCTGCGAGTAGGACCGACATCGCCGGGAAGGGCACCTCGTCAAAGAAATTGGGTGGATTGCCCAGTTGTAGGCGCCCTGAGGAGGAGTGGAATTTGTCACCGGCGTCGTTGGACGCTGAACTGGGCGGATAGTGTGAGCCGATCCGGTGCCCGGTCTTCGCGACCGCGCACCGTTGTACGACTGACCGAGCGCCTTCTTGAGGGGGGAAAGGCGCCGCGTGGCCCTGACGGAGGACGCAAACAACCGTGGACGCGCAAGGCCGTGGGCGGGCTGATGACATCGACCCCGCAGACCAGTGGGTACTGAACCCGCAGACAGGCGACTACGAACTGCGACTGAGTCCTTCCGCAGGGCAGTCGGCGCCGCCTGGAGTTCCCGGACCCCGGGGTGCCGCGCCCCGGCCGCCGGGGCACGGTTCCGAGCGCCCGGGCGGCCGTGAGCGCGGCCGCGACCAGGGCCGGGACCAAGCACGCGAGCCCGGCCGTGACCACGGACGCCGCCAGGGGTCCGAGCACGGCTCCACCGGCGGCCGGGAGCACGGCCGCGAGCAGGTGCCGGGCCAGCGCAGGCGGCGCGGCGCGCAGCCGGAGCCGGCCGGGCGGCGCAACAGGCGGCCCAAGAAGAAGAACACCGGCAAGAAGATCGCCATCTGGACGGGCGGCACGGTGGCCTTCGTGGTCGTCGTCGCCGCGGTCGGCGGCTATCTCTACTACCAGCACCTCAACGACAACATCACGGCCGTCTCCGACGACGGCGCGGGCACCGGCGGGTTCAGCAAGGACCGCGCCATCAACATCCTGCTCGTCGGCACGGACAAGCGCAGCGGCAGCGGCAACAAGGGCTACGGCGACGAGGGCAGCGTCGGCCACGCGGACACCACCCTCCTGCTGCACGTCTCCAAGGACCGCTCCAACGCGACCGCGTTGAGCATCCCGCGCGACATGATCACGGACATTCCGGACTGCCCCACCAAGCAGGACGACGGCTCCATGAAGACCATCCCCGGCTCGAAGCAGGTCCGCTTCAACGAGAGCCTGGGCCAGAGCGAGCGCACGCCCAGCTGCGTCATGCGCACCGTCACCGAGATCACCGGCATAAAGCTCGACCACTTCATGGTGGCCGACTTCAACGCGGTCAAGACGCTGTCCAGCGCGGTCGACGGCGTGGACGTGTGCCTCGCCAAGGACATCGACGACCCCAAGTCGCATCTGAAGCTGTCCAAGGGCAAGCACACGATCGAGGGCGAGGAGGCGCTCGCGTTCGTGCGCACCCGGCACTCCGTGGGCAACGGCGGCGACCTCAGCCGGATCGAGCTGCAGCAGCAGTTCCTCAGCTCGCTGATGCGCAAGCTCAAGTCCGGGGGCACGCTGACCAGCCCGAAGAAGATGATAAGTCTGGCGGAGGCGGGCACGAAGGCGCTGACCGTCGACTCCAAGATCGCCGACATAATGAAACTCCGTGACCTCGGCATGGAGCTCGGCAAGCTCGACATGAAGAACCTGACCTTCGCGACGACCCCGGTGGACGACAACCCCGCCGAGCCGACGCCCATCACGGTCGTCCTGAACAAGGCCAAGTCCGACAAGCTGTTCTCGATGATGCGCGAGGACGTGTCGCTGACCGAGGTCAAGAAGAAGGAGAAGAAGGAGAAGGCCGCGGTGGCCGCCCGCCTCAAGGGCCCCAAGGCCGACCCCGCCGACGTGCGCGTCGACATCTACAACGGCAGCGGGAAGACGGGCGCCGCTCAGGCCACCCTCGCCTGGCTGCAGAACAACGAGGGCGTGACGAAGTCCAGCCAGCTCGGCAACGCGCCGAAGAACCTGGGCAAGACCACCCTGGAGTACGGCAAGGGCGAGGCCGACCAGGCGCGGCGGCTCGCCCAGCTGATGGGGCTGCCCGGGTCGGCGCTGAAGCCGGGCGAGAGCGAGAAGAACGCGCAGGGGCTGCCCGCGATGGTGCTGACCCTCGGTGCCGACTTCAAGGGCGCGGGGGTGCCCATAAGTGCTCCGTCGAAGGCACCGGACGGCATCCAGAAGGTCGGTGCCGACAAATCTGTGTGTGCCAAGTGACCTGAGACAGTTGTTTGACGTCTCACAGAACGCCACACCTGGCGGCGGGCCGGCGACCGCCGCCAGGTGTGGCGGCGGCACCGCGCCGCAAGTCGCCGTGGGGCGGCCGCACTTGTGAAGCAGGGCGGGGAGGGACAGGGATGGGGCAGCACAGTGTCCGTGGGGAGGGAGCGTCCGGTGGGGCGGGGACGCGGAACACTTCGCCCGACACGGACTCGGGCACGGCGGAGAAATCCGGCACAGGCGACACCGCCGTGGCGGCGGGATCCCGTGCGGTGGGGGCCGACGGGGCGCGGACCGGGGGCGCGGGCGCCAAAGGCGGACGTACCAGGAACGGCACCGTCAAAGGCGGCACCTCGGGCCCGCCCGGCAAGGGCACGCGGGGCGGTGGCGACGGGGGCGGCAAGCCCAGACGCCCCCGCAAGCGCCGCGTCCTGCGCTGGTCGGCGATCATCCTGTCGGTCCTGATACTCGGCACGGCCGGCGCCGGTTACCTCTACTACCAGCACCTGAACAGCAACCTGGAGACGGACGACCTGAACCTGGGCGACCACCGGGCCCCCGAGCCCACGCCCAACTCCGCGGGTCAGACGCCCCTGAACATCCTCCTGATCGGCTCCGACGCCCGGGACTCCAAGGAGAACCAGAAGCTCGGCGGCGCCAAGGAGACCTTCGGCGGCCCGCCCCTGGCCGACGTGCAGATGCTGCTGCACCTGTCGGCGGACCGCAGCAACATGTCCGTCATCAGCATGCCGCGCGACACCCTCCTGACCATCCCCAAGTGCACCGACCCGGACGACGGCAAGGTGTACCCGGAGAGCGGCCCGCGCGCGATGACGAACGAGTCCCTGGGCCGCGGCGGCCCGGGCTGCACGGTCGCCACCTGGGAGAAGCTGACCAACATCCACATCAACCACTTCATGATGGTCGACTTCTCGGGTGTGGTGTCGATGGCCGACGCGATCGGCGGCGTGCCCGTCTGCGTGGACAAGAACATCCACTCGCGCACCAGCGAGGGCAAGGGCTCGGGCCTGAAGCTGGAGAAGGGCACCACGAACATCAAGGGCGAGCAGGCCCTGCAGTGGCTGCGCACCCGCTACGGCTTCGAGGGCGGCACCGACATATCCCGTGCCAAGGCCCAGCACATGTACATGAACTCGCTGGTCCGCACGCTCCGCGAGAACACCGGGCTGACCAGCCCCAACCGGCTGCGCAAGCTCGCCGAGAACGCGACGAGGGCGCTGAAGGTCGACCCCGGCATCGGCTCCCCCTTGAAGCTCATCGGCCTCGGCAACGAGCTGAAGAAGGTCTCGCCGGAGCGCACGACGATGACGACCATGCCGTTCGAGTACTCCGGACCCCGGGTGGTCCCGAAGCCCGGCGACGCCGAGCAGCTCTTCCGGCTGGTACGGGACGACATCCCCCTCGACGGCAAGGGCAAGCGCAAGCCCGCCAAGGAGAAGCTGTCGGACGACCCGGCGGCGCCGGACGGGGAGATCGCCCTGCAGGTGCAGAACGGCACGCGCACGGCCACCGAGCCCGCCGTCGGTGGCCGGGCGAACGCGGTCGCGCAGTCCCTCGCCGGTCTCGGCTTCGTGAAGGCGGCGGCGGACACCTCGGCGTCGGTGACCGAGGCCAAGACGGTCATCCGTTATCCGAGCGTGGACCTGGAGGGTGACGCGCAGCGGGTCGCCAAGTCGCTCGGCATGCGGCTGAGTTCGGTGAAGAAGTCGACGGACGTCTCCGGCGTCACGCTGGTCGTCGGCGCCGACTGGCGCGAGGGCGACAAGCCGAAGAAGGCCGCGAAGCAGGACGACTCGACACCGGATTCGGCGGACGCCCTGAGCGGCTCCGACAAGAAGGCCTGCATGAAGGTGGACCCGAACTTCACCTGGTAGCCCGGGGTCATCGGGGAGGAGCCGCAGAGGCCCAGGAGGCGACTTCCGCCCTCCTGGGCCTCCGGCAAGCTGCCGACTGCCCGGGCTCAGGCCTCCTGGGTCTCCCCGAGCACCGCCGGGCGCCGCGAGGCGATGACGCGCTTGGCCAGCGAGCGCGGGCTGGTGAGGAAGCCCCAGCCCCACGACATGTGCATCGTCGCGAGCGCCACGGGGATCTGCAGCCGCGCCTTCAGGGGCAGGCCCTTGCCCGCGGGGACGGAGCCCGCGGCGATGGCGGCGAGATACCCGCCGGGCACGACGAGGCCCCACGGCGTGAGGGCCGCGCCCACGACGAGACCCGCGGCGATGGCGCAGACGGCGACCGGCGGCGCGAGGTAGCGCAGGTTGATGGAGCCCTGGTGGTAGCGGGCGACGACGTGGCGCCAGCGGCCGTAGTCCTTGTACTGCTTGGCGAGGGCCTTCACGCTCGGGCGCGGGCGGTAGGAGACCTTCAGCTCCGGCGAGAACCAGATGAGGCCCCCGGCCTCCCTGATCCGGAAGTTCAGCTCCCAGTCCTGGGCGCGGATGAACTCGACGTTGTAGCCGCCCTGCTGCTCCAGGGCCTCGCGCCGGAAGACGCCCAGGTAGACCGTCTCGGCCTGCTGGGCGTCGCCGCCGGTGTGGAAGGCGGCGTTGCCCACGCCGATCTTCGAGGTCATGGCGGCGGCGACGGCCTGCTCCCAGGCGTTGGTGCCCTGGGCGTGCATGATGCCGCCGACGTTCATCGCGCCGGTCTCCTCCAGGAGGCGCACGGCGGTCGTGATGTAGCCCGGCGAGAGCGCGGCGTGGCCGTCGACACGTACCACGATCGGATGGCGCGACGCCTTGATCGCGGCGTTCAGGGCCGCGGGCGTACGCCCCGTGGGGTTCGGGACCGTGTGCACCCGCGGGTCTTCCTCGACCAGCTCCGCGGCGATCTCGTCGGTGCGGTCGGTGGAGGGGCCGAGCGCGACCACGACCTCCATCTCGCCCGCGTACTCCTGCTGGAGGATCGCGTGCACGGCTTCACGCAGGTGCCGCTCCTCGTTGAGGACCGGCATGATCACAGAGACAGCGGGGGGATGCACGTCGGACTTCAACTGCGCGGGTTCCTTTTCGTCGCTCGGCCGGGGGTCCGGGGTCGCCCCCGGGAGACACGGCATCGCTCGGCCGGGGAGCCCGGGGGTCGCCCCCGGGAAAGTGGAACATCGGGCGTCACGTTACCGCGAACGGGGGACACCGGCGCGCGCCGTCCGGGTCGCTACCCCGGTCCGCAGATCGTATGGGCCTACGGTTCTGGCGTCCCCCGCCCAGGACCACGACCGCGGAGGTGCCCCGCAGTGCCCACACCGCCCCGCTCCCCCGCCACCCCACCGCGCCCCCCGCGACCACCGCGACCGGCCCCGAAGGGGGGTCCGCAGGCGGGCCCCAGGGCGGGCCGGCGGGTGCGGCGGCCCCGCTGGTCCATGCGGGTCGCGACCACCCTGTCCGTCGGGGTGCTCGCCGCCGCCGGGATCGGGCACTCCGTGGTCTCGGGCCTGGAGACCGGCATCAGCCGCGTCGACGCCTTCAAGGACATGAAGAACAGGCCCGAGGCGGGCAACGGCATGAACGTGCTGCTCGTGGGCACCGACGGCCGCGACAGGATCACCCGCGAGGAGCGCAGGAAGTACCGCCTCGGCGGAGCGCCCTGCCACTGCACGGACACCGTCATGATCGTGCACATCTCGGAGGACCGGGACCGGGCGAGCGTGGTGAGCCTGCCCCGGGACTCGTACGCCGAGATGCCCGAGCACATCGACCAGAACTCCCGCAAGCACCACCGGGCGCACCCCGTGAAGCTGAACGCGGCGTACGCGGAGGGCGGCCCGAATCTGACCGTGCGCACGGTCGAGAACATGACGAAGGTGAAGATCGACCACTATCTGGAGGTCGACTTCACCAGCTTCATGAAGACCGTGGACGTCCTCGGCGGCGTCGAGATCTGCACCACCCGCCCCCTGAAGGACTCCCACACCGGCCTGAACCTGCCCGTCGGCACGCACGAGCTGAACGGCGGCCAGGCCCTGCAGTACGTCCGCTCGCGGTACGTCGACGGGGCCGCCGACCTCGGCCGGATGCAGCGCCAGCAGCGCTTCCTCGCGGCGCTCATCGCGAAGGCGACGAGCAGCGGGGTCCTGCTCAACCCGGTGAAGTTCAACGACGTCACCAAGACGCTCCTGGAGTCGGTGCGGGCCGACAAGGGCTTCGGGACGACCGAGATGCTGACCCTCGGGCGTGCGATGCGGAACTTCTCGCCGTCGTCGTCGGAGTTCACGACGGTGCCGATCGGCAAGATGGGCTTCAAGGTGCCGGGCATCGGCTCCACCTTGAAGTGGGACCCCGTGAAGGCCGGGAAGCTGTTCCAGGCCCTGCGCGAGGACAAGCCGCTCGCCCCGCACCGGGTCAAGCGGAAGGCCGCGATGGTGCCGGTGTCCCCGCAGCAGATCCGGGTGCAGGTGGACAACGGCACGCGCACGCCGGACCTCGGCAAGCGGGTCGACGCGGCGCTGCGCACCACCGGGTTCCGCACCACGCGGACGCCGGGGAGCGCGCTGCCCCCGCCCGGCGCGGAGCCCGTCACGCGCAGCGTGGTCGCCTACGACCCGCGCTGGGACCGCTCGGCGAAGTCCCTGGCCACGGCGCTGCCCGGGTGCGAGATGCGGGTGGTGAAGGGGCAGGGCGCGATGCTGAAGGTCATCGCGGGCAGCGACTTCAAGGGCGTGCGTCCGGTGCGGGCGGAGGACGCGTACCAGGGCGAGTACGGGGCGCTGACCGGGGACCAGGTGGTGTGCCCGTAGGCGGGGCGGGGTCCTAGGGTCCCTCCGGCGGCTCGTCCTCCCGTACGGCGTCGGTGCGCTCGTAGCAGTCGTAGTTGTGCTGCTCGACGATCCTGCCGTCACGGAATGTCAGGAATGTGGCGATGTGGGCGCGCAGGACCTGCCCGGCGGGCAGATCGCCGAGCGGCACGGCGAGGACGCCGGTCCAGGTCACTTCGAGGGCGACCTGGTCGCCCGCCGCGACGGCGTTGAGCACGTCGAAGGACTGCCGGCTGAGCAGGTTGGCGCCCTGTTCGCCCGCCTTGAGGATGGCGGTGAGATCGCGCACCGCACCGTCCGGCAGGAAGGCGTTGGGGTATTCGCGGTGCACTGCCTCGTCGTGGAAGAACCCGGCGAGCTCTTCACCGAGGGCGCCGCGGGCGACGGCCCGGTGGTACCGGATCGCCGTGTCGATGTTCGGGTGCCGCTGCGCATCCGCCATGCCCTCAAGCGTAGGACGGGGCTCCTGGGGCCACCAGATCCCCGGCTCCCGCCGCCGCCCCGTCCGGCTCAGCTCGCGTCGGGCTCCTGGGCGCGCAGCTCCGTGATGGCGCGGCGGCGCGCCAGGCGGTGCGTACGGCGAATTTGAGCCTCCTTGAAGCGGCGCTCGTTGCGCTCGGAGTCCGGCAGGACCGGGGGCACCGTGCGCGGCTTGCCGTCCGCGTCGACGGCGGCGAAGACGAGGTAGGCGGAGCCGACCTGCTGCGCGGGGGTGGACTCGTTCCAGCGCTCGGCCATCACGCGGACGCCGACCTCCATGGAGGTGCGTCCGGTCCAGTTCACTTGCGCGTGTACGTGCACGAGGTCGCCGACGCGGACCGGCGAAAGGAACGCCATCTCGTCCATGGAGGCGGTGACGGCGGGCCCGCCCGAGTGGCGTCCGGCGACGGCGCCCGCCGCGTCGTCCACCAGTTTCATGATCACGCCGCCGTGCACCGTGCCGAGGAGGTTCGTGTCACCCGCGGTCATGATGTGGCTCAGCGTGGTGCGCGAGGCCGAGGTCGGCTTGCCGGAAAGGTCGTCTCCGGCCCCTATCGGGGCGTGATCAGTCATGGAACCAGCGTAAACGCCCGGTACGCGCCATCCACCGGCCAAAAACGATCGCGGGTCCCCGCCAAAGCGCCGAAGTGGCGTGCGGCACATTGCATCAGCTCTGCAACAGCCCTGACCCGAAACAACGCCCTCCCTGTGAGGCACGGGGCGCGGCACTGCACACTAAGCCACATGAGCGATTGGCCAGACGCGCGGAACAGCAACGGTGACCGCCACGGGTACGGCAGCGACGGCGCACAGCCCGAGGGCGCCCGTGTGATGCGCCATGTCCAGCGCGGCGGCCCCTCGGCCCCCGGCCAGCCCGGCTCGGTCCCGCGCCAGCCTCGCCAGGCGCGCCAGCCTTCGTACGACGACAACGTCTACGACGACCTCTACCGCGACCAGCGCGGCCAGGACCCGCACGCCCGTCCCGGCGGACCGGACGGACACGCCCAGGACGGCTACAACACCGGCCAGGTGTACGGCTCGCCGGCCGGCCGCCCCGCCGGTCCCCAGGGCCCCGGTGGTCCCGGCGGCCCGCCCGCGCCGCCCCGCGCGCCCAAGCCGCCGGTCAACTGGAAGAAGCGCATCACCTGGGGTCTGGTCACGTTCCTCGCCCTGCTGATCGTGGTCTCCGTGAGCACGTACTTCTGGGCGGACTCCAAGCTCAAGCGCGAGGTCGACCTGTCCAAGGTCATCGAGCGGCCCGAGGGCGGCAAGGGCACGAACTACCTGATCGTGGGCTCGGACAGCCGCGCCGGGATGTCCGACGAGGAGAAGAAGAAGCTCCACACCGGCTCCGCCGACGGCAAGCGCACCGACTCGATGATGATCCTGCACGTCGCGGACGACGGCGGGAACACGATGATCTCGCTGCCGCGCGACTCGAACGTCACGATCCCCTCCTTCAAGGGCGCCGAGTCCGGCAAGCTCTACCCGGGCACCGGCCGCCAGACGAAGCTGAACGCCGCGTACGCCGAGGACGGCCCCGAGCTGCTCGTGCGTACCGTCGAGGCCAACACGGGCCTGCGCATCGACCACTACGCGGAGATCGGCTTCGGCGGCTTCGCCAAGATCGTGGACGCGGTCGGCGGCGTGGAGATGAACATCCCCAAGGGCTTCAAGGACAAGAAGTCCGGCGCCGACTTCGAGGCGGGCAAGCAGACCCTGAACGGCGAGGAGGCCCTGGCCTTCGTCCGCACCCGCTACGCCCTGCCGGGCAGCGACCTGGACCGCACCAAGAACCAGCAGAAGTTCCTCGCGGCCCTCGCCAACCAGGCGGCGACGCCCGGGACGGTCATGAACCCGTTCAAGCTGTACCCGACGATGGGCGCGGGCCTGGACACCCTGGTCGTCGACAAGGACATGGACCTGATGGACGTGGCCTCCATGTTCTGGGCCATGAAGGGCGTCACCGGCGGCGACGGCAAGTCCATGAACATGCCGATCTCGGGGTTCTCGGGCGGCAACGTCGTCTGGGACAAGCCCAAGGTCAAGGAGCTGGTGTCGCAGCTCAACAACGACGAGAAGGTGACGGTGTCCAGCAAATAGCCGACCCGTCCGGCTCGCCGCTCACGGCGACGGCCCCGGTACCGCGTGCTCGCGCGGCGCCGGGGCCGTCGGCGTTCCCGGGGCATCGGCGTTCCGGGGCCGGGGCTCCGGGAGTCCAGGGGTCCGGGAGTCCAGAGCACCGGCTGTCCTGGACTCCCCGAGTGCGGACTTCCCAGGGGTACGAGCACGGGCGTACCCCGAACGCCTCGTCCGCCGCGAAGCCTCGCGGACCCCGTGGCACGGTGGACCGACCACCACCCAGAAGCCCCACCACCGAGCGGAGCCCTGCCATGGCGGACCTCCAGGACGAACTCGACTCCCCCGCCGAGGCCGGGGCGGACGACGAGCGCACCGCCACCCACGGCGTGCGCCCGGTGCCCGCCCCCACCGACGACGGCCGAACGCCCGAGCCCCCGCCGGAGCCCCTGGAGCCGGAGCTGCGGGACGCGCTGGAGCGGGCCGAGGCCCTGCTCGCCGCGCACCCCGTCGCCGACGGCTACAGCGGCCTGCCCGGCATGCTGCGCGAACTTCCCTGGTACGACCTGGAGTTGGGCGACAGCGGGCTACAGACCGACCTGCCGCGGCTGCGGGCGGGCCGGGTCGGCATGCAGTTCTGGTCGCTCCAGACGCCGGACATGGAGCCCGAGGGCGACCGCGCGGTCAGCTCGGCGCTGGAACAGCTCGACCTGGTCAAACACGTGGTCGCCCGGTACGCGGGCGGGCTGCGGGTGGCCCGGGACGCCTCCGAGACCACCGACGCCCGCAACTGCGGCCGCATCGCCACCCTGATCGGCCCGGCGAGCGCCCGCGCCATCGGCGACTCGCTCGGCGCGCTGCGCTCCCTGCACACGCTGGGCCTCAGCTCCCTCACCCTGGCAGGCACCTCCTGGGCGGGCGCGGACGGGCTGAGCACGTTCGGCGAGGAGGTCGTGCGGGAGATGAACCGGCTCGGCGTCCTCGCGGACCTCTCCGGGGCGTCCGAGGCGACGGCGCACCGGGTCCTCGCCGTCTCCAAGGCGCCCTCGCTCTGGACCCGCTCCGGGGCCCGCGCGCTGCGCGAGCACCCCGCGAACCTCAGCGACGAGCTGCTGGCCGCGGTGGGCGCGGCGAAGGGCCTGTGCCTGGTGCCGCTCGCGGCCGACCGCACGGGGCCGACGCTCGGGGACGTGGCCGACCATCTGGAGCATGTGCGTCGGGTGGCGGGGGTCGAGTGCGTCGGGATCTCCGGGATGTACGACACCAGGTCCGGGCACCCCGGGGAGCTGGCCGACGCCTCGCGCTATCCGCGGCTGGTCGCCGAGCTGTTCAGGCGGGGCTGGACCGAGGCCGATGTCACGGCGCTCACCTGGGGCAATGTGCAGCGCGTGCTGCGCGGCGCGGACTTCACGGCGCGGGCGGCGCGGGAGCGGCGGGGGGCGTCGACGGCGACGATCGGGCGGCTGGACGGCTGAGGGCGTTGCGGGCGGCCGCGGTCGGCTGAGGGCGGCCGCGGGCATCCCGGGGCGGGCGGCCGCGGGTTGCCCGCCCGGGGCGGGTCGGCCCGGTCAGGGCACCAGGCAGAAGCAGAACGGGTGCCCCGCCGGGTCCGCGTACACGCGCCAGTCCCGCTTGCCGCCGCCGTCGTCCAGGTCGAGCGGGCGGGCGCCGAGGGCGAAGGCGCGCTCCTGGGCCGCGTCGATCTCGGCCCAGGTCGAGCCCCCGTCGAAGTCCAGGTGGAACTGCTGGCCGTTGGCGTCGGAGCGCGGCCACTCGGGCGGGGTGTGGCCCTCGGCGCGCTGGAAGGCGAGCCGTACGCGGCCGGGGGCGAGCAGTTCGACCCACTCGCCGTCGCCGTCGTCGTCGTGGATCGTGCCGCCGATGAGCCCGGCGTAGAACTCGGCGAGGGCGTGCGGGTCGGGACAGTCGAGGGCGACAGTGCGCAGGCGGACGACAGGGGTGGCCATGACCTCTCCTCGGTCGAAATCTCCGTTACCGGCAATCGGCGTTCTCCGGTAACCGCTTCGGTTACCCCATAGTGGCCTCTTACGGGTAACGTCGCAACCATGAACGACAGAGCGCCCGCACCGGGGGGCCTCGCGCTGATCCAGGACCTGGTGAACACGCTGGACATCGAGGCGGGCACCGACCAGCTCGACACCGAGGCGGGGCGGGCCCGGTTCGACCTCGCCGCAGCGGACGTGGACGCGGCCCGGGAGCTGCGCGAGTCCCTACGGGCCGTCTGCCTCGCCCACGCCGGACACGCGCCGCACCAGGAGGTGCGCCCGCTCGGCGAACTCCTGGCCGGGGCACCCCTGTTGGTGCGCGTGGAGGAGTCCGGCGGCGCCGCGTCGCTCGCGCCCGCCGACCCCGGCCCGCTGGCGTCCCGGGTGGCGGCGGCCGTCGCAGAGGCCGTCGTGGCGGGCACCTGGTCCCGCCTGAAGGGGTGCGAGGCCGAGACCTGCCGCTGGGCATACTTCGACCGCAGCCCCGGGGGCAGGGGCCGCTGGTGCGACATGGGGGTGTGCGGGGCGCGGGCCAAGATGCGCGCGTACCGGGCGCGCCGGGCAGGCCCTGGCTGACCCGCCCGACAGGCCCTGGGCCTGCCTGACGGGTCGGCGCGGACGCCGCGCCGGGCCGCCCGAGTCCCTAGGCCGCAGGCCGCCCCATCGCCCGGTACGTCCACCCCGCCGCGCGCCACCGCTCCGGGTCCAGCGCGTTGCGGCCGTCCAGGAGGACCCGGCGGCCGACCACCGCGCCGAGGGCCTCGGGGTCGAGGTCCCGGAACTCCTGCCACTCCGTGAGGTGCAGGACGACGTCGGCGCCGCGCACGGCGTCCTCGGCGGTGTCGGCGTAGCCGAGGGTCGGGAAGAGGCGGCGGGCGTTGGCCATGCCCTTGGGGTCGTACACGGTGACCTGGCCGCCCTGGAGGTGGATCTGCCCGGCCACGTTCAGGGCGGGCGAGTCGCGCACGTCGTCGGAGTCGGGCTTGAAGGCGGCGCCGAGGACCGCGACCCGCTTGCCCAGGAAGGACCCGCCGCCGACGGCGTCGCGGGCCAGCTCCACCATGTGGCCGCGGCGCCGCATGTTGATCGAGTCGACCTCGCGCAGGAACGTCAGGGCCTGGTCGGCGCCCAGCTCACCGGCGCGGGCCATGAAGGCGCGGATGTCCTTGGGCAGACAGCCGCCGCCGAAGCCGATCCCGGCGCGCAGGAACTTCTTCCCGATGCGGTCGTCGTGGCCGAGGGCCTCGGCGAGCTTCACCACGTCGCCGCCCGCGGCCTCGCAGACCTCGGCCATGGCGTTGATGAAGGAGATCTTGGTGGCGAGGAAGGAGTTCGCGGAGGTCTTCACCAGTTCGGCGGTGGGGAAGTCGGTGACGATGAAGGGGGAGCCCTCGGCGACCGGCGTCGCGTACACCTCGCGGAGCATCTTCTCGGCGCGCTCGCTGCGGACGCCAACGACGATCCGGTCCGGGTGCAGCGTGTCGCTGACGGCGAGGCCCTCGCGCAGGAACTCCGGGTTCCAGGCCAGCTCGACCTCGCCGCCTGCGGGCGCGAGCTCGGCGAGGCGGGCGGCGATGCGCTCGGCGCTGCCGACCGGCACGGTGGACTTGCCGACGACCAGGGCGGGCTTGGTGAGGTGCTTGGCCAGCGACTCCATGGCGGCGTCGACGTAGCTCATGTCGCAGGCGTACTCGCCGTGCTTCTGCGGGGTGTTCACGCACACGAAGTGCACGTCGCCGAAGTCCGCGGCCTCGGTCCAGTCCATCGTGAAGCGCAGCCGCCCGGTGGAGCCCTCGATGCCCGCGACGTGCTTGCGGAGCAGCTCGTCGAGTCCGGGCTCGTACATCGGGACCTCGCCGCGGCGCAGCGTCTCGATCTTCTCCGGCACCACGTCGAGCCCGATGACCTCGAAGCCGAGCTCGGCCATGGCCGCGGCATGGGTGGCACCGAGGTAGCCGGTGCCGATCACGGTGATCTTGAGGGCCATGCGGTGCTCCAGTGGATCGGGTACGACGGCTGCGCGGTGCCCGAGCATAGTCCTGGCGTAACAGGGGCTCCCACCGGGCACATCTTCCGCTGTCGTCAAGCTCACGTATCCCTCACGTGAGCGGGCCCCTAAAATTCGGGTTACTTAACGGTAATTAGCATCCGTAGCGTGCTTGGAGCGTGAGACACCTTGGCCGGATCGGCTGACTTCGACCTGTACCGCCCGTCCGAGGAGCACGACATGCTCCGCGACGCCATCCGTTCGCTGGCGGAGGCGAAGATCGCCCCGTTCGCCGCCGCGGTGGACGAGGAGGCCCGCTTCCCGCAGGAGGCCCTCGACGCCCTGGTCTCCTCCGACCTGCACGCCGTTCACGTACCGGAGAGCTACGGCGGCGCGGGCGCCGACGCCCTCGCGACCGTCATCGTGATCGAGGAGGTGGCGCGCGTCTGCGCCTCGTCCTCCCTCATCCCGGCCGTGAACAAGCTGGGCTCGCTGCCCGTGATCCTCTCCGGCTCCGAGGACCTGAAGAAGAAGTACATGACGCCGCTGGCCAAGGGCGACGCCATGTTCTCGTACTGCCTCTCCGAGCCGGACGCCGGTTCGGACGCGGCGGGCATGAAGACGCGGGCCGTCCGGGACGGCGACTCCTACGTCCTGAACGGCGTGAAGCGCTGGATCACCAACGCGGGCGTCTCCGAGTACTACACGGTGATGGCCGTGACCGACCCCGAGAAGCGCTCCAAGGGCATCTCAGCCTTCGTCGTCGAGAAGGGCGACGAGGGCGTGTCCTTCGGCGCCCCGGAGAAGAAGCTCGGCATCAAGGGCTCCCCCACCCGCGAGGTCTACCTCGACAACGTCCGCATCCCCGCCGACCGCATGATCGGCGACGAGGGCACCGGCTTCGCCACCGCCATGAAGACCCTGGACCACACCCGCATCACCATCGCGGCCCAGGCCCTCGGCATCGCGCAGGGCGCCCTCGACTACGCCAAGGGCTACGTCCAGGAGCGCAAGCAGTTCGGCAAGCCGATCGGCGACTTCCAGGGCGTGCAGTTCATGCTCGCGGACATGGCCATGAAGATCTCCGCCGCCCGCGCCCTGACGTACCAGGCCGCCGCCGCCTCCGAGCGCGGCGACGCCGACCTCACCTACCTCGGCGCCGCCGCCAAGTGCTTCGCCTCCGACGTCGCCATGGAGGCCACCACGGACGCCGTCCAGCTCCTCGGCGGCTACGGCTACACGCGGGACTACCCGGTGGAGCGGATGATGCGCGACGCGAAGATCACGCAGATTTATGAAGGTACGAACCAGGTGCAGCGGATCGTGATGGCGAGGAACCTGCCGTAACTGGGTTTTCGCAGGTCATCGGCCACTTTCGATGGCTCGCGAGCGGTGATTGACTTCCGGTCCGTTCGGCCCTTTTCGGTCGACCTTGGGCGTCTTGCTGGAGAAATCCTGGGCTGACGCCGGGCCGGAAACCCACTTTCACCCGCACAAAAGCAACGGCCCTCGGCGCAATGCCGGGGGCCGTTCGTCTGGGCTCTGCCCGGCTACTTCCGCCTGTCCTTCGATGGGGCCGGCCACGTCGTTCTCAGGGCACCCGCGTACAGCAGGCACGATCCGTAAGGAAGCGGTCAGTCGTCCTTGGGCGGGATCACGAATCCCCGCATCGGCCCTACCCCCGGCTTCCCCTCCGGGAACTTGGCAACTACTGATGCCAGCGAGTCAGCCGTCACGTCCTGGCGCGTGGCAGGGTCGGCCGTGTCGTACACGCGCCAGGGCCCCGCCTTGTTCTCGGGGTCCTCAGGCGCGACCACGCCGGGAATTCCCAACTTCCTTAGCAAGGCATCAACTTGCCGGGCCTGCTCGGCATCCACGCTTCCCGCCTTCCTTCTGCTTGCGATCAGCCTAGCCACCGCCACCGCCCGAGCAATGCGAAGCACACTTACCCGGATTGATCGGGCCGCAGCCACCGGGCTTGGGAGTGTGGGAGCAGTTCGCTGCCACCGCCAC
Source organism: Streptomyces sp. NPDC041205 (assembly GCF_055591765.1). Lineage (NCBI taxonomy): Bacteria > Bacillati > Actinomycetota > Actinomycetes > Kitasatosporales > Streptomycetaceae > Streptomyces > Streptomyces sp. NPDC041205. The sequence continues at coordinate 550,699 of NZ_JBVIZH010000005.1, read as the reverse complement.
CAGGGCTTTGGTGGGTCCCGTCCACAGTTCGCTGTCCACAGGGTGCCCGGCCTGCTCGATCATGGCGACCGTGCGCGTAAGCGCGTGTTCGTCGTGCCGCTCGGCGTCGGGGCGCTCGGGCCAGTGGTGCACGAACCGCCCAAGGCGCGCGCACAGCTTCTCGTACAGGTTCGTGTGCAGGATCAGGGCGTGCCATCCCTCGTCCACCACGTTGGAAGGCGTGATCCTGACGGTGGAGAACTGCGCTGCGGCATCCATGAACTTGAGTGCTTCCACAACGATCCGCTCGGCCGTAGCCTGCTCCATGCCGGGGTTGTTGTCGACGACAGTTGCGACGACACCCCCGAACGCGGCAGGAGTGAGTAAAGCGCGTACATCGTGCATGTGCGTTCCTCCCTGGTGTGGCACTTCACAGCTCACCCCGGTAGCTCGACTCGCCAAAGTTTCCGCTGCCGGGGTGGGATACGCCGGTGGACCGTCACGGGGACAACGGACGCACCGGAGCTTTCTCAACCCGTTGCACGGAATCCGGCGAGACCAACCACTCAGCGCCTCCGGATTCGGGCCACAAAAACGCGGTCGGGCGCTTACGGCGGTCTTGCGGCAGGTCGGCGGGGTCCTCGAAGTCCGGGATCACGTCACGCAGAATTCCGACCCGGCCCCACGCATCCGTGACGAGGGTCCCGATGTCTCGGGCCGTGACCATCAGTGGCCCTCCGGGGGCCGCCGCCCACTCGGACAAGTTCTCGGATCACTCATGCCGACACTCCTTCGAGCGCGCACGCCGGGAACTTCCAAGTCTCTTCTGCCGATTTCGTCCTGCTCGCCATTCCGACTACCTCCCGCGATCCGTGAGATTCAATGTTCCCCCGGACCTGGGTGGCTTCCTCACTTTATTGGCGTTGTCGGGTAGACGATCACGCTCGGCAGTCTGCGGCCCACTGCCCGAGCAAGGCTCTGACTTCCTCTCCGAACACTGCGTGATGCTCGTACATGCGGAAAACGTCGAGATGTTCCGAGATATCCCTGGCGTCCTGGAAAACGATCCGTCCGGTGAATGTCTCGACTGTTGCTAGCCGTTGGTCATAGACAGTGAAGGTGTTCATTGGCCCACGGCCCACAACTGTCCCCGTAGGGATGACGCCGATACGCACGTTGGGCAGGTGAGAGATTGAGGTGAGCCGATCCATCTGAACGGCCATCGCCGCAGGCGGGACGACGGCCCACCTGACGGCTTGTTCTGTCAGCAGGAAGGTGAAGCTCTTCGTACTGTCGTAGAGGACCGCTTGCCGTTCCAGCTTCCTCGCGACCGTCTTGGTTGTGTCCACTGGGGAGTTGCTGAGGCTGGCCCTGATGTATTCAGGTGTGGCCAGGAGTCCCGTAACCATGGCAGGCAGGAAGTAGCGGAGCGCCGAGGCTTCGGCTTCGAGTCCTGCCAGCTCGGCTTGTCGCTTCTCCAGCCCTCTTCGCCAAGATGCCCGCTTACCCTGCCACTCTGTATTGGCGAGCCGCGCCAGGGCGGTAACTTCGGCCAGGAGTTCCGGGGGTGCATCGAGGGCTCTAAGAATCAACTCAACATCGACAAGGCCGGGGGTGACTCGTCCGGTCTCAATGTTGCTCAGCTTGGTCTGTGAAATATTGCAACGCTGAGCGAGCCAAACCTGTGTACGCCTGGCTCGCTTGCGCATGCTGCGGAGCGTTTCTGCTAGGTCGGCTTTCGACTGGCCTAGCTGGTCGGGGTCAAGCGTCAAGGCCCTTCACGTATTCCTCGAAAGGTACTGCGTGCTCCAGGGCGACCCGCTTCCACTCCCGATAAGGCCCTGCATCACCTTCATATGATTCGCGATTGATCTGCGTTCCGTCCGGACGGAAGTTCAGGTGCGCGACGCGGGAATCATCGAACATCCACCAGTCACGGCCAGAGAGCGGCAACTTGAAATCGTCTCGCGTCACATCCAAGATCCGGATGTCTTCCCCTGCCGCAATGTTTCCAGGGATGCCCCAGGCGAATTGATACCGCTGGTAGTCGGTGAGCGGCTGACGCACGATACGGACACGGCCGACGGCCTTGCCGGATTCGACATACCCGCGTACCCGTTCGTGCCAACGGGCATTGTGGCCGGCAGGCTTGCCCTCGCCGCGCAGGAAACGGGCTACGCTCTCCTGCTCCTTGGGCATGGTGTACGTGGGCTGCGCCTCGAACCGCCATGCTTCGCGCTCGAAGGCGTCGAAGAACCGGCGCCAGTCGTCACCATCCAAGAGCACGGACAGCCTCCCTCAGAATGTGCTCGGGGATCTCCACCAGTCCCTCACCCGAGGGCGGAGTGAACACGTCGGACACATCGCCCTGGACGACGATCGAACCACTCTTGGTCCGGTAGACGTTGGGGCAATCGTCATCGTCGCAGTTGGGTCCGCCGACATTGCCGGTAAGGCGGGTCAGTTCCTCACGCGCCATGGTTCCCCTCCTCGGGTACAGGGGCATTTCCTGCCTCCATGAGGACGGTAGGACGGACCTAGGCACCCGGTCCATGGCACATCACAAATATTCGTGTTGTCGGGTAGATGACCATGAGGGAGCGGAACCCGCCGTAGGTCCGGGGACGCCCCACCGCACGAGACGTCGCCCTCTCCCCGCGCCGGGGAGAGGGCGACGCGCGTGTCCGGGCGGGGTCAGGCGAAGAACTCCATCAGCTCCTTGGTGACCAGTTCCGGCTGCTCCTCCGGCAGGTAGTGGCCCGCGTCCGGGACCGCGCGCACCACCGCGTCCGTGGCGTGCCGGGTGAGGCTCTCGCGCAGGTAGTCGAGGTTGGCCTCGCCGGCGAGGCCGAGCACGGGGGTGCGCACCGGCTCGTACGTCGTGAAGTCGGCGATGTCCTGGCGGAAGGCCTGGTACCAGGCGTTGCCCGCGCGGACGGCGTCCGGGGTGTCGTACGCGGCCGCGTATACGGCGCGGGAGTGGGCGTCGATCGAGGACTGGTCCTTGAGCAGGTAGCCGAAGAGCCAGTCGCTCAGGAGGCCCATGCGGCCGTCGAGCAGTCGCTCCGGGAGGCCCTTGACCTGGTTGAAGGCGAACCACCACAGGTAGACGCCGGGGTCGGTCTCCCAGTCGGTTCCGGCTTCGACCGCGGGGAGCAGGGGGAACTGCCGGAGGTTCTCGTCGGGGTGCGCCACGTCCAGGAGCGCCAGCTTTCCGGTGGCCTCGGGGTGGTTGGCGGCGAAGGCGTACGCGACCATGGCGCCGATGTCGTGCCCGGCGAGGTGGGCGCGGTCGTGGCCGAGGTGGCGGATGAGTTCGTGGACGTCGCGCGCCATCGTCTTCTTGTCGTAGCCGGACTGCGGCTTCGCCGAACCGCCCATGCCGCGCAGGTCCACGGCGATGACGCGGTAGTGGCGGGCCAGGGTCGGCATGATCTTGTGGAACTGCCACCAGGTCTGCGGCCAGCCGCCGAGCAGGACCAGCGGCTCGCCGCTGCCGCCGATGACGTAGTGCAGCGTGGTGCCGTTCACGTCGGCGTGCGCGCTGGTGAAGTCGCCCTCCAGGGAGCGGGCCAGGTCGGCGTCCGTCAGTCGTGCGTCGGTCATGTCGTTCTCCCCCAGCGGAGTTGTGTACTGGTCATCCCAATATCGGGGCGAGCGGGTCCGCGTCACTCCGACACGAGAACGCTAGCCCATTTGGATCGATCAGTCCATAACTTGCCGCGAAGCCGGGGCGCGACCCCAACAGTCGCGCCCCGAAAGCCCGTTGGCCCGCAGTCGGCCCTCAGCCGTCAGCCGTCGGCCCTCAGCCGTCCAACTGCTCCAGCGTCGCGATCGACGGCCCCCGCCGTGACTGCTCGTCCCGCGCCACGTCCTCCGCCGCGCCGAGCACCCGCACCGCGTTCTGCCACGTCAGCTTGGCGAGGTCGGGCTTGGACCAGCCTCGGTCGAGGAGTTCCGCGACGAGGTTCGGATAGCCCGCCACGTCGTCCAGGCCGGCCGGGGTGAACGCCGTGCCGTCGTAGTCGCCGCCGATGCCGATGTGGTCGATGCCCGCGACCTCGCGCATGTGGTCGAGGTGGTCGGCGACCGTGGCGGCGGTGGCGATCGGGCGCGGGGTCGATTCCTCGAAGGCCGCGTGCACCTTCATCGCCTCGGGGGTGGTGTCGAGGTGGTGGAAGCCGTGGGCGCGCATGTTCTCGTCGGCGGCGAGGGTCCAGTCGACCGCCGCCTGGAGCACGAACTTCGGCACGAAGGTGGCCATCGCCACGCCGCCGTTCGCGGGCAGGCGTTCCAGGACGTCGTCCGGGATGTTGCGGGGGTGGTCGCACACCGCGCGGGCGGAGGAGTGCGAGAAGACCACCGGCGCGACCGAGGTGTCCAGGGCCGCCCGCATCGTCGTCGCCGCGACGTGGGAGAGGTCCACGAGCATGCCGACGCGGTTCATCTCCCGGACCACCTCGTGGCCGAACGGGGAGAGCCCGCCGACGCCCGGCTCGTCCGTCGCCGAGTCCGCCCAGGCGATGTTGTCGTTGTGCGTGAGCGTCATGTAGCGCACGCCGAGGGTGTGCAGCGCGCGCAGCGTGGCCAGGGAGTTGTTGATGGAGTGGCCGCCCTCGGCGCCCATCAGGGAGGCGATGCGGCCCTCGGCGCGGGCCGCCTCCATGTCGGCGGCGGTGAGTGCGGCGCGCAGGTCGCCGGGGTAGCGGGCGAGCAACTGCCGTACGCAGTCGATCTGTTCGAGCGTCGCGCTGACCGCCGTGTCGCCCGCCATGTCCGCGCGGACGTACACCGACCAGAACTGCGCGCCGACGCCGCCCGCCCGCAGCCGCCCGATGTCCGTGTGCAGGCGGCCCGTCTGGTCGGCGGCGATGTCGAGGCGGTCGATGTCGTACCCGGCCTTCTCGCGCAGCGCCCACGGCAGGTCGTTGTGACCGTCGACGACGGGGAACTCCGCGAGCAGGGCACGGGCTTCGGCCAGGGATTCGGGCGAGCGTTCGGGCAGCATGGTCATGCGCTCACTTTCCCGAGCCGAAGCCGAAACCGGAACCCGCGCCCTCGACCTTGGCGCGAAGGCGCTTGCCCTTCTCCGTCGCCTGGTCGTTCAGCTCCTGCTGGAACTCCCGCATCCGGCCGAGGAGTTCCTCGTCGTGCGCGGCGAGCATGCGGGCCGCGAGCAGGCCCGCGTTGCGGGCCCCGCCGACCGAGACCGTCGCGACGGGCACGCCCGCGGGCATCTGCACGATGGAGAGGAGGGAGTCCATGCCGTCCAGGTACTTCAGCGGCACCGGGACGCCGATGACGGGCAACGGCGTGACCGAGGCGAGCATGCCGGGCAGATGGGCGGCGCCGCCCGCGCCCGCGATGATCGCCTTCAGGCCCCGGTCCGCGGCCTGCTCGCCGTACGCGACCATCTCGCGCGGCATGCGGTGCGCGGAGACGACGTCGACCTCGTAGGGGATCTCGAACTCGTCGAGGGCCTTCGCGGCGGCCTCCATCACGGGCCAGTCGGAGTCGGAGCCCATGACGATGCCGACAACGGGGGCAACGGGAGAAGTCATTCGGTGATCGTCCCTCTGAGGTAGCCGGCCGCGTGACGGGCGCGGTCAAGGACGGCGTCAAGGTCGTCGCCGTAGGTGTTGACGTGGCCGACCTTGCGGCCGGGCTTCACGTCCTTGCCGTACATGTGGATCTTCAACTGCGGGTCGCGTGCCATGCAGTGCAGGTACGCGGCGTACATGTCGGGGTAGTCGCCGCCGAGGACGTTCGCCATGACCGTCCACTTCGCGCGCGGGCGGGGGTCGCCGAGCGGCAGGTCGAGGACCGCGCGGACGTGGTTGGCGAACTGGGAGGTCACCGCGCCGTCCTGGCTCCAGTGGCCGGAATTGTGCGGTCGCATCGCGAGTTCGTTGACCAGGACGCGGCCGTCGGGGGTCTCGAACAGCTCGACGGCGAGGTGTCCGACGACTCCCAGCTCCTTGGCCACGCGCAGCGCCAGCTCCTGGGCCTGCCCGGCGAGCTCCTCGCTCAGCCCGGGCGCGGGCGCGATCACCGTGTCGCACACGCCGTCCACCTGGCGGGACTCCACGACCGGGTACGCCACGGCCTGCCCGTGCGGCGAGCGGACGACGTTCGCCGCCAGTTCCCGTACGAAGCCGACCATCTCCTCGGCGAGCACCGGGACGCCCGCGCGGAACGGCTCCTCGGCCTGCTCCGGCGAGCGCACGACCCACACGCCCTTGCCGTCGTACCCCCCGCGCACGGTCTTGAGGACGACGGGGAATCCGTCACCCTCCGTGGCCCCCTCGGCCGCGAAGGCCACGACGTCCGCCGGATCCTTCACGATGCGGTGGCGGGGGCAGGGCACCCCGAGCTCGTCCAGCTTCGCGCGCATCACCCCCTTGTCCTGGGCGTGCACCAACGCGTCGGGCCCCGGGCGCACGGGAATGCCGTCCGCCTCCAGGGCCCGTAGATGCTCGGTGGGTACATGTTCGTGATCGAAGGTGATCACGTCGCAGCCCCGCGCGAAGTCACGCAGCGTGTCGAGGTCGCGATAGTCGCCGATGACGACATCGCTGACGACCTGCGCCGCGGAATCCTGCGGGGTGTCACTGAGGAGCTTGAACCTGATGCCGAGCGGGATGCCCGCCTCGTGTGCCATACGAGCGAGCTGCCCCCCGCCGACCATGCCGACTACCGGGAACGTCACACCCACAGGGTATCGGCCATCCGGGAGCGGCCCGATTCCGTGCACGGGCGTCACAGGGGTGCCACGGAGTGACGCCGTCCACGAGCGCCGACAGAGGTCGCTGGTTAGCATGGCTGGGTTGACGCGAACGAAATGACGGATCGGCCGGGAGAGACGACGGATCGACTGGGGAAACCGACCGGCGATGCGGACGCGGACCACCCGCTCGACATCGATCCCGTCGACGGACCACACGCAATCGACGGGGGCTGGGGCGACCAACCATGACGGAGCGCGGCGCACTGAGGGTGCGGTTCGACCGACTCGCACGTGAAGTGGCCAAGTTCGGGGCCGTGGGGGCGGTCGGGACACTGGTCAACTTCGCCGTGTTCAACCTGGTGCGGCACCTCACGGATCTCCAGGTGGTGCGCGCGAGCGTCATCGCCACCGTCGTCGCCATCGCCTTCAACTACGTGGGGTTCCGGTACTTCACCTACCGTGACCGCGACAAGAGCGGCCGCACGAAGGAGCTGACGCTCTTCCTGCTGTTCAGCGCGGTCGGCCTGGTCATCGAGAACGGCGTCCTGTACGTCGCGACGTACGGCTTCGACTGGGACAGCAGGCTCCAGTCCAACGTCTTCAAGTTCGTCGGCATGGGCATCGCGACGCTGTTCCGCTTCTGGTCGTACCGCACCTGGGTGTTCCGTACGCTGCCCGCCCGCGAGGCCGTGGCGCATGCGGAATCGTTCCTGGAGGAGCGGGAGCGCGAGCCGGGCGGCGGCGAGGGCCGGACGAGTACGGCTTCGGGGGCTCGGGGGCGGAGCTGAGGCGTCGCTCGCGCGGGCGGGGCGGCGCGGCTGTGGTGCGCCGCCGTCCCGCGCTGACCGCCCCGGCTCAGCGCACCGTGCCCTCGGACACGTCAGGACCGTCGTAATTCTTGCCGTCCCTGCCGTCCCTGCCGTCCCGATATGACGGCGTACGGGACAGGAACAGCCCGAACACCGGCGGCTTGCCCTGGAGCATCTCCAGGCGACCCCCGTCCGCTTCGGCCAGATCCCGGGCCACCGCGAGGCCGATTCCTGTCGAATTGCGACCGCTGATGGCCCGCTCGAAGATCCGCGCGCCGAGGTCGGCGGGCACGCCCGGGCCGCTGTCCGTGACCTCCACGACGGCCTGGTTGCCGGTGACGCGGGTGCGCAGGGCGACGGTGCCGCCGCCGTGCATCAGCGAGTTCTCGATCAGCGCGGCCAGGACCTGGGCGACCGCGCCCGGGGTGCCGACCGCGTGCAGATGGCGCTTGCCCGAGCTGACGATGGCGCGGCCCGCGCTGCGGTAGGCGGGGCGCCACTCCTCCAACTGCTGCTTGATCACCTCGTCCAGGTCGAAGGTGACGGCGGAGCCGGTGCTGGGGTCGCGGGAGTTGGTGAGCAGCCGCTCGACGACGTCCGTGAGGCGCTCGACCTGCGTGAGGGCGACCGTGGCCTCCTCCTTCACCGTGTCCAGGTCGTCGGTGAGGGTGATCTCCTCCAGGCGCATCGACAGGGCCGTCAGCGGCGTACGCAGTTGGTGCGACGCGTCGGCCGCGAGGCGCCGCTCCGCGGTGAGCATGCGGGCGATGCGTTCGGCGCTGCCGTCCAGGACGTCGGCCACGCGGTCCAGCTCCGGGACGCCGTAGCGGCGGTGGCGGGGGCGGGGGTCGCCGGAGCCGAGGCGCTCCGCGGTCTCCGCGAGGTCGGTGAGGGGGGAGGTCAGGCGGTTGGCCTGGCGTACGGCGAGGAGGACGGCGGCGACGATGGCGAGGAGGGCCACGCCGCCGATGATGAGCAGGGTCCGGCCGACCTCCTGCGTGACGGCCGTCCGGGGCTCCTCGACCGTGACCTTCTCGCCCTCCTCCCCGTCCCGGGCGGCGCGGATCACGTCCCCCGTGGGGCGGGTGCCGACCTCGATGGGGGCGCGGCCCGGGATCTCGATCCGGGCGTAGCGGTCCGTGTCGACCTGCTTGCGCAGCACCTCACCGCTGACGCGCTCGTCGCTCAGCAGCCGGCTGTCCACGATGCCCGCCAGGCGCAGGGCCTCCGAGTCCACCCGCTCCTGGGCGCTGTTGCTGATCGTGCGGGTCTCGACGATCACCAGCGAGACGCCGAAGACGGCGATCACCACGAGTACTACGGCGAGGGTCGAGTTGATGAGGCGACGACGCACGGGGCCCTCCGGCCGGGCAGGGGGACGGACCACCCCAGTGTGCCCCTCACCTGGGGTGCGCTGGGCCACCGCGCCCCCGCGGCAACCCTCCCCGCCGCTCCGCGGCGGTTTCCTCCCACCCGCCCACCCGCACTCTCGGCCCCGGCTCGCCGCCGGGCGCAGGCCTACGCGAACGCCCCCTGACCATGCCCCCGGTCCCTGCCCCTCCCGGGACCCGGCCATCGCACCGCCGCCCGAAGACCCAGCCCCCGGCAACCGCCCCGCCGCTCCGCGGCGGTTCCTCCCACCCACCCACCCGAACTCTCGGACCCGGCTTGCTGCCGGGGCGGGGTGGGGGGGAGCTGTTGGGCCCGGGTGCTCGCGGGGGGGGGCGGGGGCGTTGGGCCCGGGTGTTCGCGGGGCGGGGGCGTTGACCCCCAGCGCTCGCAGGCGGGGCAGGGGCGTTGAGCCCCAGCGCTCGCAGGCGGGGCAGGGGCGTTGACCCCCGGCGCTCGCGGGGCAGGGGCGTTGACCCCCGGCGCTCGCGGGGCAGGGCGTTGGGCCCCGGCGCTCGCGGGGCGGGGGCGTTGACCCCCGGCGCTCGCGGGGCAGGGCGTTGACCCCCGGCGCTCGCGGGGCAGGGGCGTTGACCCCCGGCGCTCGCAGGCGGGGCAGGGGCGTTGAGCCCGGGCATTCACCAGCGAGCCGAGGCCAGGGGCTCCAACCCGGGCGTTCACCGGCGGGCCGGGGTCGGAGGCCCTGCTTGCTCGGGCGGGGCGGGCCGGAGGGCGGGCGATGGTGGCCGTCGCGGAGCGGCGGGCGGTTCGGCGGTCAGCCGGGGACCACAGAAACGGGCGGGCGGGTGGGAGACGGCCGGCCGCGCAGCGGACGGGCAGGGAACTGCCGCCCGAGCGGCACCGACGCCCAGTCAGCACCGACTACCCGGGGGTGACACCGACTGCCCGGAGGCGGCACCGGCGGCACCGGGCCCCCGGCCGGGGCCGGGCCGAGGCCGGGGCCGGGCCGAGGCCGGGGCCGGGCCGAGGCCGGGCCGAGGCCGGGGCCGAGGCCGAGGCCGGGCCGCCCCGGCCCCCGATGGTGGAGGCCCCCGGCCAGGTTCAGCTCTTTTCGAAGCGGAACCCGACCCCCCGCACCGTAGCGATATACCGCGGATTCGCCGCGTCGTCGCCCAGCTTCTTGCGGAGCCACGAGATGTGCATGTCGAGGGTCTTGGTGGAGGACCACCACGTCGTGTCCCAGACCTCGCGCATGAGCTGGTCGCGGGTGACGACGCGGCCGGCGTCGCGGACGAGGACGCGCAGGAGGTCGAACTCCTTGGCGGTGAGCTGGAGTTCCTCCTCGCCCATCCAGGCGCGGTGCGACTCGACGTCGATGCGGACGCCGTGGGTGGCGGGCGGCTGGGCCGGTTCGGTGGCGCCGCGCCGGAGCAGGGCCCGGACCCGGGCGAGGAGTTCGGCGAGGCGGAAGGGCTTGGTGACGTAGTCGTCGGCGCCGGCGTCGAGCCCGACGACGGTGTCCACCTCGTCGGCGCGGGCGGTGAGGATGAGGATCGGCACCGCATGACCCTCGGCGCGGAGCCGGCGGGCGACCTCCAGGCCGTCCATGCCGGGCAGGCCGAGGTCGAGCACGACCAGGTCCACGCTGCCCTGCAGCCCGGCGTCGAGGGCGGCGGGACCGTCCTCGCGCACTTCGACCTCGTAGCCCTCGCGGCGCAGTGCGCGGGCCAGCGGCTCCGAGATGGACGCGTCGTCCTCGGCGAGCAGTACACGGGTCATGGGGTGATGGTAGTCCGCGCCGCACCAGCGCAGCAGGGTGATCGCCGGACGGTCCCGCGCCCCCGGCCGCGCCCACGCTCCCTCAGGACCGGAGGAACACGTTCCACCGTCCACCACATGAGATCCTTGGGGTGGTCTCGCGTACACCTTGGAATGTGGGCTGTTGGTTCCTGCGTCACCTGTGATCCATGTCTCAAGTCCTTCCAAATCCCGCTCTGTCGTGACGTATGGTGGCGAGACGCCTGTAGCACTACTCAAGGACCTTTGGCCCGCTATTGCGCGCCAAGGGTCTCTTCTGTGTGTGGGCCGGTTCTCGCCGGCCTTCGAAAGGAATGACCTGTGGTCGGGCCTCGCACGCGATGACGCGTCGGGGTGTGGATCTCGGTGTCACCCGTCCCTCGTGCCCCACGGACACCGTGGCACTAACCCCTCCTCAGGCGTGCGGGGTGGGCGGTACGACACCGGTGCCGACCGCCCCCCACCGGGCGCGCCCGCGGTCCCCCGCCGCCAGCCGCGTCCCGAACCACGAGGATCGACCCATGGCGTCCAGCCTGACGAAGGACTCGGCCAGCACTCCTGGTTCCGAGAAGACCTTCTTCGGCCACCCCCGCGGCCTGGCCACTCTCTTCATGACCGAGATGTGGGAGCGCTTCAGCTTCTACGGCATGAAGGCCCTGCTTCCCCTCTATCTGGTCGCCCCCGGCGGCATGGACATGGACGCCGCCACGGCGACGGCGATCTTCTCGATCTACATGGCGATGGTGTACCTGCTCGCCATGCCGGGCGGCTGGTTCGCGGACCGGCTGTGGGGCCCGCGCAAGACGATCACGATCGCGGCCCTGGTGATCATGGCCGGTCACATCACCCTGGCGCTGCCCGGCCAGGCGGTGTTCTTCCTCGGCCTGGTCCTGGTGGCCATGGGTTCCGGCCTCCTGAAGGCCAACATCTCCACGATGGTCGGCCACCTCTACGACGGCCCGGACGACCCGCGCCGCGACGGCGGCTTCACCGTCTTCTACATCGGCATCAACCTGGGTGCCTTCTTCGCCCCGCTGGCCATCGGCACCGTCGGCGAGAAGGTCAACTGGCACCTGGGCTTCGCCCTCGCCGCCTTCGGCATGGCCCTCGGCCTGGCCCAGTTCCTGCTCGGCGGCCGCCACCTGAGCGAGCGCAGCAGCGTCGTCCCCAAGCCGGTCGAGCGGCCGGAGCTGATGGGCCTGCTGCGCAAGGCCATGCTGTGGGTCATCGCCGCCGTCGTCTTCTACGGCGTCACGATCGCCACCGGCGTCTACACCCTGAACTGGGCCATCGTCCCGATCACGGTCGCGGGTCTGGTCATCCCGATCTGGGTGCTCGCCCGCATCAAGCGGGACAAGGAGCTCGACCAGGTCGAGCAGTCCAAGATGACGGCCTACATCTGGTTCTTCGTGGCCGCCGCGGTCTTCTGGATGATCTACGACCAGGGCGCCTCCACCGTGGCCCTGTTCGGCAAGAACTCCACGGACACCTCGATCTTCGGCTTCGACTTCCCGGTCTCCTGGTACCAGTCGGTCAACCCGGTCCTGATCATGGCGCTCGCGCCGGTCGCCGCCTTCCTGTGGCTGGCGCTGAACCGCCGCGGCAAGGAGCCGAACACGGTGGTGAAGTTCGCCTCCGGCCTGATCGTCGTCGGCGCCTCGTTCTTCGTCTTCCTGATCCCGCTGACCATGGCGGGCGACGGCGAGAAGGTCGGCGCGTACTGGATGGTCGCGATCTACTTCATGCACACCGTGGGTGAGCTGTGCGTCTCCCCGGTCGGCCTGTCGGTCACCACGAAGATGGCCCCGGCGAAGTACGCCTCGCAGATGCTCGGCGTCTGGTTCCTCGCCGTCACCGCGGGCGACTGCACCACCGGCCTGCTGTCCACGGCCGGCGTGGACCTGAACAAGACCGGCGTGGTCGCCATGGAGGCCGCTCTCGCCGTCATCGCGGGTATCGCCGTGTACATGTACCGCAAGAAGGTCAAGGCGCTCATGGGCGACGTCAACTGACACCCCCCTGAGGCCGTTCGTACGAACTGAGGGCCGCCGCACCACCCGGTGCGGTGGCCCTTGGCGTTTCCCGGGGCGCTCCGACGGCCCCCGGTGGACCATCGCCCCATGACCGTGCGCCATCGCCGCCCGACCGCGCGCCACCGCCGTCCGGCCGTGCGGCACCGCCCCCCGACCGTGCGCCGCGCGCTGCTGACCCTGGGCCTGTGCGGCACGCTGCTGTCCGCCAGCGCCGCCGCCGAGGCCACGCCCGAGGCTCCGCCGCCCGGCAGTGTCTCCTCCGTCTTCTCCTACGGCGAGCACGCGCGCCAGACCGTGACCGTGTACGGCGGCCCGTCCGGCGGCGGCAAACGGCCGTCCCTCGTCGTCCTGCACGGCGGGTCGTGGGCCCGGGACACCGACTGGAGCGGCTGGTCGCGGTGGTTCGCGGCGCGGGGCTTCACCGTGTACGAGGCCGACTACCGGCTCTCGTCGGACGCCGTCTGGCCCGCCCAGCGCACCGACGTCCTCGCCGCCCTGCGCTGGATCGCCCGCCGCGAGGGCCCCGGCGCGGCACGGCCGCTGCTGCTCGGCTCGTCGGCGGGCGGGCATCTCGCGGTGAGCGTGGGCGCGTACCGCGACGGCCGCGCCTCCGTACGCGGGGTCGCCGCCCTCTCCCCCGTCGCCTCGCCCTACCGGGCCTGGCAGGACGGGGCGCGCCCCGGCGCCCCGCCCCGGCAGCGGGCGCTGCGGCAGGCGGCGAAACGTCTCGCCGGATGTGACCCGGACACCGCGGGGCAGCGCTGCCGGGCGCGCTGGGGCGACCTGGCGGCGGCCTCGCACGCGTCGGGCGCCCGGGACGCGCCGCTGTACCTCGTGCACTCGGCCGGTGACTACGTACCGCCCGCGCACTCCACCGAGCTGGCCGCCGCCCAGCGCGGGGCGGGCCTGCGGGACGTGACCGTGCGGACCCTGCCGGGCTCCGCGCACGGCGGCCCGCTCCTGAAGGCGCCCGGGCTCGCCCGGGACGTACTGGCGTGGCTGCGGGCACACTCGGGCACCCGCAGCCGCCAGCCCTAGCTCAGGCCCTGCCTCAGCGCAGCCACCGGCGGCGTCCGCGCGGCAGGAACGTGAACACCGCGCCGCCCAGCAGGATCGCCGTGCCCGCGACCAGGCCGAGCGCCCGCAGCGCTCCGTCGTCCTCGGCGCCGGTGTCGGCGAGGCCGCCGCCCGACGTCGCCGCGCCGCCCGCCGAGCCGGAGGCGGAGCCGCCCGACGTACCGGATCCGCCCGCGGTGCCGCTGCCCGACGTACCGCCGGACGCCCCGCCCGGCTGCGCCGACGTGTCGAGTTCGAGGGACACCTCGGTCTTGGCCGGGGTGCAGGTCGTGGTGGTGCCGAGGGCCTTCACGGTGAGGACGCCCGGGGACAGCGTCGACTTGCCGTCGGCGCCCGGCTTGTACGTGCCCTTGAGGTCGGGGATGGTGATCGGGGCGCCGGACTTGATCGGCTCCTTGTTCGCGGGGCCCTCGACCGGCACCGTGCCCTTGTCGGCGCCGCCCAGCTTGACCTGCATCGACGGGGTGACGGAGTTCGCGGGGATGTCGGCCGGGCTGTCCATGACGGACTTCTTGAACCGCACGGTGAGACCGTAACTCCCGCCGTTCTTCTTGGCGTTGATCTGTACCGGCGAGGTGGCTTCCTTGTCGCCGATGGGGGTCTTGCACTGGTAGGGGATCTGGACTTCCTTGCCGGGGAAGTCGGTCTGGCCGTCACCGCCGCCGGTGGAGCCGCCGGACGTGCCGCCTCCGGAGCTGGATCCTCCGGTGGTCGTACCGCCGCTGTCCCCGCCACCGGACGCCGCACCACCGCTGGAACCACCGGAGTTGCCGCCGGACGTGTTCCCGCCGGAGTTGCTGCCCGAGCTTGTGCCGCCCGAACTTCCGCCGCTCTCGGTCACCTTGATGGTCGCCGCGGCCTTCACGGCCTCCTCGGGCTTGCACTTGGTGTCCGTGGAGATGGGCTTGTTGACGTTGATGTCGTACGCGTCCGGGGTGAGCGTCACCTCGCCCGGCTTGGTCAGCTTCAGCTTGCCCTTCATGTCGGACAGGACCATCGGACTTCCTTTGGGGATCGGCGGGTTGGTCCGGGTCCCCTCCAGCTTCAGGTCGCCGCTCTGCGCGCCGCCGACCTTGATCGTGCCGGTGGGCAGGACGGTGTCCTTGCCGAGGTCGAGGATGTCGGGGTTCTTGGACGCGGCCTCGACGGTCTTCCACACCACCTCGACCTCGTCGCCGACCTTCGCTTCGGCGGGCACCTTCACGTCGGCCTTCGTGGTGCCGTGCACCGGCGGCAGATTGGAGATCGGGGGCGGTACGCACTCGGTCTTGTACGCGACCTCCGCGGCCTGCGCCGGACCGGCGGCGGCGAGCAGGGTCCCGCCCACGAGCCCCGTGCCGCCGAGCATCAGGGCGACGCCTGCCGCGGTCGCTCTCGTACGGGGTGGTGCCGCTCCCGCCGCCCTCGCGCTCCCTTTCCTCCGCGTCCTCCTCATGATTCTCCCTTCGTCGTGGGGCCGTTGTCGGACGGTGCGGAGAGCTGTCCTGCGGGTGCGCCCGGATCGGCGTCCGGGCTGAACCAGGGCAAGTTGGTGGTGGTGGCCGCGGCGGGCGCGGCGGTCTCGCGTTCGGCGGTCACGGCCGACCGCGGCAGGCGCAGCCGCGGCAGGCGTACGGTGAACTCGCCGACGCGGGACGTGCGGTGGCGGCCGGGCGAGCGGCGGGAGCGGGCGGGGCGGAGCCGGCCGACGAGGACCATGCCGACGCGGAAGACGGCCGCGGGCACGACGACGCAGAGCAGGATCCAGAACAGCGTGACGCCCCAGGGGCGGCCCACTCCCCACGGCTGCTCGGCGAGGACCCGGTCGGCGTACCGCAGCGACACCAGATAGTCGCCGTGCGCCCCCGCCGGGAGGTCGACCGACAGCTTGATCCGCGCCTTCCTGCCGGGCGCGATCGTGCCGCGCCACTGCTGCTCCTCCCACTGCGGGGCGAACACGCCGTGCGAGGTGCCGACCTGGAACACCGGGTTCTTGACCGGGGTGGAGCCGACGTTGCCGACGGTGAAGACGAGCCGCCGCGACGGCGGGGCGCCGAACCAGGTGAGGAGCCCGCTCGACCCGTCGAGCCGGGTGTCCGTCAGGACGGACAGCCTGCCGCCGCCCGGCCGCGCGGGCAGCGGCCGCACCGGGTGCCCGGCGACCTTGAACGCCGCGTCCGCCGCGGCCTTCTCACCGGTCACCGTGGCGACGTGCACGACGCACGGGCAGGCCTCCGGAGGCTCGGCCACGGGCAGTGCCTTGCTGAAGGCGCCGTCGCCGTCGGTGGTGACGGCCCGCCCCCGTGCGTTGGCGCAGGAGTTGGTGCCGCCGGGCACGCCGACGGCGGGCGTGGCCTGCCCGCACACGAGCATCATCAGGAGGGCCCTGGGCCGCCAGCCCTTGCCCTTGACGGTGACCGAACCGCCCGTACCGGCTTGGGACTTGGAGAGGGTGAGGGTCGGCTTGTCGGCGGCGCGGGCGGGCGCGGGCGCGGCGAGGGCGGCGCCGAGGGCGGCGCCGAGGGCGGCGAGCAGCAGCCCCAGGGCCAGGGTGGCGCGCAGGAGGGCGGCGGGGGCGCGGAGGGGCACGGCGCGCCGGAGGCGGTGGTCGCCGCGCCGGGTGCGGGCGTACGCGGCGGGCCAGGGGCGGCGGCCGTCCCGCCGACCGCGTCCGGCGGGCCGCGGGGAGTGTGCCGCCGCGTCGCGGCGGGCTCGTGCCGACTCAACCATCACCGCAGACCTCCGCCCGCCGACGCCGACGTACCCAGACAAAGCCCCCCGCGAGGACCGCGGCGCCTCCGAGCGCGCTCCCCACGACCTCGGGCCACGGCACGATCCAGGCGGAGGCGCTCGCCCGCTCCGCCACCCCGCCCGCCGCGGTCACCGTGAGCCGTACGTCCACCGAGTCGAGCGCGGGCACCCCGTCCCAGGGCTCGCTCAGGGACACCCGCCGGCCGGGCGCGAGATCGCGCGGCACCTCCCGCGCCCGCCGGTCGAGCAGCTCGCCGAACAGCCCGTCGGCCCGCACCACGACCTTCGGCGCGAGCACGGTGGTGCCGCGGTTGACCAGGTCGTACGAGATCCGCCGTGCCCCCGCGTCGACGCGCACCCGCTCCACGGTGAGCGCGGCGAGCGCGGGCCCGCTCACCCGCAGCCGCACGGCGACCCGCGCGTCCTGCCCGCCGCCGCGCGCCACGACCTCACCGAGGTGGTCGCCGGGCGCGGCCCCCGAAGGCACCGTCACGGTGAACGGCACCTCGGCCCGTGTCCGCGGCGGCACGGTCACCTCGCGCCGCGCGAACGCGAGCCACTTCCCGGTGCCCGCGGGTCCGGCGCCGCGCAGGGTCACGGTGCGCGGCACGGATCCGGGGTTGGTGACGGACAGGGTGTCCTGGAGTACGGAGCCGGGGCCGCCCTCCGCGTAGAAGCAGGGCCGCCCGTCGGACCGCGCGGGCCGCGAACCGCTGCCCGCGGAGGGCGCGATGGACCAGGCGGGACCGCTGTCGGCCCGGCTTTCGATCCGGCTCTCGCCTCTGCTGTCGGCCCGGCTCTCAGCCCGGCCTTCGGCCCGGCCATGGACCGCGCCGCCGACGGAGCACGCCGGTCCGCCCGCGTCGGCGGCCCGCGCGCCCGGCGCCGGTCCCGCGCACCACGACGCGAGCAGCACGGCGGCACTCGCGCACAGCGCCCGCGCCCCGCGCGTGCTCCACGTCGACGGCATCAGCGGCATCGGCGGCTCCCCGCGTTCGTACCCGGCCTCCGGGACTGGTCAGCGCGACCGCGCCGCCTGGTTGCGCCGGGTCAGCCACAGCACTCCGGCCGCGCCCGCGAGCAGCACGGTGCCGCCGAGGGTGCCGAGGGCGATGGCGGAGTCGGTGGGTCCGGTCTGCGGGAGTTCCTCGCCGCCGGCCTGGTCACCGGAGCCGGTACCGGACCCGGACCCCGAGTCGGAACCGGAGCCGGACGTGGCGCCCGCCCCCGTGTCCTGACCCGTGTCGTCGGAGCCTCCGGAACCGCCGGGGCCCTTGACGTCCAGGGTCAGGGACGGCTTGGGGTTGTTCGCGGGCGTACACGTCGTGGTCGTACCGAGCGCCTTGATCGTCAGCACTCCGGCCGTGAACGTGACCTTCCCCGACTTCTTCGGCGTGTACGTGCCCGACAAGTCACTGATCTTGATGGGGGTGTTGGCCGGGATCGCCGCCGCGTTGGTGGGCCCGGAGACCGCGACCGTGCCGCTCTCGGCGCCGCCCAGCTTGATCACGGCGCTGGGCTTCATCGCGCCCTTGCCGAGTTCGACGGGGCTGGAGGAGACGCCCTTCTGGAAGGACATCGTGAGCTTGTGGCCGCTGCCGCTCTTGACGCTCTTGATCTCGATGGGCGAGACCGCCCCCTTGTTCCCGATGGGCGTCTTGCACTGGTAGTCCACGTCCTGGACCTCGGCCTGGGCGGCGGGTGCGGCAAGGAGCAGAGCCGATCCGGCCATGGCCGTGGCGAGTACGAGCGCGGCCGTCTGTTTCTGGTACGACACCTCGTTTTCCCCTCATGCCGGTGGTGCGGGCGAGTCCGTGCCGCTGTGCGAATTTACTGACGGCACATCAGATTTGGCGCTCAAGGTACGCCGGGGGCCTTGCCGAGGGAAGACAAAGGACGCGCCGGATCCGTGGTGATCCGACGCGTCGGGAAAGCGGGGCGGCGGCCGTTCGGCGACGGCGGCCGGGGGCGCGAGGGCGCCGGGGTGACAGGAGGGGCCCAGGAGGCGGGGGCCGGATGGCCGGAAGCCGGGGGCGGGGTGGGGGGGCGGAGCGAAGGGAGCCGGGGGCGAAGTCGCCCCGGAACCACGAGGGCGGGAGAGGCGGGGGAAGAACTCGGACTGCCGCGCTAGCCCGGCGCGCCCAGCTCCGCCCAGACCGTCTTGCCCGAAGAACCGGGCGTCCGCACGACCCCCCAGTCGAGGCACAGCCGCTGCACGATGAACATCCCGTGCCCGCCGGGCCGTCCCGCGCGGTGCGGGGTGCGGGGTGCGGGCTGGCCCGCGCCGCGGTCGGAGACCTCGACGCGCAGCACCTTGCCGTCGCACGACAGCCACAGCTCCTCGGGGCCCTCCGCGTGCAGGCACGCGTTGGTGACCAGCTCGGAGACGACGAGCAGCACGTCCTCGGCGGCGGCGCGGCGGTCGGCGCCCGCCGCGGGCAGCCAGCCCCAGGCGTGCAGCGCCTCCCGGGTGAAGTCGCGCGAGAGCGGCACGACGCCGCTCGCCCCGTTCAGGCTCAGCCTGCGGACCTGGCGGCCCCCGGACTCCGGGGCGGCCGCGGGCACGGGAGCATCCGCGACGGCGGCGTCCGGCTCCGGGCCGCGGTCGCCCGGCGAGTAAGGCCGGGTGGTGCTCATCAGCACTTCACCTCACCGACAAGAGGACTGGACAAGGGAGGAAGTGCGGCGACCGGCGGACCCCCGCCCGCCCGGCTGCCTTCCCGGCCGCTTGCCGTTCTGACTTTGACTTGATGAATGACTTGATGGATGTGGACGACGGACTCAGGGTGTCTCCTGCCCGGCCGAACCGCCCGGACACCCATGGATTCCGCACGAACCGTGTGACACTGGTAACGCAACGATCACACAGCGACAACTGACGCGTAACTCTTTGCGCCACACGCGAGAATCACCCCGACTCAGTCGACCAGCGCCGCTTCGAGCGTCTCGTGGACGGTGAAGACGGCATCGGCTCCCGTGATCTCGAACACGCGGGCCACCACCGGCAGCATCCCCGCCAGATGGACCCCGCCCCCCACGGCCTCGGCCTTGAGCCGGGCACCGAGGAGCACGTTCAGCCCCGTCGAGTCACAGAATTCGAGTCGTGAGCAGTCGACCACGAGGCGTTTGAAGCCGTCGTCGACACAGGCCTCAAGCGGCTCGCGCAACAGATCGGCGGTGTGGTGATCCAACTCACCCGCCGGGGTCACGACGGCGCTGCGGCCCTCTTTCCGGACTTCGACCAGAAGCCGGCCCCTGTGTGCACTGCCGACCGTCCCGCGGTCCATGCCGTCACTCTCTTCCCGACCGTCGTGGGCTGTTTACCGCGCGCGATGACGCGCGATGACGCCCTTGAACATTACGCCTTCCCTACGGCCTCGGGTAGCCGAACAACCCCCTGAATTCGGACATTTCACTACAGAACGCACTTGCGACTCCGGCGCGGAAGCGGGTAGGGGTAGAAGAGACATCAATCGACACGGACGGCCATGGAGGCGCCGCACACCGCAGTGCACGTAGTGGCATCGGCAGCCATATGCCGAGAACGATGGAGGAGACCATGTCACCCCGGCTCGACGAATCGCGCACTGACCAGGCGACGTCGACACCCCCGCCGAACCTCACCGACACCCGGATCCCGGGTCCCGCCCCCGAGGACGCACGGGCCGCGACGGCCGAGCCCCCGCTCGCCGACACCGCCGCCGACCCCACGCGGCCCGAGAGCGTCGGCGAGAGCCTTTCCGGGCTCCCCGAGATCCCCCCGTACGACGAAGTGGCGCCGCTGGACGCCCGCGCGCTGTCCAAGACCCTCTTCGAGCGGCTCGAGTCCCTCGAGGAAGGCACGCACGAGTACGCGTACGTACGCAACACCCTCGTCGAACTGAACCTCGCCCTGGTGAAGTTCGCGGCCTCCCGGTTCCGCTCCCGCAGCGAGCCGATGGAGGACATCATCCAGGTCGGCACCATCGGCCTGATCAAGGCGATCGACCGCTTCGAGCTCAGCCGCGGCGTCGAGTTCCCCACGTTCGCGATGCCGACGATCGTCGGCGAGATCAAGCGTTTCTTCCGCGACACGTCGTGGTCGGTGCGCGTTCCGCGCCGGCTCCAGGAACTCCGCCTCGACCTCGCCAAGGCGGGCGACGAACTCGCCCAGAAGTTCGACCGCGCGCCGACAGTGGCCGAACTCGCCGAGCGCCTCGGCATCTCGAACGAAGAGGTCGTCGAGGGCATGGCGGCGTCCAACGCCTACACCGCCAGCTCGCTGGACGCCCAGCCGGAGGAGGACGACTCCGAAGGCGCCCTCGCCGACCGCATCGGCTACGAGGACCACGGCCTCGAAGGCATCGAGTACGTCGAGTCCCTGAAGCCGCTGATCGCCGAACTCCCGCCCCGGGACCGGAAGATCCTCTCCCTGCGCTTCGTCGCCAACATGACGCAGTCGGAGATAGGCGAGGAACTGGGCATCTCGCAGATGCACGTGTCGCGGCTCCTCTCGCGCACCCTGGTGCGGCTCCGCAAGGGGCTGACGCTGGAGGAGTGACGGACGTCCGTACGGGACCCGTCCCGACACCGGACACACCAACGGCTTGGGGGCCGCCCTCTTCAGGGCGGCCCCCAAGCCGTTCCCGCGTCTTCGCGTGCTCCCGCGCTCCTGCGCCCGCCCCGTCAGCGCACCCTCGTGCCGCGCTGCCACACGCCCGACACCAGCGGTACGCCCGGCCGGTACGCCAGGTGGACGTGGCTCGGCGCGTCCAGGAGGGCCAGGTCGGCGCGGGCGCCCGGGGTGAGCCGGCCCACGTCCGTGCGGCGCAGGGCCGCCGCGCCGCCCGCCGTGGCCGCCCACAGCGCCTCGTCCGGGGTCATCCCCATGTCCCGTACCGCGAGCGCCACACAGAACGGCACGGACGACGTGAACGACGAGCCGGGGTTGCAGTCCGTGGACAGGGCCACCGTCGCGCCCGCGTCGAGGAGACGGCGGGCGTCCGGCCACTCGGCGCGGGTCGAGAACTCGGCGCCCGGGAGCAGGGTCGCCACCGTGGCGCTGTTCGCCAGGGCGTCGACGTCGGCGTCCGTCAGGTGCGTGCAGTGGTCGGCGCTCGCAGCGTCCAGCTCCACGGCGAGCTGGACGCCCGGGCCGTAGCTGAGCTGGTTGGCGTGCACCCGCGGGTGCAGGCCCTTCGCCTTGCCCGCCGTCAGGATCGCCCGCGCCTGGTCGCCGTCGAACGCGCCCTTCTCGCAGAACACGTCCACCCAACGGGCGTGCGGGGCGCAGGCGTCCAGCATCTCGCCCGTCACCAGCGCCACGTACGCCGCCGGGTCCTCTGCGAAGTCGGGCGACACGATGTGCGCGCCCAGGAACGTGACCTCGTCCGTGTGCCGGGCCGCGATGCGCAGGGCGCGGGCCTCGTCCTCGGTCGTCAGGCCGTACCCCGACTTCGTCTCGAACGTCGTCGTGCCCTGGAGCAGGGCCTCGCGGAGGTAGCGGACGACGTTCGCCTCCAGGTCGGCGTCCGAGGCGGCTCGGGTCGCCGCGACCGTCGTGCGGATGCCGCCCGCCTCG
The DNA here is from genome assembly GCF_055591765.1 of Streptomyces sp. NPDC041205. Classification (NCBI taxonomy): domain Bacteria; kingdom Bacillati; phylum Actinomycetota; class Actinomycetes; order Kitasatosporales; family Streptomycetaceae; genus Streptomyces; species Streptomyces sp. NPDC041205. Next base: position 528,637 of record NZ_JBVIZH010000005.1, on the reverse strand, counting down.
TACGGGCGGCCCTCCATGCGGGCGTTGAACTCCTTGGTGCGGTCGCCTGCGAAGAGGAGGTGGGAGTGGGAGTCCACGAAGCCGGGGATGGCCGCGCGGCCCTGGGCGTCGTACGTCTCGTCCGCCTGCGGGGCCTTGGCGGACGGGCCCACCCAGGCGACGGTCTCTCCGTCGAGGACGACTGCGGCGTCCTCGACGAGGCCGAGAGGGCCCTGGCCGAGGGCGGGGTCGTTGGTGACGAGGCTGGCGATGTTGGTGATGACGGTGGTGGTCGTGGTTGTGGTCATGGTCCTGTCCGGGGAGGGGTGCGGGGCGGGGGCCTTGCCGGGGGCTCCCCAACCCCGCCCCTTCCCGAACTGGGGCTCCGCCCCAGACCCCGCTCCTCAAACGCCGGAGGGGCTGAAAATCTCGCCGGTGCAGCCAGATTCCGGCCCGCCCCGGCCAAGTTCCAGCCCGTCCGGCGATTGAGGACGAGGCGCGGAGCGCCGATCAGCGGGGGTCCAGGGGGCGGCAGCCCCCGGTTTCGGTGAAGGGGCGGGACTGGGGCGCCCCGCGAAGGTCAGTGCAACGCTGCCACCGCCTCCGACAGCGCAGCCGCAACGTCCGGCACCGACGTGTGCGCACCGTCGCGGACGACGTGGCGGCCACCGACGACGGTGTGCCGCACGTCCACCGCGGAGGCGGCGAAGACGGCCACCTCCGCCGCGAGCCGCGGCACGGCCCCGGCCGTCCGGACGGAGTCGAGGGCGACGGTGGCGAAGTCGGCGAGGCCACCGGGTTCGAGGGAACCGGCGTCGGCCCAGCCGAGGGCGGCGTGCCCGTCGGCGGAGGCGGCCCGCAGCAACGCGGCGGCGGTCCAGTGCCCCCGGGTGCGCGAACGGAGGCGTTCGTCGAGCTCCATGGCCCGCGCCTCTTCGAAGAGGTCGATGACGGCGTGGCTGTCGCTGCCGAGGGAGAGGGTGCTGCCCGCGCGCTGGAGGGCGGGGGCGGGCCCGATGCCGTCGGCGAGGTCGCGTTCGGTGGTGGGGCACATGCAGGTGCCGGTGCCGGAGCCACCGATGAGGGCGATGTCGGCGTCGGTGAGGTGGGTGTTGTGGACGCCGGTGGTGCGCGCGCCGAGGACGCCGTGGTCGGCGAGGAGCCGGGTCGGCGTACAGCCGTGGACGGCGAGGCAGGCGTCGTTCTCGGCGGTCTGCTCGGAGAGGTGGACGTGCAGGGGCGCCCCGCGCGAGGCGGCCCACTCGGCGACGGTCCCCAACTGCCGTGCGGGCACGGCCCGTACGGAGTGGATGGCAGCGCCGACGCGCACGTGCTCCCGGCCGCCCTCCTTCAGGAGGGACACCCGCTCGGCCCAGGCCTCGGCCGTGCCGTCTGAGAAGCGCAGCTGGTGGCGGTTGGGCGGCTCGCCCTCCGCCGCGCTGCGCAGCCCCGACGCGACGTACGCAGTGTCGAGGAGCGTGATGCGGATGCCCGCGTCGGCCGCGGCGGCGATCAGGGCCTCGCCCATGGCGTTCGGGTCGGCGTAGCGGGTGCCGCCGGGCGCGTGGTGCAGGTAGTGGAACTCGCCGACGGCCGTGACCCCGGCGAGCGCCATCTCCGCGTACACGGCCCGCGCGAGCGCGTGGTACGTCTCCGGGGTGAGCCGGTCGGCCACGGAGTACATGACCTCGCGCCACGTCCAGAACGTGCCGCTGCCCACCTGCACGGTGGAGCGCAGGGCGCGGTGGAAGGCGTGCGAGTGGGCGTTGGCGAGGCCGGGCAGGGTGAGGCCGCGCAGGACGGTCGCGCCGGGCGGCGGGGTCTCGACGCCGGTGCGGACGGCCGCGATCCGGCCGTCGGCCCCGACGTCGAGCGCCACGCCGGGCTCGACGTTCGGCTCCAGCCAGGCGTGCTCCGCCCAGTAGGTGTGCGTCAGCGGCACGCGAGACCCTCCAGTACGTCGGCCAGTGCGCGCACCCCGGCCAGGCAGTCGTCCTCGGCGGCGTACTCGGCGGGCGAGTGCGAGACGCCCGTGGGGTTGCGCACGAACAGCATGGCGGTCGGGATCGACTCGGACAGGATGCCCGCGTCGTGTCCGGCGCCCGTGCCGAGCACGGGGATCTCCCGGCCGGTGCGCTCCCGCAGGACCGCGCCCAGCTCGTCGCGCAGGGCGTGCTGGAACTCCACGACCGGCGTGAAGGACTCCCGTACGACGTCCAGGTCGATGCCGTGCCGGTCCGCGTACTCGCGGGCCGCCTTCTCGATCGCGGTGACGACGGTGTCGAGGGTGTCCTGGTCGGCGGCGCGCGAGTCCAGCCAGCCGCGGACCAGGGACGGGATGGCGTTGACGCCGTTCGGCTCGACCGCGATCTTGCCGAAGGTGGCGACCGCGCCCGCCAGCTCCGCCTCGCGGCGGGCCGCCAGGACCGTCTCCGCGTACGACAGCATCGGGTCCCTGCGGTCCACCAGGCGGGTGGTGCCCGCGTGGTTGGCCTCGCCGCGGAAGTCGAAGCGCCAGCGGCCGTGGGGCCAGATGGCGCTCGCGATGCCCACGGGGTCGCCGGACAGGTCCAGGGCTCTGCCCTGTTCCACGTGCAGCTCCACGAACGCGCCGATCCGGGCGAGGCGTTCGGGGTCCGCGCCGATCGCCGACGGGTCGTAGCCCGCCGCCTCCATCGCCTCCGGGAGGCTGATGCCGTCCGCGTCGCGCAGTTCGTACGCCGCCTCGCGGGTCAGCTTGCCCGCGGTGAGGCGGGAGCCCACGCAGGCCAGGCCGAAGCGGGCGCCCTCCTCGTCGCCGAAGTTGGTGATGGCGAGGGGCTTGGTGAACTTCGCTCCCCTGGCGCGGAGTTCGTCGAGCGCCGCGAAGGACGACACGACGCCGAGGGGGCCGTCGAAGGCGCCGCCGTCGGGGACGGAGTCCAGGTGGGAGCCGGTGACCACGGCGTCCCCGGCGGCCGGGTCGCCCAGCCAGGCCCACTGGTTGCCGTTGCGGTCCGTCTCGTAGGTCAGGCCTCGGGTCTGTGCCTGTTCCTGGAACCAGGTGCGGCAGTCCGCGTCGGCGCCGGTCCAGGCGTGGCGGCGGTAGCCGTTCGACTCGGGGTCGCGGCCGATGGGGCTCAGGTCGGACCACATCTGGAGGAAGGTGGGCCCTGCCGGGGGCTCCCCAACCCCGCCCCTTCCCGGACCCGGGGCTCCGCCCCGGACCCCGTCGTCGGCGCTCCGCGCCTCGTCCTCAATCGCCGGACGGGCCAGAGGGTGCCGGGGCGGGCTGGAAGTGTGCCGGTGAGTTTCAGCCCCTCCGGCGTTTGAGGAGCGGGGGTCCGGGGGCAGAGCCCCCGGTTCGGGACGGGGCGGGTTGGGGGAGATCTCCTCGTTCACTCGGACTCCCTCATGGGAACGCGCACCCCACGCTCGGCCGCCACAGCCTCGGCGGAGTCGTACCCGGCGTCGACATGCCGGATGACCCCCATCCCGGGGTCGTTCGTCAGCACGCGCCGCACCTTCTCACCGGCGAGCTTCGTCCCGTCCGCCACGGACACCTGCCCCGCGTGGATGGAACGCCCCATGCCGACGCCGCCGCCGTGGTGGAGGGAGACCCAGGAGGCACCCGACGCCACGTTCACCATGGCGTTGAGGAGCGGCCAGTCGGCGATGGCGTCGGAGCCGTCGAGCATGGCCTCGGTCTCGCGGTAGGGCGAGGCGACGGAGCCGCAGTCGAGGTGGTCGCGGCCGATGGCGAGGGGCGCCTGGAGCTCGCCGGAGGCCACCATGTCGTTGAAGCGCTCGCCGGCCTTGTCGCGCTCGCCGTAGCCGAGCCAGCAGATGCGGGCGGGCAGGCCCTGGAAGTGGACGCGCTCGCCGGCCATCTTGATCCAGCGGTGCAGGGACGCGTTTTGAATGGACTCGGCCTCGGGGAAGAGGTCGAGGATCGCCTTGTCGGTCTTGTGGATGTCGGAGGCCTCGCCGGAGAGGGCCGCCCAGCGGAAGGGGCCCTTGCCCTCGCAGAAGAGGGGGCGGATGTAGGCGGGTACGAAGCCGGGGAACGCGAACGCCCTTTCGTAGCCAGCGAGTTGCGCCTCGCCGCGGATGGAGTTGCCGTAGTCGAAGACCTCGGCGCCCGCGTCCATGAAGCCGACCATGGCCTCGACGTGCTTGGCCATGGACTCGCGGGCGCGCTGCGTGAAGCCCGCCGGGTCCTTCTCGGCCGCCGTCGCCATGTCGTCGAAGTCGACGCCGACGGGGAGGTAGGCGAGCGGGTCGTGGGCCGACGTCTGGTCGGTGACGATGTCGATGGGGGCGCCCTCGGCGAGCATCCGCGGGAGCAGTTCGGCGGCGTTGCCGAGGAGGCCGATGGAGAGCGGGCGGCGGGCGTCGCGGGCCTCGACGGCGAGCTGGAGCGCGTGCTCCAGGGAGTCGGCCCGCACGTCCAGGTAGCGGTGCTCGATGCGGCGCTCGATGGCGCGCGGGTCGACGTCGACACAGATCGCGACGCCGTCGTTCATCGTGACGGCGAGCGGCTGGGCGCCGCCCATGCCGCCGAGTCCGGCGGTGAGGGTGATGGTCCCGGCGAGCGTGCCGTTGAACTTCTTCGCGGCCACGGCGGCGAACGTCTCGTACGTGCCCTGGAGGATGCCCTGCGTACCGATGTAGATCCACGAACCGGCCGTCATCTGGCCGTACATGGTGAGGCCGAGCGCCTCCAGGCGGCGGAACTCCTCCCAGTTCGCCCAGTCGCCGACCAGGTTGGAGTTGGCGATGAGCACACGGGGCGCCCACTCGTGGGTCTGCATGACGCCGACCGGGCGGCCGGACTGGACGAGCATCGTCTCGTCCTGCTTGAGGGTCTTCAGGGTGCGCACCATCGCGTCGAAGGAGCGCCAGTCGCGGGCCGCCTTGCCGGTGCCGCCGTAGACGACGAGCTTGTCGGGGTGCTCGGCGACCTCGGGGTCGAGGTTGTTCTGGAGCATGCGGAGGGCGGCCTCCTGCTGCCATCCCAGGGCGCTCAGTTCCGTACCGCGCGGGGCCCGTACGGGGCGGGGTCCTGACATGGCAGTGCCTCCTCGATGCTGTGACGGTTCGATGCTGTGACGCTGATATTCACATCCTGGGCTCGTGAATAGACCTAGTCAATAGCGCAGCGGGGCAGCGGGGGCGGCGCACGGGTGATTGTCTGGATCACATGGGCCTCGACGACAAGATCGACGACAAGGGCGGCAACGGCCGCACGGCGGACCGGCGGGCGGACGACGACGCGACGGACCAGCTCACGCGGGTCCTCGGGCAGGCGGCCCCGCCCCAGGGCGCTCCCGCCGACGCCCCCGCAGGCGACCGCCGCGACCAGGCGGTCCGCGCCGCCGTCGAGCAGGGAATCGTCGGCCCCGACACCCCCCTCGCCGGGCTCCTCGACGTGGCCGGGATCCGCGCGGGCGCCGCCGCCCTGCGTGCCGCGTTCGCCGAGGCCGCCGCGGACGGCACCCGGATCCTGCACGCCTTCGCCGTGAAGGCGACCCCCCTCGTCCCGGTCCTGCGGCTGCTGCACGACGCCGGGATCGGCGCGGAGGTGGCGAGCCCCGGTGAGCTGGCCCTGGCCCGCGCCGCCGGGATACCGCCCGCGCACACCGTCCTCGACTCCCCCGCCAAGACCCCGGCGGAGCTGCGCGAGGCCCTCGCCCTCGGCATCGCCGTCAACGCCGACAACCCGCAGGAACTGGCCCGCCTCGACGCCCTGGTCCAGTCCGCGCCCACCCGCTCCCCGCTCGGGATACGGGTGAACCCGCAGGTCGGCGGCGGCGCGATCGAGGCACTCTCCACGGCGACCGCCACCTCCAAGTTCGGGGTGCCGCTGCGGGACGAGGGCGCCCGGGAGTGGGTCGTGCGCGCGTACCTGGACCGGCCCTGGCTGACCCGGCTGCACACGCACGCCGGGTCGCAGGGCATGCCCCTGGAACTGATGGCCGCCGGTGTCGCGGCCGCGTACGCGCTCGCCGAGGAGATCAACGCCCGTGCGGGCCGCCGCCAGATAGACACCCTCGACATCGGCGGCGGGCTTCCCGTCAACTTCGCCTCGGACGAGCAGACACCGACGTTCGCCCAGTACGCGCGGCTCCTCAAGCGCGAGGTGCCCGGGCTGCTCGACGGGCGCTACGGCCTGGTCACCGAGTTCGGCCGCTCGCTGCTCGCCAAGCACGGGACGCTGCTCGCGCGGGTGGAGTACGTGAAGTCGGCGGGCGGGCGCGGCATCGCGCTGACGCACGCGGGCGTGCAGGCGGCCACGCGCACGGTGTACGCGCCCGAGTCCTGGCCGCTCAGGATCGCGGCGTACGACGCGAAGGGACGCCCCAAGTCGGGCCCCGGCACCGGCCAGGACATCGCGGGCCCGGCCTGCTTCGCGGGCGACCTGCTCGCCCGGGACCGGGAGCTGCCGCCCCTCGAACAGGGCGACTACGTGGCGGTGCTCGACACCGGCGCGTACTACTTCGCCCACCACTACTCGTACAACAGCCTCGCCAGGCCCGCGATCCACGGCTTCGCCGCGGGTCCCCGGGAGGAGGGCGGGGCCGTGCGGTTCTCGGTGGTGCGCGAGCAGCAGCGCGTGGAGGAGATCGTCGCCGAGTCGGGCGGCGGGGCGCGGGACGCGCTGCGCGGGCTCTGAGACCACGGGTCGGCGCGGAGAAGCGCCGGGCGGCTCAGCGGCGGAGCGCCCTCAGAAGCGGAACACGCCGAGGTCGCGCACCGTGGCGGCGAGCGCGCGGATGAGGTCGTTCTCGGCCTCGGTCCGCCAGACCAGGGCGAAGGTCATGGTCGTCAGGTCGGGGACGGGCAGCCAGCGGATGTTCGACATGCCCCAGTACCGGGTGACGTGGCCGGGGAAGCTGTGGATGATCTCGCCCATGCTGACCATGCCGATCAGTTCGTCGGCGTTGTCCGCGGCCGCGACGCGCTCGATCGCCCGGCCCCGCGGGGTGTGGAAGGGCAGATAGCTGTCCTCCCAGTAGTCCGGCAGGGCGAGGGCGGTGCTGTGCGGGAAGTCGGCGAACAGCTCCAGGGGCACGGAGTCCCGCACCGCGAGCGGGTGGTCGGCGGCCACGGCGAGGATCCGGGAGTCGGTGCACAGCGTCGGCCCGACGGTGAAGTCCGGCTCCGCCACCGGCAGCCAGGCGACCACGACGTCCATGGCGCCGCTGCGGAGCTGGCCGAACACGTCGGTGAAGGTGGCCTGGCGGATCTGGAGCCCCCACTGCGGGTGCCGTGCGCGGAACGCCTTCCAGTAGGGGTGCAGATCGACGAGGTTGAAGGGCAGCATGCTGACGCGGAGCTGCGCGGTGATCCCGCGGGCGGCCAGCTGGGCGCGCTCCAGGGACTGGTGCAGGCCCGCGTAGACCGGCTGCAGATCGTCGCGGAACTGGCGGCCGACCTCGGTCAGGCACACCGTGCGGCTGGTGCGGGTGAACAGCTCGGCGCCGATGCGCCGCTCCTGCTTCTTGATGGCCTGGCTGACGCGCGCCTGGGACACGTGCAGCCGCTGCGCGGTCCGGCCGAAGTGCAGTTCCTCGGCGAGGACCAGGAAGATCTCGATGTCCCGCAGTTCCACCGGCCCCCCGGCCCCCTGGCGATAACCCGGCGGTTATCGGACGTCTCGAAAATTCGCATTGATCATACGTGCGGGCCGCAAGAGGGTTGGGGGCATGCCAGTTCACGTACAAAGCCCCGCATTACGCCCATGAGCGACGCCGTCGATCCGACCGCGCTGTACGCGATGCATGACGCCCTGCGCCGGGAACTGGCCCAGTTGGACCGGGTCACCACCACCGCGGACCACGATCCCCGGCACGTCCTTGCCACCGCCGCCGGATGGCAGCTCCTGAAGAAGGCGCTGCGTGCCCACCAGTCGGCGGAGGACGACGCGCTGTGGCCGCCGCTGCGCCACCGTCTCGCCGGACGCCCGAAGGACCTGGTGGTCCTGGAGGTGATGGAGGCCGAACACGCTGCCATCGCCCCGGTGGTCGAGGCCATCGACGCGGCCCTCGCCGATCCGGCAGCCGACCCGCTGCGGGTCGGCCAGCTGACCGACGCGCTGACCAGCGGCCTCGCCGGGCACCTCGACCACGAGGAGGACACCGCGCTGCCGCTGGCCCTGCGGGAGTTGACGGCCGAGCAGTGGGGTCGCTTCGGCCGGGTGCAGGCCCGGCGGATCGGCCGGGACGCGCCCCTGCTGCTGCCGTGGCTCCTCGACGGCGCCGACGAGCCGACGGTGCGCAGGCTCCTCGCTCCGCTGCCCGCGTCCACGTGCGCCGCGTACCTCGCCCGGTGGGCCCCGGCGTACGCCGCTCTGGACCGCTGGAGCGCGGGCACCGCGGCCTGACGCGACCTGATCGCCTCGACCGGCCCGATCACCGCGCCGAGCCGATCACCATGCCGAGCCGATCGACTTGACCGGCCAACCGCCTTGACCGCCTTGACCGCCTCGACCACCTCGACCGCCTCGACCACGGGAGTCACCACCTTGTCCGAGCCCGCCCTGCCCCGCCCGCTCCCGCACGTCACGGCCGCCGACGCAGCCGCCTGGCACCGGGTCGTCGCCGCCTCCATGGCCCACGACCTGCCGGGCGTTCCGCCACCCGGCCCCGAGGCGATCCGCGCCCGGCTCACCAAGCCCGCCCTGGACAGCCACCGGCTGACATGGCTCGCCGCCGGGGCGGACGGCATGCCCGTCGGTGTCGCGAGCCTGCGCCTCTTCGCCTCCGCGGGGCGCGACCACCTGGCCGAGCTGGAACTCCACGTGGACCCCGCGCACCGGCGCCTCGGCACCGGCTCCCGCCTCCTCGCGGCGGCCGTGGCGGCCTGCCGCGCCGAAGGCCGGCGCAGCCTGATCGCCGAAGCCGCCGCCGACGGGCCCGGTGAGGCCTTCAGCGAACAGCGGGGCTTTCGCCGGGCGTTGACACTGGAGCACCTCCTGCTGCGCCTCGACGAGCCGGCCGGGGCCGACCTCCTGAGGGCCGCCGACGCCGAGCACCCCGGCTACCGGCTCACCGGCTGGACCGGAACCGTTCCCGACGACCTCGCCGACGCCTTCGCCACGGCCAAGAACGCGATGAACGACATGCCCGTCGGCGACCTCGACTTCGGCAGCGTGACCTGGGACGCCGACCGCGTCCGCGCCATGGCGAAGGTGGTGGACGACCGCGGGGACACGCTCCTGACGATCGCCGCGATCCACGACGACGGCACCATGGCGGGCTACACCGAGATCCTGATCCCCCAGGGCACACCGCCCCGGGTCCAGCAGTACGACACGGCGGTCGTGCCCGAACACCGCGGCCACGGAATCGGGTTGTGGGTCAAGGCCGCCATGGTGCGCCGACTGCGCGCCGAGCACCCCGACGTCACCGAGGTCGAGACGGACAACGCCGACGACAACGTCCACATGCTCGCGGTCAACCACGCCCTGGGGTTCCGCACCTACCGGCGCACGCGCGAGTTCCAGCTCGACGTGCCCGCCTCCTGATCCCTCTCCCGGCCGATCCCGTGTACCTCGTGATCCCGGCGTTGCCCTTGATCCCCCTGATCCTCATGATCCTCGCAGCCCTCAAGGAGCCCTCATGAACGTATCCGCCTCCACCCTCTCCCTGACCGTCGACGACGTGGACGCCTCCCGCGACTTCCTGTGCACCCACCTCGGCTACCGGGTGGCCATGGCCGACGACGGCTTCGCCTCCCTGACGCGCGGGGACGCCGCCGTCGACGTCGTCCTGCTCCGCCGGGGCCTGGAAGTCCTCCCGCCCGAGCAGCGCGACCAGCGGGCGGCCGGTCTGATCCTGGCGCTCACCGTCACCGACCTCGCGGCGGCGGAGGCCCGGCTGCGCGCGGCGGGCGCCCCCATCACCATGCCGCTGCGCGAGGAGCCGTGGGGCGAGCGGCTGTTCCAGCTGACCGACCCGAACGGGGTCGTCGTCCAGCTCGTCGAGTGGGCGACCGCCCCCGATGCCGCCGACGCCGCCCCGGCCGACAGCGACGCGAGCTGAGGACCGCCATGCGTGTGCTCTTGATGTCGTACGGGTCGCGCGGCGACATCGTGCCGCTGGCCGGGTTCGCGGCGCGGTTGCGGGAACTCGGCGCGGACGTACGGGTGTGCGCGCCCCCGGACGAGGAGTTCGTGGAGCTGCTCGCCGGGGTCGGCGTGGAGCTGGTGCCGTTCGGGCGGCCCGTGCGCGCGCTGGTGACCGGTCCGCCGCCGCCGGACGTGGCCGGGTTCGCGGCCGAGTTGGTCGCGGCGCACTTCGAGACCGTCGCCGCGGCGGCCGAGGGCTGCGACGTGCTGGTGGCGAGCGGGCTGATGCCGGCCGGTGCGCGGTCGGTGGCGGAGAAGCTGGGCATCCGGTACGTGTACGCGTGCTTCCACCCGTTCGAGATGCCGTCGCGGCACTACCGGCCGTCGCCGCGGCCGGGCCCGCAGGCCCCGCCGGAGACGACCGACAACCGGGCGCTGTGGGACCTGGACGCCCAGAAGGTGAACACGTCGTACCGCGCGCCGCTCAACGCCCACCGGGCGGCGCTCGGTCTGCCGCCGGTCGACAACGTCCGCGACCACGTCTTCGGCGACCGGCCGTGGCTGGCGGCGGACCCGGTCCTGGGACCGTGGCGGGAGCTGCCGGACGCCGACGTCGTGCAGACCGGCGCCTGGCTCCTGCCGGACGAACGCCCGCTCCCCGACGACCTGTCGGCGTTCCTGGACGCGGGCACGGCCCCGGTGTTCGTGGGCTTCGGCAGCATGCCCATGCGCGCCGCGACGGATGTCGCCCGGGTGACCGTCGAGGCGGTCCGCGCCCAGGGCCGCCGCGTCCTCGTCTCCCGCGGCTGGGCCGACCTGGGGCTCGTCGACGACTCGGCCGACTGCTTCGCCGTCGGCGAGGTCAACCACCGGGCGCTGTTCCGCCGGGTGGCCGCCGTCGTGCACCACGGCGGCGCGGGCACCACGACGACGGCCGCCCTCGCGGGCGCGCCCCAGGTGGTGGTGGCGCAGTTCGTGGACCAGCCGTACTGGGCCGCCCGGGTCACCGACCTCGGCATCGGCGCCGCACACGACGGGCCGGTCCCGACCTTCGAGTCCCTGTCGGTCGCGCTCAAGACGGCCCTGGCCCCCAAGACCCGCGCGAAGGCGGTCGCGGTGGCCGGCGCGGTCCGCACCGACGGCGCGACGGTGGCCGCGAAGCTGCTGCTCGACGCGGTCGGCTGATGAAAGCTGACGGAACCTGACGAAAGGGGCCGATGAGCGCGGGTGCTGCCGCGCGCACCGACACCAGGTTGTTCCCGAACTCCCGCTTCATCGGCCCCTCCGCCGGGAAGAAGATCCTTCCCAGCCGAAAACGGCACACCGCCGGGCACGGCAACACCGTCACCCTCGGGGGAGGCTCCTGTGACGACGTCAGGAACCAGCGGCACCACCAGCCCACCGTCGGTCGAGGATCCGGGCCTGAAACGGGTGCTCGGCCCCAGGCTGCTCATCCTCTTCGTGATCGGCGACATCCTCGGCACCGGCATCTACGCCACCACCGGCAAGGTCGCGGGAAAGGTCGGCGGCGCGCTGTGGCTGCCGTTCGCGATCGGGTTCGTCGTGGCGATCCTGACGGCGGCCTCGTACGTGGAGCTGGTGGGCAAGTACCCGAAGGCGGCCGGGGCCGCGCTCTACACCCAGAAGGCGTTCAAGGTCCCCTTCCTCACCTTCATCATCGCGTTCATGGTGATGGCGTCGGGCCTGGCGTCGGCGAGCGCGGCGGCGCGGGCCTTCAGCGGCGACTATCTGAGCGAGCTGACCGGGGACGCGCTGCCGCCGACGCTCGTGGCGATCACGTTCATCCTGGTCCTCGCGGCGCTGAACCTGCGCGGCGTCTCGGAGTCCGTGAAGACCAACGTCGTGCTGACCGTGGTCGAGCTGACCGGCCTGCTGATCATCCTCTCGATCGGCGCGTGGGCGGTGCTCAGCGGGGACGGGGAGCCCGCCAGGCTCACCGAGTTCGAGGCGGACGGCACCGGGTACGCCCTGCTGACCGGCGTGCTCGGCGCTACCGCGCTCGGCTTCTTCGCCTTCGTGGGCTTCGAGGACTCGGTGAACATGGCCGAGGAGACGAAGGACCCGACACGTACGTTCCCCAAGGCGATCTTCATCGGTGTCGCCGTCACCGGCACGATCTACGTCCTGGTCGCCCTGGTCTCGTCGCTCCTCGTCGACTACGAGACCCTGTCGGGCTCCAGCGGGCCGCTGCTCGAAGTGGTGAAGGCCGGGGGCGTGGACTTCCCGCACAAACTCTTCGCCCTGATCGCCCTGTTCGCGGTCACCAACTCGGCCCTCATCAACATCATGATGGCCTCCCGGCTCTGCTACGGCATGGCCAACGAACGCATCCTGCCCCGCGCCATGGGCCGCGTCCTGCCCCGCCGCCGCACGCCGATCGTGGGCATCGTCTTCGTCTCGGTCCTGGCCGTCGGCCTGGTGACGACGGGCGAGATCGAGGGCCTCGGCGACACGACCGCCTTCCTGCTCCTGTGCGTGTTCGCCGTCGTCAACATCGCCGTCCTCGTCCTGCGCCGCGACCCGGTGGACCACCCGCACTTCCGCGCCCCCACCGCCCTCCCGGTCCTCGGCGCGATCACCGCCCTGATCCTCGCCAGCCCGCTGGCTGACCGCCCGGCGGACGTCTACATCCGCGCCGGGGTGCTGCTCGCGATCGGCATCGGCCTGTGGGTGGTGAACAAGGTGGTACTGCGGGTGCGCGACGAGGGCTGACCCACCGGCCCGGGGGACGGCTCGATCACTTGCCCGATACACCCGATCAATGACGAGTCGTTCCCGAAACGCCCACCGAACCGATCTCGTCGAGCTCGGGCATGTTCCCGAGGGAAATACCCATTCCTCACGGAACTTCGGCTTCTCTGCGTACTTTCCTCCCACCGGGCGGTTGGGGCCTCCCGGTGGGGTGGTGGGGGCCACCCCTGTTCCACCCTGGGGAAGGGGAAGCCGCGTGCCCGGTATTGACGAGTGTCTGCTCGAGGCGATGACACTGCCCGGCGCGCGGGGAGCAGCGATCGTCGACTGGACCAGCGGGCTCGCCCTTGGTTCAGTCGGCGATTCGCCGAACAAGAACCACGAGGCCACCGCCGCGGAAACCGCCGAGGTGGCGCGCTCGGCGGCCGAGTACCGGGCCTTCGTCGATCTGAACGACGGCTTCCCGGGCGAGGTTCCGCCCGACGAGCGGCTCCCGGTCGAGGATCTCATGCTCAGCACGAGGAACGGGTTCCATGTGATCCGCTTCGTGGAGACGACCTTCGACAGCAGCGTCTTCCTCTACCTCTGGCTCGACCGGCACACCGGCAACCTCGCTCTCGCGCGCATACGGCTGCGGGACCTGTCCGAGCGGCTGGTGCTGATGTGACGGCCGCGTGGGCGAGCGCGCCGGCGCAGGCACCGGCGGCCGCACCCGCCGTCTTCCCGATGCTGATGCGCCTGGCCGACGAGCGCGCCACCGGGGCGTTCCTGCGCGACCAGGGCACCCTCTACCTCGCGGAGGGGCACGTCGTGCACGCCGAGAGCCCTTCGGCTCCCGGCCTCGACGTGCTGCTCACGGTCGGCGGCGCGCTGCCCGCGCAGGGCTGGCAGGAGGCCCTCACCCGGGCCGGGGCCCGGCACGAGGTGGGCCGGGACCTGGTCGGCAGCGGCCGGGTGACCGCGGGCGAGCTGGAGTTGTGCCACCTCGGCGCGCTGTTCGACGCCGCGTTCTTCGTCCTCGGCCCGGCGAGCGGGCCCACCCACTTCCGCTACGGCGTCACGCACTGGTTCGGCCGGGTGCGCCCGGTGCCGACCGCAGCCGTGGAGCGGGAGACGCGGCGGCGGCGGGCGCTCCTGGACAGCGTCTGGCCCTGCCCGGACGTCGACACCGCCCCGGTCGTGCCCCGTCCGACGGCGCCCGGCCAGACGGTCACCGGCCGCCAGCGCGCCGTGCTGCGGCTCGCCGACGGGGTCCGCACGCCGAAGGCGATCGCCTGGGCCCTTGGCCGTCCCACGTTCCACACCCTGGTCGAGATCAGACGCATGGCCGCTGCCGGACTCGTGGAGAGCCCACAGACACGGGCCCCGGACCCGGCCGCGGTCTTCCCCGGGCCCGTCTCGCTGGACTGCGCCGAGCCGGACATCGCCCTGCTGCGCCGGCTCCGCGACGCGCTGGAGGCAACGCTGTGACGCTCCGTACCGCTCGTCGGACCGAGCCCCCGATCCCATGAAGTTCACCGTGCCCTGGAAGCGCGCCGGGAGGAGACAGCTGATGGCTGCCGAAGCCGATGTACTCGGCGAACTGAGACGACTGCGGACCCGGGTACCCCAGCTCAGAGGCGCCCTGACCGCCAGCGTCGACGGGCTCGTGCTGGCCCAGGACACCACCGACATCGAGGCCGAGGGCGTCTGCGCGCTCACCGCGGCGGCGCTCGGGGTGGCCCTGCGGCTGTCCGAGGCCACCCACCAGGGCAGCTTCCGGGAACTGCTGATCCGCGGTGAACAGGGCTATGTGGCCACGTACACAGCGGGTTCCACAGCGGTGCTCACCCTGCTCGCCGAACCCCGCGTCAACGTGGGCCGGCTGCATCTGGAAGGCCGCCGCTCCAGCGTGCTCATCGGCGAGCTGGTCGACGCCGCCACCGGACGGGGCGCCGGCACCGGAGATACGGAGGACGCCGCGCCATGACCCCCACCACACCCTCATCGCCCTCGTCACGGGCATCCAACAGACGGAAAGGAAGTGCAGCACTCATGGCCAACACGGAGACAGCGCTCAAAGAGGCGAGCACGTCGATCGAAGGTGTCATCGGCGCCGCCCTGGTCGACTACACGAGCGGGATGGCACTCGGCACGCTCGGCGGCGGCAAGGACCTGGACCTGGCCGTGGCCGCGGCCGGCAACACGGACGTCGTCCGCGCCAAGCTGCGCACGATGGAACTGCTCGGCCTCAAGGACGAGATCGAGGACATCCTGATCTCGCTCGGCTCCCAGTACCACCTCATCCGTCTCATGAAGGGGCGCAACAACAACGGCCTGTTCCTCTACCTGGCGCTCGACAAGAGCAGGGCCAACCTGGCCATGGCCCGGCACCAGCTCAAGCGCATCGAGTCGAGCCTGGACGTCTGACCGGCCCGGGCGGGCGGACTTCCGGCCCCCCGGTCCCGCCCGCCCGGCTACTCCACGAACAACCCCCGCTCAGCCGCCCCCACATCGAACTCCTCGAGCCGCGCCTGCGCGTCGGGCAGCCCGTCGCACATGGCCTCCAGCAGCACCCGCCCGAGCAGCATCGGCGCGCAGGCCGTGTCGAAGGCGAGCCCCGTCCCGACGGCGGCGGGCAGCAGCAGATCGCTGTGGGCGGCGACGGGCGCGAACGCGGAGTCGGCGACGGTGACCACGGTCAGCCCGGCGGACCGGGCGTAGGCGAGGGCGTCGACGACCTCGCGGGGGTGGCGGGGCAGCGCGAAGCAGAGCAGCGCGGAGGCCCCGGCCCGCACGGCCGCGTCGACGCGGTCGGCCAGCATGGAGCCCCCCTCGTCGAGCAGCCGCACGTCGGGGTGGACCTTCGCCGCGAAGTAGGAGAAGCCGTAGGCCTGGGACGCGGCGGCCCGCAGCCCGAGGACGGGCAGCGGCCGGGAGGAGGCGAGGACGCGCCCGGCCCGCTCCACCGGCGCCGGGTCGGCGAGGAGTTCGGAGAGGTGGCGCAGGTTCTCGATCTCGGCCTGCACGGCCTGCTGGTACTCGTTGAGGTCGGCCTCCGCGCCGGCCTCGGCGGGGGCGACCTCCCGCAGGTGGCGGCGGAGCGCGGGGTAGCCGTCGAAGCCGAGGGCGACGGCGAACCGGGTCACCGACGGCTGGCTGACGCCGGCGAGTTCGGCGAGCTCGACGCTGGAGAGGAAGGGCGCGTCGGCGGCGCGCCGCACCATGCAGTGGGCGATACGCCGTTGGGTGGGCGTGAGCCGGTGCCCTTCGAAGAGCACCTGAAGCCGCGCCGCGGGACTGTCACTCATGCCGTACCTCGTCGCTCTGTCCACGTGAACCCCTCATCGCCGCCCGCGTCCCCGGTGTCCCCCGTGCCCAGGTGCTCCCACAGCTCCGTGAACCGGTCGAGGAGGGCGGCCGCTGCCGTCACATCATCCGTCAGCGAGCGGTCCGCGGTGTCCCGCTCCAGGACCTGGGCGGCGAGTTCGTACGCCCACGCCACCGGAAGCCCGGGCTCGAGGCGCAGCTCGCGCTGCCGCAACGCCCGTACCGCCGCGACCAGTTCGCACCCCACCACGAGCCGGTAGGCGCCGCACGCCCGCAGCGTCTGGCGCGCCGCGAGGGAGGCGAAGCTGGCCTGTTCCTCGACGCCCCGGGAGAGGACCGCGTGGCCGAGCGAGGCGGGGGCGGAGAACGCCCGCAGGTCGCCGAGGGCGGCGCCCGCCGCGTACTCCAGGATCATCACCCCGGACGAGGCGGGTTCCGCGTCGGCCAGGAAGGGGCGCAGACGGGTGAACGCCGGTTCGTTGAGGGTGGAGAGGCGGGAGCTGGACAGGCGCGCCGCCTGGGTCACCGCGAGCCTGAAGTGGTCGAGGGACAGGGCGAGTTGGGCCATGTAGAAGCCGCCGTGGTGATAGGCGGCCATGTCCGCGGGTGAGATCAGGGGGTTCTCGGCGGCCGCGTTGATCTCCACCGTCAGGACGTTCTCCAGGGCGTCGGCGGCGTCGTGCGCGGGCCCGTGGATCTGCGGGACGCAGCGGAATCCGTACGGGTCCTGGATCCGGCCGAGCGGCGGCGTCGGGCGGTCGGCGGCGCCGAGCAGTCGGCGCATGCGCTCGGCGACGGAGTAGGAGCCGGGGTGCCGCCGCGCCTCGTGGACGGGCAGCGCGTACGCCTCGTACGAGCCGTCGACCGCGAGCAGCGAGAGCGCCGCCACCACCAGGGTCGCGCCGAGCAGCCCGCGCAGCTCGTGCAGGGCGAGGGCGGACTGGCCGAGGGTGAGGGCGTTGCTGCTGATCAGGGCGAGCGCGTCGTTGTTGTCCAGGGGCTGGGGGTGGGGCGCCGCGCCCTGCCAGGGGTGTTCGCCGGCGAGGGCGAGGCCCATCTGGGAGAGGGCGGCGATGTCGCCGGTGCCGACGGACCCGAACTCGTTCACCTTCGGGTACGCCCCGGTCTCCAGCGCCTCGCACAGCGCGGTGACGACGCTCGGGCGCAGTCCGGCGCCGCCCGCGAGGAGCTGGTTGGCGCGCACGGCGAGCATCGCGCGGACCTCGCGGGCGGGCAGTTCGGCGCCGATGGCGCCCGCGTGGGAGCGCAGGAGCCTGAGGCCGTGGTCGGCGGCGGCCTCGGTGGGCACGTCCTCGGTGCGGTTGGCGCCGACGCCGGTGGAGCGGCCGTACACGCGGCCCCAGGAGGCGATCTGGCGGGCCGCGTGCCAGGACTCCTCGACGCGCTTCATGGCGTCGGTGCCCGCGACGGGCCGCGCGGCGGAGTCGGCGAGGCGGACGACGTCGACGACGGGCAGACCGAGCCCGTCGAGGACGACCACGTCCACGACTTGAGACGGCATCACGCGCATTTCCTCCTCAAACCGGACCGCCCATCTCGCCCGTCGAGCACTCGTTACCAGTGATTCACGCCGGAGCATTGACAACCTATTCAGGTACCGAGAACTCTGCATGACGATATACAGCCGGGCAAGGGACTCACACGTCGTGCCCCCCGACGCCGACCGCACGGCCGATCCGGCGGCCCACAAGGCCCGCACCCGCCTCGGCGACGTCCTCACGAAGAAGCAGCGAAGAAGCAGCGAAGAAGAACCGAAGCAAGAGGAACTAAGGGGTTACGAGCATGGCAGAGTCCCTGGTGGAGCGGCGCTCCATCGACGTGGTCCCCGACGCGGAGCGGCACGGCACCGCGTTCAGCCAGTTCACGCTCTGGCTCGGCGCGAACCTCCAGATCACGGCCGTGGTCACGGGCGCGCTCGCGGTCGTGTTCGGCGGGGACGTGGTGTGGTCGGTCATCGGCCTGCTGCTCGGCAACGTCCTGGGCGGCGCGGTGATGGCGCTGCACTCGGCGCAGGGCCCGAAGCTCGGGCTGCCGCAGATGATCCAGTCCCGGGCGCAGTTCGGGGTGCGCGGCGCCGTCGTACCGCTGCTGCTCGTCATCCTCATGTACGTGGGCTTCTTCGCGAGCGGCAGCGTCCTCGCGGGACAGGCCACGGCGGAGCTGACGCACACGAACGACACCACCGGCATCGTGCTGTTCGCGGCGGTCACGGCGGTGATGGCGGCGGTCGGCTACCGCGTGATCCACGCGCTCGGCCGGGTGGCCAGCGTGATCTGCGCGCTCGCGTTCATCTACCTCGGCATCCGCCTCCTGGACCGCGTCGACCTCTCCTCGCTCCTCTCCGACGCCCACTTCGACCTGCCGATGTTCCTGCTCGCGGTCTCCCTGTCCGCCTCCTGGCAGCTGGCGTTCGGCCCGTACGTCGCGGACTACTCGCGCTATCTGCCGCGGACGACGTCGGGGCGGGCCACGTTCTGGTGGACGCTGTCCGGCTCGGCGCTCGGCGCGCAGTGGTCGATGACGTTCGGGGTGCTCGTGGCGGCGAGCGCGGGCGGGGCGTTCATGGGCAACCAGGTCGAGTACGTCGTGGGGCTCGGCGGCACCGGTCTGGTCGCCTCCTTCCTGTACTTCGTGATCGCGCTCGGCAAGCTGACCATCAACGTCCTGAACACCTACGGCGGGTTCATGTCGATGGTGACGAGCGTCAGCGGCTTCCGCGGCCAGAAGGAGCTGTCGCCGCGCGGCCGTTCGGCGTACATCGCGCTCATCATGGTCGCGGGCACGACGGTCGCGCTCCTCGGCAAGGACAGCTTCCTGACGTCCTTCAAGGACTTCCTGCTCTTCCTGCTGACCTTCTTCACCCCGTGGTCGGCGATCAACCTGGTCGACTACTACCTGATCTCCAGGGAGCGCTACGACATCCCGGCCCTGTCCGACCCGCACGGCCGCTACGGCGCGTGGCGCTGGGACGCCCTCACCGTCTACGGCGTCGGCCTCCTCGCCCAACTCCCCTTCCTCGTCACGCACTTCTACACCGGCCCGCTGGTGGACCCGCTCGGCGGCGCGGACATCTCCTGGATGGTGGGGCTCGCGGTCCCGGCGCTCCTGTACTGGGCCGTGGCGCGGCGGAACACGGCGCACATCCCGGAGCGGACGCTGTACGGGACCGCGGCGCCGGTTCAAGAGCCGGTATCGCACACGTCATGATCTGACGCGAAATCAACAAAGCCCGGATCAAGGGGAGTTGGCGCCCCGCGGGTGCTGCGTACCCTGAACCGCCGCACGCCCCCGCTGCCGCCCGAGCCACCCCGCTCCGGACCCGAAGGACGCGTCATGCCCGCCACCACCCCGCCGATGTCCCCCACCACCCCGCCCAGATCCCCCACCACCCCGCCCAGACCCCCCGCCCCCACCCGCAGGTCCCCGGCCAACCGCCGGGCCTTCCTGACGGCGACGGCCGCCACCGTGCTCACCTCCGCCACCGCCGTGGCCTCCGCGGCCCCCGCCCCCGCCCGCCCGGCCTCGGACCGGACCCGCCCCGCCACCGCCCAGGACGCGCTCGCCGCCCTCCTCGAAGGGAACCGGCGCTGGGCGAAGATCCGCTCGCACCATCCGCACGAGGGCAGGGCGCGGCGCGTGGAGGTCGCCCACGAGCAGCACCCGTTCGCGACGGTCCTGTCCTGCGTGGACTCCCGGGTGCCGCCGGAGCTGATCTTCGACCAGGGGCTCGGCGATCTGCTGTGCATCCGCACGGCGGGCGAGGTCCTGGACGAGGCGGTGCTCGGCTCCCTCCAGTACGGGGTGGCCGAGCTGCGCATACCGCTGCTGCTCGTCCTCGGGCACGAGCGGTGCGGGGCGGTGGCGGCGACGATAGAGCAGTTGCGCACCGGCAAGCAGGTGCCCGGGCACCTCACCCGGCTCGTCGAGGGCATCGGCCCGTCCGCGTGGGCCTGCCGGGACGAGCCCGGCGACTGGGTCGACCACACCGTGGCCGCGCACGCCCGGCGCATGCGGGACGCACTGCGCGCGGACACCGCGTTCCGGCCCGCCACGGTCCTCGCCGCCCGCTACGACCTCGACTCCGGTCTGGTGCGCGTACTGCCCTGACCTGGGGCCCATAGGGCTTGGCCCAGTGCCGAAAGGGGGGCTACCCCCACTGTCGGCGCGGCGGACCTTGCGTACCGTATGGGCTATGGAAGCCCCACGTGACGCCGAACTCAAGAAGGAACTCGACGCCGCCTTGCACGCGCGCAAGGACCTCGGCGAAGAGTACGAGTCCGCGCTCGTCGACTCGTTCCTCGAAAAGGTCGAGAAGCGCCTCGACAGCACGATCGACCGCCAGATGCGCCGGCACCTGGCCGAGCAGCAGATGATCGTGGCCCGGGGCGCGCGCAACCCCGCCAGCGGCATCGACTCCTGGGGCGAGCGCTTCGGCTTCGGCGTGGTCTCCCTGATCCTCGCCATCCCGCTCTCCGCGATCGGCGTGGTCAACGCGGACCTGCCCGGCCTGTTCGTCACGTGGTTCGGCATCGTCGGCGTCAACGCAGTCCACGCGGCCCGGGGCACGGGCCTGCTCTCGTCGCTCCGCCGCTCACGCAAGTCGGAGTCGGAGTGGTCGGACTAGCTCCGAGCGCGAGCCGAGCCCGGACGGAGAGAGCGCGTAGCGCGGGGACCGCCGCACCCCCGGGGCGAACCCGGAGGGCGGGACGACGGCGGTCCCCGCGAGGGACACGGGCCGGGTCAGGACCGGGCGCCGCGTCCGGGGCGTCGCTGGAGGTCCGGGAGCCGCTCCGGAAGTCCTGACGCCGACACCCACCAAGGTGCCGTACGCGTGTTAAGCGGGTGCTGCGCGGACGTGTCGCCTTCGTACCGCTTCCGCGAAGTTCCCCCACCAGGGGGCCGGTTGCGGGCGGGGCCGACCCGCGACCGACCGCGCCCGCAGCCGGAGAACCGCCTACGCCCCCTGCTGCTCCGCGAGGAACGCCAGCAGGTCCTGACGGCTCACCACACCCGTCGGCTTGCCCTCGACGAGGACGATGGCGGCGTCGGCGGAGCCGAGGACCGACATCAGGTCGGCGACGGGCTCACCGGAGCCGACCTGCGGCAGCGGGTCGGACATGTGCTTCTCCAGCGGGTCGCCGAGCGAGGCCCGCTGGGCGAACAGCGCGTCGAGCAGCTCGCGCTCGACGACGGACCCGATGACCTCGGCGGCCATCACGTCCGGGTGACCGGCGCCGGGCTTGACGATCGGCATCTGCGAGACGCCGTACTCGCGCAGGACCTCGATGGCCTCGCCGACGGTCTCCTCGGGGTGCATGTGCACGAGGGAGGGCAGCTCGCCGCCCTCCTTGCGGCGCAGCACGTCACCGACGCGCGGCTGGTCGCCCGCCTCCTCCAGGAAGCCGTAGTCGTTCATCCACTCGTCGCTGAAGATCTTGCTCATGTAGCCGCGCCCGCTGTCGGGAAGGAGCACGACCACGACGTCGTCCGGACCGAGGCCCTCGGCGACCCGCAGCGCCGCGACGACCGCCATGCCGCAGGAGCCGCCGACGAGCAGACCCTCCTCCTTGGCGAGGCGCCGGGTCATCTGGAAGGAGTCCTTGTCGGACACGGCGACGATGTCGTCGGTGACGTTCCGGTCGTAGGCCGTCGGCCAGAAGTCCTCACCGACGCCCTCGACGAGGTACGGCCGCCCGGACCCGCCGGAGTACACCGACCCCTCGGGGTCGGCACCGACGACCTTGACCTTGCCGCCGGAGACCTCCTTCAGATACCCGCCGGTGCCGGAGATCGTGCCGCCGGTGCCGATGCCCGTGACGAAGTGGGTGATCTTCCCCTCCGTCTGCTCCCACAGCTCGGGGCCGGTGGAGTGATAGTGCGAGAGGGGGTTGTTGGGGTTGGAGTACTGGTCCGGCTTCCAGGCGTCCGGGATCTCGCGTACGAGGCGGTCGGAGACGTTGTAGTACGAGTCCGGGTGCTCGGGGTCGACGGCGGTCGGGCAGACGACCACCTCGGCGCCGTACGCGCGCAGCACGTTGATCTTGTCGGTCGACACCTTGTCCGGGCACACGAAGACGCACTTGTAGCCCTTCTGCTGGGCCACGATGGCAAGGCCGACGCCCGTGTTGCCGCTGGTCGGCTCGACGATCGTGCCGCCGGGGCGCAGCTCGCCGCTGGCCTCCGCCGCCTCGATCATGCGCAGCGCGATGCGGTCCTTCACGGAGCCGCCGGGGTTGAAGTACTCGACCTTGGCGAGGACCGTTGCCTTGAGGCCCGCGGTCACGTTGTTGAGCCGCACCAGCGGGGTGTTGCCGACGAGGCTGATCATCGAGTCGTGGAAATGCACCGTGGTCTCCGTTTTTCCGGGGTATCCGGGCTGCGATGTCGTGGACGCCCGCCGTGACGGACGAGCCGCGTGGGCCGCAGGTGTCGTACGGCCCCCACCGGCCCGCGCCCGGGGACGCCGCACGAGGTTTTCGGTGCCGTCAGCCTACGGCTCCGACTCGCCCGTTCACCTCCGCTCGCGATTGGCCGACCGGCCCGACGGGGCAATGACTGGATGTACGGGACGAAATGGGCTCCACACGACTTTGACTGGGGTGACGGCGGAGCATGTCGAGGGCGAGGGTGGCGCGGCGCATCGCCGCGGGCGCGGCGTACGGCGGCGGAGGCATCGGGCTGCTCGGCGCGGCCACGGTCGGGGTCGTCCTCGCCGAGGTGCAACTGGCCAAGCGATCGGTGGGCAACGGCGGGTACGGGGCGCCGCCGCGGGCGAACGGGCGGTACGGGGCGGCGTTCGCCGAGCGCTCCGAGTGCGGGGAGCCGCTGCGGTTCGCCATGCTCGGCGACTCCACGGCCGCCGGCCAGGGCGTGCGCCGGGCGCAGCAGACCCCGGCGGCGCTGCTCGCCTCCGGTCTTGCCGCGGTGGCGGAGCGGCCGGTGGACGTGCGGGTGGTGGCGCAGCCCGGGGCGCAGTCCGACGACCTGGAGCGACAGGTGTCGCTGGTCCTGTCCGACGAGACGGGCTGGGTGCCCGACGTGTGCGTGGTGATGATCGGGGCGAACGACGTCACGCACCGGATGCCCGCGACGCAGTCCGTGCGGTTCCTGTCCGCGGCGGTCCGCAGGCTGCGCACCGCCGGGGCGGAGGTGGTCGTGGGGACGTGCCCCGACCTCGGCACCATCGAGCCCGTCTACCAGCCGCTGCGGTGGCTGGCCCGCCGGGTCTCGCGGCAGCTCGCCGCCGCGCAGACGATCGGGGTGGTGGAGCAGGGGGGACGGACGGTGTCCGTGGGTGATCTGCTCGGCCCCGAGTTCGCGGCGAACCCGCGGGAGCTGTTCGGGCCCGACAACTACCACCCCTCGGCGGAGGGGTACGCCACCGCGGCGATGGCCGTCCTGCCCACGCTGTGCGCGGCGCTCGGCCTGTGGCCCGAGGAGGAGCGTCCCGACGTGTCCCGCCGCGAGGGCTTCCTGCCCGTGGCCCGGGCGGCCGCCAAGGCCGCCTCTGAGGGCGGCACGGAGGTCACCGGCGCCATGCCCACGGGCCCCCGCGGCCCCTGGGCCCTCCTCAAGCGCAGGCGCCGCCGCCGCATCCAGGAACCGGACCCGTCACCGATTCCGTAGTGGCCTCGCGGGTGCGCCCCAGTCCCGCCCCTTCCCGAAACCGGGGCTCCGCCCCGGACCCCGCTCCTCAAACGCCGGAGAGGCTATATATCTCGCCGGTGCGGCAAGATTTCAGCCCGTCCGGCGCTTGAGGACGAGGCGCGGAGCGCCGATCAGCCGGGTCCAGGGGGCGCAGCCCCCGGTTTCGGAGAAGGGGCGGGACCGGGGCGCCCCCGCGAGGCTGAGCGTGCGCTTAGAAATGCGGCCCGCGTCACAGCTCCCGCCCCGTGACCGACAGCGATACGTGCAGGTAACTTCCCAGGGAGTCCTGCCCTGCCCCCAGGGCGCCCCCGCCAGTAGGAGCCCGTGATGCCCGAAGCCGTGATCGTCTCCGCCGCCCGCTCCCCCATCGGCCGCGCCTTCAAGGGCTCCCTGAAGGAACTGCGCCCGGACGACCTGACCGCCACGATCATCGAGGCCGCCCTGGCCAAGGTGCCCGCGCTCGACCCGAAGGACATCGACGACCTGATGCTGGGCTGCGGTCTGCCCGGCGGCGAGCAGGGGCACAACCTGGGCCGGATCGTCGCCGTGCAGATGGGGATGGACCACCTCCCCGGCTGCACGATCACGCGCTACTGCTCCTCCTCGCTGCAGACCTCCCGGATGGCACTGCACGCCATCAAGGCGGGCGAGGGCGACGTCTTCATCTCGGCGGGCGTGGAGATGGTGTCCCGCTCGGTGAAGGGCACCAGCGACGGCCAGCCCGACACCCACAACCCGCTCTTCGCCGACGCCGAGGCCCGCACCGCGGCCCGCGCCCAGGAGACCGGCACCGACTGGCACGACCCGCGCGAGGACGGCCTGGTCCCGGACGCGTACATCGCGATGGGCCAGACCGCCGAGAACCTGGCCCGCGCCAAGGGCGTCACGCGCGCGGACATGGACGAGTTCGGCGTCCGGTCCCAGAACCTCGCCGAGGAAGCCCTGAAGAACGGCTTCTGGGAGCGGGAGATCACCCCGGTCACCACGCCCGACGGCACCGTGGTCAGCAAGGACGACGGCCCGCGTGCGGGCGTGACCCTGGAGGGCGTGGCCGGGCTCAAGCCGGTGTTCCGCCCCGACGGCCTGGTCACCGCGGGCAACTGCTGTCCGCTGAACGACGGCGCCGCCGCCCTGGTGATCATGAGCGACACCAAGGCCCGCGAGCTCGGCCTGACCCCGCTGGCCCGGATCGTGTCGACCGGCGTCTCCGCCCTCTCTCCCGAGATCATGGGCCTCGGCCCGGTCGAGGCCAGCAAGCAGGCGCTCAAGCGCGCCGGCCTCGGCGTCGGCGACATCGACCTGGTCGAGATCAACGAGGCCTTCGCCGCCCAGGTGATCCCCTCCTACCGCGACCTGGGCATCCCGCTGGAGAAGCTGAACGTCAACGGCGGCGCCATCGCCGTCGGTCACCCCTTCGGCATGACCGGCGCCCGCATCACCGGCACGCTGATCAACAGCCTCCAGTTCCACGACAAGCAGTTCGGCCTGGAGACGATGTGCGTCGGCGGCGGCCAGGGCATGGCGATGGTCATCGAGCGCCTGAGCTGAGCGGCGGCCCCGCCGGAGTGACGCCCTGAAGCGGCGGCTCCGGCACCCTGAGTGGCCGCTCGTCTCACGAGCCGGGACGCGGCGGCCACTTCGACCCCTCCACTCATTCGTGACCCAATCTCCCCCAGGATGTGACCAATCTCCTGGGGAAGGAACAACTGCCCAGGTCAGCACGGATGCGCAAATAAACACCGGGCCGAAAGTCCTGTCCAATTCGTGACGTAATGCACTGACAGCGGGATGGTGCAGGCTTCAAGCTGATGTAGGAAGTCGGGGGTCGACTTGAAACCGGGAGTACGTCAGTGAGCGCCATGCATCTTGCCTTGCTGCTCTCCGCGGCCGCTGCCACGGCCGTGGGCACCGCCACCCTGCACACCGTGCGGGGCCTGCGGCAGCAGATCACCGAGCTGCGCACCGAGCTGGCCGAGAGCCGCGGTGCGGCCGTCAGCCGCGTCTCCGTGCCCGCGGCCCGTACCGCGGTGGACACCGAGGAGATACGCGCGGCGGTCGCCGAGGCCCTCGCCGAGGAGCGCGAGCGCGAGCTGGCCGAGGCGCGCGCGTTCTGGGCCGCCCAGGAGGCGCGGGACATCGCGGACACGCCCTCGCTCCTCAGCGGCCTGCCCGAGGGCATCGCGGACGAGCTGTTCCTGCCGCGCCAGGCCGATCTCGCGGGCCTTGAGTCGGAGAGCCTGGAGCCGGTCGTCGAGCCCTTCGCCGACCCGGCCGGGGCCGCGGACGAGTTCGCCGCGGACTCCCCGGAGCTGGCCGCGGCCCGCCGCCGCCACCCCTCGCACCCCGACTTCGTGCCGGTGCAGTCCGTCGCCCACGGCGACCACGAGCGCACCGTGGCCTGCCTGGAGGAGCTCGCGGACGCCCGCACGGCGCTCGCCGACGTCCGCCCGGGGCCGCTGGGCACCCTGGACGTCTATGTCTTCACGGACGGCACGACGCTCTGCATGACCCCGGGCCACCGGGAGACCGCGGAGCTGCTCGCCGCCGCCCTGCGCGACGGCCAGGCCCCGGTCCTGCTCGGCGGCTCCGGCGTCTCGGGCGCGTACGCCCTGACGTTCGCGTGCGGCGCGGAGAACGTCTACATCCTGGCCGACCGCGTGATCGCCAGCGTCTGACGGCGGATTCCGGTCAGATCCCGGCCCGCCCCAGGGCCTGCTCCACCAGCTGAACCGCCTCCGCGAGTTCCCCCTCGTCGGCGAGCACAAGGGCCAAGTCCCGCCCCGCGACGGTGACTTGGTCGGCCGCCGCGAACATTCCGGCGTCCGGCATCCGGCGCGGCTCACTGCCCGGCGCCTCCCGCGCCTGGGTGCGCAGGGCCAACTCCCTCGCGAGCTCCAGCGCTTCGGCCGCCGCCCCGCGCTGCAGTCTGGACTGCGGGGCGGCCCGCAGCCGGTCCGCGAATCGGTCAACGGCCGTGATCAAAGGCGTCGTATCGAGCACTGTGCGACCCTACGCGTCGAGCAGGGACTGTTGCCAATACCCGAACGCTCAGGCACGGTGGCGTGAAGGACGGACCACATCGAACGCGTCCGGAGGCGCCGATGTCCCAAGTCTTCTCCGAGGAGACCCACCGAAATCTGCTCGCGCGAATCCCCCACTGCACAGGTCGTGAAGTCTCCGACTGGCTCCGCACCGTCGACGAGGGCCCCTCTCTCTTCCGCTTCGAGGAGAAGGTCAGCTGGCTCCGCGGCGAACACAACCTCGCGTACGGCCATGCCAAAGCGATCATCCACGAGTACGACCTGCGCCGCGCCGCACGCAAACTGCTCTGACCCCGACCCCTCGTTCCCCCGCGAAGACAGACAGACAGCGCAAGACCTCGAACGTGGACACTGACAACGCAGACAGCACGGACAACAACGAAGGGCCCGCGGAAGGCGTTCCGCGGGCCCTTCGGCCGTGCTCAGGACGTCAGCCGCCCAGGGGCGGCCGTCAGTCGTTGCCCTGCAGGATCGCGATGAGCCGCAGGAACTCCATGTAGATCCACACCAGCGTCATCGTGAGGCCGAAGGCGGCGAGCCAGGCCTCCTCACGCGGAGCGCCGTACGCGATGCCGTCCTCGACCTGCTTGAAGTCCAGGGCCAGGAAGCACGCGCCGAGCAGGATGCCGATGATGCCGAACATGATGCCGAGGCCACCGCTGCGGAAGCCGAGGCCGTCGCCGCCGCCGAACACGGCGAACAGCAGGTTCACCGCCATCAGCAGGACGAAGCCGAGGGCGGCCGCCATCACGAAGCCGTAGAAGCGGCGGTTCACGCGGATCCAGCCGGCCTTGTACGCCACGAGGACGCCGAGGAAGACCGCCATCGTGCCGAGCACGGCCTGCATGGCCGCGCCGCTCGCGATGCGGTTGTCGACGACGCTGGAGACGACGCCGAGGAAGACGCCCTCCAGAGCGGCATACGCCAGGATCAGCGGCGGCGAGGCCTTGCGCTTGAAGGCCTGCACGAAGCCCAGGATCATCGCGACGAGACCGGCGCCGACCGCGATGCCGATCGACCTGCTGAAGTTGGCGTCGTCCACGGGCAGCAGCGCCCAGGCGAGCGCGGCCGTGACGACGAGGACGCCGAGCGTGGTGGCCGTGCGCATGACGACGTCGTCCATCGTCATGCGGCCGGTGGTCACCGGGGTCTGGGGCGGGGCGCCCTGGAGGTCCTGCTGGGCGTACGGATTGTTGGCGTACGGGTTGGCGGGGGCCTGCTGGCCCGCGCCCGCGTACGGGTTGCCTTGCGCGTACGGATTGGCCTGCGTCCCGACGGCTGCGGCTCCCCCGGCCTGCGGCTGCGCGTTGAAGCCCGCATAGCCGTTGTCGCGGCTGAACCCCCGTCGCGAGAAGACCGGGTTACTGCTCCTCATCTCACTCCTCCATGGCCACCGTGCGTGGCTTTGGTTCAAGAGTAATGGGCTGGCAAAGATCCAACCCTAGTGCTCAGGGAGGATCTTTCCCCATCTGTTACGAGGAACGCTCGCCGAGGCTCCGGTGTTCCGGCGGCTCCCGGCGCCCGCTCAGTCGAACGGCAGGCCCGTGTAGCTCTCGGCCAGGTCCGTCGCCGCCGCCCGCGAGGTGGCGATCCGGTCCAGGTGGGCCAGCTGGAGCCGGTCGTCGAAGGGGGTGGCGTCGGGGTCGCGGTGCAGCAGGGCCGTCATCGCGTACGCGAACCGCTCGGCCTGCCAGACCCGGCGCAGACAGGTCGCGGAGTACGTGTCGAGGCCCGTCGGGTCGCCGCCGGCGTGATGGGCGACCAGGGCGCGGGCGAGGGTGACGACGTCGCCCACGGCGAGGTTGAGCCCCTTGGCACCGGTGGGCGGCACGATGTGGGCGGCGTCTCCGGCGAGGAAGAGCCGGCCGTGCCGCATCGGCTCGTGGACGTGGGAGCGCATCGGAGTGACGGACACGTCCGTGATCGGGCCGCGCGCGAGCCGCCAGCCGTCGTCGGTGGCGAGCCGCAGGTCCAGCTCGTCCCAGACCGCCCGCTCGCTCCAGTCGGCGGCCCGGGTGCCCTCGGGGACCTGGAGGTAGAGGCGGGAGACCGTCGGCGAGCGCATGCTCAGGAGGGCGAAGCCGCGGTCGTGGCGGGCGTAGACCAGCTCGTCGTGGGAGGGCGGCGCGTCGGCGAGGACCCCGAGCCAGGCGAAGGGGTACCTGCGCTCGTACGTCCGCGAGAGCGCGGCGGGCACCGCGGCCCGGGACACGCCCCAGTAGCCGTCGCACCCGGCGACGTACGCGCAGTCGAGGACGCCCTCACGGCCCTCGTGGCGGTAGCGCACCCGCGGCGCGTCGGTGTCGGCGTCCTCGACGGCGAGCGCCTCGGCGCCGAAGAGCAGCGGGCCGCCGCCGCGGAACCGCAGGGCGATCAGGTCCTTGCACACCTCCGTCTGGGCGTAGACGGTCACCGACCGGCCGCCGGTCAGGGAGGGGAAGTCGACGCGGTGTCTGCGGCGGTCGAAGCGCAGCTCGATGCCGGTGTGGCGCAGGCCCTCGCGGTCCATGCGGGTGCCCGCCCCGGCCGCGCGCAGCGCGTCAGCCGTGCCCTGCTCCAGGATCCCCGCGCGCTGGCGCCGCTCCACGTAGGCGCGGTCGCGGCTCTCCAGGACGACGGATTCGATGCCCGCGGCGTCCAGGAGACGGGCGAGCAGGAGGCCCGCGGGGCCCGCTCCGATGATCGCGACGGTGGTGCGCATCACGGGAGTGTCGGGCCGCCCGGGGCGGGTGTCAACGGTGGGTCGGCGCGCCGGGGCCGACTCCGCGCCCCCGGTGCCCCCTGCACTCGTGGCGCGGTTGTCAGTGGCTGCTGCCATGCTGAGAAGTGCCCAGGAACCCAGGAATCCACGGCCGCGGGCGGCGCGCCCGGGCCCGTGCGGAACGGCTCCCGCGCCCGGCACGGCGCGGCGCGGCGGGACGGTTCCACCGAACCTTCGAAGGGCAGGACCATGCTTTCCACCGACTTCGTCCCCGGCGCCCCGAACTGGCTGAATCTCGGTGTCCCGGACACCGATGCGGCGGTGTCCTTCTACTCCGCCGTCTTCGGCTGGGAGTTCCAGTCGGCGGGTACGGAGGGCGGTGGGTACGGCTTCTTCGTGCAGGACGACAAGACCGTCGCCGGGCTCGGCCCGCTCACCGAGGAGGGCGCGTCCCCGGCCTGGACGCTGTACTTCCACACGGCGGACGCGGACGCCACCGCGAAGGCCGTCGAGCAGGCGGGCGGCACGGTGCGGGTGCCTCCGGGGGATGTGTTCAGCTTCGGCCGGATGGGCCAGTTCAGCGACCCGGCGGGCGCGGACTTCGCCGTCTGGCAGCCGGGCGACACCAAGGGCGTGGACCTCGTCAACACGCCGAACTCGCTGACCTGGGCCGAGCTGTACACCACGGACGCGGCGGCGGCCAAGGACTTCTACCGCGCGGTGTTCTCCTGGCAGCTGACCGACATGGAGATGGGCCCGGACATGACGTACACCGTGCTGACCCCCTCGGGTGGCACGGAGGAGAACAGCCACGGCGGCCTGATGCAGCTCCACCAGGACAACCTGGACGCGGGCTCCGGCCCGGAGTGGCATCCGTACTTCGAGGTGGCCGACTGCGACGCGATCCACACCAAGGGGCTTGAGGCCGGGGGCACGACGCTCATCCCGCCGATGGACGCGCCGGGGATCGGCCGGATGGCCATGCTGACCGACTCCGCCGGAGCGCCCTTCGCGATCATCAAGAGCGAGCAGGCTCCGCCGAGTTGACGGGCCGTCATGCAGCGGCGCGCCCTGCGCGCGCCGCACGTGCGCGTACGGGACGCGCCCTGCCCGTGCGTGCGGGAAAGGAGGGCGGAGGTGCCCGGAACCGGACTTGAACCGGTACGCCCGCTAAGGGGCAGCGAGGTTTAAGCTCGCCGTGTCTGCATTCCACCATCCGGGCAGGTGCGTGGGCTCCGCAACAAGGCTTCGACCCTATCGGGAGGCATCCCCCGAACAGCGGAACGACAGCCCGACGTTGTCTTATTTTATTGACGTCTGAGGGTGCATCAGCACGCGGTACTGGCCGGTGGTACTTGCCATCGGCCTTGTGGGCGGGGGCACGTGCGGGTGAGGGAATTGACGGAATTTAGCCGTGCACGAGCGACACGTCCGCGCCGCGTCCCCGCGCCCCTTTAGCGCCCCCTCATGGCCCCTGCCGTGGCCCTTGCGCGAAGGCCTCGTGAACACCCGCGCAAGAGGGCCCGCCCCGATCCCGAGTAGGGGGCGCCCGTCATCCCCAGGTATGACATGCCCCCACCGAGTCCGACCGGAGTCGCCCCCAGGAACCGGAACAGCGGCTGACTCCACGGGGCCGTTCCGCCGTGACGATGGAGTACGTACCCCACTCGCCGTCCCGACAGGAGCCCCCGCCCGTGACCACCACCACTTCCTTCGCCGCCCGCGCCACCCAGGTGGCCGCCCGCGCCACGGATCTGTCCAAGGTGTACGGCCAGGGTGAGACCCAGGTGGTCGCTCTGGACCATGTCTCCGTGGACTTCGGACAGGGCGAGTTCACCGCCATCATGGGCCCCTCGGGCTCCGGCAAGTCCACGCTGATGCACTGCGTGGCGGGCCTGGACAGCTTCAGCGGCGGCTCCGTGCGCATCGGGGACACCGAGCTGTCCACCCTCAAGGACAAGCAGCTCACCAAGCTCCGCCGGGACAAGATCGGTTTCATCTTCCAGGCGTTCAACCTGCTGCCGACGCTGACCGCCCTGGAGAACATCACGCTCCCCATGGACATCGCGGGGCGCAAGCCGAACAAGCAGTGGCTGGAGCAGGTCATCTCCATGGTGGGTCTGGCCGGGCGCCTCTCCCACCGGCCCACCGAGCTGTCCGGCGGCCAGCAGCAGCGGGTGGCCGTGGCCCGTGCGCTCGCCTCCCAGCCGGAGATCATCTTCGGGGACGAGCCGACCGGAAACCTGGACTCGCGGTCCGGCGCCGAGGTTCTCGGCTTCCTCCGGAACTCGGTGCGGGAGCTGGGGCAGACCGTCGTCATGGTGACCCACGACCCCGTCGCCGCCTCGTACGCGGACCGCGTGATCTTCCTCGCCGACGGGCGGATCGTGGACGAGATGATCCAGCCGACCGCCGATGGGGTCCTCGACCGGATGAAGGACTTCGACGCGAAGGGCCGGACCAGCTAGCGCTGGTCGGCCCCGCTGGTTGCCTCTCCGCCGCGAGCGCTGCGCGTGTCTTCGGACTGCCGGTCCGTTGTGGCTGGTCGCGCAGTTCCCCGCGCCCCTCTGGGGCGCCACCTGGGCCTCGAACGCCCCGCCCTGACCTCCGATCGCCCCCCTCACCTGGATCTCACCATGTTCCGTACCGCCCTGCGCAACGTGCTCGCGCACAAGGCCCGGCTGTTGATGACCGTGCTCGCCGTCATGCTCGGCGTCGCGTTCGTCTCCGGCACCCTGGTCTTCACCGACACCTTCGGCTCCGCCTACAAGAACAAGTCCGCGAAGAGCTTCGACCACGTCTCCGTCGCCATCAAGCCCGACGGCGGCTCCCGGGACGACGGCCAGGAGGCCAAGCAGCCGGACCGGCTGACGGACTCCCTGCTCACGCGGGCCGGGAAGCTGCCCGGCGCCCAGTCGACGCTCGGCAGCGTCTCCGGCTTCACC
Organism: Streptomyces sp. NPDC041205; assembly: GCF_055591765.1. Taxonomy (NCBI): domain Bacteria; kingdom Bacillati; phylum Actinomycetota; class Actinomycetes; order Kitasatosporales; family Streptomycetaceae; genus Streptomyces; species Streptomyces sp. NPDC041205. The sequence goes on along the minus strand of NZ_JBVIZH010000005.1, from coordinate 496,231 downwards.
GCCCTCGCCGACAAGGACGGCAAGCTGGTCGGCGGCGAGTGGGGCACCACGGGCTCCAACTACTTCCCCGGCAAGGACGGCAAGGACCCGCGCTACGACTTCGCCGACGGCGCGGCCCCGAAGTCGGCCGGTGACATCGCCCTGGACAGCCGTACCGCCGACCGCACCGGCTACAAGGTCGGCGACACGGTCCGCTACTCCACCGACGGACCGGTGAGGACCGCCAAGGTCAGCGGCATCTTCGACACCGACGACGGCAGCGTCGTCGCGGGCGGCAGCCTCGTCGTCTTCGACAACGACACCGCGCGCGAGGTCCTCGGCAAGTCCGAGTACGACGAGATCGACGTGAAGGCCGCCGCCGGCACCAGCGAGTCCGCCCTGAAGGCGTCCGTCGAGAAGATCCTGCCGAAGGACACCGAGGCCGAGACCGGCACCTCGCTGAAGGACGAGCAGGACCGCATGATCGAGCAGAACACCAGCTCCATGAGCCAGGTGCTGCTGATCTTCGCCGGTATCGCGCTGTTCGTCGGCATCTTCATCATCGCCAACACCTTCACCATGCTGGTCGCCCAGCGCACCAAGGAACTGGCCCTGATGCGCGCCGTCGGCGCGTCCCGCCGTCAGGTCACGCGCTCGGTCCTCATCGAGGCGTTCATCGTCGGCCTGGTCGCCGCCGTCGCGGGCTTCGCCCTCGGCATCGGCGTCGCCGTGGGCCTGGAGTCCCTGATGAACGCGGGCGGCGCCTCACTGCCCGACGGCCCCCTGGTCATCGGCCCGACGACGATCGTCACGGCACTGATCATCGGCGTGGTCGTGACCATGCTCGCCGCCTGGCTGCCCGGCCGCCGCGCCGCGAAGATCCCGCCGGTCGCCGCGATGAACAGCGTGCACGCCTCGCCCACGGTGCGCGGCCTGGTCGTACGCAACACCATCGGCTCGCTCCTCGTCGCCCTCGGCGTGGTCATGCTGTTCATGGAGGACAACTACGTGAAGTCCGGGGGCGCCGCGACGATCCTCGTCGGCGTCATCGTCCTCACGCCGCTGCTCTCGCGCCCGTTCATCGCCGCCGCGGGACCGCTCCTGAAGCCCTTCGGCGTCACCGGCAAGCTGGCCCGCCTCAACTCGGTCCGCAACCCGCGCCGCACGGCCTCCACCGCGTCGGCCCTGATGATCGGCCTGACCCTCATCACCGCGATGACCGTCGTCGCCGTCTCCATGGGCAGCGCCATCAACAAGATGGCCACGGACTCCCTGAAGGCCGACTACGCCGTCTCGATGGCGAACTTCCAGCCGCTGACCCCCAAGGTCCACGAGCAACTGGCCAAGCTGCCCGAGGTCGAGGCCAGCAGCGCCCTGCGCACCACCTGGGGCGAGGCCGACGGCCGCGACACCCGGATCTCCGGCGTCGACCCCAAGGCCTTCGACAAGCTCGTCGGCCTGGACTTCACCAGCGGCTCCGCGGCCGGACTGAAGGGCAACGCCGTCCTCGTCGACAAGGAGACGGCCGACGCCAAGGGCCTGAAGGCCGGTGACACGGTCCCGGTGAAGTTCGACGACGACAAGACCACCCGGCTGAAGGTCGCGGGCGTCTACAAGTCCAACGAGATGCTCGACGGCCTCTTCACGCCCACCCCCGTCGTCACCCCGCACCTGTCGAAGATCCAGGACCAGCAGGTCCTGCTGAAGATGAAGGGCGGCGCCTCCGACAAGGCCGAGGACGCCATCGTGAAGGCCCTCGGCGACAACCCGGCCATCAAGATCCAGGACAAGGACGACATCAGCAACGAGGTCGGCGGCGCCATCAACATGCTCCTGAACATGCTGTACGGCCTGCTGGCCATGGCGATCCTCGTCGCCGTCCTCGGTGTCATCAACACCCTGGCGATGTCCGTCTTCGAGCGGAAGCACGAGATCGGGATGCTTCGTGCGATCGGGCTCGACCGGGCGAAGATCAAGCAGATGGTTCGGCTCGAGTCGGTCGTCATCTCGCTGTTCGGCGCGGTGCTCGGTGTCGGCCTCGGTCTCTTCCTCGGGTGGGTCGCCGGAGACAGCATCTCCGGCACCGTGACCACGTACTCGATGGAGGTGCCCGTGGGCCGGATCGCGATCTTCCTCGCCATCGCGGGTGTGGTCGGTGTCCTGGCCGCGGTGTGGCCCGCGCGGTCCGCTGCGCGGCTGAATCCGCTGCAGGCCATCAAGTCGGAGTGACGCTTGCGCTGAGCTGGAGCGGCGTGGGGCCCGGGGTGAGTTTCACCCCGGGCCCCGCTGCCGTCATACGGGGGCTTCGCCCCCTGGCCCCCCTTGTTGCCGCTTCGCGGCTCGTCCTCAAACGCCGGACGGGCTGGGGTCTGCCTGCTGCGGGCTTGAGTCCTCGGCATGCGGGACAGGGGCACCTCGCCAGTCCCTGGCTCGCAGGGGCATCCCCGAATTGCCCTTCAGCGGTGTGCGGACCGCCAGGACCTGGTTGACCCCTATGCGGTTGTTCTCGAAGGCCAGGGCCGATGCCGCCATGTAGAGGCGCCAGATGCGGGCGCGGCCGGGGGAGGTCAGGCGGACCGCCTGGGGCCAGTGGGACTCCAGGTTGGCGACCCAGTGGCGCAGGGTGAGGGCGTAGTGCTCGCGGATGGACTCCACGTCGCGCACCTCGAAGCCCGCGCACTCCAGGAGGCCGACGGTGGTGCCGAGGGGGGCCAGCTCGCCGTCGGGGAAGACGTAGGCGTCGATGAACTCGTCCACGGAGTACGCCGACTCGTCGGCCTTGGGGCGGCGGGCGATCTGGTGGTTCAGGAGGCGCCCGCCGGGCTTCAGGAGGGCATAGAGCTCGCCCGCGTAGTCCAAGTAGCGCTCGGCGCCGACGTGTTCGGCCATGCCGATGGAGGAGATGGCGTCGTACGGGCCGTCGCGCACGTCGCGGTAGTCCTGGACGCGGATCTCGATGCGGTCGGTGAGGCCCTCCTGGGCGATGCGCTTCCTGGCGAACGCGGCCTGCTCCTGCGAGAGCGTGACGCCGACGACCCGCACGCCGTACTCGCGGGCGGCGTGGATGGCCATGGAGCCCCAGCCGCAGCCGACGTCCAGGAGCCGCATGCCGGGCTTCAGGTCGAGCTTGCGGGCGATGAGGTCGAGCTTGTCGCGCTGGGCGTCCGCCAGGGTCGCGTCCGGGGACTCCCAGTAGGCGCACGAGTAGACCATCGAGGGGCCGAGCACCAGCGCGTAGAAGTCGTTGCCGACGTCGTAGTGGTGGCTGATGGCCTTCTTGTCGCTGCCCTTGGTGTGCCGGTGCGGCCTGCCGGGCCTGCGCATCTCCTCGCGCGGCACGGGCGGCGGCACGAACGGCGCGGCGAGCGCGAGCAGGGCCCGCGCGGCGGCCCTGACCTGCGGGTCGCGCAGCTTCTCGGTGAGGCTCGGGGCGTCGTCGGAGCGCTCCCAGATGAACTCGGCGAGCAGGTCGAGGGCCGCGTACAGATCGCCCTCGACATCGATGTCCCCGGCCACCCAGGCCCGCGCGAGCCCCAACTCGCCCGGCTTCCACAACAGGCGGCGCAGCGCGCGGCGGTGGCGTACGACGAGGGTGGGGGCGCCCGGCGGCCCCGCTTCCGAACCGTCCCAGGCCCGGATCCGAACCGGCAGCTCGGTTCCCACCAACTGCTCGGCAAGATTCTGCAGCCGCAGTGCGGCGTCCTGCATGGCGCACACCTCCGTGATCACATCCCGGAACGGAACGGTCCAACACCACGTAAACACCAACGGGCGGCGCGCGCAGTCCCGTTGCACCGTTACGAATACGCAAAATGCATGTAGCAGGCATCTAGGGGCGGCAGGGAACGCCGAAAGGGCCCCCGCACCACGGATGGCGGGGACCCTTTCACGCTGTACTGCGGGTCTTGCTGCGGGCCGTCGGACGACCCTTGGCCCGAGCCGTCAGGAGGCGGCCTTCTCCTCGACCGGGGCGGCCGGGACCTCGGCCTTGACCGCGGGCTTCGGGGCCGGCTTGGCGGCCTCGTAGAACTCCTCGCGCGGCGTCTCCATGGCGCCGAGCGAGACGACCTCGCGCTTGAGGAACATGCCGAGCGTCCAGTCCGCGAAGACGCGGATCTTGCGGTTGAACGTCGGCATCGCCATGCCGTGGTACGCGCGGTGCATGTACCAGGCGAGACGGCCCTTGAGCTTGATCTTCATCTTGCCCATGACGATCATCGCGACGCCCTTGTGCAGGCCGAGACCCGCGACCGCGCCCTTGTTGGCGTGGCTGTACTCCTTCTGCGGGAAGCCCCGCATGCCGGAGATCACGTTGTCGCCGAGGACCTTGGCCTGGCGCAGGGCGTGCTGGGCGTTCGGCGGGCACCAGGCGTTCTCGTTGCCCGCCTTGCGGCCGACGACGTCCGGCACCTGGGCGTTGTCGCCCGCGGCCCAGATGTAGTCGGTGCCCTGGACCTGGAGGGTCGTCTGGGTGTCCACGTGACCGCGGGGGCCGAGCGGCAGACCGAAGCGCGCGAGGGCCGGGTTCGGCTTGACGCCGGCGGTCCACACGATGGTGTTGGAGTCGACCTCGAGGCCGTTGTTGAGGACCACGTGGCCGTCCACGCAGGAGTCCATGCCGGTCTTCAGGTAGACCTCGACACCGCGGCCCTCAAGGTGCTCCTTGCCGTAGGCGCCGAGCTTCGGGCCGACCTCGGGGAGGATCTTGTCGGCGACGTCGACGAGCAGGAAGCGCATGTCCTCGCGCTTGACGCTCTTGTAGTACTTGGCCGCGTCGCGGGCCATGTCCTCGACCTCGCCGATGGTCTCGGCGCCGGCGAAGCCGCCGCCGACGAAGACGAAGGTGAGCGCCTTGCGGCGGACCTCCTCGTCCGTCGTGGAGTCGGCCTTGTCGAGCTGCTCGAGCACGTGGTTGCGCAGGCCGATGGCCTCCTCGATGCCCTTCATGCCGATGCCCTGCTCGGCGAGGCCGGGGATCGGGAAGGTGCGGGAGACCGCGCCCATCGCGATGACCAGGTAGTCGAACGGCAGCTCGTACGCCTCGCCGACGAGCGGCGCGATCGTGGCGACCTTGCGGTCCTGGTCGATGGTGGTGACCCGGCCGGTGAGGACTTCCGCCTTGGGCAGCACGCGTCGCAGCGGGACGACGACGTGCCGAGGCGAGATGCTGCCGGCCGCAGCTTCGGGGAGGAAGGGCTGGTACGTCATGTACGAGCGCGGGTCGACGACCGTGACGGTCGCCTCTCCGTAGCGCATCTTCTTCAGAATGCGTCGAGCTGCGTACAGGCCTACGTACCCACCGCCTACTACGAGGATCCTGGGACGCTCCGTGGTGCTCATGCCATCGAGTATCCACCCCCTCCCCGGGGGTCGCTCGTGCGCCCCTTCACAAGCATGGGTGGGGCCTCTGCTACACTTCGCCGCCCACGTGACGGAGGTCATGACCGCACGAGGGAACCACCGCCCCACGCGAGTCGTTGTCAACCCCTCGTGAGCTGCCGCTCCTGGCTCCGGCGCCCGGTGGACCACCCTCTGGTTCACACCCCGGCAACACCCCGGAAGCACTCCCGGCGCCCGCCTTCGGGCCCGCACCCCGCCCGTTCCCGGGCCGAACTCCTCAAAACCTCGCCCAACAGGGCCGATTTCCTTGTGAAGAACTTCACGAACTTTCTCGACGGAACCCCGGAAGGAACCATTCCAACCCCCCTCCGGGCCGCTCAGAAGTAGTCCGACACGCTCAGCCGATCAAGGTACGGGCCCCTCTCGGGCGATCGACCGGGCGATCCCGTCGGCGGTGGACGCACGCTGCTCCCCGCCTCCGAGGGGGCTGGGAGCAGCGCCCTGTGCGAAAGAGTACTTCTGACTGCGGGTTCCGAACGGCCTACGGTTTTGGACCCTACTTCAAGAGGGCGACGAACAGCCCGAGGATTCCGGCGATCTCCGCGGCCACCGAGAGCCGCAGGCGCCAGGGGTTGTCCTCTCCCCGCGGCGGCGGTGAAGGAGAAGCGCTCCCGGCGCCGCCCTGGCCCATGCGCGGATAGCGGGCCGGTGGGGACGTTCTGGGGACGGCGCCATACCGCCGGAAGAAGTCCGCCGCGGACTCAGGCGAACGCTGCTGGCCGCGGCGCCCTTCTTGGATCTTCTTCGTCACTTCCCGCACGAGAAGCACCGTGGACGCGGCAAGCCAGACCACCACCGCCCACCACAACGGCACCGTGTAGACATGCGTCCCCACCGTCACTTCCATGGTTCCCCCGAAGCGCCGTCCGCGCCGCGCAGCCACTCCGTCGCAGCTGCCATCCCACCGACTATGCCCGCGCTGGGGTCACCCTCACGCCTGAAAGCGATTCCCTCCGGTAGCGATTCCCTCCGGTACATGACGACGGCCCCGATACGTTCAAAGAACGTATCGGGGCCGCGTAGCCGCAGGTCAGATCCCTCGCTTACCTGCCTCGACCTCTGCTGCCACTTCGAAGGCAATGCCGTCGAGGATGTCGTGCTCGCTCACGACCAGCTCGGCGGCCCCGGCCCGCTCCATGATCGCGAGCAGGACGAGGACGCCCGCGGCGATGACGTCCACGCGGCCCGGGTGCATCACGGGGATCGCCGCGCGCTCGGCGTGCGTGGAGCGCACCAGCATGTCGGCGATCTCCGCCACGCGGGCGTAGGGGAAGCGGGAGTGGTGGATCGCGGCGGAGTCGTACGCGTCCAGGCCGAGGGCGATGCCGGCGACCGTGGTCACCGAGCCCGCGAGGCCCACGAGGGTGTGGGCCTCGCGCAGCGGGACCGTCTCCTCCGCGAGGTCGAGGGCCGCCTCGATGTCCGCGCGGATCGCGGCGAGCTGGGCCTCGGTGGGTGGGTCGGCGGAGACCACGCCGTCCCGGACGAGGTGGCGCTCCGTCATCCGCACGCAGCCGACGTCCACGGAGCGGGCCGCGCGCACGTGGTCGTCGCCGACGACGAACTCCGTGGAACCGCCGCCGATGTCGACGACGAGGTACGGGCCCGGCATGTCCGCGTGGCCCTTCAGCTCCCTGGTCGCGCCCGTGAAGGAGAAAGCGGCCTCCTGGTCGCCGCTGATCACCTCCGGTTCGACGCCGAGGATGTCGAGGACGCCGCGGACGAAGTCGTCGCGGTTCTCGGCGTCGCGGGAGGCGGAGGTGGCGACGAAGCGGAGGCGCTCCGCCCCGTGTTCCTTGATGACCTCGGCGTATTCGCGGCAGGCCGCGAACGTCCGCTCCAGCGCCTCGGGGGCGAGGCGGCCCGTCTTGTCGACGCCCTGGCCCAGCCGGACGATCTCCATCCGGCGGTCCAGGTCGACCAGTTCACCGGTCCGCGGGTCGGCGTCGGCCACGAGCAGACGAATCGAGTTGGTACCGCAGTCGATGGCTGCCACGCGGGTCATCGGGGTTCTCCTTGTCGTTCGGGGCACCGTCGGCCGTGGGCTGTGCCCGTGCCGCCCCTGGCGGCCCAGTTGCCCACAGCGGGGAGGACGACAGCGACCCGGTCGCCCACGGCGAAGGTACGGCCCAGGGCAGGTAGTAAAGGCGGGTGGGTGGGGAATGCCCGCCGCGGAGCGGTGGGCCGGGGTGACCCCGGTGCCGGGCCGGTGCGGGCCGGGGGCGGGGCCAGGCCGAGCTAGTCCTGCGATGCGCCCACGCAAGGCCCCTTGCGCCACCACTCGGGCAGCATCGCGATGGCCTCGTCGCCGAGGGGGTTCACGCCGGGGCCCGCGGCCAGGGAGTGGGCCACGAGGACGTGCAGGCACTTCACGCGGTCCGGCATGCCTCCGGCCGAGGGGAAGCCTTCGAGGACCTCGATGGAGTCGCGCCGCGCGATGTAGTCCTCGTGGGCGGCCCGGTACGCGGCGGCCAGCTCGGGGTCGGTCGCGAGCCGCTCCGTCATCTCCTTCATGACGCCGTTGGCTTCGAGCGTCCCGATCGCGGACGCGGCCCGCGGGCACGTGAGGTAGTACGTCGTGGGGAACGGCGTGCCGTCGGGCAGCCGCGGCGCCGTCTCGACCACGTCCGGGTTGCCGCAGGGGCAGCGGTGGGCGATCGCGCGCAGACCGCGCGGCGGGCGCCCGAGCTGCTCCTGGAACGCGGTGATGTCGGCGTCCGTGGGCGCGGTGGGCTCGGTCTGGGGCGGGGGCGTCTGCATGCCTGTCTTTCGGTTCGTTCGGTTCTGCGGCGAGGTTCAAGGGTGGACAAGGTAGCGGGGACGGGCGGCGCGGCGGGCGGACACGTCAGTCGTCGCCCCGCTCGGCACGGTCGGCGCTGTCCACGCCGTCCCAGACGTTCGCGTACCAGGGCCGGTCCGCCGCCGCCTCGTCACCGCGGTGGTCCGCCGCGGCCGCGGGGTCGATGACGGTGAACCCGGTCTCGCCCGGCATCACATAGTGCAGCCGGTCCCGGACGCGCTGCTCGGCGTACGCGTCGTCCTGCCAGCGGGCCTTCTCGTCGCGGAGGCGCTCCACGTTCTCGCGGTGCTCGGACTGCTTCTGCCGCTGCTCGGCGATCTCGGCGCGCTGGGACACGTACTGCCTCATCGGATAGGCGAGCGCCACGACCAGCGAGCACACGACGAGCACGAGGAGCGCGGCCCGGCCGGTGAGCCGGGAGCGGCGGGCCTGCCGCTTGGTCTGCGAGCGGTAGACGCGCTCGGCGGTCTGCTCGCCGAGCAGCCGCAGCCGGGTCGCCGTGGAGAACCGGTCCTTGTCCCGGACTTTCCCGGCCATGTGTCTCGCCTCCCCAGTACGCGCGTACGTCCCCGCACACGGTACGGGACCGAGTACGGGGACGTACGTACGACTGGCTAGGGCTTGGCCTGCGAAGCGGCTCAGCCCTTGAAGCGGGGGAACGCGCTGCGGCCGGCGTACACCGCCGCGTCGTCGAGGATCTCCTCGATGCGAAGCAGCTGGTTGTACTTGGCGACGCGGTCCGAGCGGGCCGGGGCGCCGGTCTTGATCTGGCCGCAGTTCACGGCGACGGCGAGGTCGGCGATGGTGACGTCCTCGGTCTCGCCGGAGCGGTGCGACATCATGCACTTGAAGCCGTTGCGCTGGGCCAGCTCGACGGCGTCGAGGGTCTCGGTCAGCGAACCGATCTGGTTGACCTTCACCAGGAGGGCGTTGGCGGAGCCCTCCTCGATGCCGCGGGCCAGGCGCTCGGGGTTGGTGACGAAGAGGTCGTCGCCGACGATCTGGACCTTGTCGCCCAGCTTGTCGGTGATGACCTTCCAGCCCGCCCAGTCGTCCTCGAACAGCGGGTCCTCGATGGACACGAGCGGGTACGCCTCGACGAGCTCGGCGTAGTACTCGGTCATCTCGGCGGCCGAGCGGGACTTGCCCTCGAACTCGTACTTGCCGTCCTTGTAGAACTCCGACGCGGCGACGTCGAGCGCGAGCGCGATCTGCTCGCCGGGGACGTAACCGGCCTGCTTGATGGCCTCGACGATGAGGTCGAGGGCGGCGCGGTTCGACTCCAGGTTCGGCGCGAAGCCGCCCTCGTCGCCGAGGCCGGTCGACAGGCCCTTGGTCTTCAGGACCTTCTTCAGCGTGTGGTAGACCTCGGCGCCCCAGCGCAGCGCCTCGGAGAAGGACTCCGCGCCGATCGGGGCGATCATGAACTCCTGGATGTCGACGTTGGAGTCCGCGTGGGACCCGCCGTTCAGGATGTTCATCATCGGAACGGGCAGCAGGTGCGCGTTCGGGCCGCCCAGGTAGCGGAAGAGCGGCAGGTCGCTCGCCTCGGAGGCGGCGTGCGCGACGGCGAGGGAGACGCCGAGGATGGCGTTGGCGCCGAGCGAGCCCTTGTTGTCGGTGGCGTCGAGGTCGAACATCGCCTGGTCGATCAGGCGCTGCTCGGTGGCGTCGTAGCCGACGAGCTCCGGGCCGATCTGCTCGATGACGGCGAGGACGGCCTTCTCGACGCCCTTGCCGCCGTAGCGGTTGGCGTCTCCGTCACGCAGTTCGATGGCCTCGAAGGCGCCGGTGGAGGCGCCGGACGGAACCGCGGCGCGGCCGGTGGACCCGTCGTCGAGGCCGACCTCGACCTCGACCGTGGGGTTGCCTCGGGAGTCCAGGATTTCCCGGGCTACGACGACGTCGATGGACGGCACGAGCATCTCCTTCTGGGATGTGACGCTAGGGGCGCATGGCGTGCACCACTGGGGGCGCGGGCTTGCGCATGGCTTGCATGGTCTTCATCGGCCCTGCGTCTCCTGAGCCTAACGGGCCCGGGAGCTTCGGCCAGCCGACCGCCCGCCCCGTGGGACGGCCATCGGGCCAATTCCCTGGGAATCAGGACGGAACCACAGGTTCTTACCGGCCGGTAGCTTCGCCCTGGGCGTACTTCGGGGTTGCCTGGGCGCCCGGCCGGGCCGCCCCGGACAGCACCTCGCCCCGGTGCGTACGGGGGATACGCGCACCGGGGCGAGGGAGACCCGTGGGGACGGGGGCGCTCCGCGGGACGGAGCGGGGGCCCTGTCCGGACGGGCCGGACAGGGCGCGGGCCGGGCTCGGCCTCAGCTGAGGTGCAGCTGCTGGCCCGGGTAGATCATGTCGGCGTCGGAGATGATGTCGCCGTTGAGCTTGTACACCTTGTGCCAGCCGCCCTTGACGTCGTGCTCGTCGGCGATCTTGGAGAGGGTGTCGCCGGTCTTGACCTTGTACTCGCCGTCGCCCTTCTTCACGACCTTGCCGGTCGGGGTCTGGACGGTCTTCTTCGACTCGGTCTGCGGGGCGGCCTGCTGCGGCTTCGGCTGCGGCTTGGCCTGCTGCTGGGGCTGCGCCTGCTGCTGCGGCTGCTGCTGGGGCTTGGCCTGCTGCTGCGGCTGCTGCTGGGGCTTCTCGGCGGCGCCGCCGTTGTACGCGGCGCCCGTGAGGCCCACGCCACAGCTCGGCCAGGCACCCTTGCCCTGGCCCGCGAGGACCTTCTCGCCGATCTCGATCTGCTGGGCCTTGGTGGCCTGGTTGGCGGTCGCGGCGTACTTGGTGCCGCCGTACGCGGCCCAGGTGGAGGCCGAGAACTGCAGGCCGCCGTAGTAGCCGTTGCCGGTGTTGATGGACCAGTTGCCGCCGGCCTCGCACTGGGCGACCCGGTCCCACTGGTCGGCGGTCGCGGCGTTCGCGGTGCCCGCGGCCATCAGCGGGGCGGCGACAGCGGCGCCGGTGACACCGACGACGGTGGCCGCGCGGGTGGCCTTGTCAACAGCGGTCGGACGACGGTGCTTGCCCTTGCCGGAAAACAGCATGGAGTGATCCCCTCACCGACGCCTGCGAGGTGAGCTGTCGGGTTCGGGCGGGTGAGTGCCCGGCCGTACGGCTTCCGTACGACTTCACCCCTAGCCGGTCCTGCGCGTCGCGCGGCCGCTGGCCGCTCAACGCGTGGGCCCGGCGCTTACCTTGGGTCCCCCGCTCCTGCCTTCGGCGCTCGAAGCGACGACTGTTCCCGTCCGGCCGTTGGCAGGATTCGGCGTACCGACCGGCGGGGCCCGCTGTGGCGAGCGGTCACGACCGTAGACAGGCAATCACCGGAATTTCAAAGACGATCAGGGCTTCTGAGACCCATCTCTCACTTGCCTCTCACCGTCTTTAAACCGGACATTCACCGCGAACTGCCAGTCAATTTCCGCTCCGCGACGCCTACTTCCGGTCCGCCTCCGCGGCCTGTTCCTCGCTCAGGTCGAGTCGCTGACCGGGGAGGATGAGATCCGGGTCACCGCCCACGGTCCGCTTGTTCTCGGCGTAGAGGGTGGACCAGCCGCCGTCAAGGTCGTGCCGGTCGGCGATCTGCGAGAGGTTGTCGCCGGAGCGGACCGTGTAGGTGCCCGCGGGGTCATGGGCGTCACGCGCGTCGCGCCCTTCACCACGCGACGCGTGGCGGCCCGCGGAGCCCGCGCCGCCCTTCTCCGCCTCGTCGGCGCTGGAGCCGCGGTGGCGGCCCGACGGGAGGCCGGAGGAGTCCTCGGAGCCCTCCGCGGAGCCGTCGGCGCCCGACGGCTCACGGCCCGCTTCGGACTCGGCGTCGGGCGAAGTGGTGCCGCGGTCGCCGGACTTGCCGTCCTCGTCCGCCGAGCCCTTCTCGCCCTTCTGTCCGCCCTTGTCGCGTTCGTCACTCTTGTCGGCCGAACCGTCGCTGTCGGGCTTGCGGTGCTTGCCGGTCTCCTTGGACTTGCCGTCCTCGGCGTCCGCGCCGCGCTCCTCGCCCTTCGCGTCGGCGTCCTTGTCGGCCTTCCCCTCGCCCTTCTCGCCGTCCTTGTCGCCCTTGGAGTCCTTGGCGTCGCCGGACGGCTCCGCGGGCTTCGACGGGGCGACCGGGAGGCCCGGGTCGACGTCGGCGGCCGCGCCGCCCTTGCTGAGGCCCGCGGCCGGGCCGCAGTTCGGCCACGCGGCGGGGCCCTGGTCGGCCAGGACCTTGTCGGCGACGGCGATCTGCTGGGAGCGGCTCGCCTGGTCGGCGCTCGGCGCGTACGCGAGGCCGCCGTAGCTCTCCCAGGTCTCCTGCGTCAGCTGCAGGCCGCCGTAGTACCCGTCGCCCTTGGCGCTCCAGGCGCCGCCGCTCTCGCACTCCGCGACCTTGTCCCACGTCGAGGCGTCGGCCGCGTGCGCGCCCGTGGCGCCGAGCAGCGGGATGGCGATGGCGGATCCGGTGACGCCCGCCGCGACGACGATCGCCGGGGCCTGGCGGGGACGGCGGTGACGGCCTTGGCCGGAGAGCATGCACGTGCCTTTCGAGCGACGACAAGAACAGCTGCGACACGTGGTGCCAAGGGGTGCCGAGCCGTCGTGAACGTAGCCGCAGTCGAACGTCAGTCACAAGTCGATGCAGCGCAGATCACGTGAAAGTCACAGTCTTGACGGTACGTCAGGAACGTGCCGGTCCCCCGTCAGCGGCCGGGCGGCGTGAACGTCACCGGCAAGGTCCGCAGGCCACGCATGATGAGCCCGCCGCGCCACCTCAACTCCTCCGGATCGACGGCGAGTTGCAGGTCCGGCAGCCTGCGGAGCAGCGTCGCGAGCGCCGTCTGGCCCTCCAGGCGGGCCAGCGGGGCGCCGAGGCAGTAGTGGATGCCGTGGCCGTATCCGAGGTGCTGGTTGTCGCTCCGGGACAGGTCGAGGAGGTCGGGGTCGGGGAAGCGGGCCGGGTCTCGGTCGGCGGCGGCGAGGACGACGAGGACGGGGTCGCCCGCGGCGATGTCCTGGCCGCCGACGCACAGCGGTTCGGTGGCGAAGCGCCAGGTGGCCAGCTCCACGGGCCCGTCGAAGCGGAGCAGTTCCTCGACGCCGGTCTCCAGGAGGCCGGTGTCCCCGTCGGCGAGGGACTGTTGCAGCCGGGCGCGCTGCTCGGGGTGGGTGAGCAGTGCGTACGTACCGTTCCCGATGAGGTTGACCGTTGTCTCGAAACCGGCGAAGAGGAGGATGAAGGCCATCGCGGCGGCCTCGTTCTCCGTGAGGTGCTCGCCGTGGTCGGAGGCGCGGATGAGACCCGAGATCAGGTCGTCGCCGGGGTCGTTGCGCTTGCGGTGGATCAGGTCGGCGAGATAGCCGCGCATCTTCTTGACCGAGCGTGCGACGCCGCCGCGCGGGCCGCCGCCGTGCCGGATCATCATGCCCGCCCAGTCCCGGAAGTCGTCCTGGTCCTCGCGCGGGACGCCGAGCAGGTCACAGATCGCGTAGATGGGGAGAGGGAAGGCGAACTCGTGGATGAGGTCGGCTTCGCCCTTCGCTGCGAACCCGTCGATGAGCTGGTCCGTCAGCTCCTGCACGCGGGGCGCGAACTCGGCCACCCGGCGGGGTGTGAACGCCTTCGACACCAGGCGGCGCAGGCGGGTGTGGTCCGGTGGGTCGATGTTGAGCAGATGCGTCATCAGCTCGGCCTTGCGTTCGCCCGGGATGCCCGTCTTGCCCTTCGCGTGCGCGGGTTCGTCGTGGTGCGCGGGGTTCTTGGACAGCCGCTGGTCGGCGAGGGCCTGCCGGGCGTCGGCGTAGCGGGTGACCAGCCAGGCCTCCACTCCGCTCGGGAGAGTGGTCCTGTGCACGGGGGCGTGGTCGCGGAGCCAGGCGTACGCGGGGTAGGGGTTGGACGCGAACTCCCACGTGAACAGGTCCGGGGCGGGGGGCTGGGGCTGGTCTTGCATGGGTCGACGGTATCCGGCTGCGGGCCTCGCGGGGCGCCCCAGTCCCGCCCCTTCTCCGGTCCCGGGGCTCTGCCCCTGGACCCCGGGGGTGGGACTCCCCTTCGGGTGGGACGGGGCGCCGCCGATCGGCCTTCGGCCTCGTCCTCAAACGCCGGACGGGCTGAAAACTTCGCCGGGGCGGGCCGATAGGTGACCGCCCGGGGCCGATAGGTGAGCGACGCGGGCTGGCTACTTGCCGGGGCGGTCGGCCTCCGCCGTCAGGATCGCGTCCCTGTATGCCCGGGCCGCCGCCCTCAGCGCCGCCTCCGGGTCCGTGCCCTCCGACTCTGCTCGGAGGGCCATCGCCAGGAGGTCGTATCCGATGCCCTCTCCTGTCGGCAGGGGGACCTCCAGGCCCGCTGCGCGGACTCGGGAGGACAGCTTCGCGGCCAGGGCCAGGCCGGGCTGGCCCAGGGGGATGCCCTCGGTGACGGAGTCGCGTTGCTTCTCCACCGCCTTGGTGCGCAGCCAGTGGGCCTTGACCTCTTCCGGGGTGGTCGCCGTCTCGTCGCCGAAGACGTGGGGGTGGCGGTGGATCAGCTTGTCCACGATGGTGCCCGCGACGTCGTCGAGGGAGAACGGCGCGTCCTCGTCCTCCTCGGCGACGCGCGCGTGGAAGACGACCTGGAGCAGGACGTCGCCCAGCTCCTCGCGCAGTTCGTCCGTGTCGCCGTCCTCGATGGCCTCGACCAGTTCGTACGCCTCCTCGATGCCGTACTTCGCGAGGCTCTGGTGGGTCTGGCGGGATGACCAGGGGCATTCGACGCGGATGCGGTCCATGACCTGGACCAGGTCGAGGAGGCGGGCGCCCGGCAGGTCGTACGAACCGGGGAGCAGCTCCAGGTCCGGCATCGAGACCCGGCCCGAGCCCGCGAGCCGCGCCAGACCGTCGGTGAGCGGGCGGTCGCCCTCGGCCGTGGCGATCACGAGAACCGTGCGGCCGCCTGCGCACGCGCGCACCAGCTCCTCGGCGGTCGGCGAGGCCTGCTTGACCTCGACGCCCGCCTCGCGGAGATACGGCAGCTGCGGGTGCGCGGCGTCGGCGCACAGGACCTCGTCGGCGTCGTGCAGCAGCCGCCAGGCCGTCCAGGACAGCAGGCCGGGGGCGACGCGGTGGCTGGTGGTGAGCAGCACGACTCGGCCGGTCTCGATCTCGTTCACGCCTCGAACGTAACCCATCCCACTGACAGTGCCGGCGGCGCTGACGACGCCGACAGCGGCGCCGGTCACCGTCCCGGTTCGGCCCCGCCCCGCGCCGGCGGCTAGACCTCCGCCCGCGCCGAGCCGCCGCCCGACACCTCCCGCACCCACGGCGTGCGCAGGTCCGCGCGCTTGCTGGTCTTGACGTCCCAGGTGCCGTACCGCGGGTTCAGGTCGACGTCGAGCTTCTTGGAGGTCTTGGACAGCGTGGCCCAGAAGGCGTTCTGGCCGTCCTGGGCGTTCATGTCGGCGCCGAGGGCGCGGGCGAGCTTCTGCGCCTCGATCTCCGTGCGGATGCTGTCGTCGAGGTGCTTGGGCGCGACGCTGTACTGCTGGAGCCAGCCCGCCTCCAGGGCCTTCCTGCCGCCCGCCTGCTTCTCCAGTTGGCCGCGCATGGTCTGGATCTCCTTGCGCGTGACGCCCACCCCGGCGTCCCGCGCGGCCCGGTGCAGGACCTTGTCGAGGACCATGGTGTGCAGGGTGCTGCGGGTCAGGCCGCCGGTCTTGGCGATGACCTGCTCGTACTGCTTGTCGTCCGGCAGGGCGGCCCGCTGTGCGGAGCGCACCTCGTTCACCCGGTTCTCCAGTTGCGCGACCGTGATGCGCTGGTCGCCGACGACCGCGGCGGCGCCGGGGTGCGCGTCGTTGCCGCAGGCGGTCAGGAGCGGGGCCGCGAGCAGGGCTGCGGCGGAGAGGACGAGCGCGGAGCGACTGCGGCGGTGCAAGTGGGCCTCCCGGTGGAGAGATTGAAGACTGGGAGCGGCGCGCAGCGCCTCCACCAGGGGTGGTGGTCGGGCGACGGGCGGGCGCACAAAGTCTTGCGGTGATCGATGGTAGGCAGTGGTGACCGGCTCGGCCACCCATTCGACCAACGATTCGCAAGGAGTTGGGGCACCGGCTGGGGGCCGATCCACCGGACGGGCCCCGGGTGCCGCCGTCGCACGGCAGGACCCGGCCCGCCCTCGGGCGGCCCGCCCTCAAACGATCCGCCCTACCCCCGCACCTGCCCCAGCCATTGCAGCGTCCGCCGGATCTCCGCGGGGAACGGGTGTCCGATGCCGTGCACCCGCTCGGCGTCGAGCACGAGGCGGCCCAGCGTGTCGTGCGCGGCGGAGCGGTCGCCGAGGGCGAGCAGGAGCTGGCCGATGCGGCGGCGGATCTCCAGGGACTGGCGGATGTCGTCGGTGGCGTACTGGTTCTCGTAATAGGGGAGCAGCGTGCGGTACTCGGCGAGGGCCGCCGCCGGTTCGCCGAGTTGCTCCAGGCACTGGGCGGCCTCGTAGCGGAACTGGAGGGACTGCGGGTCGGCGTGGCCGGACTCGGCGGCGCGCTGGTCGGCGAGGCGGCGCAGCTCGGGCAGGGCGCGGCGGTACTGGCCGTCGTCCATGAGCGTGGCCGCGTACTGCTTGCGCAGGGTGCGGACGACGGGTGAGTGCTCGCCGTGCTGGGCGGCGGCGGCCGGCAGGATCGCGCCGAGGGTGTCGACGGCCTGCGTGATGCGGCCCTCGCCGAGGAGGCGCTTGACCTCGTCGACGGCGGCGGCGACGTCCTGGCCGCGGGCGGGGCCGGGCGGTTGGGTCTGCGGGGCGGGCGCGGGGGTCGCGGCGCGGTCGGGCCAGGGGGCGTGCGGGCGCAGGAACGGGCGGGTCGGGTCGAGGGGGCGGCCGGTCGGCACGGAACGGCCCGGAAGCAGCGGCACGAGTTCCTCGTACACGTCCTGGGCGCTCGCGGGGCGGTGCTGCGGGTCCTTGGCGAGCATCCGCAGGACGAGGGATTCGAGGGCTTCGGGGACCTCGGGGCGCAGCCTGCGCACCGGCAGGGGCGGCTCGTAGAGGTGGCGGTGCAGCACCCCGAGGGCGGTGGAGCCGGAGAACGGCACGTCGCCGCTGAGGAGTTCGTGCAGGAGCACACCGAGCGCGTACAGGTCGGTGTACGGCCCGACGGCGCCGCCCATGGCCTGCTCCGGCGCCATGTACGAGGGGCTGCCGATCGGGGAGCCGGTGTGGGTCAGGCGGGTGGTGTCGGTGTCCATGACCGAGGCGATGCCGAGGTCGAGGATCGTGAGGGTGCCGTCCTGGCGCACCATCACGTTCCGCGGCTTCAGGTCGCGGTGCACGATCGGCACGGCGTGCACCGCGGAGAGCACGGCGCACAGTTGCGCGGCGACGGCGACGGCCCACTGCCAGGGGTAGGGGGTGTGCTCGGCGAGGTGGTCGCCGAGGTCCGCGCCGTCCACGTACTGCATGACCAGGTACAGGTCCTCGTCCTCGGTGCCCGCGTCGTGCACGGTGACCAGGCCGGGGTGGTCGACCTGGGCGGTGACGCGGCACTCGCGCAGGAAGCGGCGGCGCAGCTCGTCGGCCTCGGCGCCCGCGACCTTGTCGGGCCGGAGCAGCTTGACCGCGACCCGGCGGTCCAGGCGCTGGTCGTACGCCGTCCACACCTGGCCCATGCCGCCCTGGCCGATGAGCGTGGAGAGTTCGTAGCGACCGGCGATCAGACGGTGGTCCGTCCCGCCTGCCACGGTCAGTTGCCGCCTTCCTGCTTGCGCAGATAGTCACTGAGCTCGTCCAGCTCGGCCCGGACCTGGTGGATGCGGGCGGGCGCGGGGCGCGCGGGCGGCGGGGGCGTCGGGGTGTGGGCGGGCGGGGACGGCAGGGGTGCCGGGCCGGGGTGCGGGGCGGGGCCGGTCTGCTGCGGGTAGCCGTAGGCCTGCTGGGGGCCGGTGGCGTAGCCCATGGCCTGCGACTGGTGGTAGAGCACGCGGGCCTGCGCGTCGGCCTGCTGGAAGTGGCGGATCTCCAGGATCAGGTAGTACGTCACGGCGGCCACGAGGGTGCCGAGGAGCAGGCCCACGCCCAGCTCGCCGCGCCAGGTGGTGATCTCCTCGCCGGGGTCGTTGGCGATGAAGGCGACGGCCGCGACGTCGAGCGTGATCACCGCCCCGAACGCCGCCCAGTCCCGCGCCCTGCGCGTCACGAGCGCGAGCCGCAGGACCGGCGCCGCCGCGAGGAAGCCGCAGGTCACGACGGCGAGCACCACGAACATGACGCGCAGCGTCACCGTCGGTCCGCCGGAGGGGGCCGGCGGGTGCTGCGGCCCGTAGCCGTGGCCGTGCATGGCTGCTCCTGATACCTGACGCGGCCGCACGCGTCCTGCGGGGCGGCGCTCTGGGCGCGCCCCGCAGGCGTACGGCCGACGAACGAACGAATGCAGAATCGAGCGTATAGGCCGACTCGGACAACCGGTCCCGGGTTGTACCGAACCGTTGCCGTACTGGTCATGTCGCCGCTGCGGCACGCTTCTGCCGACACTTCGGCTCCATCGGCCTCACGGCGACACGCTGCCGTCGGTCAGTCCGTCGTGCATCCCGCGCACCAGTCGCTCGCCGAGGCGGCCCGCGAGGCGCAGCGCGTCCTCGAAGGCGGCGAGCTCCCGGAACCGCTCGCCGTAGCCGCGCTGTTGGGCGGGCGGAAGCCGGGGCAGTTGCAGTCGGCGCACGTCGAGCCGGGCCGAGGTGGAGGCGTAGCTGCTCGCCTGGCGGTTGTTGGCCGTGCCGCGCAGGAATCCGGCGAGGAACCAGGGGTCGAGGGCGGCCTGGTCGGGGCGCAGCAGGACCAGGCCGCGCCCGGGCACGGCGCCCGCGGTGGCCTCGTCGATGACGCGGGCGGCGGCGGTGCCGCCGAGCACGGGCACGACGACGTCGCCCGGGGCGGTGAGCACGGGGGCGTCGGGCGTCTGGGCGGGGGCGTCCTGGAGGGACGCGCCGGGGGTGGAGGGCTCGGCAGCGGAGGGCTCGGCGGTGGGGGGCTCGGTGGTGGAGGGTGCGGTGGCGGTCGGCGGGGCGGGGGCGGGCGCGGTTCCGGCGAGGACGTCGTGTTCGGTGAGGACGGGTACGTCGGCGAGGGCTCCGGCGGTCGTCGCCTGGCCCGGGTGGATCGACAGGGCGCCCGCGCGGGCGAGTTCGCCGATCGTGGTGAGCGGCCAGCGGGCCGCGTCCGGCGGGCCGGGGGCGGCCTCCGGCGGGGTGAGTCCCGCGGTCAGGCGCAGTGTCTCGTCGAGCAGGGCGCGCACGTCGCGCAGTTCCTCGGCGCCGCCTTCCGCGGCCCGGGGCGGCAGGCGGCGGGCGGGCGCCAGGTCGACCTCGTCGTCGAGGAGTCCGAGCACCGGCACGGACAGCGCGAAGCCCGGCTCCTCCGCGAGCGTGCCCTCGCGCTCGAACCGGCGGAACGCGCCGAGCACGGCGTCCCGCACCGGCGTCCAGGCCTGCCGGTCCCGCCCGTCGGTGTGCTTGCCGTCGGCCGCGGCGGCGCTCCCCCCGGCCTCGACGAGCAGCACCTCGGGGGCGCTCGGCGCGTCGGGGCCCGGCCTGCGCAGGACCCAGACGTGCAGCGGCAGATGGTACGGCGGCGCGGCACCGGCGGGCAGCGCGATCACGGCGCGCAGGGCGCCGCGGCGCAGCAGGTCGGCGCGGACGCGGCGGCCCGAGCGGCGGGACGCGGCGGCGGGCGGCATCAGGACCACGGCGCTGCCGCCGTCGCGCAGGCGCGCCAACGCGTGCTGCACCCAGGCCAGTTCGGACTCGGTGCGGGCCGGGAAGCCGTACTCCCAGCGCGGGTCGTAGGCCAGCTCGTCGTGGCCCCAGTTGCGGTCGTTGAACGGCGGGTGGCACAGCACGACGTCGGCCGCGAGGTCGGTGAACGCGTCGGCGCGCAGGGTGTCGGCGGCGGCGGTGCGCACGGTCGCGGCGGAGCCGAGGGCGAGCCGCAGGGCGGTGAGGGCGGCGAGGTCGGGGGCGCTGTCCTGGCCGTACAGGCGGCAGTCGGCGCCGTCCCTGCCGGGGCCGGGGGCGGCGGCGCGCAGCAGGGCGCCGGTGCCGCAGGCCGGGTCGAGAACGGTACGTCCGGCGCGGTCGGCGCCCGCGAGGGCGGCCATCAGGTCGGCGGGGCCGTGCGGGGTGAGGGTGTACTGGCGGGGGTTGGCGTCCAGGTGGCGGCCGAGCAGGAACTCGTACGCGGTGGGGGCGCCGAGTTCGGCGGCGAGATCGGCGACGGAGCGCAGCAGGGGGGCGGACGGCAGGAGTTCGGGGGGCGCGGGGGCGCGCACGGCGCGGGTGGCGGACGGCGGGCCGAAGCGCGGGGTCAGCACGCCCTCGATGAGGTCCGGGAGCAGCCGGGCCATCCGCTCGTCCGACACGGCGCTCGCCGCCAGCCAGTCGGGGTGGCGGTCGTGCACGAGGAGCAGGGCGCAGCCGGCGTGCAGGAGGGCGGGGACGGGGCCCGCCGGGTGTCCGGCGAGCTGCTGCCAGACGCGTTCGCGCAGCGGTACTTCGGAGAGCTTGCCCTGGCCGCGCAGCCAGCCCTCGACCTCGCCGAGCGCGAAGGACGGGCTGGTGTCGGTGCCGCCCACGGGCTTGGGGAAGTCGGCGTGGCGGCGGCGCCAGTTGCTGACGGCGGCGCGGCCTACGCCCGCGAGGCGGGCGATGCCGGCGGCGGTGACCTCGGTGGGGTCGGCGGCGGTCGCTTCGATGGGGTCGGCGGTGCTGTTCGGGTGCGAGGCGCCGGTCGCGTCGGTCGTACTCGCCGTGTCCGCCACGTATGCCGTCCCCTCGGCCGCGCCCCGCGCACGCGGCACCCCGTTCCCCTGCCGCGTCGGCCCGCTGGTCGTCACTGGCCCGCCCCTCGTCGTCCGGTCCCGCTCGCTCCCCGTGCGCCGCCTTCTCCCCGACGGCGCGCGAACCGAGCTTACCCAGCCGAGTGGAACGAACCCCTTTCACATGCGTTAACCATCCCTTCACTGTGAATCGTGTTGACTCGGTTCACAGAAAGCTGCTCTCATAGGCGCTCCGAACGAATCCCTGGGGGGACCTCTCATGCAGCACCGTTCGCGCGCTCGCCGCGCCACCCTCGCCGCGCTCTGCCTCACCGCGACGGCGGCCGTCACCCTGACGGCCTGCGGCAGCGACAAGGGCGGCTCCTCCCCCTGGGACGCCGCGAAGAAGTCCGGCGACTCGCAGTCGGGCGAGGACAGCAAGGACGGCAAGGACGGCGGGGCGAAGTCCGGCGGCGGGGCGAAGGGCCCCTTCCCCGGTCTGTCGGGGCCGGACATCGTCGACAAGTCCGTGGCGGCGACGACCGGCGCGAAGTCGCTCACCCTCAAGGGCAGCGCGCCCGACGACGAGGGCGGCGTCATCGACATGGACATCGCGCTCAACACCCGCGGCGAGTGCGCCGGTTCGATGAGCATGAAGGACCAGGGCTCGGTCGACCTGATCGTGAACCGCAGCACCGTGTACATGCGGCCCGACGCGGAGTTCATCCGCTCGGAGACCAAGGACCAGCCGGAGGCCGAGACCTCCGCGGCCGTGCAGCTGATGGCCGACCGCTGGTCGAAGTCCAGCGCGACCTCGTCCGACGCCAAGGGCATGGCCACGTTCTGCGACCTCGACCTCATCCTGGCCGAGTTCAAGGACGTCAACTCGATCGCGCGGCGCGGCGAGCAGACGTCCGTCGACGGCACCCCGGCCCTCGCGCTGCGCGAGGACGAGGGCAAGGACAAGTACACGATCTACGTCGCGACCGAGGGCAAGCCGTACCTGCTGAAGATCGTCAACGACACCGCGAAGCGGTCCGAGTCCCTGACGTTCGGCGACTACGACAAGCCGGTGGACACGACGCCCCCGAGCGGGGACGTCCTCGACCTCGACAAGATGAACTGAGGGAAGGCCCGGCTCGCCTCACAGGGCGTGCCGGGCCTCATCACGTGTGCCTGGCCCCACCATGCATGCCTGGCCCCACCATGTATGCCGCGCCTCACAGGACGTGCCGCACCCACACGTTCGGCTCCACGTACACCGCGTACCCGCGCCCGGGCTCGCAGTGCACCGGCACCAGGGCCCCCGGCACATCGACGAGTCCCTCCTCGTCCAGCGGCAGGCCCGTCCACGTACGCCACCGCTCCAGCGGGCCGGAGACCGTCATCGACGCCGGGGCCACCTTCTCGATGACACCGCCCGCGCGGACGTGGACGCGCAGCCACGGGTCGTGCGGCAGGCCGTCCGCCCGGGTGCGCCACGCGTACTCCTCGATCGGCGTCGCGGGCTCCAGGTGCTTGGCGTTGGGCCGCACCGGCGCGACGACCTCGCCGAAACCGCGCCCGCGCGCGTTCTCCCGCAGGGCCGCGAGCACCCGGCCGGAGACACCGTGCCCCTGCGCGTCCGGGGCGACCGTGATCTCGATGGCGCTGACGGTGTCCGGCTCCCGGCCCCGCCTGAGGTCCGAGAACGCCCACAGCATGACCGCGTCCCAGCCGTCGCCGGGCAACTCCCCGCGCCCGTCCGCCCCCAGCGCGAACGGCACGCTGAACGCCCGCGCCACGACCTTCCCCCCGGCGTCGGTGGCGACCAGGACGTGCTCCGGCCACTCCACCGGGATCCGGCCCATCAGCGACCAGGCGATGGGGTCGTACTGCACGAACTCGACCCAGGTGTCGTCCATCGCCCACATCGGGTCGGCGAGTTCGGGCCGCTCGGCGAGCGAGGTGATCTTCAGGTCCATGCCCGCACGCTAACGGCCGGGCCACGGCGGGGAAACCGAATTAGCGCGCGGCCGCGCGGGCGAAGCCGCAGGTCACGGCGGCGCGGGTCGCGGCCGAACCACACCCGCACCTCACCGCACCTCACCTCACCTCACCTCACCGGGCCCGGAACCGCTCCGGCGCCGCCGTCGGGTTCCCGCCGCCCGGCAGCTTCTCCTGCGGGCAGCGCGCGAGCACCTTCCGCATCGCGTCCCGCTCGGCGGCGGTCACCCACAGGCCGTACTTCTTCTTCACGGCGACCTGCCGCGCCACGTACGCGCAGCGGTAGGACTTGTTCGCAGGCAGCCACGTCGCCGTATCGCCGTCGCCCTTGCCGCGGTTGGGGCCCGCGTCGACGGCGAGGAGGTTCAACGGGTCGTTGGCCAGGGCGATGCGCTTGCTCGGGCGCCAGCTCCCCGCACCCTTCTGCCAGGCGTCGGAGAGGGCGACGACGTGGTCGATGTCGACGCGGCTGCGCCCGCGTGTGAACGTCACGTCCTTGCCGGTGTACGGGTCCGGGGCGAGGGTGCCGGACACCACCGTGCAGTCGCCGCCGCGGAACTTCACGGCGTCCAGGTCCCGCTTGAGTATGTCGTCGCGGGTCCCACAGCCGTTGGAGTCGGTGTCGGCCCAGGGGCTGCCGAACCGCGCGCGGTCGTAACCGGTCTTCGGGGCACGGCCCTTGACGGCGAGCGAGTCGACGGCGGCGAGCGCGCCGCGGGCGCCGGAGCCGGGTGCTCCGCCCGCGTCGCCGTCCTTGCCGTCCTCGCCCTTGCAGGCGGAGAGAGCACCGCCGAGCACGAGCAGGGCGACCGCCGCGCCCGCGCGCCGTCGCCTCCCCCGTCGACTTCCCGCCGGGCCGCCGAACGTCACGGTGTCCCCGAGCCTCACAGTCATGTCCTCCCCTGAAACGGCCCCACGGTAGCGGCCAAGTGGTCCAGACCATACCGCCCTTCGGGGCCCAACCCGCACATTCCCGACAGGGCGTCGAGGCCGGGACCGAGGCGCCCGCGAGGCCATGACCGACGTGGCACCGGCGTCACGACCCACGGAACACCCGGCCATTACCCCGCGGCGGCCCGGCCATTACCCCCCGAGTAATCGACCACCCCGCACCCACCCGGCAAGCTCCTGTCCATGGAAACCACGGAGACGCCCCAGACCACCGCCGAAGCCACCCGCACCACCGTCCAGGCCTTCCTCACCGCCCGCCTCGCCGGGGACACCGCGCGGATGACGGAGCTGTTCGCCGACCAGGTCGACTGGCTGCTCGCCGAGAACCCGGCCTGCCCCTGGATCCGCCCGCGCGCCACCGGCGCCGAATGCGCCGCCCAGGCCGAGGAGTTGGCGCGGTACACCGTCGCGGAGGACTCCCGCGCCTCCCTGGACACGTTCCTGGTCGACGGACACGACGCCGTCCTCATGGGGCACCTGTCAGGAACCGTGCGCGCCACCGGCAAGTCCTTCGAGGGCCCCTTCGCGCTGCGGCTGACCGTCGAGGACGGGCGGATCACCCGGCACCACCTCTACGAGAACAGCCTGTCCATCGCGGCGGCCTGCACTCCCTGACGTACCGCCAGGGCACCCTGTCCCGGGAATAGCCGGAGCCCGACTCCGCTTGAGGGCAGTGACCTTGCCGGAGGATCCGGGCGGGGCACGGAGAAGTGGGGGCGGGAGACATGACGGGACGCATCAGGTCCAAGGGTTCGGCGCGCCGTGCGGGCGCCGCGCTGCTCGCGACGGCCACGCTGGCCGCGCTGCCCGTCGTCGGCGCGCAGGGGCTGACCGGCCCCTCCGGCGCCGCGGCGGCCGAGCACGACAGCACCACGGCGGCCGAGCACGACAGCACCGCGTACAAGAGCAGAACCGCGCACAAGAGCAAACACGGCATGCACAAGGGCGGTGCCTGGCAAGGCGGTTGGGCCGCTTCGCCGCAGGCACCGACCGAGGTCTTCACGCCGAACTGGTCCAAGGAGGGCTTCGCGCAGCACAGCGTCCGGCAGGTCGTCCGGGTCAGCAAGGGCGGTACGAAGGCCCGCATCGAGCTGTCGAACCGGTACGGCAAGACGCCGCTGCGCATCACCGGCGCGACCATCGCCCGCACGGCCGAGGGCGCCGGGGTCGAGGGCGGTTCGGTGCGGAAGCTGGCCTTCGGCAAGGACGGGTCGGTGACGATCCCGGCGGGCGGCAAGGTCTACAGCGACGGCGTCCCGTTCCCCGTCAAGGCGTTGGAGTCGCTGACCGTCACGCTGTACCTGGCGGAGCCGACCGGCCCCACCACCTTCCACATGCAGTCCTCCGCCACCAGCTACCGCGCCCAGGGCGACCACACCGCCGACCAGGGCGGCGCCGCGTTCACGGAGACCAGCGACTCCTGGTACTACCTGTCCGGCGTCGAGGTCAGCGGCGGGGCGGGCGCGCGCAGGGACTCCGTGGTGGCCTTCGGGGACTCCATCACCGACGGCGTCGGCTCCACCGTGAACACCGACAACCGCTACCCCGACGAGTTGGCGGAGCGCTTCGCCGCCGCGGGCAAGCCGCGCAGCGTCCTCAACCACGGCATCTCCGGCAACCAGGTCACCAACGACACCTCCTGGGCCGGCGAGAAGGGCGTCGCCCGCTTCAAGAAGGACGTCCTGAGCGAGCCGAACGTCGGCACCGTCATCGTCCTCGAAGGCATCAACGACATCGGCGGCAGCGGCCCCTCCTACCCCGGCGGCCCCACCCCCGAGGTGTCGGTCCGCAAGCTCATCGACGGCCACCGCTCCCTGATCCGCCAGGCCCACGCCCGCGGCATCAAGGTGGTCGGCGCCACGCTGACACCCGTCAAGGGCTCGTTCTACGACACCCCGGCCAACGAGGCCAAGCGCGACGCGGTCAACGACTGGATCCGCAACTCCGGCGCGTACGACGAGGTGGTCGACCTCGACCGCGCCCTCGCCGACCCCGCCGACCCCGACCGCATGGCGCCCGCCTACGACTCCGGCGACGCCCTGCACCCGAACGACGCCGGATACCGGGCCATGGCCGCCGCCGTGGACCTGCGCACCCTCTGAGCCCGTCGGGCCCGGCCGAGTCCCGCCGGACTCGGCCGGGCCGCGCGCCCTGCCCCAGGCCCTATCCCAGCACGGACGTCAGGAACTCCCCGACCCAGCCCAGCAGTTCGCGCCCGACCAGCGGCTTGCCGCCGATCTTCGCGGTCTTCGGGCGCGGCACCAGGACCTGGTGGGTGGCGGGCTTGATGACCGTGCCGGGGTAGAGGCGCTTGAGGCGCAGCTCCTGGGACTCGGCCAGCTCCACGGGCGCGAAGCGGATGTTGGTGCCCTGCAGGACGATCTCGCCGACCCCGCACGCCCGCGCCA
Source organism: Streptomyces sp. NPDC041205 (assembly GCF_055591765.1). Lineage (NCBI taxonomy): Bacteria > Bacillati > Actinomycetota > Actinomycetes > Kitasatosporales > Streptomycetaceae > Streptomyces > Streptomyces sp. NPDC041205. Next base: position 469,937 of record NZ_JBVIZH010000005.1, on the reverse strand, counting down.
GCATGCGCAGGCCCGCCACCAGGAGGAGGTTCTCCACCGGCTCCGGCAACTTGCCGTAGCGGTCGGTGAGTTCCTCGCGCACCGCCTTGATGTCCGCCTCCGTGTTGGCGGAGGCGATCGAGCGGTACGCCTGGAGGCGCAGGCGCTCGCCGGGGGCGTAGTCGTGCGGGACGTGCGCGTCGACCGGCAGCTCGATCTTGACCTCCAGGGGCGGCTCCTCCTCCACCCCGCCCTCAAGCGATGCGCGGTAGTCGGCGACGGCCTCGCCGACCATGCGGACGTAGAGGTCGAAGCCGACGCCCGCGATGTGGCCGGACTGCTCGCCGCCGAGGAGGTTTCCGGCGCCGCGGATCTCCAGGTCCTTCATCGCCACGTACATGCCCGCGCCCATCTCCGTGTGCTGGGCGATCGTCGCGAGGCGTTCGTGGGCGGTCTCGGTCAGCGGCTTCTCCGGCGGGTACAGGAAGTACGCGTAGCCGCGCTCGCGGCCACGGCCGACGCGGCCGCGCAGCTGGTGCAGCTGGCTCAGGCCGAAGTTGTCGCCGCGCTCCACGATGAGGGTGTTGGCGTTGGAGATGTCGATGCCGGACTCGACGATCGTCGTCGAGACCAGCACGTCGAACTTCTTCTCCCAGAAGTCCACGACGACCTGCTCCAGGGCCTGTTCGGACATCTGGCCGTGGGCGGTCGCGATGCGCGCCTCGGGCACGATGTCGCGCAGCCTGGCCGCCGCCCGGTCGATGGACTCGACGCGGTTGTGGATGTAGAAGACCTGGCCCTCGCGCAGGAGTTCCCTGCGGATCGCGGCGCCGATCTGCTTCTCCTCGTACGGACCGACGAAGGTCAGGACCGGGTGCCGCTCCTCCGGCGGGGTCGTGATCGTCGACATCTCGCGGATGCCGGTCACGGCCATTTCGAGCGTACGGGGGATGGGGGTCGCCGACATCGTCAGGACGTCGACGTTCGCGCGCAGCTTCTTCAGCTGCTCCTTGTGCTCGACGCCGAACCGCTGCTCCTCGTCGACGACGACCAGGCCCAGGTCCTTGAACTTGGTCTCGGAGGAGAACAGGCGGTGGGTGCCGATGACGATGTCCACCGAGCCGTCCCGCAGCCCCTCCAGGGTCGCCTTGGACTCGGTGTCCGTCTGGAAGCGGCTGAGCGCCCGGACGTTCACCGGGAACTGCGAGTACCGCTCGGAGAACGTGCCGAAGTGCTGCTGGACGAGGAGCGTCGTGGGCACGAGGACGGCCACCTGCTTGCCGTCCTGGACCGCCTTGAAGGCCGCGCGGACCGCGATCTCCGTCTTGCCGTACCCCACGTCGCCGCAGATCAGGCGGTCCATCGGGACCGACTTCTCCATGTCCTCCTTGACCTCGGCGATGGTGGTGAGCTGGTCGGGCGTCTCCGCGTACGGGAAGGCGTCCTCCAGCTCGCGCTGCCAGGGCGTGTCCGGGCCGAAGGTGTGGCCGGGCGCCGCCATCCGCGCCGAGTACAGCTTGATCAGGTCGGCGGCGATCTCCTTGACCGCCTTCTTCGCGCGCGCCTTGGTCTTCGTCCAGTCGGCGCCGCCGAGCCGGTGCAGGGTCGGGGCCTCGCCGCCCACGTACTTGGTGATCTGCTCCAGCTGGTCGGTGGGGATGTAGAGCCGGTCGCCGGGCTGGCCGCGCTTGGCGGGGGCGTACTCCACGACCAGGTACTCGCGGGTCGCGCCCTGGACCGTGCGCTGCACCATCTCGATGTAGCGGCCGACGCCGTGCTGCTCGTGGACGATGTAGTCGCCCGGTTCGAGGGTCAGCGGGTCGATGGTCTTGCGGCGCCGGGCGGGCATGCGCTGCCCGTCCTTGCCCGCCGCCTTCTGGCCGGTGAGGTCGGTCTCCGTGAGGACGGCGAGCTTCAGCGCCGGGTCGACGAAGCCGTAGTCGATGGAGCCGCACGCCACGTGCACCACGGCCGGGGTCAGCTCGGTGAGGTCGGCGTCCAGGCGGGCCGCGATGCCCTCGCCGCCCAGGACCTCGGCGGTGCGGGCGGCCGGGCCGTGGCCCTCCGTGACGTACACCGTGCGCCAGCCGTCGGCGAGCCAGCCCTTGGTGTCGGCGAGGGCCTTCGCGGTGTCGCCCCGGTAGGTCTCCGGGGCGTGCATGCCGAGCTTGAGGGTGTCGGCGTCCGCCAGGTCCTCCGGCTCGGGCGTCTCGTCGGCGGCGAACGGGCTCACCGACCACCACATCATGCCCAGCTCACGGGCCCGGTCCCGGACGTCCGCGATGCCCCACAGCGAGGCCGCGCCCACGTCGATCGGGGCCTGGCCTCCGCCGGCCGTCGCCGCCCAGCTGGCCTGCAGGAACTCCTGGCTCGTCGCCACCAGGTCCGCGGCGCGCGTGCGCACCCGCTCCGGGTCGCAGACCAGCGCCATCGAGCCCTTCGGCAGCACGTCGAGCAGCAGCTCCATGTCGTCCACCAGGACCGGGGCCAGGGACTCCATGCCCTCGACCGCGATGCCCTCGGCGATCTTGCCGAGCAGCTCGCCCAGCTCCGGGTGCTGCTCGGCCAGCGCGGCGGCCCTTCCCCTGACCTCCTCGGTGAGCAGCAGCTCACGGCACGGCGGCGCCCACAGGCCGTGCTCCGCGATCTCCAGGGAGCGCTGGTCGGCGACCTTGAAGTAACGGATCTCCTCGACCTCGTCGCCCCAGAACTCCACCCGCAGGGGGTGCTCCTCGGTGGGCGGGAAGACGTCGAGGATGCCTCCTCGTACGGCGAACTCGCCGCGCTTCTCCACCAGTTCCACGCGCGCGTACGCCGCCGCGGCCAGGGCCTCGACGGTCTCGTTCAGGTCCGCCGACTCGCCCGTGCGCAGCGACACCGGCTCCAGGTCGCCGAGGCCCTTGACCTGCGGCTGCAGCACGGAGCGCACCGGCGCCACGACCACCGACACCGGGCCCGTCTCCGGGTCCGCCGCATCGTCCAGGCGCGGGTGCGCGAGGCGGCGCAGGACCGCGAGGCGGCGGCCGACGGTGTCCGAGCGGGGGGAGAGCCGCTCGTGCGGCAGCGTCTCCCACGACGGATACTCCACGACCCCCTCCGGCGGCAGCACCGTCCGCAGCGCCGCGGCCAGGTCCTCGGCCTCGCGGCCCGTGGCCGTCACCGCGAGGACCGTACGGCGGGCCTCCCGCGCGAGGGCCGCCACGGCGAAGGGCCGGGCGGCCGGGGGGCCGACGAGGTCGATGTGGTGCCGGTTGCCGTCGGCCGCGGCCTTCACCGCTTCGGTGAGGGCCGCGTCCTCGACGACGACGTCCAGCAGTCCGTGCAGGCTCATGAAGGGGCATCCAGTCCGGGGCGTAGAACGGGGGCAGAGAACGATGCGGACAACGCGAACAGCCCGACTCGTCGCACGGGCCGGGGGTGTCCAGGGTACGACGGCCGGGCGGCGCTCACCTTCTGGCGCGGGGTGGCGGGGCCCTGCCGGGGGCTCCCCGATCCCGCCCCTTCCCGAACTCCGGACGGGCTGAACAGGGTCCGGGTGACGCAAGGGCCGGGGTCAGGGGAACATTCCCCTGACCCCGGCCCTCCCCCGTTCCCCCGTCGTGGTGGCTAATCCGTGGCGATCGCGTTCAGGACGTTCATCCGGCCCGCCCGGAAGGCGGGGATCAGCGCGGCGAACAGTCCGACGAAGGCCGAGCCGATGAAGACCGTGACGATCGTCGGCCAGGGGATCTCCAGGACCTTCAGGCCCTCCAGGGCGAGCAGCTTCTGGGCCGTGGCGCCCCAGCCCATGCCCAGGCCGAGGCCGAGGAGGGCGCCGAAGAGGGCGATGACCACCGACTCCAGACGGATCATGCGGCGCAGCTGGCGGCGGGAGAGGCCGATGGCCCGCATCAGGCCGATCTCCCGGGTCCGCTCGACCACCGAGAGGGCGAGGGTGTTCACCACGCCCAGGATGGCGACGATGATCGCGAGGCCGAGGAGGCCGTAGACCATGTTCAGCATCTGGCCGACCTGGTCCTTCAGGCTCTGCTTGAAGTCGGTCTGGTCCTGGACCTTGTACTGCGGGTAGGCCGCCAGGGCGTCCTTCAGCGCCTTGTACGCCTGGTCCTGCTTGCCGTCGGCCGCCTTGGCGAAGGCGATCTCGGTCTGCGGCATCCGGTCGGCGGGCACATAGCGCTCGACCGTCGCGATGTTCACGTACATCGCGCCCTTGTCGAACGACCCGTCCTCCGACGTGATCGCGGCGAGCTTCAGCTCCGCGGTGCGGCCGTGGTCGAAGGCGACCTTCAGCTCGTCGCCGACCTTCAGGTGGTGCTTCTTGGCGAAGTCCTCGCCCACCGACATCGCGTTCCTGCCGTAGGCGGCGGACTGCTCTCCGGCGACGGTTTCGCGGCGCAGGTCCTTGGCGTACGTCGGGTCGGCGGCGCTGAGCTCCGCGCCCTTGCTGGTCTTGCCGTCCGGCAGGGTGAGGTCGGCCTTGATCTCCTTGTTGCGGGTGAAGTGCGAGATGTACGGAGTCTTCTTCAGCTTCTGTTCCGCCTTGGCCGTGATGCTCTGCGAATCGGCCTGGATGATGAAGTCCGCGCCCACCGACTTGTCCAGCTCGTCGGTGGCCGAGGCGACCATCGAGGAGCCGACCACGGAGAGGCAGGCCACCAGGGCGAGGCCGATCATCAGGGCGGCGCCCGTGGCACCCGTGCGGCGCGGGTTGCGCAGCGCGTTCCGCTCGGCCATGCGGCCGACGGGGCCGAACATCCGCAGGATCACCGCGCTGATGACACGGACCACGAAGGAGGCGAGGACCGGGCCGATGACCACGAAGCCGATGAGGGTGAGGACGACGCCGCCGCCCAGGAACAGGGAGCCCTCGCTGGCCTTGTCCGCCTGCCCCGCGGTGTAGAGACAGAAGCCTCCGGCGCCGGTGAGGACCAGGCCGATGAGGGCGCGCAGGGCGCTGGACTTTCCGTCGGCGGGCGTACCCACTTCGCGCAGCGCGGCCATCGGGGAGACCTTGCCGGCCCGGCGCGCCGGGAGGTACGCGGCGAGGACGGTGACGATGATGCCGAGCGCCACGCCCGCCACGGGGGTCGTCCAGGCGATGGTGAGGTCCTTCGTGGACAGTTCCATGCCCATGCCGGACATCAGCTTCATCAGGCCGATCGCGAGGCCGATGCCCGCGCCGACGCCGAGGACGGAGCCGATGACGCCGAGGAGCAGCGCCTCGACCAGGACCGAGCGGTTGACCTGCTTGCGGCTGGAGCCGATGGCCCGCATCAGGCCGATCTCGCGGGTGCGCTGGGCGACCAGCATCGAGAAGGTGTTGATGATCAGGAAGATGCCGACGAGGAAGGCGATTCCGGCGAAGCCGAGCATCGCGTACTTCATGACGTCCAGGAAGCCGCTGACGGACTTGCGGTTGTCGTCGGCGCTCTCCTTCTGCGTCTTGACCTTGTACGCCGAGGCGTCCCCGGCCAGCGTCCTGGTGACGTTCTCCTTCACCTGCTGGTCGCTGAAGCCGCTCGCGGCGCTGACGCTCAGGTGGGTGAACCTGCCGGTGGCGCCGAGCAGTTCGCGCTGGGCGGTCGCGGTGTCGAAGTAGAAGACGGCCGCGCCCGGGTTGGTCACCTTGAAGGTGGCGATGCCGGAGATCTTCGCCTTGAAGTCACCGGCGGCGGTGATGGTGCGCAGTTCCTCGCCGATCTTGAGGCCGTGCTTGTCGGCGGTGTCGGCGTCGACCATCACCTCGGTGGGTCCGCGCGGGGCGTGCCCGGAGGTGATCTCCATGGAACGCAGGTCGTTCTTCGTCCAGTTGCCCGCGAGGGTGGGGGCGCCGGAGGACGGGCCCATGTTCTTGTTGTCGGAGTCGGCGACCGTGACGCTGTCGCTGGTGATGGCGCCCTCGACGGACTTCACGCCGTCGGCCTTCTTCACCTGGGCGATGGCGGCGGCGGGCAGCGACTCGGGCTTGCCCGTCTTCGGCCCGTCGTCACCGGCGTCGCCGGCGCCCTTGGGCTGGACGGTGACGTCGGACGCCGTCGCCGCGAAGAGCTTGTCGAAGGTGGTGGACATCGTGTCCGAGAAGACGAGCGTGCCGCACACGAAGGCCACCGAGAGGACCACGGCGATCGCGGAGAGCGCCATGCGTCCCTTGTGCGCGAGGAAGTTGCGCATGGAGGTCTTGAGGACGGTCATGACGTGCGCCCCCGGGCGTCGAAGTGCTTCATGCGGTCCAGGACCTGGTCCGCGGTGGGGTTGTACATCTCGTCGACGATGCGGCCGTCCGCGAGATACAGCACCCGGTCCGCGTACGACGCCGCGACCGGGTCGTGGGTGACCATCACGATGGTCTGGCCCAGCTCGGTCACCGAGCGGCGCAGGAAGCCGAGGACCTCGGCGCCGGCGCGGGAGTCCAGGTTTCCGGTCGGCTCGTCGCCGAAGATGATCTCCGGGCGGGACGCCAGGGCGCGGGCCACGGCGACGCGCTGCTGCTGGCCGCCGGACAGCTCGGTCGGGCGGTGCTTGAGGCGACCGGCGAGGCCGACGGTCTCGACGACCTGGTCCAGCCAGCCGCGGTCGGGCTTGCGGCCCGCTATGTCCATCGGGAGCGTGATGTTCTCGATGGCGTTGAGCGTCGGCAGCAGGTTGAACGCCTGGAAGATGAAGCCGATCCGGTCCCGGCGCAACTGCGTGAGCTTCTTGTCCTTCAGGCCGGTGATCTCGGTCTCGTCCAGATAGATCTGCCCGGAGGAGACGGTGTCGAGGCCCGCGAGGCAGTGCATCAGCGTGGACTTGCCGGACCCGGACGGGCCCATGATCGCGGTGAACTGCCCGCGGGCGATGTCCACGTCGATGTGGTCGAGGGCGACGACCCGGGTCTCGCCGGTGCCGTACGCCTTGACGACCTGGCGTGCCCGAGCCGCCACGGCCGTACGCCCTCCAGTACCCCCGTGCCTGGGAGTGGTCACAGCCGTTGTCACGGTAAGTCTCCTATGTGGGTGAAGAGATGAGCCCGATCACATGCCGCTCGCTCACGCTGATCAGTCTGGTCCGCGGGGGGTGTCCGGCGCCCTGGTGCGCAGCGCAGTCTTTTGCTGGGGAAAACCCCACCCCCGACGCTGAGGTTCGTCTCAGTGCCGCGGGCCCGTGCTCCGTGCCCCGCGGCATAAAGCCAATCTAAGGACCAGGTCAGACCCGTTCGTCCTCCGTCGGTACCAACGTCTCCCTGTCCGTAGTACGGAGGTCCCCCTAGGGGTTCTCCACCCGGCGGTGGAGCGGTTCTCAGGGTCACTCCACCCTCCCGCCGACCGAGATCCCGCCCTACCAGCCGAGAGTCCCTCCACCCTCCCCCGAGGGCCCCGCCGGTGAGAAAGTGACCCGAGGCAATAGGTGCAGGGGGAAGGAATCTTGGGATGCCGAGTACTGAGCCGCGTACCGAGCCGAGTACCGACAAGCGCGGGGCCGTCGTCGCCGCGCTCATGCTCGTCATGGCGCTGGCCGCACTGGACGCCACCATCGTCTCCACGGCCGTCCCGCAGATCGTCGGCACGCTCGGCGGCTTCTCCGTCTTCTCCTGGCTGTTCTCCGGCTATCTGCTGGCCGCCACGGTCACCCTGCCGGTGTACGGCAAGCTCTCCGACACCTTCGGCCGCAAGCCCGTCCTGATCGCCGGCAGCATCCTGTTCCTGCTCGGCTCGGCGCTGTGCGCGCTCGCCTGGAACATGGGCGCCCTGATCGCCTTCCGCGTCGTCCAGGGCCTCGGCGGCGGCGCCCTCCAGGGCACCGTCCAGACCCTCGCCGCCGACCTGTACCCGCTCAAGGAGCGCCCGAAGATACAGGCCAAGCTGTCGGCGGTGTGGGCCACTTCGGCGGTCGCGGGCCCCGCGGTCGGCGGCCTCGTCACGGCGTACGCGGACTGGCGCTGGATCTTCCTGATCAATCTGCCGGTCGGCGCGGTCGCGCTCTGGCTGATCGTGCGCCACCTGCACGAGCCCGCCCGCACGACCGCGACGGCCGGGCCGCGCGGCGACGTGTGGAAACGCATCGACTGGCCCGGAGCGCTCGCCGTCTTCGCCGCCGGGGGCCTCCTGCTGACCGCGCTCGTGCAGGGCGGGGTCGCCTGGGCGTGGCTGTCGGCGCCGTCGCTCGCGCTGTTCGCCGCGGGGCTGCTGTGTGTCGCCGCGGTCGTCGTCATCGAGCGGCGCGCGGCCGACCCCGTCATACCCGGCTGGGTGTGGCGGCGGCGCCCCATCGCCGCCGTGAACCTGGCGCTCGGCTCGCTCGGCCTGGTGATGGTGGCGCCCACGGTCTTCCTGCCGACGTACGCCCAGTCGGTGCTGCAACTCGCGCCCATGGCCGCCGGGTTCGTGCTCTCCGTGATGACCCTGAGCTGGCCGGTGTCGGCGGCGCTCAGCCAGCACGTCTACCGGCGCATCGGCTTCCGCAACACGGCGATGCTCGGTATCGGCGCCGCGGCCTGCGTCCTGTTCGCCTTCCCCCTGCTGCCCTACCCCGGCTCGGCCTGGCAGCCCGCCCTGCTGATGCTGCTGCTCGGCGCGGCGCTCGGCCTCTTCCAGCTCCCCCTGATCGTCGGCGTCCAGTCGACCGTCGGCTGGGCGGAGCGCGGCACGACCACCGCCTCGGTCCTGTTCTGCCGCCAGATCGGCCAGACGATCGGTGCCGCGCTGTTCGGCGCGGTCGCCAACGGGGTGCTCAGCGCGAAGCTCGGCGGCGCGGGCTCCCTCGACGCGGTGGCGAAGGCCCTGGACGACCCGGACTCGGTGGCGGACGCGGACCGGCTGCGGCGCGCGGTGGACGCGGCCGTCGACGCCGTGTACGTGGGCGCGGCGTGCGCGGCGGTGGTGTGCCTGCTCGTGCTGCTCTTCGTGGCGCCGCGCCGGTTCCCCGTGATCCAGGAGGCACCGGCGGAGTCCGGCGCGCCCGAGGGGCCGGGGGCACCGGCGGCGCAAGGGGCGCCGGGCAGAGGGGACGCGCCCCGCCCGCCCGACGAACCGCGTGCCCCTGACACTCAACTACCGCCCCAAAAGCCCAGGTTGACCCATTCGCCGCTCGACGAAACCCATACCGACTGATCAGTATGGCGAAAACCCCGCGCGCCCCCTCTACCAGCAAGTAGCGTTCTCGGCCCTCGCTCCCTCGCGGTCCGCACCGGACCGAAGCCGCGCTTGGAGAGGAGAACCGGGATGACCCACCCTCCGCACGAAGCATCCCCGCACCACCCGCACCACCCCCCTCATCTCCCCCACACCTCGTCCCCCTCCTACGCCACCTACCCCTGGCAGCCCGTCCCCCCACCGCCCGCGCCACCACCACCCCGCGCGGCACCCCGCCACCCCGCCCTCGGCAACCACCGTGACCTGCGCGTCCTGCGCACCGCCTACCGCAGACAGCGCCGCGTCGCCACGCTCACCGCGCTCGGCTACTTCACGCTCTTCCTGATCCTCTCCGGCTGCGCGCCGTCGCTGATGAACAGCGAGGTCTCCGGCGGCCTGACGACAGGCCTGCTCCTCGGCCTCGTACAACTGCCGGTGATGTGCCTCGCCATAGCGCTGTACGAGTTCACGGCGCGACGACGCCTCGACCAGCTCGCCGCGCGCCTGCGCAAGCTGGCGGAACTGGAGGCGAACCGTGAACACCGCCGCTGACGCGACCCAGAGCATGACCCTGGTGGCGTTCACGGCCACCGTCACGCTGACCCTGCTGCTGTGCGTGATGACGGGCCCCGACCGCGACGGGCTCGGCGAGTTCTACACCGGGTACGGCGGCCTCACGCCGCTCAGCAACGGCCTGGCCATCGCGGGCGACTACATCTCCGCCGCGTCCGTGCTCGGCACGACCGGCGTCATCGCGCTGCTCGGCTACGACGGTGTGGTCCTCGCCCTCAGTACGTCACTGTCGCTGATGCTGCTGATGTTCCTGCTTGCCGAACCGCTCAGGAACGCGGGCAAGTTCACGATGGGGGACGTCCTGGCACGCCGGATGCCGGGCCGGGTGGTGCGCGTGACCGCGTGCGCGGCGACGCTGGCCGCGCTGCTCCCCCTCATGCTGGTCCAACTGGCGGGCGCGGGCGATCTGCTGGCGTTCATCCTCGGGTTCTCCAGCCCCGGCCTGAAGACCGGGTGCGTGATCGCGCTCGGGGCGCTGATGATCAGCTACGCGGCGATCGGGGGCATGAAGGGCACCGCCCTCATCCAGATCCTCAAGATCGTGATCCTGCTCGGGTCCGGGACGGTGGTCGCCGTACTGATCCTGCGGCGCTTCGACTGGGACCCCGGAGCGCTGCTCGCCGCCGCGCAGCGGGGCAGCGAACTCGGCCCCGCCTACCTCCGGTCGGGGCTGCAGTTCGACGGCGGCCCGGCACCGCGCCTGGACATGATCAGCTCCGAGCTGACGGTGGTCCTCGGCGGGGCGTGCCTGCCGCACATCACCATGCGCATGTACACGGCGCGCGGCGCCCCCGAGATACGGCGTTCGCTGTCCTGGGCGGTGTCGTCGGTCGCCCTCTTCGTCCTCGTCATCACGGTGATCGGATTCGGTACGACGGCGATGCTCGGGCGGGCCGCGGTGTCGGCGCACGACGCGCAGGGCAACACGGCGTATCTCCTGGGCACGCGCGCGGTGTTCGGCGCGGACGCGTCCGGCGCCGAGACCCTCCTCTTCACCACGGTCGCCACCGCCATCTTCCTGACCCTGCTCGCGTCCGTGGCCGGGATGATCCTGGCCTGCGCCAACTCCCTGGCGCACGACGTGTTCGCGGCCTGCCGCCGCGATCTGCCGCCCCGCAAGGAGATGACGCTCGCCCGCGGCTGCGCGCTCGCCGTGGGCGCCCTCGCGATCACCCTCGCCGTCCTCATCCAGGACCGCAGCCTCCAGCCCCTGGTGACCCTGTCGTTCTGCCTGGGCGCGTCCGTGCTCGCCCCCGCGCTGATCTACACCCTGTTCTGGCGCCGCTTCACCCGGGCGGGCCTGCTGTGGACCCTCATCGGCGGCACGCTCGGCTGCGCCGTCCTCATGACCGGCACCAACCTGGTCTCCGGCTCCCCCAACGCCGCCTTCCCCACCCACGACTTCAACTGGTTCCCCTTCACCACCCCCGGCATCGCCTCCATCCCCCTGGGCTTCCTCCTCGGCTGGCTGGGCACGATCACGTCCCGCCCGTCGGTCCAACGGGAGCAACGGGGCCGGTACGAGGCGGTGGAGCCGTTCATCCTGGCGGGGGCGCGGGGGCGGTGAGTGGGGACGGGTGGCCCCGGCGGGGGCATCCAACCCGCCCCCGGCCGGGGCGGCCCCGGCGGGGCGAGGTCCCGGCAGGGCGGGGTCCCGGCGAGGTGGGCGAGGGGCGGACTGACGATGACTGTCCGGTCGACGGCGAACGGGTGGGCGGGTGGGGCGCATCCGCCGCGCAGCGGCGGCACAGGGAATCCACCCCGCAGACGAGCGACGACAGCCAGGCAGACTCAGGAGCCCGAGCCCGAGCCCGGGTTCGGCCCAGGAACAGTCCCAGGACCACCGGGCCGAGCCCCGTCCTCCTGGGCGCCCCGCCCGGTAAGCGCGGAGAGGCTGCTGCGGACGTGGTCCATGTGCGCCCGCACCTCGTCCCACCGCTCCCCGTGCTCCCGCAGGATCCGCTCCGTCTCCCGCCCGACCCGCTCCTGCCGCATCCGCGCCCGCGCGAGCACATCCGCGGCGCGCGCCTCCGCGTCCTCCTGCCCGTGCCGCGCGGCCTCCTCGGCCTGGGCCCTGGCCCGTTCGGCCTCGGCGAGGCGGGCCTCGGCGGCGGCGACGAGGGACGCCTCGCGCGCCTCGACCTCGGCCTCCCGCTCGGCGATCTCCCGCTCGGCGGCCTCCCAGCGTTCGGCGTGCTCCTTCTCCAGGTCGGCGAGGAGCCCGCTGGTGCGCTGCCGCATGTCCCGCAGCGCGGCCAGCGCCTCGCCGCGCCACTGCTTCACGTCCGTACGGGCGGCGACCCGCACCTCGTCGGCTGTGGCGCCGTCCGCGAGCAGCCGCTGCCGGGCCCGTTCCTCCGCCTCGCCGCACACCGAGTCGGCGTACGCCCGCGCGGCCCCGGCGAGCGCCGCCGCGCCCGCGGCGGTGGCCTCCTCGGTCTCGCGCGCCGCGGCCGCCGCCGCGTCCCGCACGGCCGCGGCCTCCTCCTCGGTCAGCGCGAGGAGGTACTGCGCGCGCTGCCCGAGCGTCTCGTACGTCTGCGGAGCGAGCCGCTCGACGACCTCGCGCATGCGCGCGGCCTCCGCGTCCATCTCCTTCGCGAGGACGGTGAGGCGGGCGGCCCGCTCCCACGCCGCGTCGCGGTCCCGGGACAGGGCGTCGGCGTAGGCGTCCACCTGCCCGGGACGGTAACCGCGCCCGCGCACGGCGACGAAGCCATGAGGTGATACCGACACACCGCTGCCGCTCATCCTTGATCCCCTCTTTCGCCCACACAGACTCTCGCCGTCGCGCCGACCGCGTACAACGCGATTGGCGCACATCTTGATGGATCAAGCGGAAGTGGTCATAACGCGACACTCCGCCCATCCCATCCGGTCAAGGATGCGTCAATTGGGGTCAGAAGTCGGAATCGGGTTGTCGTTCCGCAGTACGACGAAGCTCTGAGCGAGCCCGTCGAGCCACCCGCGTACGCGAGCGCGCACGAGCGAGGCGCCCGGCCTGATCCCCAGGTCGGACGCCTCGTTCAGCTGTTTCCCGGTGCCTCGTACGAGTTACAGGAGTCCGTCCCACATCTGCTCGAGGAGCACCGACCACCAGCTCTCCGGCGAGGCGAGCGCGGCCGGGTCGAGCGCGGCGAGCTGGGTCTGGAAGTCGACGGTCCAGCGGCCCGCCTGCTCCTGGTTGAGCCCGTAGCGCAGCCGCCACATGCGGCCGAGGAGCCCGAGGCAGCGGGTGAACTCGGGCAGGCCCGTGTTCACGAACTGCGGCGGCACGGGGGCACCGCCGGGACCCGCCTCGACCGGCACGGCCACGATGTTCGCGGTGCCGTACTGGACGCAGATCGCCCGCCCGAAGTCACTGCCCATGACGAGGTACGAACCGGCGTCCGACGCGGGCTGCACCCCCCGCTCCTGCGCCATCTCGGCCAGCGTCGGCACCGGCCGCCCCGGCTGGGCCTGCGCCCAGAAGAACGGCCCGAAGTCGACCGGGAGCCCGGCCACGACGAGCGTGTGCGCCACCACGTCCGGCACGCCCTGGCGGGACACCGCCCGCTGGTCGAACCGGAAGACGCCGGGGCCGAACGCCCCCGCGAGCTCCTGGGCCACCCCCTCCGGCGGCACCGCGGGCGCGGGCGGCACCTGCGGCAGCGGCGCGCGCACCGGCGCGGGGCGCGCCGGGCCGTCCGCGACCTGGTGCAGCTCGCCCTGGTGCGCGAGCAGTTGGTGCATGCCCTGCTGGCGCGAGGCGTGGTCCTTGCCGTACGGCGCGATCGAGGTGATGCGCGCCTGCGGCCAGGTCTCCCTGATCATCCGTGCGCAGTACGCGCCCGGCAGGTCGCAGGACTCCAGTTCGGTGTGGAGTTCGAGGACCTGGTCCGGCGGGATGTTCATGGAGCGCAGCTCGTGGAAGATCTGCCACTCCGGGTGCGGTGTCCCGGGCGCGGAACGCCGGATGACCTGCTGCTCGGACCCGTCGGGCGCGCGATAGCGCAGCACGGCCTGGTAGCCGGGGCCGACGGTGGGCTGACCGGTCGGCGGCTGGGGGTAGCCGTACGGCTGGCCGGGGGCCATGCCCTGGGCGGGCGGGGGCATGCCGGGGGCACCCGGGCCACCGGGCACGCCGGGAGGCAGGGGCGCGCCGGGGGCGCCGGGCATTCCGGGAGCGCCGGGTGCGCCGGGCGGCATGGGTGCGCCGGGGCCGCCGACGGCCGGGCCCGCGAGCATGGTGGCGGCGTGGTGGACGCCGCCGCCCGGGGCACCGGGGGCTCCGGGCGCGCCAGGCGCACCGGGGGCTTGCGGCGCACCAGGGGCACCAGGGGCACCAGGGGCACCGGGCGGGCCGGGCGGCTGCGGAGCACCGGGCGCACCGGGCGGGCCGGGCGGCTGCGGAGCGCCGGGAG
>NZ_JBVIZH010000005.1:167336-455772 GCF_055591765.1 Streptomyces sp. NPDC041205 | reverse complement strand
CGCCAGGAGCACCCGGCGGCTTCAGGCCACCGCCCAGGCTCGGGTCAGCCAGCATCGTCGCCGCGTGATGCACCCCACCAGGAGGCGTACCCGGAACACCGGGAGGCTGCGGGGCGCCGGGAGCACCGGGGGCACCGGGCGGGCCGGGCGGCTGCGGGGCACCGGGAGCGCCAGGAGCACCCGGCGGCTTCAGGCCACCGCCCAGGCTCGGGTCAGCCAGCATCGTCGCCGCGTGATGCACCCCACCAGGAGGCGTACCCGGAGCGCCGGGGGTGCCGGGGGCGCCGGGAGCGCCGGGAGCCTGCGGAGCACCGGGAGCCGCGGGCGCGGCAGGCGCACCGGGAGCCCCCGGGGCGCCGGGAGTCTGCCCGTCCGGGCCGAGCGGCGACATCAGCTGCGTCGGTACGTATCCACCGGCGGGCGCACCCGGAGCACCGGCCGCGGGCGGCGGCGTGGCCCCCGGAGCCGGAGCCCCAGGAGCGGGCTGCGCGCCCGGAGGCGGCGTACTCCCGGCGGGAGCGGCAGGAGCACCGGGGGCACCCACGCCGGACGCGTCCGGCCCTTGCGGATACCCGTACGGGGACGGAGCGCCCACCCCCGAACCAGCCGGAGGCGGCGGCACGTTGGGGCCACCCACAGCCGAACCGGCCGGAGGCGGAGGCAAGTTGGGACCACCGACTGCCGAACCGGCCGGAGGCGGAGGCAAGTCGGGGCCACCGACCGGCGGCCCGGCGGGCGGCGGCGTGGAACCGGCGGGCGCGTACCCGGCGGGCGGCGGCGGCAGGTCGGGACCCGTCACCGCGGCACCCGCGGGCGGCGGCAGGCTCGGCCCCGCACCCGGCGCACCGGACACCGGCTCGTCGAGGGCGGGCGCGATGGCCGTCCTCGGAAGCTGGCTGCCGCCGGACATCAGCGCGGTCTTGGCCTCGGGGGACGCCGCGGGCGGCTGCTCCTCGTCGGCGTCGCCGCCGTCGAACGTCAGCGGCGGCGAGAACACCGTGGCGGGCAGCGGCACCGCCACGTCGTCGGCGTCGGTGTTCGTGTCCGTACCGGCCCACGGCGTCGCCGACGCGGGCACGCCAGGCGCCGCACCGCCGCCCGCGGCCCCGGCACCCTGCTCGCCACCCGGCGCCCCGGCCGCGGGCCACGGCGTACCGCCGTCGGGCGCGCCGGGCGCCGGAGCCGCGGGCGCGACGGCCGGACCGGGCCCGGCCATGGTCGGAAGCGGCTCGCCCTCCGGCTGCCCGGAAGCACCCGCCGCCGCGGCACCGGCCCCGACACCGGCTCCCGTACCGGCACCGGAAGCCGCACCGGAACCGCCGCGGGCGCCCCCGTCGGCATCCCCGCCACCGGAGCCGCGCCGGTCCGGGATCCCCAGCTTGTCCGCCGCCTCCTGGAGCCACTCCGGGGGGCTCAACAAGAACGACGTCTGGTTCAGGTCCATCCGCTGCGGCGGCTCGGGAGCCGGTTCGGGAGCCGCCTCCGGCACGCCGTACTCCTCCTCGTAGCGGCGGATCACCTCGCCCACCGGCAGGCCCGGCCACAGAGTCGCCTCGCCGCTGTCCCGGGCGATGACGAGCCGCTGGTGGCCGCCGTCCGAGCGGGGGCCGCCCTCGCGGTCCTCCGCCCACACCACGAAGCCGAGCTCGAACTCCCGCACCCGCACCTCGCGGTGGCCGGGCCCGGGCACATCACCGTTGATCCATTCCTCTGCGCGCTCCTGCGCCTGCGCGAAGGTCACCATCGGATGCTCACTCCCCCACCGGGACGGCGCGCGCGAAGCCGCCGTCCACCATCAGGTTCGCCACGGTCTCCAGCTCGGGCGGACTGCCCGCGAGCCGGGAGAGGAAGGCGTCGAAGTCGTCGCCGCACGGCAGCAGCAGGCGCTGCACGCGCTCGGCGGGCGCCCAGGAGGCGTCCACGTCCCGCACGTCGTCGTACGCGCAGAACCACACCGAGCCGATCCGGTCGCCCTTGACCTTCACGGCGAGCAGACCGCCCTGCACGAAGCCCACGCCCAGGTAGTCCTTGGTGAGGTGGTCGCGCAGGCACTTGTTGACGTACAGGATGTCGTTGATCGCGGCCTCGTCGCGGACCGTGAAGAACGGCTGGTCGATGAGGAGCCCCAGCTCCGCGTCGAGAGCCGTGCCGACCGGGGCGCAGCCGCCGGCCGCCTTCAGGAACGAGCGGTAGGCACCGGGCAGGCGGTAGCCGAGGTCCTCCTCGACACCCACGATCTGGCCCTCGGTGACGGCGACCGCCGTCTTCGGCAGGGCCAGGTGCGCGGGGCGGGTCTCCTGAAGCGGACGGGTGCCGCGCTTGCTCTGGTCGACGGGCGCCGTCGAGATGCCTCCGTGGTGCCGCAGCAAGGCCTTGACCTCGACGGGGACCAGCTCCAGGCGGCGGCCGTGCGGCGCGTGGTGCCAGGTCCAGCCGTGCGGCGTCGCGACCGCGGGAATCGTGTCCCACAGCTCGTGGCCGGACGCGGCCAGCGCCGCGTTCGCCGAGACGTAGTCCGTGAGACGCAGCTCGTCCACGCCGAAGCCCTCGGGCGGCTCGGCGATCTCGGCGGCCGCGCGGGCGTACGGCGAGAAGTCCGGGTAGCCGTCACCGTCCACCCGCACCCCTCTGGGGTGGCGGGCGGCCCGGACCGGGTCCGGGAAGTGGACCACCTGCCCGGCGTAGGCCGCGTTCGGCGGCGCGGCTTGCTGCCCGAGCCGACCTGGCCCACCTTGCGTCATGGCGGATGCCCTCCTGCGGCACTGTGAGGTTCACGGACATCGACAGCCTATGCGCAAGCACGACACCGGTCACCGGGCCCCGAAACCGTGACCACCCGCCACGAGCCAGTCACCCAGAGGCGAAACCCAGGCGTGTCGTACAGCCCCAGCTTCCGCACCACGCGCCCCGTTTGGCAGTCTGTTCCCGCAACGCGGGGGCGTGGCACCAGCGGCTGACACCGCGGGCACGGGGAGGGAAACACCACATGCACACGGCACCAACCGGCATGCCCAACGCGCACGGCACACCTGCCACCGGCTCCGGAACCACCCGCACGGCACCCGGCCACGCCACCGGGGCGACCGCCACCGCCGAGCCGGGGGACCCGCGCGTCGGCTGGAGCAGCGAACCCGTCGGCGCCCCGGTCCTGCACCACCGCCGCGACGGCATCCTGCCCACCGTGGCCGCCGCGCTCTCCGTCCGCGGCACCACCCTCACCAGCACCCCGAGGCGCGGCGAGGACCTGCCCGACCTGCACCCGCTCGTCCAGGACTTCCTCGACACCCTCACCAGCGGCCAGCGCGAACGCTTCACCGGACGGTGCGCGGAAGCCGTCCTCATCTCCCGGCACCTGACCACCGCCGACGCCGGCCGCTCCAAACGGGCCTCGCGCAAGCCGATGACCAACGGCGAGGCGCGCAAGGCCCTCAAACACGCCAAACTCACCACCCGCCGCATCCGCGAGGACGGCGACCCCCTGCACGGCGCCTTCGCCCGCCCGTGCCGCTCCTGCACCGCCCTCACCGCGCACTTCGGCGTCCGCGTCGTCGACCCGACCGCGCCCGACGCGTGACGCGGGGCGCCCACCAGCCGACGACCCCCGGTGCCACCCGCACCGGCCGCCGCCATCCGCACCCGCACCACGAGGGCCATGCCATGCACACCGAGAACTCCACCCGCTTCCCCGTGCCCGTCGACGCCGCCCTGCGCACCGCCGGCTGGCGGCCGGGCCGCTGGGACATCAAGCAGGCCGAGATCTGGGCCGACGTCCTGCGCCGCCACACCTCACCGGCGGGCCACCAGCACGCCGTGTTCCCGGCGGCCGTGGAGACCTGGGCGGAGTTCGGCGGACTGCACATCACCCCGCAGGGCCCCGGCCGCCAGATAGCCCCGGCGACCCTCCACCTCGACCCGATGTACGGCCTGCACATGGCCCGCACCCTCGGCGACCTGGGACGGGCCCTCGGCACGGAGGTCTGCCCGATCGGCGAGGAGACACAGACACAGGCGCTGCTCGCCATGGACGCGGAAGGCCGGGTCTACAGCCTCGACCACAGCGGCGACTGGTTCCTGGGCCGCCACATCGACCAGGCCCTCACCACCCTCGTCGCGGGCACCCAGCCGACCCGGCTCACGACGGGCTGAACTCCGCCCGCGCACCCGGACCCGGCAGCCGCATGAGGAAGATCACTGACCGGCCGACGCCGGCAGCACCGCCGACACCTTGAACCCGCCCGCGTCCGTCGGCCCGGACACGAACACGCCACCGAGCGCGGTCACCCGCTCCTTCATGCCGACCAGGCCGTTGCCCCCGCTGGGCAGCAGCGCCTCGCCCGGACCGGCCTCCGGGGGCGGGCCGTTCTCCACCTGCATCGCGATCTCCGCGACACGGTGCGCGAGCCGCACATAGGTCTTCGCGCCCGCGGCGTGCTTGTGCACGTTGGTGAGGGCTTCCTGGACCACGCGGTACGCGGTCTCCTCCACGTCGGCCGCGTACGCCCGGGTGTCACCCTCCACGGACAGGTCCACGGCCATGCCCGCGGCCCGCGACTGGTCCACCAGCTCGTCCAGCTCGGCCAGGCACGGGCCCTCGGGGACGTCGGGGGCGGCGGGGCCGGGACCGGCGGGCTCGGCGCGGGACGCGGCCTGGGCGGCGGCCTCGCCGACGGCGGCCAGCGGGACGGGGGCGGGCGCGGGCGCCGGTTTCGGCGCGGTGTCGCCCGCCCGCAGCACGCCGAGCATCTGGCGCAGCTCGGTCAGGGCCTGGCGGCCCATGTCGCCGACCAGGGCGGCGTTCTTCACGGCCTTCTCGGGGTCCTTGCGGGCGACGGCCTGCAGCGCCGCCGCGTGCACGACCATCAGGCTCACGCGGTGCGCGACCACGTCGTGCATGTCGCGGGCGATACGGGTGCGCTCCTCGCCGCGGGCCCACTCCGCGCGCTCCTCGGCGCGCTCCGCGAGCAGTTGCAGCTCCCGCTCCAGGCTGTCGGCGCGCTCGCGCAGGGACTCCATGAGGCGGCGGCGGGCGCCCACGTACAGACCGAGGAGGACCGGCGGGGCGGTCACGCCGAGGGAGGTGCTGATGGCGATGAAAGGTATGAAGCCCTCGCCGATGGTCAGGTCGCCGTTGGCCATGTCCTGGTTGGTGCGCACGAACGTGACGATCAGGGTGCCCGCGAGGGACATGCCGGCGAGGGCGCCGATGATGCGGCGCGGCAGCTCGGAGGCGGCAAGGGTGTAGAGGCCGACGATGGCCATCAGGATGCCCATGCGGGCGGGCGTGATCGCGACGGAGATCAGCACGACCGCGATCGGCCAGCGGCGCCGCAGGACGAGGGCGGACCCGGCGAGCACCCCGAAGCCCACGCCGACCGCGACCGGGATGCCCGCGTCGTCGGCGAACTGCACGCCCTCGACACCGCACTCGGCCGCGGACACGAGCCCGAGCCCCACATCCAGGACGGCGCTGCGCCGCCTCTCCCACCACCACGGCCCGGTCCCGGCCGCGGTGTCGCTTTCCCCCGTCGTGGTCATGCCTTCCAGCGTACGGGCGTCGGCGCTCCCGTATCCGGTGAGTTTCCCGCCCTGTGATCCCGGGCAGGGCGGGGCAGGATCTGGTACTTGCCGGTGCCCCGCGCCAGCGAAACCCCCCGGTAACCCTCGAACAGTTGAATCGCCCGAATTTTCGACCCGGACGTCCGCATTCCGGACGAAGGTGTCCGCATGACCGAGATCACCGGCAAGTACGCCGATTTCGAGGACCTGCGGGCACGGGCGATCGCCCTGCGGCGCGAGGGCTGCAGCCTGCGGCAGATCCGCGACAAGCTGAAGGTCTTCAACAACGACCTCCTGAACCGCCTCGTCCAGGGCGAACCCCCGCCCGAGTGGACCAGGCGCCCGAACGCGAAGGACGATCTGCGGGCGAGGGCGCGGGAGTTACGGCTGCGAGGCCTCACGTACGACCAGATCGAGGTGGAGCTGGGCTGCTCGAGGAGTTCGGTCTCCCTGTGGGTCCGGGACCTGCCGAGGCCACAGCGGCGGGCCCCCTCGGAGCAGGGCAGGCTTGCGGCTCGAAAGCGGTGGGAGCACGAGTCCGCGGTGCGGGACGAGGAGCGACGCCGCACGAAGGAGGCGGCCCGGCAGGAGGTGGGCCCCATGTCGGACCGTGAGCTCTTCCTCCTGGGAGTGGGCCTCTACTGGGCCGAAGGCGGCAAGGACAAGCCGTACGACCGGCGGGAGAACGTCACGTTCGTCAACAGCGACCCCGGCATGATCAAAGTCTTCCTCTCCTGGCTCGACCTGCTGCACGTGGAGCGGGAGCGACTGCGCTTCTGCGTAATGATCCACGAGACCGCCGACGTGCCGGGGGCCGAGCACTACTGGGCCGATCTCGTCGGCGCGGACGCCTCCGCCTTCAACAAGACGACGATCAAGAAGCACAACCCGAAGACCGTCCGGAAGAACGTCGGCGACACCTATCGCGGCTGCCTGGTGATCAAAGTCCGACAGAGTGCCGACTTGTACCGTCGCATCGAGGGTGCGTGGTGCGGCATAGTGGAGGCCGCCACTTCAACGGACTGATGGTTTGTCCGTTTTGTGGTATTTACCATCCCCTGTGGTGTAATCGGCAACACGGGTCACTTTGGATGATTTGTTCCAGGTTCGAGTCCTGGCAGGGGAGCCACACGGCGCGGGTCCCGACCCACAAGGTCGGGACCCGCACTCATTTCCGCCCCACTACGCCCCGGTATCCTGCGGATGTCCACTCCCCAAGCATCCAAAGCCGAAGGGCACCCCTGTGAGCGCCAATCGCCCGGCAGCCGTCGTCGTCCTCGCAGCGGGTGAGGGCACCCGTATGAAGTCGGCCACGCCGAAGGTCCTGCACGAGATCTGCGGCCGTTCCCTCGTCGGGCACGTGCTCGCCGCCGCCCGCGAGCTGTCCCCCGAGCGTCTGGTGGCCGTCGTCGGGCACGAGAGCGAGCGTGTGATCGCGCACCTGGCCGGGATCGACGCCGAGGTGCGCACCGCTTTCCAGGCCCAGCAGAACGGCACGGGCCACGCCGTGCGGATGGGCCTGGAGGAGCTGGGCGGCAGCGTCGACGGCACGGTCGTCGTGGTCTGCGGCGACACCCCGCTGCTCACCGGCGCGACGCTCACGAGCCTGGCGGCCACGCACTCCGCCGACGGCAACGCGGTGACCGTCCTGACCGCCGAGGTGCCCGACGCGACCGGCTACGGCCGCATCGTGCGCGACGGCGTGTCCGGCGCCGTGACGGCGATCGTCGAGCACAAGGACGCGACGGACTCGCAGCGCGCCATCCGCGAGATCAACTCGGGTGTGTTCGCCTTCGACGGGCAGCTCCTCAGCGAGGCCCTCGGCAAGGTCCGTACCGACAACAGCCAGGGCGAGGAGTACCTGACGGACGTCCTCGGCATCCTGCGCGAGGCCGGGCACCGCGTCGGGGCCTGTGTGGCCGGGGACCACCGCGAGATCGCGGGCATCAACAACCGCGTCCAACTCGCCGACGCCCGCCGGGTCCTGAACGACCGGCTGCTCACGGCGGCGATGCTGGCGGGCGTCACCGTCGTCGACCCGGCGTCGACGTGGATCGACGCGGGCGTCACCGTCGAGCGCGACGCCGTGGTGCATCCGGGCACCCAGCTCCTGGGCGCCACGCACTTGGGCGAGGGCTGCGAGGTCGGCCCCAACACCCGCCTGAAGGACACCACGGTGGGTGCGGGCGCCCGCGTCGACAACACCGTCGCGGACAACGCCGAGGTGGGCGAGCGGGCGAGCGTCGGTCCGTTCGCGTATCTGCGGCCGGGCACCCGGCTCGGGGTGAAGGCCAAGGCGGGTACGTACGTGGAGATGAAGAACGCGACGATCGGCGAGGGCACCAAGGTCCCGCACCTGAGCTACGTGGGCGACGCGACGATCGGCGAGTACTCCAACATCGGCGCCGCGAGCGTGTTCGTGAACTACGACGGTGAGGCCAAGCACCACACGACGGTGGGGTCGCACTGCAAGACGGGTTCGGACAACATGTTTGTGGCTCCTGTCACGATTGGCGACGGTGCCTACACCGCCGCGGGCTCGGTGATCACGAAGGACGTACCGGCCGGTTCGCTGGCCGTCGCCCGTGGCCAGCAGCGGAATATCGAGGGCTGGGTGGCCCGTAAGCGTCCGGGAAGCGCGGCGGCGCGGGCCGCCGAGGCCGCCTCTCGGACCTCCGAGACTCCGGCCGGCGAAAGCTGACCGGAAACAGGTGCGCCTGACACCGCGTACCGTGATAGGTGCACGAAACCTGATAGGTGCACGAAATCGGCTGGTTCGCGCGAGTACACCTCGCGGCCAGGGAACACGTCTGAGGAGACTGTGCTGTGAGCGGGATCAAGACGACCGGCGAGAAGAAGATGATGTTCTTCTCCGGCCGCGCCCACCCCGAACTGGCCGAGGAGGTCGCGCATCAGCTGGGTATCGGCGTGGTGCCGACCAAGGCCTTCGACTTCGCCAACGGTGAGATCTATGTGCGCTACCAGGAGTCGGCGCGCGGCGCGGACTGCTTCCTGATCCAGAGCCACACGGCTCCGATCAACAAGTGGATCATGGAACAGCTGATCATGATCGATGCCCTGAAGCGCGCCTCCGCGCGGAGCATCACCGTGATCGTGCCGTTCTACGGCTACGCCCGCCAGGACAAGAAGCACCGCGGCCGCGAGCCCATCTCGGCCCGCCTGGTCGCCGACCTGATGCAGGCAGCGGGCGCCGACCGCATCGTCACCGTCGACCTGCACACCGACCAGATCGTCGGCTTCTTCGACGGCCCCGTCGACCACCTCTTCGCGCTGCCGATCCTCGCGGACTACGTGGGCGCGAAGGTCGACAAGGACAAGCTGACGGTCGTCTCCCCCGACGCCGGCCGTGTGCGCGTCGCCGACCGCTGGTGCGACCGTCTGGGCGCCCCTCTGGCGATCGTGCACAAGCGCCGCGACAAGGACGTGGCCAATCAGGTCACCGTGCACGAGGTCGTCGGCAACGTCGAGGGCCGCGTCTGTGTCCTGGTGGACGACATGATCGACACCGGTGGCACGATCTGCGCCGCCGCCGACGCGCTGTTCGCGCACGGCGCCGAGGACGTCATCGTGACGGCCACGCACGGCGTGCTGTCCGGCCCGGCCGCGGACCGTCTGAAGAACTCGAAGGTCAGCGAGTTCGTGTTCACCAACACGCTGCCGACGCCGAACGAGCTGGAGCTCGACAAGATCACGGTCCTGTCGATCGCTCCGACGATCGCCAACGCCGTCCGGGAGATCTTCGAGGACGGCTCGGTGACCAGCCTCTTCGAGGAGCAGAGCGGCCCCGCGTAGGGCGCGCGACCCCGGTCGTTCCGGGGTTCCCGGGCGTCCCGCAAGATCCTTTTGGGTGCGGCCTGCCTCACCGAGTAGACTGTCGAAGTTGCTCGGCGAGGGAGGCCGCACTCGCGTTTTCACGAACGTGGTGTGTGGCGGTCCGTTATCGACGCGCTCTTCGTAGCAGGCCAGTCGTGGCCGGGTGACCACTTCAGTTCACCTTTTCTACGAGGAGTGCACCATGTCTGAGGTCAAGCTCAGCGCCGAGGTCCGTACCGAGTTCGGCAAGGGCGCCGCCCGCCGCATCCGCCGCGAGGACAAGGTCCCCGGCGTCCTGTACGGCCACGGCACCGACCCGGTCCACATCACCCTGCCCGGCCACGACCTGCTCCTGGCCCTGCGTACCTCCAACGTCCTGATCTCCCTGGACATCGAGGGCAAGTCCGAGCTGGCCATCCCGAAGGCGGTGCAGCGCGACGCGCTCCGTCAGGGCATCCTCAAGCACGTCGACCTGCTCCTCGTGAAGCGCGGCGAGAAGGTCAACGTCGAGATCCCCGTCGTCGCCGAGGGCGAGCTGGCCCCGGGCGCCAACCTCCTGGAGCACGTCCTCAACGCGCTTCCGGTCGAGGCCGAGGCCACCCACATCCCCGAGTCCCTGAGCGTCTCCATCGCGGGCCTGGAGGCCGGTGCCTCCGTCCTCGCCAAGGACATCGCGCTGCCCTCGGGCGTCTCGCTGGCCGTCGAGGACGACACCGTCGTCCTGCAGGTCCTGGCCGCGCAGGCCGAGGAGGCCCCGGCCGAGGCCGCGGGCGACGAGGCCGCCGAGGCCTGATCCTCGACCCGGCAGTACCGACCGCCGCTCAGCGCCCAGGCGCTGGGCGGCGGTTGCGCTATGAAGGTGCCATGAAGGAGACACACAGATGACGACGGACCCGAGCGCCCCCTGGCTGATCGTGGGTCTCGGCAACCCCGGCCCCGGCTACGCCATGAACCGGCACAACGTCGGCTTCATGGTCGCCGACCTGCTGGCCGACCGCGTCGGCGGCAGCTTCAAGCGGGCCGCCAAGGCGCAGGCGCACGTCCTGGAGGGCCGGATCGGCCCGATGGGCCCCGGCAGCCGCCGGGTCGTCCTCGCCAAGCCCGCCTCGTACATGAACCTGTCGGGTGGCCCGGTCACGGCGCTGCGCGACTTCTACAAGGTCCCGACGGCGAACGTCGTCGCCGTCCACGACGAGTTGGACATCGACTACGGCGTGCTGCGGCTGAAGCTGGGCGGCGGCGACAACGGCCACAACGGTCTGAAGTCGATGACGAAGGCGATGGGCGCCGACTACCACCGGGTCCGCTTCGGCATCGGGCGCCCGCCCGGCCGCATGCAGGTCGCCGACTTCGTCCTGAAGGACTTCTCCTCCGCCGAGCGCAAGGAGCTGGACTACTTCGTGGATCGCGCCGCGGACGCCGTGGAGTGTCTGGTGACCGAGGGCCTGGAGCGGGCGCAGAGCGCGTACAACTCCTGACGTACGGCTGTGTAAGCGGGCGAATCAACGGGCTTTCACCCGGCCGCTGTTGACTGAGCGCAGTCCTTTCCCCAAGGATCGCCGCCATGCCCGCATACCTACTGCGGGGCGCGGCGGGGCTCGTCGCGGCCCTGATCCTGACCGCCGGCGTCTGGGCGTCGTGGGGGACGGCGCGGCACGTGATGGTTCCCGACGACGGGCGGCAGCGGGGCATGCTCTCGCTCGCGCGCTGCGGCGGTGACGAGTGCACCGGGCCGTACGCCCCCGCCTCCGGCAGCGAGGCCCGGGACCGCGTCGTCATCGACGAGTCGGTCGCGGCCCGCAAGGGCGAGCGCATCCCGGTCGTGGTCAAGCCCGACTCCGACGAGGCCGTCCGCAGCGGCGGTCCCGGGTTCCTGCACGCCTGGCTGCCGTTGGGCGGGGCGCTGCTGCTCGCGGCGGTGGTCGTGGCCGGGGGGCTGCGGCTGAACAAGGTGGCGGCGATCCTCGCCCTCGCGGGCGGGATCCAGCTGACGGCGGCCTTCGCGGCGCTCGCGCTCTGAACCCGCGAGGCCGCTGGAGCCCGCGAAGCCACCGGAGCCCGCGAAGCCGCTGGGGCCCGCGAAGCCAGGAACCTTCCGAACGGCCCCGGGGCCCCGCACCTGACGAAGGTGCGGGGCCCCGGGGCCGGGACGTGCGGCGGTCAGCCGGTGTTGCGCAGCCCCGCCGCGACTCCGTTGACCGTGAGCAGCAGTGCCCGCGCGAGCAGCGGGTCGGCCTCGTCGCCCGCGGCCGCCGCGTCCCGCTGCCGCTTGAGCAGCGCGACCTGGAGGTAGGAGATCGGGTCCAGGTAGGCATCGCGGATCGAGAAGGTCTGCTGGAGCACCGGGTTGGAGTCGAGCAGCCGCTCGCCGCCGGTGACGCGCAGGACCTCGGCGACGGTGAGCGCGTGTTCGGCCTCGATGGTGTCGAAGACGTGCTTCAGGTCCTCGGGCACCAGCGTGTCCACGTAGTGCCGGGCGATGCGCAGATCGGTCTTGGCGAGCGTCATCTCCACGTTGGAGACGAAGTTCCGGAAGAAGTGCCAGTGCTCGTGCATCTCGTCGAGGACGGTGTCCAGGCCCGCCTCGCGCAGCGCCTTGAGACCGGAGCCCACGCCGAACCAGCCGGGCACGATCTGCCGCGACTGGGTCCAGCCGAACACCCAGGGGATGGCGCGCAGGCCGTCGAGCGAGACGCCCGAGCCGGGGCGGCGGGAGGGCCGGGAGCCCAGGTGCAGGTCGGCGAGCTGGTCGACCGGCGTGGAGGCGAGGAAGTAGGTCGGCAGGTCCGGGTCCTCGACGAGCCTGCGGTACGCGGAGTGCGCGGCGTCGGACACGACGTCCATCGCGGCGTCCCAGCGGGCCAGGGCCTCGTCGGACTGGCGGGGCGCGGTGTGCAGGGCGGAGGCCTGGAGGGTGGCGGCGACCGTCAGTTCCAGGTTCTCCCGGGCCAGGGACGGCACCAGGTACTTGTCGGAGATGACCTCGCCCTGCTCGGTCACCTTGATCTCGCCCTCCAGGGTGCCCCAGGGCTGGGCGAGGATCGCGTCGTGCGAGGGGCCGCCGCCGCGGCCGACGGTGCCGCCGCGGCCGTGGAAGAGCCGGAGGCGGACGCCGTAGCGGTGGGCGACGTCGCGCAGTCGGCGCTGGGCGCGGTGGATCTCCCACTGGGAGGTGGTGATGCCGCCGAACTTGGAGGAGTCGGAGTAGCCGAGCATGACCTCCTGGACGTCGCCGCGCAGCGCGACGAGCCGCCGGTAGGAGGGGTCGGCCAGCATCTCGTCCAGGATGATGTCGGCGGCGCGCAGCTCGTCCGTGGTCTCCAGGAGCGGCACGATGCCGATCTTCGCCCAGCCCGCGTGCAGGTCGATCAGTCCGGCCTCGCGGGCGAGGACGGCGGCGGCGAACACGTCGTCGGCGCCCTGGCACATGGAGATGATGTACGACTCGATGACCTCGGGCCCGAACACGTCCAGGGCCTTCTTGACCGTGCCGAAGACGCCGAGCGTCTTCTCTCCGGCCGCGTCGAGGGGCGCCGGGGACGGCGCGAGCGGGCGGCGGGAGCGCAGTTCCTTGGCGAGCAGCTTCTGCCGGTACTCGCGCGGCATGTCGGCGTACCGCCAGGACTCCTCGCCGAGCCGGTCGAAGAGCTGGCCGAGGGCGTGGTGGTGGGCGTCGGCGTGCTCGCGCACGTCCATGGTGGCGAGCTGCAGGCCGAAGGCGGCGAGCGTACGGATGGTGCGGTTCATGCGGCCGTCGGAGAACAGGCCGCCCTTGTGGGCGCGCAGCGACGTCTGGATGAGCGTGAGGTCGTGCAGGAGCTCGGCGGTGCCCAGGTAGTCGCGGCCCGGCTCGTGCGCGGTGCCCTTGGCCAGGCGCTGCTTGGTGTTCTCCAGCTTCTGCCGGACGCAGGTGGCCTTGAGGCGGTAGGGCTCCTCGGCGTTGAGCCGCTTGTAGCGGGGGCTGATCTCCGGCAGCCGCTCCAGGTCGCACTGGAGGGAGTCGAGCAGTTCCTCGGTGGCGCCGGTGTAGCGGATGGAGTTGGAGAGGAAGCCGCGCAGCTCGTCGATCAGGTCCAGGGCGTCGTTGATGCCGTGCTCGTGCTGGAGGATCAGGACTTCCCAGGTGACGGCGGGCGTCACGTTCGGGTTGCCGTCGCGGTCGCCGCCGATCCAGGTGCCGAAGGTCAGCGGGCGGGTCTCGCTCGGCAGCTCGACGCCGACGCGCTCCAGCTCCGCGGTCAGGTCCTCCAGGACGTCACCGACGGCGCCGGCGTGCAGCTCGTCCAGGTAGTAGATGGCGTTGCGGGCCTCGTCGGCGGGCTCGGGGCGGACCACGCGCAGCTCGTCGGTCTGCCAGACGAGGTCGATGTTCTCGGCCAGACGGGTGTCGTGGCGGCGCCGGTCGGACTCGATGACCGGGGTCTCGAGGAGCTCGGCGACCCGGCGCAGCTTGTTCAGGACGGAGCGGCGGGCGGCCTCCGTGGGGTGCGCGGTGAAGACCGGGCGCACGTTCAGGTGCTGGACGGTCTGGCGCAGGTGCTCGGGGTCGGCGTCCTTGAGGCGGTCCGCGGTGCGGGCGAGCAGGCCGCCCTCGGCGGCGCGGCGGGCGCGCAGCTCACGGCCGCGGTGCACCTGCTCGGTGACGTTCGCGAGGTGGAAGTAGGTGGAGAAGGCGCGCACCAGCTTCGCGGCCGTCTCCAGCTCCGTGCCGCCGAGGAGCCTGGCGGCGGCCTCGCCGTCCTCGCGGGTCAGGCGGCGGACCTTCTCCACCAGGTCCAGGAGCTCGGGGCCCTCCTGGCGTACGAGGGTCTCGCCGAGGAGGTCGCCGAGGCGACGGATGTCGGCGCGCAGCTCGCTGTTCGTCCCGGCCGAGGTGGACGTGGTGCTCGCGGTGGCCGTGGTAGCGGTCTGGTCGTCGGCACTGCTCACAGGTGCGGCTCCTTGCGGTGAAGCCCGCCGTTTCCCCAGGGGGAACGGGGGGTGGGCACGTCTGGGAGGGGTCCCGGCCGTGGAACCGGGGGAGATACAGAGCGGACCGCGCTGTCCGACCGATCCAAGGATAGGTGTCGATGGGTCTTGGCAGACTCGCGGCCTCTTGCCGCGATGCCGCGCACTGCGATACTTACGAGGCCGTAACCTACGGTCCCGTAGCCACGCGTGTGAGCGGCCCCTTCCCTGGGCACCCGCCCGTCCGGTGCCTTCCCGCCCGGCACGTGTCGACACCTCCGAATTTCCAGAGTTCCGCATTCCCGCAGTCACCCTCGACCCCCCAGGGGAAGCCCTTATGACCACGAGCCCCGATGTCATCGACGAATCAAAGGGGGCGCCGGCGGGCGCCCCGCTCCCGTCCGCCACCCTGGGCGGTGAACAGAAGCGCTCCGTGGAGCAGCTCGCGCTGCTCCTCTTCATCACCGTCCCGTTCCTGGCCCTGGT
Source organism: Streptomyces sp. NPDC041205 (assembly GCF_055591765.1). Lineage (NCBI taxonomy): Bacteria > Bacillati > Actinomycetota > Actinomycetes > Kitasatosporales > Streptomycetaceae > Streptomyces > Streptomyces sp. NPDC041205. The sequence continues at coordinate 440,949 of NZ_JBVIZH010000005.1, read as the reverse complement.
GGCGGCGGTGCCGCTGGCCTGGGGCTGGGGGGTCAGCTGGCTGGACCTCGGCCTGCTGGTGTTCATGTACTACCTGGGCTGCCACGGCATCACCATCGGTTTCCACCGCTACTTCACGCACGGCTCCTTCAAGGCCAAGCGTCCGCTCCGGATCGCCCTGGCGATCGCCGGGTCCATGGCCGTGGAGGGCCCGCTGGTGCGGTGGGTCGCCGACCACCGCAAGCACCACAAGTTCTCCGACGCGGAGGGCGACCCGCATTCGCCGTGGCGCTTCGGCGAGACGGTCCCGGCCCTGATGAAGGGCCTGTGGTGGGCGCACATCGGCTGGCTGTTCGACGAGGAGCAGACCCCGCAGGAGAAGTACGCGCCCGACCTGATCAAGGACCCGGCGATCCGGAACGTCTCGCGTCAGTTCGTTCTGTGGACCGTGGTGTCGCTCGCGCTGCCGCCGGTGGTGGGCGGCCTGGTCACGATGTCCTGGTGGGGCGCGTTCACGGCGTTCTTCTGGGGCTCGCTCGTGCGGGTGGCGCTCCTTCACCATGTGACGTGGTCGATCAACTCGATCTGCCACGCCGTGGGCAAGCGCCCCTTCAAGTCCCGTGACCGCTCCGGCAACGTGTGGTGGCTCGCGGTCCTGTCCTGCGGCGAGTCCTGGCACAACCTGCACCACGCCGACCCGACGAGCGCGCGCCACGGCGTGATGCGCGGCCAGCTCGACTCGTCCGCGCGGCTCATCCGCTGGTTCGAACAGCTCGGCTGGGCGTACGACGTGCGGTGGCCGTCACAGTCCCGCATCGACGCCCGCCGCAAGGCGCCCGACGGAGTCGAAGGGGCCGGTGCGATTCCCGCCCCTGGCAAGCCCCAGGCCGCAGACGCGGCATGATGGACCACGTGGCGACCGACCCCAGCAATCCGAGTACGACGCGCTCCGCGCGGGCCCCGCAGGGCCCCGCGAGTTCGAACAACGACAAGCCCCGGCGGGCCCGCCGGACCCGGATGACCGGCGCCGAGCGCCGTGAGCAGCTGCTGGACATCGGCCGCACCCTCTTCGCCGCCAAGGGCTTCGAAGGCACGTCGGTCGAGGAGATCGCGGCGAAGGCCGGTGTCTCCAAGCCTGTCGTGTACGAGCACTTCGGCGGCAAGGAGGGGCTGTACGCGGTCGTGGTGGACCGTGAGATGCGCCAGCTCCTCGGCATGGTGACCGGCTCACTCACCGCCGGGCACCCCCGTGAGCTGTGCGAGCAGGCCGCCTTCGCCCTCCTCGACTACATCGAGGAGTACACCGACGGCTTCCGCATCCTCGTGCGCGACTCCCCCATCCCGCAGTCCACCGGCTCCTTCGCCTCTCTCATCTCCGACATCGCCACGCAGGTCGAGGACATCCTCGGCCAGGAGTTCAAGACCCGCGGCTTCGACCCGAAGCTCGCCCCGCTCTACGCCCAGGCCCTCGTCGGCAGCGTGGCCCTGACCGGGCAGTGGTGGCTGGACGTCCGCAAGCCCAAGAAGGCGGAGGTGGCGGCCCACCTGGTCAACCTGGCCTGGCACGGCCTGGACGGTCTGGAGCCCAAGCCGCGCTTGATAGGCCATCGCAAGTCCTGAGGGCCCCTGCCCCGGCGAGCGGCGCCGTCACGTCCGGGTGATGTCATCCCCGATGGCCAGGCCCTTGGCGGGGCCTTCGGGGATGACGGCGTCCTTGCCGTACGGGATGCGGTGCTCGTCGGTGTATTCGGCCTTCTTGGGCTCCGGTGAAGTGAGGACCGTGATGGCACCGTCGCCGTCATGGTCATCGACGATGACATACACAGGGATGCCCGCGCGGGCGTATTCGCGGCGCTTGCGGACACGGTCGCGCTCGATGTTGCGGCGGCCCGGAGAGACGACTTCGACGATCATGGACACGCCGGACGCGTCGACACCGAGGTCGTCCTCGTCGGGAATCTCGTCGAGCTCCAACGGGCCGACGAAGAGGTCCGGGATCCAGGACCTGCGGTGGTGGATGACGTTGACATCCTGATGCGCCGCGTCGTCACCGCCCGCGAGGTGCGCGTCGAGCACCCTGCGGAACCGGCTGATGAGCACGGCGTGACGAAGGCGGCCGGTGGGCGACACCTCGATGGCTCCCTCGATGATCTCGGCGCGGTAGCCCTCGGGGAGCTCCATGGCCTGCCAGGTCTGCCACAGGTACTCGTCCAGGTCGAAGGACTGATCCAAGCCCAGGGACTGGCTGTCGTCCTCGGTCACCGGCGACACCTCGTGTGCGAGAGCGGTCATCAGGAAGCACCTCCTTCGTTCAGTGTGGGCGGGTACATCTCTGCGGCACAAGCGACGCAAGGACCGTACGAACGTGCGTCGCCCGGCCGCAGGCATATGCCCATGGCCCGCCCGAACGAGTGAGGTCCGTCGTCAGACGCTGCCCAGCGGCTCCAGGAACTCCAACCGGTTCCCCACCGGGTCCTCGGAGTAGAAGCGCCGGTGGCCGGGGAGGTGGTCGTCCCAGGTGACGCGCGCGCCGAGGGCGGCGACCCGGGCCGCGTACGCCTCGATGCCGCTGACGAGCAGGCCGGGGTGCGCCTTGCGGGCGGGCCGGAAGTCGGCCTCGATGCCGAGGTGCAGCCGGACGGCGCCCGCCTCGAACCAGCATCCCCCGCGCCCCGCGAGAACAGGCGGCTTCGGCACCTCGGCCATCCCGAGCACGTCCACGTAGTACGCCCGCAGCGCGCCCTCACTGCCGGGCGGAGCGGCCAGCTGCACATGGTCGACGGCGGCGAGCATCAGGCCGCACCGCCTTTGCGGGCCACCGCGAAGAGCCGCCGGAAGGGGAACACGGTCCCGTGCGCCCCGGCCGGATAGGCCACGCGCAGCAGGTCGCGGTACTCGCCGAGGAACGCGTCCCGAGCCGCCGGGTCGTCGGCGAGGGCGGTGAGGACGGGCCGGAGGCCGGTCCCCTTGACCCAGTCGAGGACGGGATCGTCCCCGCCGAGCAGATGCTGGTACGTGCTCTCCCGGACGTCGGCCGCGCAGCCGAGCCCGGTGAGGAGCTCCAGGTAGGCGGTGGGTTCGAGGACGGCGTCGGCGTGCCGCAGCACTCCGCCGAGCCGTTCCCGCCAGCGCCCGCTCCCGCACAGTTCCCGCATCAGGGTGTGGCTGGGCGCCCCGAAGTTGGCGGGCATCTGGACGGCGAGCACTCCGCCGGGCCGCAGCGCCGCCACCCAGTCGGGGAAGCGGTCGGCGTGCCCGGGCACCCACTGGAGGGTGGCGTTCGACAGGATCAGGTCGTACGTCCCCGGGGCGGGCGCCCACGTCCCGGCGTCGGCGGGCGCGAACTCCAGGAGCCCGCCGCCCGCCGTGGGCCCGGCGAGGGCGGCGGCCTGGCTCAGCATCTGCGGGGAGTTGTCGTAGCCGGTGATGTGCGCGTCGGGCCAGCGCTCGGCGAGCAGGACGGTGACGTTGCCGGGCCCGCAGCCGAGGTCGGCGATGCGGGGCGGGCGGCCGTCGGGGTGGGTGGACAGCGGCGGCACCCGGGCGAGGAGGTCGCGGAAGGGGCGGGCGCGGTGGCCGGAGTGGCGCAGGTACTGGTCGGGGTCCCAGGTGGGCGACGCGGTGGGCGGCATGGGGTGCTCCTCTGCGACGGAGGTGACGACGGCGAGGTGGCGCGCGACCGACGTCGCCGTGAACGCGTACCGCATCGGTCGGCTCCACTCCCGGCCCCATCCTCGACCCGAAGTATCTTGACGTCAAGAGACTTCATGTCGAGGGACCCCCTACACTGATCGTCATGGAGGACGAGGTCGACCGGCTGGTCGCTGCATGGCGTCGGGAGCGCCCTGACCTCGACGTGGAACCGCTCGAGGTGCTGAGCCGCGTGAGCAGGCTGGCGCGCCACCTCGATCGCGCGCGTCGGCTGGCGTTCTCCGAGCACGAGCTGGAGCCCTGGGAGTTCGACGTGCTGACGTCGCTGCGGCGCGCGGGCGCGCCGTATCAGCTCTCGCCGGGCCAGCTCCTCACCCAGACCCTGGTCACGTCCGGCACGATGACCAACCGCATCGACAGGCTCACGAAGAAGGGCCTGGTGGAGCGGCTGCCGGATCCCAGCGACCGGCGCGGCGTCCTGGTGCGGCTCACCGACGAGGGCCGCGACCGGGCCGACCAGGCCCTCGCGGGCCTGCTCGACCAGGAGCGGGCGATCCTCGGTGAGCTCTCACGTACCCAGCGCGGTGAACTGGCGGCGTTGCTACGCCAGTTGACCGCCCCGTTCGACAACGTCCCCGGCTAGGTCGGCGGGGCCGACGCCGGCCCTGCGGGCCAGGGCGACGGCGGCGAGCGTGGAGTGCACGCCCAGCTTGCCGAGGACGTTCTGCATATGGGTGCGGACGGTGTGCGGCGACAGGAAGAGCCGCTCGGCGACGGCCTTGCGGCCGAGCCCCGCGACCATGCACCGCAGCACTTCGCGCTCGCGCGGGGTGAGGGACTCCACGAGCCGCTCGCTCTCCGTACGATGCTTGCGCGCCGCCGTCAGTTCGCGCAGGACGCCCGTGAGCAGGGCGGGCGGCAGATGCGTCTCGTCGCGCAGCACGCCCCGGATGACCGTGAGCAGCCGCGAGAGCGAGCAGTCCTTCGCCACCCAGCCGGACGCACCGGCGCCGAGCGCGAGGGCCGCGCGGCGCGGGTCGTCCTTCTCCGCGAGCACGACCGTGCGCACGGCGGGCTGGCCCGAACGCACGCCCGCCACCAGCGAGATGCCGTCCACGAGCCCGTCGGCCTGGCCTTCGTGCACCGGCACGGCGGGGCGGGCGCCCTGCAGCACCGACGCGGAGCTGCCCAGGTCGGCGTCCACGAGCAGGACGTCGTATCTGCGGCCCTCCGCGGCCGCGCGGTCCAGGCAGCGCAGGGCCGCGGGGCCGCTGCCCGCGGCGGACACCTCCACGTCGGGCTCCGCGGCGAGCGCCGCGGCCAGCGACTCGGCGAAGATACGGTGGTCGTCGACGACCAGGACTCGGATTCGAACCACGGAAACCCCCTTCCCCAAGCTCCTGAACGGAGCAGGGGATACCCCAACGTCGGAGAGCGACCGGAACAGGCGCGGCGCCCGGAGTGGGGACGCCGCAGCCGCACGGCCGCCGCCGTGCCGTGACTGCCACCCCCACGCCGGGCGTCGCACCCGACTGTCTCGCCCCCTGATCGGCGCCGGCCCCCACCGGCGCTGCCCTTCAGAGTACGGACGGGGGCCCCGAGCGGAAGTGGATTTGCAGAACTGATTGGCCAGCGCGTTTATGGTGGGCCGTATGTTTCGTATTGAGACAGGAGTCGACAAAGAACGTCTTCGTCTGCTTCGGGGGCGGCTGCGGGACTCCAACCGGGACGCCTCGGCGGTGCTTCGTGCTCTTCAGGGCACGCCCGAGGAGCGGGAAGAGCCGGTCGGTGTCTGGGCGTTGGACGACGGGGGTGAGCTGGTCGGGGGGCTCTCGGGGTACACGTGGGGGCGGTGGCTGCATGTGAGTCTGTTGTGGGTCGCCGAGGACGCGCGGGGGGCGGGGCTCGGGGGGCGGCTGCTCGCCGATGCGGAGCGGCTCGCCGTCGCGGAGCGCGGTTGCCTCAACTCCCGCCTGGAGACCTGGGACTTCCAGGCCCCCGCCTTCTACCGCGGGCAGGGCTACGAAGTCGTCGCCGTCATCCCCGACTACCCCGAGGGGCACAAGGAGTTCACGCTGACGAAGCGCCTCGCCTGACCTTCGCGGGGCGCCCCAGTCCCACCCCTTTCCCGAAACTGGGGCTCCGCCCCAGACCCTGCTCCTCAAACGCCGGAGGGGCTACATATGTCGCCGGTGCGGCACGGTTTTAGCCCGTCCGGCGTTTGAGGACGAGGCGCGAAGCGCCGATCAGCGGGGGTCCAGGGGGCGCAGCCCCCGGTTACGGGAAGGGGTGGGCCTGGGGCGCCCCCGCGAGGCCTACGCCTCGCCCTCCGGCCCCGGCGCAGCCGGCCGCAGCCACAGCCACGCCAGGAAGAACAGGCCGAGGGCGAGCATGCCGAGGCCGGTCCAGAGGTTGATGTTGATGCCCTCCGCCTTGTCGAGATCGGCGTCGGACACGGTGATCCCGGCGATGGTGACGATGACGCCGTAGACGACGAACAGGCCACCGATGATGCGCCGGATGTCGAAGAGACGCGCGGCCGTCGCGGACTTCCGCTCCAGCTCGGAGACTTCCTTCTGCAGGTCGGACATGATTCCTCAGGATGTGAGTGGGGTCAGGACGCAAGGAGGGGCGAGGAGAGGGGAAGGGGCCGGGGCCGGGTTCAGAACGAGTACGGGACGTAGCACGCGGCGGCCAGCACCACGGCACCCCACCCGAGCAACGCGGGCCTGCGGTACCAGGCGTCGTCACCCGCCTCGACCGCGTCGTCCTCGACGTCCGGCGACACGGTCCCGTACACGAGCCCGGCCAGTTCGGCCTCCGGCTTGGGCGCGGTGAAGAGGGTGACGCCGACCATGACGACCGCGCCGGCGACGAAGCCGACGATGGCGGAGACGAAGTTGGCGCCCTGGTCGGTGGGGATGTCGATGACGCCCTGCTTGTAGATCCAGAAGTAGTTGACCATCGCGGCGGTGGTGCCGGCGAGCAGCCCCCAGACGCCGGACTTCATGGAGGCCCGCTTCCAGAACATGCCGATGATGAAGACGACGAACATCGGGACGTTGAAGAAGGAGAAGAGGGTCTGGAGGTAGCCCATGATGTTCGAGAAGGACGAGGCGATGAAGGCGGTGCCGATGGAGGCGAAGACGCCGATCGCGGTGATGAGCCGCCCGAACTTCAGGTAGTAGCCGTCCCCGCGGCCCTTGACGACGTACTTGGCCCAGATGTCGTACGTGAAGACGGTGTTGAAGGACGAGACGTTGGCGGCCATGCCCGCCATGAAGGCGGCGAGGAGCCCGGTGACGGCGATGCCGAGCACGCCGTTGGGCAGCAACTCCTGCATCAGGTAAGGGATCGCGTCGTTGTAGGTCAGGTCCGAGCCGGGGGTGCCGATCTTCGGGACGAGGACGGCGGCGACCAGGCCGGGGATCATCACCAGGAAGACGATGAAGATCTTGGGGAAGGCGGCGATCAGCGGGGTGCGCTGGGCGGCGGAGAGGTTCTTCGCGGAGAGGGCGCGCTGCACCTCGGCGAAGTTCGTCGTCCAGTAGCCGAAGGAGAGCACGAAGCCGAGGCCGAGGACGATGGTGAGCCAGTTGGCGCCGAGCGGGTTGGCGTCGCCGATGCCGGTGCCGCCCCAGGCGGTCATGAAGTTGTCGCCGTGCTGCTTCTCGATGGAGCCGGTGAGCCCGTCCCAGCCGCCGACCTTCTTCATGCCGATGACGCAGATCGGGATGAGCGCGGCGAGGATGACGAAGAACTGGAGCACTTCGTTGTAGATCGCCGAGGACAGGCCGCCGATGGTGATGTACGCGAGCACGAAGAATCCGGCGACGACGATGGCGACCCACTGCGGCCAGCCGAGCAGCGCCTCGACGACGATCGCGAGGGCGTAGAGGTTGACGCCCGCGATGAGCACGGCGGCGAAGGCGAAGAGCGCCGAGCTGAGCACATGGGCGGACTTGTCGAAGCGCTGGAGCAGGAACTCGGGGACCGAGCGGACCTTGCTGCGGTAGTAGAAGGGCATCATGACCAGGCCGAGGAAGACCATGGCCGGAATGGCGCCGATCCAGTACCAGTGGACGACCGAGACGCCGTACTGCGCGCCCGTGGCCGCCATGCCGAGGATCTCGGTGGCGCCGAGGTTGGCGGCGACGAAGGCGAGGCCGGTGACCCAGGCGGGCAGGGAGCGCCCGGAGAGGAAGAAGTCGAGGCTGGTCTTCACGGAGCGCCGGGCGGCGAATCCGATGCCGAGGACGACCACGAAGTAGATCGCCAGGATCGCGTAGTCCAGCCCGTTGGTGGGCAGCCGAAGCCCTTCGGCGAGGGTGATGTGCGCAGGGGACTGCATGTGAACTCGCTTCGTCGCGCGAACTGATCAGACCGGAACCTACGCCTCGACCTTCAGTAAGTGAACAGTTCTGTTGATGTTCTTTGTTTGATTGTGATCGAGTCCATGATCGCTTCTCGTCGTGGATCATCGGGTGAGCCGAGAGAGGGGGCGACATCCCGGCAGGCGTCCTGAGCATTGACGAGCTTGTTGGCTTGTGGTTTGTTGTGTTCGGTTCTGTTGGCGGGCGGTGTAAGGAGCCCCGAACGTGAAGAAGACCTCGACTCGTCTCGCCGACGGTCGTGAGCTCATCTACTACGACGTGCGCGACGACGCCGTCCGCACAGCGGTCGACAGCAGACCCCTGGACCCCGTCGCCACCACCTCCGAGGTCCGCCACGACCCCCTCCTCGGCGACAGCGTCGCCATCGCCTCGCACCGCCAGGGCCGCACCTACCACCCCCCGGCCGACGAGTGCCCCCTGTGCCCCTCCACCGGCGGCCGCCGCACCGAGGTCCCCGACTCCTCGTACGACGTCGTGGTCTTCGAGAACCGCTTCCCCTCCCTCGCGGGCGACGCGGGCCGCTGCGAGGTCGTCTGCTTCACCCCCGACCACACCGCGTCCTTCGCCGACCTCACCGAGGCGCAGGCCGCGCTGGTCCTGGACGCCTGGACGGACCGCACCGCCGAGCTGTCCCACCTGCCGTCCGTCGCGCAGGTCTTCTGCTTCGAGAACCGGGGCGCCGAGATCGGCGTGACCCTCGGCCACCCGCACGGGCAGATCTACGCCTACCCCTTCGTCACCCCGCGCACGGCCCTGATGCTGCGCTCCCTGGCCGACCACCGCGCGACCACCGGCGGCCGCAACCTCTTCGACGACGTCCTCGCCGAGGAGCGCGCCGGTGAGCGCGTCGTCCTGGACGCCGAGCACTGGGTGGCCTTCGTGCCGTACGCCGCGCACTGGCCCTACGAGGTGCACCTCTACCCCAAGCGCCGCGTGCCCGACCTGCTCGGCCTCGACGACGCGGCTCGCACAGAGTTTCCCCAGGTGTATCTGGAACTGTTGCGGCGCTTCGACCGGATCTTCGGCGCGGGCGAGCGCGAGGGCGGCGCCGAGCCGCCGACGCCGTACATCGCGTCCTGGCACCAGGCCCCGTTCACGGCGCCGGCGGAGTACGAAGGCGTCAACAGGGACGACTTCGCGCTCCACCTCGAGCTTTTCACCATTCGCCGCACTTCGGGCAAGCTGAAGTTCCTCGCGGGTTCCGAATCCGGCATGAGTGTGTTCATCAACGATGTGCCGCCGGAGGCCGCGGCCCAGCGACTGCGAGAGGTAGCGAGTTGATGAGTGGGAAGTACCTGGTCACGGGTGGCGCCGGCTATGTCGGCAGTGTCGTCGCCCAGCATCTGATCGAGGCCGGGCACGAGGTGACGGTCCTCGACAACCTCTCCACCGGCTTCCGCGAGGGCGTGCCCGCGGGCGCGGCGTTCATCGAGGGCGACATCCGCGACGCCGCCAAGTGGCTGCACGCCGACGGCGATACCCCGTACGACGCGGTGCTGCACTTCGCCGCCTTCTCGCAGGTCGGCGAGTCCGTGGTGAAGCCCGAGAAGTACTGGGACAACAACGTCGGCGGCACCATGGCGCTGCTCGCCGCGATGCGCGAGGCGGGCGTGCGCAAGCTGGTGTTCTCCTCGACGGCGGCGACGTACGGCGAACCCGTGAGCACCCCCATCACCGAGACCGACCCGACCGCCCCCACCTCCCCCTACGGCGCCTCCAAGCTCGCCGTCGACCACATGATCACCGGTGAGGCGGCGGCGCACGGACTCGGTGCCGTATCCCTTCGGTACTTCAACGTAGCGGGCGCGTACGGAAGTTGCGGCGAGCGGCACGACCCCGAGTCGCACCTCATCCCGCTCGTTCTCCAGGTCGCCCAGGGCAGGCGCGAGGCGATCTCGATCTTCGGCGACGACTACCCGACGCCGGACGGCACCTGTGTGCGCGACTACATCCACGTCGCCGACCTCGCCGACGCCCATCTGCTCGCCCTGGACGCCGCGACCCCCGGCGAGCACCTGATCTGCAACCTGGGCAACGGCAACGGCTTCTCCGTGCGCGAGGTCATCGAGACCGTCCGCCAGGTCACCGGCCACCCCGTCCCCGAGGTCGTCGCGGGCCGCCGCGGCGGCGACCCGGCGGTCCTCGTGGCCTCCGCCGCCACCGCCCGTGAGCGGCTCGGCTGGAACCCGTCCCGCGCGGACCTCGCGGGCATCGTCGCCGACGCCTGGGCCTTCGCCCAGCAGAGGGGGTAACCCGCAGATGTCCGCCGTCACGAAGCCGACCGCCGAACTCATCGACACCTTCAGGGCGTTGTACGGCCACGAGCCCGCCGGAGTGTGGGCGGCGCCGGGCCGCGTCAACCTCATCGGCGAGTACACGGACTTCAACGAAGGCTTCGTGATGCCCCTCGCGCTGCCGCACACCGCGGTCGCCGCGGTGGCCCGGCGGGACGACGGGGTCCTGCGCCTGCACTCCGCGGACGTCGAGGGCCCCGTCGTCGAGCTGGCCGTGGACTCCCTGGCGCCGCTGTCCGACGGGGGCTGGGCCGCGTACCCGGCGGGCGTCGTCTGGGCGCTGCGGGACGCGGGCCACGCGGTCGGCGGCGCGGACCTGCACCTGGCGTCCACCGTCCCGACCGGCGCGGGCCTGTCCTCCTCCGCCGCCCTGGAGGTGGTCACCGCCCTCGCCCTGAACGACCTCTACGAACTGGGCCTGACCCGCCGCGAGTTGGCCCTGCTCGCCCAGCGCGCCGAGAACGCCTTCGTCGGCGTGCCCTGCGGCGTCATGGACCAGATGGCGTCCGCGGCCTGCGAGCCGGGGCACGTCCTGCACCTGGACTGCCGCGACCTGTCCGTGCGCCACGTGCCCTTCGACCTGACCGCGGACGGCCTGACGCTCCTGGTCGTCGACACCCGCGTCAAGCACGCCCTCGGCGACGGGGCGTACGCGGAGCGGCGGGCCGGATGCGAGGCGGGCGCGCGGGCCCTTGGCGTCTCCCACCTCCGCGACGTCCCGTACGCCGAACTCCCCACCGCGCTCGACCGGTTGAACGACGAGAAGGTGCGCCGCTACGTCCGGCACGTCGTCTCCGACGACCACCGCGTCGAGCGGGTCATCGCCCTCCTCGACGCCGGCGACGTGCGGGGCATCGGCCCCGTCCTCACCGAGGGCCACGCCTCACTGCGGGACGACCTGCGCATCTCCTGCCCGGAGCTGGACCTCGTGGTGGAGACGGCGTGCGCGGCCGGGGCGCTCGGGGCCCGGATGACCGGGGGCGGCTTCGGCGGCTCCGCGATCGTCCTGGCCGAGGCCGCGGACGCGGAGTCCCTCACGAAGTCGGTCCAGGAGGCGTTCGCGGCGGCCGGTCATGCGGCGCCGCGCGTCTTCCCCGCGGTGGCGTCGGCGGGAGCGCACCGCCTGTAGGGCCACCGAAGGGGGGCTCACCGGCCTGCTGCGACGCAGGTCACACCCCACCCATGTCACATCGCCCGGCCCCGCCTCCGTCCTAGGTGTGCAAGCCCATGACAACGGCAGAGGAGCACGCCATGGAAGCCCGTCTGAACATGTTCGCGAACCCGACCGCGATGAAGTTCTGGAAGCACATCATCGCGGCGAACAAGGTCCTCGTCGAGTCGACGGTCCCCGCCGCGACCCTCGAACTGGTGAAGATCCGCGCCAGCCAGATCAACGGCTGCGGCGGCTGCCTCGACATGCACACCAAGGACGCCGCGGCCGCCGGTGAGACCTCGCTCCGTCTCAACCTGATCGCCGCCTGGCGCGAGGCCAAGGTCTTCACCGACGCCGAGCGCGCCGCCCTGGAACTGACGGAACAGGGCACCCGCATCGCGGACGCCGCAGGCGGCGTCACGGACGAGGCCTGGGCGAACGCCGCCAAGCACTACGACGAGGAGCAACTCGCGGCACTGGTGGGCCAGATCGCCCTCATCAACACCTTCAACCGGGGAAACGTCATCACCCAACAGCCCGCGGGCGACTACGTGCCGGGCCAGTACGCCTAACGTCTCAGCCCGTCGTGGGGCTCCCCGCCCCCGGCGGGCTCTCCCTCCCCGCCCCCACTCCGCTCGGCCCGATCAAGCAACCCCGTCCGCGCGGCAAGCGCGGCCGCCTCAAGCCGGGACCCGACCCCGAGCTTCATCAGCACCCGCTGCACATGCGTCCGCGCCGTGCTGGGCGCGATCCCCATCCCGGCGGCGATGAGCCGTGTGTCCTCCCCGTCGGCGACCCGCACAAGCACCTCCACCTCACGCGGAGTGAGCATCTGCAGCAGCCGCTGCCCCTCGTCGTCGGGCTGGGCGGCGGGGTTGAGAAGTTCGCTGAAGGCGCCTTGGAGCAATTGGGGTGCGACGGCGGCCTCCCCGGCGCGCGCCTTCATGATGGCGCGCTCGACTCCTTCGATGCGCTCGTCATGACGTACGTATCCGGACGCGCCGGAGGCGAACGCCGCCGCGATGCCGCGGGGCGACGGAACGGGCCCGAGCACCACCACGGCGACCTGCGGCCGCTCCCGCTTGATCCGCACCACCGGGTCGAACATGCCCGGCTCCGCCGGTGTGGCCGTGCCGAGCAGGCACACCTCCGGCGCCCTGCTGATCACCAGCTCCGCCGCCCCGGCGGCGGGCGCCGCCGCGGCGAGCACCCGGTGCCCGCGCAGCTTCAGCGCCGAGGCGAGTGCCTCGGCGAGCAATCGGTGGTCGTCGACCACCATGAGCCGCACACCCACAGCGCAACCCCCCAAAGTCCCCCACGGATTCCCCCAATGATCCCCCCACGGATCGGGGGCCCCGGCCCTCCATCCCCCGGAAGCTACACGCTTGTTCGACATTGCGCTGCCCCTATCGTGCAGAAGCGGCCCGGAATGCCTCAATCAAGGCCGTTCAGAAGCATGGACACGGGGGGCTCCTGGTATGCGCACAGCGGGTCCAGCACGCGAGTACGGAGCGTGAACCGGGGCAACGCGAAACGGCCCCGCACTCGTTCGGGCGAGCGCGGGGCCGGGTGACGCTTCGGGAGCGGCTACTGGGTGGTGAAGCCCAGCGCGATGAACTCCTTGTCGTCCTTGGAGTACGGCTTGCTGATCAGCTTCTTGCCGAAGAACAAGTTGCCGCCGGTGTAGAGGAGTTCGTTGGACTTCGGGACCATGCCGCTGATGGCGCGGCTGACCGACTCGGTCGCGGGCGTCTGCAGGAGCGTGGTCTCCTTCATCGACTTGCCGTCGAGCGAGACGACCTTGGCGCCCTTGTTGTAGCCGCCGCCCTTGTACGCGAGGAGGTTGCCGCCGTCCATGCGGATCGGGAACATCTCGCCGTCGTCGCCCGCGTCGGCGCGGTCACCGGTCGTCTTGCCGGTGGCCAGCGAGAACGCGATGATCTCGTTGGTGAAGCCGTAGTCGGAGCCGCCCGCGTCGTGCTGGCGCGTGGGCACGTACAGCTTGTCGTTGCCGACGACGATGGCGCTGCAGCTCGCCCACTTGTTGACCTCGCAGTCGTGCGAGTACTTGCCGTCCTCCAGCTTGATGCGGGCGCGCAGCTTGCCGGCGTTGCTCAGCGAGAACACGTCCGTGGCGCCGCTCGCCGTGATCTCCTCGGTGTCCTGGCCGAAGACGATCGGGTTGGTCGAGATGATCTTGGCGTTGTCGACGCCGGCGGTCAGCGGATAGCTCCACTTGTCCTTGCCGGTCTTCGGGTCGAGGAGCTGGATCTTCAGCTTCTCGTCGCCGTAGCCGCCGCACTTGCGGACCGCGACGAGCTGGTCGCCGCCCGCGTAACCGGCGTCCTTGCACTCGTCGCCGATCTTCGGCTTCCACAGCAGCTTGCCGGAGAGGTCCCAGGCCGCGCCGGTGCCGCCGGTGCCCGCGCCCGCGGCGACGGTGTCGCCGGAGATGGCGATCTCCTCGAACTCCACGGGCGAGCCGCTGCCGGTGACGCTCTCGGTCCACAGCTTCTTGCCGGACTTCAGGTCGACCGCGGAGACCTGGCTGCAGTCGGGGTACTTGTTCGCCTTGGTGGACTTGGCGTCCTTGTAGACGACCGCGGCGATGCCCTCGTCGGTGACCTCCTTGGAGACCGCGCAGGTCTCACCGGCCAGCGGGATCGTCCACTTCTGCTTGCCGGAGGCGGGGTCGTAGGCGATGAGGGCGTGGTCCTTGTCCTTGCCCACGTAGCCGCTCTTGACGTACGTGTCGTCGGTGAGCCAGGAGCCCGCGACGCTCCACACGCTGTCCTTGGGCACCTCGGGCGCCGGGACCTGGAAGCCGACCTTGGCGCTGGTGTTCCCCGGGACCTTCTCCTTGGCGGGGCCGCCGGCGGCAGGCGGTCCGTCGGAGCCGCCCTTCTTGCCCTTGCCGCCCTTGCCGTCGCCGCCGTCGGCGCTGTTCTTCTTGTCGTCGTCCTTCTTCGAACCGGCGTAGATGACACCGCCGCCGACGATCAGGCCGATGGCCGCGACGGCCGCGACGATGATCAGCATCTGCTTGTTGGGCTTCTTGCCACCACCGCCGCCCGGCTGGGGCTGCATCGGCATGGTCGGCGGCTGCGGGTAGCCGTAGCCCTGCTGTGGGGCGGGCTGGCCGGGCTGCCCCGGGTAGCCGTAGCCGGGGGGCTGCTGCCCCACGGCCGGGAAGGCGGCCTGCGTCGGCTGGGCGTAGGAGGGCGGCGGGGTGCCGGGCGCGGCGGGCGGCGGGGTGCCTGGGGCCGCCGGCGGCTGCGGGTAGCCCTGGTTCGGCTGGCCCTGCGGGGGCGGCGGAGGCGTCTGCGGAGCCGCGGGCGGGGCCGCCGGGGCTGCGGGCGGCGGGGTCTGCGGGGGCTGCGGCGCCTGCGGGTAGCCGTAGCCGGGCTGTGGGGGCGTCTGGGGAGCGCCGAACCCGCCCTGCGGGGGGTCCTGGGGGGCGCCGAACCCGCCCTGCGGCGGCTGGTTGGGCGGCTGGGGCGGCTGTGTCATGACGTCTTTCCTTGGGGGGACGGAAGGGGTGGCTGAGCGGTGGGGAGGGTCACTTGCCGTAGGCCAGCATCAGCTTCTCGCGGCCTTGAGCGGTGCCGGAGAGCCGGGTGGTGGAGAGGTAGAAGCGCCCGTCCACGTAGTCGACCGCCTTCGAGTAGAAGCCGTTCTCGATCTTCGACGTCCCCGCCGGGTTCTGCAGCAGTGTCTTCGGTGTGTGCGAGCCGCTGGTGCCGATGGACACGACGCGGCCGCCGGAGTCGTACGACGGCTCGACGTACGCCACCAGGTCGCCTCCCTGGGTCTTCATCGGCACCATCGAGGTGGCCAGCGGTGACTTCGTCCGCCAGGCCTCCTTGCCGCTGGCCAGGCTGATCGCGACGATCTGGTTGGCGCCGGACGTCTTCTTGGTCGGCAGGTAGAGGTACTTGTCGTCGGCGACGGCACCGGAGCAGGCCTGCAGGTCACCGCCGAGTCCGCCCCAGCCGCACTCCGGCGCGAAGTCCTCGTTCACCTGGACCTCGGAGCGGGTGGCGGAGCTGCCGGACTTCAGCGTGGTGATGTTCCACTGCTTCTTGTCCTCGTTGGTGGCGTAGAGGACGGTGGGGCTGGTGGAGTAGACGTGCTCCAGGCGCCAGCCCTTGGGGAACTTCTTCGTCCACTGGACCTTGCCGGTCTTGGGGTCGAGCTCCACGACCTCGTCGTGCTCGGTGGGCGTGCTCGCCCCGCACGAGAACTTCATCAGCATGCGGTCGCCGCCGGTGAACCCGGCCGGGAAGCAGGTGCCCTCGTCCTTCTTCTCCGCGTCGAACAGCTTGTCGCCGTCGCTGACGCTGTAGGCGGTGCCGGACTGGGAGCGGCCGACCATCAGGGTGTCGCCGGTGATGCTCAGCTCCAGGCCGGTGGTGAAGTCGAAGAAGCCTTTCTCCTTGGTCTGCTTCTGCCAGCCCCTCTTGCCCGTCTTCAGATCGATGACCTGGAGCTGGTCGCACTTGGCGTTCTGCTTCGTACCGGCCTTGTACGCGACGACGATCTTGCCGTCGTCGCTGACCTGCGGGGTGGCCGCGCAGATCTCCTGCGGCAGCTTGATCGCGGGCCAGGCGGGCTTGCCGGAGTCCACGTGGTAGGCGAGCAGTTCCCGGTACGCGGCCTTGACCGCGATGCCGTCCTCGACCCACATGCCGGGGGCTTCGGCGCCCTTGCCGGGGGCCTTGGGCGCCTCCTTGTACCAGAGGACCTTGGCCTCGCCGGACTGGCGGCCCTCGTTGAGGTCCTCCTTGCCCTCGTGGCCGTCGCCGCTGCCGTCGCCCGGGTTGGCCGGGGCGGAGGACTTGGGGTTCTTGTTCTTCGACTCGGACTTCTTCTTGTCGTCGTCACCGCCGGACAGCGCGAAGACGGCGCCGCCCGCGACCAGGAGGGCAGCCACGGCCGCCCCGATGATCACGGCGGACTTGCCCTTGAAGGGCCCCTTGCCGCCGCTCGGGGGCGGGGTGCCCGGGGCGCCGGTGGGCATCTGCTGCGGGTAGCCGTAGCCCGGCTGCTGGCCGTAGGGGCCCGGCTGGCCGGGCTGCGTGGGCTGCCCGTACGGGCCGGGCTGCTGGCCGTAGGGACCCGGCTGGCCCGGCTGCGTGGGCTGGTCGTAGGGGCCCGGCTGGCCCGGCTGCGTGGGCTGGCCGTACGGTCCGGGCTGCTGCGGATAGCCGTAGGGGCCTGCCTGGCCGGGCTGCTGCTGGGGGTAGCCATAGCCGGGCTGCGGGGTCGCGCCCTGCTGTGGATCCTGTGGAGCTCCGAAGCCGCCGTGCGGCGGCTGATTGGGCGGCTGAGTCATCAGCGCTTCCCCCTTCACTGATTTTTCGGCACGCCAAGTGGTGCTCAGGCTGCCCTTTCTATCACTCCGATCCAGCCATCGACGGAGCCGGTCCTGCCCCTGTTCCCAAGGGAGGACCGGCCTGTAATGCGTCTGTTACGGGAAACTCACGCATCCTCCGCGAGTTCCAGCCAACGCATCTCCAACTCCTCGCGCTCGCCGACAAGTTCGCGCAGCTCCGCGTCCCATTTCGCCACCTTTTCAAAGTCTGTGGCGTTATTGGCGATCTGCGCGTGCAGCTTGGTCTCCTTTTCGGAAATCTTGTCCAGCTGCCGTTCGATCTTCTGGAGTTCCTTCTTCGCGGCGCGCGCGTCGGCGGCCGACACGGCCTTCGTCCCGTCCGGGGCAGCGGCGGCGGGCGCCGGGGCGACCGAGGCCGCCGCGGCCTCCGCCATCCGGTTCCTGCGCTCCAGGTACTCGTCGATGCCGCGCGGCAGCATCCGCATCGTGGCGTCGCCCATGAGGGCGAACACCCGGTCCGTGGTGCGCTCGACGAAGAACCGGTCGTGTGAGATCACCACCATCGAGCCGGGCCACCCGTCGAGCACGTCCTCCAACTGCGTCAGCGTCTCGATGTCGAGGTCGTTGGTGGGCTCGTCGAGGAAGAGGACGTTCGGCTCGTCCATGAGCAGGCGCAGCAACTGCAGCCGCCGCCGCTCACCGCCGGACAGGTCACCGACGGGCGTCCACTGCTTCTCCTTGCTGAACCCGAAGGTCTCGCACAGCTGGCCCGCGGTCATCTCCCGGCCCTTGCCGAGGTCGACCCGCTCCCGCACCTGCTGCACGGCCTCGAGGACCCTGAGCGTCGGCTTCAGCTCGGCGACCTCCTGCGACAGATAGGCCAGCTTGACCGTCTTGCCGACCACGACCCGGCCCGCGGCGGGCTGCGTCTCACCGGCCGACCGGGCCGCCTCGGCCATGGCGCGCAGCAGCGAGGTCTTGCCCGCGCCGTTCACGCCCACCAGGCCGACGCGGTCGCCGGGGCCGAGCTGCCAGGTCAGATGCTTCAGGAGCAGCTTCGGCCCGGCCTGGACGCTCACGTCCTCCAGGTCGAAGACGGTCTTGCCGAGCCGGGTGGTGGCGAACTTCATCAGCTCGCTGGTGTCCCGGGGCGGCGGCACGTCCTTGATCAGCTCGTTGGCCGCCTCCACCCGGAACCGGGGCTTGGACGTGCGGGCCGGGGCGCCGCGCCGCAGCCACGCCAGCTCCTTGCGGACCAGGTTCTGCCGCTTGGCCTCCTCGGTGGCGGCGATGCGCTCGCGCTCGGCGCGCGCGAACACGTAGTCGGAGTACCCGCCCTCGTACTCGTAGACCGTGCCCTTCTGCACGTCCCACATCCGTGTGCACACCTGGTCCAGGAACCACCGGTCGTGCGTGACGCACACCAGCGCCGAGCGGCGCTCGCGCAGATGCCGGGCGAGCCAGGAGATGCCTTCCACGTCGAGGTGGTTGGTCGGCTCGTCGAGGACGATCAGGTCCTGCTCGGCGATCAGGAGCTGCGCGAGCGCGATGCGCCGCCGCTCGCCGCCGGACAGCGGACCGATGACGGTGTCGAGCCCCTGCGGGAACCCGGGCAGGTCGAGCCCGCCGAACAGGCCCGTGAGCACGTCCCGGATCTTCGCGTTGCCCGCCCACTCGTGGTCGGCGAGGTCACCGATGACCTCGTGCCGCACGGTGGCCGCCGGGTCGAGCGAGTCGTGCTGCGTGAGCACCCCGATCCGCAGCCCGCCGCTGTGCGTGACGCGTCCGGTGTCGGCCTCCTCCAGCTTGGCGAGCATGCGGATGAGGGTCGTCTTCCCGTCACCGTTGCGCCCGACCACGCCGATCCTGTCCCCCTCGGACACACCGAGCGAGACACCGTCGAGCAGCGCGCGGGTGCCGTACACCTTGCTGACTGCCTCGACATTGACCAGGTTGACGGCCATTTCTCTCCTGACGACGGAATGCGATCGATCGTCCAGCGTAGTCGGGCCCCGGGGCCTTCGGCGGCGGGTGCCCGCTGGGCGGGACGTACGCGGCCGTCCTAGGCGCGCGGCTCGATCACCGTCGCGCCCGGGGCGGGCGCCCGCGCCACCCGGGCGGCCCGGCAGGTGCCCGAGGCGAGCAGGGCCCCGGCCACGCGCTCCGCCGCCCCCTCGTCCTCGACGAGGAAGGCCGTGGTGGGCCCGGAGCCGGAGACGATCGCGGCGAGGGCGCCCGCGGCCGTGCCCGTCCTCAGGGTGTCGGCGAGCGACGGGAAGAGGGACAGGGCGGCGGCCTGGAGGTCGTTGGCGAGGGTGTCCGCGAGGGCGGTGGCGTCGCCGGTACGCAGGGCCGCGAGCAGGGGCTCGGACGCCTCGGGGGCGGGGGCCTCCGGTGTGAGGCGGTCGAACTCGCGGTACACCGCCGGGGTGGAGAGGCCGCCGTCGGCGACGGCGAACACCCAGTGGAAGGTGCCGCCGACGGGCAGCTCGGCCAGCTTCTCGCCCCGCCCGGTGCCGAGGGCGGCGCCGCCGACCAGGCTGAACGGCACGTCACTGCCCAACTCGGCGCAGATGTCCAGGAGTTCGGCCCGGGACGCCCCGGTCCCCCACAGCGCGTCGCACGCCAGCAGGGCGGCCGCGCCGTCCGCGCTGCCGCCCGCCATGCCGCCCGCGACGGGGATGTCCTTGGCGATGTGGAGGTGCACGTCGGCCCGGCGGCCGTACCGCGCGGCCAGCGCCTCGGCCGCGCGCGCCGCCAGGTTCGTCCGGTCCAGGGGGACCTGGTCCGCGCCCGGCCCCTCGCAGGTCACCCGCAGCTCGTCCGCCGGGGTCACCGTGACCTCGTCGTACAGGCCGACGGCCAGGAAGACGTTCGCGAGGTCGTGGAACCCGTCGGGCCGCGCGGCGCCGACGGCGAGCTGGACGTTGACCTTGGCGGGGACGCGGACGGTGATGCCGCGGGGTGCGGTGGTGCCGGGGGGCGTGGTCACTGGCGGGGGTCCTTGTTTCCCTTGCGCTGGGTGGTGGTTTGGGCTGGTGGTTTGGGCTGGTGGTTACGGGTGGTGCTCGGGCGGCGCTCGCGGTGGGCTGGTCGCCGGTGGGCCCGTCGCCGGTGGGCTCGGCGCCAGCGGGCTCGTTGCCGCTGGGCTAGTCGCCGGTGGGCTCGGCCTTGGTCTCCGCGGTGGCCCCCACCTTGTTCTCCGCGATCCTCGCGAACTCCTCCACCGTCAGGGACTCGCCGCGCGCCTGTGGCGAGACGCCCGCCGCCACCAGCGCCGCCTCGGCCGCCGCGGCGGAGCCCGCCCAGCCCGCGAGGGCCGCGCGCAGCGTCTTCCTGCGCTGGGCGAAGGCCGCGTCGACGACGGCGAACACCTCCCGCTTGGACGCGGTGGTCTTCAGGGGCTCGGCGCGGCGCACCAGTGACACCAGGCCCGAGTCGACGTTCGGGGCGGGCCAGAAGACGTTGCGGCCGATGGCGCCCGCGCGCTTGACCTCGGCGTACCAGTTCGCCTTCACCGACGGGACGCCGTACACCTTCGAGCCGGGGTCGGCGGCGAGGCG
Organism: Streptomyces sp. NPDC041205; assembly: GCF_055591765.1. NCBI lineage: Bacteria > Bacillati > Actinomycetota > Actinomycetes > Kitasatosporales > Streptomycetaceae > Streptomyces > Streptomyces sp. NPDC041205. Next base: position 420,580 of record NZ_JBVIZH010000005.1, on the reverse strand, counting down.
GTCGGCGACCTCCGCCTGCACCATCACCAGCGTGCGCTCGATGCTGGGGAAGGTGTCCAGCATGTGCAGCAGGACCGGTACGGCCACGTTGTACGGGAGGTTCGCGACCAGGGCCGTCGGGGCGGGCCCCGGGAGCTCACGCACCAGCATGGCGTCGCTGTGGACCAGGTCGAAGGAGGCCGCCTTCCGCGGGAGGCGGGCCTCGACCGTCGCCGGGAGGGCCGCGGCGAGCACGTCGTCGATCTCCACGGCGGTCACGTGGGACGCGGTCTCCAGGAGGGCCAGGGTCAGCGAGCCGAGGCCCGGGCCGACCTCGACGACGACGTCGTCCGGGCCGACGTCCGCGGTGCGGACGATACGGCGGACCGTGTTCGCGTCGATGACGAAGTTCTGGCCGCGCTGCTTGGTCGGGCGTACGCCGAGGGTCGCGGCGAGGTCGCGGATGTCGGCGGGGCCGAGGAGGGGGCCTTGCTCGGTGGTGCTCACCGCCCCAGGGTAGCCCTGGGTCCGCCGCTCACCTGCTCGTGCGGTTGCCCTGGGGCGCGCTGCCCCAGGCCCCGCCGTGCCGGCCGGCCCCGCCCCGAACTCATGGGGCTCCGCCCCTGTCCCCCGCAATCGGCGCTCCGCGCCTCGTCCTCAAACGCCGGACGGGCTGAAGTGCCCACCGTGGGCCTCACGCGCAGCCCACCCGCCCATCCATCCACCCATCCACCCATCCACCCATCCACCCCAGCGACGCCGAACGACCGGACCCGGCACCGGGGAGCCGGGGGCAGCCGCAGGCTCATCGCCGGGTGGGCGGGTGGGAGAGATCCGCCGCGGAGCGGCGGGGCAGGTCGCTGGTCGCTCCAGTAGCACGTCAGAGGCGGCGGCCGCAGTGGGGCCAGGGGCTGGCGCCCCGTTGGACGTAGAGCTTCTTCGCTCGGTGGGTCTGTTCCGCGGCGGGGGCGTCCTGGGGGCGGCCCGCGCCGCCGAGGGACTGCCAGGTCTGGGTGTCGAACTGGTAGAGCCCGCCGTACGTGCCGGAGGGGTCGACGGCCGAGGCCCGCCCACCGGACTCGCACGCGGCGAGGGCGCCCCAGTTGAGCCCCTCGGCACCGGCGACGGCGGTCGGCACGACCTTCGTGCCGACCTTCACGATCCGCGTCTGCGGCTCCCGCACCACTTCGCTCCGCAACCGCTTCGGCTTCTGCTTCACGCCGTTGACGGTCCGTACCGAGTACGTGATCCGCCGCGCGCCCTCCCGCCCGGCCTGCGCCACGACCTCCGTGCCGCGCGGCAGCGAGGCGTCCTCGGTCTTGCGGACGTCGAACGGGATCGGCTCCTCGCGGACCTCCTTGCGGCCGGAGATCCGCATGACGGTGACGGTCTGCCCGTCGCGCGGGAAGCTGCCGGGCGGCACGGACGTGGTGTCGGAGCCGCGCAGGGTCACCCCGGACTCCTCGACCGCCTCGCCGACGGTCGCCGCGTTCGTACGGATGGTCCGGGACCGCCCGTCGGCCATGATCGTGACGGTGCGTTCGGTACGGACGTCCAGGTCGAGCCCTTCGCGGGCGATGCGCTTGCTGCGCGAGGCCGACAGATACGCCCCCTCGGCGCGCACCCCGAGCTGCTGGAGCGCCCCGTCGACGGTGCGGGCGGTCGTCCAGACCTCGCGGCGGTGGCCGTCGAGGGTGAGCTGGACGGGCCGCCCGTAGCGGACGGCGATCTCGTCGCCGCTGGCGAGGGCGGTGGCCGTGGTGGGGGCGACGATGTCGTGCGCGCCGACCTCCACGCCCTCGTCGGCGAGGAGTTCGCCCACGTCGTCGGCGAAGGTGTGCAGGGTGCGCGCCTTGCCGTCGACGGTGAGCTGGACGGCCTTGTCGTTGGCGACGAAGGCGGAGGTGCCGCCCGCGAGGAACGCGACGACCAGCGCCTGCGGCACGAGCCTGCGCAGTCCGTCGGGCCGCTCGGCGCTCCGCCTGCGCCGCGCCCCCCGCCGCGCCCCGCCACGCCCGTCACCGGCCCCGTCGGCCGCCTCGCCGTCGGCCCCCTCGTCCCCGACCACCCCGTCCCCGAACCCCTCGTCGTCGAACGCCACGTCCCCCGCCACCCCTTCGCCGGCTCCCCGGCCGTCCCGCCCGTCCGCCGCCCCCGCGTACCCCTGCGCACCGGAGTGCGGATACCCGTACGCGCCCCCGCCCTGGCTCGCCGGCGGATCCACCGCGAAGCCGCCCCCGGCGAACGCGTCCGGCGTGAACGCCCGCGTCGGCAGCTCGTCCACGACGGCGCCGCCCGCCCCGAAGACCTGCGTGGGCACCCCGTTCCCGGCGAACCCCTCGGCGCGGTCGAACGCGTCCGCCGCGCTGAACTCCGCGGCGGTGAACACCTGCGTCGCGGGCCCGTCCACCGCTCCCCCGCCGACGCCCGCGCCCTCGTATCCGTACGCGAGCCCGTACGGGTCGTAGGCGTCGTAGGCGTCATACGGACCGTGCGGCCCGTGCGGCGCGTACTGCGGCTGCTCGTACGTCTCGTACTGCGGTTTGCTCACGACGACGCTCCAGCTGACAAGTGACCACTGACAAGCCAAGTGCAGATCGGCTTGCAGAACCTAGCGGAGGCTCCGTCACTCTCCAAAGCAGGACGACTACTCTGTGTCGCCGTGTTGACCCAAGCTGTCAGGCCCGGGAAGCCTTCGGTCGTTATCGATCAGTAATCAAAGGCGCGGGCCGTGTTCGAGGAGATCGCCGCGGCCATGGTGTCCTCGTCGACGCCCCGGACCTCGGCCATGGCGCGGAGCGTGACCGGAATGAGATAGGGGGCGTTGGGCCGTCCGCGGTACGGGGCGGGGGTCAGGAAGGGCGCGTCGGTCTCGACGAGGACGAGTTCCAGCGGGGCGACGGCGAGCGCGTCGCGCAGCGGCTGGGCGTTCTTGAACGTGACGTTGCCCGCGAAGGACATGAAGTAGCCGTGTTCCGCGCAGATCCGGGCCATGGCGGCGTCGCCGGAGTAGCAGTGGAAGACGGTGCGCTCGGGGGCGCCCTCCTCCTTCAGGATCCGCAACACGTCCTCGTGGGCCTCGCGGTCGTGGATGACCAGGGCCTTGCCGTGCCGCTTGGCGATCTCGATGTGGGCGCGGAAGGAGCGCTCCTGGGCGGCCTTGCCCTCCGGGCCCGTGCGGAAGTGGTCGAGGCCGGTCTCGCCGACGCCCTTGACGTGCGCGAGGGCGGCGAGCCGGTCGATCTCGGCGAGCGCCTCGTCCAGGGCCGCGTCGCCCCCGGCGGGGCGGGCGCCCTGGCGCGACCAGCCGTCGGGGTCGCCGTGCACGATGCGCGGCGCCTCGTTCGGGTGCAGGGCCACGGCCGCGTGCACGGCCGGGTGCGCGGCCGCGGTGTCGGCGGCCCAGCGGGAGCCCGCCACGTCGCAGCCCACCTGCACGACCGTCGTCACGCCCGCCTCGGCCGCCTTGGCGAGGGCGCCCTCGACGGTGCCGGACTGCATGTCGAGGTGGGTGTGGGAGTCGGCGACCGGCACCCGCAGCGGCTCGGGCTGCGGCGGGGCGGCGTTCTTGTCGGCAGGCATGCGTCGATCGTACGAAGCCCTGCGGGGCTTTCCCCAATCCCGCCCCTTCCCGAAACCGGGGGCTGCCGCCCCCGGACCCCCGCTTGTCGCCGCTCCGCGCCTCGTCCTCAAACGCCGGACGGGCTATAGGCAGCCCCTCGTGGGGGTCCCCCCTGCTCCTTAAGAGCTCGGGGGAGTTTGAGGAGCGGGGTCTGGGGCGGAGCCCCCCACGCGGCGGAGCCGCAAATCGACACAGCCGGGAAGGGGCGGGCCCGGGGCGCCCCGCGAAGGTCAGCCCGCCTTGCGGTGGTGGAAGGGGTGCAGCAGGTCCGACAGGTGCCAGTGGTGCTTGGGTTCGGGGGCCGACTCGTCGTCGGCGGGCGCCGCACCCTCAGCGGCAGCCGTCCCGCCCCGGGCCACGCGCTGGGCGGCCTGCCGGTGATGCAGGGACTCGAGTGCCGACCGCACCGAGGACACCTGACCCGCCCGCATGATGCGCACCACGTGCCCGCCGCAGTTCAGGCAGGTGGGCCGGGTCAGCGGCGACGGCACCCGGTGGCCGTCCGCCACATACGTCACGAATTCCTGGCCCTTGCCGTCGACGTGGTGCTCTATCTCGTACGACTGCTCCCAGCCGTGCCCGCAGCGCATGCAGGCGAAGGCATAGGACTCATGGACGACATTGACAGCCACGGTGTGGTGACCGGTGTCTGCGATCTCACTCATGCCAGCTCCTCTTGTCCGCTGGACAAGCACCGCCGACCGGGATCTTTCCGGACCCGGTCCGACAGTGTGGGACGGGTGCGCCCCTGGAACCAGTGGACGCCTTTCCCTAAGCGAGCGCATCAGACCTGTCGACTGTTGGGCGCGATTTGGCCTTTCCATAGAGAACCGGCCTGGTGCGCGACCCACGCTTTAACATTCACGATAGTCCTTTGCCCGCCGATGGGCTCTACCGCGCGCCCTCTGCGCCGTAACCGTGACCTGTGCGCCGGGCATGTGCGCCAGGTCGCCCGCCCCGCTCCGGCACCGGAGCGGCGGGGTCAGCCCCCGAGCCCCGCGTTCTTCGCCGCCACCACCGCGTCGAACACCTCCCGCTTGGGCAGCCCCGCGTCGGCCGCGACCGCCGCGATGGCCTCCTTGCGCCGCTCCCCCGCCTCCTCGCGCACCCGGACCCTGCGCACCAGTTCCTCCGGACCCAGCTCCGCGGGGCCCTTCTCGGGGGCGCCCTCGACCACCACGGTGATCTCACCGCGCACGTCGCCGGGCGCGGCCCACTCCGCCAGCTCCTTCAGCGAACCGCGGCGGACCTCCTCGTAGGTCTTGGTCAGCTCCCGGCACACCGCGGCCCTGCGCCCGTCGCCGAAGGCCTCCGCCATCGCGGCGAGGGTGTCGTCCAGGCGGCGCGGCGACTCGAAGTACACCAGCGTGCGCCGCTCCTCGGCCGCCTCGCGAAGCCGCGAGAGCCGCTCGCCCGCCTTGCGCGGCAGGAAGCCCTCGAAGCAGAAGCGGTCCACGGGCAGCCCGGACAGGGCGAGGGCGGTGAGGACGGCGGAGGGCCCGGGCACGGCCGTGACCCGGATGCCGCGCTCGACGGCGGCGGCCACGAGGCGGTAGCCGGGGTCGGACACCGACGGCATGCCCGCGTCCGTCACCAGGAGCACCCGCGACCCGTCGGCCAGGGCCTCGACAAGCTCGGGCGTGCGTGCCGCCTCGTTGCCCTCGAAGTACGACACGACCCGGCCGCCCACCTGCACGCCGAGCGCCTGCGTGAGCCGGCGCAGCCTGCGGGTGTCCTCGGCGGCCACGACATCGGCCCCGGCCAGCTCCGCGGCGAGCCGCGGCGGCGCGTCCGCGACATCGCCGATGGGGGTGCCCGCGAGGACGAGGGTGCCGACGGAAGCCGGGGTTTCGGCGCTTCCGGACGGACTGACGACTGAATCTGCGCTTCCTGTCACGGATCCATCCTCGCAGGGGCCGGGCGCGGGACTGTCACAGTCAGGTTCCCTACGATGGCGCGGTGACCAGTACCGCGTCTTCCCCGGACACCCGCCAGGGCCAGGCAGCCGAGGAGCGGCAGCCGTCGTCGTGGCAGCACCGGCTGCGCCGCTTCGGCTACGCGGCCCGGCCCAGAGGAGATGTGCGGGAGCGGCTCATCCCGCCGTACGCGCAGCCGGGTGAGCGGCTGTGGGTGGCGCTCGGGGTGCCCCGGCAGTTGTCGCAGCGGCTGATGCGCTGGTCGGGCTGGCTGGGCCCGCTGGCGGTCGCGCTGGTGGCGGGGGTGCTGCGGTTCTGGAATCTCGGCAGCCCCAAGGACGTGATATTCGACGAGACGTACTACGCGAAGGACGCCTGGGCCCTCATCCACAAGGGCTACGAACTGAGCTGGCCCGACAAGATCAACGAGTCGGTGATCAAGCAGGGCGGCGACATCGCGCTGCCCACGGACCCGGCGTACGTGGTGCATCCGCCGGTCGGCAAGTACGTGATCGGCGTCGGGGAGTGGCTGTTCGGCTTCGACCCGTTCGGCTGGCGGTTCATGACGGCGGTGCTCGGCACGCTGTCGGTCCTGATGCTGTGCCGGATCGGGCGCCGCCTCTTCCGCTCGACGTTCCTCGGCTGTCTCGCGGGCGCGCTGCTCACCGTGGACGGCCTGCACTTCGTGATGAGCCGCACGGCGCTGCTCGACCAGGTCCTGATGTTCTTCGTGCTCGCGGCGTTCGGCTGTCTGCTGATCGACCGGGACAAGGCACGCGCGAGACTCGCGGCGGCACTGCCGGTGGACGCCGACGGGATCGCGCGCCCGGACGCGTACGTGGCGCACACCCTGCGCCTGGGGCGGCGGCCGTGGCGCTGGGCGGCCGGGCTCTGCCTGGGCCTGGCCTTCGCCACGAAGTGGAACGGCCTCTACATCATGGTCTTCTTCTGCCTGATGACCGTGTTGTGGGACGCGGGCGCGCGGCGGGTCGCCGGGGCGGACCGGCCGTACCTGGCGGCGGTGCGGCGGGACGTGCTGCCCGCGTTCGTGGCCACGGTGCCGGTCGCGGTGTTCACCTATCTGGTGTCGTGGCTGGGCTGGATCCTCTCGCCGAGCGACGGCAGCGGCGGCTACTACCGCAACTGGGCGGCGACCGAAGGCAAGGACAGCGACTGGTCCTGGCTGCCGGACTGGCTGCGCAGCCTGTGGCACTACGAGAACAAGGTCTACGACTTCCACGTCGGCCTGTCCTCGCCGCACACCTACCAGTCCAACCCGTGGAGCTGGATCGTCGACGGCCGCCCGGTCTCGTACTTCTACGAGTCGCCCTCGCCCGGCACGGACGGCTGCCCCGCCGACACCAAGGAGAAGTGCGCCCGCGAGGTCCTCGCGCTCGGCACCCCCCTGCTCTGGTGGGCGGCCGCCATCGCGCTGCTCTACGTCCTGTGGCGCTGGTTCTTCCGCAGGGACTGGCGCGCGGGCGCGATCGTGTGCGGGGTCGCGGCGGGATATCTGCCCTGGTTCATGTACCAGGAACGGACCATCTTCTACTTCTACGCCGTGGTCTTCGTGCCGTTCCTGTGCCTGGCCCTCGCCATGATGATCGGCGCGATCCTGGGACCACCGGGTTCCTCGGAACGCCGCCGGGTGGTGGGCGCGGCGGCGTCCGGCGTACTGGTCCTGCTGATCTTCTGGAATTTCATTTACTTCTGGCCCATCTATACCGGCCAGGCGATCCCGATCGATTCCTGGCGGTCCAGAATGTGGCTTGATACCTGGGTCTGACAGCGATAAACGGACACCTTCGGATAAGACCCGACGCTTTTCGCGCCTCCCGTCCCGGGGCCCTCTTAGGCTGATGGGATTCCTGGGGAGGGAGCGCTTGATGCGCAAAGGAGCGAAGGCTGCTCTGGTCGGTGGGGTGTTCGCCGTCCTGGTGGGGGGTTCCGGGTATGGCGCGTACAACGTGGTGACCGCGGTGAACGCCGACGGCGGTTCGTCGTCCTCGGCGAAGAACTCCGCGCGCGGGAGCGGGCCGCCGACGCGCGCGGAGGTCAAGGAGACGGCCGCCGCGTTCCTCGCCGCCTGGGCGAAGGGCGACGCGGACGGCGCGGCGGCGTACACGGACAACGCGGAGGTGGCCGCCGAGGCCCTGACCGGCTATCGCGAGGACGCGCACATCCGGAAGGTGCGGCTGACGGCGGGCCGGATCAGCGGGACGCGGGTGCCGTTCACGGTGCGTGCCACGGTGGCGTACGAGGGCAAGAGCAAGCCGCTGCGGTACTCCTCCGCCTTCGAGGTCGTCCGGGGTGTCCACAGCGGGCGGGCCCTGGTGGACTGGCGGGCGGACGTCGTGCATCCGGACCTGCGCGCGGGCGACACGCTGGAGACCGGCGAGGCCGCGGCGCCGCCGATCAGGGCCGTCGACCGCGACGGCAGGGCGCTCACCGCGAAGGCCCATCCGTCGCTCGCGCCCGTCCTGGACCAGCTCCGCTCGAAGTACGGCGAACGGGCGGGCGGCAGACCGGGCGTCGAGCTGTACGTCCGGCGTGAGGACGACGACGCCGGTACGAAGACGCTGCTCACCCTCGCCGAGGGCCGGGCCGGCACGCTGCGGACGACGCTGAGCGCCGCGGCGCAGCGAGCCGCGGAGGGCGCGGTGGCCCGGTACGCCGAGTCGTCGGTGGTCGCGGTCAGGCCGAGCACCGGCGAGGTGCTCGCCGTCGCCAACCACCGCGAGGACGAGTTCAACGCGGCCTTCGAGGGCAAGCTGGCGCCCGGCTCCACCATGAAGATCGTGACGGCGGCCATGCTCATCGACCGGGGCGTCACGAAGGCGTCCGGGCCCGCGCCCTGCACCCCGGAGGCGATCTGGCAGAGCCAGACCTTCCACAACCTCAAGGGCATGGCGCCGAACGGCAGGGCGACCCTCGCGGACAGCTTCGCGCGGTCCTGCAACACCGCGTTCGTGAAGCTGGTCGACGAGAAGCCGCTCACGGACGCCTCGCTGACCGAGGCGGCGCAGGACAACTTCGGCCTCGGCCGGGACGACTGGCACACCGGCATCACGTCGTCGGACGGCGCGGTGCCCGCGTCCACCGGACCCGACCGCGCCGCCAACGCCATCGGCCAGGGCCAGGTGCAGCTGAACCCGCTGAACCTGGCGTCGGTGACGGCGACGGCCATGACGGGCTCCTTCCGCCAGCCCGTCCTCGTACCGAAGTCCCTCATCGGCGAGGAACTGGCCACCGCGCGCGGCCTGTCCGCGGGCACCGTCGCCCAACTGCGGCAGATGATGCGGCGGACGGCGGTCGCGGGCACGGGCGCGCGGGCCATGGCGGGGCTAGGCGGGGACATCGGCGCGAAGACGGGGTCGGCGGAGGTCGACGGCCAGCGGCGGCCCAACAGCTGGTTCGCGGGCTACCGCGGGGACCTGGCGGTGGCCGCGATGGCCCAGGAGGGCGGGCACGGCGGGGACACCGCGGGGCCGATCGTGGCGGCGGTGCTGCGTACGGGCGCGGGTGGGTGACGGCAGGGCGACGGCGGCGGCGCCCGGTCGCCCGGGCGGGCGATGCCGTGGTCGAAGGGGTGCGCGGGTGCCGCTAGGTTGGGCAACCGGTGAGTTGGGCGCGGCGGGGGCCGAAGGGGATTGGCGGAGGGTCTGTGGGCAAGAGAAGACGTGCGACCGAGAGCAAGAAGGCGCACCCGGCCGTGCTCGGCGGCGCGGCGGTGGCGATCGTGTGCGGCGTGGGGGTCGCCGCGTACGCGCTGTCCGGCGGGGGCGACGGCAAGTCCGACGGGAAGACGGTGGCGACGGGACCACCGACCGCCGCCGAAGTGCGCACCACCACGCGGGCGTTCCTCACCGCCTGGGAGAAGGGCGACGTGGCCGCGGCTGCGGCCCTGACGGACGACCGCAAGGCCGCCCGCGCCGCGCTCACCGCCTACCGCGAGGAGGCCAAGATCTCCGCGGTGCGCCTGAAGCCCGGCAAGCCCGCCACCCGCAAGAGCGCGAAGGTGCCGTTCAAGGCGGCGGCCACGATCTCGTACGGGGGAAAGGACAAGCGGTACGCGTACGAATCCGCGCTGAGCGTCGCGCGCCGCGCGGCCGACGGCCGGGTCCTGGTCTCCTGGCGGCCGTCGGTCGTGCACCCCGAACTGCGGGACGGCGACCGCCTGGTCACGGGCGCGGCGGGCGTTCCGCCGATCAAGGCCGTGGACCGGGACGGCGGTCCGCTGACCGCCGCCAAGTACCCCTCCCTCGGCACGGTCCTCGACGGCCTGCGCGAGAAGTTCGGCAAGGAGGCGGGCGGCAAGGCGGGCGTCGAGCTGCGGGTGGTGCGCGCCGACGCGAAGTCGGCCGACGACGCCAAGGGCGCCAAGGACACCGCGAGGAAGAGCGACGCGAAGGACACCCCCGACAAGACGCTCCTCGCCCTCTCCCCCGGCACCCCGGGCACGCTGAAGACGACGATCAGCGCGCGCACTCAGGCCGCGGCGGAGAAGCAGACGGCGAAGCGCAAGCAGGCCTCGGTCGTCGTGGTCAGGCCGTCCACCGGCGAGATCCTCGCCGTCGCCAACTCCAACCCCGGCGGCTTCAACACGGCCTTCCAGGGCTCCCTCGCGCCCGGCTCCACGATGAAGGTCATCACCTCGTCGATGCTCCTGGAGAAGCGTCTCGCGGGCGTCGACAAGAAGCACCCGTGCCCGAAGTACGAGACGTACGGCGGCTGGAAGTTCCAGAACGACAACAAGTTCCAGATCAAGGGCGGCACGTTCCGGGCCAGCTTCGCGCGGTCCTGCAACACGGCCTTCATCACCCAGGCGAAGAAGCTGTCGAACGACGACCTGACGAAGCAGGCCCAGGACGTGTTCGGCCTCGGCCGTGACAACTGGTCCGTCGGCGTCTCCTCGTTCGACGGCGCCGTGCCGGTGCAGTCCCACGCGCAGATGGCGGCCTCGCTCATCGGCCAGGGCGGCGTCCGGATGAACCCGCTGAACATGGCGTCGGTCGCCGCCACCGTGAAGTCCGGCACGTTCCGCCAGCCCTACCTGGTCTCGCCCGACCTCGACGACCGCGAACTCGCCACGGCGCCGCGCAAGATGTCCGGCAGGACGGCGTCCGCCCTCCGCGAGCTCATGCACTACACCGGCGTCGCCGGCACCGCCGCCAAGCCCATGGCGGGCCTCGGCGCGGACTCCGGCGCGAAGACCGGCTCCGCGGAGGTCGACGGCCAGAAGAAGCCCAACGGCTGGTTCACCGCGTACCGCGGGGACGTGGCCGCGGCGGCGGTCGTGCAGGCCGGCGGGCACGGTGGGGAGGCGGCGGGGCCGGTGGTGCGGGCGATGCTCCTGGCGGGGAAGTAGGACGGAGCCCCCGGGGGCCGGTGCGCGAGGGTCCGGGCGCGGGGCCTCCGGGGCGTTCGCGGGGCCCGCGTGTCCGGTATCCGGGATACCGCGCGATACACGGTCGCGTGGCCCACACACGTACCGCTAGCGTGCGGCGCATGAGCACTACGGACAACGTCACGGGCGCATCCGGCGCCCACCCCCGCTTCGTCGAGGCCCTGCGCGGGCTCGGCCTCGACGACCTGCCCGACCGCATCCGCCGCTTCCCGGACCAGACCCGTACCGCGGCCGAGGCGGCCGCCGCGATCGGCTGCGAGCTCAGCCAGATCTGCAAGTCGCTGATCTTCGCCGCCGACGGGGTGCCCGTCCTCGTCCTCATGGACGGCTCGTCGCGCGTCGACGTGGAGCTGGTGCGGCGGGCGCTGGGCGCGGAGAAGGTCACGCGGGCCAAGGCGGACGTCGTGCGCGAGACCACGGGGTACGCGATCGGGGGCGTCCCGCCCTTCGGGCACGCCAACCCGACGCGGGTGCTCGCCGATCGGTCGCTGCTCGGCCACTCCGTGGTGTGGGCCGCCGCGGGTACGCCGTACACCGTCTTCCCGATGGACCCCGAGACCCTCGTCGCGCAGGCGGGCGGCACGCTGGTCGACGTACGCGAGACGCCGTCCGGCGCGGGCGACCCGTCCGGTCCTTCCGGTCCCGCTCAGTGACCCCGCTGGTCGCGGGGGCCGTCCTGCTGGCCGCCGTCACCCACGCCAGCTGGAACGCCATCGCCCACCACATCACCGACAAGCTCCTCGGCTTCACCCTCATATCCGGCGGCGGCGCCCTCATCGGCCTCCTCCTCGCCCCCTTCGCCCCGTTCCCCGCCGCCGGGGCCTGGCCCTACCTCCTCCTCTCCGCCGCCCTGCACGTCGCCTACATGGTCCTGCTCATGCGGTCCTTCCGGCTCGGGGACTTCGGGCAGGCCTACCCCATCGCCCGCGGCAGCGCGCCGCTCGTCGTGACCGTGCTCGCCGCCGTCTTCGCCGGTGAGGTGCCCGGCGGGTGGCAGGCCGCCGGGGTCGTCGTCTGCTCCGCCGGGCTCACCGGGCTCGCCGTGTGGGGGATCCGGGGGTCCGGGCGGCGGCCCGACTGGGCGGCGATCGGGGCGGCGCTCGCGACCGGGGTCTCCATCGCGGCGTACACCGTCGTGGACGGTCTCGGGGTACGCGCCTCCGGGTCGTCCCTCGGGTACATCGCCTGGCTGATGATTCTCGAAGGGATCGCCGTGCCCGCGTACGCCTTGTACCGGTGGCGCGGGGAACTCGGGGCCCGGCTGCGGCCGTTCGCCGGCGTCGGGCTCCTCGGTGCCGCGCTCTCCGTCGCCGCGTACGGGCTCGTCCTCTGGGCCCAGACGCGGGCCGACCTCGCGCCCATCTCCGCCCTCCGCGAGTCCTCCATCATCGTCGGTGCGGCGATCGGGGCGCTCTTCTTCAAGGAGAGGTTCGGGTGGTCGCGGATCGTCGCGGCGGGGGTGATGGTTGCGGGGATCGGCCTGATGTTGCACGCGGGGTGATGTCCCGTGCGGGTGGGACAGCCCGCCCGGCGAGGGCGCGGCGGACCTGGGCGGCGCCGCGGTGCGCGTCAGCGGGTCCGGGGTGGGCTACGGGCGGGCGTCCGCTGGGTCCTCCTGCCGGTCCTGCTGCGCCTTGTGGCTCCCGGCAGGCGCGGCAGAGGCCGCCGGGTAGGGCTTCCGGGCGCCCTGGTACGCCGCAGCCGGTGCACTCCATGATCGTGCGGTGCGGTGTACGTGGCGTACTCGGAGGGGGAACGGGCGGCATCTTGTCGAGGAGGCGCCGCTGGAGGAAGGCGCGGGGTGCGTGGACCTGCTCGGGAAGTCCCGCGCTCAGGGCCCGGGTGAGGTGGTCGGCCGTGACACCTCGGGCGAGCCAGTCGGCGGCCAGGTCCTCCAGAGCGGCACAGTCGGCGGCGGACAGGATCAACTGCGGCGCGGTGCGGCCGAGTCGGGCGAGTGCGCTGTACGCGGCGGAGGGCGGCGCGGGCCGAGTCCTGAGCTGGTGCCGCTCTTCGGGTACGTCGTCGGGGGCGCCGCCGCCTCGGGCCTCGGTCGGCGAGGGCGCGTCACCGTCGAGGAACCGGTTCCACCATTCGCTGTCACGTGCGGTACGGGTCCAGTACGTGCGGAAGACCCAACGCGTGCCGGTCCCGGCGTCACCCTCACCCTGGGCGAGGCGCCGTACGCGGCGCAGGTGCCCGGCTCGCGACAGCTCGTTGAGGGCGGTGCGGACGGCCTGCTGACCGTAGAGCGGCTGGGCGTTGGCGAGGGTCTTGGCGTCCATGGCGGCGCCTTCGGGAAGCCGGTCGACGGAGGCGGCGAGGTAGGCCTCGCGGGCGGGGAGGTGTCCGAAGTCCCGGGCGCGGGCGGGCCCTTGATCAGGTGCGGATCGCTTGCCGTAGCCCGGCTTGGCCATGGGGTGTGCGGAGGCGGGCAGGGCGGCGTTAGAGTCTTCGTAAGCCACGGGATCGTCCTTACCGATCTTGGGGCGAGACCCCGGTCTGGTGCGCTAACACCTGCCGGGGTCGTTTCTTTGTTGCCGCGAACCTAGAGGGTCGCGACGGCGCGTGGCAAGTCGGTCACGAAAAGTGATGTGCGGTGGTACGAGCGGGAGTTGGTAGGGGTGGGTGGGAGGTAACCCAACCACCCAATCCTTGCAAAAGGCGCTCGGATCTCGGCCCCCGAAGCTCGGGGGCCGAACTCCGTCCGCTTCAGCCTCGGCGCACGTGGCCGGTGAACGCGGCCCAGGCCGCGGGGGTCACCTCTATGAGTCCGGCCGCATGGTCCTTGGTGTCGCGGATCAGGATGAGCGGCTGGTTGTCGGCGACCTCAACGCAGTCGTTGGTGCTGCTGCCGCTGAAGGTGGACTTGTGCCAGTTCGGTATGTCGCTCACATGAACCTCTTCAATGCTTGCACTATGCGGTCTGTGGACGCCTCGGCTGTCAACGCGCTGGCGGAGACCCGATCGTAGAACTTCTGATACCGGATGACCTCCGCCGTTTCCTCGGAATAGTTGCCGGTGTAGAAGCCCTCCGTGTACACACCTCTGCTCCCCTCAGGAAGCGTCAGGATCGCGATCGTTCCAGTGAGGTACTGCCTGGCGCCGAACGGAAGCACCTGAACGGTGATGTTGGGGGCTTCCTGGACTGCGAGCAGCTTCTCCAGCTGCGCTTGAGTCGATCGGTGCAGTGCGGCTTCATCCAGGACGACTGACATCCACGGCGGGTTCTCGCGTTCCCACAACTTCTGTCGGGCCATGCGCTGGTTCACGTAGAAGTCAAGGTGGGCAGTTTCTCCCGCTTGCCCAGACAGCAGCAGCTCGCGCGCATAGTCAGGGGTCTGAAGCAGTCCAGGAACGATGAATCCAGCGGTGTGGATCAGCGCCGCCTTTTCTTGCTTCGCCAGATACGGCTTGGCGTAATCGCGAACAGTCTGCTGCTCCCGGATTCTGACCAAGTCCGACAGTGAGTCGCCCAGTTCGAGCACCACGCCCAGTTTGCTCGCCAGGGCGTGGTCCAGTGCCTCCCCGTTCTCCACCTCGGAGATCCTGCTCTTGTTGCTGAACACCTTGGCCGCGAGGTCGGTCTGGGACCAGCCCTTCGCCCTGCGCGCCTCCCTGACCTGGTTCCCGATGTACGCCTCAAGGCTCTCGGCCGGATCGAGCTCGTTAGCGCCTGGCATATGCCCCGTTCCACGGTCCGGTTCCGGAATCGCTACTCCTGGTAAACGTACCCGCAGGTGAGCAGTCTGGGAGTCGTACGGAAGGACCAACTCCCCTACGAGGTACCACCCATGACCAACGACAGCGGGACGCGCCAGCGCATGGAGCCTCCTGACGCAAGCACGGCGACGGCCGTGGGGGACGTCGTCGTGGACACGCGCCGAGGGCGCGTCGTCCAAGTGACGGCTGCGGACGGGGAGGTGCTGACGGTGACCCGGCCCGCGGGCCTCTCCTGGGAGACGAGGCGCCAGAACTGCCGAAGGGCCCTCCCCGGGGAGCGACGAGAATTCGAGATCGCCAGCCGCACGCCGGAGAAGAGCGGCAGCGACGACGAACCCCTCCCCCAGGAGATCGAATGGCGCCTGCCGCGCCACGCCAGGAGCGTGGGGCGGGCCCGAACCCTCCTCCGGGAGCAGGCGAGTTCGTGGGACCTGCCACCCGAGGTCACCGAGACGGCGACGCTGCTCCTGAGCGAGCTGATGACGAACGCGTACCGGCACGCGAAGGTCTCCCCGGGCAGGGAGATCTGGACCCGCTGCGTGCTGAAGGCGGGCCTCCTCCACATCGCCGTGTCGGACGCGAACGCGACACCGCCCGCGCCCAGGCAGTCGTGCCCGGAGGACGAGTCGGGCCGAGGCCTGACCCTGGTCGCCACGCTGTCGGACGACTGGGGCACGGAACTTCGCCCTGGGGGCATCGGCAAGAGGGTCTGGTTCGAACTCGCCGTCGCGCGGGGGCGTGGCCCTGACCGAGGGCGACCACGGTGACGTCACACGGACAGCCGCGAAAGCGCGATCCGGATCGCTTGCCCACGAGCGGTCCGCTTTCGCAAGGGCTCCAGACCGTCGCCCCGTACCCGCCCTTCGAGGGGCACGACTACGTGAAGGTGACGCTGGACCCGGCGACGTAGACCGCCCGGTACTTCGAAGCCTCTGGGGCGCCGCGGCGGCCTCCACCGCCGGCCACTACAGCCGTGACTACGACGCGATCAAGCCGCCGGAATCACCCTGCGGCTTGATCGCTGCCGTTCTCCCTGGCACTGCGCAGGCCAAGGAAAGGGTCTCGGGGCGCAACACCAATCTGCGGCCGACACCTCTTGTTGAGCAGGCTGCCCCCACCCTCGGAAGCGGAATGCCGCGTGCCGAACCTAGCGGGGGGAAGCGGACAGAAAATTGAATCGGCCATACCGCAGCCCCACCGGAGAATCCTTCGCACGTGGCGCGGAGCTTCACCAGGGACTCAGCGTGATCCAAAAGGCATCAACGCTCAGCAGAGAGGCCCTCATGCCCCGGCCAGGGGCCTATCTTTTGCGCCACACCAACGGCGATCATAACCATTGAACGACGCCTACAGAAGCGGAATGCCGAACAGCGAACTAAGGGGTGTCATTCCGCCTTTTGTGTCGGATTCAGTCAATCAAGGCTCAGAACAAGCCTGCTTCACAGCGCTCGAAGCGGAGGGCGATTTGCGTATGCCACTATTCCCGCTACCAGCCTTCTGCCATAGGAGATGCATCGATGCGCCACCCTAGATGTGCCGCAACACTCGCGGCAGCCGTAGTCCTTACGCCGCTCATCACAGCCGCAACGCCTTCCGCGCTCGCTAGCGACGAACCCGCCGCCGATGCACCGACGATCAGGGACTTCGTAGAACTCACCGACCGCTACCTTGAACAACGAGCTGCCGCGGTGACTGTCAAATCATCACAGGCGGCGCCGTCGCAGATAAGCACGATGGCCGTTCCCACCACTGATGCTTTAGGACAAAAGCTGGCGACAGAGTATCGGCAACTCGCCACCCTCGGAGCCGACTACAAGGAGCTCGACGGCGGATACGTCAGCGCAGATGTGACCGTCACCCCGAACGGACCTTTCTCTCAGACGGAAACGACATTCCGCCTGCAGGTTACTGAGGAAACGAAGCTCTACCACCCGGCCGACGAAGTCGCCGCTGGGGCACCGGAGGCCGAGGAGTACAGCCTCAAGCACACCCTGACGTTCAACCGTGACACCGCTGGCACCTGGAGGTTGGCCTCCGACCTCGCCGACACTGGCTCCATGCCACCCAGTACATACATGGCCGAACCTCAACTCGACCTGGGAGTTCCGGGAGAGGACAGTGGACCGCCTGACGAACCTGAAGGCGACAAGACCGAGACATCTTCGCCAACCGGCAACCCGACTCCGGGAGGCGATCCGAAGCCGGTCCAGGCAATGGCTGGATACAACTACCCCAAGATGGTCTCGTACGCCAACAAGTACTGGAAGAACGACAACGACGCCTACCGGAGATACGGCAGCGACTGCACCAACTTCATATCTCAAGCCATGCGTGCAGGCGGCTGGAAATTCAATGGAGACCGCCGCAGGCATAATTCGAGCTGGTTCTACGGCTCGACCCACACGATGTACACAAGTTACACCTGGGCCGGAGCCGAGAATTGGTACTGGTTCGCGAAGAAGTGGTCCAAGAGAACTCACATCCTTCGCTACGTGCAACAACTTGCCCTAGCTGATGTCCTACAGGCGGACTTCAACAAGGACAACAACATCGACCACACAATGATCGCCACCAAGGCAACGCCCAGCAATGCCTGGCTCACCTATCACACCCCCAACGTGCACAACAGGAGCCTCAAGAAGATCCTTCGCAAGTGGCCCAATTCCTGGTGGTACGCCCACCGCACCTGAGAAGCTTACAGTCGGCCGATCCTGGAGGCGCCATGAGCAGGCAACGCACACTCGTAGCAACCATTGCATTGCTCCTCGCCGCGGGCTGCAGCTCCGCCGACGCCGGGGACGCTTCTGATGACAGCGGCGGCCCTGGCAGGAACTCCCCGCCCTCTGGGGCTCCGGATGCAGTCAAGCGCTACGTCGAAGCCCTCAACAATCGTGACGTGAAGGGCCTCCTGGAAGTAGGGGACGCCCCCAACAAGCCGTGGTCGCGGAAGCAGGCAGACAAGATCATTCAAGCCAAGGGCGGCAAAGGGCTAACCATCAAGAAGGCACCCATTGAGTATGAACAAATGGGCGACTATCTAGGCAAGGTCGCCCTGACAGCTTCTGCCAGTGAAGGGCCCCCGCTGCGGGAGAGGGTTGATCTGGTGTACGAGCAGAGCCACTGGCAAGTCGTCCTGTTCGAGTGGCCCAGCAACAAAGAGACTTCAAAGTCGTAAGCACCCGGCGGGAGTTCTGTTCGGCATCCAATCGCGTCGCGCAGACGTACTACCGCCCCTGATCGACAGGGCCGCACGACATCGTGCGGCCCTGTCGATGCGGCCAATCAGCTCACAGGTCAGGCCAGTTGAGAATCCCAATGGCTGCCAAGCTACTGGGGAGACAGCGGGCCGCCGATGACACCCCGCGCCCGAAGTGACGGTGGGAGCGGGACGGGTGGGGGAAAGCCCGTCCGGCGATTGAGGACGAGGCGCGGAGCGCCGCATCGGGGGCGAGCTACCCGGCGGCGGTGCGGACGGCTCGGACCAGGGCCTGGGCCCTCGCATCCGCCGTCACTCCCTTCCCCATCCCGTTCGTGACATAGCCGAAGGCGAGCCCCGACTCGGGGTCCGCGAAGGCGAGGGCGCCGCCCCGGCCGGGGTGGCCGAAGGACGTGGGGGCGAGGAGGGGCGACGCGGCGCCGTGGAGCATGTAGCCGAGGCCGAGTCGGGTGTGGACGACGAGGACGCGGTCGGGCCCGGTGGACGCCTCGGCGCGGGCGAGGGCGAGGGTGGAGGGCGTGAACAGCCTTGCGCCGCCATCCACTTCGCCGATGAGGGACGCGTAGAAGCGGGCCAGCGCACCGGCGGTTGCGATGCCGTTGGAGGCGGGGAGGACGGCCGAGTGGTACGCGGCGGAGTTCTCGTCGGGGAAGGGCTCGACCACACCGAAGGCCCGCCGGGTGAGGGAGTCCGGGTCCCGGTAGGCGTCGGACACCTGCGGCTTGGGGCGGGTGCGGAGCCCCGGGGCGGCGGCGGGCAGATCGAGCCGCCCGAGCCGCCCCACGCGCCCGGCCCCGGCGGCGGCCACCCCGGCCGACCCGGCCGTCCCTCCGCCCGCCGCAGGCATCCCCACCCACAGATCCAGCCCCAACGGCCCCGCGATCTCCGAAGCGATCACGTCCCGTATGGAGCGCCCGGTGACCCTCCGCACCAGTTCCCCGGTCAGCCAGCTGTACGTGTGCGCGTGATAGCCGTGGTCGGTGCCGGGCTCCCAGAAGGGGCGCTGGGCGGCGACCGCGGCGGCAGCCACGTCGGGGTCGAGGGCCTGCTCGGGGGTCAGGGGGCGGTCGAGGGCGGGGACGCCCGCGCGGTGGGCGAGGACGTGACGTACGAGGGTCCGGTCCTTGCCGTGGGCCTTGTACTCGGGCCAGTACGCGCCGACGGGGGCGTCCAGGTCCAGCTCGCCGCGCTGGTGGAGGAGGAGCAGGACGGCCGCGGCGACCCCCTTGGTCGCGGAGCGGACGACCTGCGCGGTGTCCCGCTCCCAGGGCGCGGCACCCCCGGCCCGGTCCTCGGCCTCCGCCCCGTCGAAGTCCCTGATGCCGCCCCACAGGTCCACCACAGGGCGCCCGTCCCGGTACACCACGACCCCGGCCCCACGCTCCCCGAGCGCGGCGAAGTTGCGTACGAAGGCGTCCCGTACGGGCTCGAACCCCTCGGACACCGTGCCGTGCACCCCGGCGTTCTCGACGGCGTTCTCGACCTCAGCAGCGCTCATGTCACGCACAACAGCCACCCGCCGCCGAAGATTCCACTAGCTCTTCTCCCGTACGGACTTCGGATCGAAGCCGAAGGGGAGTTCCAGGCGGTGGCTGCTCATCAGGTCGGCGTCGGAGAGGAGCGCGCCGGTGGGGCCGTCCGCGGCGATGACGCCCTCGCTGAGGATCAGGGCGCGGGGGCAGAGTTCGAGGGCGTAGGGCAGGTCGTGGGTGACCATGAGGACGGTGACGTCCAGGGAGCGGAGGATGTCGGCGAGTTCGCGGCGCGAGGCGGGGTCGAGGTTGGAGGACGGCTCGTCGAGGACGAGGATCTCGGGCTCCATGGCGAGGACGGTGGCGACGGCCACGCGGCGGCGCTGGCCGAAGGAGAGGTGGTGCGGCGGCCGGTCGACGTAGGCGGCCATGCCGACCTGCCCGAGGGCCTTGAGGACCCGCGCCTCCAGTTCGGGACCGCGCACCCCGGCCGCCGCGGGACCGAAGGCCACGTCCTCGCGGACCGTCGGCATGAACAGCTGGTCGTCGGGGTCCTGGAAGACGATGCCGACCTTGCGCCGGACCTCCGCCATGTGCCGTTTGCCGACGGGCAGTCCGGCCACGGTGACGCTCCCCGCGCCCGCGGTGAGGATGCCGTTCAGGTGCAGGACCAGGGTGGTCTTGCCCGCACCGTTGGGCCCGAGCAGCGCGACGCGTTCGCCGCGGGCGATGCTCAGGTCGACGCCGAACAGGGCCTGGTGGCCGTCGGGGTAGGCGTAGGCGAGGCCGGTGACCTCCAGGGAGGCGGGCGGTGCGGTGGTCACGACAGGGTCCATCCCAACAGGCAGACGGCGAGGGCGGTCAGGGGCAGGGTCAGGGCGTACGTCCACTGGGCGCGGGTCGCCGCCACCTCGTCGATGACCGGCATCGACCCCGCGTAGCCGCGGCTGACCATGGCGAGGTGCACGCGCTCGCCGCGTTCGTAGGAGCGGATGAACAGCGCGCCCGCCGACTTGGCGAGCACGCCCCAGTGGCGCACGCCGCGCGCCTCGAAGCCGCGGGACTCGCGCGCGATCTTCATGCGCCGCATCTCGTCGGTGACGACGTCGCCGTAGCGGATCATGAAGGAGGCGATCTGGACGAGGAGCGGCGGGAGCTTCAGGCGCTGCAGGCCGAGGAGCAGTTCGCGCAGTTCCGTCGTGGCGGCGAGCAGGACGGACGCGGCGACGCCGAGGGTGCCCTTGGCGAGGACGTTCCAGGCGCCCCACAGGCCGTGGACGCTCAGGGACATCCCGAGGAACTCGGTGCGCTCGCCCTCGGCCACGAAGGGCAGGAGCAGGGCGAACGCCACGAAGGGGACCTCGATGAGCAGCCGCTTCAGCCAGAAGAGGAGGGGCACCCGGGCCGCGTACGCCACCGACGCGAGCAGCAGCGCGTACGCGGCGAACGCCCACATCGCCTCGCGGGGCGTGGAGACCACCACGACCACGAAGCAGAAGACGGCCGTGAGCTTCGTGTGCGGGGGCAGGGCGTGCACCGGCGAATGGCCGTGGCGGTAGAGGCGGTGGGCGTGGCCCGCACCCATGTCAGGCGTTCTCCGCGGGCTTGGCGGCGGGGGCGGCCGCAGGGGTGGCCGCCGCCGTGGTGACGCCGTCCGTGGTCGTCGACGCCGGGCCGCCGTCCGCTTCGCGCCGCCGTCGTACCGCCCAGAACACCCCGCTGCCCGCGACCACCGTCACGCCGACGCCGATGACGCCCGCGAGGCCGCCGGACAGGCGGGTGTTGGTGATGTCCTTCACGCCGTAGTCCGCGAGGGGCGAGTCGGCGGCGTCGTGTTCCTTCTCGCCCTTGTCGAAGCCCTTGTCGTGGGCGACCTTCTCCAGGCCGTCGGGGTTCGTGGAGGCGTAGAAGGAGACGAAGCCCGCGAGGACCAGGGAGGCGACCAGGCCCGCTGCCCACAGCTTGCGGTGCGAGCGGAAGCCGGTGGCGGCGGGGGCGGGGGCCGGGGTGGCGGCGGGCGCGGCCGGCGCGTCGACCAGCTCGCCGCCCACGCGCAGCTTCAGCGGCGCGGTGAGGCCGCGCGCCCCGTGCACCAGGTCCGGCCGCACCGCGATGACCGCGCCGACGGTGAGCGCCGTGATGGCGGCCTCGCCGATGCCGATGAGGACGTGGACGCCGACCATGGCCGTGGCGACCTTGCCGAGGGGCACGTCCGTGGTGCCGCCGACGGCGTAGATGAGGGTGAAGGCGGCGGCCGCGGCCGGGACCGACACGAGCGCGGCCGTGAACGCGGCGGCGGTCACCGAGCGGCGGCCGCGCGGCAGGACCTTCGCCAGGCCGCGGAAGATCGCGTACGCCACGACGGTCGTCACGACGGCCATGACGCAGATGTTCACGCCGAGCGCGGTCAGGCCGCCGTCGGCGAAGAGCAGGCCCTGCATGAGCAGGACGACGGAGACGCACAGGACCCCGGTGTAGGGGCCGACGAGTATCGCCGCGAGCGCGCCGCCGAGGAGATGGCCGCTGGTACCGGCGGCGACCGGGAAGTTCAGCATCTGCACGGCGAAGATGAACGCCGCGACGAGCCCGGCCAGCGGCGCCGTCCGTTCGTCGAGTTCTCTGCGCGCGCCCCGCAGGCTGACGGCCACCGCGCCCACGGCGGCGACTCCGGCGACGGCGGAGACGGGAGCATTGATGAAGCCATCGGGGACATGCATGCGCGTGCTCCTGGAAAGGCGCATGTCATGAGCGTGGGGAGGCACTCATGACGAGAGCGGATCGCTCCGAGCGGGTCGCTCGTGAACCTTTCAATGATGGGCGTTGTTGCGAATCGCTTGCAAGAGCGGCCTCGCAACGATTGGGGGCGGACCGGGACCGTCCCGGGCCGCCTTCACTCCCCCTTCACCCCATGTGACATATACGTACATATGGGACATTGGGGAGAGAGCCGCTTTCCGTGGGCCGGAACGACTACGAGGAGTCAGCATGTCCGCAGTCGAGCAGTACACCCGGGCCCACCTGGTCACCGACTCCCCCGACGAGCACGTCGTCGTCCCCGTCGCGCTGCGCTACGACCCGGAGGCCGACCCGCGCTCGGTGCGGGTCGACCTCCCTGGGTCCCACGACTGGACCTTCAGCCGCGAGCTGCTCGAACAGGGCCTGCGGGCCCCGGCGGAGAGCGGCGACGTGAGCATCTGGCCGTGCGGGCGGGTCCAGACGGTCCTGGAGTTCCACTCGGCGCAGGGGGTGGCGGTCGTGCAGTTCGACGCCTCGGCGCTGATCCGCTTCCTGCGCCGTACGTACGCGGCCGCCCCCGTGCCCCACTGACTCAGACGCCCACCAGATCCCGCTTCTCGTCGGGGTCGCCCTGGTCGGCGGGGGTGCGCAGGCCCTCGCCCTCGACGTCCACGTTCGGCAGCGAGCGGTCCAGCCACTTCGGCAGCCACCAGGCCTTGCGGCCGAGCAGCGCGAGGACGGCCGGGACCAGCGCCATGCGCACGATGAACGCGTCGAAGAAGACGGCGATGGCGAGGCCGAAGCCGATCATCTTGACCATCTGCTCGCTGGAGCCGATGAACCCGGCGAACACCGCGATCATGATGACCGCCGCCGCCGAGACGACCCGCGCCCCGTGCTTGAAGCCGGTGACGATCGCCTCGTGCGGGCTCTCGCCGTGGACGTACGCCTCCCGCATCCGGGTCACGAGGAACACCTCGTAGTCCATCGCGAGACCGAAGACCACGCCCACCATGAAGATCGGCATCATGCTCATGATCGGGCCGGTCTGCTCGACGCCGAACAGCGAGCCGAGCCAGCCCCACTGGAACACCGCGACCACGGCGCCGAGCGCGGCGAGCACCGAGAGCAGGAAGCCGAGGGCCGCCTTGAGCGGGACCAGGACCGAGCGGAAGACGACGATCAGGAGCAGGAACGCGAGGCCCACGACCAGCGCGAGGTACGGCAGCAGGGCGTCGTTGAGCTTCTGCGAGACGTCGATGTTCATGGCCGTGGTGCCGGTGACCATGACCTCGGCGCCACTGTCGGCCCTGACGTCCTTCGCCTCGCCGCGGATCGCGTGCACCAAGTCCTCGGTCTCGGTGCCGCTGGGCTTGGACGACGGCACGACGCTGATCATCGCGGTGTCGCCGGCCTTGTCGAACCGGGGCGGGCTGACCGTGAGCACGTCGTCGAGGCCCGAGATCTTCTTCTGTACTGCGGCGGCCTCGCCCTTGGCGTCGTCGACGCCCTTGAGGTCGGTGACCACCATCAGCGGACCGTTGAAGCCGGGCCCGAAGCCGTCCGCGATCAGGTCGTAGGCCTTGCGCTGGGTCGTGGACGTGGGCTGCGCGCCGTCGTCGGGCAGGCCGAGTTCGAGCTGCGAGACGGGCAGGGCGGCGGCGCCGAGGCCGAGCACGCCGAGCAGCAGGACGGCGACGGGGCGCCGGACGACGAAGCGGGCCCAGCGGGTGCCGAGGTTCTCCTTGGCGGGGGCGGTGCCCTTGGCCGGGGTGTCGCCCTCGGCGTCCGCCGCGGCCTTCTTGCGCCCGCCGAACAGCCTGCCCTTCTCCCCCGTCGGCTTGACCTTCCGGCCCGCGTACCCGAGCAGCGCCGGGATCATCGTCAGCGCGATCAGTACGGCGATGGCCACCGTGCCCGCCGCCGCGAAGCCCATCTTGGTGAGCATCGGGATGTTGACCACCGCGAGCCCGACGAGCGCGATGACGACGGTCAGACCGGCGAAGACGACGGCCGACCCGGCCGTGCCGACGGCGCGGCCCGCGGCGTCCTCGCGCTCGCGGCCCTCGGCGAGTTCGGCGCGGTAGCGCGAGACGATGAACAGCGCGTAGTCGATGCCGACGGCGAGGCCGATCATCATCGCGAGCGTCGACGTGGTCGTGCCCAGGTCGAGGGCGCTGGCGAGGGCGGCGATCGAGGAGACGCCGATGCCGACGCCGATCAGCGCGGTGAGCAGCGGAAGCCCCGCCGAGACCAGCGAGCCGAAGGTGATGACGAGGACCACGGCCGCGACCGCGATGCCGATGATCTCGGTGGCGCCGGTGTGCGGCATGGCCTGCAGCGCGTCACCGCCGACCTCGACGGTCATGCCGCCGTCGCGCGCCTCGTCGGTGGTCTTCTCCAGGGCGTCCCGGCTGTCGTCGGTCAGCTCCATGGAGGTGACCTTGTACGTCACGGAGGCGTACGCCGTCGTGCCGTCCTTGGAGACGGCCTTGGCGGCGAACGGGTCGGCGGCCGAAGCTACCTGGTCCGAGCCGGACTTGAGGGAGGAGACCGTCTTGCTGATCTCGGCCTTGTTGGCCGGGTCGGTCACCTTCTGGCCGTCCGGCGCCTTGAACACGACGCGGGCGCTCGCGCCGTCGGCGCTGGCCTCGGGGGCGCGCTCGTCGAGCAGGTCGAAGGCCTTCTGCGCCTCCGTGCCGGGGATCGAGAACGAGCTGGAGGCCGCGGTGGGCGCGGACGCCGCGCCGACACCGGCGAGGGTCAGCAGCGCGACCCAGATCAGGGCGACGAAGTGCCGTCGCCGGAAGGCGAGTCGGCCTAGTTTGTACAGGAAGGTGGCCACGGGGAGTACTCCCGGTCAGGTCGGTGGCTGATGGCTTCTGGGCAGGGGGGATCGGCCCGGGGGCGCGAGTGATCGGCCCGACGGCGAAGGGGGTACCGCCCATGCCCGAAAGGCGAGGGGGGAGGTCGCGTCAGGTGGTGTGGCCGCGGGTGCGACTGCGGGGAGCCCCCGCCCGGCCGGGCGTCAGACGCCGAGGGCGGGCAGGATCACCGCGTTGATGTAACTGCGGAGGAACTCCTGGTCGGCGGGGCGTTCCTCGACCAGGTCCCGGGCGACGAAGCCGCCGACCAGCATGTGGATGACGTACTCGAGCGCCGGGTTGTCGGCGTCGAGTTCGCCCCGGGCGACGGCGCGGCGCAGCAGTTCGTTCAGGCCGGTGATCTCCGGCTCGATCAGCAACTGCCGCATCGCCTGGTGCAGTTCGGGATTGCCGTGGATGGCGTGGAACAGGCCCCGCATCAGCGCCTGGTCCTGCTCCATCTTGCAGTCGTCCTGGAGGGTGACCATCTGCATGAAGTCCCCGCGCAGGGACCCCGTGTCGATGTCCGCCATGGACGCGGGCTTGTTGTGCTTCAGCGCCCGCGCGACCAGCTCGGCCTTGCCGCCCCACTGGCGGTAGAGCGTGGCCTTGCTGGACCGGGTGCGGGTGGCGATGGCGTCCATCGTCAGCCCGTCGTACCCGACCTCGCGCAGCAGATCGAGGACGGCCTCGTAAAGCTCCGCCTCCCGCTCGGGCGTGATCCGGCTCCGCCGCGGCGACGCTGCCACTTCGGTCATGGGCCGACTCCTTCCCGATTCCACTGCTACGCCGAGTACTCTACGGGACCAACTAACGAAACGAAACGGTTTCGTACGTGTCCTGGACCACACATCCCCAACCGGTCCGCACCCGAGAGCGAGCCCCGAGCGGCAAATCTCAGCCCGTCCGGCGTTTGAGGACGAGGCGCGAAGCGCCAACAGGGGGGAAAGGGGCGAAGCCCCATAAGTTGCCGCAGCCGACGGCACGGCAAAGCATGGGGAGGTGACTCAGGCGTACCTCCGCTTCCCCCACGTCAGCGGCGACCGACTCTGCTTCGTCGCCGAGGACGACCTCTGGGTGGCCCCGCTCACGGCGGAGGGCGCCCCGCCGGGCCGCGCGTGGCGCATCACGGCCGACCGCACCAAGCTGGGCCACCCCCGCTTCAGCCCCGACGGCAGTCACATCGCGTACACGAGCTGGCGCAGCCTGGACCCCGAGATCCATCTGGCGCCGGTGGCGGGCGGCCCCGCGCGGCGCCTGACCTACTGGGGCTCCACCGACACCCGCGTCTGCGGCTGGACGCCCGACGGCGACATCCTCGCCGTCTCCTCGCACGGCCAGCCCTTCTCCTACTTCTGCTGGGCCTACAGCGTGCCCACCGACGGCTCCCCCGGCGGCAAGCTGCCCTGGGGCCCGGTCCACGACATCGCCGTGCTCGACGGCGACGGCGACGGCGAGCGCCGCACGCTGCTCCTGACCGGCAAGCCGCCGCACGAGCCCGCCGCCTGGAAGCGCTACCGGGGCGGCGCGACGGGCCGCCTGTGGCTGCACGGCGAGCGGCTGCTCGCCGACCTCGGGGGGCATCTGGACGCGCCGATGTTCGTGTCCGGGCGCGTCGCGTTCCTCTCCGACCACGAGGGCGTGGGAAACCTGTACTCCTGCCGCCCCGACGGCACCGACCTGCGCCGCCACACCGACCACGACGCCTTCTACGCCCGGCACGCCGCCAGCGACGGCACCCGCGTCGTCTACCAGTGCGCGGGCGAGATCTGGCTGGTGGACGACCTGGCCGCGGACTCCGAGCCGCGCCGGGTCGAGGTCGAGATCGGCGGCCCGCGCGCCGGGCGGCGGACGTACCAGGTGCCCGCCGCGCAGCACGTCGACGCGCTCTCCGTGGACACCACGGGCCGCGCGAGCGCCGTCGTCGTACGCGGCAGCCTGTACTGGCTGACCCACCGCGACGGCCCCGCCCGCACCATCGCCGACACCCCCGGCGTACGGGTGCGGCTGCCGGAGATGCTTGGCACGGGCGGACAGGTCGCGTACGTCACCGACGCCGAGGGCGAGGACGCCATCGAGATCGCCTATCTGCCCCGGGCCAGCGGCGCCCGGGAACCGCGCAGGCTGGCGGCCGGGCGGCTCGGGCGGGTGCAGGAGCTGGTGTCCGACCCGGACGGGGAACGGCTCGCCGTCGCCTCGCACGACGGGCGGCTGCTCCTGGTCACCGTGCCCGACGACGCGGCGGCCACCGACACGTCCGCCGACTCCACTGCCGACGCGGCCCCCGATGCCCCCGAGGACTCGGACGGCGAGAACCCGGACGGCGAGGTGACGGAGCTGATCCGGTCCCTCAACGGCCCCGTCCGCGACCTCGCGTTCTCGCCGGACGGGGCCTGGCTCACCTGGTCGCACCCCGGCATCGGCCGCTCCCTGCGGAAGATCAAGCTGGCCCGGATCGCCGGGCCCGGCGCCCGTACGGTCATCGACGTCACCAACGGCCGCTTCGAGGACGAGAACCCGGTGTTCACCCGGGACGGCCGCTATCTCGCCTTCCTCTCCTGGCGCGGCTTCGACCCCGTCTACGACGTGCACACCGGCGACCTGTCCTTCCCGCTCGGCTGCCGCCCCTACCTCGTACCGCTGTCGTCCGCGACCCCCTCGCCGTTCGCGCTGCTGCCCGACGGGCGGCCCGCGGCGGGCGGGCTCGACCCGTCCGGCAGCGGCACGGACAGCGCGGGCGACGACGGCTCCGGCGACGGGACGGTGACCGTGGAGGCGGAGGGCCTGGCGAGCAGGGTGACGCCGTTCCCGGTGGCGGCGTCGAAGTACTCGGCGCTGTGCCCGGTGAGCGGCGGCGGCCTGGTGTGGCTGCGGTGGCCGATCTCGGGCGCGCTCGGCGAGACCTTCGCCAACCCCGCCGACACCTCGGGCCGTCCGACCCTTGAGTACTTCAACATCACCAAGGCCAAGAAGTCCGAACTCGTCGACCACCTCGACTGGTTCGCGACCAGCGGGGACGGCTCGCGGCTCGTCGTGGTGGACGAGGGCGACCTGCGGGCCGTGCCGTCCACCGAGTCCGGCGACAGCGACAGCACCGTCTGGCTCGACCTGCGCCGCATCCTGCACGACGTCGACCCGGCCGCGGAGTGGCGGCAGTCCTTCGACGAGGCGGGCCGCCTCATCCGCGCCCTGTTCTGGGAGCCGGGGATGTGCGGCATCGACTGGGACGCCGTCCTCGACCAGTACCGCCCCCTCGTGGAACGCGTCGCGTCCCCCGACGAGTTCGCCGACCTGCTCCGGGAGGTCCTCGGCGAACTCGGCACCTCGCACGCGTACGTCAGCGCCGCCCGGCGCAACGAGGGACCGCCGCACTACCAGCGGGCGATGGGGCTGCTCGGCGCCAACCTGGTGCGCAGGGACGACGGCTGGGTGGTCAAGCGGATCCTGCCGGGCGAGTCCTCCGACTCCAAGGCGCGCTCGCCGCTGGCCGGCGCGGGCATCCGCGAGGGCGCCGTCCTCACCCACGTCGACGGGCGGCCCGTCGACCCGGTGACAGGGCCCTACCCGCTGCTCGCGGCGGCGGGCGGCACCACCGTGGAGCTGACGTTCCGGCCCGCGGCGGGTGAGGGGCGTTCACGGCGGGTCGCGATCGTGCCGCTCGTCAACGAACGGCCGCTGCGGTACCAGGACTGGGTGGCCAAACGGCGTGAGGTCGTACGGGAGTTGAGCGACGGCCAGTGCGGCTATCTGCACATCCCCGACATGGGCGGGTCGGGCTGGGCGCAGTTCAACCGGGACCTGCGCCTTGAGGTGTCGCTGCCCGCGCTGCTCGTGGACGTGCGCGGCAACGCGGGCGGTCACATCAGCGAGCTGGTCGTGGAGAAGCTGACCCGCAAGATCCTCGGCTGGGACCTCACGCGGGACGCCCAGCCGGTGTCGTACGCCTCCAACGCGCCCCGGGGCCCGGTCGTCGCCCTCGCCGACGAGGCGACCTCGTCCGACGGCGACATGATCACGGCCGTGTTCAAGCTCCTCGGGCTCGGGCCCGTGGTGGGGCAGCGGACCTGGGGCGGCGTGGTCGGGATGACCGGGCGGCACACGCTCGGCGACGGCACGGTCATCACGGTGCCGATGAACGCGGCGTGGTTCGACGGGTACGGCTGGTCCGTGGAGAACCACGGCGTGGAGCCCGATCTCGCCGTCCTGCGCACGCCGTTGGACTGGGCGGAGGGGCGGCACGCGCAGCTCGACGACGCGGTGCGGGTGGCTCTGGACCTGCTGGCGCTGCGCCCGGCGGCGGTGCCGCCGGGCTACTCGGACGTGCCGGACCGGCGGCGGCCGAAGCTGCCGCCGCGGGGTGCGTAGCGCGACGCCGAGCGGGGCGGATCACGGAGGGTTAGTGATCGAAATGCGCACTCTGTCCCGTCATGTGAGTCTGGTCGAGCCCCGATCCCCTCACCCACTACGGGAGTGACACTTCATGGGCATCAAGGACCAGTTCCAGGACAAGGCCGAGGACCTCCGCAACAAGGCGCAGGAAGCCATGGGCAGCGCCAAGGAAGAGGCGAGCGAGCGCTCCTCGCAGGCCCAGGAGCGGGGCCGGCCGGAGACCCCGGACGAGGCCCAGCGCGCCGCGCAGGAGGCTCAGGACAAGTTCGACCAGGACTACGACGCGTAGCCGTCGCACCGGGCGGAACAGGAACGGGGCTCACCCGAACTTCGGGCGGGCCCCGTTTCCCGCGCTACCGCCCCCGGCGAGCCTCCGCGTCGGCGGTGCCCCCGGCCCCGACAAGACCGGTCGAGACCTCCCCGAGCCTCGGCTCGAACCTCCGCATCTCCCGTTGGCCGACACCCGCGATGATCCCCGGCAGATACGGCCGAAGGCCCTGCATGCCCCGCAGCCACCACTGCGCGTAGACGTGGGCGCTCCGGCGCTCGATCCCGGCGACGATCCGGTCGACCGCGGGACCCAGGGGGTAGGTCTTGTTGGACGGCCACGGCAGCCGCGACCGCAACTCCCGCATCACGTCGTCCTGATCGGCGCCCCGCACCATGTCGGTGTCGGTCCAGGACAGATATCCGACGCCCACCCGCACGCCCTTGTAGGCGACTTCGGCGCGCAGCGAGTGGGCGTACGCCTCGACTCCGGACTTGGACGCGCAGTACGCGGTCATCATCGGCGCGGGCGTCATCGCGGCGAGCGAGGCGATCTGGAGGAGGTACCCGCGGCTCTCCATGAGGACGGGCAGGAACGCCCGGGCGGTCACGGCGCTGCCGATGAGGTTGACCTCGATGACCCGCCGCCAGGCGACGGGGTCGGAGGAGAGGAAGGGGCCCCCGCTCGCCACCCCGGCGTTGGCGACGACGATGTCGACCTTCCCGAACCGCTCCTTGACCTCCTGCGCGACCCGCGCCATCGCCTCGTGGTCGGTGACGTCGGCGTGCCAGCACTCGGCCTCGCCGTGCAACCGCGAGGCGACCTGCTTCAGCTCGTCGGGTTCGAGCCCGACGAGCGCCACGTGCGCGCCGCGCGCCGACAGTTTGCGGGCGAGGAGTTCACCGACTCCGCGCGCGGCCCCCGTGACGACCGCGACCTGCCCTTCCAGGCTCACCTTGCTCACGCGCCCTCCCTCTCGTGCTGCCGCGCGGACTCCCGCACCGGCTGTCGTACGACGTATGCCTCGGCCAGTTCCGTGATCCCGCGCGTCACCGCTTCGGGCGCCTCCACCGGCGTCATGTGCCCGACGCCGGTCAGCTCGGTCAGGCCGAGGCAGTGCGGCAGCGCGGCCGCGATCCGCCGGGCCTGCACGACGGGGGTGAGCCGGTCGGCGGTCCCGGTGACGACCGCCGTGGGCGCCGTCAGCGCGGCCACCCCGGCGTCCAGGTGCAGCTCGTCCAGGACGTGCGCCCAGCGGTAGCGCACCACGCGCGGGCACCCGTGCACGATCCGCGCGCACGCCTCGACCCGCTCGGGCGCCGAACCGGGGCCCATCGTGGCGTACTTGAGGACCCGTCGGGCGAGCGGCGTCACGGGCCCCAAGGGCGCCCGCGAGCCCAGCAGCCGACGGGTGAGCCGGGTCCGCAGGCCCCCGGCGCGCAGCGGCAGGACCGTCGACTCGGCGACGAGCCGCGAGCTGCCCGTGCTGCACAGCAGCACCGCGGCCGCGTGGTCGCGCACCCCCGGCCGACCGGCCGCCGCCATCAGCGTCATGCCGCCCATGGAGTGGCCGACGAGCACGGCGGGTTCGCCGGGGGCGAGGGTCGCGGCGAGCACGGCCTCCAGGTCGTCGGCGAGGGCCCGGGTGCCGTACCCGGCGGCCTCCAGGGGCGCCTCGGTGCGCCCGTGCCCGCGCTGGTCGTAGGCGATCACGCGGTAGCTGCCCGCGAGGGCCCGCACCTGCGCCGCCCAGAACGCGGTGGAGCAGGTCCAGCCGTGCACGAGGACGACCGCGGGCGCGTGCTCGGGCCCGTGCACCTCGACGTGGACGCGCGCCCCGTCGGCGGAGACGGCGGTCAGCTCGTGCGCGGGGACGGGCGGCGCGTAGGGCCCGCTGCGGACGTGGGTGAGCCTGGTCATGCGGTGGCCCCCGCCTTCGTGGTCGCCCTGCCGGACTTGCGGCGCCGGGGGCCGTTGTCGGCCGCGGGGGCGCGCACGACCTCGTACTCGGACAGGTCGACGCGGCGGGTGGCGGTGCGGAACTCCGTCGTCGTACCGGGCCAGACGGTGGTGTTGACGCCGTTGTCGTCCAGATACCAGCTGGTGCAGCCGCCGGTGTTCCAGACGGTGCGCTTCATGCGCTCCTGGACGCGGTGGTTCCAGGCGTCGACGGCGGCGGTGCGCGGGGACAGCGCGGTGCGGCCGCCGATGGTGTTCAACTGCCGCATGTAGTCGGCGAGATAGTTCAGCTGGGACTCGATCATGAGGATCATCGAGGAGTTGCCGAGGCCGGTGTTCGGGCCGATGACGGTGAAGAAGTTCGGGAAGCCCGCGGCGGTGGCGCCGCGCAGCGACTTCATGCCGTCCTTCCAGGACTCCATCAGCGTCTGTCCTTCCGCGCCGACGACGCGTTCGGCGATCGGCATGTCCGTGACGTGGAAGCCGGTGCCGAAGACGATCGCGTCGACCTCGGCCTCGGTGCCGTCGGCGGCCACGACGGTGGATCCTCGCACCTCGGCGAGGCCGCTCGCGACGACGTCGACGTTCGGCTTGGCGAGCGCCGGATAGTAGGCGTTGGACAGCAGGATCCGCTTGCAGCCGATGCGGTACGTCGGCGTCAGCTTGGCCCGCAGCGCCGGGTCCTTGACGGACCGCTCCATGTTCCGCTTGGCGATGCGCTCGATCAGGCCGAGCTCGTCGGGCCGCTTGGTGAAGGCCTGCACCTGGAGCTCCCGGATGCCCCACAGGATGCCCCGGCGCGCCTGCGTGGTGAACGGCAACTGCCGGTGCAGCCACCGCTCGACGCCGCTGATGGCCCGGTCGGCGCGCGGCAGGACCCACGGCGGGGTGCGCTGGAACAGCGTGAGCCGCCGGACGTCGCGCTGGATCTCCGGCACGATCTGGATCGCGGAGGCCCCGGTGCCGACCATGGCGACGCGCTTGCCGCGCAGGTCGTAGTCGTGGTCCCAGCGCGCGGAGTGGAAGACCTTGCCGGGGAAGGTGTCCAGGCCCGGGATGTCGGGCGTCTTGGGGTCGGAGAGCGGTCCGGTGGCGGAGACCACGACGTCGGCGGTGAGCCTGCCGGTGCTCGTCTCGATCAGCCAGCGCAGCTCGTCGGCGTCCCAGGCCAGCTTCAGGACCTCGGTGTCGAGGCGGATGTGCGGGCGCAGCCGGAAGGTGTCCGCGACCCGCTCCAGGTAGTCCCAGATGTGCTCCTGCCCGGAGAAGGTGCGCGGCCAGTCCGGGTTCGGCGCGAACGAGAACGAGTACAGGTGGGACGGCACGTCGCAGGCGCAGCCCGGGTAGCTGTTGTCCCGCCAGGTGCCGCCGACCGCACCGGCCCGCTCCAGGACGACGAAGTCGGTGACGCCCTCCCTGCGCAGCCGGACGGCGGCGCCGATCCCGCCGAACCCGGACCCGATCACCGCCACCCGCACGTGCTCCACACGTTCGCTCCCGGCCATGCCGACACCTCCAGAGGCGTGACTCTGCCAGTAAGCACTGGCGCAATGGGGAGCGTAGAACAGCCTCGTACTCATGGGTAGGGGTCGGACGGGGAAAGTTACCGGCGGTACGACACCGGCGCGGCAAAGCCGTCCCGGCATAGGCTGCCCACGTGGCAGATCACACGGGAGACGCGGCAGACGCGGCAGACGTACGCGAGTTCCGCATGGAGGAGCTGGCCAAGGAGGCCGGTATCACCGTGCGCACCGTCCGCTTCTACCGCGAGCGCGGGCTGATCCCGCCGCCGCGCCGCGAGGGCCGCATCGCCTGGTACGACGAGCACCACCT
Source organism: Streptomyces sp. NPDC041205 (assembly GCF_055591765.1). NCBI lineage: Bacteria > Bacillati > Actinomycetota > Actinomycetes > Kitasatosporales > Streptomycetaceae > Streptomyces > Streptomyces sp. NPDC041205. The sequence goes on along the minus strand of NZ_JBVIZH010000005.1, from coordinate 387,195 downwards.
GGCCCGCCTGCGCACCATCGCCGCCCTCCTGGAGCGGGGCCACACCCTGAACGGCATCGCGGAGCTGGCCGAGGCCTTCGAGCAGGGCCGCGACGTGGCCGAACTCCTCGGCATGGACGGCCCGTCGGAGGAGACCCCGGTCCGCCTCACCCCGGAGGAGCTGGCCGACCGCTTCGCGGGCGAGGTCACCCCGGAGAACCTGTCGGCGGCCCTGGACCTCGGCTATCTCGGCACCGACGGCGACGAGATCGTCCACATCAGCCGCCGCCTCCTGGACGCCTCGACCACCCTGGTGCGCAAGGGCATCCCGCTCGCCGCGGTCCTGGAGGCGGGCCAGCGCGTGCGCGAACACACCGACGCGCTCGCCGAGTTGTTCCTGACGGTCGTCCGCACGCACGCCCCCGACGACGCGGACGTCGGCGTCGAGATGCTGCGGCCGGTCGCCAAGGCCGTGGTGGAGGCGGAGCTTTCGCTGGCCCTCGACCGGCGGCTCGCGGGCGAGAAGCCGGACGAGGAGGCGGAGGGGGCCGAGGGGCGGGGCTCGGCGGGGTAAGGGTCAGCCGGCCGGGGTCCGGTCGGCCGGAGGGCGCAGCGGGCCGGGGCTCACCCGCCCGGGGTCCACCCGCCCGGGGTCCACCCGCCCGGCCTCAGCGCGGCAGCCACCAACGCGCCTTGTAGATCCCCCCGTTGACCAGCGTGTACGTCCCCGTGGGCCGGTGCACCCCCACCTTCGTGGTCCACCAGGTCTCTTCGAGGCCCTTCTCCGGCACGGTGCTGAGGACCTGCCCGGTGCGCGGGTCGTTGCCGACGGCCTTCACCGACGCACGGTCGATCAGCTCGTGCCCCGGGTAGTCGCGGACGAAGGTGCCGTGGCGCCGGTCGTACTGGAACACGGCCGCGTTCGTCGTCACCCACAGCCGCCCCGGCCGCCCCGCGACGGGGAACAGGTCGTGCCCGCCCGCGGTCTTCCCCGGCACGGCGACCGGCAGCGGGGTCACGGACGTCCGCGTCAGCGTGGGCCGCGCGGAGGTGCCGCCGACCTCGTACGCCACCAGGTCGTCGTCGCCGAGCGCCCACAGCACCCGCCGGGCGCGGTCCCAGTGCAGCGCGTGCGCGCCCTTGAGGCGGTCCTCGGCGTACCGCGTCGCGTCGGGGCCGAGCGAGGCGGCGTACAGGCGCACGAGCGCGCCGGAGCTGCACGCCACCGCCACGTTGCCGTCCGGCAGGATCTCCGCGCTGTGCGGATTGAACAGGTCGTCGCCGGGGCCGAGCGCCGCGCCCCAGTAGCGCCGCCCCGTCGGGTACTCGACGGCGGCGACGAACCCGAACGACGCCGTGGTCAGCACCAGGGTCCGCTTGCGGTGCACCCGCACCTTCGCCTCGCACGGGTACACCCAGCTGGCCTCCGGCTGGAGGTCCCGGTAGCGGGGGTCGCCCAGCGGCGAGAACTGCCAGCGCACGACGCCCGGTTCGGCCGCCGGGTCCCAGACGCGGCGGCGCGGGTCGAGCACGAGGAGCCGCTTGCTCGCCTGCTCGGTGACGAGGACGGGCGGGGTGCCCGGGGGGACGCCGGGGCCGGTGGCGTACGGAGCCGACTCGGCGGACGCGTACGCCGCACCCGCGGGCAGCGCCCCCGCGAGCCCCGCGCCCGCCACCGCGCCCGCGGCACCGGTCAACAGCCCGCGTCTGGAAAGACCTCCGGAAGGACCAGCAGACATGAAGTACCCCCGCGTGAGGATCAGTTGGCGCGCCCATCATGGACGATGAGCGCGACCGCAATCTGCCACGCCACGCGGCGGCCGGGACAGCCCTCTGCCGGACTTTTGGCCACGACTTCGCCCGCCGGTCGCCGAGCGGCCTACTCGTAGACGACGGTCACCGGCGCGTGGTCCGACCAGCGCTCGGCGTGCGTGGCGGCCCGCTCCACGTACCCCTTGACGGCGCGGCCCGCGAGGCCCGGGGTCGCCACGTGGTAGTCGATGCGCCAGCCCGTGTCGTTGTCGAAGGCGCGGCCGCGGTAGGACCACCAGGAGTAGGGGCCCTCGACGTCCGGGTGCAGCGCGCGCATCACGTCGTCCCCGAAGTCCTCGAAGACCTCCCCCATCCAGGCCCGCTCCTCGGGCAGGAACCCGGAGTTCTTCTTGTTGCCCTTCCAGTTCTTGAGGTCGGCCTCCTGGTGGGCGATGTTCCAGTCGCCACAGACCAGGACCTCGCGCCCGTCGGCGGCGGCCCGCGCCCTGAGGTCCTTCAGGTACACGAGGAACTCGGCCATGAACCGGACCTTCTCGTCCTGCCGCTCGGTGCCGACCTCGCCCGAGGGCAGATAGAGGCTCGCGACCGTGACGCCCGGCAGGTCGGCCTCCACGTACCGCCCGCTGCCGTCGAACTCCTGCGACCCGAAGCCCACCCGCACCCGCTCCGGCTCGCGCCGCGTGTACAGCGACACCCCCGCGCGGCCCTTGGCGGCGGCCGGGGCGTGCGTGACGTACCAGCCTTCCGGGTCCCGAACCTCGTCCGGCAACTGCTGCGGCTCGGCCCGCACCTCCTGCAGACACAGCACGTCCGCGCCGGTCCCGGCGAGCCACTCCACGAAGCCCTTCTTGGCGGCGGCACGCAGGCCGTTCACATTCACGCTGGTCACTGTGAGCATCCCGGCACGATACCGGCACACTGGTAGCCGCCCGGAATCCCGCGGCCGCCCCCACGGCCCTGCATAGAAGTACGATGGAGAGCATGAACATACAGCCCGTCGCCTTCGACCACCCGGACGCCGTCAAGCTCAACGACCGCGTCCAGCTCGAGTACGCCGAGCGCTACGGCGACGAGGGCGACGCGACCCCGCTGGACGCGGCCATGTTCAAGCCGCCGTACGGCCTCTACCTGATCGCGTACGACGACGCGGGCACCCCGCTGGCCACGGGCGGCTGGCGGGCGATGGACCGGAACGGCGAGGGGTACTCCGACGGGGACGCCGAGATAAAGCGCATGTACGTCACCCCGGAGGCCCGGGGTCTCGGCCTCGCCCGCCGCATCCTGGCGGCCCTGGAGTCCGACGCCCGCGAGGCGGGCCGCACCCGCATGGTCCTCGAAACCGGCACCAAGCAGCCCGAGGCCATAGCCCTCTACACCTCCACCGCCTACGAGCCCTGCCCCAAGTTCGGCTACTACCGCGACACCCCCTTGAGCCGCTGCTTCGCCAAGCCCCTGCGCTAGGGCCGGGGCGGAGCAAGGCCCCCGCGAGGTCCGGCTCCGCCAAAGCCCCGCCCTCCGCCGGGTCGGCGAACCGCAGCGAAGCCGCCAGCGCCTTCGCCCGCCCCACCACGACGGCGATCCCCAGCGACAGCCCGCCGCGCCACCTCCCCCACCCCGCACGCCTCGGCCCGCACCTGGCCGAGCGCGTCGGCCACGTACACGGGCCCGCTGATCCGCGAGGGCCGCGGCGCGGGCCCCTCGACGTACAGGCCGCCGTGCTCGGCGCAGCCACCGGCGAGCGCGGCCGTCAGGGCCGTGCCGCAGACGGCGGCGAGGGTCCTGCCGGGACTGCCAGGGCTGCCAGGGTTGCTCCATATGCCCCAAATGCATCGATCACGACATTTCTCACACGTGGAGAGCGGCCGCGCGCCCGCCGTAAGGGCGTACGGCGAGCTCGGCCACCGCCCCCCGCGCCGCCGCGAGGGAGTCCGCCGCGAGGTCCTGGAACGGGGCGAGCCCGGGGATGTCCCCGGCCCGCGTCAGCTCGGCCCGCACGACGTGCAGCTCCTCCTCGGGCACCCCGAGGGTGGCGAAGTACGCCCGCAGGTAGGGCACCTGGAAGTCGCAGCTCTCACGGGGCGTCCCCGGCCCGTAGCCACCGCCGCACGCGGCGACCACCACGACCCGCGTCCCGCCGAGCAGCGGCCGCCCGCTGTCCGGGTCGGTGTACGCCCCCGGGAACGACACCCGGTCGATCCACGCCTTCAGCGCCGCGGGCACGCCGAAGTTGTACATGGGGACCCCGATCAGCACGGTCCCCGCCGCCCGCACCTCCTCGACCAGCGGCAGCGTCAGCGCCCACTCCCGTTCCTCGTCGGCGCCCTCGGCCAGCGCGGCCACCTTCGCGAGCGGTACGGCGCCCTGCCGCTCCGCGCGCGTCCCGAGCGCGACATAGCCGGACCCCACCAGGGGCACCGGCTCGGCGGCCAGGTCCCGGTAGCGGTACCCGGCGTCCCCGTGCCGCTCCCGCCAGCTCCGCGCGAACAGCCCGCTCAGCGTCCGCGTCACGGACTCCCCGCGCCGATCGGCACTGGAGTCCAGATGCAGAAGGCCGCCCCTGACGTCATCTGTGTCACCCATGGCACTCACGCCGACTCAACTCCTGTCACATCCCTGCGGTCCGGTACGTCAAGGAGGTGACGGAGCACGACGTGGAAAGGTGACCGATGGACGAGCCGGCCGCACTGGCGGACCGCTTCGAGGCACAGCGCGGGCGGCTGCGGGGCATCGCGTACCGCATGCTCGGCTCGCTGCACGAGGCGGACGACGCGGTGCAGGAGACCTGGCTGCGCCTGAGCCGCACGGCCCACGCCCCGGGGCGCACCGAGCCGGTGGAGAACCTGCCTGCCTGGCTGACGACCGTCGTCTCCCGCGTCTGCCTGGACCTGCTCCGCACCCGCGCGACCCGCAGGGAGGACTTCGTCGGCGGCCCGGTCCCCGACCACATCGCCGCCGCCGACGCGCACACCCCCGAGGAGGAGGCGCTCCTGATCGAGTCGGTGGGCCGCGCCCTGCTCGTGGTCCTCGGCACCCTGGGCCCGGCGGAGCGGGTCGCCTTCGTGCTGCACGACTCCTTCGCCGTGCCGTTCGACCGGATCGCGGCCATCGTGGAGCGCTCACCGGCGGCCGCGAAGAAGCTGGCGAGCCGCGCCCGCGGCAAGGTGCGCGGCACCCCGGCCGTCCCGGAGTCGGACCCGGCCGGGCACCGGCGGGCCGTCGAGGCCTTCCTCGCCGCGGCCCGCGGCGGCGACCTCGACGCCCTCCTGGCGGTCCTCGCCCCGGACGTCGTCCGCCGCGCCGACCCGGCGGCGCTCCCGCCGGGCACCGCCGCCGAGATCCACGGCGCCGACGCGGTGGCCCGCGAGACGGTCCTGCTCACCCGCAACGCCCGGCACGCGGCCGTGCTCCTGCTCGACGGCGCCCCCGGCATCGTCGTCGCCCCGCGCGGCCACCTCCTCCTGGCCCTCACCCTCACGGTGAGGTCGGGCAGGATCACGTCGTACGAGGTCGTCTCGGCCCCGTCCCGCCTGCGCGGCCTGACCCTCGCCGTACTCCCGGACTGAGATCCCGGGAACAGGCCGACCGCCTCAGACCAGCTTGGGCAGCAACAGCTCGACGTCCTCGGCCGGCAGCTCGACCCCGAAGACCTCGGCGAGCACCTGGGGCACCTCGTGCGGCTCCAGCTCCCGGCTCTCCGGCGGGCCCGGCTGCCCCGGCGTGACCGTGGTCAGCCGCAGGTTGTCGAGGAGGTGCAGCCGGTCCGGGTGCAGGCGCTGCACGAAGACGCGGTCGCTGAAGGCGGAGTGGCGGCTGCTGGCGCCGAAGTGGTTGGTGACGCGCAGGTCGGTGGGGTACTGCGGGTGGAGCGTGAAGGTGTGTCTGACCAGCCAGCCGTCGCCGGAGTTGTCGGGCTGGCCCTTGCCCGCGGGCTGGTAGAGCGCCCAGCCGTCGGCGCCCGGCGTGACGTCCTGCCGCCGCAGCCGGTACGCCCAGGTGCCGTCGCTCACGTCCGTCGCGTCGGTCAGCTCGATGGGCTCAAGGGGGCTGGCCCCGAACCCGACATCACTGAGCCAGCGCTTCCCGTCGAGCTCCACGATCACCATGGCGTGCGTCTCGGGCCTGATCCTGGTCTCGCCCATCTGCACCCGCCCCTGCACCACGACGAACCGGAAGCCGAGGCGTTCCAGGGCGGCCGCGTAGAGGGTGATGTGCTCGAAACAGGTTCCGCCGCGACGGCTGCCGATCAGCTTGGCCTGGACGGACTCCAGGTCGAGCGGCCGGTACTTGCGCAGCACCGCCTCGACGTTCTCCCAGCGCACGGAGAGCACATGCGCCCGGTGCAGGGCGCGCAGCGTCGCGAGGGAGGGCGAGCGGTCCCCTTCGTGCCCGAGGTGCGCCAGATAGGCGTCGAGGTCGAGTGCGTCGCCGTTCCACATGCGGGGGGTCTCCTCGTGTCATCACGTCGTTTGCCGACGTACGCACGACGCTTGGCCGACGCACGTCCGACGCTTGGAGCGATCTCCCCCGCCCCCCTATTCCGCCATTCCGCCCCGGACCTCGCCCTCTGGTCCTCCACCACCGGTCCTCGGTCCCGGGCCCGGGCCGGTCCCGGGCCCGAGTTCTCCCTACAGGGAGTTGAGCAGGGCGGTGCCGAGCGCGGTGACCGTGTGGAGAGCCGTGTTGCGCTGTCGGGCCGTGTGCACCAGTCCCGCACAGCGCAGGGTGGTGGCGTGTTCGCTCGCGGTGGGAGGCGCGACTCCGGCCAGGAGGGCGAGCTCCTTGGTGGAGCACCCCGGGTGTTCCGCGATGGAGGTGAGGACGGCGGCACGGGTGTGGCCCAGCAGGGCGGACAGTGCCGCCGACCCTGTTCCGGGGTGCTCGGCGTGCGGGGGCGGAGCGAGGAGAGGCCGCGCGCCCTCGGGGCTGTGGGCGGGATAGGTCAGCACGGGCTGAGGTGCGGCGGCGGTGCAGACAGCGGACCACCGCGGTCCGAAGTAGGACGGGACGAGCAGGAGGCCGCGGCCTTCGAGGAGCAGATCGCCGTCGAGGCCACTGGCCATCGTGACCTCCAGTACGGGCGCGTTCCAGCGGACGCAGTGGGGGTTCGCGGAGGTGAGCAGGTGTTCCATGCCGCCGACCAGCGCCTGCCGCGCCTTCACTCCCCCTTCGGCCGTGGCGTTGCTGGTGATCTGTGGCCAGTAGGGGGACAGGAGCACGGTGTACGTGTGCTCCAGGCTGTCGCAGAGTTGCTGGAACAAGTCGCGGTCGTCGGCCAGGTTCCTGGCCCAGGCCGGGAGGGGCCAGCCGGCTGCCACATGCGCCAGGTCACTGCGGATCCGTGCGCGCGGCGTGGCCCGTACCCGCTCCAGCGCTTCCTCAGGAGAGCCTGTCTCGGCACGGGTGAGGAAGTCGGGTGCCCAGCGGTTGGCCCGGATCAGTTCGAGAACCATCCGGGCCTCCGGGCGCAGGCCGGCCAGGGCGCGACGCCGCCAGGCATCGAAGCGCACCGCGTGACCGCGCTGTTGAAGGGTGCGAACGGCCGCCCCCAGTTCCATCAGCGGCAGGGCGCACGGCAGCACCCGTGTCCGCGCCAGATCGTCGACCGTGAAGTGCATGCGGTAGACCACGGCTGCCCGCCCCCCCGAACGACACAGTTCGAGACGATCCTCCGGGAATGCCGTTGTTCGGTCCAGGCCGAATCACGTCGAGTGCCGCCGCCGAAGACGCGCAGGCTGGGATCCGGCGCCGGACGTACCGGCGCACCCCACGACCAGAACCACGGGGTAGCCCACGAGAAGAAACCGGGGAACATCCATGCGCACCCGTTCCTTCCGCACCGTCGGCATCGTGACCGCAGCGCTCCTGATGACCGGAGGAGCAGCAGCCGCCACCACCGGGGCGGCCACCGCGGCGCCCTCGACGGCCCGGTCCTGCTACGGCAGCGGCAAGGCCTTCACCACGGCGAACAAGGTGTGGCCCAAGTACCCGAACTGGGCCTACACGACGGCCAACTGCGCGGACATCAACATCAAGCCCAACGCCACGATCAGCGTGCGGACCTGCTGGAAGAACCACGCCTGCAACGCCCCGACGACCATCCGGGCCGGCCAGTGGGGAACCGCGGCCAAGGACGTCCTCAACGGGACGAAGTTCTACCTGAAGTTCAACCGCGACGTCAGCGGGACGGTCGCCTACTGACTGAGCACCAGGGCAGCGCCCACCTGGCTGCCCTTGAAACTGGCTCAGATACGCAGAGATCCCGTCCGATCGAAGTGATCGGACGGGATCTCTGTCACCGACTTGAGCTTCCTCAAGAACGGTTGTGCAGTGGACCTGAGGGGATTTGAACCCCTGGCCCCCTCGATGCGAACGAGGTGCGCTACCGGACTGCGCCACAGGCCCTTGCAACGAGTGAAACTCTAGCATCCCCATCCGGGTGCTTGGAAATCCGTTCCCGCGCTGGTCAGGAAGGCACACCTGGGCCGGTCGTGAAGGCCCGCCCGGGCCGGTCGGGAAGGTGCACCCGGGCCGGTCGGGGAGGCGGGCCGACGGGGCCTCACGGGAGGTCGCCCGGCCCGCCCGTCACTCGTTGGCGGCGCGCGGGCGCCCGTCGGCGCCGTCGTCGTACTGGTCGAACAGCGGGGTGCGGCCGCGCTCGCGGGAGCGGCGGGCGGAGGCCGCGCGGCGGGCGTCGCTGCGGCCGCCGTCGGCTCCGCCCTCGTCGCCCTCGCCGCCGTCGGCCCGCTGGTCCTCGGCGGGCGCCGCGGCCTCGGGCACCGGCCCGCGGTCGGCGGCGGGCTCGGCGGTGCTGGACCGGGCCGAGCTCCAGGTGTCGGGGGCGCCCAGGTCGACGCTGCCGGGGGCGCGCGGGGCGACCGGCGCCGTCACGTACGTCGGCAGCGGCACCGGGACCGGGTCCCAGCTGTCGGCGCGGCCGGGGCCGTGCTGGCGTTCGCGCTGCTGGTCGACCCACTCGGCGTGGTCGGTCTGCTCGACGAGGGCGCGGCGGTCGGCGGCGAGCGCCGACAGGCCGGTCTCCGGCTCCGGTGCGGGCTCCTCGGCGGCGGGCTCGGGGCTCGCCTCGCGCCCGCGCGGCTGCCGCTCGCGCAGCCGCCGCGCGGCGGCCTCGGCCCGGCGCCGGTCCATCGTGTACGTGAAGCGGCGCCGCTCCTGGCGACGGAGATAGACGATGTACGCGCTCAGCAGCGCGGCCGGGAAGGCGGGCGCCCACAGGAACGCGAAGCCGCCGACGGCCGCGACGATCGTGCCGACCGTGAACGTGAGGAACAGCATCACCGTGGTGCGGCGACGGCGCGCGAGCACCTTCGTGCGGCGGGCGCGCGCGGCGGCGTCGGCAGCGGCGGCACGCCGGGCGGCCGCGGACGGCCCCTGGCTCTGTCCCTGGCTCTGCCCGTGGCCCTGTCCGTGCGCCTGGCCCTGTCCATGCCCCTGGCTCTGGCCCCGCTCCGCGCCGGAGCCCCCGGCCGTCCTGGGCCCCTGCCCCGACCCCTGCCCGGACCCCGGCTTGGCGGCGGGGCGCGCGCCGACGCGCGCCTGCGCGCCGGGCTTGGCCTGTTCGGCGGCGGACGCGCGGGCCTGGGGCCGGGCGGCCGGGGGGCGGCCGCGGGAGTCCGTGGCGCGCCCCTCGCGTTCCGCTCCCGGAGGCACGGCGAAGGCCCGGACGTCGACCGAGTCGGTCACGGCGTCCGGGTCGCTGCGCGACTCCTCCTCCTCAGGCGAGCGCGCTTGCAGGTCCTTGGCGTACCGGCGCTCCATTCCCGCCCGTCCGGACAGCAGCCGGATGGCGGTGCTGAAGCGTTCCGTCGGACGAGCTTCGTTGAGCTCGTCCTGCCTACGGAGCCACATCGGCACCAAGTAGGCGGCCCAGGCCCCGACGATGACTGCGTAGATGAGGCCGCTGCTGCTCACGCCTCACACGGTAGAGGGGTTTTGTCGAGGCCATCCGCCAATTGAGCCGGTGTGTCGCACGATCTGGCTGATATCTCGAACTTTTTTTGTGACTGATGCGATCAACAGGCCGACGCGGCACCGAATTTAACGGTCACTCACCGATCAATTTCGAACAGGTATTTCATTTATGAGAGTGGCAGCATTGTGCCGTGCCGGGGGCGCGACGGCCCGTCAGGCGCCCGCTCCACGCGCTGCGGACGACGTCACGCGGTGTCACGTGGTGTCCTGCGGACGACGTCACGCGGTGTTCTGCGGACGTGCCTGCTGCCAGCGGCGCAGCAGCCCCTCGGGGACCTCTTCCACGGTGAGCGCGAACACCAGGTGGTCGCGCCAGGCCCCGTCGATGTGGAGATAGCGGGGCCTGAGCCCCTCCTCGCGGAATCCGAGTTTCTCCACGACCCGACGGCTCGGCGCGTTCTCGGGCCGAATGCAGACCTCGATGCGGTGCAGCCCGACGGTGCGGAAGCAGTGGTCGACGGCGAGCGCCACGGCGGTCGGCATCACCCCGCGCCCCGCGACCGACTCGTCGACCCAGTAGCCCACATGGGCCGAGCACATCGACCCCCAGGTGATCCCGGCGATCGTCAACTGCCCGACGAGGCGGCCCTGGAACTCGATGACGAACGGCAGCATGCGGCCCGCGTTCGCCTCGGCGCGCAGGTGTCGGACCATCTGCCGGTAGGTGGGGCGGTGGGCGACCGGGCCGCTGGGGGTGGGCGGCGGGATCGTGGCCTCCCAGGGGCGCAGCCAGTCGCGGTTGCGCCGGTTGACCTCCCGCCAGGCGCGCTGGTCACGCAGTTTTATCGGCCGCAGGACGACATCGCCGTCCGTCAGCTCGGCGGGCCAGCTGGGGCTGTTCAGCTCGCACCCCCGTCGGTCCTCGGATGGTCGCCGCCGCGCAGCTGGTCGACGGCGTGGATCAACAGGGGTCTGAGAACGGCGAGTCCGTCGCGCACACCGCCGCTCGAACCCGGCAGGTTCACGATCAGCGTGCGCCCCGCGACCCCGGCGAGGCCCCGGGAGAGCACGGCGGTGGGCACCTTCTCGCGGCCGTACGCGCGGATCGCCTCCGGGATGCCGGGGACGTCGTGGTCGAGGACGCGGCGGGTCGCCTCGGGGGTGGCGTCGGTGGGCGAGACGCCCGTGCCGCCGGTGGTGAGGATGACGTCGTACCCGGCGGCGACGCCCTCGCGCAGGGCCCGCTCGACGGGGTCGCCGTCCGGCACCACGCGCGGTCCTTCGACGGCGAAGCCGAGGGCGGCGAGGCCTTCGGCGAGGATCGGACCACCCTTGTCGGCGTAGACGCCCGCGGCGGCGCGGTTGGAGGCGGTGACGACGAGTGCCCGGTACGCCAGGCCCTCGCTCCCCTCGGCCGCCGCCCCGGAGTCGGCGGGCGCGCGGTGGGTCATGCCCCCGCTCCCCGCCGGTTCCAGTCGCCGGACTTGCCGCCCGTCTTCTCCTCGACCCGCACGTCCGTGATGACGGCGCCCTTGTCGACGGCCTTGACCATGTCGATGACGGTGAGCGCGGCGACGGTGACCGCGGTGAGGGCCTCCATCTCGACGCCGGTGCGGTCGGTCGTCTTCACGGTGGCCAGGATCTCCACGGCGTCGTCGGCGACGCTCAGGTCGACCTTCACTCCGGAGACGGCCAGCGGGTGGCACAGCGGGATCAGGTCGGGGGTGCGCTTGGCGCCCATGATGCCCGCGATACGGGCGGTCGCCAGGGCGTCGCCCTTGGGAACGCCCTCCCCCCGCAGCAGTTCGATCACGCGGGGCGAGACCAGGACCCGGCCGCCGGCGCGCGCGGTGCGGGCGGTCACGTCCTTCTCGGATACGTCGACCATGCGGGCGGCGCCCGCCTCGTCGATGTGCGTCAGTCGCTGCTGCGTGCTCATGTGCTGTGGCGCTCCCGGTCCGGGCCCCGCGCGGTGCGGTGCGCGGGCCTGCTGTGCGCGACACAGTACCGCCCCGGCGCCGCCCCGCCCGAGCCGCGCGCCCGCCCGGGCGGCGGGGCCCGTCAGCCGAGCAGCACCACGTCGACGTCCGCGCCCGGCTCCACGGACGTGGTGTCCTCGGGGACGACGATCAGGGCGTCCGCGTGGGCGAGGGCGGCGATCAGATGCGACCCGAAGCCGCCGACCGGCGTCACCGTGCCCGCGTCCGCGTCGTGGCGTCCGCGCAGGAACTGGCGCCGTCCGGCGGGCGAGGTCAGCGCCTTGTCGGCGGTGAGCCGGGCGCTGGCGGCGGGCCGGTGGACGTCCGGCAGGCCCATCAGGGCGCGCACGGCGGGCCGTACGAACATCTCGAAGGAGACGTACGACGACACCGGGTTGCCCGGCAGGGCCAGGAGCGGGGTGTGGTCGGGGCCGATGGTGCCGAACCCCTGCGGCTTGCCCGGCTGCATGGCGAGCTTGCGGAACTCCACCCCGCCGCCCGCGCCCAGGCCCTCCTCGTCGTCCGGGTCGCCGATGGAGTCCAGGGCCTCCTTGACGACGTCGTACGCCCCCACGCTGACGCCGCCCGTGGTGACGAGCAGGTCGGCGCGGATCAGCTGGTCCTCGATGGTGGAGCGCAGGATCTCGGCGTCGTCGGTGACCGCGCCGACGCGGTAGGCGATGGCTCCGGCCTCGCGGGCGGCGGCGGTGAGGGCGAAGCTGTTGGAGTCGTAGATCTGCCCCTCGGCCAACTCCTCGCCGGGCTGGACCAGTTCGCTGCCGGTGGACATGACGACCACGCGCGGGCGCGGGCGCACCTTGACCGTGCCCCGGCCGATCGCGGCGAGCAGGGCGATCTGCGGGGCACCCAGGACCGTGCCCGCGGTGAGGGCGCGGTCCCCGGCGCGGACGTCGCTGCCCCGCGCGCGCACGTGGGCGCGTGCTTCGGCGGGGCGGTGCACGCGGACCTCGCCGGAGGCGCCCTCGGGGGCCGCGCTGTGGGCGCGCATGCCGGCGGCGGGGCCCTGGCCGAGCCCGCCGTCGGTCCACTCCACGGGCACGACGGCCTCGGCGCCGGGCGGCAGCGGGGCGCCGGTCATGATGCGGGCGGCCTCGCCGGGGCCGACGGTGGGCTGCTCGGCCTGGCCCGCGGCGACGTCCCCGATGACCGTGAGGACGGCCGGGAACTCCTCGCTGGCGCCCGCGACGTCGGCCACCCGCACCGCGTACCCGTCCATGGAGCTGTTGTCGAACGGCGGCAGCGAGACGGGCACCGTGACGTCCTCGATCAGGACACAGCCCTGGGCGTCGAGGAGCTGGAGCTCGATGGGCTCCAGGGGGCGGACGGTCGCGAGGATGTCGTCCAGGTGCTCGTCCACCGACCAGAGGCGGTCCCGGCCGGTGGTGTGGTGCGTCGTCGTGCCGCTGCTGCTCAAGTGCTACATCTCCTCGGTGACGTAACTGCGAAGCCAGGCCTTGAAGTCCGGGCCCAGGTCTTCACGTTCGCACGCGAGTCTGACAATGGCACGCAGATAGTCGCCGCGGTCGCCGGTGTCATAGCGGCGGCCCTTGAAGACCACACCGTGCACCGGGCCGCCGATCTTTTCGTCGGCGGCGAGCTGCTGGAGCGCGTCGGTGAGCTGGATCTCGCCGCCGCGGCCCGGCTCGGTCTTGCGCAGTATGTCGAAGACGTGGGGGTCGAGGACATAGCGGCCGATGATCGCGTAGTTCGACGGGGCGTCCCCCGCCTCCGGCTTCTCGACCAGGTCGGTCACCTTCACGACGTCGCCGTCGGCGGTGGGCTCGACGGCCGCGCAGCCGTAGAGGTGGATCTGCTCGGGCGCGACCTCCATGAGCGCGATGACGCTGCCCCCGTGCCGCTCCTGGATCTCGACCATGCGCGCGAGCAGCGGGTCGCGCGGGTCGATCAGGTCGTCGCCGAGGAGCACGGCGAAGGGTTCGCGGCCGACGTGGGGGGCGGCGCACAGGACGGCGTGACCGAGTCCTCTGGGGTCGCCCTGGCGGACGTAGTGCATGGTCGCCAGGTCGCTGGACTCCTGGACCTTCGCGAGCCGGGACTCGTCGCCCTTCTTCGCGAGGGCCGACTCCAGCTCGTAGTTGCGGTCGAAGTGGTCCTCCAGGGGGCGCTTGTTGCGGCCCGTGATCATGAGGACGTCGTCCAGGCCCGCGGCGACAGCCTCTTCGACCACGTACTGGATCGCCGGCTTGTCGACGACCGGCAGCATCTCCTTGGGCGTGGCCTTCGTGGCGGGCAGGAAGCGAGTGCCAAGTCCCGCTGCTGGGATGACAGCCTTGGTGATCTTGGGGGGAGACTCAGTCATGAGCGTTACCTTAACCGGTGCCTATGTGTGAAATCTGTGGCTCCGGAATAGAGGCCCACATGTACGCACAATAGGAAGGATTTGTGAGTTCACCATGGATCAACCCGGCCCGGGCAAGGGAAACAAGCGCACATTGCGTGCGGAGATCCTCGCGGTAAGACGTGGGTTGACGCCCGGTGACACGCGGAAGACGGCCGCCGCCCTCGCCGAGCGCGCCCTGGAGTTGCCCGAACTCTCCGGCGCCGGGACGGTCGCGGCGTACGTCTCCGTGGGCACCGAACCCGGCACCCGTGCCCTCCTGGACACCCTCCACGCGCGCGGGACACGTGTCCTGCTGCCCGTTCTGCTCCCGGACAACGACCTGGACTGGGCCGCGTACGACGGGCCCAGCTCCCTCGCCCCCGTCCAACACGCGGGAAAGATGACGCTGTTGGAACCCGCGGGGCCGCGCCTCGGACCGGACGCCGTCCTGGAGGCCGACGCCGTGCTGCTCCCGGGGCTCGCGGTGGACACGCGCGGGATGCGGCTCGGCCGCGGCGGCGGATCGTACGACCGGGTGCTCGCCCGCCTTGAGCGCGCGGCGCTCTCCCCCGCGCTCGTGGTGCTCCTGTACGACTCCGAAGTGGTCGCGCACGTCCCCGGGGAGGCGCACGACCGGCCGGTGCACGCCGTGGTGACGCCGTCGGCGGTGCGCCGCTTCACGTGAGCGGCGGGCGCGCTTCCGCGGGGCGTCGCCGTCCCGTACGACGTCTCGTGCGCCGTCCCGTACGGCGAAAGGGCCCTCCACGCGCGCGTGGAGGGCCCTTTCGTCATGTCATCCGTCCGTCAGGGCTTGAGCACCAGCGTGTCGTTCGTGCTGTCCTCGACGGCCTTCTCGGAGTAGGCCCACGGCAGCAGCTCGCCCTTGATCCACTTGCCGGTCTGGTCGGTGTAGTGGTCGCTGTAGGCGTGCCCGGAGGCGCCGGTGAGGTTGATCCAGCGGGACTTGTCGAGGTCCTTCAGGTTCACGACCATCCGCATCGACGGCACCCAGATCACTCCGTAGCCGCCGGCCGCGTTCCAGCCGGTGGCGTTGACCGTGGCCTCGCCGCCGCCGAGCTTCCAGGGGCCGCGGTTGAGCACCCACTGGAGCCAGCCGGGGCCCTCGGTGCCGAGCGTCTGGTTCTTCAGCGTGAGGGTGTGCAGGCGCCCCCAGCTCCAGGTGTCGATGTCCTTGCCGAGCTTGGCCGTCAGGTCCCAGCGGGCGTCCTCCATGGCCCGCGCGAACAGCTGGTCGCGGTTCTTGGTCTCCTTGTCGGTGCGCGTGCCCGGCGTCTTCCACCAGTCGTTGTCCTGATCGTCGAGGATCTTGCGGATGACCTCGAAGTAGCGGTCGCCGCCGTCGGGCTGGGCGGAGTCCGCGTCGCGCTCGCCGCACTCGCGCACCCGGTTCTCCTCGTCGGCCGGGCGGGTGTTGCCCGTCGGCTCGACGGACAGGCACTGGCCCTTGACGCGCAGCTCCTTGGGCAGCTTGTTGCCGATGGCGAGCTGCAGGATGCTGCGCCAGACGGCGTTGAAGTACGCGGCGGCGGCCGAATCGGCGTCCTGCGTGTAGTCCCAGCCCTCCAGGAGCTTCTGGGCCTCACGGACGTGCTTGTCGTTGATGTCGATCTTCAGCAGCTTGGGCACGAGCAGCCGGGCGATCTCGCTGCTGTTGTCCGTCTGCATCAGCCGCATGTCCTCCGTGGAGATCTTGCCGCCGTTCTTCGTCTTGGACTTGATGAGGTCCTCGATGCGCTGGCTGCGCGCGCCGTAGCCCCAGTCCGAGGTGAGCTTGTACGGGTACTTCTTGCCGCCGTCGTCGTCGATCACGGCCTGGTTGGCGGTGACGATGTAGCCGCGCTTGGGGTTGTACTCGTACGGCAGCGCGTCCTGCGGGATCGGGTCGCCCCAGCGGTAGTCGGGGTCCCAGCCGGGCGCGGGCAGCGAACCGTCGCCCTTGCCGCGGGTGGGGATCTTGCCGGGCGCCTGGTAGCCGATGTTGCCCTCGGTGTCGGCGTAGATCAGGTTCTGCGAGGGCACCTCGAAGTCGGCGGCGGCCTTGCGGAACTCCTTGAAGTTCTTCGCCTTGTTCAGCTCGAAGACCGCGTCCATGGACTTGCCGGGCTCCAGGGCGGTCCAGCGCAGGGCGATGCCGTAGCCGTCGCCGCGGTCCGGTGCGGACGCGTCGACCTGGGCCTTCTTGCCGACCTTGACCAGCTCGTCGTCGCGGTCGGAGATCAGCGGGCCGTTGTTCGTCTCCCGGACCGTGATCGTCTTGGTCTTGCCGCCCGCGACCTTGATCTTCTCCTCGCGGGGCTTGAACGGCACGATCTTGCCGTCGTACTGGTAGCCGTCGGCGGTGAACTTCTCCAGGTACAGGTCCGTGACGTCGGCGCCGAGGTTCGTCATGCCCCAGGCGATGTCCTTGTTGTGGCCGATGACCACGCCGGGCAGGCCGGAGAAGGTGTAGCCGCTGACGTCGTACTGGCACTTGGCCGACACGGACTTGCAGTGCAGGCCCATCTGGTACCAGACGGACGGCAGCTGCGGCGCGAGGTGCGGGTCGTTGGCGAGGAGCGGCTTGCCGGTGATGGTGTGCGCCCCGGCGACGACCCAGGAGTTGGACCCGATGCCGTTGCCGTTCGAGCCGAGGCCCGCGTCCGGGATCTTGTCGAGGACGTCGGAGAGGCCGGAGAGCTGGGACTGCAGGCCGCTGCCGGGGTTCTGGGCGCCGCCGGTGCCCGCGGTGCCGGTTCCCGTGCCGGTGCCGGTTCCCGTGCCCGTACCTGTGCCGGTTCCGGTGCCCGTTCCCGTGCCGGTCCCTGTACCCGTACCAGTACCCGTTCCCGTGCCCGTCTGCCCGCCCGTCGAGTCGTCGCCGCCGAACTTCTCGGTGACCTCGTTGTAGCGGCCCTCCTGCACGATGGGCTTGTGCAGGTCGAAGGGGTACTCCGGGTAGAGGTCCTTGATCTGCGACGGGCCGAGGCGGCTCGTCATCAGGGCGCGGTCGATCTCGTCCTGCATGTTGCCGCGCAGGTCCCAGGCCATGGCCTTGAGCCAGGCGATCGAGTCGACGGGCGTCCAGCGCTGCGGCTTGTAGTCGTTCTCGAAGGAGAGCGCCGCGTACTCCACGGAGATCTCCTTGCCGTCCTTGCCGTCGAGGTAGGCATTGACCCCCTTGGCGTACGCCTGGAGGTACTTCTTCGTCTTCGGCGAGAGCTTGGAGTCGTACTCCTTCTTGGCGACGCGGTGCCAACCGAGAGTGCGCAGGAACTCATCGGTCTTGACCTGGCTCTTCCCGAACATCTCGGAGAGCCTGCCGGAGGTCATATGGCGGCGTACGTCCATCTCCCAGAAGCGGTCCTGCGCCTGCACGAAGCCCTGTGCCATGAACAGGTCCTCGTCGGTCTCGGCGTAGATCTGCGGAATGCCGTTGCCGTCGCGCTTGACCTCGACCGTGCCCGACAGGCCCTTCAGGTCGATGGAGCCCTTGGTCTGCGGGAAGGAGGCGCGGACGGTGCTGATGCTCCAGTACGCGCCGAAACCGATGCCTCCTACGACGGCCAGGACCAGGACGATCACGATCAGTCGGGCTCGGCGCCCCTTCTTCCTACCGGACTTGCGACCGGAAGAGGCGTTGGTGTTGGAGGGCATCGCTGTCCTTGCTGTCCTTCGCGAGCGGCAGGGCGGGGCTTGTGCGGGTCCTGGAGTGCTGGAGCAACCATAGGCGCAGGGCGATACGGCCCCGGACGCGGAGTCGGAAACCGGCATCGAACGAAGGTTCGGAGATGCTAGACGGAGCGCGGGGGCGTGCGTCAAGAGCGCGTTAAAGCTTAGGTAACGTAACGAAGCATCATGGCTCGCACGACGGAAGGATCAGCCCCTGTCTGTCCACGACCTCAACCAGCTTCTGCTCATCAGCTCACTCGTCCTGCTCGTCGCGGTCGTCGCGGTGCGCCTCTCCTCCCGCAGTGGGCTGCCGAGCCTGCTGCTCTACCTCGGCATCGGCGTCGCCATGGGCCAGGACGGCATAGGCAACGTCACCTTCAACAACGCCCAGCTCACCCAGGTCATCGGTTACGCGGCACTGGTCGTGATCCTGGCCGAGGGCGGCCTGGGCACCAAGTGGAAAGAGATCAAGCCGGCGCTGCCCGCCGCGGCCTCCCTGGCGCTCGTCGGCGTCGCGATCAGCGTCGGCGTCACGGCCGCCGGAGCGCACTACCTGGTCGGGCTCGACTGGCGGCAGGCGTTCATCATCGGCGCGGTGGTGTCCTCGACGGACGCGGCGGCCGTCTTCTCGGTGCTGCGCAGGGTGCCGCTCCCGTCCCGTATCACCGGGGTCCTGGAGGCGGAGTCGGGGTTCAACGACGCCCCGGTGGTGATCCTCGTCGTGGCCTTCTCCACCGCGGGGCCGGTGCACCACTGGTACGCCCTGGTCGGGGAGATAGCCCTGGAGCTGGCCATCGGCGCGGCCATCGGGCTCGCGGTGGGCTGGCTCGGCGCGTACGGGCTCCGGCATGTGGCGCTGCCCGCGTCCGGTCTCTATCCGATCGCGGTGATGGCCATCGCCGTCGCCGCCTACGCCGCCGGGGCCATCGCCCACGGCAGCGGATTCCTCGCCGTCTACCTGGCCTCCATGGTGCTCGGCAACGCCAAGCTCCCGCACTGGGCGGCCACCCGCGGCTTCGCCGAAGGCGTCGGCTGGATCGCCCAGATCGGCATGTTCGTCCTGCTCGGCCTGCTGGTCACGCCGCACCGGCTGCTCGACGACATCTGGCCCGCGGTGATCATCGGCCTCATCCTGACCGCGGTCGCCCGGCCGCTGTCCGTCGTGGCGGGCCTGCTGCCGTTCCGGATGCCCTGGCAGGAGAAGGCGCTGATGTCCTGGGCCGGGCTGCGCGGCGCCGTGCCCATCATCCTCGCCACGATCCCGATGGTGAACGGTGTCGACAACAGCGAGGAGATCTTCAACATCGTCTTCGTTCTCGTCGTCGTCTACACCCTGGTGCAAGGACCCACCCTGCCCGGCCTCGCCAGACTCCTCGGCATCGGCAAGGGCACGGAGGCCGCCGACCTGGGCATCGAGTCGGCGCCCCTGGAGCGCCTGCGCGGCCATCTGCTCTCGGTTCCCGTCCCGGAGGGCTCCCGGCTGCACGGCGTCGAGATCAGCGAGCTACGGCTGCCCACGGGGTCCGCCGTCACCCTGATCGTGCGCGAGGGCACATCCTTCGTGCCGGGCCCGACGACCGTACTGCGGCACGACGACGAACTCCTGGTGGTGGCCACGGACCCGGTGCGCGACGCGGCCGAGCAGCGGCTGCGGGCCGTCGCACAGGGCGGCAAGCTGGTGGGCTGGCTGGGGCTGCCGGACGCGCAGCGATGAGGGGGGCGGCGGCCTGAGGGTCGCGGCAATGTAGGGCCGGGCGGGGGCCCGCGTGGGGGTGTCTTGGGGCGGTGCGGGGGCAATCGCAGGTGGCGGGGGTCTCACTTCTCGTAATCCCAGGTGCGTCTTGCCTAGCACCTGTACGATGAAGGCACACTCGGAACGTACCGAATCACCGACTCATCGGGCACTCGGTACCGACACTGATCGAACCAACTCTGTCTGACGCAGAGCTGGCGCGACCGTATGGCGGCCGCGGCGCCCTCGCAGTGGGCGACCGGTATCTACCGCAGTTCTGCGCAAGAGGACAGCTCTCGGCGCCGTCGCCCTGGAAAAGCGGCCGCGCTACCAGGCAGCAGAAAGGCAAGGGCCGTGGCGTCCACGGTCACCGAACCCCGCCCGGGCTACGGACAACTTCTGCGCACCCCTCGCGCCTGGACCTTCCTGCTCCCGGGATTCGCCGCGCGGCAGCCGTTCGCGATGCTCACCATCTCCATCGTGCTGCTCGTGCAGCACACCACCGGCTCGTACGGGGCCGCCGGTGCGGTGTCGGCCGTCACCGGCGTCTCCATGGCCCTGTTCGCGCCCTTCACCGGCAAGCTCGCCGACCGCTTCGGGCAGCGCGCCGTGCTGCTGCCCGGCGTCCTCGTGCACGCCGCGTCCGGCGTCACGCTGACCGTGCTCGCGCTCACCGACGCCCCTCTGTGGGCGCTCTTCGTGGCCGCAGTGCCGACCGGTGCGTCGACGCCGCAGATCGGGCCGATGGTGCGGGCACGCTGGGGCGTCAAGCTCCAGGGCACCCCGCTCGCGCAGACCGCGGCAGCCTTCGAGTCCGTCACCGACGAGCTGACCTTCGTCCTCGGCCCGCTGGTCGCCACCGCGCTGTGCACCGGCGTCGACCCGGCGGCCGGACTGCTCACCGAGGCGGGCCTCACCCTCGTCGGCGGTCTGCTGTTCGCCGCGCAGAAGTCCACCCAGCCGAAGCCCGCTGCCGCCGGCCACGCGCGCGTGGAGCACGATTCGGCGCTGCGGGTGCCCGGCGTACGCGTCCTGATCGTCGCGTTCCTCGGCATCGGCACCGTCTTCGGCGGCATGCAGGTCTCCCTGGCCGCCTTCACCGAGTCCATCGGGCAGCCCGGTCTGAACGGCGTCCTGTACGGCACGTTCGCGGCGGGCAACATGCTCTCCGGGATCGCCTGCGGCGCCATCGCCTGGAAGATCGCCCCACAGCGGCGGCTCGTCCTCGGATACGCCGGACTGACGCTGATGGCGTCCGGCCTGTGGGCCGCGCACTCCGTGCCGCTGCTCGCCGGGCTCGGCCTGCTCGTCGGCGTCTGCATCGCGCCCGCCCTGATCACCGGCTACACGCTGGTCGACAGCCTGGTCGCGCCGACCGCCCGCACGGAGGCCTTCACCCTGCTCACCGGCGCGGTCGCGCTCGGGCAGGCGGCCGCGGTCACGGTCGCGGGACAGTTGGAGGACCGCTTCTGGGACGGCGCCGGATTCCTGGTGCCCCTCGGCGGCACGGCGCTCGCGCTCACCGTGCTCCTGTCGCTGCGCTCCCGCCTCACTCCGAAGGGCCCGGGCCGCACCGTGGCACGTGGCGTCGGTCACCGCGTACCGGTGACGGTGGACTGATCCCACGGAATACGTCACTATGGACCGTCGTTAGCACTCATCGAGTGAGAGTGCCAGGAGGAAGCAAGTGCCGACGTACCAGTACCAGTGCACCGAGTGCGGCGAGGGCCTCGAGGCGGTGCAGAAGTTCACCGATGACGCCCTGACCGTGTGCCCGAACTGCGACGGACGCCTCAAGAAGGTGTTCTCGGCGGTCGGCATCGTCTTCAAGGGCTCCGGCTTCTACCGCAACGACAGCCGCGGCTCGTCGTCCAGCAGCTCGCCCGCGTCGACGTCGTCCTCCTCGTCGAAGTCGTCGGACAGCTCGTCGTCTTCTGCGTCGACGTCGTCCGCCACGTCTTCGTCCTCCTCGTCGTCCTCGTCGGGTTCTTCCTCGTCGTCGACGAGTTCCTCGGCGGCCTGACCGGGCCCCACAGGGACTCCGGCTTACCTCCGGGACCCCCGCACTTCCCAGGACCCCGCCGTCGTACGACGGCGGGGTCCTCGGCGTATCCGGGCGCGGCTACTGTGCTGGCCATGGTGAATACGGCGAACGCGACTCAGGCCGAGATCGGCGTCATCGGCGGCTCCGGCTTCTACTCCTTCCTCGACGACGTCACCGAAGTGCACGTCGACACCCCCTACGGCTCCCCCAGCGACTCCCTGTTCCTCGGCGAGATCGCCGGGCGGCGGGTCGCCTTCCTGCCACGCCACGGCCGCGACCACCACCTGCCTCCGCACCGCATCAACTACCGCGCCAACCTGTGGGCGTTGCGCTCCGTCGGCGTGCGCCAGGTGCTCGCCCCGTGCGCCGTCGGCGGGCTGCGGCCCGAGTACGGACCCGGCACGCTCCTGGTGCCCGACCAGATCGTGGACCGTACGCAGTCCCGCCCGCAGACGTACTTCGACGGCCTTCCACTGGCCGACGGCAGCACGCCGAAGGTCGTGCACGTGTCGCTGGCCGACCCCTACTGCCCGACGGGCCGCGCCGCCGCCCTCAAGGCCGCGCGCGGCCACGACTGGGAGCCGGTGGACGGCGGCACGCTCGTGGTGATCGAGGGGCCCCGGTTCTCGACCCGCGCCGAATCGCGCTGGTACGCGGCGCAGGGCTGGTCCGTGGTCGGCATGACGGGCCACCCCGAGGCGATCCTCGCCCGTGAACTGGAGCTCTGCTACGCGTCGCTGACCCTCGTCACCGACCTCGACGCGGGCGCCGAATCCGGCGAGGGCGTCTCGCACGACGAGGTGCTCCAGGTCTTCGCCGCCAATGTGGGCCGGCTGCGGACCGTGCTGTTCGACGCGGTGGCGGGGCTGCCGGTGAACGCGGAGCGGGACTGTCTGTGCGTGGGGGCGCTGGGCGGGCTGGAGACGGGGATTCGACTGCCGTAGGGGCTGGAGGGCCGGGCGGGGGCCTGCTGGGCGCGGCCTGCTCGGGTCGGGCGGCGCGGGTGGCGCGGGTCGGGCGGCGCGGGGCGCGGGGGAACCTCCCCTTCGGGTGAGGGAGTTGTCCACAACCGGCGAGTAGTGCACGGGGCTCAGCGGGATCTGGCGTGGGCCTGCATCGTGAGAACGGAATCGGTACCGGGATCGGGACCGGGATCAGGGTCCGAACTTCTCACGGTGGGTGGTGGTCGTCATGGCGCAGGTCCCTTCACGTACACATACCTCTCCGCCCGGCCGGGGCAGCGGTGCGCCGCCGCCCTGTCAGGTGCCGCACTTCTCCCCGCTGCATGTGCGCGGTGGACGACAGCGGCTGCGGCGCCTGCTGCGGCACCGGCGGCGGGCGCTGGCCGTGGGTCTCGCGATGACGGCGGCCGCACTGGTGACCGCGGGGCCGCGCGAGCCGGGGCGACCGCAGCCACAGGGGTCCCCGGTGCCCGCGAGCGCCGGGGAGCACGGCGAGCACCCGGCGCCGCAACGGGCGCGGCGGGCGGCCCGGTTGGTGACGGCGCCGGTGCGGATCGCGGACGCGGCGACGGTGCGACTGCTGCGGCCGGGCGACCGGGTGGATGTCGTGGCCGCGGACGGCGCGGGGGTGGACGGCACGGGGGCCGGGTCGACGGGGTCGGCGGGTGCGCGGCCGGGCGGGGCGGCGCGGGTGGTCGCGGCCGGGGCGCGGGTGTCCGAGGTGCCGGACTCCTCCGACGCGGTGGCCGAGGGCGGGGCCCTGGTCGTCCTCGCGGTGCCGCGCGCGACGGCGGCCCGCCTCGCCGGGGCGAGCGCGACCGCCCGGCTCGCGGTGACCCTGCGATGAGCCGGGTACATACCCGTCCGACGGGTCCACGTGAGTACGACACGGCTGACCACCTGTCAAGTCGCTCATTCGCGTTATGGAATTGGACAGGGCTGCCACGCCCTGCCGTAGGTTGCGAGGCGGTTTGCCGCACAATCCGCACATGCAACGAAAGGCTCAGTGGTGAGCGAGAAGAAGGATCCGGGCATCTGGCAGGGCTTCAAGGCCTTCCTGATGCGCGGCAATGTCGTCGACCTGGCCGTCGCGGTCGTCATCGGCGCCGCGTTCACGAACATCGTGAACTCGGTGGTGAAGGGCGTCATCAACCCGCTGGTCGGCGCCCTGGGCACCAAGGATCTCGACCACTACAGCTCGTGCCTGAAAGCGCCGTGCGAGGTGAAGAACGGCGAGGCGGTCAACGGCATCCCGATCCTGTGGGGCTCGGTGCTCAGCGCCACCCTCAGCTTTGTGATCACCGCCGCGGTCGTCTACTTCCTGATGGTCATGCCGATGGCGAAGTACCTGGCCAAGCAGGCCGCGCGGCAGGCGGCGAAGGAGGGCACGCAGGAGGTCATCGAGATCTCGGAGCTGGAGGTGCTCAAGGAGATCCGCGACGTGCTGGTCGCCCAGCGGAACGGCGGGGAGGACCGGCAGGGCGGCGACCAGACGCCCGGCGGCGAGGGCAGGTCGGGCGGCTCAGGGCTGTAGCCCGGCTCAGGGCCGTAGCCCTGCCCGGGGCCGTGGCCCGGGGGCCCTGGTGGGCCCGGGGGCTCCGGCGGGCTCAGATGTGGTGGGGCGGCTTCTCGTCCAGGAAACGGGCGAGGTCGGCGGCGCTGTCGCCGGAGGACGTCGGCCGCTCACCCCATCCTCGGTCCGTGTCGTCCGCGGACTGCTGGGCCAGCGGGTCGTCGAAGACCAGCGCGTTCGCCGGCTTCTTGGCGTCCTGCCGGGGCTTCGCGTCCTTCGGATCGCGCGGTTCGGGGGCGGGGGCGGTGCTCATGCCTCCAGCGTACGTCCGCCGGAGGCGGCGGGAGTGCCGGCAGGAGCGGCCGGGGTGGCCGGTGGGACCGGGGCCGCCGGGGCCGCGGGAGCCGTCAGACGGCCCGCAGGCCCCGTGCGGCGAAGATCTCCCTGGCCGCCGCCAGCTGCCTCCGGGTCGGCGCGGGGGTGTCCCGGAGGGTGAAGTCCTTGCCGAGGGCGTCCCACTTCGCCGTGCCGAGCTTGTGGAAGGGCAGCACGTCCACGCGGGAGACGTTCCCGAGTCCGGCGGCGAAGCGGGCGACACCGTCGACGTTGGCCGGGTCGTCGGTCAGTCCCGGCACGAGGACGAAGCGCACCCAGACGTCCTTGCCGAGGGCGGCGAGGCGGTCGGCGAAGTCGAGGGTCGGCCGCAGCGGGCGCCCCGTGAC
This sequence comes from Streptomyces sp. NPDC041205, assembly GCF_055591765.1. Taxonomy (NCBI): domain Bacteria; kingdom Bacillati; phylum Actinomycetota; class Actinomycetes; order Kitasatosporales; family Streptomycetaceae; genus Streptomyces; species Streptomyces sp. NPDC041205. Next base: position 362,531 of record NZ_JBVIZH010000005.1, on the reverse strand, counting down.
CTCGCGGTACGTCTCGCGGTCCCAGGACTTGATGTCGAGCAGGACGAGGTCGACGTCACGGAGCAGGGCGTCGGTGGCCCGGACGCCGAGGAAGCCGGAGGTGTCGAGGGCGGTGTGCAGGCCGAGCTCGTGCTTGAGCCGGTGCAGGAGTTCGCCGGTGAAGACGGGCTGGAGGAGGGGTTCGCCGCCGCTGACGGTGGCGCCGCCGCCCGCGGCCGCGATGAACGCGGTGTACTTGGCGGCCTCCGCGAGCACGTCGTCGGCGGTGCTCCGGCGCCCCGAGCGCATCCGCCAGGTGTCGGGGTTGTGGCAGTACAGGCAGGTGAGCGGGCAGCCCGCGAGGAAGGTGACGAAGCGGGTGCCGGGGCCGTCGACGCCGGTGGACAGGTCCCAGGAGTGGACGGAGCCGGTCACGGGGCGGCGGGTGGCGGCGGCCGCGGGGGTCGCGGCGGGGGCGGTGTCGGCCGGGGGCTTGTTCACGGCCCCCGTGGCGGCGGTCGTCTTGGCGGTCGTGGCGGGTCCGAGCAGGACGGTCATGGCGGGGCTCCCGGACTTCCGTGGACGGGACGTGGTGGTCGCGGCGCCCGGGGCCGGGGTGAGGGCCGGGCCCCGGGGCCGCGAGTCGGTGGGGCGCGGCGGGGGTGTGACCCGGGGCGCGCCCAGGGCTCACAAGGAGCCGTGGAAGGTGCGGTTGATGACGTCGAGCTGCTGTTCGCGGGTGAGGCGGACGAAGTTGACCGCGTAGCCGGAGACGCGGATGGTCAGCTGCGGGTGGTTCTCGGGGTGCTCCATGGCGTCCTGGAGGGTGGCCTTGTCGAGCACGTTGACGTTCATGTGGAAGCCGCCGCTCGCCATGTAGCCGTCGAGGACTCCGGCGAGGTTGGCGACCCGCTCGTCGGGGGTGCGGCCGAGGGCGTCCGGGGTGATGGTGTTGGTCAGCGAGATGCCGTCCTCGGCGTCGTCGTAGTCGAGCTTGGCGACGGACAGGGCCGAGGCGATGTAGCCGTGTGCGTCGCGGCCGTTCATGGGGTTGGCGCCGGGGGCGAAGGGCAGGCCCGCGCGGCGGCCGTCGGGGGTGTTGCCGGTCTTCTTGCCGTAGACGACGTTCGAGGTGATCGTCAGGACGGACTGGGTGTGCACGGCGTCGCGGTAGGTCGGGTGCCGGCGGATCTTGCCCATGAAGTCGGAGACGATCCGCTGGGCGAGGGCGTCGGCCCGCTCGTCGTTGTTGCCGTAGGCCGGGTAGTCGCCCTCGATCTCGTAGTCGACGGCGAGGCCCGTCTCGTCGCGGACGACCTTGACCCGGGCGTGCTTGATCGCCGAGAGCGAGTCGGCCGCGACCGACAGACCGGCGATGCCGCAGGCCATGGTGCGCAGGATGTCCTGGTCGTGCAGGGCCATCTCCAGGCGCTCGTAGGCGTACTTGTCGTGCATGTAGTGGATGACGTTGAGCGCGTGGACGTAGGTCTTGCCGAGCCAGCCGAGCATCGCGTCGTAGCGTTCGGCGACGGTGTCGTAGTCGAGGTAGTCGCCCTCGATCGGCTCGAAGCCCTCGACGACGAGCTTGCCGGTGAGCTCGTCCCGGCCGCCGTTGATGGCGTAGAGCAGGGCCTTGGCAACGTTGACGCGGGCGCCGAAGAACTGCATCTGCTTGCCGACGGCCATCGCGGAGACGCAGCAGGCGATCGCGGTGTCGTCGCCGTACTTGGGGCGCATCAGCTCGTCGGACTCGAACTGGATGGCCGAGGTGTCGATGGCGACGCGGGCGGCGAAGTCCTTGAAGGCGCGGGGCAGTCGGCCGGACCAGAAGACGGTCAGGTTCGGTTCGGGGGCCGGGCCGAGGTTGTAGAGGGTCTGCAGGGCGCGGAAAGTGGTGCGGGAGACGAGCGGGCGGCCGTCCTCGCCGATGCCCGCCATGGACCAGGTGACCCAGGTGGGGTCGCCGGAGAAGCCCTCGTTGTACTCGGGGGTGCGCAGGAAGCGGACGATGCGGAGCTTGATGACGAAGTCGTCGATGAACTCCTGGGCGTCGGACTCGGTGATGAGGCCGCGGTCGAGGTCGCGCTGGAGGTAGATGTCCAGGAAGTTGTCGATGCGGCCGATCGACATGGCCGCGCCGTTCTGCTCCTTCACGGCGGCGAGGTAGCCGAAGTACAGCCACTGCACGGCCTCGCGGCCGGTGCGGGCGGGGCCGGAGATGTCGTAGCCGTACGACAGGGCCATCGCCTTCAGTTCGCCGAGGGCCTTGATCTGCTCCGAGATCTCCTCACGGTCGCGGATGACGTGCTCGGTCGGCCAGTCGAGGCAGCGCCGGGCCTTGTCGGCCTCCTTGGCGGCGATGAGGCGGTCGACGCCGTAGAGGGCGACGCGGCGGTAGTCGCCGATGATGCGGCCGCGGCCGTAGGCGTCGGGCAGGCCGGTGATGATGCCGGCGGAGCGGCAGGCGCGGATCTCGGGGGTGTAGGCGTCGAAGACGCCTTCGTTGTGGGTCTTGCGGAGGTGGGTGTAGATGTCCTTGACGGCGGGGTCGGCCGGGTAGCCGTAGGAGTTGAGCGCGCTCTCGACCATGCGCCAGCCGCCGTTGGGCATGATGGCGCGCTTGAGCGGGGCGTCGGTCTGGAGGCCGACGATCAGGTCCTTGTGGTCGGCGGCGGTGCCGTCGACGTAGCCGGGCTTGAAGGCGTCGATGCGGGAGGGCGTCGCGATGTCGACGTCGTGCACGCCGCGCTCGTTCTCCTCCGGGAACATCGAGAGGAGCCGCTGCCAGACGGCGGTGGTGCGCGGTGTGGGGCCGGTGAGGAAGGCCGCGTCGCCTTCGTACGGGGCGTAGTTGTGCTGCACGAAGTCGCGGACGTCGATGGAGTCGCGCCACAGGCCGCCCTTGAAACCCTCCCAGGCCTCGCCGTGCACCGTCGTTTCCTCAGGAGTCGCATCCGCAGGAGTCGCAGTCATCGCCCGCACCTTCCGAGTCGCCGTGTCGCTACGGCTCCATTGCACTCCCGCGCGGGCGGTCCGGGGCGCCGCGTTGGTCCCGGCTTGAGGGCCACAAGTCCCGTCGGTGGCCCGGGGTTCGCGGGGTGGCCCGAGGTGAGCTGGGACTTCTTGGGGGACTTTGGTCCCGTGTTCGCTTGTGAAAGCGTTCACAATATTTTGCCGAGGGGGTGCCCGCACCGCCCACTCGGGTGCTCCGGCCCCGACACGGCTCGCGCCGGGACGTGGGGCCGCCGGGCTCTGCTGTTGTTGGCCCATGACGTCGACCACTCCCCCGCCGGGTGCCGCGACCACCCCACCCGCACCGCCTCCCCCACTGCGTCCGATGGTCGCCCGCGGCCGCGAGGAGGAGCACCGTGCCGCGACACCGCTGGAGCTCTTCTTCGACCTGTGCTTCGTGGTGGCGGTCGCCCAGGCCGGTGTGCAGCTGGTGCACGCGGTCGCCGAGGGGCATCCCGGCGAGGGGGTCCTCAACTACGCGATGGTGTTCTTCGCGATGTGGTGGGCCTGGATGAACTTCACCTGGTTCGCGTCGGCGTACGACAACGACGACACGCTGTACCGGGTCGTGACGCTCGTCCAGATCGCCGGTGTCCTGGTCCTCGCGGCCGGGGTCTCGAAGGCCTTCCAGGACCACGAGTTCCTGGTCGTCTGGCTCGGCTACCTGATCATGCGGCTCGCCCTGATCACCCAGTGGCTGCGGGCGGCGGCCTCGACGACGGGGGACGAGCGGCGCACGGCGCTGCGGTACGCGGGCGGGGTCGCGCTGTGCCAGGTCGGCTGGCTGGGGCTGCTACTCCTGCCGGAGGGGGCGCGGGGGTGGACGTTCCTGGTGCTGGCGATCGCCGAGATGGCGGTGCCGACGTGGGCGGAGCGGACCCGGACGACGCCCTGGCACCCGCATCACATCTCCGAGCGGTACGGCCTCTTCACGATCATCGTGCTCGGCGAGACGATCGCCGCGGCGACGGTCGCGGTGAAGTCGGGCATCGACGAGAACGACGCGCTCGGCGAGGTCCTGCCGATCGCCGCGGGCGGGCTCCTCCTCGTCTTCGCCGCCTGGTGGATCTACTTCGTGGTGCCGATCCACGGCCATCTGCGCTCCAACAGCCAGGCCTTCCTGTGGGGTTACGGCCACTTCGTGATCTTCGCGGCGGCGGCGGCGATCGGGGCGGGCATCGAGGTGGCGGTGGAGCAGGCCGTCGGCAAGGCGCACATCTCGGAGACGGCGGCCTCGGCGGCGGTGACGATCCCGGCGGCGGTGTACATGTTCACGGTGTGGCTGCTGCACTCGCGCTACTTCAAGGTCGGCCTCGCGCAGCAACTGGTGCTTCCGGTGACGGCGTTGGCGGTGCTCGCATGCACGTTCGCGGGCCGCTGGGCGGTGTTCGCGGCGGGGGTCGTGGCGGCGCTCGCGGTGGTGACCGGGGTGACGCTGACGTCGCGGATGGTGCGGGCGGAGTCGGTGTGACATCGCCCGGGTGCCGTGTGACGTCGACCGGATGCCGCGCGACCTCGCCCGATCGCCGTCAACACGCGTGATACGCATGGCGTATGACGACAGGTGACGTACCGAGGGAATCCGGGCGGGTCGGCGGGCTGACCGATGTGGCGGGGCTGCGGGTGGGGCACGCGGGGCGCGCCGGTGACGGCTGGCTCTCCGGCACGACGGTCGTGCTGGCTCCCGAGGGCGGGGCGGTCGCGGCCGTGGATGTGCGCGGCGGCGGCCCGGGCACCCGGGAGACCGACGCGCTGGACCCGCGGAACCTGGTGCAGCGGGTGGAGGCGGTGGTCCTGACGGGCGGCAGCGCGTACGGGCTCGACGCGGCGGGCGGGGTGATGGCGTGGCTGGAGGAGCGGGGCCGCGGGGTGCGGGTCGGCCCTGACCCGGCGCACGTGGTGCCGGTGGTGCCCGCGGCGTGCGTGTTCGACCTGGGGCGCGGCGGTGACTTCGGGGCGCGGCCCGACGCGGCGACGGGGCGGGCGGCGGTGGCGGACGCGGCGGCCAGGGAGAGCGGGCACGCGGTGGCCGTGGGCGCGGTGGGTGCCGGGATCGGGGCGGTGGTCGGGCAGGTCAAGGGCGGGGTCGGCACGGCGAGCACGGTGCTCGGCTCGGGGATCACGGTGGCCGCGCTCGTGGTGGCGAACGCGGCGGGGTCGGGGATCGAGCCGCGGACGGGGGTGCTGTACGGGCAGCTCTTCGGCACCGGCACCGGCACCGGCACGGACGCCGACTCCGGCACCGCTGACGGCCCCGCCGGAACCGCTCGGACCGCCGCCCCCGTGACACCGCCCCCGCCCGAGGTGCACGCGGCCGCGCGGCGGCGGCTCGCCGAGGCCGCGGCGCGGAACGTGGCGCCGCCGCTGAACACGACGCTGGCCGTCGTCGCCACCGACGCGACGCTCACCAAGGCGCAGGCGCAGAAGCTCGCGGGCACGTCGCACGACGGCATGGCCCGGGCCGTGCGGCCGGTGCACCTGCTGCACGACGGCGACACGGTGTTCGCCCTGTCGACCGGCGCCCGGTCGCTGGACGAGGCCGATCCACTGGCGCTGAACGAGGTCCTGGCGGCGGGCGCGGACATGGTCACGGAGGCGATCGTCGGGGCGCTGCTCGCGGCGGAGTCGGTGGAGACACCAGGAGGAACATTCCCGGCATACAGGGACCTTTACCATCAATAGTCCTCTCGCCAACAAAGGACATTAAGTCCCTTTTAATCGAGTGCTGTTAGCGTCGGACGAGGGCGCTCCGGTGTGCCTGCACTCACACCCCCACGTCGGAACCGTTCCGCCGCCAGGGCGCTCTTTACTCGTACTGGACCAGACGACGTACTTGGAGCAGCTCGTGACAACGCCGGACATAGCAGCGCAGCAGCCTCAGCCCCGTCGCCGTCGGCGGGTGCTGCTGGCGACAGCCGCGCTCGCGGCCGTCGGCGCGCTGACCCTCTCGGCCTGCGGCGGCGACGGCGACGCCAAGGGCGACGAGAAGTCCGACACGTCCAAGGACGCGTCCGGCGCGCGCATAGCCATCTCGTCCAAGGACGGCGCGACCGACGCCTCGATCAACGCCACGGGCGTGAAGGTCAAGGACGGCAAGCTCACGAACGTCAAGATGACGGACGTGGCCTCCGGCGCGGCCGTCGAGGGCTCCATATCCGCCGACGGCGGCACCTGGAAGCCGAAGGAGCAGCTGGAGCGCGGCACCAAGTACAAGGTCACCGCGAACGCCAAGGACTCCGACGGGCGCCCGGCCACGGAGAACGCCACGTTCACGACGGTGTCGAACGCCAACAGCTTCATCGGCACGTACACGCCCGACGGCGGCACCACGGTCGGCGCGGGCATGCCGGTCTCCTTCACGTTCGACAAGGCGATCACCGACAAGAAGGCCGTGCAGTCGCACATCACGGTCAGCTCCAGCAGCGGCCAGAAGGTCGTCGGCCACTGGTTCGGCAACCAGCGCCTGGACTTCCGCCCGCAGGAGTACTGGAAGGCCGGCTCCAAGGTCACGATGAAGATCGAGCTGGACGGCGTGAAGGGCGCGGCGAACGCGACCGGCGTGCAGGACAAGACGGTCACCTTCACCGTCGGCCGCGCCCAGGTCTCCACCGTCGACGTGAAGGCGCGGACCATGACGGTCGAGCGCGACGGCAAGGTCATCAAGACCATCCCGATCTCCGCGGGCAGCCCCCAGAACCCGACGTACAACGGGCAGATGGTGATCTCGGAGAAGTTCACGCAGACGCGGATGAACGGTTCGACGGTCGGCTTCGGTGGTGAGTACGACATCAAGGACGTACCGCACGCCATGCGTCTTTCGACGTCCGGCACCTTCATCCACGGCAACTACTGGAGCTCCCCCTCCATCTTCGGCAGCGCCAACACCAGCCATGGCTGCGTCGGCCTCCGGGACGTCCAGGGCGCGCAGGGCGACACCGTCGCCAAGTGGTTCTACGACAACTCCCTCGTCGGTGACGTCGTGACGGTCAAGGGCTCGCCGGACAAGACCATCGCCCCGGACAACGGCCTGAACGGCTGGAACATGTCCTGGAGCCAGTGGACGGCGGGCAGCGCCGCCTGATCGGGAGGTGCCTGAAGGCACCGAAGGGGCTGAAAGGCCCACAGCGCGGGGCGCGTTCAGTGCCCCGCAAGAGCGCACACGGTGCCCTTTGAGCGCCAACGGAACGAGCCGCACGGGAACTTGCCGTGCGGCTCGATCGTTTTCCCGTTCCCGGACATGATGTCGGACCCAGGGGCTACGGTATGCACGCACAAGGTGACATGCAGCAACGCCGGAAGCATCCGGGAGTATCCGTGAGCGTTCCGTACGAGACAGCGTACGAACCACCCGAGTCGCCCGAGCCAGCCTCCCCCGAGGAGCACCTCGAGCGACTGCTCAGCCGCGCCCTGAACTCCTTCGACCTGCCGGACGAGGTCGTGCGGCGCCTCGAGCGGGCGTTGGCGTACGACAGTTCACTGCACTCCGCGCACCACAGCGCGGGCCTGCACCGCGAGACCTTCCGCCACACCTGGCTGCTCGCCGACGGCCAGGCGCTCACCCTCTGGGAGTTGGCGCACAACACGGGCCCCGGCAGCCACGCGCAGTACGAGCTGTATCTGGACGAGGAGGAGGCGGGGGTCGCGACCGCCCGCCTTCCGCTCCCGCCGGACACCCCCGTCGGCGACCTGCCCGTCCTGCTCCAGGCCGCACCGCCCGAGCCCCGGCACACGTACGTCCCGGACGACTCCGCCGACCACGCCCGCAGGTTACTGCGCCGCGCGGAGAACCCGGCGGGCGCGGACCGCCCCGGCGACGACATGGCCCGCCTGCTGCGCTCGGCGTTCGCCCACCAGATCACCCAGGCCTTCGGCCGCACCGGCGAGCCCCGGCTCGGCTTCTCGCTGTACGAGCACGCGTTCCTGCTGTTCGACGGCTCCGAGATCAGCCTCTGGGAGGTCGAGCACACGGCGACGACCGACGGCCGGCACATGTGCGAGGTGTACACCAGCGAGCGCGCGGCACGGTCGGCGATGGCGCGCCGGGCGCGGGCGTATCCGGCGACCAGGTCCCGCTAGTCCGGCCAGGACCGCTGGGACCGCGGGCCCGACCCGCGGACCCGCTGACGGCCCCTGGCCGTCAGGACCGGCCCCGGCCGAACTGACGTATCAGACCGGCGAACGCGGCGCGCTCGTCCGGGGTCAGCTCGACGGACTCCGCGCGCGGTGGCCCCGACTGGACCGGGAGCGAACCCAGCGAGGGGCTGCTGCCGGTCGCGGGTTCCGCCGCGCGGCGGCGCTGCACATGCAGGAACGTGACGGCCCAGATGGCAGTCAGCGCGGCGAGCAGGACCACGCCTGTCTGCTGAACGATCGATGCACCCTGGAACATGCCGCTCAGTAGACAACAGCGGCCGGATCTACAACAGAGGCGTTAATGGGCCTTTGGTCCTGAAGTGACGCATCTCGCACTTGTCAGTCACCTCACGCACCTCGTACCGAACCGTCAGTCGCACCTCGTACCGAACCGTCAGTCACCCCGCACGCCGACCGTCAGTCACCTCGCACGTCTTTTGTCCGCTTCTCCGGGAAGGCCTCGTGCTCTGGGACGGCCTCATGCTCCGGGACGGCCTCGCTCTCCGGGACGGCCTCGTGCTCGCCGGTGAGGAAACCAGCCATCCGGATGCAGATCGCGGGCAGTTCGGGTGCCTCACGGGCCCAGTCCTCGGTGTCGACGCCCGCGAGCACGCTACTGGCCCACAGGGTCGCGAGCAGCCGGGCGGCGAGGTCCGCGCTCGCGGGACCGGCGCCGGGGGCGCGCAGGCCGATGACCTCGGTGGCGTGCTCGATCAGATCCGGTTCGAGGATCCAGCGGATGCCCGTGCCGGTCTCGATGAGGAAGCCCGAGTAGACCGCGAGGAAGACGCGCGCCGCATCGGTGTCGGTCTCGAGGCCGGCCTGTGCCTGCTCGGTGAGCTGGCCGACCATGTCGAGCAGGCCTTTGAGGTGACTCTGCTGAAGGTGGCTCACGTTGGCCCCCGCCAGGTGCCCGTACCCGGGTTCGAACCGCAGTACCAGCAGTATGCCCACGCGCGGGGCGTCCGGGAACGTGTGAAGGGCACGCCGGTGCCGACGCGCCCTTCACACCCCGCTCGTACGCCGCGCCCTCAGGCGGCCACCGGCACCCTGGACTCGTCCGCCGCCGCGGCGGCCGCGCCGCCGTCACCGGCCGGGTCCGCCGTCCCGCGCGCCCCCTTCAGGAGGACGACCACGAGGGTCGACACGCAGACGCCCGCCGCGACGGCGACCAGGTACAGCAGCGGCTGCCCGATCAGCGGGACCACGAAGACACCGCCGTGCGGAGCGCGCAGGGTGCAGCCGAAGGCCATCGACAGGGCGCCGGTGACCGCGCCGCCCGCCATCGACGCGGGGATGACCCGCAGCGGGTCGGCGGCGGCGAACGGAATCGCGCCCTCCGTGATGAAGGAGGCGCCGAGGAACCAGGCCGCCTTGCCGTTCTCCCGCTCGGTCCTGGTGAAGAGCCGCCCCCGTACGGTGGTCGCGAGGGCCATCGCGAGGGGCGGGACCATGCCCGCCGCCATCACCGCGGCCATGACCTTCAGGGAGCCGTCCGTCGGGTGGGTGAGGCCGCCGATCGCGAAGGCGTACGCGACCTTGTTGAGCGGGCCGCCGAGGTCGAAGCACATCATCAGGCCGAGGATGACGCCGAGAATGATCGCGTTGGCACCGCTCAGGCCCTCCAGCCAGTCCGTCAACGCGCTCTGCAGCGAGGCGATGGGCTTGCCGACGACGAGGAACATCAGGAAGCCGACGACCGCCGCGGAGATCAGTGGGATCACCACGACCGGCATGATGCCGCGCAGTACGGGTGGGATGCGGACCCGTTGGATACCGAGGACCACCGCGCCCGCGAGCAGGCCCGCGGCCAGGCCGCCGAGGAAGCCCGCGTCGATGGTGACGGCCACCGAGCCGCCGACGAAGCCGGGGACCAGGCCCGGGCGGTCGGCCATGCCGTACGCGATGTAGCCCGCGAGGACCGGGACCAGGAAGGCGAAGGCGAGGCCGCCGATCTGGAAGAGGAGGGCCGCCCAGCTGGTGTGGTCGGTCCAGATGAAGTGGTCCGCCACGGACGGGGCCTTGTCGATCTTCCAGCCGCCGATGGCGAAGCCCAGGGCTATGAGGAGGCCTCCGGCCGCCACGAAGGGGACCATGTAGCTGACGCCCGACATCAGCCACTTGCGGAGCTTGGTGGCGTAGCTGTCGCCGCTGTCTCCCGCGTTGTCGACCGGGGTCGGGCTCGCCGGGGTCGTGACCTCGCCTCGGGCCGCCTTCTCCCGTGCCTCCGCGATGAGTTCGGCGGGGCGGTTGATGGCCGCCTTCACTCCTACGTCGACGGTGGGCTTGCCCGCGAAGCGGGCCTTGTCCCTTACGGGGACGTCGTGGGCGAACACGACTGCGTCGGCGGCTTCGACGGTCTCTGCGGTGAGGCGGGTGAAGCCTGCGGAGCCCTGGGTTTCCACCGTCAGGTCTACGCCCTCGGCGCGGGCCGCGTTTTCCAGGGACTCTGCTGCCATGTACGTGTGGGCGATGCCCGTGGGGCAGGAGGTGACGGCCACGATTCTGAACGTCGGGGCAGTCTTGTCTGCGTTGGACTCAAGCTCAGCGGAACCGGGGGCTGTACCCGCAGCGGTAGCGGAAGCCGCGGGGGTGCCGTCGGCGTCGCTGGCCCCAGCGGGCACGGCGTCGTCGGTGTCGCCGACAGGAGTGGCTTCGTCACCGCGGATCAGCGCTGCCGCCGACTCCGCGTCGTCCACCGCGCGCAACGCGTCCGTGAACTCCGCGTTCATCAACTGGCGGGCCAAGGACGACAAGATCGTCAGGTGGGCGTCGTCCGCGCCCGCGGGGGCCGCGATGAGGAAGACGAGGTCGGCCGGGCCGTCGGGGGCGCCGAAGTCGATGCCGGTGGTCGAGCGGCCGAAGGCCAGGGTCGGTTCCGTGACGTGGGCGCTGCGGCAGTGCGGGATGCCGATGCCGCCGTCGAGGCCCGTCGGCATCTGGGCCTCGCGGGCCGCCACGTCGGCGAGGAAGCCGTCGAGGTCGGTCACGCGGCCGAGGGTCACCATGCGGGTGGCGAGGGCACGCGCCGCCGCCTCCTTGGTGTCGGCGGACCGGTCGAGTTCGAGGTCGACCAGGTCCGCGGTGATCATTTCGCTGCTCATCGCGGGCTCCTTCGCACGCGTATCCCTCGGGGGCGGGGATGAGGGCGGGGGACGGGGGTGAGGGGGTGGGGTTATGGGGCGGGCTCCGTCAGGGCACGGTCCAGGGGGACTTCGGACGTGACCGTGACGGTGTCCGGGGACAGGTCGGACGGGGTGGGCATGGCGCTGCCGGGGAGTTGGACGGCGGCGGCGCCGTGGGCCACGGCGGAGGCGAGGGCGCGGGGACCGGTGCCGCCGGCGATCAGGAAGCCGGCCAGGGTGCTGTCGCCCGCGCCGACGTTGCTGCGTACGACGTCGACGTGGGCGGATCCGAAGTACGTTCCGGAGTCGTCGACGAGGAGTTGGCCGTCCGCGCCGAGGCTGGCGAGGACCGCGCGGGCGCCGCGTTCGCGCAGTTCCTCGGCTGCCTTGACGGCGTCGCCGACGGTGGCGAGGGGGCGGCCGACGGCTCCGGCGAGTTCCTCGGCGTTGGGCTTGACGACGTCGGGGCGTTCGGCGAGCGCGGCGAGGAGGGCGGGGCCCGAGGTGTCGAGGGCGATCCGGGCCCCGGCGGCGTGGCAGCGGGCGACCAGGTCGGCGTACCAGGAGGGGGCGAGGCCGCGCGGGAGGCTGCCGCAGCAGGCGATCCAGTCGGCGCCCGGCGAGTTCTCCCCGATGGTGGCGAGCAGCGACTCGCGCTCGGCGGGGGTGAGTTCGGGGCCGGGCGCGTTGATCTTCGTGAGGGTGCCGTCCGGTTCGGCGACGGAGATGTTCGAGCGGGTCTGGCCGGTTACGTCGACGGGGGCGACCTCGATGCCCTGCTCGTCGAGGAGCCTGGCGACGAGGGCGCCGGGGGCGCCGCCGAGCGGGAGGACGGCGAGGGTGCGGACGCCCGCGGCGGCGACGGCGCGGGAGACGTTCACGCCCTTGCCGCCGGGGTCCATGCGCTCGCCCGTGGCGCGGATGACCTCGCCGCGGTCGAGGGCGGGGACCTCGTAGGTGCGGTCGAGGGAGGGGTTGGGGGTGACGGTGAGGATCATGTGGGCGGTGCTTTCTACTGCTGCGGCGCCTTCTGCTGCTGCGGTGGCGGCTGCTTCGCGTTCCACGGCCTCGTGAGCTGCTGCTGCGGCGGCGGCCGCTTCGCGTTCCACGGCCTCGTGAGCTGCTGCTTCGTGGGTCGTCATGCGCGTACGACCTCCGTGCCCGCCTTCTCGATCGCGGCGGCCTCGGCCGCGGGCAGGCCCGTGTCCGTGATGAGCAGGTCCACGTCGGTGAGGTCGCCGAAGCGGGCGAAGTGCTCCTGGCCGTGCTTGCCGGAGTCGGCGAGGAGGACCACGCGGCGGGCCGCGGCGACGGCGGCGCGCTTCACGGCGGCCTCGGCCAGGTCGGGGGTGGTCAGGCCGTGGGCGGTGGAGAAGCCGTTCGCGGCGAGGAAGAGGACGTCGGCGCGGATCTCGCCGTAGGCGCGCAGGGACCAGGCGTCCACGGCCGCCCGCGTGCGGTGCCTGACGCGGCCGCCGACCAGGTGGAGCTGGAGGCCAGGGTGGTCGGCCAGGCGGGCCGCTGTGGGGAGGCTGTGCGTGACGGCCGTCAGCTCCGCCTCCAGCGGGAGGGCGGCGGCCAGGCGGGCCACCGTGGAGCCCGCGTCGAGGATGACGCTGCCTTCGGCGGGGAGTTCGGCGAGGGCCGCGTGGGCGATGCGGTCCTTCTCGTCCGCGGCTGTGCTCTCGCGTTCCGCGAGGTCGGGTTCGAAGTCCAGGCGGCCGGCCGGGATGGCGCCGCCGTGCACTCGGCGCAGCAGGCCCGCGCGGTCCAGGGCCTTCAGATCGCGGCGGATGGTCTCCGCGGTGACCTGGAACTCGGCGGCGAGGGAGAGGACGTCGACGCGGCCTCCCTCGCGGGCGAGGCGCAGGATCTCCTGCTGGCGCTCTGGGCCGTACATGGCTGGGGGCCTCCCGCTTTTGCCCGATTGTGTGGGTTCTTTTGGAGAGTACGACCCCGACCTCTAGAAGTAAACATGAACGGGCATGCAATGGGCATGTTCGGGCTTTGGTCCTGGTGCGGGTGGGACCGAGGTCCCCGCACACGGCGCAGGGCCCCGCACACCTTTCGGTGGCCGGGGCCCTGCGCCGTGTGGAGCTGTGGGCTCAGCGCGTCAGCGCCGCCTCGCGGGGCTCCTGCGTCTTCGACACCGGGGTGTCCGTCGGGTCGTCGGACGACTCCGCGCCCTCGATGTGCTGCTTGGGCCGCTTCGGGAGGGTCAGCATCAGGAAGAAGATGGCGACGAGGACCGCCACGACCCACCACAGCGCGTGCTCGAAGCCGTTGATGAACTCGGCCGGGATCCGGTCCGGGGTGACCTTCTCGTCGATGACGCCGTAGAAGACGACGGACACCAGACCGAGGCCGAACGCGTTGCCCATCTGCTGGACGGTGTTGAGGAGGCCGGACGCCGAACCGGCGTGCTCACGCGGCACCTCGGAGAGGATCGCGTCCGTCAGGGGCGCCACGATCAGGCCCATGCCGAGGCCCATGACGACCAGTGGGAGCGCCATCTGCCAGGACGCGATCCCGGCGCCGTACCGGTCGGCCTCCCAGATGTAGATGAGGACACCCGCGGCCATGGTCAGCGCACCGGCCTGCAGGACCTTGCGGCCGAAGCGGGGCACGAGCACCTGCACGGAGAGCCCGGCCGCGGCGGACACCGCGATGGAGAACGGCACGCCCGTCACACCGGCGCGCAGCGCGCTCCAGCCGAGACCGACCTGCATGTACATCGTCCAGACCAGGAAGAAGATGCCGAGCGAGACACCGAAGACGGTCTGCACGGCGATGCCACCGGCGAAGCTCTTCACCTTGAACAACGACAGCTCGATGAGCGGCGAACCGTCCTTCTTGGCCTTGTGCTTCTCGTACGCCACGAGGGCGCCGAAGACGACGAGCGCGCCCGCCATCATCACGTACCCCCACACCGGCCAGTCCAGCTCACGCCCGCGCGTCAGCGGGTAGAGCAGCATCAGCGCGCCCGCCGTGACCAGGACGACGCCGACCAGGTCCAGCTTGAGGGCCTTCGGGGCCTTGGACTCCTCGATGAACTTGCGGCCGAGGATCAGGCCCGCGATGCCGACGGGGAGGTTGATGAGGAAGATCGGGCGCCATTCGAGGCCGAAGAGGTTCCACTCCGTCAGGAGCGCGCCGAGCAGCGGCCCTGAGACCGCGCCGAGGCCGACGACCATGCCGAACAGGCCGAAGACCTTGCCGCGCTCGTGCGCCGGGAAGGTGGCGTGCACGATCGAGAGGACCTGCGGCACCATCAGCGCGGCCATCGCGCCCTGCAGGATCCGGGACGCCACCAGCATGTCCGGGTTGGCCGCGAAGCCGCAGAGCGCGGAGGCGACGGTGAAGCCGGTGATGCCGACGAGGAATACCTTCTTGCGGCCGTAGATGTCGCCGAGCCGCCCGCCGGTGATCAGGCCCGCGCCGAGCGCGAGCGCGTACCCCGCGGTGATCCACTGGATGTGGCTGAACGAGGCCCCCTCGTCCCGCTGGATGGACGGGATCGCGATGTTCACGATCGTCACGTCGACCAGGTCCATGAAGGCGGCCGTCATGACGATCGCGAGGGCGAACCAGCGGCGCCGGTCCGTCGGGGACCCCGCTGTCGTGGGCTGGCGCCCCGCTGACGTGGAGGTGCTGCTGGGAGAAGTCATGCCGTAAGGCTAGGGGCCATATAGGTCAGGTCACGTCCTAGATGTACGGGATCCTGGGATCAGGTTCGGGACGGATTTCGGACCACGGCGTACGGGAGGCCTCTCATGAGTACGGACACACCGGCACGGCTGCTCCAGCTCCTCTCCTTGTTGCAGACCCCGCGCGAGTGGCCGGGCGGTGAGCTGGCCGACCGCCTCAGCGTCAGCCGGCGCACGGTGCGGCGGGACGTCGACCGGCTGCGGGAGCTGGGGTATCCGGTGCAGGCCACGCACGGCGCGAGCGGGGGCTATCGCCTGGTCGCGGGGAAGGCGATGCCGCCGCTCGTCCTCGACGACGAGGAGGCGGTGGCCATCGCGGTGGGGCTGCGGGCCGGGGCCGGGCACGCCGTGGACGGCGTCGAGGAGGCGTCGGTGCGGGCGCTCGCCAAGCTGGAGCAGGTGCTGCCGTCGCGACTTCGGCACCGGGTGTCCGCGCTCGGCGCCGCGACGATGTCGCTCGCCACCGGGGACGGTGTGCGGATCGCGCCGGAGACGCTGACGGTGATGGCGTCGGCGACGGCCGCGCACGAGCAGTTGCGGTTCGCTTACGAGGCGAAGGACGGGACCCCGTCGCGGCGCCTGACGGAGCCGCATCGACTCGTGTCGACGGGACGGCGCTGGTACCTGGTCGCGTACGACCTGGAGCGGCAGGACTGGCGGACGTTCCGGGTGGACCGGGTGTCGGAGCCGTTCGCCACGGGGGTGCGGTTCACCGAGCGGATGCTGCCGGGCGGGAGCGCGGACGCCTATGTGCGGCGCAGTGTCCTCGCGCGGCCGCAGGAGAGGACGGCGTACGAGGTGGATGTGGAGTTCCACGCCCCGCCGGACCGGGTGCGCGGGCGGCTGCCCACCTCCCTGGGCGAGTTGGTCGCCGTCGGCACCGACCGCTGCCGCCTGCGGGCGACGGTGACCGAGCCCGTGGAGTGGGTGGCGGCGCGGCTCATCTGGGTCGAGAGCGACTTCACCGTGCACGGGCCGGAGGAACTGGTCGTGCGGGTGCGGGAGTTGGGCACTCGCCTTGTCCGGGCCGCCTCCGGCGTGGGGTAGGGGGTTGTTCGGCTCTCCGCCGGTGGGGGGGGTGCCCCGCGCTCCGCGCGGGGTTTTCTCCCACCCGCCCACCCGTTTACTGCCGGACGAAAGCCCAGCGCCGCGGCCAACCGCCGCCCCGGGCCCAGCACGCATCGCGGCTGCGGGCGACCATTCCAGCCCGTCCGGCGTTTGAGGACGAGGCGCGGAGCGCCGATAAGGGGTGACCGGAACCACCGGAAGACGCACCGCCGCAGGCCGGGGCCAGGGGGGACGAACCCCCCTGCTAGCCCGGCCGGCCTCAGGCCGCCGCGTCGAAGCCCGTGTCCCGCGCCAGCTTCTTCAGCTCCAGCAGCGCGTGCTTCTCGATCTGCCGAATCCGCTCACGCGTGAGCCCGTGCTCCTTGCCGACCTCCGTCAGCGTGCGCTCCCGGCCGTCCACGATGCCGTACCTCATCTTGATGATGGAGGCCGTGCGCTGGTCGAGGCGGCCGATGAGGTCGTCCAGCTCCTCGCTGCGCAGCAGGGTGAGGACGGACTGCTCGGGGGAGACGGCGGAGGTGTCCTCCAGGAGGTCGCCGAACTGGGTGTCGCCCTCGTCGTCCACCGACATGTTCAGCGAGACGGGGTCGCGGGCCCAGTCGAGGACGTCGACCACGCGCTCGGGCGTGGACGCCAGCTCGGCGGCGATCTCCGCGGGCTCCGGCTCCCGGCCGTTCTCGCGGTTGAACTCGCGCTGCACGCGGCGGATCCGGCCCAGCTCCTCCACCAGGTGCACGGGCAGTCGGATGGTGCGCGACTGGTCGGCTATGGAGCGGGTGATGGCCTGGCGGATCCACCAGGTCGCGTACGTGGAGAACTTGAAGCCCTTGGCGTAGTCGAACTTCTCCACCGCGCGGACCAGGCCCGCGTTGCCCTCCTGGATCAGGTCGAGCAGGGGCAGGCCGCTGCGCGGATAGCGGCGGGCGACGGCCACGACCAGGCGGAGGTTCGACCGGATGAAGACGTCCTTGGCGCGCTCGCCGTCGGCGACGAGGGCTTCGAGCTCCTCGCGCGAGGCGGACACGGCGGACGCCTCGATCCCGTCGGCGTCGCGGCCCACCACACCGTCCAGTATCTGCCGGGCATAGACGCCCGCCTCGATGATCTGGGACAGCTCGACCTCCTTGGCGGCGTCGAGCAGGGGGGTGCGTGCGATCTCGTCGAGGTACATGCCGACCAGGTCGCGGTCGGCGATCTCGCCGCCTACGGCGCGAACACTGCGTGCCGCGTCGGTCCCGCCGGTGGCGGCGGACTTACGACGGGCGACGGCACGGGTTGCCATGCGTGCTCCCTTGCGTGGTTGTCACTGGTCGGTCCGTCATGGACCGGTGGCCCTGATGGTCCGGGCCCGGGGGCCGGGCCTGTGGTGGACGGCACACCTTCCCAGGTGCTCTGCATCCGATGGAAACAACGACTGGAATCCGGACAGAATTCCCAAGCCGCGCACCCGTTTTTGTGATCATGCAGTACCCTGTGCCGCCACAGCGGGTGGGCCATTGCCGTCGGAACGTACAGAGGTGCAGGTCAGACCGGGATTCGAGACCGATCTCGAAGCTCTCGCCGACACCCACAACCACTCTGTACGTGAGACCGCCGTCACATTTGACACAGACTCTTTCTTGCCGGGGTCCCGCCGGAAGAGCGCCGCCTTCGACCGCTCTCCCACCCAGAAGACGGCCCGCGTCGCCTGATGGTTGCCCAGCGGGACAAATCCGGCATTCCCGGGTACGTGACCTCCGGCACGCACGAGCCGGCACGAGAGGCCGCTCGGACCAGGGGGACTAGTACCCCAGACCGTTACGGCCACTCACGGAGGAGCCCTAGCGTGCGGCCATGACCGACACCAGCGGAATCAGCCGCACCGGCAGGATCGACGGCCCCGGCGCGATCGGCGACAGCGGCATCCTCGACGAGGCCCTGCAGCGCCTGCACGCCTCCGGCCCCGAGCGCCTCGGGCGGCTCACCAACCACGGACCGATGGCCGTCGAGGCCCTGGTACGAGGCGGGCAGGGCCGCTCCGTGCACCGCTGGCTCGACTACTACCGCGCCAAGCTGGAGGACATGCCCGCGCTCGACACCCGGGTCACCGGCGCCAACTGGCGCGCGGCCCTGGGCGACCCGCGGCGCGCCGCCGACTGGATCGGCCACTTCGAGCGCGCCCTCGCCGAGCGGCCCTGGCGCGAGGTGCTCGCCGCCTGGTGGCCGGTGCTCCTGCCGGGCATCGCGGGCGGCTCCACGCACCCGGTGATCCGCGTCGGCCACGCCGTGCGCACCCTCCTCGGCCCCGGCGGCGAGACCGCGCCCCGCGTCGCCGAGCTGGCCCACGGCCTCGGCTACTGGGCCGCCCGGCACACCCCGCTGCCCCCGCGCACGCCCGTCGCCCTGCCGCCGTCGGCCGGGGCGGCGGCCGCGCTCGCCGCGGTGGAGCCCGTCCCCGTGCGGGACGGCAGCCTCCCGGACCGCTTCGCCCAGCTCACGACGGTCCCGGTGTGGCCCGCGAGCACGGGCGGCGCGGGCGCGAGCCCCGCCTCGGGAGGCCCCGCCTCGGGAAGAACCCCCGACCCCGAATCCGCCCGCGCCCGCCTCACCGACCTCGTCACCGCCGCCGTCCACCGCTTCGCCTCCCACGGCCACGGCGAGCCGATCATGCTGGTGCACGCCGCGACCGCCCCCAACGCCGTCCTGCGCGCCCTGCCCGCGCTCCCCCGCGAGCTGTGGCCCGCCTCCCTGGACGCGGCCTGGGCGGCGAGCGCGGCGGTGACCGCGGCGTACTCGCCGGCCACCCCGGAGACGTACCGGGAAGCCGACGCGGAAGCGGGCCGCAGCACCTTCGACGAGGTCTTCGCGCGGGCCGCCGCGCACGGCGACGACCACACGATCAAGTTCGCGGACACCGCCCTGGACGTGGGCGACCGTCTGGCGCGGGCCGCCGCGCTGCGGGGCGTGGAGCTCAACCCGCCCGCGCTCTGAACGAGTCGACGCGCCCCGCCCCGGGGCACCCGGAGGGCGCCGCCCGGGGGAACACGGAGGCACCGCCCGGGGGGGGACACGGAGGCACCGCTCCGAGGCCGGGAGGGCGCGACTCCGTGAGCCCAGAGGGCGCCACTCCGGGGGACACAGATAGGCCTCGTACAGTGGGATACATGGACACGCCATCCACCGCGACCGCAGATGCCGCAGACGCCGCGGACGCCACCGGGCCGCGCTGGCTCGATGACGAGGAGCAGCGCACCTGGCTGGCGTATGTGCACGCCTCCACGCTCCTGGAGGACTTCCTCGACCGGCAGCTCCAGCGCGACGCGGGCATGCCGCACGTCTACTACGGCCTGCTGGTGCAGTTGTCCGCCGCGCCCCGGCGACGGCTGCGCATGACCGAGCTGGCGAAGAGCTCGAAGATCACCCGGTCCCGGCTCTCGCACGCGGTGGCGCGCCTGGAGAAGAGCGGCTGGGTGCGGCGCGAGGACTGCGCGACGGACAAGCGCGGGCAGTTCGCGATCCTCACGGACGAGGGGTTCGAGGTGCTGCGCCAGACCGCGCCGGGGCATGTGCACGCGGTGCGCCAGGCCCTCTTCGACCGGCTGAGCCCCCAACAGCAGAAGTCCCTCGGCGAGATCATGAGGATCGTCGCCGAGGGACTTCAGCCCAAGGACGTGGGGGCGGACCTGCCCTGGCTCCGCTAGGAGCGCCGGGCAGGTCCGGCCCGCCGTGTCACGCGGGTCGTACGGGGCGTCAGTGCGCCACGACCGGGATCTTCACCGCGTCCTCGACGCCCTCGCCGTCGCCGGAGGCCGCCGCGGAGCCGTCGTCGGCGCCGGTGTTGACCAGGACGAAGGCGATCGCCGACGCCGCCACGAGGATGCCGACCGCCCACCAGATGGCGGACGTGTAGCCCTCCACCATCGACTGGGCCGCGAGCAGCTTCTGCGCCGCCGGGGTGGTGGCGGAGGCCGCGTGGTCGGTGAGGTACGCGGTGGTCGCGGAGGCCGCGATGGTGTTCAGCAGGGCCGTGCCGATGGCGCCGCCGACCTGCTGCGAGGTGTTGACCATCGCGGAGGCGACACCGGCGTCACGCGGCTCGACACCGTGCGTGGCGAGGGACATGGCGGGCATGAACGCCGTACCCATGCCGAGACCCAGCATCAGCTGCGCGGGCAGGATCAGACCGGCGTACGAGGTGTCGACCTCCAGCTGCGTCAGGAGCAGCATGCCGACCGCGGCGAGCAGGAAGCCCGGAGCCATCAGCAGGCGCGGCGCGACGCGGGTCATCAGACGGGTGCCGATCTGCGTCGAACCCACGATCATGCCGAAGATCATCGGCAGGAACGCGAAGCCGGTCTTGACCGGCGAGTAGCCCTGGACGATCTGCAGGTAGTACGTGAGGAACAGGAACAGGCCGAACATCGCGATGATCGCGAGGCCGAGCGAGAGGTAGACGCCGCCGCGGTTGCGCTCGGTCAGGACGCGCAGCGGAAGCAGCGGCGACTTGACCTTCGCCTCGGTGACGACGAAGGCGGCGAGCAGCACGACGGAGGCGACGAACATCGTCACGGTCACGGCGTCGGACCAGCCGTCGGACTCGGCGCGGGTGAAGCCGTAGACCAGCGCGACCAGACCGAGGGTGGAAAGGACCACGCCGGGGATGTCGAGCGGCGAGCGGTTGCGGCCCTCGGAGGGCTCACGGATCACGAAGTACGCACCGGCGGCGGCGATGATCGCGAACGGGATGTTCACGAAGAACGTCCAGCGCCAGTTCAGGTACTCGGTGAGGAAGCCGCCGAGGATCAGGCCGACGGCGCCACCGCCACCGGCGATCGCACCGTAGATGCCGAACGCCTTGGCGCGCTCCTTGGCCTCGGTGAACATCACCGCGAGCAGCGAGAGGGCGGCGGGCGCGAGCAGCGCGCCGAACACACCCTGGAGCGCGCGGGCGCCGAGCATCATCGCCTCGCCGGTCGCGGCGCCGCCGAGGGCGGAGGCCGCGGCGAAGCCGATGAGGCCGGTGACGAAGGTGCGCTTACGGCCCCACAGGTCGGCGATGCGGCCGCCGAACAGGAGCAGACCGCCGAAGGCGAGGGCGTAAGCGGTGATGACCCACTGCTTGTTGCCCTCGGATATGCCGAGGTCTTCCTGGGCGGACGGCAGCGCGATGTTCACGATGGTCGCGTCCAGGACGACCATCAGCTGCGCCAGGGCGATGAAGACGAGCGCTTTCCAGCGCATCGGGTCGGGAGCGGGTGGGGTGACGGGTGATTGAGACATGGGTGGGTCCACCTAGGAAGACAAAGAGGTGAGTACGGGGTAAACGAGACACCTGACGGGCGTGCGAGCGCATGGGCCCCTGGTCGTGAGGTCGGGTCCTACTTTTGACCCAGGCCCTCCTCGCTGTCTCGCGGCTGCCGCGGCCGCGACGTGTCGAGATCGCGACGCAGCTCCTCCAACGTCGCGGCGTGCCCCGGGAGTTCGGAGCGCGCCGGCGCCATCAGGCCGTCCAGGAACAGCTGCAGATGGCGGTGGACGAACTGGTCGAAGTCCACCAGGCAGCCGGCGCCGGGCAGCGGCCTGGTCAGTTGGGAGAGGGCGACCATCAGATCTCCGACGGCGATGTCGGTACGCAGCTGCCCGACGGCGCGGGCCCGCGCCATCAGCCCTTCGACGGCGTCTTCGAGCCGGATGCGGGCGGCGTGCAGATCGGGGTGGTCGGGGTCGATGGCCTCGGACAGGATCGGGCAGAGGGCGCCGATGCGCTCGTCCACCGCGGCGTGGACGAAGGCCCGCAGCGCCTCGAAGGCGGCCCCGGGGTCGGCCTCGGCGGCCGCGATGGCGTCGTCGGCCTGGGCCGTGACGTGGTCGGTGACCGACAGGACGACGTGGTGCACGAGTTCGCCGCGGTCGGGGAAGTGACGGTAGACCGTGGCGTTGCCGACGCCGGCGCGGCGCGCGATCTCGTCGAGGGGCACGTCGGGGCCCTGTTCGACGAACATCTCGCGGGCGGCGGTGACGATCCGCTCCCGGTTGCGCAGGGCGTCGGCCCGCGGACGGGATACGCGGCGCTGCGCGACGGTGGCGGTTTCCACGGCGAACACTCCTCGAAGCGGTCAAAGGCCTCAGGTTCGCAGGGCCCGCGGTGGCGGGTCCAACGATTTTCCCGGTGGGAGAACTGAGGTGTGCGATCCGGGGAGTGGATCCCCGTTTCGCGCGGACACCGGTCTAAACGGGGAGACGATCCCCGGTTATTTCCCACCTTTCATGTGACCTGCGCCACACCTTTCCTGATCTGGCGCGCCCCACTCACCCCCGCCACCGCCCGCACCCCCACCCGCGCCCCCCCCCAATGGCCCAAACCCCCGCCGCGGTCGCCCCACGCACCCCCTCCCACCGGCAGAAACCCACGATCGGTCGCGCTCAGCGAGCGCCCGCGCACACCCCGGCACAGGGTGAGCGAACAGGGTGCAGCCAGGACCGGCGGCTGCCGCGGAGTGGAGGGCCCACGCATGCAGCAGCCGACCCCGAAGCCGATAACCCGCCCTCGCCCGCGCACCCGGTCGGCCAGGGCGGCCCGGTGGGTCCCGCCGCGCACGGCGGCCCTCGCCGGGCTCACGGCCCTCGCCCTCGCGGTCACCGCGTCGGCGAGCACCGGACGGCTGATGGCGGAGACGCCCTCGGCCGCGGGGTCCACGGCGCAGGCGCGGCCGACCGCCCTCGGCCCGTGCATGATCAGCGGGGACCTCGGGGTGCAGATGCCGGAGGGCATCCCCACGGGCCCCGGCTACGCCCGCTCCACCGGCACGGTGCGCGCCCTGAACCTGATGATCGACTTCTCCGACGCCCCCGGCGAGGGCTCCGCGCTCGACCGGCTCGGGGAGTTCTTCCCGCAGACCACGGACTGGTTCCGCACCAGCTCCTACGGCCGCGTGGACTACCGCGCGGAGGCCCCCGTCCAGGACTGGCTGCGGATGCCGAAGCCCTTCAAGAAGTACGGGATAGAGCGCGGCGCCCCCTTCGACCCCGGCTACCGGGAACTGGTCGACGACATCGTGGCCGCGGCCGACCCGGACGTGGACTTCTCGCAGTACGACCTGGTGAACATCCTCGTCACCCCGAACGCGGGCCCCTCCGCCCTCGACACCGTCCTGTCGGTGACGTTCGCGGGCAACCACGAGGCGCCCGTCGCCGACGGCGTGCCGGTCTCCAACGCGTCCTTCGTCTACAGCCGCCAGGACGACGGCTCCGGCAGCTACGACCAGACCGGCTACCGCGTGCTCCCGCACGAGAACGGCCACGTCTTCGGCCTGCCCGACCTCTACACGCAGGACGGCGGGGGCGCGGTCGGCCACTGGGACATCATGAGCGAGGACTGGGGCGCCAACAACGACCTCCTGGCCTGGCACAAGTGGAAGCTGGGCTGGCTCGACGACACCCAGGTGAACTGCGCCGCCTCCCCCGGCACCACGGAACACCTGCTCAGCCCCCTGGCCGGGAACGGCGGCACGAAGCTCGCCTTCATCCCCCTCACCAAGAAGACCGGCTACGCCGTGGAGGTCCGCACCCGCGCGGGCAACGACGAGGCCGTCTGCCGCCCCGGCGTCCTCATCTACCGCGTCGACGCCGACGTCGACACCGGCCGCGGCCCGGTCACCGTCTCCGACTCCACCCGCGACAGCGGCGGCTGCACCCGCAGCCCCAACGTCCACGCCGAACTCTCGGACGCGCCGTACATCCCCGGCGAAACGTTCCGGGACCGGGACGCGGGGGTGCGGGTGACCGTCGCGGGGGCGGATCTGGAGGGGAACTATCGGGTGCACATCACGCGCGGCGACCGCTGAGAGAGCCATCACTGGGGCAACTCGGCGGACGCCACACACGGTGCTCGACATGGGCTGGTCCTGGAGGGGCAGGTTCTCGAAGCTGTGACCAGGCCGCCCCCCGCGGGCCTCACGCCGCCACGGCCCCCGGCACCGTCTCCCGCACCTGCCGCAGGAAAGCCGCGTTGCTGGGCGTTCGCCGGATGTGTTCGAGGAGGGCTTCGAGGCCGCTGTCGTCGCGGGCGCGGAGGGCGCGGCGCAGTCCGCGCAGGGCGGTCAACTCCGTGGCCGGGACGAGGAGTTCCTCGCGGCGCGTGCCGGACGGCGTGACGTCGACGGCCGGGAAGACGCGGCGGTCGGCGAGCCTGCGGTCGAGGCGCAGTTCCATGTTGCCCGTGGACTTGAGTTCCTCGAAGTAGTAGTCGTCCGCGCGGGAGCCGGTTTCGACGAGGGCGGTGGCGAGGATGGTCAGGGAGCCGCCTTCCTCGGCGAGGCGGGCGGCGCCGAAGAGGCGCTTGGGGCCCTGGACGGAGCCCGCGTCGACGCCGCCGCTGAGGGTGCGGCCGCCGGACGCGGCGGAGTTGTTGTAGGCGCGGCACAGCCGGGTCAGGGAGTCGAAGAGCATCACGACGTCGCGGCCCTCCTCGACGAGCCGCTTGGCGCGTTCGACGGCGAGTTCGGCGAGGGCGATGTGGGTTTTCGGGGCCTTGTCGAAGGTGGACGCGAGCACTTCGCCGCGTACGGAGCGCCGCATCTCGGTGACTTCCTCGGGGCGTTCGTCGAGGAGGACGACCATGAGGTGGCACTCGGGGTGGTTCTCGGCGACGGCGGCGGCGAGCTGCTGGAGCAGGACGGTCTTGCCGGTGCGCGGCGGCGCGACGATCAGGCCGCGCTGGCCCTTGCCGACGGGCGCGACGAGGTCGACGACGCGGGTCGCGACGGAGCCGCGGGTGCCGCCGACGCTGTCGGGGCCGCCGGGCAGCTCCAGGCGCAGCCGCTCGCGCGGGTGCAACGGGGTGAGGTCGGCGAACTCGGGTCGGGCGCCGGGCGCTTGGGGCGCGCGGCCGTTCACGCGGGCGACGTCGGTGAGCACGCGCGGCTTCTCGCCGCAGGTGCCCTCGACGAAGTCGCCGGCGCGCAGGCCGATGCGGCGGATGAGGGCGGCCGGGACGAGCACGTCGTCCGGGCCGGGGAGGCAACCGGCGGCGCGCAGGTGCCCGTTGGGGGCGCCGCGGCCTGCGTTGCCGCGGCCGGTGCCGTTGCGGTCGGTGCCGTTGCGGTCAGCGGCGGTGGGGGCGATGTCCAGGACACCGCTGTGGAGGATCTGGCTGGTCATGAGTGTGGGTCCTTTCGCGGACATGCGAATGAGGGGGCCCGCGCGGCGGAGAGTTCACGCCTGGTACGACGGGCGGATCGGCGGGAGCGCGGCCGACGGAACGCGGACCACGAGCGAGCCGTGAAGCGGAACGAGAACCCGGTACGGCGTGGAGCCGACGGGATCGAGCAGGGGGTGCCGAGTGGAGATGGGTGGAGGTGCGCCGTCAGGCACGGACACCCGAGAACAGTCGTGAAGCACTGACACCCGAGAACAAGCTGCACCCCGAACGGGGAAGAGAAGCACCGGCGCCCAGAGGGGGCGTACACACGTGCTGTCCGCACCGTAGCACACCGACGGCGCTCACGGCGCAATCCGCTGGGGATCTTGAGCCTCCGCACGCCTGGTGACGCTATGTGCGTGATCCAGTACGGTCAGTACTCGTGAGGGACGCGCAAGCGGCCCCGCAGGCTGGAGAACACCCCCACGAACCGCGTCGGCCGATGCCCCTGAGCGCGTCGGCCGGCGCACGGACGGCCCGTCCCACAGCTGACCGCCCCGCCCGACTGCGCCCCCCACGGGCAGCCGGGCGGGGGTGGGCGCGGGCGGCGGGAGGGTCGCACGCGGTCCCAGAACGCCGCGTGCGACCCTGGCTGCCGGGGCCCGCCGACGCCCCGACGAGCACCTGAGGGACGTGGAGGGCCGAACACCCATGACGGACAGCCGAGTTGTCATCGTCACCGGCGGAGGTACGGGCATCGGGGCCGCCACCGCCCGCCAGTTGCGCTCCGCCGGACACCGCGTGGTCGTCTCCGGCCGCCGCCCCGAGCCGCTGCGCCGGATCGCCGAGGAGACCGGCGCCCTCGCCCACCCCTCCGACGCCGCCGACCCCGACGCGGTCGCGGAACTCGTCGAGTTCACCACGCGGACGTACGGCCGCCTCGACGGCCTCGTCCTGAACGCGGGCACCGGCCGCCCCGGAGCCGTCGGCGACATCGGCCCCGAGGACTGGGCCACCGTCATGAACACCAACCTCACGGGCCCCTTCCTCCTCCTGCGTGCCGCACTCCCGCACCTCCTGGAAGCCCGCGGCTCCGTCGTCGCGGTGGCGTCCGTCGCCGCGCTGCGCAACGGCGTGGGCAACGCCGCGTACGCCACCTCCAAGGCCGCCCTCCTCCAACTCACCCGCTCCCTGGCCGTCGACTACGGGGCGCGCGGCCTGCGGGCGAACTCGGTCTGCCCGAGCTGGGTGCGTACGGAGATGGCGGACTGGCGGATGGGACGGTTCGCCCAGGACGCGGGACTCGGGGACGGGCCCGAGGCGGTCGACGCGGCCTACGACGAGGCCACCCGGCTCACCCCCGCCGCCCGCCCCGGCCGCCCCGAGGAGGTGGCCGAGGCCATCGCCTGGCTGCTGTCCCCCGCCTCGTCCTACGTGAACGGCGCGAGCCTCACGGTCGACGGCGGCGTGACGGCGCTGGACCCCGGGACGGCGGCGTTCAGGTTCCACCTGGAGCCACGGGACTAGGCCCGTCCGCACGGACCGGAACCAGCCGGTCCCCGCAGATCCAGCCCACACCAGTGGCCCACGAGGGACAAAGCCCCCCACAACCCCCCATCACCGCAAGAGACTCGACAACTCAGGCCGATCGTCCTGCCGTTCCGGCCCCGCCCCGCCGTACCGTTCTCCCATGCCCGAACTCCAGCGCCTGCGCCCCGACCACGCCCCGGCCCTGCTCGCCTTCGAACGGGAGAACCGCGCGTACTTCGCCGCGTCGGTACCGGACCGCGGCGACGCCTACTTCGCCGAGTTCGACGCGCGGCACGCGGCGCTCCTGGCCGAGCAGGAGGCCGGGGCCTGCCACTTCCACGTCCTCGTGGGCGGCGATGGCGAGATCTTCGGGCGGGTCAACCTCGTGGACGTGGCGGACGGCTCGGCCGAACTCGGCTACCGCATCGCCGAGAAGGCCGCCCGCCAGGGACTCGCCACGTCCGCCGTGGAGAAGGTCTGCGCCCTCGCGGCCACCGAGTACGGCCTGACGTCCCTGCGCGCCTCGACGACCCACGACAACCCCGGCTCCGAGGCGGTACTCGCCCGCTGCGGCTTCGTCCCCGCGGGCGAGATCGAACTCGACGGCCGCCCCGGAATCACGTACACGCGGGACCTGACGGGCCGCGCCCGGACGGGGGTCGTGTCCGGGCGACGGTACACCGCGTAAGGAACATCCAGGGCATTACGTCACCGTGGAGGACCTCACAGGAAGCTGACGTTCTGCGCCAGCGCCAGCCTCCCCGAGTAGTTGACGGTGTTCGTCGCGGACCGCATGTACGCCCGCCACGCGTCGGACCCGGACTCCCGCCCGCCGCCGGTCTCCTTCTCCCCGCCGAACGCCCCGCCGATCTCCGCCCCGCTCGTGCCGATGTTGACGTTGGCGATGCCGCAGTCGGACCCCTCGGCGGACAGGAACAGCTCGGCCTCGGCCTGGTCGCGGGTGAAGATGCTGGAGGACAGGCCCTGCGGCACGTCGTTGTGCAGGGCGATGGCCTCTTCGAGGGTCTCGTACGTCATGACGTACAGGACGGGCGCGAAGGTCTCCTCCCGTACGACCCCGGTCTGCGCGCCGACGCGGACGATCACCGGCTCGACGTACGCGGCGTCGGGCGCGATGTCCGCGAACCGCCGGCCGCCGCCCGCGAGCACCTTGCCGCCCTCGGCCTGGGCGCGGGCCACGGCCTCCTGCATGCGGTCGAGCGCGGCGGTGGAGATCAGCGGCCCGACGAGGGTGGCCTCGTCGAAGGGGTCGCCGACGGGCAGCTTGGCGTAGGCGGCGGTGAGCCGGGCCACGAGGGTGTCGGTGATGTCGCGGTGCACGATGAGGCGGCGCAGCGTGGTGCACCGCTGCCCGGCCGTGCCCGCCGCCGCGAACACGATGCCCTGCACGGCGAGGTCCAGGTCGGCGGAGGGCGCGACGACGGCGGCGTTGTTGCCGCCGAGTTCGAGCAGCGTCCGGCCGAACCGGGCGGCGACGCGCGGCCCCACCTCGCGCCCCATGCGGGTGGACCCGGTGGCGCTGACGAGCGCGACCCGGGAGTCGTCGACGAGCCGCTCGCCGACGGCCCGGTCGCCGATGACGAGCCGGTGCACGCCGTCGGGGGCGCCGACGTCCTCGGCGGCCCGGTCGAGGAGCCGCGCGCAGGCCAGCGAGATCAGCGGGGTCAGCTCGGACGGCTTCCAGACGACGGTGTCGCCGCAGGCCAGGGCCACGGCGGTGTTCCAGGACCACACGGCGCAGGGGAAGTTGAACGCGGAGACGACACCGACGACGCCCAGCGGGTGCCAGGTCTCGGTGAGCCGGTGTCCGGGCCGCTCCGAGGCGATGGTCCGCCCGTACAGCTGCCGGGAGAGGCCGACCGCGAAGTCGCAGATGTCGATCATCTCCTGGACCTCGCCGAGCGCCTCGGAGCGGATCTTGCCCGCTTCGACGGTGACGAGGTCGGCGAGGTCGCCCTGGTGCTCGCGCAGCAACTCGCCGAGGCGGCGCACCAGTTCGCCCCGGCGCGGGGCGGGCGTGGAGCGCCAGGTCAGAAAGGCCGCGTGCGCGTCGGCCACGGCCTGCTCGACGTCGGCGGGGGTCGCGGCGGACACGGGGAACAGGCGCTCGCCGGTCAGGGGCGTCCGCGCGTGACAGACCTCGCGCTCGGTTCCGCCGCCGCCCACGCCTTCGTCGAGCGTGACGCCGACGCGGTCGAGGGCGGCGCGGGCGCGGGCGCGGAGGTCGTCGGTGGTGGGGAGGGTGCGGGGCATGGGTCTCCTTGGTCGGGGTGAGTGCGGGCCGGGGGCCTTGGAGTGGGGGTGCGGGCCGGGGGCCTTGGGGTGGGCGGACGCGCTGGGCGACGCACAGGTCAGGGGCCGGGGTCAGGGCAGGGCTCGAGTCCGGGCTCAGGCGGGTGGCGGCACCTCCACCGGCCCGATCCCCAGCTCCTCCGCCACCCGCCCGAGGGACCGTTCCTGCTGCCCCTCGTACAGGGCGAACGGATCGAGTACGTCGCGGCCGACGGCGCCGGACAGCCAGTCGCTGTCGTACGCGGCACCCTCCTCGCCGTCCTTGCGGGTGCCGGAGCCGTCCAGGTTGGACTGGAAGATCCCGGCGGCCGACCGGGGCAGGAAGTCCTCGTAGACGATCGGGTCGGCGCGCACCCAGCCCTCGCGGAGCAGAGCGGGCAGGTCGGCGGGCGGGGTGCGGCCGTCGCGGGGCCGGTCGGCGACGACGTGGTACGTGAAGTGGGCGAGGCCGCGTTCGGCGAGGGCGTGCTCGGTGCGGGGGAAGTGGTCGGGCCAGAGGGCGCGGGCGCGGTCGGCGCGGGTCGGGGCGGCGCCTTCGTGCACCCCGGCCGCCCCTTCCGCGTCGAGCCGCGCCAGCAGCTCGTCGTACAGCGCCCGCCCGCTGCGGCTGAGCGCGATCCCCCGCGCCTCGACCTCCCCGAACCGCACCCGCAGCGCCCCCGGGGCCACGCTCCCGTCCGGCTGCCGCATGGCGCGCGGCTCGTCCAGGGCCCGGAAGGAGGTCTGGCGAAGCAGCACGTCCGGTCCTTCCCACTTCGGCGGCCCCTGGATGGCGTCGATCATCCGGACGCCCCGGTCGGTCATGCGCCGGTACAGCTCGTCGATGTCGAGGACCCGAGGCGTCAGATGATTGATGTGGGTGCTCCGCACACCCCCGATGTCGGCGGCGACGGCGGACACCCGCTCCAGCGTCTCGTACCACGCCCGGTCGACCGGCTCGGGCGACAACTCGAAGGCGCCTACGGCGAGTTGCAGAAACCGCTCGGCGTCGCCGCCCGGCAGCCCCTGCTCCGCCTCGGCCCGGTCGGCGAGGGCGAGCAGCTCGGCGGGGAACAACTCCCGCTCCCCCAGGAACCGTTCGAGCCGGTCCCGCAGGTCGGCGTCGAAGAAGCGGGGGTCGGCCGGGGTGAGCAGCGAGGTGAAGACGCGGAAGGGGTTGCGGGCCAGCTCGTCGCCCTCGACCGGGCGGAAGGCGGTGGACACGACGGGCACGGCGCTCGCGGCGGCCTCGCGCAGGTCGTAGAACCCGACGGGCCGCATCCCCAGGGCGCCGAAGACCCGGCCGACCTGCGCCAGCTCGGCGGGCGTCCCGACCCGGATGGCCCCGTGCCGCTCGGCGGTCACCCGCCCGATCGCCCCGAGCCGCTCGGCGTCCGCGCCCCGCTCGCGCAGCACGTCCTCGTTCACCTCGCGCGAGACGTCGACGAGGGTGGCGTACGCGGGGACCTCGCGCCCGTACATCGTGGAGAGGCGGGCGGCGAAGGCGGCGCGGAGCTGCCATGGGGTGAGCCGGGCGGCCCCTTCGGGGATGGCTCCGGACACCTCGCGCGCTGCCTGATGATCCATCAACTTGCCTCCCTGTCCGACAGTTCCCGCTCGTCACACGACGTGGGCCTCGGGCCGCCCGCCGGTGGCCCCGCCGCCCTCCCGGAAGCGGTCGGCGCCGAGCGGGGTGACGTCGACGACCGGTCGCCGCCCGAGGTACAGATCCCGTACAACCTCTCCCACGGCCGGGGCCTGAAGGAACCCGTGGCCGGAAAACCCGGTGGCGTAAAGGAAGTTGGAGACGCGCTGGTCCCGTCCGATCAGGGCGTTCCGGTCGGGTGTGACCTCGTAGAGACCGGCCCACCCGTCGGCGATCTCCAGGTCCGCGAGGGCGGGGGCGCGCCGCCTGGCCACGTCCCGGAACAGCTCGACCCAGTCCTCGGTCCAGGTGGTGTCGAAGCCCTCCTCCTGGTCGGGGTCGGCGAGCCCGATGAGCAGCCCGTCGTCGCTGTTGTGGAAGTAGGCGGTCGAGGAGAAGTCGATGGTGAAGGGGATGCGCGGGGCGGGCGGGTCCAGCGGCCGGGTGAGGGCGATCTGCCGCCGCACGGGCCGTACGGGCAGCCGCACCCCGGCCGCGTCGCCGACCCCGGCGGACCAGGCTCCGGCGGCACACACGAGGGTGGAGCAGGGGATGACGCCCCGGTCGGTGCGGACGGCAGTGACGCGCCCGCCGTCGTCGTCGAGGTCCACGCCGGTGACCGTGGTGCCCGTGCGGAACCGGACCCCGGCGCGGGCGGCGGCGCGGGCGTAGCCCTGGATGACGAGGCCGGGGCGGGCGTGGCCGTCGTCCGGCGAGTACACGGCGCCGACGAGGCCCTCGTCGCGTACGTACGGACACAGCTCACGCGCCCGCCGCGGGCTGATGACGCGGCTGGGCACCCCCAGGGCGTTCTGCGTGGCGACGCTCTCCTCGAAGGCCGCGAGGTCCGCGTAGTCGCTCAGCAGGAACAGATACCCGGCCCGCTCCAACCGGATGTCGCCACCGGGCCTGCGCCCGAAGTCCCCGTACGCCCGCAGGCCGCGCAGCCCCAGCTCGATGTTGACCGGGTCGGAGAACTGCGCCCGCACCCCGCCGATCGGCTTGCCCGAACTGCCGCACCCGAGCGTGCCGCGCTCGACGACGACGATGTCCCTGACCCCGGCCTCGGCGAGGTGGAAGGCGATGGAGACGCCCATGACGCCGCCGCCGACGATGACGAGGGAGGGGGTGTCGGACGGTGCGGCCGACATGGAGGTCGTGGAGTTCGTAGAGGTCAAGGTGCGATCCCTTCCACTCAACAGGGGCTCGACCCAACAGGGGCTCGACGCGAACTGCCGACCGACGATCCAAGCGCTGGAACGATCTACCCAACATCGTGCAGCAGCGCGACCATTGACGTCCATGAACAGATCCTGCGCGTGACCGTTGAGCACTGCTATAGGAACGCGCCGGAGGAACACCGGACCAAACACCGGACGAAGCACCGGAGAAGCCAGGAGACGAAAGGCGCGCGATGTGAACTGGACCAGCGCCCAACTGCGCTCCCTGGTGGAACTGGGCAGAAGAGGAACGATCACTGCGGTGGCCGCGGCGCTCGGCTACACGCCGGGCGGCGTGTCCCAGCAGATCGCGGCCCTTGAGCGGGCCACGGGCCGCGATCTGCTGCGCCGGGCGGGCCGCAGGGTGGAGCTGACCGAGGCGGGCCGCACGCTCGCCGAGCACGCCGAACGGATCCTGGCCGCGGAGGCGGAGGCGATGGCGGCCGTGGAGCGCACCCGCACCGAGATCACCGGGATCCTCCGGGTCGCGCTGTTCGCGACGGCGGCGGCGGACATCCTGCCCGAGGCGCTGCGCCGGGCCCGCGAGGCGCACCCCGGCCTGGAGGTGCGCAGCAGGGACATGGAGGTGGACGACGTGTACGACGCGGTGGCGTCGGGGACGGTGGACCTGGCGCTCGGCCTGGACTACCCGGACGTACCGCTCCCCCGTGATCCGGGCCTGCGCGTACGCCACCTGCGCACGGA
The DNA here is from genome assembly GCF_055591765.1 of Streptomyces sp. NPDC041205. Classification (NCBI taxonomy): domain Bacteria; kingdom Bacillati; phylum Actinomycetota; class Actinomycetes; order Kitasatosporales; family Streptomycetaceae; genus Streptomyces; species Streptomyces sp. NPDC041205. Next base: position 329,997 of record NZ_JBVIZH010000005.1, on the reverse strand, counting down.
ACGCTTCGCGCTCGCGCTGCCACCGGGCACGTACGCCGACCGCCCGCCCGCGCCCCTCCCCCTCACCGAGACAGAGCCGCTCCCCTGGATCCTGCCGTCCCCGTCCACGTACTACGGCAGGGCGATCCGCACGGCCTGCCGCCGGGCGGGCTTCGAACCCCGGGTCCACCACGAGGTGACGGACACGGCGGCGACGCTGGCACTGGTGGCGGCGGGGGTCGGCGTCACCCCGGTCACGAACCTGATGCTCCGCCTGCGCCCGTCCCGCGTGGACGTGCTCCCCCTCACCCCACCCCCGGAACGCCACATAGTGATGATCTACCGCACGGCCACGGCATCCCTGCCCACGCTGACCTCGCTGATCGCGCTCCTCGAAGGCGACGCGAGCCAGCACCCACGAGCGGGCCGCCCCCGCGACCCCACAGCCCGACCTGCCCCTTGCCCCCTGCCCCCTGCCCAGGCACCGCCCCCACCACCGTCCGCCCCGACACCTCGATCCGCTACGCTGTCCTGGACTGCCACACAAGGCAGCCCAGGCCCTTGCGACGACAGGAAACGGCCCGGCGATTCCACCGGACCTGACCCGCGTTCCCAGCAAGGCCGGCCTTCGTAGCTCAGGGGATAGAGCACCGCTCTCCTAAAGCGGGTGTCGCAGGTTCGAATCCTGCCGGGGGCACGCTTGAGTAGCAGGTCAGAGGCCCTGTCGCCCGCTGGGGCGACAGGGCCTCCGCCGTTCGGCACGGATTTGGCGCACATGAGGTGTGCATCACCAAGGTGGAGACCACGGGCCGCCGGCACGGCTGGTCACGCATCCACCAGCGAGCGCTGCGCCTGTAGCCCGTCGGGGCCTCCAGAGGGCGTTCTGTCCGGCCTCGGACTCTTCGTCCGAGGCCGTTCGCGTGAGCGGGCGGAGTGAGGCGGGGCGGGCTCAGCCGACTGCGCGGGGCGTGGTGGCTGTCGCGTGGCTCATTCCCTGTTCGTACGACATGGCGCGACCCGTCTCGTAGCCGTGCTCGTAGGCCGGGTCACCGATCGTGGCGCGGAGGGCGTGTTCGCAGGCTTGGCGGGCGGCGATCAACTCCGGGGAGTTCAGTTGGGCGCGGCCGCCGGTGCGGTCCCACAGGCGCTGGGCGATGCCGAGGAGTTCGGCCGCCCGGTGAGCTTCGCCCGCGGCGACGGTGGCGGACGCCAGGGTGTCGAGGGCCAGGGCCGCGACGCCGCCGGCGCTGCGCAGCAGCCGGTGCGCGGCAACGGCCCGGGCGGCGTTGCGGACCCCCGCGGCGGTGTCGCCCTGGGCGAGGTCCAGCTTCGCCACGATCACATCGGAGGTCGAGCGCGTCCAGTGCTCGCCCCGCCGGGCGCACTCGGCGCGGACCTCTTCGGACACCGCGCGGGCCGCTTCGTGATCGCCGCTCATGAGGTGCGCGTACGCCAAGGCGCCGATCGTCTGAATCTGTGCCGAACCGAGCCAGTCGTCCCGGACGGGGAGGCGGGCGGCGACGGACATGAGGCCGACCGCCTCGGCCGACCGGCCGCGCAGGGCGAGCTGGCTGCCCGTGAGGTAGGCGGAGACGGAGAGGGCGACCGGGTCAGCCTGCTGCCGTGCCACGTCGGTGAACCGCCGCCCGTGTTCGGCGGCGGTGTCCATGTCGCCCTGCATGATCGCTCCGGCGCCACGCGTCCACAGGGCGCGCAGGAGGTCGGGCCCCGGAGGCGGATCGGCGGCGAGCACCCGGTCGAGACACCGGTTCGCGTCGCGCGCATGGCCGCAGTGCCGCCACAGGAAGCCCACGGTGCCCGCGATCTCCAGGGCCGCGCGTCGGTCGGGCCGGTCGAGGGACCATTCCACCGCGGCGCGCAGGTTGGCGTGGTCGGTCAGCACGCGTGCGCTCCAGTGCACCTGGCGGCCGGTGTTCCACTCGGCGCAGCCGTCGCGGGCCAGGCGTCGGTAGTACTCGCGGTGGCGCAGCCGTACGGCGTCCTCCTCGCCCAACTCCCCCAGCCAGTCCGCGCCGTACTCGCGCACCGTGTCGAGCATCCGGAAGCGGGCCGTGCCGGTGCGCTGGTCGCGCCGCACGATGGACTGGGCGGCGAGCTCGTCCAGCAGGACGGGCACCTGCCCTGCCGCCAGCGGTCCCCCGGCACACACTTCCTGGGCGGCCTCGGCGTCGAAGCCGCCGGTGAACACCGAGAGCCGGGCCCACAGCAGTCGCTCCAGCGGAGCGCACAGCTCGTGGCTCCAGCCGATGGTGGTGCGCAGGGCCTGGTGGCGCGGCGGCTCCTCGGTGCCGTCGTCCGAGGCCAGCAGGGCAAGGCGGTGGTCCGTCCGCGTCCCGAGGTGGTCGTCAAGGTCGGTGAGCGACAGGGTGGACAGCCGGGCCGCGGCCAGTTCGACGGCCAGCGGGATGCCGTCCAGGTACCGGCAGACGGAGACCGCGACCGGCCGGGTCGCCTCGTCGAGTACGAAGCCGGAGCGCACGGCGGTCGCCCGCTCTGCGAACAGGGTCACCGCGTCCTCCCGAACCGCGGTACCCGACTCGTCCACCGGCAGCGGCTCGACTTCCAGACACTGCTCGCCGGGCAGCCCGAGCCGTCGGCGACTGGTGGCCAGGATGTGCACGTGCGGAGCGAGCCGCAACTCGTCGATGAAGGCCGCGCAGTCCTCCAGCAGGTGTTCGCATGAGTCCAGTACCAGCAGCAGTTGCTTGTCCGCGATCCACTCGGCCAGCGCCTCCGTCGCCGGGCGCGTCGTCTGGTCGGCCACCCGCAGCGCCTCCATCGCCAACAGCCCCAGCGTGCCGGGTCCGGTCAGACCGCTGTTGTGCAGGCAGGAGAGCTCCACCAGCCACACACCGTCCGGGTAGGCGGGCCGCATCCGGCGCGCGGCCTCCACCGCGAGGCGTGTCTTGCCGATCCCACCGGGTCCCAGGAGAGTCACCAGGCGGCGCGCGCCGTCCCGGTCTCTCCGCCCCTCCCCGCTCGCGGTCGGCCCCTCATACGGACGCAGCAGGGCGTCGAGCCGGGCGAGTTCGCCCTGCCGTCCGACAAAACTGCGAGTCTCCGACGGCAGGTTCCCCGACCATTCGCTCATCTCCGTCTCTCCCGGCACGCCGTGTGTCACGGGCCCCCTCCCTTGGCTTCCTCCCTGACTCAACCCCGCTGAGTCTGCTCCGGCGGTACCCCCCTGTGGCGGGGCACCGGCCATGCGGACAGAAACACGGCATCGCCTGGCCGTCCCAGTTCACTTCGGGGTACATGGCGACCAGTTCGCCTCCGTCCACGACCGGCGGGGCTGTCGAGCGCACGGCGCGCACTACGGAGCGTCGCCATCGGCGCACTCCGGCGAATGGACAGCGCGCCCTGGCGCCCATCCAGGCGCCGCCGACGCGCCGGTTGTACGAGTGCCGAAGGCGCGGAATGGTGCCCGCCGTACCGGGGGCATATCGCCTCGGCAAGCGTAAGGAGTTCTGCTCATGACCAGACGTTTCCCACGCTTCGAAGGCCGCCCGACGTGGAGAGCCCACGTGGCAGCCGTGTCCGCACTGGCCGTGGGCCTGATGATGGCCCTGGCACCCACCGCGGCGGCCGCGCCCGGTGACCTGGACACCGGTTTCGGCACCGGCGGCAAGGTCACCACCGACTTCGGCGCCACCCCGTCGGAGCCTGAGATCGGCAACGACCTGCTCCGTACGTCCAACGGCTCCCTGTTCGTCGCCGGGCGACAGGGCCTCGGCACCCCCGGTGTCGGCCCGAGCGATTTCGGTGTGGCCAAGTACACCTCCAGCGGAGCGCTGGACACCGGCTTCAGCGGCGACGGCAAGGTCACCACCGGCTTCGGCGACACCCTGTCGATGGCCCGGTCGGTCATCGAGGCCGGCAACGGGAAGATCCTGGTGGGCGGGTTCACCGGAGGGGAGCAGATTGCCGACCTGGCGCTGGCGAGGTACAACTCGGACGGCACCCTCGACACCTCCTTCGGCGGCGACGGCAAGGTCACCACCGACCTGACCAGCGGGCTCGGCGACGGTGTCCGTGGGCTGAGCCTGACGAGCGGCGGCAAGATCCTCGTGGCCGGGGCGGCCGGGGCGGACTCCTTCATCGCCCGCTACAACTCCGACGGCACCCTGGACACCGGCTTCGGCGGCGGCGACGGCATCGTCATCACGGACTTCGGCACCGGCGACCACCTCTTCGCGCTGGAGGAGCTGTCCAGCGGGAAGTTGGTCGCGGCCGGCAGCGCCAACAGTGACTTCCTGCTGGTCAGGTACAACTCCGACGGCACCCTCGACACGTCCTTCAGCGGCGACGGCAAGGTCACCACCGACTTCAACGGACTCTCCGACCTGGCGTTCGGCTTCACCCAAGCGCCAGGCGGCGACTACGTGATCGCGGGCGCGGTCGACGCTCCCGAGCCGTTCGGCATCGCGGGCCCCATCAAGGTCGGCGTGGTCCGCTACGACTCCGACGGCAGCCTGGACACCGGCTTCAGCGGTGACGGCAAGGTCACCACGGACGTGAACACCTTGCGAGCCGACGAGGCGCGCGATGTCGCCGTGGACAGCAACGGAAAGATCGTCATTGCCGGACTGGCCGGCGAATCCGTCGTGTTCCCCGTCGACCCCATCGACGGGGACGCCCTCGTCATCCGCTACAACTCCAACGGCACCCTGGACACCGGTTTCAGCGGGGACGGCATCGCCACCCTCGACTACTCCGGCGGGGCCGATGTCGCTCGCGGCATCGCGCTGACCGGCAGCGACGACATCGTCATCGCCGGCGGCGCGACATCGAGCGGCACCGGGCTCGACTTCGCCCTGGCCAAGCTCCAGGGGTAGGGCGGCCACAGAGGACGGCGGCGGTGATCCGGGTCAGCTATCCCGGATCACCGCTGTCCCTTGTCCATGTCCATACCCAGGTGCCCTGGGAGGCGGCCTCGCGAAGCGGGGACGCGGGCGCGCTGAGCCACGGCGCCCTCTCCCCGACTCCGTCCCGGGCCGCGCACGTCACGAGAGGCCCTCTTCTTCGAGCAAGGCGCTCATATGACCGCACCACGGCGAACACACCCGACCACCTCTCGGTCCTCTCCGGTCGGCCGGACCCGCCCAGCGGCGCGTGGGACCAGACTGGCCGTCCTCTGCCGCGGACTCACGAGACAGAGGGGGAGGCTGGGGCCGTACATGGGCGTCAGGGCAGTCGGGCGGTGGTGGCGGAAGACGAGCACGCGGAGTTGGCGCGGCCGGAGCCGACCGGTGCTCGCGCTGGGGGTGAGTGCCCTGCTCGCCGTCCTCAGCGGTCTTGACAGTTGGCGACCGGGAGTCGCTGTACTGGCCATCGGTCCTGTGCTTGCCTGCGCCCGCCTGGACGCACGGCGCACCGCGGCGGTGGTGGCCTTGGCGCTGTCGCTCGCTCTCGGAGCGGGCGCCGCGAACGGCCTCGTGGCGACTCCGGGTTTCGGAATCGAGTTCCTCGTCCTGCTGGCCAGCGGCGCGCTGGCCGTCCGCGACGCGGCCCGGCACACGGCCGACGCGGCCGCACTGGCCCGGGCCATCGATGTCGCGCAGGCATCCCAGAACGCGATCCTGCGGCCGATGTCGGTGGAGCTCGGGGGCATCGAGGTGTGCGCCCGGCACCGCTGTGCCGTGCAGGGGGCGTCGGTGTGCGGGGATCTGTACGACGTCGTCCACACCCCGTACGGAGTGCGCCTGCTCATCGGGGACGTACGCGGCCACGACCTGGACGCCCTGCGGACCACCGCGGCGACCATCAGGGCCTTCAAGGACCTTGCCTACCTCACTCCCGACCTCGCCGACCTGGCGACGGCCCTGGACGCCAGGCTCGCCCCGGAACTGGAGGCGGAGGACTTCGTCACCGCCGTACTCGCCGAGTTCGCCCCGGGCGAGGTCCGCATCGTCAACTGCGGGCACCCCGCGCCCGTACGGGCAGGCAAGCAGGTCAGATTGTTGGAACCACTCAAGCCGACGCTCCCGTTGGGCCTGCATCCGAAGCCACAGCTGTACCGCTTCTATCTCACGAATGGGGACCGGCTCCTGTTCTACACCGACGGCCTGAGCGAGGCACGCGATGCGAACGGCGCCGACTTCCCGCTCCTCGAACGGGTCGGTGACGCACTGGCCGTGCTCTCCCCCTCCGACGCGCTCGACACGCTGTACGCCATGGTGGCCGCGCACACGGGCCGCGCGCCGACCGACGACATCGCGCTCGCCCTGTGCCAGCCGACCAGCATGGTCGCCCCCTCGCCCGCTGCCCGGCCCTCGAACCCCTCGGCTTGCAGGGAGCCGTAGGCGGTGGAGCCGTGCCAGGTGGTCCGTCCGTGCGGTCCTGGTCTGCCCCGACGGCCCGGTCCACACCGTCGGCGCCATCGTCTCCGCCCAGCCCCCGGAGATCGCCCAGATGAACAAGACCCGGAGATCGCCCAGGTGAACAAGAGACGCTCGACGACGGCTGACCCGGCGGGCCGATCTACAGCGCCTTGCCTGCACAGCGGTGGCGCGCAACACGCCGCGCCGCGGCAGAGCCCTGCCGCGGCGACAGGGCGGGCGGTGACGGGAGGAGCGGTGGTGGCGAACAGGGTGCGTACGTGAGTGACGACGGACACTATCTGGCCTCTGTTCCGGCAAAGAAGAGTCAGAAACAGGCGCTTGGTGACAAACTGCCCTCGCCAGAACTGATTGATGCTGACATGCCTCATGGCACAGGGCGAGCACAGGACGGGCCCCCGCATGTTCCCCGTAACTGAGGAACCGTTTCGCGCGTTACTGGAGGCGGCTCCGGACGCGATGGTCATCGTGGACGACACAGGCATCATCAAGCTGGTCAACGCCCAGACCGAGACGCTGTTCGGGTACCCACGAAACGAACTGCTCGGCCGTCCCGTCGAGATTCTGGTGCCGCAGCGCTTCCGGGACCAACACCCGGTTCACCGCCTGGGCTACTCCGACAACCAGCAGGTCCGGCCGATGGGCGCCAACCTCGAACTGTACGGACTGCGCCGGGACGGGGCCGAGTTCCCGGTCGAGATCAGCCTCAGTCCGCTGCAGACTCCCGACGGCCTCCTGATCTCCGCCGCCGTGCGCGACGTCAGCGAGCGAAAGGCCGCCGATGCACGCTTCCGAGCCCTGCTCGAAGCCGCTCCGGATGCCATCGTCATCGTGGACGACGCGGGCATCATCCAGTTGGTCAATGCGCAGACCGAAGCCCTGTTCGGCTATCGGCGCGAAGAGCTCCTGGGATGCCGGGTGGAAACCCTGGTTCCCCAGAGGTTCCACCAGCATCACCCCTCCCACCGCCACGGCTATGTCAGCAACCGCCGCGTGCGCCCCATGGGCGCCGGTCTGGACCTGTACGGGCTGCGCAAGGACGGAGCCGAATTCCCGGTCGAGATCAGCCTCAGCCCCCTGGAGACCCCGGAGGGCACCCTGGTCTCCGCGGCCATCCGGGACGTGAGCGAGCGCAAGGCGGCCGAGGCCCAGCTCGCCGAACTCTACGAACAGCAACGCCACGTCGCCCTGACCCTGCAGCGCAGCCTGATGGGCTCACCCGCCCCGCTGCCCGGCATGGACACCGCCAGCCGGTACTTTCCCGCCCGGCAGGGCCCAGGTGTGGGCGGGGACTGGTTCGACCTGATCGCACTGGGCAGCGGCCGCGTGGGAGTGCTGATCGGTGACGTCATGGGCCGTGGCCTGGAAGCCGCTGCCGTCATGGGTCAACTGCGCTCGGCCTCCCACGCTCTGGCCAAGACCGGCATGCCGCCCTGGCAGCTGATGCACGCCCTGGACGCGGTCGTCAGTGAACTGCCCGACCAGCTCGTCACCTGCTGCTACCTGATCCTGGACCCCGACGACAGCACGGTGACGGTGTGCTCCGCCGGACACCTGCCAGTGCTGATGGTGGATCCCACCGGGCAGGTCCGAAGACTCCCGGTCCCCGTCAGCGTGCCCCTGGGCGTCGGTGAGGTGCCCCACCAGGAAACCCGCCTGACCGTGCCACCGGCCTCGGTGCTGGCCCTGTACACCGACGGCCTGGTGGAGACCCCGACCAGCGACATCGAAGAGCAGATCGACGCCCTCACCATCGTCCTGGAAAAGGCCACCGCCGATCTCCCCTGCCTGGATCGGGCCGCGGACTCCGTCCTCGCCTCCCTGCTGCCCGGCCTCCAGGACTACGCCGACGATGTGACACTGCTGCTCGCCCGCGTCCCTCCCGCACCGGTGACCACCGTCACCGCGCTCCTCCCGGCGCGACCCATGAGTGTGGGCGACGGGCGCCGCTTCCTGCGGCGCACCCTGCGGGACTGGGACTGCGAAGACCTCACCGACACCGCCTGCCTGCTGGCCTCCGAGCTCCTGTCCAACTCGGTGCGCCACGCCTGCGACCCGCTGCGGCTACGGCTGCGCCTCACCAGAGACGAACTCCACGTCGAAGTCAGCGACGGCAGCCCCGTTCTACCGCACGCCCGGACCGCGCGCCCCGATGAGGAATCGGGCCGCGGCCTGGCCCTCGTCGACCAACTGGCCTCCTCCTGGGGTGCCCTGCTCACCCAGGAGGGCAAAGCCGTGTGGTTCTCACTCCCACTGCACCTGAGGACGGGAGACCCCGGGAACACCTGAGAACCGCCTCGGCGGGTGCCGTCGATCTCGGTCGGTCGGACGTCGGGGGCACGCTCGGCGTCGGCAGGCCTGAAATAGGACACTTGGGCTGGTCGGCCGGATTCAGGGCTGTTCGTGGGGGGCGTTCGCTGATTGGGTCCCCACTACGCGGCGGGCCCTGGCGGCCGCCGTCAGGGGGATCACTCATCGACTCGAGGGGGCCACCATGGCGGACGTGCTCAAGTACGGCGACAAGGTCCACATCCAGAACGGCTACAGCAACTGGAACGGTGGGTACCTCGACACCAACGGCGGGAGTCAGCAGACCGGGGCGCTGTACGGGGTGTCCACCACCGATACGCCCACGCGGGGCAAGGGCACCGGCACCTGGGAGGTCGTGTCCGCGACCGGGAAGAAGACCGGGGAGCAGGTGCTCAGCGGGGACGTCCTGCATCTGCGGAATCTGTGGGCCAACGACGGCGGGTACCTCGACACCAACGGGCACGCCGCGTCCGCCCAGGGCCCGGCCGCCAAGTACGACGTGAGCACGAGCAAGGACCGGGACCGGGCCGGGGAGCACACCGGGAGCTGGCGGATCTTCGCCCAGACCTCCGCGCCCGCCGACCAGGCCGTGCGGTACGGCGACATCGTCATCCTGTGGAACCTGTACTCCACCACCGGCAGCTTCCTGGAGACCAACGGCGGCACCAGCGCCGTCGGCGGCAAGTACGACGTGTGCACCAGCGCCTACTGGAACCGGTCCAGCAACGTCGGGGACTGGCGGATCAGCAAGGCCCAGGGTTAGGCATCGGTCTCAGGCTCTCGGGGCGATGCCCAGGACCGTGCGGCCACCGGCTCGTTGGCGGTGGCCGCACGGGTGCGCGGTTGTTGGCCGAACGCTCTCAGCGCCGCCCCGCCGGCACCGACGTCCGCACCGCCCCCACCGTCTTCAGGAGCCGGTCCGCCGGTTTCCGGAGCTGAGGGTGGGCGAGCACCGTGTTGCGCAGGCCGCGGACCGGGCGGCGCCAGAGGCGGTGGGCCACGGCGACCGGGTGCGGGCGGCTCGCGAAGCCCTCGCAGACACGCAGTTCGCGGGTCTTGAGCCAGTCCTTGTACTCCTTCTCGCCGCGCCCCAGGTCCATGATCCGCACGCCTTGGCGGCCCGCGGCCTCGGCCATCCTGAGGTGCATGATGAGCCCCGGCGAGTAGTAGCGCAGCTCCGGGTCGTACGCCGTGAACCAGGCCGCGAACACCGTGCGCGACCGCGGCCCGAAGTGCGCCGCCACCGGCCGGTCCCCGGCGTACACCACGGAGAGGACCCCGGTGAAGTGCTCGTGCCTGACCTGGAACAGGTGGTTCACCAGGTCCACTATCCACGGCTTCGCGAACCGGTCCATCCGGGCCGTCCTGCGGTACTGCGCCGACTTCCAGTCCATGAGCTGCCGCAACACCCTCGGGTCGCGGTCGTCGAACACGAACCGCATCTCGCCGAGGTCGCGGCCGAGGCGGCGCTCCTTCTTGAGGGTCGTCTTCGCGAGTCCGGGGTACGTCGCCCGCAGCCACTGCGCGTAGCCGCTGCCGTCGTCCTCACCGTCCCCGCCGTCCCCGTGCGTCAGGTCCACCACCGGCGACGCGAACGTCCCCGTGACGTACTCGCCGAACGGCTTCTGCTCCTCCACGAGATGGTCGAACTCGAAGACGGAAAGACCGCAGGCCCGCAGCAGTTCCTGTGGGTCCCAGGTGACCCCGGGGCGGTGCACCAGGCCCTGGCAGTCGGAGAGGCCGAGGCCCACCGCCCGCCCGACGCCGAGAGCACCCCGTTCGTAGGGGAAGAAGCCGACCGGCTCCCCGCCCTCGTGCATGATCGCCACCCGTGCCCCGCCCCGGCAGTGGCCCACTCCGGCCGCGAACTCCGGGGCCAGGAACGGGTTGGCGTATTCGGGTGACTCCTCCATCGCTTGGTACCAGGCCCCTCGGAGCGTCGGACTCAGCTCCTCGGGCCTGTGGTTCGTTATGTCCACCTCAGGTCAACCGCCCTTCCACAGGCTCCGCGAGGGACATCCCGGTCGCAGTGCGGGCCCGTAGGGCGTGTAAGACGCGTGGATCGGTATCACTGCGTCGCATGGGCGACTGCTCCCCCCAGTTCCCCCCGGCGCGCCTCGTGCGCGCCGTGTCATGTGTCGTTCAGGTCGCGCCCGTCCTCTTCGTGCAGGTCCCGGGCTTCTGCCCGGGCTCTCTCGGATTGCCGAGGGCCCACCCCGAGTACCCCCTCGTGGCCCGGCACACTTCAAGAGTGCCGCTCATCGCCGGGGAACGAAGCAGAAGTTCCGTTCTGTTGGGGGCTGGGGTGTCCCGTCAGGGGGAAGTGGCCGCGTGTTCACGCCCGGTTCCGCAGGCCGTTCAGCAGCGCCGCGCCCCGCTCCGCTTCGTCCACCGACACCGCGAAGTTCTTCCCCTTGGCCCGGATCACCAGGCACTCCCCCGACCGCAGCATCACCGTCGTACCGAGGCCGCTGAGGCGGTAGCCCCAGCCGCCCACCTGGGACGGTTTGCGGTGTTCGGCGTGGGCCGACTCGATGTCGGCGGCGTGCCAGCGGCGGGCGGGCCAGGCGAACGGGCCGAAGGCCACCTTCAGGCCGCCCTCGGTCACGACGACCTGGACGGAGGCGCAGCCGAGGGTCGTCACGGCGACGACGGCGAACGGGATCGCCAGCGCCCACAGGGGGGCCGTCGTCCCGCCGACCGTCAGGGCGACGGCGACCAGGGCCACCGCCCCGGCCACCGCGGCGAGCGCGTGCAGACCGGGGCTCGCCGTGCGGGCCGCCCAGAGCACCTCGCCTTCACGCGCCCCGCCCGTCGTCCCCGTACCGCCGTCACCGATGCCGTCGCCACTGCCGTTACCGTTCATGGCACCCCCCTTTGATCGACGATCGGCTGATCGGCTCGATCAAGGGTATGAGACAGGGGCTGACGTACGATACGGGGCCTGACGTGCGATATGGGGCCTGACCTGCCCAAGTGCCCCCAAGTCAGCGCGCCTTGCCCCGCTGTTACGTGCCGCTGACACCTCCGCGCACAACCCTCGTTCCCCGAGGGGCACTCTCTTGGATCATGGGGACACACGCGCAACGCGTACGCGCGCACGCGAAGAGGATCACGACCCGGACGCGGCGTCGTCGGCGGCGGCTGATCGACTATCCGCGGCAAGGGCGCCGGGGCGCACGGCGGTGGCTGCCGTCGTGGCGGCAGTGGTTGGGGAGTTTCCTGCTCGGCACCGGCGGGCTCGCGGGGCTCTTCACGTACGTGTACGTCACCGTGGACATACCGGACGAGAACACCGCGGCCAGTCGTGAGGCCAACGTGTACTACTGGGCCGACGGCACGCAGATGGTCAGCATCGGGGACGTCAACCGGCAGAACGTGGACCTCGACGACATCCCCGAGTCCGTGCGGAACGCGGTCATCGCGGCGGAGAACGCGAGCTTCTACAGCGACTCCGGGGTGTCCCCGATGGGGCTCGGGCGGGCCGTGGTGAACATGGTCAAGGGGCAGGAGACGCAGGGCGGTTCCACCATCACGCAGCAGTACGTGAAGAACACCTACCTGTCGCAGGACCAGACGATGACGCGCAAGGTCCGGGAGTTCGTCATCTCGCTGAAGGTGGACCAGCGCAAGACCAAGGACGAGATCCTGCAGGGGTATCTGAACAGCAGCTGGTTCGGGCGCGGAGCCTACGGGATCGAGGCCGCCGCGCACGCCTACTACGGGGTGCCCGCACGGCAGTTGAACGCCAGCCAGGGCGCCGTGCTCGCCGCGCTCCTGAAGGGCGCCGAGCTGTACGACCCCTCCGGGGGCGCCGCCAACCACCGCAGGGCCGAGGCCCGCTGGGCCTGGATCCTGGACCGGCAGGTCGCCGTCGGCCGGATGAGCGCCGAGGAGCGCGCCCGGTACAAGAAGTTCCCCGAGCCGCAGAAGGAGTCCCGCTCGACCAGCCTCAGCGGGCACTACGGCCAGACCGGCTACCTCGTCGACATCGCCAACAAGTACCTGAAGCAGCGCACCGGCCTCACCGACAAGGACCTCGCCCGCGGCGGCTACAAGATCCACACCACCTTCGACAAGCGCCGCGTGCACCAGCTCGCCCGCACCGCCCGGCGCGCGCTCGACGGCCTCGACCCGAAGAAGCGCCCGCAGGACAAGGGCGTCCAGATCGGCGCGGCCTCCGTGCGCACCCAGGACGGCGCACTCCTCGCCGTGTACGGCGGCGCCGACGCCACCCGCCACTTCAGCAACAACGCGGACACCTCCGGCGTCCCCGCGGGCTCCGCGTTCAAGCCGTTCGTGCTGGCCGCCGCCCTCCAGGACGGGATGCGCGCCGACCGCGAGGGGCCGGGCGGGCTGACCCCGGGCGAGGCCATGGTCGAGGGCGGCAACGCCACGTACCAGCAGTTCGGCAAGAAGATCGGGATGGGGCGGGTGCGGGACGTCGCCGTGGACGCGGGGATGCTGGAGGCGAGCATGGCGCGGCCCGACGACTCGTTCCCGCTCGGCACGTCCACGCCGAGCGCGGTGCGGCTCGCGAGCGCGTACGGCACGTTCGCGCGCGGCGGCCTCCAGCACGACCCGTACTCCGTGACGTCGGTGACCAGGGAGGGCGACGCCGAGGGGGACGGCGGGGAGCGCGAGCAGGTCGAGGGGCTCGAACCGCCGCGCACCCGGCGCGCCCTGGACTCGCGCGTCGCCACGCAGGTCGACACGGTGCTGCGGGACGTCGCCGAGGACAGCCTCGGCAAGGTCGCCGGGGTCGACGGGGCGCCCGTCGCGGCGGGCCGCACCAACGACAAGGACCGCCTGAAGTCCGCGTGGTTCGCCGGGTACACGCCCCAGGTGTCCACCGCGGTGACCCTGTTCCGGCTGCGCCCGCGCGATCCGCTGCTTCAGCCGCTGTCCGACGTCGGGGGACGCGGGTCGCGGCACGGCAACGCCCTCACCGAGCGGATCTGGCGGGACGCCCTGCTCGGCGTTGACCTTGCCCCTGGGTCAGGGTCCAAGGTCGGGTCACCGAAGGCAGCCGCCTTCGGTGACCGGTGACCGCCGGTCACGGAGAATGACCACGTGGACGTACCCGGCAGAGATCCAGAACCAGGCAGGGAGCCCGGTCTCCTGAGCATCGGCGCCTTCGCCGCCCGCACCCGTCTGTCCGCCAAGGCCCTGCGCCTGTACGACCGCCAGGGCCTGCTGCCCCCGGCGTACGTGGACGAGGCGACCGGCTACCGCTACTACAGGACCGAACAGGTCGAGCGGGCCCGCGCCGTCGCGCTCCTTCGCCGCCTCGACATGCCGCTCGCGGACATCGCGGGGGTCGTGGGGCTCGACGGCGCGGCCGCGGCCGCGGCGCTCGGGGCGTACTGGGCCGGTGTCGAGGAGCGGATCGCCGCCCAGCGCACCCTCGTGGACTACCTCCGCGGCCGGCTGTCGGGAAGGAGTCCCACCTTGTACGGCAAGTTCGAGATCCGCACCGCCGACTTCCCCGAGGCGTTCGTCATCTGCGAGCGGCGCCATGTGTTCACCCACGAGCTGTCCACCTGGATCGACGCCTCGTTCGAGCGCCTCGAGCGGGTCGCCGAAGAGCTCTGCGGCGGCGTCCCGGCCTCGCCGTTCGTCATCTACCACTCCGAGGTCACCGAGGACAGCGACGGCCCCGCCGAGGCCTGCGTGCCCGTCGCCGACCCGGAGGCGGCCCGCGCCTGGGCCGAGGCGCAGGGGCGGCAGCGGGACGTCCGGGCCCGCGTCGAGCCCGCCTGGCGGCTCGCCTACGCCCGCATCACCAAGGCCCAGGTCGCCTACCCGCAGATCATCGGCGCGTACGACGCCGTCGAGGAGTGGATCACGCGGGAGGGGCTGAGCCAGGCGGGCCCCTGCCGCGAGGTGTACTTCACGGACTGGGACGCGGCGGGGCCGGGGGACGACGTGTGCGATGTGGCGTATCCGGTATCCGTACGCGAACGCGAAGAGTAAAGAGGGCGCAAGGGGGGGGCGGCTTCCGCGCACCCCCCGCAGCGAAGTGAGCCGCCCCACACACCCGCCCGGCGAGGGCACCCGAGCAGGCCCGGGATGACCTGCGGGAACAGACATTCGGTTGCATACTTACACGGACCGGGCCCCCGGGGTCGCTGTCTGCCAACCATTCCGCAGCGGTTAGCGTCTACTCCGAAGGAGTTGTCCCAGCCAGCCGAACGGACCGCCGACCGTGGCCTCTGCCGAACTGTCCACCCCGACTCTCAGCCGAGCCGACCGGGGCAGTGGCATGCCCGAACCGTGGCACGTGCGGTACCGCATGCCGCTGCTGATCACCGCCGGCGTGCTGCCGCTGTACCTGCTGTGGTGGACCGTGTTCGCGACGGGCGGCGGCGACCTCGCGGCCCAGGAGGCGTGGGCGGGCTTCGCCCGGCGCTACCCGGGCTCGGCGTACAGCCTCTTCTGGTACGGCGGTCTGCACACCGCCAACTACAGCGTCATCTCCCCGTATCTGATGGCCGCGTTCGGCGTGCGGACCGTGGCGGCGGCCTCCGGCATCGCCGCCACCTGGATGGGCGTCGCGCTCATCATGCGCAGCGGCATCCGCAAACCGCTGTGGCCATCCGTCATCGTCGGCTTCTCGATGTGGTGCCAGGTCGTGTGCGGCCGGGCGACGTTCATGCTGGGCGTCGCGTTCGGGGTCGGCGCGGTCCTGGCGGCCACCGGTACCGCCAACCGGCGCCGGGTCGCGGCCGCCACGCTCTGCGCGGCGCTCGCGACCATGGGCAGCCCGGTCGCCGGTCTCTTCCTCGTCGTGGTGGGCGGCGCCTATCTGCTGCTGCGTGAGTGGGGCAAGGCGCTCGCCCTGGTCCTGCCGCCGTTCGTCGTCGTCGGCCTGACGACGTGGCTGTTCCCCTTCGAGGGCGAGCAGCCGATGGCGTTCATCCGGATCTTCCCGCCGGTGCTGCTGTGCGGGGTCGTCATCCTGGCGGCGCCGCGCTCCTGGAAGCTGCTGAAGGTGGGCGCCGCGGTGTACGCGGTGGGCGTGGTCCTTACCTGGCTGATCCCCACCCCGATCGGTACGAACGTCGAGCGCTTCGCCGAGATCGCGGCCCCGCCGATACTCCTTGCCGCCGTCCTGAACCGGAAGTTCCCCACCCTGCGGCTGCTGCGGCCCAGCGGCAAGCCGCGCCACTTCTGGCATCGGACGGTGCTGATCTGCGCCGTCGTCCTCTCCCTCATCTGGGTGTCCATCAAGACGACCTCCGACATAGTGGCGTACACCAAGGTGCCCACCTGGGCCGTCGAGACCGACGGCGTCGTCAAGGAGCTCAACCGCCTGGGCGCCGAACGCACCCGCGTCGAGGTCGTCCCGGCCCGCGACCACCGCGAGGCCGCCGTCCTGTCGCCGTACATCAACATGGCGCGCGGCTGGAACCGCCAGGCCGACGTGGAGCGCGGCCGCCTGTTCTACGAGGGCCGGCCGGTCTCCGAGGTCAAGGAGGGCATCTTCACGTCGTCCTCGTACCGCGCCTGGCTGAACCACTGGGCCGTCGGCTTCGTGGTGCTCTACAAGGGCGACGGCAAGCCGGACGGCGCCGCCGAGCGCGAGCACGACCTGGTGACCAGCGAGCCGAGCTATCTGGACCAGGTCTGGCACGACGACAACTGGCGGATCTACCGCGTCAAGGACGCCGTCCCGCTGGTCGACAAGCCCGGCTCCGTGGTGACCGCCGACGGCGCCCACCTCACCGTCCGCATGCCCGAGCCCGGCTCGGTCACCGTCCGCGTCGCCTACTCGCCGTGGCTGTGGGCGGAGGGCGGCTGCCTCTACAAGGAGGGCGACTTCACGCGCCTGACGGTGAAGAAGCCGGGTGACGTGCGGATCGCGTCGAACTACGGGGGCCCGTCGGGGCCGCAGCCGAAGTGCGAGCCGGAGCCCGACAAGGACTAGCGTGTCGGGCGTACGACAAAGGGGGCGGGGGTGAGCCGGTCGGCTCACCCCCGCCCCCTTCGCGTTGCCCTCCTCCTCGCGGGTCAGCTCACGCGGGTCAGCTCACGCGCGTCAGCTTCGCGCCGAAGCCCGGCTCGGAGAGGTCCTTCTGCAGGGCCACCGGGACCTTGATCGCGCCGCTGGTGGTGCCGTCCCCGACGAGCAGGCGGCCGACGACCGTACCGGCCTTCGCGGAGTGCGGGGGCGTCTTGCCGCCGTCCGACAGCTCCGCCTTGACGGTCAGGCCGGACCAGCCGACGGCGGTGACGTTCCTGGTGGCGACGACCGGCGTGGTGCCGCCGAGGCCGTCGTCGATCTCGCCGACGACCTCGCCCTTCTTCACCACGGTCTTGGCCTTGAGGGCGTCCTGCCCGGCCGCGATCAGGTCCTGGGTGACCTTGGTGACCTTGTCGATGTTGGCCACGCCGTTCGAGCCGAACTGGGCGAGGGCCGCGCCGATGACCATGTGGGTCTTGCCGCCGACGCGCTTCTCCGCGGCGAAGAGGATGTTGCCGCCCGCGGCCGAGGTGGTGCCGGTCTTGATGCCGATGGCGACGGTCGGGACGAGACCGAAGAAGTTGTCCTGCTTGTCGCCGTTGATGTCCTCGTAGCTGCCCTGGCCCGCGATCTCCTTGAAGGTCGGGTTCTCCATCGCCACGCGGCCGAGCTTCACCAGGTCCTCGGCGGTCGACACGGTCGTCTTGTCGAGGCCGCTGGGGTCCGTGTAGTGCGTGTTCTTCATGCCGAGTTCCTTGGCCGTCTTGTTCATCTTGGCGACGAACTTGTCCTCGGAACCCTTGCTGTCCCAGCGCGCGAGCAGCCGGGCGACGTTGTTGGCGGACGGCAGCATCACGGCCTGCAGGGCCTCGTACTCGGTGAGCTTCTGGCCCTCGGTCACCTTGACCACGGACTCGTTGGCCGGCTTGCCCTTCTCGTAGTGCCGCTGCGCCTCGGCGTCGACCTCGATGGTCTTGCCGTCCCCGCCCTTCTTGATCGGGTGGTCGCGCAGGATCAGATACGTCGTCATCACCTTGGCGATGCTCGCGATCGGCACGGGCTTCTGGTTCCCGGACGAGCCGAAGCTGCCGATGCCGTCGACGTCCATGGCCGCCTGGCCCTCCTCGGGCCAGGGAATCGACGGCTTGCCGCCCTCGAAGGAGTGCGTGCCCGCGGCCGTCAGGGTCAGCTTCGGCTCCGGAAGCGGACGCAATGCCTGTGCGACTGCGAACACAATCGCGAGGAGCACGACGAGCGGCGTCCAGATCTTGACCCGGCGCACGATGGTGCGGGTCGGGGTCTCCGGGGGCGGCGGCGTGTTCGTCAGCTCGGCGAGCAGGTCGAGGGGCGGCAGCGGCGGCAGGGGCTGCTGGCTGGTGCGGTCTCCTGGCGGGGGCGCCTGGACGGGGGTGCCCGCTCCTCGCGGGGCCTGTGCGGGAGTGCCCGCCGGGGCCGACGGCCGCGCGGCGGGCTGCCCGGGCGCGGCCTCGCCCTCCTGGCCGGGCTTCGTGCCCGGCGCGGGCTGCGCCTTCGGCTCGGGCTTCGCACGGGGCTCGTCGAGCGGCTTGAGCGCGACGAACTTGCTGGTCCGCTCGGACTCCGACTCGGCGGCGGGCTTGGCCGCGGGCTTCGCCGCGTCGTCGGACTTCGGCTTGCGCTCGGGTACGTCACCGAGCTTCAGCATCGTGGTCGGCTGGTCCACGCCCGTGGAGGCGGGGCGGACGGCCTTGAAGACGGCGGTGGCCTGGTCGAGCGGGTGACCGGAGGCGTCGGGCTTGCCGCCGGACTCGGTGTCCGACTTGGCGTCGGGCTTGCCGCCGGACTCGGCGTCGTCCTTGGCCGGGGCCTTGGCGTCGGCCTTCGGCTTGGTGTCGTCGGCCTTGGGCTTCGCGTTGTCGGCCTTCGGCTTCTTGTCGTCGGCCTTCGGCTTGGCGTCGGCCTCGGGCTTCGGGTCGGCCGCGGGCTCGGCGTCGGCCTCGGGCTTCGGGTCGGCCTCGGGCTTCGGGTCGGCCTCGGACTCGGCGTCGGCCTCCGGCTTGCTCTCGGCCTCCGGCTCGGCTTCCGGCTCGGTCTTCGGCTCGGCGTCGGCCTTCGCGGTGAGCGTCAGGGTGGCGTCGGACTTCACCGGGGCCGTCGGCTCGGCGGCGGGCTCCGGGTCGGCGTCGGCCTTGGCTGCGGGCTCTGCGGCGGGCTCCCGGTCGGCGTCGGAGTCCGACTCGGTGGCGCTCCCGGGCTCCGCGTCGGCCTTCGGCCCGGCGTCGGACTTCCCGTTCACACCCGGCCGTACGGTCGTGAACACCGCCGTGGCCCGGTCGACCCGGGGGTCAGCGGGCTCGTCCTCGGCGGACTCCTCAGCGGACTCCTCGGCGCCGGAGGAGTCCCCGGCCTCGGCCTTCGCACCCTCGTCGGCACCGTCACCGTCGCCCTCGGCGTCGTCCACCCGCGCCTCGGGCCGCGCAGCCGTGAACACGGCCGTGGCCATGTCGACCGCGGACCCCGCGTCCTCGGCGTCGCCGTCGGCACCCCCGGCCACGCCGGAGGAGGAACCTTCCGGCTCAGCCGAGGAGGAACCTTCCCCCTCAGCCGCGCGGGAACCCTCAGCCACGTCATCCGCCCCGGACCCGGCGCCGGACCCAGACCCGGCACCGGCACCGGACTCAGGCCCGGACTCGCCCTCCTCGGATCCCGCGACCCACGCGGCAACCGCGGCGCGCAGTCGTGCGTCTCCCTTGGCGTCGCCCGGCGCGGAGCCGACCGCGGAACCGGACGCCGACGAGGCGTCGGCCGCACCGTCCGAGGCGCCCCCGCCAGAAACCGTCTTAGACCTGTCGGGGAACTCGCCCGCCACCGATGCCTCCTCGTACTTGCCGTACTCGCCGCGCCCAACCACGGCCCGGACCCGCTGTCCGAACCATGTCCCAGTGTCCTGTGTGAGGGCTTAACCCCCGTGGTAGACGAGAACGACATACCTACTGGTTCCCGTACGTACCGCCCACGCACTCTCGACAGACCAATGTGAGAGGGGTCACCCTGTCATTCATCCACGCGGGGAGGCATGGATGGGCAGGAGCCGCAGAACAATTCCGGAGGAGCTTCTGCTGCTCGCTCTGGACCCGGCCACGGGTACCACAGCGCAGCCGCAGTCGCTCGACCTGGGTCTGGCCGGCGCACAGCTAGTAGAGCTGGCACTGGCCGGACGGATAGCCCCTGACGGGGATCGTATCGCCGTGGTGATGCCACGGCCGACCGGAGATCCGACTCTGGACTCCGCACTGGAACTGCTGCGCAGGCGCGGCAGCCCGGTTCGGGCGGTCCACTGGATCGGCGGGCCCCGCCTGGGGCTGCGCCAGACCTACCTTTCGCATCTGGAGCGGTGCGGCATGGTGCATGCCGTGGCGGGTCAGATGTGCGGGGTACTGCCGACGACTCGCTATCAGGCGACGGACACGGCGATCAGCCGGGAAATCAGGTCCCGACTGGATTCGGCGATCCGCACCGGCGTACCGCCGGACCCGCGGACCGCGGCGCTCGCCGCCCTGGCCCACGCGGTCGGACTCGGCAAGCACCTGTATCCGGGCAACGAGGGACGCTCGTCCCGCTCCCGGCTGCGCGATCTGATCAGGCACGACCCGATGGGCGGCCTCGTGGCGCACGCCGTGATGGACGTCCAGAACGGTGTGGCGGCACAGCCGCGACGCAGTCCCGCGCCCGCGGGGCAGGGCGGCGGGCGGCAGCCCGCGCAGGCGGCGCGGACCGCACCGGACCCAGGCAGGGTTCCGATGCAGCCACGCCGGGGTGCGGGAGCCATGGCCCGCGCCGTGGCCCACTGAACGGGCCACACCCGCAGCACACGCGTCATCCGCGCCACCGCACCGCAGTCCCCCAGACCCGGTTCGGGAGCCGCTGAGCCGCGCGGGCGGGGCACCGGGCGTCCAGGACGGACACCGGTGCCCCGTCCGCGCGGCCGCAACCGCCTCATGGGGCACGCCTGTTGAGGCAGCACACGCGGCGCGCGGCGCGTCGGCACCCCCACACACCGCTGTTCTGCTGTTTCCCAGCGCCGAGTTGACCCGTGGTGGCACTCTGCATGGCAGCAGACACGCAAAGTAGAGGCATAGTGCCGGAGGTGCACGTCCCGTGGCGTCCAACGTCAATCCCACCGTCAGGCGACGCCGGCTCGGCCAGGAGCTGCGTCGGCTGCGCGAGCTGAAAGGCATGACAGCCGAAGAGGTGGCGGAGCGGCTGCTGGTCTCGCAGTCGAAGATCAGCCGCCTGGAGAACGGCCGTCGCTCGATCAGCCAGCGCGACGTCCGCGACCTCTGCGGGGTGTACGAGGTCGAGGACCACCGCATCGTCGACTCGCTCATGCAGATGGCCAAGGACTCCCGCCAGCAGGGCTGGTGGCACTCCTTCGGCGACATCCCGTACAGCGTCTACATCGGTCTGGAGACGGACGCGGCCTCGTTGCGCGTCTACGATCCGCAGGTCGTCCCCGGCCTGCTCCAGACCCGGCCGTACGCGGAGGCGCTGATCACCGGCGCGCTGCCGGAGACCACCCCGACGGACATCGAGAAACGGGTGCAGGTCAGGATGCGCCGCCAGGAGCGCATCGCGGCGCCGGAGAATCCGCTGCGCCTGTGGACCGTCCTGGACGAGTCCGCGCTGCGCCGCGTCGTCGGCACCCGGGCGCTGATGCGGGAGCAGTTGGAGTATCTGGTGGAACAGTCCCAGCTGCCGCACGTCACGGTGCAGGTGATTCCGTTCGACATGGGCGCGCATCCGGGCCTGAACGGTCAGTACGCGATTCTCGAGTTCCCGGACGCCTCGGACTCCAGCGTGGTCTACATCGAGGGCGTCACGAGCGATCTGTATCTGGAAAAGGCGAATGACGTGCAGCAGTACAGCGTCATGTACGAGCATTTGCGGGCGCAGGCGCTGAATGTGGATCAATCCCGTCAGCTGATCGCGGACATCGCCAAGGAGTACGCCCGCTGAGGGCCGCCGAGGCTCGGTACGCACGTACGGGAAACCCGGCGAGAGCGCGCTGAACCACGCCCTGCTCGCGAAAGTGCCGCACAGTACACCTTCGCCATAGCGCGGCGGAAGACCCCTCTGGAATATGCCATCCGGTTGAGTGAACGACCCATCCGCCGATCGATGTTGGCGAGTAGCGTCATTCACGCCAACAGCAAGAACGTTGGCGTATACCGCTCTCAGGCGGTTACAGCAATTCACCAACTGCGCAAACCGGAGCAAACATGGCAATTCAGCAAGGTGCCTCGCACGCTTGGACCAAGTCTTCCTACTCCACCGGGAACGGCGCCTGCGTCGAGGTCAAGTCCCCCGTGACGCACGCGATCTCCGTGCGGGACTCCAAGGTCACCGACGGCGCGGTCATCGCCTTCCCCGCCGACTCCTGGAACGTCTTCGTGGCCGAGGTCCGCGAGGGGAACTACAACCACGGGTGATACGTGCCACCGACGCAACACAACCGCATAGCAGCACCGCATGAGCCCTCTCGACTGGTCCGCCGTCCTGGCCGAGGGGGCTCGGCCTTTGCCCCGCCGTTCCGGTCCCGCCGCCCGGCTAGCGCAGTTGGTCCACGTACCGGTCCGTCCCCGGCACGGTCGGAATGAACGGCGCCACCAACTCCACCCGCCCCAGGCCCGCATCGGCGACCTGCTCGACGGCCCCGGCGAACCGCTCGTCCCAGCACGCGCGCGGATCGCTCTCCAGGAACCACAGCAGGGTCAGCCGGGTGTCGACGCCCTCGACCTGCTTCACGTACGTCATCCGGTCGCCCGGCAGCGGTGTCGGCCGGAAGACCGTCACCAGGGCGGCGGGTGAGCCCGCGAGGGCGCGCGGGAGCCGGCGGGCGAGCAACCACTCCAGGAGTTCCGGCCGCCGCTCGGGGCTCTCGGCGTCGATGACTTCGAGGACGAGCCCCTGGTAGGGGTGGTCGAGGGCGTGGAAGTCGCGGGGCCCGGCGGCGCCGTCCCGGTACACGGTGGCCTCGTGGTCCTGGAAGGCCGTGAAGACGTGGGTGCGGGCCTGGTGGACGCGGCCGTCGCGGTTGAGGCGCTTGTTGATGCCGACGGTCCACTTCATGTGGTGGTCGTAGCGGCCTTGAGTGATCCAGTACGTGGAGAGGTAGCAGCCCGCCGTCACGGGCTGCGCGACCGCCGACTTCTCCGGCAGGCGCAGGAGTTGCAGCTCGCGGGTCGCCACCCAGCGCCGTCCCGCGTACATCCACGGCATCGCCATCGCGCCCGCGTAGTAGTGGTCGTCCTCGTACCAGCGGTTGTAGGCGTACTCCTGGCCCGGGTGCGGCTCGACCATGGTGATCAGCGCATGGCCCGGGCGCACCCCGTAGGGACCGACGGCGGCCAGTTCGCCGTACACCTCGGCGCGGGTGTCCTCAGTCACTGGGCTCCCCTTCCTTCCTCCGTTGGACGCCCATACTCTGACGCCCCGTCAGGAAAACTGCCAGAGTCCGGAGGTTCCCATGTCACTGCTCGACGGCAGGACCGTCATCGTCTCGGGGGTAGGCGCGGGGCTCGGCCACGAGGTCGCCGCCGCCGTGGTGCGCGACGGCGGCAACGCCGTGCTCGGCGCCCGCACGAAGGAGAACCTCGCGCGGTCCGCCGCCGCGATCGACCCGGAGGGCGAGCGCGTCGCGCACCTGCCGACGGACATCACCGACGAGGGCCAGTGCGAGGCGCTCGCCGCCCTGGCCGTCGAGCGGTTCGGGCGGATCGACGCACTGGTGCAGGTCGCGGCCTGGGACAGCTACTTCGGCGGCCTCCAGGACGCGGACTTCGGCACCTGGGACGGCATCATGGACGTGAACCTCCTCGGCTCGCTGCGGATGACCCGGGCCTGTCTGCCCCGCCTCAAGGAGCGCGGCGGCTCGGTCGTCCTGATCGGTACGCAGTCGTCGGTGGCCGCGCCCTCGCAGGTGCGGCAGGCGGCGTACGCGGCGTCGAAGGGCGCGCTGGTCTCGGCGATGTACTCCCTCGCCCGCGAGCTGGGCCCGCACCGGATCCGGGTGAACACCGTCCAGCCGGGCTGGATGTGGGGGCCGCCGGTGGAGGCGTACGTGAAGTTCACCGCGCACACCGAGGGCGTGCCGGAGGCGGAGGTGAAGCGGCGGCTCACCGAGCGGATGGCGCTGCCGGAGCTGGCCACCGACGGGGACGTCGCGGACGCCTGCGTGTTCCTCGCCTCCGACCGGGCGCGGGCCATCACCGGCCAGTCACTGCTGGTGAACGCGGGCGAGCTGATGCGCTGAGCGCCGGCCGGGGACACGCCCCCGAGGGGTGGCCGACAGGTACCCCTTCGGGGGCTTTTGCCGCCCCCTCTGAGTCACGTATCTGAACCAAGGTCGCCAACTCGAACGATTTTACTTCCTCTTGACCATGCGGGCGGTTGTCCGCGCGCTCCCGCCGAACCGACTATGAGCGGGCACTTCGCGGCCGTTCAGGCGCCGCCACGAGGAAGTGGGCGCCGT
Organism: Streptomyces sp. NPDC041205; assembly: GCF_055591765.1. NCBI lineage: Bacteria > Bacillati > Actinomycetota > Actinomycetes > Kitasatosporales > Streptomycetaceae > Streptomyces > Streptomyces sp. NPDC041205. The sequence continues at coordinate 305,873 of NZ_JBVIZH010000005.1, read as the reverse complement.
TTCAGCGGAGTTGACCGAGTTCACAAGTCGGACCCCTGGGAGGGGCAATGAACGGTCTCGACTGGGCCGTGCTCATCGCGTACTTCGGCGTGATGGTCGCGATCGGCGTCTGGTCCCACAAACGCGTGGACAACGTCAGTGACTTCTTCACGGCCGGCGGGAAGATGCCCTGGTGGCTGTCCGGCATCTCGCACCACATGTCCGGCTACAGCGCGGTGATGTTCACCGGCTACGCGGGCATCGCCTACACCTACGGTGTCACGTCCTTCATCACCTGGTCGTTCCCCATCGCGCTCGGCATCGCCATCGGCGCCAAGCTGTTCGCACCCCGCATCAACCGCCTGCGCTCACGCCTGCACGTCGCCTCGCCCCTCGAATACCTGAAGAACCGCTACAACCTGAAGACCCAGCAGGCCCTCGCCTGGTCCGGAATGCTCCTGAAGATCGTCGACGTGGGCGCGAAGTGGGCCGCGATCGCGACCCTCCTCTCCGTCTTCACCGGCGTCTCCCTCAACCAGGGCATCCTCATCACCGGCGTGATCACCGCGATCTACTGCACGATCGGCGGCCTGTGGGCGGACGCCCTCACGGAGTTGGGCCAGTTCATCATCCAACTCCTCGCCGGTGTCGCGATGTTCGTGGCGGTGGTCGCGAAGCTCGGACCGTACGGAGGGTTCTTCGGCGTCTGGGACGAGCCCGAGCTGGACGGCCACGCGAAACCGCTGGTCGGCCCCTACGGCACGGTCTTTCTCCTCGCCTTCCTCTTCATCAAGCTCTTCGAGTACAACGGCGGCATGCTCAACCAGGCCCAGCGTTACATGGCCACGGCCAACGCCCGCGAGGCCACCCGCTCCGCGAAGCTGTCCGCCGTCCTCTGGCTCGTCTGGCCGCTGGTCCTCTTCTTCCCCATGTGGATGTCGCCGCTCCTCGTCGACGCGAAGAAGCCCGACGGCTCCGACTCCTACGCCCTCATGACGGAACAGCTGCTCCCCCACGGGCTCCTCGGCCTCGTCATCGTCGGCTTCTTCTCCCACACCATGGCCATGTGCTCCTCCGACGCCAACGCCATCGCGGCCGTCTTCACCCGTGACGTGGCGCCCGTCCTCTCCAAGCGGGCCCGCGCCTGGACCGACCACACCGGGCTCGTCGCCGCCCGGCTCACCACCGTCGTCTTCCTCGGCCTGTCCATGGCCGTGGCCACGCAGGTCAACTCGCCCGCCTTCAAGGACATCATCACCGTCGTCATCAAGTGGGTCGCCGGGCTCATGGGCCCCATCGCCATCCCGATGATGCTCGGCCTGCTCCGCCCGTTCCGCCGCTCCGGTCCCACGGCGGCGCTCACCAGCTGGGCGCTCGGGCTGCTCGCCTTCTGGCTGGTCAACTACCCCATCCACTGGAACGTGGACGGCGGCGTGCCGCTCCAGTACCAGGTATCGATCCCCCTGGCCGTCTCCCTGGTCCTGTACATAGCGATCGGCTACTTCAAGCCGGAGGACACCCCCGAGCGGGACGCCCTGATCGAGCGCATCAACACGGACGACGACGACTCGGCCGCGGCGGTTCTCCCCACCCAGCAGGAGCCCACAGCCCCCAAAACGGTCAGCTGACCCTGGGCCGGGGGCTGCACCCCAAAACCCCCGCCGCTACCGCGGCGGGGGTCTCTCCCACCCACCCACCCGATACTCCAGTCCCAGCCGCACCGCAGAACCCGCCCTCGCACCCCAGCCGCACAGCGCGGAACCCGCTCCACGCCCCAGCCGCACGAACACGGGCCCCGCTCCGTGCCCCAGCCGCACGAGCACAGGCCCGGAGGGGGAAACTCGCCCCCGCCCCACAGCCGCCAACGGCGAACCACCCCCACGGGAGAGGCCCACCATCCGCCCCACTGGAAACGGGCGGGCGGGTGGGAGAGCAACCCGCCGCGGTAGCGGCGGGAAACCCACCCGGCACCCGCAGACGCCGACGGCGAACGAGCCCCACAGGCGGCGGCCACCGTCCGGTCGAGTGGAAACGGGCGGGCGGGTGGGAGGGAGGGGCCGACCGGCCACCCGGGGCCGGAGGCGGCGGCTCGTGGTGGGATGCCCCCCATGCAGACCGCGAGACGCGTGCTAATCGTGGCGTACGACAACGTCCAGATCCTGGACATAGCCTGCCCGAGCGGCGCCCTGGACATAGCCAACCGCTACGGCGCGAACCCCCCGTACCGGATAGACCTGGGCACGGTGGGCCGCCGCCCGGCCCACAGCTCGGCGGGCATAGCCCTGGCAGCGGGCCAGCAACTGGAGACGGTGACGGGCGAGTTGGACACCCTCCTGGTGGTGGGCGGCGCGGGCTACGAGGAGGCGGCAGCCGACCCCCACCTGGTCGCCCAGGTCCACCGCCTGGCGGAACGAAGCCGCCGCGTGGCAAGCGTCTGCACGGGCGCGTACGTCCTGGCGGCCGCGGGCCTGCTGGACCACCGCCGGGCGACGACCCACTGGGGCTACGGCGACGGACTGGCGGCCCGCCACCCCACGGTGGCCGTGGACGTGGCCCCCCTCTACGTACGCGACGGCAACGTCTACACCTCCGCGGGCGTCACCAGCGCCCTGGACCTCACCCTCGCCCTGATCGAGGACGACCACGGCCCGACCCTGGCCCGCGCGGTGGCCCGAGAGCTGGTCTCGTACCTCCACCGCCCCGCGGACCAGGCGCAGATCAGCATGTTCCTGGCGGCCCCGCCCCCGGGCGACCGCCTGGTACGCGACCTCGCGGGCCACATCGCGGCCCACCTGGCCGACGACCTGACCCCCGCCGCGCTCGCCGCCCGCGCGGGCGTGAGCACCCGGCACCTGACCCGCCTGTTCTCCGCGCACCTGGGCACGACCCCGGCCCGCGCGGTGAGAGCGGCCCGCACGGAGGCGGCCGCCCACCTGGTCCGCGCCAGCGAACTCCCCCTGTCCGCGATCGCCCGCCGCTGCGGCTTCGGCTCCGCGCAGACGTTGCGGCAGGCGTTCCTCGACCACTACGGCATGGGCGGGGACAGGATTCGCAGGATGCCGGACATGCCCCGCCCACGAGCACCGCGGCCCGCGCAGACTCCCGTGCCATGACGCACCCCACATCCCGCACGGCCCGCCGTACCCTCCTGCGCGGCACAGCCGCAGCGGCCACGGCCGCCCTCACCACGACAGCCCTGACCCCGCCGGCCCACGCCGACACCGCCCCGTACCCCTCGAACCGCACCACCGACCCCAGCACCGACCCCGACCCCGGCACCTCACCCACCGGCCCCCGAATCGGCATCCTCCTTTACGACGGCTACAGCCTCCTCGACCCCACAGGCCCCGCCGAGGTCCTCTCCCGCGTCCCCGGCGCGAGCGTCACGATGGTGGCCGAGCGCCGCGGCCCGGTCCGCACGGACACCGGCGACGTGGCCGTGATGGCGGAGCGCACGCTCGACGAGGCGGGCCGCCTGGACGTCCTCCTCGTACCGGGCGCGGGCAACCGCGGCACGATCGCGGCGATGGAGAACCAGACGCTCCTGAAGTGGATCAGGCACACGAACCGCCGCACCCGCTTCACCACGTCCGTGTGCACGGGCTCCCTCGTCCTCGCGGCGGCGGGCCTCCTGGACGGCCGCCGCGCGACGACGTACTGGGCGTCGGCCCCGTACATGGAGAAGACCTTCGACATCACGTACGTGCCGGAACGCTACGTACGGTCGGGGAAGTTCATCACGTCGGCAGGCGTCTCGGCGGGCCTGGACATGGCCCTGTACCTGGCGGCGCGGCTCACGGACGACGACACGGCACGGGCGATCCAGCTGGCCGTCGAGTACGACCCGCGGCCGCCGTTCGACGCGGGGAACGCGCAGGAGGCGAGCGAGGAGCTGAAGGCGCGGGCGCTGAAGATCCTGGCGGATTCGCAGGTCTGACGGGCCTGGCGGATTCGCAGGTCTGACGGGTCTGACGGGTCTGACGGGTCTGACGGGTCTGACGGGCCTGACGGGCCTGACGGGCCTGACGGGCCTGACGGGCCTGACGGGCCTGACGGGCCTGACGGGCCTGACGGGCCTGACGGGCCTGACGGGTCTGACGGGTCTGACGGGTCTGACGGTACGGAATCGGAGGCGGCCCGGCCTCAGGCCCGCGGATAGCGGGCGAGCCACCCCGGCGCGGCCCCCGCCGGACTGTGCAGGGCGGGCCCCTGCGTCATCTCCATGGCGAAGTCGTCGGCGAGTTCGAGGACGGTCGCGCGGCCCTCAAGTTCGGTGAGCCAGCCCGGGGGCAGCGCGGTCTCCCCGTGCAGCGCGCCGAGGAGCGCCCCGCACAACGCACCGGCCGCCGCCGACGCCCCGCTGTGGTTGACGGCGAGCCGCAGCCCGTGGCGGACGTCCTCGCCGACGAGGGCGCAGTACACGGCGGCGGCGAGCGCGCCGACGGCCTCGCCCTCGCCGACGAGTTCCTCCACGCGCCCTGCCGTGGGCATGCCCTGGCGGACGGCGCCGAGGGCGTGCCGCAGGGCGTCGGTGACGGGCTGGTGGCCCGGCCGGGCGGCGAGCAGGGCGAGGGTGCGCTGGATGGCGCCGTCCAGGGACTCGCCGCGGGCGAGGCCGTGCACGAGGACGGTGTGGGCCCCGGCGGTGAGGTAGGCGACGGGGTGGCCGTGGGTCTGGACGGCGCACTCGACGGCGAGTTGCAGCACGAGCTGCGGTTCCCATCCGACGAGGAGTCCGAAGGGCGCGGACCGGGTGGCGGCCGCCGGCCCTTGGTCGCCGGGGTTCTTCGGTACGTCGAGGGTGCCCATGCGGTCGTCGGCGAGCCCGGTGAGGCAGGCGCGGGCGGGGCCGCGGCGGGCGTACAGCCACTCCTCGCGGGCCAGCCACCCGTCTTCCTTGCGGCGCTCGTCGGGCCCCCAGTCGCGCTGGGTGGCGGCCCAGCGCCGGTAGGCGCGGTGCAGGTCGGTCGGCGGGTGCCAGGCCCCGGTGTCGCGGCGGACCTGCGCGCGTATGAGCCCGTCGACGGTGAACAGTGTCAGCTGCGTGGCGGCGGTGACGGTGCCGCGCCCGCCGCCGTGGGACGCGGCGAGTTCGGTGAGCCCCTCGGCGCCGTGCGCCTCGCGGATCGCGCCGAGGCCGAGGCCGTCGACGGGCGCGCCCAGCGCGTCACCGACGGCGGCTCCCAGCAGCGTCCCGCGCACCCGGCTGCGGAAGTCCTGCTGCTCGGTGCGGCCCCACACCCCGGTGGCTGCTGCAGTGCTCACCGAACCCCCTTTCCCGTGCCCTGGCGTCCGACTCCGCAGCACTGTAATCGAACGGGAACGGTGGGTTCAGGGCCCAAGTGGTTTGTACGGAGGTGCCCTTTCTCCTAACTCCCGTCAGGGGTTGGGCGGTGTTCTACGTACTCGATGACGGTGCCGTCGGGGTGCCGTGCGGTGAAGCCTGTGCCGGTGGGGACGCGGTGCGGCGGGACCAGGATCTCCGTGCCCTCCTCGGCGGTGAGCCGGGCCAGATACGCGTCGGCGGAGTCGACGAGGAGCGTCCCGTCGGTGGCCCGAAACGGTTCCAGGACCTCCTCCGTGGCCTCGACGAGCAGAAAGCTTCCGACGACGGCGAGGGTGAGTTCCCTGGCGGGATACGTGAAGTACATGTCCCGTTCCACCCCGAGGAGCCGCTCGTAGAAAGCGGTGACGGAGTCCAGCGTGCCGGGCGGGGTGTAGACGCGGATGAGGGTGCGGGGTTCGGTGAGGTGGGAGGAGTCGTTGTGGCGGCGGATGACGACAGGGGTGTCGGGAGCGACGGGGGTGCTGGGGGCGCCGGTTGCTTCGGATGCTTCGGATGCTTCGGTCATGCGGCAAGGATCCGGCCGGGAATGGGGCGCTGCCAGGCGGGTGTTCATGGGGTGAGCGGAGGTCACAGGATGACGGATACGGCCCAGCGGGTACGGGGTGCGCTGCGGCGCGAGCTGGGCGGCTTCCTGCGCGCCCACCGCGAGCTGCTCGCCCCGGCGGACGTGGGGCTGCCGCGCACCCCGCGGCGGCGCACGTCCGGGCTGCGGCGTGAGGAGGTCGCGGCGCTGTCCGGGGTGTCGGTGGCCTGGTACACGTGGCTGGAGCAGGGGCGTGTGGACACGTCCCGGCAGGTGCTCGACGCGGTGGCGCGGGCGCTGCGGATGGACGGTGCGGCGCGGGAGCACGCGCTGGCGCTCGCGGGGTTCGCGCCGGAGAGGCCCGATACGACGGACGGGTCGGACGGGTCGGACGGGCCGGACGGGCCGGACGGGCTGAACGCCCCGGACACCCTCACCACACCCGCCGCCGTGGCGGCCAACCACCAGCACCTCCTCGACAGTTGGCCCACCAGCCCCGCCCTCCTCCTCGACCCCGCCCTTGACCTCCTCGCCTGGAACACCGCGTACGCGTCCGTCTGGCCGGACCCCGCAGCCGCGCCCGCCGACCGCCGCAACCTGCTGCTCCTCCTCACCGGCGACCCCCACCACCAGCGCCTCCTGCCCGCCTGGCAGCCCCTGGCGATGGACCTCTACCGCCACTTCCGCACCCGCGCCGACCGCGACCCGCTGTCGGCGTCCTTCCGGCGGCTGACGACCCGGCTGCGTGCCGAGCGGCCCGACCTGGAGGAGTGGTGGGACTGCCGCGCGGTGGGCGACTTCGCACCCCGGACCATCCAACTGACCCTGCCCAACGGCCAGTTGGCGTGCTACGGCGTGACGCTCCTGCTCACTCCTGAGCCTCGGGGCGGGGCGGTGCTGGTGCAGACTCCGGCGCCCTGAGCGGCAGCGGATCGGCGTACCGGGCGAGGTCGGCGAGGGCCTCGTCCGTGCGGCCCACGGCGAGGTGGACGAGGGCCAGCATCCGGTGGGCGAAGGGGCAGTCCTGGTCGAGCTCCGCGGCCCGGTCCAGGTCGACGAACGCTTCGCCGTAGCGGTCGAGTTCGTACAGGACGGCGCCGCGCAGGGCGAGGGCCGACGCGTCCCGCGGGTCGAGGTCGACGACCTCGTCCAGGTCGGGGCGGGCTTCCTCCGGACGGTCCAGGCCCTGCGGGCAGGTGTGCCATCACGGGCCGGGACGCGGGCTGACTGGCTGAGTAAAACCAGGTGCGGCCGGTGGCCGCGGCGGTGTGGGATGCGGGGCATGACGATCGTTCTGAACGCGCCCGGCGTCGACGGGCTGACCGGGGCCGTGGCTGCCCTCCGCGCATGGCAGGACGACCGCACGCCGCTGCAACTCCATCCGGGAGACCTCGGCTGGGCCTGGGCGCTGGGCGCGGAGAGGCTGGCCGCGGCCGTCCGCACCTGGAGCGTGGACGGTCGGATCATCGCCGTCGGATTCCTGGACGGCCCTGATGTGCTGCGCCTGACGACCGCGCCGGACCTGCGACAGGACGGTGATCTGGCGCGCCAACTGCTGGCGGACCTCGATGATCCGGAGCGCGGGGTCCTGCCGCCCGGGAAGGTCGGCCTCGAAATCCCCGAGGGCGCCCTGCTCCGCGAGGTCCTCCTGGAGGCGGGCTGGAATCTGGACGAGCCGTGGACGCCGCTGCGCCACGACCTCGCCGAGCCGCTGAAGGACTCCGGCCTGCGGATCGAGGTGGCCGGCCCGGAGACGGCGGGGGTGCGGACCGCGGTGCACCGCTCGGCGTTCGGCAGCCCGAGGTTCACCGAGGAGGTCTGGCACGTCCTCGCGGCCGGTCCGGTCTACGCCGACGCCCGCTGCCTGATCGGCTACGACGACCAGGACAACGCGGTGGCTGCGGCGACGGTCTGGTCGGCGGGGCCCAGCAAGCCCGGCCTGCTGGAGCCGGTGGGCGTGCACGCCGACCATCGCGGTCGCGGCTACGGAACGGCGATCGGCGTCGCCGCCGCGGCGGCCCTGCGCGAACTGGGCGCATCGAGCGCACTCGTCAGCACCCCCAGCTCGAACGCCGCCGCCGTCGCCGCCTACAGGGCAGCGGGATACGAGCCGTCGCCCGAACGACTGGACGTCAGCCGAGCCGACTGAAGGTGATCAGGCGGCGGTATCGGCCGGGCCGTGTCGCCCCCAAGGGGTACGACGAAGGCCCCCTCGTCGCTGACGAGGGGGCCTTCGTTCTGCTGGAGCGCCCGGCAGGCCTTGCACCTACATTTCCCATCGGATGATGGGCGTCTTTCCTTGGACCACAGACGCGCGACTTCCGTGCTGTGCACCGAAGTTACGTGTCGATCGTACACCCTCGTGAGGGTCCGTCACGCCACGCCCGCGCTCCGTGGCATCGACTCATCGGGCAGAGGAGTCGGCCTTGTTCACCCGCGAGAGGGAGCGACGGGGTGGGTGAGGTCGGGTAGGTCTTTTCCCCGGTCCTTTTTCTCAGCTCGGAGGTGGGCCGCATGGAGGACGAGGAAGCCGCGGCGGTGCTCAAGGCCGTGGGCCGTCAGATCAAGGCGTGGCGCGAGGCGGCGGGGATGCGCCGCTCGGAACTGGGCGCGGCCATCGGGTACGGCGAGGAGATGGTGTCGTCCGTGGAGCGGGGGCGCCGGATCCCCAAGCCGGAGTTCCTGGACAACGCGGACGAGGTGTTGGGGGCGGACGGGAAGATCTCCGCGATGAAGCGGGATGTGGAGGAGGCTCGGTACCCGAAGAATGTTCGGGACTTGGCCAAGTTGGAGGATGCGGCGTTGGAGCTCGGCGCCTACGCCAGCCTCCACATCCACGGGCTTCTGCAAACACCGGAGTACGCGGAGGCGTTGTTCGCGATGCGGCGCCCCTCGTACACGGAGGAGGAGGTCGAGCGACTCGTCGCCGCGCGCATGGCACGGAAGTCCGTCTTCGAGCGTGTGCCCAGGCCGCTGGTCACTTTCGTCCAGGAAGAGTCGACACGCAGGCGCCCCGTCGGGGGCAAAATGGTCCTGCGCAAGCAGCTCGAACACCTGTTGGAGGTCGGCAAGTTGCGGCACGTCCAGATTCAGGTGATGCCTACGGACCAGGAGGACCACGCGGGGATGATGGGCCCGTTTCGAGTACTGAAACTCCAGGACGGCACAGCGTTGGGGCACTCGGCAGGCCAACTGCACGAGCGACTGATCACTGACCCCCGGGAAGTCCAGATCCTGGAAATGCGCTACGGCATGATCCGAGCGCAAGCCCTCACGCCTCGCGGTTCCCTGGCCTTCATCGAAAAAGTACTGGGAGCAGAGACATGACATCTGGCCCGAAGTGGTTCAAGAGCAGCTACAGCGGCAACGACGACGCTGATTGCGTCGAAGTCGCGATGCAGTGGCGCAAGAGCAGCCACAGCAGCAACGACGGGCCCGAATGCGTCGAGGTCGCCGTCGCCCGGACCCGCGCCGCCGTCCACATACGCGACTCCAAAAACACGGCCGCCGCCCACCTCACCGTCGCCGAAGCCGCCTGGGCGGACTTCGTCGGGTTCGCGACGAGGCAGGGCCACCGGCCAGTCGGGTGACCTTCAGGGGCACCCCATCCCGGAACACCTCAACAAGCTCCTCACGGACCGGGCATCCAGGACGACGATCAAGTTCCAGGTTCCCAAGGCGGTCGTAAGCGGAGAGCCCTGCATCGGCGTCATGATCAACTGGCAGCGCGGGCCGCCCGCGTCCAGGGCGACTTCACCGTCACCCGCCCGGCGCTGTAGCCACACGACGGACAGCCGCAGGACTGCGAGGTCGCGTTGAGTCGAGCCGAAAGCGAAGGCCAACACGACCGCGTAGCCCGTAGCCCGTGTGGCAGAGCGCGCAAGCGCCCACAGTGAGCAGCGAAGTTGCCTCTGTGCGCCCTTTGATCACCTCTGAGCGCCTTCGAACCCGGACTCATGGAAACGGCTTACCGGAGATGATCATTCCGGGCGGCTGACGACTGGTCGGCCGCCACTGAACAGAGGAACCTCCCCCATGCGTCTTCGTCATGCGGTCGGCGCCACCCTCGGCGCCCTCGCCCTCATCGTGACCATCCCCACCTCGGCCAACGCCACCGTCGGCTTCTTCTTCTACCAGTACGGCGACTCGGCCAACCCAACCGCTGGGAAGCTGGAGGAGCCGGACGCGAGGGTGTGCATCAATATCCCCGAGGTCGAGGGCAAGCCCGGCAGCGCGTTCTCGCCGAGCAACGACGTAGGCGATTCCGAAGCCATGCTCTACAGCGAAGAGGGCTGCGAGGGCACGGGCACGAAGATCGTCCAAGGCGAAGAGCTCGGCGCCGATGTGAAGTTCAAGTCCGTGATCTTCGAGATTGTGTGAGCCACCCCACTCCGCCCCGGTGCGGGCCGTGACGGCCCGCACCGGGGCGGTGCCATGTCACGGCCCGCGCGGCCGAACGGATCGCGAACCGAAGTGACCGTGCGTACATGTGAGTTGATGTACGGTGACCGCAGACAGAACGGCCCCCGCGCTGGCGGCAACCAGCAGCGAGGGCCTTCACGCCGAGTGCTTAACAGGAGCACCCGAAATGCATCGCCATGCTATCTCCCCCGCCCGATTCTTCTCCCAGGTGCCGAACGAGATCATCCGACATCCCCGGCTCGGCTCGGACGCGGTACGGCTTCTGACCTGGCAGCTCTCCCTCCCACAGGGGGCGGACGAAGCGCTCTCCGTCACCGCCCGCAGCGCGGGCATCGGGCGCGCCGGATTCAACCGCGCCAAGCGGGAGTTGAAGGCCGAAGGCTACCTCCACGAGTGGCGCGAGCAGCGCGAACGCGGCCGCTGGGCCACGAGCCAGCTCATCTCGAACGTTCCGCTGAGCCTGGAGGAAGCAGCGTCCTTACGCGGCGGCGGCAGCGGTGTCGGCGTCGTACCGAGTGACCGGTCTCCGGCCGTCGGTCGGCCGACGCCCCCGACCGTCGGCGGTCATCCAGACGCGACACCCCCGGTGAACACCCTCCAACCCTCCGCGCCCGCCGCCGAGTTGCCGGACGCCCAGCGGCTCATCCAGGACCTCCCCAGCCTGGACCCGCGTCTGCGCGTCCCACGCGGCATGCTGACCCAGCTCACCGAGCTGGCCGAGCGGTGGCTCGCCCTCGGCCACACCCCCGACGACGTACGCCGGGAGATCCGGCAGGGCCTGCCCCCGGTGATCCACCGGCCGGGAGGCCTGCTGCGCCACCTGCTCAGCGACCCGGCCCCGGCCCGCCCGCCACAGGCGCCCGTCGCCGCCCTGCGGGAGTGCGCGGGCCCGCACCCGCAGCCGCTGGTGTTCCGGCCGGTGGCCGGTGAGGACCACTGCGGAAACTGCCGCCAGGACAGCGCGGCGCGACAGGCCGCCGTCCGGGCCACCGCACGGGGCGCCCTGGCCGCCCGCACGGCCATGCGCGGGGCGCGGGCATAGGTCTCTCCACCCCCGCCTCGGGTGCCCGCCGGAGCGAGATCGGGCGGCGGCGCTTCCAGCGTCGCAGGCATGGACGAGTGCCGCCCGAGGGCAGGAGCGGGATCGAGCCGACCGGGACGGTTCCAGCCGCCGTTCGCCGCGAGTTGTCCGCGTACTCCCCCGGAATTGTCCGTGATCCGTAACAGCGGGATCCCCCGGCCCGTCCGCCTCATCCTGCCAGGTGGCCGCGACGCGGCCGGTGGGGATCGAGGGACTTCGCAAAGGGGCGGACATGGCGCGGCACAGCGGCGGGCGGGGCTGGTACGGGAAGGTCGCGGGGGCGGCGCTCGGAGTGATGATGCTCGCCACCGGGGCGTCCGTGTGGACCGCGCAGGCCGGTGCCACGGACGAGCCGACGCCCAAGGCGAGCGCGCCGAGCAGCAAGGTCGAGCCGGTCGAGGACACCATCGTGCACGCCTCCGACGCGGGCAAGCGCGGCGTGAACATCACCATCGACGACGGCCCCGACCCCAAGTGGACGCCGCAGATGCTCGACCTGCTGCGGCAGTACAAGGTGAAGGCCACGTTCTGCATGGTCGGCACGCAGGCGCAGGCCCACCCCGACCTCGTGAAGAAGGTCGTCGCCGCCGGGCACCGGCTGTGCGACCACTCGGTGTCGCACAACACCGCCATGGACAAGGAGTCCGCGGCCTACCGGTCGAAGCAGATCCTCGACGCCGAGCGCATGATCACCAAGGCGTCCGGTGGCGTACGGCCGATGTACTACCGGGCGCCCGGCGGCGCCTTCACCCCCGACAGCCGCAAGCTCGCCGCTTCCCGGGGCATGCGCCCGCTCGGCTGGAACGTGGACAGCAAGGACTTCGAACTCCCCGGCACGAACGCCATCGTCTCCACCGTCAAGCGGGAGCTCGCCAACGGCCCGACGGTCCTGTTCCACGACGCGGGCGGCGAGCGCGGCCAGACCGTGGAGGCCCTGCGTCAGCTCCTGCCCTGGATGAAGCAGCAGGGCTACTCGTTCGGGTTCCCGGTGCGTTGAGCCCCGTCGACCGCGACCCAGGACCCTGGTCCCGGGGGGTACCCCCCGATCAAGTCGCCAGGTAGCAGGATCGCCCTGAACGATCACTTCCAGAAACCCTTGGGATCTGCACCTACCGCCGATACTTCAGCGATTTCCCAGGGGATTACTCGTGCGCGAACAGACAGGACAGAACGTCCGCTCTTCCGGATGGCAGCGGAGCGGCGGCCGGCGCCGCGCCGTGATGGCCGCGGCCACCGTGGCCGTCGGCGTGGTGTCGCTCGGAGCGCTGGCTCCGTCCGCGACATCGGCGACATCAGCGACATCCGGGGCGTCCGAGGCGTCGGCTGCCACCGGCGTCCGGTCCGACTCCGTGCAGAAGGGGCTCGACTCGCTGGTGCGCGACGGCGGCCCGCCCGGTGCCCTGGCGAGCGTGAAGGACCGGGACGGACGCACCCGCAGCTACACCGCGGGCGTCGGCGACCTGGCCACCGGCGCGAAGGTGCCCAAGGACGGGCAGGTGCGCATCGGCAGCAACACCAAGACCTTCACCGCGGTGGTCGTGCTCCAACTGGTCGCCGAGAAGAAGATCCGCCTCGACGCCTCCGTCGACACCTATCTGCCCGGCCTCGTCCGCGGTGACGGCATCGACGGCCGCCGCATCACCGTCCGCCAACTGCTCCAGCACACCAGCGGACTGCCCAACTACACCGACTACCTCGACTTCCCGGCCATCCAGCACCGCTACTTCGAACCTCGCGAGCTCGTGGACATCGCCCTGAAGCACAAGGCCCACTTCGTACCCGGCAAGAAGTGGGAGTACAGCAACACCAACTACGCCCTGGCCGGGCTCATCATCCAGAAGATGACCGGGCGCCCCCTCGCCGAGGAGATCGACAAGCGCGTCGTCCAGCGCCTCGGACTGCGCCACACCTACTTCCCGGCCGTCGGCGACCAGACCATCCGGGAACGGCACCCCAAGGGTTACATCGCGGGGCCGCAGGGCGGGCCGCCGCGCGACTTCACCACCATGGACCCCTCCTGGGCCTGGGCGGCGGGGCAGATGATCTCCACCGACGCCGACCTCAACCGGTTCTTCGGCGCGCTGCTGTCCGGCCGTCTCCTGCCGAAGGCACAGCTCGACCAGATGCGCACCACCATCCCCGCCGAACTGCTGGGCCCCGGCGTCCGCTACGGCCTGGGACTCGTCAGCAGGCCGCTGTCCTGCGGCGGCGTCGCCTGGGGCCATGGCGGCGACATCGACGGCTACGAGACCCGGGGCGGCGTCACCAAGGACGGCCGCGCCGCCAACGTCGCGGTGACGATGATGCCGCGCACCGAGGCGGAGATGAAGCGCGTGGAGAAGGTCGTCGACACCGCTCTGTGTCGCTGAGAGCGTGCGGCGCTGAGACTGCACGTCGCTGAGACTGCACGTCGCTGAGACCGTGCGGCGCTGAGACCGTCCCAGGGCCGTGTGCCGCCCCCTAGCCCCAGACGCGTTCGCACAGGACCAGCCGGTAGCCGTCCGGGTCCTCGATCGTCACCCCGTACTCGTCCCAGTAGGAGTTGTGCGCGGCCACGCGGGTCCCGCCGTCGCTCGTCAGGCGGGTCACCAACTCCTCGTCCACCGGGGCCCCGAGGTACACCACGAACAGGTCGTCCACCGTCGGGGTCGGGTCCAGGGGGGCCTCGGGGTCGTGCGTCAGCTCGAAGTGCCAGGCGCCGCCGCGCGGGCCGACCATGATGAGGTCGTGCTTGCCGGGGACGCGTTCGGTGGTGCGCCAGAGGACGTCGAGGCCGAGGCCGTCCACGTAGAAGCGTTCGGCGGCTGCGAGGTCCCGGGAGGGGCGGGCCACGCGGATGTGGGTCGTGGAGTCGATCACTTCGCGGCCTCCGCCTTCGCGGCTTCGGAGTTCGTGGCTTCCAGCTTCGCGGCCTCCGCCTTCGCCGACTCCAGCGCCGCCCGCCACACCGGGCTGTCCACGTAGTGGTTGTCGAAGCGCTCCGACGACTCCGCGATCTCCTTCGGGTCCGCCTCGCCGCGCAGCACCCGGCCCAGCAGGCGCAGGTAGTCGAAGCGGTCCATGCCCGGCGTGAACACGAACATCACGTCCGCCTCGCAGCCGGGGGCGGCGGCGAAGGCGTGCGGGGTGTGCGGCGGGACCGCCAGGAAGTCGCCCGCGTTCAGGACGGTGATCTCCTCACCCACGAGGACCTGGAGCGAGCCGCTGATGACGAAGAACAGCTCCGTCGCCTTGGTGTGGAAGTGCGACGGCGCCCCCACCGCGCCCGTCGCGAAGGTCGACCGGTAGCTCGTGAAGCCCGCCGCGCCGGACGACTCGCCGAGGAGGGTCATCACGCTGCTCGGGTCGGCGCAGGTCTCGGCCTCGGCGGCTCGGGTCAGCACCGCCTGGAGGGACTTGGTGCTGGTCGGGGCGGTGGTCGGGGTCTCGCTCGTGGTTTCGTTCGCGTTCTTGTTCGTGTTCATGACCATGACTTTATGCGGGTAGTGACCTCGCTGGTAGGTCATTTTGGTGGCACATTCATGGGTCAATTCTCTGACCCTTCACCACCGCCGCCGCGGACACCAGAGTCGCCGCCGCCAGGCTGCCCCAGAGCGCCGTCGGCCCGTGCGGGGCCAGCGCGGTCATCGCCGCCGGGGAGACCGCGAGGCCGAAACCCGTGGACAGTTCGAAGCGGGCGAGGGTGCGGCCCAGGGCGTGCGGCGGGGCGAGGGCCGTGACGAGCGCGGTGGCGCTCCCGGCGTACGCGATCTCGCCGAGGGTGCAGAGCACGGACACCGCGGCGACGGCCGGGGCGCCCCAGCCGCCTCCCAGCGACGTGGCAGCGATGAAGCCCACGTACGACACGGTGAGTACGACACCGGCGAGGGACAGGACCGTCCGCCGGGAGAAGCGGCGGGACATGAGGACGGTGACCGGTACTTGCAGGGTCACCACCAGCACCGTGTTGACCACGAAGATGACCGCCGACCACACCGGGGACGCGTGCAGTTGGGTCTCCAGGACCAAGGGGAGGGCGATTTCGGGGACGTTGAGGCAGAAGACGTAGATGATGTTGGCGGTCAGCAGCGTACGCATCCGGGGAGCGGGTTCCTCGCGCCCGTGCCCGGCGCCCTTCCCACGCCCGGCGCCCGCGCGCCCGCCCCCGGCGTCCCCGCCCTCGGCCGGGGCAGCCGCCCCCGCCTCCGCCGGACGCACGTCCAACCGCACCGACCACGCCAACCCCGCCGCCACGACGTACGCGACCCCCGTCACCCCCGCCAACGCCTGCAACGCCCCGGCCCCACCCGCCAGGCACACCGTGGCCACCAGCGCCCCCACCCCCATCCCCGCGTTGCGCAACGCCCGGCCCGCCGCGAGCGCCGCGTCCCGCTCGCGGCCGTGGGCCACCGTCGCCACCAGCGCCGCATGGGCCGCGGGCCACGCCTGGTTGCCGACGCCGAGGACCAGCGCCGCCGCCCCGAACAGCCAGACGTGCCCCGTCGGAGCGGCGAGCAGCAGCACCACCCCCACCGCCCGCACCAGCATCGACGCGGCCACGACCGTGCTGCGGGCGCCCCGGTCCAGCCAGTGGCCCACTGCGGGCATACAGCCGAGGCCCACGACGATGCCGACCGTCATGGCGATACCGGTGGCGGGAGCGGAGAGGCTCAGCACCGTCACGCCGTACAGGAGCAGGAAGGGCCGCAGCAGGCCGGTGCCGAGGGCGTCGACGGCCAGGGCGACGGCGTAGCGGGGGCCGCCGGAGGCCCGCACGAGGGCGCGGGGCCGGATCTTGGTGGTGGTTGCCATGACGGCAACGGTGCGGTCGGCGGCCGGGTCCGGCCCGTGGGTTGACCGACACCGTCAATCCACGCCGTCGCGGGCCGCCCGGCCAGGGATGATGCGGGCCGCCCGGCCAGGGATGATGACGGGATGACGTTGCGCATCGACATCAGCGGCCCGTCGTCCGAGCGGGTGCGGTTCGCCGCCTCGCCGCTGGCCGAGCTGACCGCGATGCTGCACGTGCTCGCCGAACCCGGGCACCACCCGCAGCTCGCCGACTGGGCCGGGGACGTGTGGGCCGGGCTTGCGCCGGAGCTGGCCGAGCGGCTCCGGGAGGCCGAGTTCCTCTGGCGGTCCTCGCAGGCCGACTTCCTGCTCCCGGCACGGCCGCGGCCGACCCTCGCCGAGGAGTTGGACGACGTGGACCGGATCGACGACGAGTCGTACGTGACGGCCGCGCTCATCACCACCTGCGGCGGCCGCGCCCACCTCACGGCGGCTTCGCCCCTCACCGACGCGGCCGCGCGGGAGCGGGCCCTGGACCTGGCGCAGGCGCGCGGCCCGCGCCAGGAGGCCTTCGCGGAGCGGCTGCTCACGGATCCGGCACCGGTGCGCGCACGGGTCCGCCGCACGCTCGAACAGTGCGCCGACGCCTTCTTCGACGCCGCCTGGGCGGAGGCCGCCGTGCGGCTCGCCACCGATCTGCGCCTGAAGAACGACCTGCTGCGGCGCCAGGGCCTCGGGGCGGCCCTCGCGTCGGTCTCCGGCGCGGTCAGCCTGGCGCCGGACGGGGACTGCATCGTCGTGGACAAGCTGCAGGACCGGGCGACCGCCGCGCACGGTTCCGGGGCGACCTTCATCCCGAGCGTCTTCGGGCGCCCGCACCTGGTGGTGGTGCACGCGCCGGGGTGGCAGCCGGTGGTGCAGTACCCGGTGGCCGAGGCGGGTCCGGCGGAGCCCGTGTCGCTGGACGTGGTCACGCTGCGACTTGAGGCGCTCTCCCATCCGGTACGGCTGCGGCTGCTGCGCACCCTGGCCCGAGGCCCGCACACCAACCGGGAGCTGGCCCACGCCTGGGAGCTCTCGCCTCCAGAGGTCTCCCGGCACCTCGCCGTGCTGCGCCGCGCGGGCCTGCTCAGCACCGAGCGCCACGGCCGTTACGTCCGCTACACCCTCAATCTGCCCGACCTGACGGCCCTGGGCACCGACCTCCTGTCGGCCGTCCTGCGCTGAGCCCCGCCCCAACCCCCCTCCGTACATCCCGACTTCACCCCCGTACAACCGTCCCTTCCCCTCACACGTCTCCCCCAGTGGCAAACCGCGATCCCACAGGAAGCACCACAGCCACAGGAGGATCAGTGCGACGCACCCTGACAGCGGCCCTCGCCGCGACGGCGGCCACCGCGCTCGCCGTGCCCCTCATCGCGGCCGGGACCGCGTCCGCCGCGACCACCGCCCCCGACGGGCCCCGCGCCCCCCGCACCCCCCTCACCGACTTCAACCACGACGGCTACGGCGACCTCGCCATCTCCGCCCCGTACGCCACCCTCGGCGGCAAGGCCAACGCCGGGTACGTCACCGTCGTGTACGGCTCCAAGAACGGCCCCGACCGCGCGCACCCGAAGATCATCGACCGGGGGACGGCCGGGGTGCCCGGTGAGATCACGCAGGACGGGAACTTCGGGTCGCAGGTGAGCGTCGGCGACCTGGACGGGGACGGGTTCAGCGATCTGGCCGTCGGCAGCGGGTACGGGGACGAGCTGCTCGTGCTGTGGGGGTCGAAGGACGGCCTGACCGGGTCCGCCGCCGAACTGCCCGCCACCTCCGCCGGGTTCGGCACCGGCGACTTCAACGGCGACGGCCACCGCGACCTCGTCTCCCACGACTTCCCGGAGAACGAGGACGACCGGGCCGGGATGACCGTGTCGTACGGGCCCTTCACGCGCGGCGGCAAGCCCGAGCGGCAGGAGGCCGTCCACACCGGCCAGACCTTCGGGCCCATCGACCTTATCCCCGGCGACGTGACCGGCGACGGCGTCGACGACCTCGTCACCAGCCACGGCTTCGAGGAGTCGGCGTACCCGAGCCGGTTCTGGAAGGGCACGAAGGACGGGCTGAGCCAGGACACCAAGAAGCTGAAGTCCTCCCTCGGCGGCGCCATCGCGGACGTCGACGGCGACGGGTACGGCGACTTCGTCACCCGCGACAACGGCTCCAGCAACGACGACAACGAGAGCGACAAGGGCACCGTCCGCGTCGACTACGGCAGCAAGGACGGGCCCGGGGCCACCCGCACCAAGAAGATCACCCAGGACACGGTGGGGGTCCCCGGCGTCGGGGAGGCCGGGGACCAGTTCGGGGCCGACATCAGTGCGGGGGACGTGGACGGGGACGGGGACGCCGACGTCGCCGTGGGCGTGCCGAACGAGGACATCGGCAGCGGGTCCTCGAAGGTCGCCGACGCCGGGGCCTTCGTGCTGCTCAAGGGGGCGCGGGGCGGGCTCGGTGGGGCCGGGGCGCGGGCCTTCGACCAGTCCAAGCCCGGTGTGCCCGGGGCCTCCGAGGCCAAGGACTGGTTCGGCCACCGGGTGCTCCTCGCCGACCTCGACGGCGACGGACCGGCCGAGCTGACGGTGGCCGCGCACGGGGAGGACGGGACGTACAAGGACTCCGGGGCGGCGTGGGTGTTCCCCGGCACGCGGAGCGGGCTCACCACGACGGGCCTCGTCTCCTTCGGCCCGAAGGGGTTGGGGGCGCCGGAGGTCAACGCGACCTTCGGTCAGGATGTGGGGCGGGGGTAGGGCCTCGCGGGGGCGCCCCAGTCCCGCCCCTTTCCCGAAACTGGGGCTCCGCCCCAGACCCCGCTCCTCAAACGCCGGAGGGGCTGAAACACAACAGCAGCACATATCCAGCCCGTCCGGCGATTGAGGACGAGGCGCGGAGCGCCGATCAGCGGGGGTCCAGGGGGCGCAGCCCCCGGTTACGGAGAAGGGGCGGGACCGGGGCGCCCCGCGAGGACCTACGCGTCGAGCACCGGCAGCAGCTCCGGCAAGTGCCCGTCCGACGCCGCGGCAGCACGAACGCGTTCGTCGGGGACCTCGCCGTACAGGGTGGTGCGGGGCTTCGACGGCCGCCCCGCCGCCTCCGCGATGGCGACGAGACCGGCCACCGACTGGTACGAGCCGTAACTGGACCCCGCCATGCGGGAGATGGTCTCCTCCATGAGCGTGCCGCCGAGGTCGTTCGCGCCGGAGCGCAGCATCTCGGCGGCCCCCTCCGCCCCGAGCTTCACCCAGCTGGTCTGGATGTTGGGGATGTGCGGGTGAAGGAGGAGGCGGGCCATGGCCGTCACCGCGCGGTTGTCGCGGGTGGTGGGGCCGGGGCGGGCGATCCCGGCGAGGTAGACGGGGGCGTTGGTGTGGATGAAGGGGAGGGTCACGAACTCCGTGAAGCCCTCGACTCCCTTGTCCAGGTTGGCCTGTTGCATCGCGGCCAGGGTGCGGAAGTGGCCGAGCCAGTGGCGCGGCTGGTCCACGTGGCCGTACATCATCGTGGAGGAGGAGCGGAGCCCCAGCTCGTGCGCGGTGGAGACGACCTCCTTCCAGGTGGCCGTGGGCAGCTTGCCCTTGGTGAGGATCCAGCGGACCTCGTCGTCGAGGATCTCGGCGGCCGTGCCGGGGATGGAGTCGAGGCCGGACTCCTTGGCCCGCGTCAGCCACTCCCGTATCGAAAGCCCGGTGCGCGTCGCGCCGTTGACGACCTCCATCGGCGAGAAGGCGTGCACGTGCATGCCGGGCACGCGCTCCTTCACGGCGCGCGCGATGTCGAAGTACGCCGTGCCGGGCAGGTCCGGGTGGATGCCGCCCTGCATGCACACCTCGACCGCGCCGACGTCCCAGGCCTGCGCGGCGCGGTCGGCGACCTGTGACAGGGAGAGGGTGTAGGCGTCGGCGTCGGTGCGGCGCTGGGCGAAGGCGCAGAAACGGCAGCCGGTGTAGCAGACGTTGGTGAAGTTGATGTTGCGGGTGACGATGTACGTGACGTCGTCGCCGACGACGGACTTGCGGACGTCGTCCGCGACGGAGCAGAGGGCGTCGAGGGCGGGCCCGTCGGCGTGCAGCAGGGCCAGCGCCTCGTCGTCCGTGAGGCGGGTCGGGTCGTCGGCGGCCGTCGCGAGGGCGGCGCGCACGTCGCCGTCGATGCGTGAGGGGACCATGCCGGGCGCGGCCTGCTCGCGCAGCGCCTCCCAGTCGCCGTACACCTCGTCGAAGTCGTCGCGCCGGTCGGCGGTGCGGCCCGTCGTGTCGATGGTGCGGTGCAGGTCGGTGCGACCCGACGACTTCGTGGCCACGTACCCCTCGTCGGGCTCCTGCCAGGGCAGGCCGCGCACGGGGGCGTCGGGGTCGGCGAGGCCCGTCTCCGGGTCGGCGAGGGCCCGCACGTGCGGCAGGAGGCGCGGGTCGAGCCACGGCTCACCCCGCCGTACGAACTCCGGATACACGCACAGCCGCTCCGCGAGCCGGAAGCCCTCCGCCTCCGACCGGGCCGCCAGCTCCTCGATCCTCGGCCACGGCTTCTCGGGGTTGACGTGGTCGATGGTGATCGGCGAGACGCCGCCCCAGTCGTCGATCCCGGCCCGGATGAGCCGTCCGTACTCCCCGTCGACGAGGTTGGGCGGAGCCTGGATGCACCCGGCAGGGCCCATGATGTGCCGCGCCACGGCGACCGTGGCCACCAGCTCGTCCATCTCGGCGTCCGGCATCCCGCGCATGGCCGTGTCCGGCTTGGCGCGGAAGTTCTGGATGATCAGCTCCTGGACGCCGTGGTACGACCGGGCGACGCGGCGCAGCGCGAACAGCGAATCCGCCCGCTCCTCGTACGTCTCCCCGATCCCGATCAGCAGCCCGCTGGTGAACGGCACGGACGACCGTCCGGCGTCCTCAAGGACCCGCAGCCGCACCGCGGGTTCCTTGTCGGGCGAGCCGTGGTGCGGCCCGCCCGGCTCGCTCCACAGCCGCGTCGCCGTGGTCTCCAGCATCATGCCCATGCTGGGCGCGACGGGCTTGAGCCGCTGGAAGTCCGTCCAGCTCATGACGCCGGGGTTGAGGTGCGGCAGCAGCCCGGTCTCCTCCAGGATCCGGATCGAGATGGCCCGCACGTACGCGATCGTGTCGTCGTACCCCGCCGCCTCCAGCCACTCCCGGGCCTCGGGCCACCGCTCCTCCGGCTTGTCGCCGAGCGTGATGAGGGCTTCCTTGCAGCCCAGCTCGGCACCCCGGCGCGCGATGTCGAGGACCTCGTCCGGCGACATGAACATCCCGTGCCCGTCCCGGCGCAGCTTCCCGGGGACGGTCACGAACGTGCAGTAATGGCACTTGTCCCGGCACAGCCGCGTCAGCGGAATGAACACGCTCTTCGAGAACGTGATGACCCCCGCGCGCCCCTCTGCCGCGAGCCCCGCGTCCCGCACCCGCCCCGCCGACGCGGCCAGATCCTCCAGATCCGCCCCCCGCGCCCGCAACAGCACGGCGGCCTCCGCCACATCGAGCGCGACCCCGTCCCGGGCACGCCTCAACGCCCGCCGCATGGCGTTGGCGGTGGGCCGGGCCCCTGCCCGGTCGGGATCCTGCGGCGCGCTGTTGGTCATGCCACCGAGCATACGAGCGACATCCGACAGCCCGTGGGGCCGGTGGCCGGAACACCGGCCCACCGCACGGGACCGCCGCCCCGGCCCGCCCCCGCGGCCCGTCCCGACGACTGCGCGCAACCCCCCGAACCTCTTCCCTTACAAGGGAGTTCACGGCTCAATACCAGAGTTGCACGCACCACCCGCGCCACGCAGTCACCGTCGAGCACGCCTTGACGCCGTCGATGCCGAACTCTGGGGAGCCGCAGCATGTGCGAGGACGAAAGCCACCTGAACAGACGCGCGCTGCTCGTGACGGGGGCGGCCACCGCCCTTACGTTGGGCAGTGTGACCTTCGCCAGCAGCGCCGGCGCCGAGGAACGGCGGACCGGCAAGGAGACGAAGACGGTCAGGGGCACGTTGCCCACCGGATCGCCCGACTTCGTGTATCTGCCGGTCGAGATCCCGCGCGGGGTCCAGCAGATCCACGTCTCGTACAGCTATGAGAGGACGCCGGTGCCGCCCGGGACCGCCGGCAACGCCCTCGACATCGGGATCTTCGACGAGCGCGGCACGGACCTCGGCGGGAAGGGGTTCCGCGGCTGGTCGGGCGGGGCGCGCACCGAGTTCTTCATCCGGGGCGACGACGCGACGCCGGGGTACATCCCGGGGCCGGTGCGCGCCGGGACCTGGAACATCGCGCTCGGGCCCTACACCGTGGCCCCGCGGGGCCTGCCGTACGAGGTGACCATCACCCTCACGTACGGGGCGCCCGGGACCACGCCGAAGCCGAAGTATCCGCCGGAGCGGGCCAAGGGGCGCGGCCGGGCCTGGTACCGGGGCGACTGCCATCTGCACACCTGGTACTCCGACGGCCGCCGCACCCCCGCCGAGATCGGCGCCCTCGCCCGCGCCGCCGGGCTCGACTTCATCAACTCCTCCGACCACAACACCCAGTCCGCGCACGCCCACTGGTCCGAGGTCGCGGGCGACGACCTGCTCGTCCTGCTCGGCGAGGAGATCACCACCCGCAACGGCCACGTCCTGGCCCTCGGCACCGACCCCGGCACCTTCGTCGACTGGCGCTACCGCGCCCGCGACAACCGCTTCGGCCACTACGCCCGCCAGATCCGCCGCTCCGGCGGCCTCGTCGTGCCCGCCCACCCGCACGCCACCTGCGTCGGCTGCAACTGGAAGTTCGGCTTCGGCGAGGCCGACGCGGTGGAGGTGTGGAACGGCGCGTTCTCGCCGGAGGACGAGGTGGCGATCTCCGAGTGGGACAACGCGCTCGTCGCCGCCGCCCGCGGCGGCCGCCGCTGGACCCCGGCGATGGGCAACAGCGACGCCCACCGCGACCCCGACCCCGTCGGCCGCCCCCAGACCGTCGTCCTCGCCGACGACCTGACCCGCGAGGCCATCCAGGAGGGCATCCGCGCGGGCCGCTCCTACCTCACGGAGTCCAAGGCCATCGAGCTGACCTTCGGCGCGTCCGGCGGCAAGGGGAAGCACGCGGGCATCGGCGGGCGGCTGCGCGTCGACTCCGACGACCCGGTGACGGTACGGCTCGACGTGAAGGGCGTGCCGGGCTGCACCATCCGGTTCGTCACGGACCAGGGCGTGCTGTTCACCAGCCCGGTGATTCCCGAGTCGGGGGTGGGGTCCGCGGAGTGGCGGACCACCGCTTCGTACGCGGCGTACGTACGGGCCGAGGTGCGGGCGGCGGCGGTGACGCCACCGTTGCCGGGGCCGATGAAGGCGCTCACGAACCCGATTTTCCTGGGGCGTTGAGGGCGTCGACGGCCACGGGGGTGGCCCTGGGCGCGGAGTCCGCGTCCGCGTCCGGTGCCGCCCCCGCCTGACCGTCCACCGTGCGGGCGGCCCCCGAGCGCGGCAGGGCGAGGGCGAGGGCCAGGCCCGCCACCATGCCCGCCGCCGTCAGGAGCACCACGACGAAGCCGCCGTCCGCCGTCGCCGCCCGCAGTGCGGCGCCCGTCCTGCCCTCCGTACCGGTCTCGGCGACCACCGTGAACACCGCGAGCCCGATGGCGTTGCCGATGTTGAGGGCCGTGGACGCGATGCCGTTGGCGACGCCCTGTTCCCGCGCGGGCGTGCCGGTGGCGGCGGCGATCCACATGGCCGTCCAGACGACGCCCTGGCCGAGGCCGGACAGGACGAGCCCGGGCGCGAGCAGTCCGTACCCGGCGTCCGCGTCGAAGCCGAGCGCGAGCACGGCGGTCCCCGCGGCGCCGGAAGCGAAGCCCGCGAGGAGCGTGGCGCGGGTGCCGGCGCGGGTGGCGAGGCGCTCGCCGAGCTGGGTGCCCGCGGCGATGGCGACGGACGGGACGAGGAAAGCGAGGCCGGTCTCCAGGGCGCTGTAGCCGTGGACGCCCTGCAGCAGCACCGTCAGGAAGTACGGCAGCACGCCGAAGGTCGCCATGTAGACGAACGTGACGCTCGCGCCGATGGTGAGGCTGCGGTTGCGGAAGAGGCGGAAGGGCATCAGCGGGTCGGCGCTGCGGGCCTCGACGGCCACGAAGACGGCGCCGAGGACGGCCGCGAGGACGAGCGCGCCGGTCACCAGCGGGTCGCTCCAGCCCAGCTCGGGCCCCTCGACGAGCGCGAAGACCAGGAGCGTGGAGCCGCCGGTCACGCTGAGGGCGCCCGGCAGGTCGAAGCGGCGGGGCTCGGCGCGGGCCGGGTCGCGCGGGATCACGTACAGCGCGGCGAGGGCGACGAGTCCGGCGAGGGGGACGTTCACGTAGAACACGGCGGGCCAGCCGAAGCGTTCGGTGAGGACGCCGCCGAGCAGCGCGCCGAGGGTCAGGCCGCTGGCGCCGACGCCGCCCCACACGGCGAGCGCGCGGTTCCGCTTCGGCCCCTCCTCGAAGAGGGTGCCGATCAGCGACAGGGTGGCGGGCAGCAGCAGCGCGCCGCCGACGCCCTGCGCCGCGCGGGCCGCCACGATGACGCCCGCGCTGTTCGCGAGGCCGCCCGCGAGGGACGAGAGGCCGTACAGGACGAGGGCGAGCACGAACATCCGGCGCCGCCCCAGCAGATCGGCCGCGCGCCCGCCGAGCAGCAGGAAGCCGCCCGCGAGGACGACGTAGGCACTGACCACCAACTGCTGTGTCTGGCCCGGGAATCCGAGGTCGGAGCCGATTTCGGGGAGCGCGACGAAGACGATGTTCAGGTCGAGGGCGTAGATCAGCTGGGCGAGGGCGAGCAGAGCGAGGATCAGGCCTGGGCGGCGTTTGTCAGACACGGGGGTGCCCCTTCGGGATACTCGGAACGCTTCCGTACGACTGTACGAGTTCTTACGTACGATTGACCGTACGCATCCTTACGTACGATCGCCGCGCGCGGCAAGAGGAGGGCGGCAACAGTTCGTATGTCGCCGTACAGAGGTACCGTGGGCGGCATGAGCTACCGCCACCCCGAGCGGGACCAGATCCGGGTCGACGCCGTCCTGACCGCCCTCGGCAACCCGCTGCGGCTGTCGGTCGTCCGCCTCCTCGACGAGACCGGCGGCGACCACAACTGCACCAGCGTCCTCAACGCCCTCGGCGTCCCATCGAAATCGACGATGACCCACCACTGGCGGGTGCTGCGCGAGAGCGGCGTGATCCGCCAGGAGCCGTCCGGTCGGGAGAACCTGCTGTCGCTGCGGCGGGCGGACCTGGACGCGCGGTATCCGGGGTTGCTGGACGCGGTGCTCGCGGGAGTGCGGACGGATTCCGTCGCCGACTAATCCGGTTCCCTCGGCGTGGGGTGCGTGCCTACCATCGAGGCATGAGCCGACGACATTGATCCACGAGCGCCACCTCACGCGGCCGCCCGGCGGACCGCTCCCGCCTTGCGGCACGCCGCCGACTCGCGGCCACGCTGTACGGCTACTCCTTCCTGGACGACTGCGTCCTGCTCTACCCCGTGTACGCGCTGCTGTTCAGCGACGCGGACCTCTCCGTCGCGCAGATCTCGTCCCTCTTCGTCCTCTGGTCCCTGACCGGGATCCTCCTCGAAGTCCCCTCCGGCGCCCTCGCCGACGCGGTCTCGCGCCGCCTCCTCCTGTGGACCGGCCCCCTCCTCACCGCCACGGGCTTCGCCCTCTGGACCGTCTCCCCCTCCTACTGGGCGTTCGCGCTCGGTTTCGTGCTGTGGGGCGCGAAGGGCGCCTTCGGCTCCGGCGCCCTGGAGGCGCTGGTGTACGAGGAGTTGGCGCACCTGGGTGCGGCGGACCGCTATGCCCAGGTCATGGGCCGGGCACGGGCAGCCGCCCTCCTGGGCGTGATGACGGCGACGGCCCTGGCGGGCCCGGCACTGGCGGCGGGCGGGTACGGCCTGGTGGGCGCGGTGAGCGTGGTGGCGTGCGTGCTGACGGCGGGCGTGGCTCGGGGGTTTCCGGAGCGTCGGGGGGCGGAGGGCGGGTTCGGGGGTGAGGGTGGGCCCGGGGGCGAGCCCGAGGTCGGGGGCGGGCGCGGCGCGGAGGACGGGCCTGAGGTCGAAGGCAGGGGCGGCGCCGAAGGCGATCCCGACGGTGCGGGCTGGTGGGGCGCCCTGCGGGCGGGCGTCGCCGAGGTCGGGGGCGACCGGGCGGTGCGCGGGGCCCTGCTGCTCGTGCCGGTGGTGACGGCGGTGTGGGGCGCGCTGGACGAGTACACGCCCCTGCTGGTGCGGGAGGCCGGGGCGGGCGACGCGGAGGTGCCGTGGTGGCTGCTCCTGGTCTGGGTGGGGGCAACGGCGGGCAGCCTGCTGGCGGGGGCGGTACGGGGCGTGGGCGCGGCGGGCTTCGCGGGGCTCCTGGCGGGGGCGGGCCTGGCCCTGGCGGCGGGCGCGGCACTCCCGGCGCGGGGCCTCCCCCTCCCCGCGGGCATCACCCTCGTCGCCCTGGCCTTCTGCGGCTTCCAACTGGCCACGGTCCTGGCCGACGCCCGCCTCCAGGACAGCGTCCGGGGCCCGAGCCGGGCGACCGTGACGTCCCTGGCGGGCGCGGCGACGGAGCTGGCGACGGTGGCGGTGTACGCGGCCTACGGCTTCCTGGCCCCACAGGCCTCACACGGCGTGACGTTCGCGGTGTTCGCGGCACCGTACGCACTGGCGGCGCTGGCGATGGCGATGAGTAGTGGCCGCCGCAGCAGTCACAACAGACAACAACGCCAACGCAAGCGCCACTAGTCCTACCGGAGGCCACCCATGCGCGACTTGATCATCACCCAGAACATCACGCTGGACGGCGTCATCGACGCGACGGACGGCTGGTTCGCCCCGGCGGACGACAGCGTGGACCAGTCGGACCTGAACGAGGCCCTCCTTGAGCAGGCGGCGCGGGCGGACGGCTTCCTGGTGGGCAGGGTGACCTTCGAGGACATGCGCGGCTACTGGCCGCAGCGGACGAACGACACGACAGGCGTGACGGACTACCTCAACAAGGTCCAGAAGTACGTGGTGTCGACGACGCTCCAGGACCCCCAGTGGGCCAACACCACAGTGCTCTCAGGCAACTTGAAGGAGAACATCACAGCCCTCAAGTCCCAGCCGGGCAAGGACATCGTCACCACCGGCAGCATCCGCCTGACCCACGCCCTGATCGAGTCCGCCCTGGTCGACGAGTTCCGCCTCTTCGTCCACCCGGTCGTCCTGGGCCACGGCGCCCGCCTCTTCGACCGCCACAAGACAGACCTCCACCTGGTGGAAACCCGCCGCTTCGTCTCGGGCGTGGCCCTGCTGCGCTACCGCGTGGCGTGACCCACCCCGAAGCGCCGAGGGCGGTCACTCCTCCGCGAACAACTCCTCAGCGGAAGCCACCGTCAACGACCGATCGAACCAGACGCCGAGGGTGTCCAGATCGTCACACTCCACGACCTGCTCCCGTACCCGCTCGGGCACCTCGATGCCACGCCGGTCGAGAACTCGCAACACGGCTTCGGCGCGCTCTGCCACACGCCCCTCGGTGCGCCCTTCGGCGCGCCCTTCGGTGCGCAACCGCTCAGACGTCTCCGACCGGAAAAAGGAAAGCTCGACGGTCACCAGTTCCCTCCAAGTCTTGAGGGCCGGGCTGTTGGCCAGGCCCTGTTCGGTGAGTTCGGAGAAGATCTCCGCGTTTTCCCTGTCGATCGTCTTCAAGGCAGCGACCAGCGTCTTCAGTATGGCATCGGCGTTCGCGTCCTTACTATGCGTAATCGCAGACAGCGTGGCGAGGGGAATGTCCGCGGCCGCGGCCCGCACATCGGTGATCACCGGGACGTTGTGCGGGCCGAGGACCAGCGGTCGGATCGTGAGCATGGGCCAGTGGGCCGGACCGACGCTGAAGGGGCCCGCGGCCCAGACCGCCGTGGACTTGTCCTGGCAGGTGATGAGCAGCACCGTCGGCAGGTGGTACTTCGCGTGCAGATACGAGGTGTAGTAGGCCCAGCTCGCCGGTTTTCCGGAGTCGCGTCTGCCATGCGACTCCACCGCCAGGAGAAAGCTGCCCTGGTGCTCGGTGTCGAACCGGAGCAGCGTGTCCACCCTGCGCTCGAGCGGCGCCGTCTCCGTCAGGTCGGTGGGCATGAGAGCCACCGACACCGGTTCCGGGAACGGCAGATCGAGTGCGCGGATGGCGCGGCCGAAGACATCGGGTTCCTTCTGGAAGATCCGGTGCATCGCTTCGTGGGATGAACTCACCATGTGCGGAACGCTAGGGAGGGCACGGCAATTGCCGCCGGGATATTGACCCCCATCACCCGATCGTGCGTACGAGGGCGCAGGCGCGCCCCGAAGGTGCCGTGGCTCACTCCGCCTTCGGCAGCACCACCCGCACATTGAAGCCGTACGTCCCCTGGGACACGGCGATGCCCATGAAGAGGTGGGCGAAGTGTTCCTGACCGCGGGCCGTTTCTATGGAGCCGAGGTCCAGGTGGGTGGAGGGGGGCCAGCCGAGGTCGGTGAGGAGGGTGGCTGTCCGGGCTTTCGCGGTGGGGTCGTTGCCGGAGAGGAAGACGGTGCTGGGGCCTTCGAGGGTGTCGGGGGACGTCATGACGACGGAGTCCATCGTGCTGAGGGTCTTGACCACCCGGGCCTCGGGGAACGTCGATTGGATCTCCTCGCCCAGGGAGACCGTGGGGTGGGAGAGGGCCGTGCCGTGCGGCGGCTCCTCGGTGAAGCCGACCGCTATGTCCACGAGGAGTTTGCCCGAGAGGGCCCCGGCGCCCGCCGTGCGCAGAGTCGCTATCGACTCCGCTCCCGGGGTCACGTTCACGACGGCCTCGCCGTGCTCCGCCGCCTCCGCGATCCCGACGACCGGCACGCCCAGCTCCTTCGCCAGGTCCTCCTTGGCCCCGGGGTCGCGGGAGCCGAGCACGACGTCGTGGCCGACCGCCGCCCAGGCCTTGGCGAGGGCGCGGCCGACGTTGCCTGTTCCGATGAGTGCTATTCGCATGGTGGGGACGGTAGTTGGGGCAGCGTGGAGGGCGTATCGGTCGAGGGGACCAAGGGGTGGGCGCCCTCGGGACTAGGGCTGAAGGTCCCGGGGGGGGCGTGCGGCCCGCTGTCACCCCGCCCACACCACCGCCTGCGTCTCGCTGTACGCGCGCAGGGCGTACGCCCCGCAGTCGCGCCCCACCCCGCTCTGCTTGAAGCCGCCGAAGGGGGCCTCCATGTTGCGGCCGATGGTGTTCACGCCGACGCCGCCCGCGCGCAGTCGGGCCGCGACGCGGAAGGCGCGGGCCGTGTCGGCGGACCAGACGTAGTCGATCAGGCCGTAGTCGCTGTCGTCGGCGAGGGCGACGGCCGTGTCCTCGGCGTTCTCGCGGGTGCCGTCGAAGGGCACGACCACGACGACGGGACCGAAGATCTCCTCTCGGACCACCCGCATCTCGGGCGCGCAGTCGGCCAGGAGCGCGGGGGCGACGTAGAAGCCCTTGTCGAGGCCGGGCCCGGGGCGCTCGCCGCCGACCACGACCCGCGCGCCCTCTTTGCGCCCCAACTCCACGTAGGACTCGACGCGTTCGCGGTGCGCGGCGGAGATGAGCGGCCCGACGACCGTGTCCCGGTCGCGCGGGTCACCCACCTTCAGATGGCTCGCGTACCGGACGAGCCGCTCCAACAGCGGCTCGTACACGGATCGTTGGACGAGGACCCGAGTCGGCGCCGTGCAGATCTGTCCGCTGTAGAACGAGAACGTCGTGCCGATGCCCGCGGCCGCCGCGTCCAGGTCGGCGTCGTCGAAGACGATCGCCGCGCCCTTCCCGCCCAACTCCATGAGCTGGCGTTTCATGCCGCGCCCGCACACCTCGCCGATGCGCTGCCCGATCGCCGTGGAGCCGGTGAAGCTCACCATGTCGACGTCCGGGGAGTCGACGGCCGCCTCGCCCACGTCGACGGAGGCGCCGGAGACGACGTTCACGACGCCGGCAGGTGCACCCGCCTCCGCCAGGGCCGCCGCCAACCGGTAGACGGACAGGGGGTCTTGGGGCGCGGGCTTCACCACCACCGTGTTGCCCATCGCCAGGGCCGGGGCGACCTTGCCCGCCGGGTTCGCCCAGGGGTTGTTGTAGGAGGTGATACAGGTGACGACGCCGACGGGGCGGCGGACGGCGACGGCACCGAGGGCCGCCGCCCTGCCCAGCGGGCCCGCCTCGTTGACCTGGGGCGGGATGCCGGTCTCGACGGGTTCGAGGGCGCCGCGCGCGTACCGCCGGAAGCGGGCCACGGCCACCG
Organism: Streptomyces sp. NPDC041205; assembly: GCF_055591765.1. Taxonomy (NCBI): domain Bacteria; kingdom Bacillati; phylum Actinomycetota; class Actinomycetes; order Kitasatosporales; family Streptomycetaceae; genus Streptomyces; species Streptomyces sp. NPDC041205. The sequence continues at coordinate 275,437 of NZ_JBVIZH010000005.1, read as the reverse complement.
CCACCTGCATGCCGCGCGCGGTCGCCGTGGTCGCCCCGGTCTCCGCGCGGGCCAGCTCCGTGTGCCCGGCGAAGTCGCGTTGCAGCAGGTCGGCGGTCCGATCGAGGACGGCGGCACGCTCCTGCGGCGGCGTACGCGACCACGTCCCGAAGGCCTCCCGCGCCGCCGCGGCGGCCTGCCACACCTGGGCGCGGCTCGCCTCGGGAGCGAGGCCGACGACGTCCTCGGTCGCCGGGTCGATCACTTCGTAGTGCCCGCCGTCCGGCTCGACCCACTCGCCGCCGACGAAGAGCCGCTGCGAACCCCCGGCCGGCCCCGCCACGCCCCCGCTCACCTGGTGCTCACCGTCCTGGTGTCGCGCCCGGACCGCAGCACCGTCCCCGGCACCGCCCCGGTCACCACGTCGTCGCGGATCACCTCGACGCCGTTGACCCACACGGCGTTCACGCCGATCGCCTTGGAGTCCAGGCGGGGGCTGTCGCCGGGCAGGTCGTGCACGAGGGTGGCCTTGCCCGCGTCGATCCGCTCGGGGTCGAAGAGGACGAGGTCGGCGTGGAAGCCCTCGGCGACCCGGCCGCGCTCGCGCAGGCCGAAGAGCCGGGCCGGGTCGTCGGTGAGCATCTTCACCGCCTGCTCAAGGCCGACCAGCTTCCGGCCGCGCAGACAGTCCCCGAGGAAGCGGGTGGTGTACGGGGCGCCGCACATGCGGTCCAGATGGGCGCCCGCGTCGGAGCCGCCGAGCATGACGTCCTCGTGGGCCCAGGTCTCGGCGCGCAGGGCCCAGGAGTCCGGGTCGTTGTCGGTCGGCATGGGCCAAAGGACGGTGCGCAGCTCGTCGTTGGCGCAGATCTCGACGAGGCAGTGGAAGGGCTCCTGGCCGCGTTCGGCGGCGATGTCCCCGACGACGCGGCCGGTCAGGCCCTCGTTCGCGGCGGAGTAGGTGTCGCCGATGACGTACCGGTCGAAGCGGGCGAGCCGCCGGAACACCCCGGCCTCCTTGCTGCCCGCGCGCCGCAGCATCTCCGCCCGGACGTCCGGGTCGCGGAGCCGCGCGATCCGTTCTGGCACGGGCAGGCCGAGGACGTCGCCCCAGCCGGGTATGAGGTTGAGCGCGCAGAAGGTGCCGAGGGACATGTTCATGGGCGTGAGGATCGGCATGGTGAGGGCGACGACGCGGCCCCCGGCCTTGCGGGCGCGCTCGCTGGGGATCAGCTGGCGCGGGACGCGCTCGGGCACGGCGGCGTCGATGGTGAGGACGTTCCAGTTCAGGGGGCGGCCCGCCGCCGCGCTCATCTCCACGAACAGGTCGATCTCGGCGTCGTCGAACTGGTCGAGGCACCCGGCGACGATCGCCTCCAACTGCGTGCCCTCGTGCTCGGCGACCGCCCGCGACAGGGCGAGCAGCTCGTCGGGCCCGGCGTGCCGGGAGGCCACCGGCTGCCCGTCCCCGTCGGAGTGCGTGGACGACTGCGTGGTGGAGAGCCCCCAGGCTCCTGCTTCCATCGCCTCGTGGAACAGGGCGAGCATCCGCTCCAGCTGCTCGGCCGACGGCTGCCCGCCGACCGCGTCCGCCCCCATCACGTACCGCCGCAGCGCGCAGTGCCCCACCATGAACCCCGCGTTGACGGCGATCCGCCCTTCCAGCGCGTCCAGATACTCCCCGAACGAGTGCCACGACCAGGGCGCGCCCTCCTCAAGGGCCACCAGGGACATCCCCTCGACCTTGGACATCATCCGCCGCGTGTAGTCGGCGTCCTCGGGCCGGTCCGGGTGCAGCGGCGCCAGCGTGAACCCGCAGTTCCCGCCCGCGACGGTCGTCACCCCGTGGTTCAGGGACGGCGTCGCGTACGGGTCCCAGAAGAGCTGCGCGTCGTAGTGGGTGTGCGGATCGACGAACCCGGGAGCGAGGACCAGGCCGCGGGCCTCCTCCTGGGTACGGGCCTCCTCCGTGACGGAGGGCGCGACGACGGCGACGCGCCCGTCCCTGATCCCCACGTCGGCGACGCGGGCGGCGGCCCCCGTCCCGTCGACGAGGGTCACACCCTTGATGAGGTGGTCAAGCATGACGAGAGGTCCTCCCGAAGTATCAGCCCGTCCGGCGTTTGAGGACGAGGCGCGAAGCGCCGATCGGCGGGGGTCCAGGGGGCGGCAGCCCCCGGTTTCGGAGAAGGGGCGGGCCTGGGGCGCCCCGCGAGGCCTAGGCCCCAGCACCCCGCATCCGAGTGGTCCGGTGCACCGGATCGGTGTCGATCTTCGGAATGACGTGCTCCCCGATCAACCGGATCGTGTTCTTCGTGTCCTCGGGCGAAATCCCGATGGGCAGCCCGAACGACAACTGGTCGGCCCCGGCCTGCTCCCACCGCTTGCACTGCCGGGTCACCTCGTCCGGATCCCCGCAGATCATCAGCTCCTCGGCGATGAGCAGCTCGATGATCTCCTCGGTGTAGTCGGGCAGCACCTCGGGCCACTCGGGAATCCCCTCGGGCCGGGGGAAGGTGTCGTGGTACCGGAACACCAGCGACTGCAGGTAGTTGAGCCCGCCGTTCACGGCGATCCGGACGGCCTTCTCATGCGTCTCGGCGCAGATCGCGGTCGACGTCACCATCACGTTGTCGTTGACGAAGTCCCCGACGGGCTCGGCGTCCCGGATCGCGGTCTTGTACTGCTCGAGGACCCACTCCATGTCGGAGACCTTCTGCACGCTGAAGCCGAGGACCCCGAGCCCCTTCTTCGCGGCCATGGCGTACGAGGACGGCGACCCGGCGGCGTACCACATGGCCGGGTGCGAGGCGCCGTACGGCTTGGGGAAGACCTTGCGCGGCGGCAGTTGCCAGTGCTTGCCCTGGAACCCCTCGTACTCCTCCTGGAGCCACATCTTGGGGAACTCCGCGATGGTCTCCTCCCAGATCTCCTTGGTGTGGTTCATGTCGGTGATGCCCGGCAGGAAGCCGAGGATCTCGTGCGACCCGGCGCCGCGCCCGCTGCCGAACTCGAAGCGCCCTTCCGACAGGTGGTCGAGCATGGCGACCTTCTCGGCGACCTTGACCGGGTGGTTGACCTGGGCCAGGGGGTTGAAGATCCCCGAGCCGAGGTGGATGCGCTCCGTGGCGTGCGCGAGATAGCCGAGGAAGACGTCGCTGGCGGAGAGGTGCGAGTACTCCTCCAGGAAGTGGTGCTCGGACGCCCAGGCGTACTTGAAGCCCGACTTGTCCGCCTCGATGACGTACTCGGTCTCCTCCATCAGCGCCTTGTGCTCGGCGAGGGGGTCGGTCTCGGCCCGCTTGCCCACGTATCCCTGTACAAAGAGCCCGAATTCCAAGGCGGTTCACCGTCCTCGTGAGTTTCTGACGTACCGTCAGATTTGCTGGTCCGACTGTTCCACCGCACCCTGGGAGCGTCAAGACCCGCACCCGCCCCCGGCTGACTGCCCGTCAGAGAACGCTGACCCCGGCGAGCCAGCCGCCGTCGATCACGAACGGCTGGCCTGTGATGTACGCCGAGTCCTCCGCCGCCGTGAGGAACAGCGCGAGCCGCGCCACCTCCTCCGCCCTGCCCACCCGGCCGAGCGGCACGAGCTTGCGGTACAGCGCGTCCAGGCCGCGCGAGGCCTTCGCCACGTCCGCCTCCGGGTCGAGCTGTGCCGGATTGCTCATGGCGGTGTCGATGGCGCCGGGGCAGATCGCGTTGACGCGGATGTGCCGCTCGGCCAGTTCCAGGGCGGCGACCCGGGTGAGGCCGATGATGGCGTGCTTGGTCGCGCTGTACGCGCCGATGTACGCCATGCCCGTCATCCCCGCGTACGAGGCGGTGTTCACGATCGAGCCGCCGCCCGCCGCCGCGATCTCGGGCGCGGTCGTCTTGATGCCGAGGAAGACACCGGTCTGGTTGACCCGGACGATCCGCTCGAACTCCTCCAGAGGGGTGTTCACCAGCTCGTTGAAGCGCAGGATGCCCGCGTTGTTCACCAGCCCGTCGACCGCGCCGAAGGCCTCCTTCGTGGCGCTGACGGCGGCCGCCCAGTCCGCCTCCTCGCCGACGTCCAGGTGGACGTACCGGGCGCTGTCGTGCCCCAGCTCCTTCGCCAGCGCCTCCCCCTGCTCGTCCAGCACGTCGCCGACGACCACCCGCGCGCCCTCGGCGACGAACAGCCGCGCCTCCTGCTCGCCCTGCCCGCGCGCGCCACCGGTGACGATGACGACGCGCCCGTCCAGCTTGCCCATGCCGGCCTCCTGGTCCGGTTCGGTGAAAGGAACGCCCTAGTCGAGGTGGGGCGCGACCTCGGCGCCGAACGCCGCCATCTGGTCGGTGAGTTCGGCGCGGCCGCGGCTGCGGAACCGCACCTGGATCTGGTGCACGCCCATCTCCCCGTACGCGCGCAGCGACTCCGCGAGGGCGTCGGGCTTCCCGCTGAGCGCCCGCCGCCCCACCGGCCAGGTGGGCTCGCCCACGTACAGCGGCTCGGTGATGGCCCCGATGGTGACGGGCGCCTCGATGCCCGCCTCGGCCCGCAGCCGCCGCAGCCTGGCGATCTGCCCGGGCAGCCGGTCGCGCGGGTCGCCCTGCGGCAGCCAGCCGTCGCCGCGCGTCGCGGCCCGGCGGACGGCGGCGGGCGAGGAGCCGCCGACCCAGATCGGCACCCGCTCCTGGGCGGGCCGGGGCCGCTGCCCGAGGCCCTCGAAGGCGAATCGCTCGCCGTGGTGCTCGGGGAACTCCTCGGGCCCGAGCGCGGCCCGCAGCGCGTCCACGGTCTCGTCGAGCAGCGGGCCGCGCCCCGCGAAGTCGGCCCCGAGGACGTCGAACTCCTCCGCCACGTGCCCGGCGCCGACGCCGAGGATCAGCCGGCCGCCGCTGAGGTGGTCGAGCGTGGCGTACTGCTTGGCGCCGAGCAGCGGGTGGCGCAGGCCGACGATCGCGACATGGCTCAGCAGGCGGACGCGTGCGGTGACCCCGGCCAGGAAGGAGAGGGTGGCCACCGGGTCGTACCAGATGGTGCCCATCGCGTCCGCGAGCCGCCGCGGGATCGCCACGTGGTCGCAGACGGCGAGGTACGCGAAGCCCGTGCGGTCAGCCGTGCGGGCGATCTCGACCAGGTCGTCGGGGCCCGCGTCGGCCTCCCACGGCTCGGCGAACAGCGCGCTCTGGGACTGCACCGGAAGCTGCATCCCGTACGCGAGCCGCCCGGCGGGGAACGGCTCGGCCACGGCGCTCAGGCCCCCGGTCCCGGCCACAGGCCGTCCTTCGTCAGGCCGAGGAGGTCGATGGCGTTGCCGCGGACGATCCGGTCGACCACATCCGGCGCCAGGTGCCCCATCTGTTCCTCGCCGACTTGGCGGGATGTGGGCCAGGTGGAGTCGGAGTGGGGGTAGTCGGTCTCGTACAGGACGTTGCCGGCGCCGATCGCGTCGAGGTTGCGCAGGCCGAAGGCGTCGTCGAAGAAGCAGCCGAAGACGTGGTCGGCGAAGAGCTCCGACGGCGGGCGGTGCACCTTGTCGGCGACGCCGCCCCAGCCGCGGTTCTCCTCCCAGACGACGTCGGCGCGCTCCAGGATGTAGGGGATCCAGCCGATCTGCCCCTCGGCGTACATCACGCGCACGTTGGGGAAGCGCTCGAACTTGCCGCTCATCAGCCAGTCGACCATCGAGAAGCAGCAGTTCGCGAACGTGATCGTGGAGCCGACGGCGGGTGGTGCATCGGCGGAGGTCGACGGCATCTTGCTGGACGAGCCGATGTGCATCGCCACCACCGTGCCCGTCTCGTCGCAGGCGGCGAGGAACGGGTCCCAGTAGTCCGTGTGGATCGACGGAAGCCCGAGATGTGGCGGGATTTCCGAAAAGGCGACGGCCCGCACCCCGCGCGCCGCGTTGCGCCGTACCTCGGCGGCGGCCAGTTCGGCGTCCCAGAGGGGTATGAGGGTGAGCGGTATCAGCCGACCTTGCGCGGCGGGGCCGCACCACTCGTCCACCATCCAGTCGTTGTACGCCCGCACGGAGAGAAGCCCCAGGTCACGGTCCGGTGCCTCGGTGAACGTCTGGCCGCAGAAGCGCGGGAAGGTGGGGAAGCACAGGGCGGACTGGACGTGGTTGACGTCCATGTCGGCGAGCCGGTCGGGGACGCTGAACGAGCCGCGCCGCATCTGCTCGTACGTGATCACTTCCAGCTTGATCTCGTCGCGGTCGTAGCCGACGGCCGTGTCGAGCCGGGTCAGCGGGCGGTGCAGTTCCTCGTACACCCACCAGTCCCCTATGGGGCCATCATCCCCTTTCTCCCCCATCACAGGGGCGAACTTACCGCCCAAAAAGGTCATTTCTTTGAGCGGGGCACGGACGATGCGCGGACCTCGGTCCTGGTACTTCGCCGGGAGGCGGTCCCGCCAGACGTGCGGCGGCTCCACCGTGTGGTCGTCCACCGAGATGATCCTCGGGAACGGCGGCTCGGCGGGGGCGGCCTCCTGAGTGCTCTCCATGGTCTCCATGGGGCTCACGGTAGCGCGCATCTGACGATCCGTCAGTTGTCCGGATTCAGTCACTGGTGCGGGAACCCTGTGAGAGCCGTCTCCCACGGCTGACGCATCCGCTCCGGACAAGGCAAACTGTGCACCGCAGTAAGCCGCACGGGCAGGGCAGGTCCGAGGCGGGCACAAACCAGGCACAGCCGGGCACAGTTGGGCGTATTTGAGAAGACTTCAGCAACTGCGTACGGCAGGGCAGCAGGGGGAGCGATGGACGGACTACCGCGAGTGCCGGAGCAGCGGCGTTCGGCGGCGGAAAGCGACCCTGGGACCACGACGCGGGCGTCGCGAGCTGTGGACGAGGAGGCGCGGGGCGCGCCCGTGAGCGGGCACGAGCCGGACCGGGCCGCGGCCCCGGACGGGCCCGGCGCCGCCGACGCGCGGCCCGCCGCCCGCTTCAGCGTGCTCGGGCCCGTGCGCGCCTGGCTCGGCGAGGAGCCCCTGCCCACCGGCTCCCCCCAGCAGCGCGCCCTGCTCGCGGCCCTGCTCCTGCGCGACGGCCGCACCGCCACCGCCTCCGAACTGATCGACGCCATCTGGGGCGAGGACCCGCCGTCACAGGCGCTCGCCGCCATCCGTACGTACGCCTCGCGGCTGCGCAAGGTCCTCCCGGCCGGCGCCCTCGTCAGCGAGTCCGGCGGCTATGCCGTACGGGCCGCCGACGGCGTGCTCGACCTCGCCGAGGCGGAGCAGCTGTGGGCCGCGGCCGAGCGGGCGCGCGGGCTCGGTGACCTGCACCAGGCCCGTTCCCTGGTCAAGAAGGCCCTGTCCCTGTGGGACGGCGAGCCCCTCGCCAACGTCCCCGGGCCCTACGCGGACGCCCAGCGCACCCGCCTGGAGGAGTGGCGCCTCCAGCTCCTTGAAGCCCGCCTCGACATGGACCTGGAACAGGGGCGGCACGCCGAGTCCGTCTCCGAGCTGACCGCCCTCACCGCCGCGCACCCCCTGCGGGAGCGCCTGCGCGAACTCCTGATGCTCGCCCTCTACCGCTCCGGCCGCCAGGCCGAGGCCCTCGCCGTCTACGCCGACACCCGCCGCCTCCTCGCCGACGAACTCGGCGTCGACCCACGCCCCGGCCTCCAAGAACTCCAGCAGCGCATCCTCCAGGCCGACCCCGCCCTCGCCGAGCCCTCCGCCCCCGCGGCGGAACCCTCGGCGGGCGTCGTCCGCCCGGCCCAGCTGCCCGCCACCGTCCAGGACTTCACCGGCCGCGTCTCCTTCGTCAAGGAACTCAGCGACATCCTGTCCACGGCCGAGGGGCGCGTGATGGCCGTGTCGGCGCTCGCGGGCATCGGGGGGGTGGGCAAGACGACGCTTGCGGTGCATGTGGCGCACGCGGCGCGCGCCCGCTTCCCGGACGGGCAGCTCTATGTCGACCTCCAGGGCGCGGGGCCCCGCGTCGCCGAGCCCGAGACGGTGCTCGGTGCCTTCCTGCGCGCCCTCGGTACGCCGGACTCGGCGATTCCGGATTCTCTGGAGGAGCGGGCGGCGCTGTTCCGCTCCGTCCTCGACGGCCGCCGCGTCTTCGTCCTCCTCGACAACGCGCGCGACGCCGCCCAGGTCCGGCCCCTGCTGCCCGGCACGGAGGGCTGCGCCGCGCTCGTCACATCCCGCACCCGGATGGTGGACCTGGCCGGGGCCCACCTCGTCGACCTGGACGTCATGTCCCCCGACGAGGCCCTGCAGCTGTTCACGAAGATCGTCGGCGAGGAGCGGGTGGCGTCCGAGCGCGAGGCCGCGCTCGACGTGGTCGCCGCGTGCGGCTTCCTGCCCCTCGCGATCCGCATCGCGGCGTCCCGCCTCGCGGCGCGGCGTACGTGGACCGTGTCGACGCTCGCCGCCAAGCTGGCCGACGAGCGCCGCCGCCTCGACGAGCTCCAGGTGGGGGACCTGGCCGTGGCCGCGACCTTCGAGCTCGGCTACGGCCAGCTGGAGCCGGCCCAGTCCCGCGCCTTCCGCCTCCTCGGCCTCGCCGACGGCCCCGACATATCCCTCGCGGCCGCCGCCGCGGTCCTCGACCTGCCCCCGGAGGACACCGAGGACCTCCTGGAGTCCCTGGTCGACACCTCCCTCCTGGAGTCAGCGGCCCCCGGCCGCTACCGCTACCACGACCTCGTACGCCTCTACGCCCGCGCCTGCGCCAAGCGCGACGAACTCCCGCCGAGCGAGCGGGACGCCGCGCTCTCGCGGTTGCTGGACTTCTACCTGGCCACGGCGGCCGAGGTGTTCTCCATCGGCCGCCCCGGCGACCGCCTGGTGAACCACCTGGAGCCCACCCGCTACGCGGGCCTGGCGTTCGACGACAGGGACGACGCGCTGAACTGGCTCTACACCGAGGCGAACTGCCTGCTGGCCTGCGTGCAGCAGGCCGCGTCCGGTCCGACCCTCCGCCAGGCGATCGACCTGCTGTGGGCCGCACAGGACCTCGGCGAGTCCGGCGCGAACTCCAAGCAGTACGAGGCGGCGGCCATCGCCGCCCGGGCAGCCGCGCAACAAGCCGCCGACACGCGCGCGGAGGCCCGCGCGCGGACGACGCTCACCAACGTCCACCTGGTCGCGGGCCGGTACAACGAAGCCGACGAAGAGGCCCGGGTGGCCACCGCCCTCGCGCAGACCGCGGACGATCCCGTGCCCGTCTACTGGGCGATGAACGACCGCGGCATCATCGCCGTCAACCAGGGGCGCTACGCGGCGGCCGAGGAGTTCCTCCTCAAGGCCATGGAAGGGTCGCAGGCGGACGGGAACCACCCCGGCCAGGCGAGCGCCATGTGCAACCTGTCCCGCATGCACCTGTTCATGGGCAACACCGCGCGCGCCATCGAGCTGGCCCAGCAGGGCGTCGACATCTACAAGACCATCGGCCACGCCCTGCGCCTGCCCAACGCCGAGTACGGTCTGGGCATGGCCTACACACAGGCGGGCCGCCACAGCGAAGCGCTGGAGCAGTTGGACGGGTCGCTGCACAGGTTCCGGGTGAACCGGCAGCGGCTCTGGGAAGGTACGGCTCACTTCCGCATCGCCCAGGCCCACTTGGCGGCCGACCGGCCGACTCTGGCCGCTCAGCACGCGGAGCAGGCCCTCGCCATCGGCTTCATCGGCGGTGACCGCATCCGGGCCCAGGTCCTGACCACTCTGGGACGAGCCCTGGACCGCCTCGGCCAGAACGACCGCGCGCGAGCCTGCTGGCGTGACGCGCTCAACCTGCACGAGCAGTGCGGCACCAGCGACGCGGACGAGGTCCGCCGCCTGCTCGCGCCGCCCCTGTCTGCGGCCTGAACAGCCGCTCCAGCGGCTCCGCAGGGGCGTTCATCGATTGTTTATGCCAACCAGGCATGCTTATCTCAGTCGATCCGTCGCGTCGGGGGGCAGACGGGTCGCCGGAGGACCGTCGATATCGTTGGCGGCCCCGGAACGCCCGTTCGGCGGTCCTCGGGGGAGTTGCCGAGCGGGCGTTTCCCCGACGGCTCGTCGTCACAACTGGGGGAGACTGCCATGAGCAACATCGAGAAGAAGATAGTGAAGCCCAAGATCGCGTCCAAGGGGGACCACCACAGCCCGGCACCGCCGCCGGTCGACGGTGACATCACGACGCAGGGCGACCACCACAGCCCCACGCCGCCGAAGGACGGCGGCATCACGACCAAGGGTGACCACCACAGCCCCGCGCCGCCTTCAGGCGGAAACTGATGCTTACATCCTGACGGGGGTTCGGCCGCGGCGGCGCGGAGGGGGAGCCGCCGCGGCCGAAGCATATTCAGGACAGTCGGCCACAGCGTCAACTCGCCAAAGTTTAGCGGCATTTGTTCGAACATGCTGCGGTATGTACGACTAGAGTTGATTGTTGAAAGTCGGTCCCCTCCAAGGAGTTGGAATGACTCGCACGCGAAGAATCCTCGTCACTCTGGCCGTCATGGCCGCGGCTTCAGCCGCAGCGACCGCTCCGGCGCTCGCCGACCATCACGCTCCCGCCCCTCCGGGGGACGGAGAGGTGACGGTCAGCCCGCTGGGCGATCACCACGCACCGGCGCCGCCCGTCAACGGGCACGCCCTGACAGCTCCGCAGCACTGATCACCCGGGGCCGAGCCGCCGCTCGGCCCCGGCCTGTCGTCCGGGCGGGAAACGGTCGGCGGCCCCGTGGAATTCGGTGGACCCGCCCCACCCCCCTGCCCGATAGTGCGCCCATGACCACTCTTGTGCGCCACATCACCTTCGACTGCTCCGACGCCTACCAGCTCGGGTCCTTCTGGGCCCAGGTCCTGGAGGGCTCGCTCGCCGACGACGACTTTCCGGGGGACCCGGAGGCGCTGGTGAGCACGCCGGGCGGACCGGCGCTGCTGTTCGTCACCGTCCCGGACAAGAAGACCGCGAAGAACCGCGTGCACTTCGACCTTCAGCCGCAGGACCGCACGCGAGACGAGGAGGTCGAGCGGGTCATCGCGCTCGGCGCGACCCTCGTGGCCGACCACCGGCAGCCGGACGGACGCGGCTGGGTGACCCTCGCCGACATCGAGGGCAACGAGTTCTGCGTGGAGCGCAGCGCGGGAGAGCGCGCCGCCACGGCGTGAGGGCGTGACGGCGGCGCTCAGGGACGCAGAGCCGGGCCGCTCAGGACAGCCTGCGCAGCTCCCCCTTCAGCACCTTCCCGCTCGCGTTCCGCGGCAGCTCCGGTACGAATTCCACCTCGCGCGGCACCTTGTAGTTGGCCATCTCGCGCCGCGACCAGGCGATCACGTCGTGCGCGGTGAGGGTCGAGCCGGGGCGCCGCACCACGTACGCCTTGCCGACCTCGCCGAGGCGCGCGTCGGGGATGCCGATGACGGCGGCGTCGGCGACTTCCGGGTGGGTGCCGAGGAGCTGTTCGATCTCGGCGGGGTAGGCGTTGAAGCCGCCGACGATGAACATGTCCTTGATCCGGTCGGTGATGCGCAGGTTGCCCGCCGCGTCCAGGACGCCGACGTCGCCGGTGCGCAGCCAGCCGTCGGGGGTGCGTACCTTGCGGGTCTCGGCGGGATCCTCGAAGTAGCCGCTCATGACGTTGTGGCCGCGGACGAGGACTTCGCCGGGGGTGTCGGGGGGCAGCGGGTCACCTGCGGGCGACACCACCTTCACCTCCGTGTCCGGGATCGCCCGGCCCGACGTGGACGCGATGACCTCCGCCGGGTCGCCGCGGCGGCACATGGTGACGATGCCGCTCGCCTCGGAGAGGCCGTACGCGGTCAGGACGGTGGCGATGCGCAGCTCCGCGCGGAGGCGTTCGACGAGGCGCAGGGGGACCACCGCCGCGCCGGTCACGACGAGGCGCAGGGCGGAGAGGTCGTGGGCGTCCCGGGCCGGGTGGTCGAGGAGGGACTGGTGGAGGGTGGGCGGTCCGGGCAGGACGGAGATGCGTTCGGCGGCGATGTTCGCGAGGACGGTGTCTACGTTGAAGACCGGCTGGGGGACCATCGTGGCGCCGCGCATCAGACAGGCGATGATCCCGGCCTTGTAGCCGAAGGTGTGGAAGAACGGGTTCACGATCAGATAGCGGTCGCCTTCGCGGAGGCCTGCCAGGTCGCTCCAGATCGCGTAGCAGCGCAGGGTCTGGGCGTGGGTGATGACGGCGCCCTTGGGGCGCCCTGTGGTGCCCGAGGTGAAGACGATGTCAGAGGGGCGGTCTCCGGTGACGGCGTCGGCGCGGGCGCGTACGGCCTCGCGCGTGATCCGGTCGCCGCTCGCGAGGAAGTCCTTCCAGGTGCGGAAGTCCTCGGGGGCGTCGTCGGCGAGGACGACGACCTGCTCCAGGTGCGGAAGCCCGGGCAGCGGCCCCGCGCCGCCCGCCGCCGCCCCGCCCCCGAACTCCGGCGGCTCCCCCGCCGCCCGCCGCAGCGACGCCACGTACGAGGTCCCCAGGAACGTACCGGTGACGAAGAGCAGCTTGGCCCGGGAGCGGGCGAGGACGTAGGCCGCCTCGGTTCCCTTGAAGCGGGTGTTGAGGGGGACGAGGACGGCGCCCGCGCCGACCGCGCCGAGGGCGGAGACGATCCAGTCGAGGGTGTTGGGAGCCCACACGGCGACGCGGTCGCCGGGTTCGACGCCGGCGGCCACGCAGGCGGCACTGGCCCGTTCGATCCGGTCGCCGAGTTCGCGGTACGTCACCCGGGTGCGGCCCTCGACGACCGCCTCCCGGTCCGCGTACCGCTCGGCCGCCGCCCGGACCAGGCCCGGCACGCTGCCCCACTCCAGGTCGCCGCGCATGGCCGCCCCTCCCGCCGTCGCCCACTAGCTGACTATCCGTCAGATTAGCGGTAGCCTGACGCGCTGTCAGCAGCGAGGGCTCGCCCACGACGCGCGCGGAGGTGTGCAAGCCATGGCCTCACTCAAGGACGCCACAGCGATAGCCGGCATCGGACAGACCCCCTTCGCCAGACAACTCCCCGAGAGCGAGAAGGCGTTGGCCTGCCGGGCCGTCATCGCCGCGCTCGACGACGCGGGGATAGCGCCGTCCGAGGTCGACGCGTTCGCCTCGTACACGATGGAGGAGACCGACGAGGTCGAGGTCGCCAAGGCGATCGGCGCGGGCGACGTCACGTTCTTCAGCAAGGTCGGGTACGGGGGCGGCGGTTCCTGCGCGACCGTCGCGCACCTGGCGTCCGCCATCGCCACCGGGCAGGCGAGCGTCGGCGTCGCCTGGCGCTCGCGCAAACGCGGCAGCGGGCCCCGGCCGTGGCGGAACACCACCGCCCAACTCCCCACCCCCGCCCAGTGGACGCGCCCCTTCGGCCTGCTCCGCCCCGCCGACGAGATCGCCATGCTGACCCGCCGCTATCTGCACGAGTACGGCGCGACCCGCGACCACCTCTTCAACGTCGCCCTCGCCTGCCGCAACCGCGCCAACCAGAACCCGGCCGCGATGATGTACGAACGCCCGCTGACCCGGGACATGTATATGACCTCGCGCTGGATCAGCGAGCCGCTCTGCCTCTTCGACAACTGCCTTGAGACCGACGGCGCGTTGGCCTGCGTCATCGTCTCGGCCGAGCGGGCCCGCGACTGCCGCCGCAAGCCGGTCTACGTCCACTCCGCCGCCCAGGGCCTGCCCGCCCAGCACCACGGCATGGTCAACTACTGGAACGACGACCCCCTTTCCGGCCCCGCCTGGACGGCCGCCCGACAGCTCTGGAAGCAGGCCGACTTCGGCCCCCACGACGTCGACGTCGCCCAGATCTACGACGCGTTCACCCCTCTCATCCCGCTCTCCCTGGAGGGCTACGGCTTCTGCGACCGGGGCGAGGGCGGCGCGTTCACGGAGGGCGGCGCCCTGGAGATCGGCGGCCGCCTCCCCCTCAACACGAGCGGCGGCGGCCTCAGCGAGGCCTACGTCCACGGCTTCAACCTCATCACCGAGGGCGTGAAGCAACTGCGGGGCACGAGCACGGCCCAGGTCCCGGACGCGACGACGTGCCTGGTCACGGCGGGCGAGGGAGTCCCGACATCGGCATTGCTGCTGCGAGCCTCGTAAGGGAGCGTGAGGGAGCACCCGACGGCCTGCGGAGGCGGACCCGCCCAGGGGCGCGGGGAACTGCGCGACCAGCCACAACGAACCCGCACACGGAAAGGGAGAGCAACATGGCAGACGCGACCCCGACAGCGACGACGGAACTCCTGACCCCGGTCGTGGACGACGACGGCACCCCCTTCTGGACCTACGCCGCCCGAGGCGAACTCCGCATCCAGGCCTGCGCCAGCGAGAGCTGTGGCGAACTCCGCTGGCCGCCAAGGCCTTGCTGCCCGCACTGCCAGTCCTTCGACACCACCTGGCGCCGCATGAGCGGCAAGGGCAAGATCTGGTCGTACGTGATCCCCCACCCCCCGCTCCTCCCGGCCTACGCCGCCCTCTCCCCGTACAACACGATCCTCGTGGAACTGGCCGACGCCCCCAGGGTCCGCCTGGTGGGCAACCTGGTCACCAAGGCGGGCGCGCCCCCGAACTCCGTCCCACCGGAACGCCTGCGCATAGGCGCCCGCGTGCAAGTGGTCTTCGCCGAGCGCAGCGGCATCGCGCTGCCGCAGTGGGTGCTGGAGCGGCCATGACGGACCAGGAGGCGGCCGGGCTGCGGGTGGAGCGGGACGCGGGGACCGGGGTCGCCGTGGTGACGCTGGACCGCCCGGAGCGGCACAACGCGCTGACCCCGGAGACGGCGGCCGAACTCGCCTGGCTGTGGCGCCGGTTCAGGGGCGACGACACGGTCAGGGCGATCGTCCTCACGGGCGCCGGCGAGCGGGCCTTCTGCACCGGTGTCGACCGCACCGCCGAGGTCCCGCAGCCGTCGTCCCCGTACTCGATCGAGGACCCCCTCCTCACCGTCGGGCCGAAGGCCAACGACCTGTGGAAGCCGGTGCTCGCCGCCGTGAACGGCATGGCGTGCGGCGGCGCGTTCTACCTCATCGGCGAGTGCGAGTTCGTGATCGCGGCGGAGCACGCCACGTTCTTCGACCCGCACACGACGTACGGGATGGTCAGCGCGTACGAGGCCATCGCCATGGCGCAGCGGATGCCGTTCGGGGAGGTGGCGCGGATGTCCCTGATGGGGACGGCGGAGCGGGTGTCCGCGCGGCGGGCGTACGAGATCGGCCTGGTGTCGGAGGTGGTGGCGGGCGGCGAGGTGGTGGCCGCGGCGGTGCGGGCCGCCGCCACCGTCGCGTCCTTCCCCACGGAGGCCGTGCAGGGCACGGTGCGCGCCGTCTGGTCCGCCAAGGAGGCCGCCCGCACCCAGGCCATGGCCCACGCCCCGCACCTCATCGCCCTCGGCAACGCGGACGCCGCCCGGCAGGCGGAGCTGTTCGCGGCGCGCGCCAGGGGCGACGGCTTCCGGACCCGGTAGGGAGGGACCCGGTAGGGAACCCCGCGCCCGGCGGGGCTCACACGTCCGGCGCAACGCCGCGCGACCCGACGCTCTCTCTCCCCCCCGCACTCGCGCACTCGCGCCGAGGCTCAGCGCGAAGTCGCCGTCCCCCGCTCCGCGTCCAGCGCGTACACGCAGCGGTCCTTGCTGCACGCGTACACCACGCCGTCCCTGACCACCGGGGCGCCGGTGATCTCGCCGCCGGTGGCGAGCTTCCAGCGGAGGCGGCCGTCGTCGGCCTTGAGGGTGTAGAGGAGGTGGTCGGTGGCGCCGAAGTGGATGCGGCGGTCGGCGACGACCGGGGAGCCGACGACGTCGCCGCCCGCCTGGAAGCGCCACTTGGGGGTGCCGGTGACGGCGTCGAGGGTGTAGAGGCCCTTGCCGCTGCCCACGTGCACGTGGCCGTCGGCGACGAGGACGGGGTCGACGGAGGAGCGGGCCTCGGTGGCGATGCGCCAGCGGTCGCGGCCGTCGGTGGCGTCGAGGGCGTACACGGTGCCGAGGTAGTCGGCGAGGTACACGCCGCCGCCGGTCACGGCGGGGCCGGGGGCGAAGGCGGGCGGACAGAGGAACGCGGCGGGCGCCTCGAAGTGCCAGCGGACGTGCCCGGCGGCCACGTCGACGGCCAGGACGCGGGTGCCCGCGGCGATGTACACGTACCCGTCGGGTGCCTGGGTGACGCGGACCGGCACGCCGCCGCAGGACGCGGCGTCGCCGACCGGGTAGGACCAGCGCTCGATGCCGGTGCGGGCCTCGACGGCGCGCAGCCGGGCGTCCTTCCAGACGTACACGGTGCCGTCGACGATGACGGGCGCGGCCTCGGGCGTCTCGAACTCGGTCTGGGCGTTCGTGATCTCCCAGAGCTTCTCGCCGTTCGCGGCCTCCCAGCCCTGCACGCCGCCGCCGCGGGTCGCGGTGACGACGGTGCCCCGGTCGGCCTGGAGGGCGTACACCCAGGCGTCGGTCTGGATCCGCCACAGGTCGGAGCCGTCGGCGCCGTCGAGGGCGTAGAGGGTGGGGCCGTCGGAGGCGTGGATGCGGCCGTCGGCGACGGCCATGGACCAGGCGACGTCACGGGTCTTGAAGCTGCGCCGTCCGGTGCTCACGTCGAGGGCGTGCACCTCGAAGGACGTGACGTACACGAGGTTCCCGGCGACGGCGGGCGTCCCCCAGACGTCGTTGGACATGCGGAACCGCCAGGGCCGCCAGGAGGCCGGGGCGCCGGAGGCCGGGGCCGGAGCACCCGCCCCCGCGCCGCCGGTGACACCCGCGTCGACCCCGTTGGCCCCGGGCCGCACCGCCCCGGGCGCCTGCGCCGACCGCGACCACGACCCGGCGAGCCCGGAGTCGGCGGGCGCCGCCGCGCCGCGGGCCTCGGCGACGCGCGGCCCGGGCCCGATCGGCACCTGGGCCCCGGCGAGCTGCACCGGCCCGGCGTCGGGCGCGGCGTGGCCGGGCGCCTGGAAGGGCTGGGAGGCGCCGGGGTGCGGCGCGTGGAACGGCTGGGACGCCCCGGCCGGCACCTGGGAGGGCAGGCCGGGGGCGTGCGACGGCACGGCGGGGGCCTGCCGGGGCGGCGGTGGCACGGCGGACACGGGCGCGGCCGAGGCCCCGGCGGCGCTGCTGCGGGCTCCCCGGCCCCCGGAGCCACCGGTGGCCGCGGCGCGCGCGGGCGGGCGTCCGCCCCGGCGTGCCTCGATGAGCGCGACGGCCCGCTCGGGCAGCCAGGCGGAGGCGGTGCCGCTGTCGTCGCCGTTGCCCTCGGAGGCGAAGAGGTGCGGGGCGAGCTGGGACTGGAGGTCGTTCGGGGTGGGCCGGAGGGCGGCCTCCATCTGCATGCAGGACTCGATGAGGGGCCGCAGCTCGTCGGGCAGGCCCTCCAGGTCGGGGCCCTCGCGAAGGAGCATGAAGACGGTCTCGACGGGGTTGGCGCCGTGGAAGGGGGCGTGTCCCGTGGCGGCGAAGACGAGGGTGGAGCCGAGGGAGAAGACATCGCTGGCGCCGGTGACGCTGCGGGAGTCCTTGGCCTGCTCGGGCGACATGTAGGCGGGGGTGCCGACGGCGACGTTGGTCATGGTCAGGCGGGTGTTGGAGACGCCCGACGCGATGCCGAAGTCGATGACGCGGGGGCCGTCCTCGACGACGAGCACGTTGGACGGCTTCAGGTCGCGGTGGACGAGCCCGGCCCCGTGGATGGACTCCAGGGCCTCGGCGACGCCCGCGGCCAGCCAGCGCACGGCCTGGGTGGGCAGCGGCCCGTGCTCGTTCACTATTTCCTCGAGCGAGGGCGCGGGCACGTACGCCGTGGCGAGCCAGGGCACCGCGGCGCGCGGGTCGGCGTCGACCACGGCGGCCGTGTAGAAGCCGGACACGGCCCGGGCCGCCTCGACCTCGCGCGTGAAGCGGACTCGGAACAGCTGGTCCTCGGCGAGCTCGGTTCTGACCGTCTTGATCGCCACGCGCCGCCCGGAGGCGGAGCGCGCGAGATAGACGAGCCCCATGCCACCGGCGCCGAGCCGTCCAAGGACCTCGAACGGGCCGATCCGCCGCGGATCGTGCTGCGTCAGCTGGTCCACCACTTGCCTGCCACCTCCCCGTACGCGCGGCCGCCGTTCCGAGCAGCCCCGTGCAGCGTCTCACCACCGAGCCGCTACGGCGGCACGCACCCTGATTCTTCCTGGCTCGGGCCACGGTTGCGAACCCGGGGCAAGATCGGGCTGTTTCGGGACAAAGGTGACGTATGGGTACATCAAATGGGGCGATGCCCTCCGATACCCCTCCCGCACCCTCCCGTACCTCTCCTGGTTCACACCCTGTTCACACCTGGTCCGGCTCCTGGAGGACGGCGAAAGCCGCGCCTTGGTTGTCCACGAGGGTGCAGATGCGGCCGTACGGAGTGTCCTGCGGCTCGTCGCGCACGCGGCCCCCGATCCGGCGGGCGGTGGCAGCGGCCGCGTCGCAGTCGGCGACGACGAAGTAGTTGAGGAAGTGCGGGGGCATCTCGGCCGGGAAGGCCCCGCCCATCAGGGCCCGGCCGCCGATCGCGGTCTCGGCCCCCGGCCGCGCCCCGGCGGGCGACCAGATCCGGAAGTCCTCGCCCGCGTCGTCCAGGTCCTGGCCCCCGTAGCCGAAGACGCCCTCGTAGAAGGGGTCGACCGTCTCCTTGGCGCGGGCGTAGAGCTC
Source organism: Streptomyces sp. NPDC041205 (assembly GCF_055591765.1). Classification (NCBI taxonomy): domain Bacteria; kingdom Bacillati; phylum Actinomycetota; class Actinomycetes; order Kitasatosporales; family Streptomycetaceae; genus Streptomyces; species Streptomyces sp. NPDC041205. The sequence continues at coordinate 256,863 of NZ_JBVIZH010000005.1, read as the reverse complement.
GGTCCAGCAGAAGGCGCCGGGCTCGCGCTGGACGCCGAAGCCCACGTGCGCGCCCGCCTGCCAGAGGCCGAAGACGGCACCCTCGGGGTCGGCCGCGAGCCCCACCGTGCCGAACGGGCCGACCGGCATCGGGTCCATGATCATCTGCCCGCCCGCGCCCTTGATCCGCCCGGCCAGCGCGGCCGCGTCCGGCGTCGCCAGGTAGACCGTCCAGGACGTGGGCATGCGCCCGTCCGCCTTGGGGGCGAGCGCCGCGACGGGCGCACCGGCGAGGAACGCCTGGGTGTAGTTCCCGTACTCCGCCCCGGCGCCGTCGTCGAAGGTCCAGCCGAAGAGCTCGCCGTAGAAGCGCTTGCCGCCCTCGACGTCGGGGAGCATCGCGTCCACCCAGCAGGGGACGCCTTCCGCGAATTCCATGAGCCCGTTCCCTCGGTTCGCCCGCGGAGGGCCCTCCTGTGGCCTCCGTCACAGTCAAGCTAGCCGCACGCCGACGGGCCCGCAGCACATCGATTCGAACACATGGCCAATTCCGGTGGGGTGACTCAGGGTCACGACGAGGTGGCGGGGAGGCGGTGGAGAGGCGGTGGAGCACTGGCGGGCGATCATTTCCGGCCGGAGCGCACCACCCGTACCGGGCGCCCCCGGCCCGCCCCTCACCCCTGCCCCGTCACCCCTCTGCCTCTCTCCAGCGCCCCTCTGACACCCCTCTGGCACCCCTTCAACCCCATTTGCACTCGGTCGAATCGCGCTCCGATCACCCCTCGGTAAGCTGACGGCATGACAGGACAGGTACGTACCGTCGACGGCCGTGTGGCCGGTCGACGTGGTCAGGCGACACGTCAGAAACTGCTGGACTGCCTGAGCGAGATGCTCAGCTCCTCGCCCTACCGGGACGTCAAAGTCATCGACGTCGCCCGGAAGGCGGGCACTTCGCCGGCGACGTTCTACCAGTACTTCCCGGACGTCGAGGGCGCCGTCCTGGAGATCGCCGAGCAAATGGCCGCCGAGGGCGCGCAGTTGACGCAGCTCCTCGAAGGCCGCTCCTGGGTCGGCAAGGCGGCCCTGCAGACCTCGCAGGACCTGGTCGACGGGTTCCTCGACTTCTGGCGGAAGAACGACGCGATCCTCCGGGTGGTCGACCTCGGCGCGGCCGAGGGCGACAAGCGGTTCTACAAAATCCGGATGAAGATCCTGAATTCGGTGAACAACTCCCTTACGGACACCGTCAAGGAGCTCCAGTCCAAGGGCAAGGTCGACAAGGACGTGAGCCCGGCGGCGATGGCCGGTTCGCTGGTCGCGATGCTCGCCGCGGTCGCCTCGCACCAGCGCGGCTTCCAGACCTGGGGCGTCAAGCAGGCGGAACTGAAGCCGAATCTCGCGCTGTTGGTGCACCTGGGCGTGACGGGCAAGAAGCCGACGAAGTAGCCGGCGCCGTAGGCGCCAAGCACCGGAGTCCTGTCACCACGGCGGCGGATCACTGTCTGTGATCCGCCGCTGTGCTCTCCGCACGCCTTCGCCGCGGGGCGATCCGGGTGCGGACGCCCGCACCCGTTCGGGTGCGCTGTCTGTTCTTCTCTGCGGGTGCGACGCCTGTTGTCTTCTACGGGTGCGCTACCGCCGTTCCAGCCGGAAGAGCCGGATCTCGCGGTCCACCCGCGCCTGGTACGTCGCGTACGGCGGCCAGAACGCCAGCGCCGTCCGCCAGGCCTCGACCCGCTCCTCCCCCGCCAGCAGGCGGGCCCGCACCGGGATGTCCCGGCCGCGCCAGTTGATGGAGACGTCCGGCCCGGCCAGCAGGTTCGCGGTCCACGCCGGGTGCGCGGGCCGTCCGAAGTTCGACCCGACGAGCAGCCAGCTCCCGCCCTCCTCCGGCACGCACGCCAGCGGAGTACGCCGGTCGAGCCCGCTCCGCGCGCCCCGCGCCGTCAGGATCACACCGGGCAGCATCCGGGCGCTGAGCAGCACCTTTCCACGAGTGAGCCGATGCACACCCCGGTCCATGGCGGGCACGACACGAGGGGCCACGCGGGCGAAGACGCGGGTGGCGGACACCTTGCGCACCAGCCGGAGCCCGACCCCGGCGGCCATCAGCGGCCTGCCCCGTCGGCCCGCCGCCCCCGGCCCGCCCCGACCACCACCCGAACGGCGGGCGCGCCCCGCCCCGGCGCGCCCGCGGCCGCCGCCCCCACTGCCGGGTCCGCCCCCTCCGGCGCGAACAACCCGGCGCGCTCGGCCGCGTGCGCCCGCAGCCGGTGCACCGGCCCGAAGAGCAGCTCGTCGCCGGAGGCCCGCTTGAGGTACAGGTGGGCGTCGTGCTCCCAGGTGAAGCCGATGCCGCCGTGCAGTTGGACGGCCTCGGCGGCGGCGGCGCGCAGCGCTTCGAGTCCCTGCGCGAGGGCGAGCCCACCGGCCCGCTCGGCACGCCCGCCGCGGTCCCCGTCCCCGTCCCCGTCCTCACCGCCGCCGTGGGCATCCGCCGCCCACGCCGCGTAGTACGCCGCCGACCTGGCCGCCTGCACCCGTACGTACACATCGGCGAGCCGGTGCTTCACCGCCTGGAAGGAACCGATCGCGCGCCCGAACTGCTCGCGCTCCTTGACGTAGGAGACGGTGCGGGCGAGCGCGCGGTCGGCGGCGCCGACGGCTTCGGCGGCGAGCAGGACGGCGACGCGCTCGCCGGTCCCGGCCAGCGCGGAGCCCACATCCGAAGCCGCGCCTCCGTCTCCCGTGGCGCCCGTGGCGTCCACGCCTCCCGTGGCGTCCGCGTCGCCCAGCAACTCCCCTTCCACGTCCCGCAGTTCCAGACGGGCGCGCGGCCGGGTCTCGTCGAGCGCGGTCTGCCGGACGCGTACGAGACCGGGGGCGTCACCGCGTACGAGGAACAGCAGCGCCCGCGACCGGGCGAACCCGCCGGTGTGCGCGGCGACGAGGAGCAGCTCCGCGCTGTGCCCGTCGAGGACCTGGTCGACCTGCCCGTAGAGGCGCCAGGCGCCGTCGGCCGTCCGCGCCTGCACGCCGCCCGCGCGGCCGCCGCCCGACCAGTCGTCGCGGTGGTCGTGGTTGTCGCCGACGAGGCCGAGGGCGGTGGCGAGGGCGGCGCCGGGGACGGCGAGGGCGGCGGTCAGCTCGCCGGTGGCGACGCGGGGCAGCAACTCGGCGCGGCGGCGGGGGGCGCCGAGGGCGAGCAGGAGCGGGGCGGCGAGCCCGGCGGTGGCGACGAGCGGTGAGGGGGCGAGGCCCTGGCCCAGTTCCTCGCAGGCCAGGGCGAGTTCGAGGGTGCCGCAGCCGGTGCCGCCGACCCGCTCGGGCAGGGCGAGGCCGGGCAGGCCGAGCTGTCCGGCGAGGGCGGCCCACAGCCCGGCGTCGTACCCGGCGGGGGTGCGGACGGCGGCCTTGACGTCGTCGGGGCCGCAGCGTTTGGTGACGATCTCGCGCAGGGTGCGGCGGATCTCGTCCTGTTCCGCGGTGAGGGCGGCGTCCATCGGCGGGCTCCTCTCCCGGGCCCGGCGGACCCGGACACCAGATCTGACGAACCGTCACATGAGCTGACGGGCCGACATGCTAGGACTCCGGGACGTCGTTGCCCAGGGGCGCGCACCCTCCCGTACGACACTGGATCTGATGTACCGTCAGATTCATGGGCGCTGACGGTGGTGCACGCGGGTCCGCAGGCGTAGGTATAGGCGTAGGTGTAGGTGTAGGCGTACGTGGCTCCGCAGACGCGGGCAGTTCCGCGGGCACACATCGCTCCACTCGTGCGCGCGGCTCCGGGCGCCGGAAGGTCGCCGTCGTGGGAGTGGCGCTCTCGGACTGCGGACGGGTCGACGACGCGACGGCGTACGCGCTGCACGGCCAGGCGGCCCGGCGCGCGCTCGCGGACTCCGGGCTCGGCCGCGAGGTCGTCGACGGCATCGCCTCGGCGGGCCTCGGGACGCTGGCGCCCGTCGAGGTGGCCGAGTATCTGGGACTGCGTCCGCGCTGGGTGGACTCGACGTCCGTGGGCGGCGCGACCTGGGAGGTCATGGCGGCGCACGCGGCCGACGCGATAGCCGCGGGGCACGCCAACGCCGTCCTGCTCGTGTACGGCTCCACGGCCCGCGCCGACCTCAAGGCGCGGCGGCGCACGGCGAACCTGTCCTTCGGGGCGCGCGGCCCGCTCCAGTTCGAGGTCCCCTACGGGCACACCCTGATCGCCAAGTACGCGATGGCGGCGCGCCGCCACATGCACGAGTACGGGACGACGCTCGATCAGTTGGCGCAGGTCGCCGTGCAGGCGCGGGCGAACGCGGCGGCGAACCCCGAGGCGATGTACCGCGACCCGATCACCGTGGACGACGTCCTCACCGGACCGATGATCGCGGACCCGTTCACCAAACTGCACTGCTGCCTGCGCTCCGACGGCGGCTGCGCGGTGCTGCTCGCCGCCGAGGAGTACGTGGCGGACTGCGCGAACCCGCCGGTGTGGGTGCTCGGCTCCGGCGAGCACGTCTCGCACACCACGATGTCCGAGTGGGAGGACTTCACGGTGTCCCCGGCGGCGGTCAGCGGGCGCCTCGCGTTCGAACGGGCCGGGGTCGGCCCGGCGGACGTCGACATCGCCGAGATCTACGACGCCTTCACGTACATGACCCTGGTGACCCTGGAGGACCTGGGCTTCTGCGCCAAGGGCGAGGGCGGCGCGTTCGTGGAGAAGGGACGGCTCCTGCGGGACGGCGAGCTGCCGACCAACACCGACGGCGGCGGACTCTCCGCCCAGCACCCCGGGATGCGGGGCCTGTTCCTGATCGTGGAGGCGGTACGGCAGTTGCGCGGGGAGGCGGGGGAGGCACGGCAGGTGCGGAGGGCCGGGGGGCGGCTGCCGGAGGTGGCTGTGGTGTCGGGGACGGGTGGGTGGTTCTGCTCTTCGGGGACTTTGGTGTTGGGGAGGTAGGTGGGGTGGGGTGAGTGGGGTGGGGTGAGGTGAATGGGGTGGGTGGGGCAGATGGGTTGGGTGCCGGGCCTCGCAATTCCCTTGCCCTAAGGGGAGTTTCAGGGTCGGGCCAGGGCTGTCCCTGATCATCGCGAGGGAGAATCGGCGGAGCCTTGAGGCATGGCTACTTCTTCCACTGCTTCTTCCACTGCTCCGTGTTCGTCGTCCGCTTCCCACTCTGCTTCCCCTGTCGCCTCCCCGTCCGCTTCCTCGTCCGCTTCCTCGTCCGTGGCGGGGCTCCGGCCCTCCCGCAGGACCCTCGTCCGGGGTGCGGTCGCCGGGGGCGCGCTGGCGGCGACGGCGGGGACAGCGGCGACAGGACCTGCCTTCGCGGCCGGGGCGGCGGGACGTGCCCCGCGTGGGGGTGACGACTTGGCGCCGCTGGATCCGGCGGCGCTGCGCGCGGCGATAGCGGACCTGTCCCACCCTCGGGCGACGGCGGCGCACCTGCGGGTGGCCGACACAGGGGCAGCGGGCGGCGCGGGCGGCAGCTCGGGCGGCGCAGGCGGCAGCTCGGGCGGCGCGGGCACTTCCTGGTACGGGACTTCGGGCGTCGCCGACCTCGCGACGGGCCGGGAGGTGGGCCGTCACGACCGCTTCCGGATCGGCAGCATCACGAAGGTGTTCGTGGCGACGGTCGTGCTGCAACTGGCGCACGAGGGCCGACTCCACCTGCACGCGCCGGTCCAGCGGTACCTGCCGGGCCTGCTCCCCGACACCTACGCGCCGGTGCGGATCACGCATCTCCTCACGCACACCAGCGGCCTGCCGAGCGAGAGCGGCCCGGACGTGCCGGACCTGTCGACGCCGGAGGCGATAGACGCGCACCGCCACGACCGCTGGACGCCGGAGCGCCTCCTGTCGACGGTCACGCGCGAGCGCCGGATGAAGTTCCGCCCGGGCAGCGCGCAGGAGTATCGCGGCACGAACTACGTCCTCCTGGCCCTGCTGATCCGCGAGCTCACGGGCCGCTCGCACGGAGCGGAGATCCACCGCCGCGTCACCCGTCCACTCGGCCTGAGGGAGGTCACGTCGCCGGGCCACGACCCCCGCATCCACGGCCCGCACGTCCGTGGCTATTTGGAGATGGCGGACGGCCGCCTCAAGGACTTCACCGAGTACGACCAGTCGTACTCGTGGGGCGAGGGCGAGCTGATATCCACCGGCGACGACCTGGACCGCTTCCTGGCCGCGCTGTTCGCGGGCCGTCTGCTCCCGCCGCACCTGCTCCGGCTCATGCACACGCTCCCGCCGGAGGAGGTGCGGATGGTGGACGGCTCCCCGGCGCGATACGGCGCGGGCCTGCAGACGGCCACGGTCAACGGCGTCCCGCTGTGGGGCAAGACGGGTGAGCAGTACGGCTACGCGTCGGCGGCGTTCTCGACGGTGGACGGGCGGCGGAGGTTCGTCCTGTCGTACAACCCCGTCGGGGCGAGTGCGGCGGGGCGGCCGACGATGACGCAGCGGGTCGCGGAGGTGGTGACGCGGCGCCGTGCGTGAGGGAGCCCCCGCTCCCCCACACACGCCCAGGCCGGGTCAGTCCTGGTGCAGTTCGTTGCGGCCGGCGCCGCCCTTGAGCTTGTCGGTGCCGGTGCCGCCCCACAGGACGTCGTCACCGCTGTTGCCCCACAGCGTGTCGGGGCCCGCCCCGCCGTACAGCTTGTCGTCGCCCTTGCCGCCGTAGAGGGTGTCGGGGCCGGCCTTGCCGCGCAGGACGTCGTTGCCGTCCTCGCCGTGCAGGTTGTTCTCCTCGCGGGTGCCGGAGAGCGAGTCGTTCCCGGGGCCGCCGAAGCAGTCCTGGCCGCAGTTGACCAGGGTGTCGTTCCCGGCGCCGCCGTACGAGCCGAAGCCCTTGGGACCGCCGCCGCCGTCGAGGTGGTCCTTGCCGTCGTCGCCGTGGAGCATGGCGTTCGCGGAGCCCTTGAGGCGGTCGTCGCCCTTGCCGCCGTGGACCCGGCCCCATGCCTCGCCGTCCGCGGGCAGGGTCGCGGTGTCGTCGCGATCACCGAGGTCGACCTGGAAGGTGTCCGAGTCGTCGGAGCCCAGCGGGACTTCGATGGCGCAGCGGACGACGGTGCGGTCGCTCGGCGAGGAGTACGCGCACTCGTCCCACTCGGCCGCGGCGGCGCTGATGGTGATGGCGGCGCGGTCGCGGAAGGTGACTTCGAAGTACTGCTCGAACTCGCCGCGGCTGACGATCTTCTCGTCGACCTTCAGTTGGTTCTTCTGTCCGGGGGTGGCCCGGTAGAGAAGCTCGTCGCCGTCGTGGACGAGGCGGGCCGAGGTCGTCGGGGCGGCCTGGGCGGTGGGCGCCGCGAGGGCGGCCCCGCCGAGGGCGAGGACGAGGGAAGCGGTGGCGGTGATGATCCTGTAGGTGCGCATGCGGAAGTGCCCTTCGGGATGTCAGTGCGCTGTGGTGCTTTCGGTACATCCCGTTAGACCAGAGGCATATGAAGGGAGTTGTGTAGTTGATCATGAACATAGGCGGTCTGCGCCGTTGCCGGGACGTGGACGCGGTGGCGGGGCTTGCGACGGGGACGGGGGTGGGTGGGACGACAATTCCCCCATGACGACACCCACGCCCGAGTCCCGGCCCGAGTCCCAGCCCGAGTCCCCCGCCACGCCCGCGTCGGAGTTCCGGCGGCTCCTTCGCGCCCAGAAGGTGTGGGACGTGCGGTTGCCGGAGTTCGACGAGCTGCTGCCGGAGTTCGAGCCGGAGAAGGCGCCGCCCGCTCCGGTGGACCTGTTCCACCGGTGGTTCGCGGAGGCCGCGCGGGCGGGGCAGCCGGAGCCGCACACGATGGGCCTGGCGACGGTGGACGCGGCGGGCGACCCGGATGTGCGGACGGTGATGCTGCACGACGTCGACGACGAGGGCTGGCACTTCGCGACGCACGCGACGAGCGTCAAGGGCCGACAGCTCGCGGCGCACCCGTACGGGGCACTGCACTTCTACTGGGCGGCGCGAGGACGCCAGGTCAGGGTGCGCGGCCCGGTGCGGACGGCCCCGCACGCCGAGGCCCTGGCCGACCTGCACGCGAGGTCGGCGGGGGCGCTGGCGGCGGCGCTCGTGGGGCGGCAGAGCGAAGTGCTGACGGCGTACACGGAATTGGAGCGGGCCTCGGACGCGGCGTGGGAGCGGGCCGCGCGGGAACCGGACGCCGACGCGCCGAGCTGGACGCTGTACGTACTGGTGCCGCAAGAGGTGGAATTCTTCCAGGGAGACACGCGGAGGCGGCATGTGCGGCTGCGCTACCGTGCGGCTGGAAACGGGGGCTGGGCAAGGGAGTTGATGTGGCCGTGACGACCCACGAGGAACCCGTGGTGGAACTGCGCCCCGCGACACCGGCCGACGTGGCGGCGATCGCTCGGATCTGGCACGAGGGCTGGTCCGACGGCCATCTGGGCAACGTACCGGCGGCGCTGGTGGCGGTGCGCACGGCGCAGTCGTTCGGGCTGCGGGCGCCGCAGCGGGTCGCGGACACGGCGGTGGCGATCGTCGGCGGCGAAGTGGCCGGTTTCGTGATGGTGGTCGACGACGAGGTGGAGCAGGTGTACGTCGACGCGGACCACCGGGGCACGGACGTGGCCCGCGCGCTCCTCGCCGAGGCGGAGCGCCGGGTGGCGGCCAAGGGCTACGCCCGCGCGTGGCTGGCGGTGGTCAACGGCAACGCGCGGGCCCGCAGGTTCTACGAACGCAGCGGCTGGACCGACGAGGGCCTGTTCGAGTACTTGGCAGCGAGCGACAGCGGGCCGATCCATGTGCCGTGCCACCGGTACGTGAAGCGGGTCGCGGCCACCTGAGCGCCCGGCCGGGCGGACGCCGCGCTACGCCGCGCCCCGGGGCCGGAACACCGGTACCGTCACGCCCTCGGCGTGCTCCCGGAACGTGACCTGGAGAGGGAGGCCGGGGCGCGGGGCGAGGCGGGTGCCGTCGCCGGGGGCGACGAGTTCCGTCATCATGCGGGGGCCCTCGGCGAGGTCGACGACGGCGGCCGTGTAGGGGACGCGGGTGCCGAAGGGCGGCAGGTCGTTCCGGTGGACCACGGACCAGGTGTAGAGGGTGGCGCGGCCGCTCGCGCGCTCCCAGGTGACGTGCTCGCTCCAGCAGTGCGGGCAGAACTCGCGCGGGTAGTGGTGGGCGCGGCCGCAGGCGGGGGCGTGGCAGCGCCGGACGAGCAGGTGGCCCTCGGCGGCGGCGTCCCAGTAGGGGCGGGTGAAGGGGTCGGGTTCGGGGAGGTCGAAGCGTAGGGCGGTGGTGTTGGCGGTGGCGGCGCCGGTACTGGTTCCGGTGGTGGAGCGGGCCGCACGGCCGTCGCGCGGGGCCGCCTCACGCCCGGGGTCCGGGGCCGCCGCCCGCTCAAGCCCCGAGCCCTCCGCCCCGCTCACCGGAGCGCCCCGCACCCGCGCCCAGCCGCGACACCCGCGCCCCCGGCACGCCGCGCGCCCCCGGCACTCTCCGCACCCCTATCGAACCAGCCCTTCTCCCCCGCACACCACCAGCCCGCCGACCACCACAGCCCAAGCCCGATACCGGGCACACCGAGCCCCTCACCGTCACCGATCCAGATCCTGTCCATGCCGCGACGCCCTCCCCGGTTCTCCGCATCAACGCCCGCCGGCCCTCACCCTTCACGCCGCATACACCCCGCAAGAGGACGTTCCGGGCAAGAAACAAGCCCTTCTGACGGTACGTCAGTTCAGCGCACCGGACGGCGGAGCGCAAGACGGGGGCAAGGTGGAGCCCTGGAACACGTGATCGGATCGCAACCGGTTTCGGACTTGTCCGTCACCCATCAAGTGACGGCGTGGTTACTCTCCAGAACATGGCCGACTCCACCACCCCCCAAGCGCGCCGCGACCAGCGCCCCGCGCCCGGCCGCCCGGCCGCCGACCATCCGGTGTATGTCATCGGCGGCGGCCCCGGCGGGCTCTCCGTGGCGGCCGCCCTGCGCGCACGCGGCGTACGCGCCGTCGTCCTGGAGAAGTCCGACCGTGTGGGCGCCTCCTGGCGCGCCCACTACGACCGTCTCCGCCTGCACACCACCCGCCGCCTGTCCGCGCTGCCCGGCCTCGCGATGCCGCGCGCCTTCGGCAGGTGGGTCGCGCGCGACAACGTGGTCCGCTACCTGGAGAAGTACACGGAGCACCACGAACTGGAAGTCGTCACCGGCGTGGAGGTCTCCCGCCTGGAGCGCACCGCCGACGGCGCGGGCTGGCTGCTGCACGCCACCGGCGGCCGCGAGCTGACCGGCAGCGCGGTCGTCGTCGCCACCGGCTACAACCACACCCCGCACCTGCCGGACTGGCCGGGCCGCACCACGTACACCGGCGATCTGCTGCACGCGTGCGACTACCGCGAGCCCACCCCGTACGCGGGCAAGGACGTGCTCGTCGTCGGCGTCGGCAACACCGGCGCGGAGATAGCCGTCGACCTGGTCGAGGGCGGCGCGGCGCGGGTGCGGCTCGCGGTGCGCACGGCGCCGCACATCGTGCGCCGCTCCACCGCCGGATGGCCGGCGCAGCGCTCCGGCATCCTGTGCCGCAGGCTGCCGGTGCCCGTGGTCGACCGCCTGGGCCGCGTCATCGCCAAGGTGAGCGTGCCCGACCTGGCCGCGCGCGGGCTGCCGCGGCCGGACACCGGCCTGTACACACGGGTCCGCGAGGGCGCCATCCCGGTGCAGGACGTCGGCCTGATCGACGCCGTCCGCAAGGGGCGGGTCGAGCCCGTGGCCGCCGTCGAGTCCTTCGAGGACGACAAGGTGGTCCTCGCGGACGGCACCCGCGTCGGCACGGACACCGTCATCGCCGCCACCGGCTACGTCCGCGCCCTGGAGCCCCTGCTCGGCCACCTCGACGCGCTGGACGACCGGGGCCACCCCCGCGTACACGGCCCGCGCACCGCCCCCGAGGCCCCCGACCTGTACTTCACCGGCTTCACCAACCCCATCAGCGGGATGCTGCGCGAACTGGGCAGGGACGCCGGGAAGATCGCCGGGGCGGTGGCGAAGCGCCGCAAGTAACCGGCCAGTTCGCTTCCGCACCCTTGGCACGGGCGGGCTTCTGCGGTTCCGTGGTGGTACCGGTGTTACCGGGCGTACGCGCATGTCGCACCCACCCCAGCAGCCCCACGCACCACCACACGACTTACGACCTCACGCAGCTCACGACTTCACCGCACCAAGGCAGCTTCCTGTGCCACGGCAAGTCGGCCTCCCCCGCGCCGTCGTACAAAACCCGCAGCCCCATTCCTGACACAGCGTCAGTTCAGTAATCTGACTATGCGTCAGTTATGTTGCTGTCACACAGGAGCGGGCGGACCGATGCTTGGATCGACATACGGCACCTTCACCTCCGACCCCCGCCGCGCCCGCGCGGTGGCCTGCGGCAACCTGCCCGCCGCCACCGTCCACGGCCGCGCCGCGGCGACCGGCGACCTGGACGTCGGCGGCCGGCCGCTGGCCGCCGACGTACCCGACCTCGACCGCTTCTTCCGCCCCGAGTCGGTCGCCGTGATCGGCGCGTCGGACGCGGAGGGGCGGCCGAACACCGGGATCACGCGCCAGCTCGTGGCGTGGGCGGAGCGCGTGGGGGCGCGGCTGCACCCGGTGCACCCCACCCGCCCGGCGGTGTTCGGCAGGCCCTGCTTCCCGTCCGTGGCCGACCTGCCCGAGCCGATCGACCTCGCCGTACTCCTGATAAGTGACCCGCTGTCGGTGATCGAGGAACTGGCCGAGGCGAAGGTGAAGTTCACGGTGGCGTTCGCGTCCGGTTTCGCGGAGACCGGCGAGGCGGGCGCGCTCGCGCAGGAGCGGCTCGCGGCGGCCGTCAGCCGCTCGGGCATGCGCCTGCTCGGCCCCAACACCAACCTCAACGCCTTCGAGCGGTTCCGCGACGACCTCGAAGGCCCGGCCATCGCCCTCATCACCCAGTCCGGCCACCAGGGCCGCCCCGTCTTCACGCTCCAGGAGCTGGGCGTACGCCTCTCGCACTGGGCGCCGACGGGCAACGAGGCGGATCTGGAGACGGCCGACTTCCTCTCGTACTTCGCCGAGCGGCCCGAGGTGGGCGCCATCGCCTGTTACGTCGAAGGGCTCAAGGACGGCCGCTCGTTCCTGCTTGCCGCGGACCGGGCGGCGCGGCGCGGGGTGCCGGTGGTCGCGGTGAAGGTGGGCCGGACGGAGACGGGGGCGCGTACGGCGGCCTCGCACACCGGGAAGCTGACCGGGGCGGACGCGGTGGTGGACGCGGCGATGCGGCAGTACGGGGTGATCCGGGTCGACGGCCTGGACGAACTCCAGGACACGGCGACGCTGTTGGCGCGGGCGCGGCCGCCGCGGGCCGACGGAGTGGTCGTCTACTCCATCTCCGGCGGCACCGGCGCGCACTTCGCCGACCTGGCCACCGAGGCGGGTCTGCCCCTGCCCACGCTCTCCGCCGCCAAACAGGCCGAACTCCACGACTGGATCCCGCACTACCTGAACGTCGCCAACCCCGTCGACAACGGCGGCCACCCCGTGGGCGACTGGCGCGGCCGGAAGATCATCGACGCGATCCTGGCGGACCCGGAGGTCGGCGTCCTCATCTGCCCCATCACGGGCCCCTTCCCGCCGATGAGCGACAAGCTGGCGCAGGACCTGGTGGACGCGGCGGAGCAGACGGACAAGCTGGTGTGCGTGGTGTGGGGTTCACCGCTGGGTACGGAGGCGGCGTACCGCGAAACGCTCCTCGGCTCGTCCCGCGTGGCCACGTTCCGCACCTTCGCGAACTGCATCGGCGCCGTCCGCGCCTACCTCGACCACCACCGCTTCACCGCCTCCTACCGCTCCCCCTTCGACGAGGCGCCACGCGCCGTCTCGCCCTCGTTCCGCAAGGCACAGGCGCTCCTTCGGCCGGGCCAGCGGCTCAGCGAACACGCGGCGAAGCAGCTCCTTCGGGCGTACGGGATCCGGGTGCCGCGCGAGCAGTTGGTGACCAGCGCGGCGGCGTCGGTGCGGGCGGCAGGCCTCGTCGGCTACCCGGTCGTCATGAAGGCGTCCGGCACCCGCATCGCCCACAAGACCGAGCTCGGCCTGGTCAAGGTCGGCCTCACCTCCGCGAGCCAGGTCCGCGACGCCTACCGCGACCTCACCGACATCGCCCGCTACGAAGGCGTCGACCTCGACGGCGTCCTCGTCTGCCAGATGATCGAACGCGGCGTCGAGATGGTCGTCGGGATCTCCCCCGACCCCCTCTTCGGCCCCACCGTCACGGTCGGCCTCGGCGGCGTCCTGGTGGAGGTCCTGCGCGATGTGGCGGTGGGCGTCCCCCCGTTCGGCGAGGAGGAGACCCGCCGCATGCTGTCCTCCCTGCGCGGCCGGGCCCTCCTCGACGGCGTCCGCGGCGCCCCACCGGCCGACCTGGACGCCCTGGTCGAGGTCGTCCTGCGGGTCCAGCGCATGTCCCTGGAACTGGGCGACACCCTGGCGGAGCTGGACATCAACCCCCTCCTCGTACTGCCACGGGGGCAAGGAGCGGTGGCGTTGGACGCGTTGGCGGTGTGCCACTGATGACCACCACCCCCCTCCTCCACACCGTCACCCCCAACGGCGTCTCCTGGATCACCCTCAACCGCCCGGAGGTCCTGAACGCGATCACCGCGGAGCAGCGCGACCGCCTGATCACCCTCCTCGAAGAGGCGACAACAACCCCCACCATCCGAGCGGTGGTCCTCACGGCCACAGGCAAGGGCTTCTGCACGGGCGCCGACCTGCGCGCCCCCGGCACACCCCCACCGGCCGCCGAACCCACGGCGGGCGACATCTCCCGCACCCTCAAGCACGGCGCCCAACGCCTGATCACCGCGATCCTGGACTGCGAGAAGCCCGTCCTGGCAGCGGTGAACGGCACCGCGGCGGGCCTCGGCGCCCACCTCGCCCTCGCCTGCGACCTGGTCCTCGCCGCGGAGTCGGCCCGCTTCATAGAGATCTTCGTACGCCGCGGCCTGGTCCCCGACGGCGCCGGCGCCTACCTCCTCCCCCGCCTCATCGGCCCCCAACGCACCAAGGAACTCATGTTCTTCGGCGACGCGCTCTCCGCCACGGAAGCGGCCCACCTGGGCCTGGTCAACCGGGTCCTCCCGGACGCCGACCTGGAAAAGACAACCCACGCCTGGGCCGACCGCCTGGCCGCGTCCCCCACCCGCGCCTTGGCCCTCACCAAGCAGTTGGTCAACGCGTCCCTGGACTCGGACCGCGCGGCTGCGCTGGCGGCGGAGGCTGCGGCGCAGGAGATCAACATGGGGTCGGCGGACGCGAGGGAGGGGGTGGCGGCGTTTGTGGAGCGGAGAAGGGCTGTGTTTTGGGGGAGGTGAGGGGGTGTGGTGGCGTTCTGCGTTCCGGTGGAGCAGCGCGAGCGCCAGCAATGGGGTTGCCTCAGCCCTGCTTTGCGAGGGCAGGGGCGAAACCCCGCACACCCCCTTGGCGGGAGGGGCCCTTCACTTTTCGTTCGTCAGCCTCGGCGTGCCGCACCCTCTGGCCACACGACATCGACGGCAAGCCCCTCGGCGCGTGCTTGCTCGACCGTGTCGGCCGTGCCACCCCCCTTGCCGGAGGGCGGAGTACCGTCCCACACCGCGACGAGCCGGTCGCCACGGCGCAGCAGCTCACCGTTCGCCGACTCGTACGCCTGCCGGTTCGCGGTCTCGTGCGGCATGACGACGACCTCGGCGGCCGCTTCGACGAGACGGTCGAAGGTCTCGACGTGCTGGGGCTTCACCTTCGCCCACCGGTAGTCCTGCGACGGCAGTACGACGACGAGACGGCCCCCGGCAGCGAGCAGTTCCTCGGCAAAGATCGAGTCCGAGCCAGCAGCGATGCACGAGATCCCGACGAGGTCGCCCTCGGTATGCCGGGCGAAGACCTCGCGCAGCGCGTCACGCACGAGCCCGACGCTCTTGTCGGTCAAGTCCATGTGTCCGGTAACGGCGTACGTCGTCATGCCTGTACCCCTCTCATCAGCTCGCCAACAGGCCGCGAACCCTATCCCGTGCCTCCCTCATGCCGCGGTTCGCGTCTCGCCCGATGGTGTACGGGTACAGCTCGCCCAGCAGATCGCGTACGCGTTTCGACTGCGTCCGCTCGGCGGCGTCGACTGCTCTGTGCGTCTGGCGGACACCTGACGCGATGTCACCCATCAGGAAGTAGCACTCGGCGAGACCGATGTGGTCCAGTGCGTGACTGCGTCCCGCCTCGGCACCACGATGTTCCAGAGCTGTGCGGATCTTTCCTGCGGCCGTCTCGGCGTACTTGCTCGCGTCTTGCCGCGCGAGGTCGAGCAGCCGACCGCCGGTGACCCCGGCGAGTTCGGCCTCGTCGAAGTAGGCAATCCAGAAGGGCGCATCGGCCCTCTTCGCTTCGTGAAGCACTTCGGCCGCCCGCAGGGTCGCGCGCTGGAACGCCGCTACGCGTCCCATCGCGGCGTACGCCCACGCCTCACGGGTGTGGAGCATGGCCCGCACCTGGGGGCCGACCTTTCCGCGGGCGCCGTCCTGGGCCAGCCGAACGAGGTCACCCGCGTCCTTCGGACGGCCACGACAGAGCATCTGGCGCGCCATTCCGGCGATCACATTCGTGCCGAACTCGACGTCACCGGCCGCGTGTGCGGCGCGCAGAGCGAGAAGGTAGTACCTCTGTGCGTCCCGTTGCATGCCCGAGTCCCAAGACATCGTCGCGGCCATGCCCGCGAGCTGCGCCATGACGCCGAGCAGACGTCGCTCGATCACCGACGTCTGATGACCGTCGAGCGCGTCCGACACCTCAGCGAGCTGCCCGATCACCGCCTTCCGACGCAGCCCGCCCCCGTACGCGTGATCCCACTCCCGGAACTTGCGAGCTGTCGATTCAAGCTCGCCGCACTCCCGTGCACCAAGCCGCCCACGGGGCAGGGCGACGGGGACGGTGACGTTCGGCGCGTCGAGAGGCAGGAGCCACCCCTCCAGTGGCTCGAGCAGAGCGGCGCCACCAACTGCGGCCGCGGCGATCGCCTTCGACGCCGCGCGACGATCCATCACAAGGTCACTCCTGGTCATGCGCGTGGCCATGCTCACTGTGATCTCGCGCCGCCATGGCATGTCGTCGATCTCGTCGACCGACGGTCCCTCGACGATTGCCTCCTCGGCTTCCTCTGCTCCCCCTGACTCCCAAGGGCGTTCCGCGAGCCCGAGCAGCTTGCCGGGAATTCGTAACCCGTCGGCGATCCGCGAAACCACTTCGAAACTCGTGATCTGCTGCGCACCCTTAATGACCTGCGAAACCTTGCCGGGCGTAAGCGAACACGCTGCCGCGATCCTGTTCTGAGAGATGCCACCGTATTTCTTCAACAGCATGAAGAGAGCGGCGAAGTCGTGTTCCGCGAGGGCGCACTTCACATCGACCCGTTCGAGGATTCCGGCGGGCAGCGGACCAGGGTTCGTGGCGTTCATGGCGGCAACTTCCGCAGCAGGGTAGGCACAGCAAAGCAAGATTCCACGAGTGGAACGAGTGTATTACCGCCTCGGTAACACCCGCCGGTCATCCCGGAGTTGCACGCACAGGACGACCCTCGATGGTGAACGGAACAGACGACCCCGGCGACAGCGCGAACGGTCCCGGGGCGTGGCCGACCATTGAGGAGTCGACATGGGCGAGGCTATGGCCCCCACGCCAGGCCCGAGAAGCAGCGCACGGGAGCAGAGTGCGAACCGCGGCGCCATCGCCGACTGGCTCGCGAGAGCCCATTCGTCCCCCCGCGAGGCCGTGACCGAGTGGGCGAACAGGGGTGTCTCGCTGCTGCCTCTCGGCGTGCGGTTCGACGCGGTACGCGTCCCGGCATCGCGCATCCACCGCTCCGTGTGCAGTGAAGATCCGACGGCGGTGGCTGCCGCGCTCGACGACTGGCTCTGTGGGCCTGTCGTCCGCGACCTGCGGGCATCCAGCGGTGACTACTACGTACTCGTGGCACCAGGAGCCGAGTGGAACGGCACGGAGGAACGCCTCGGCAAGGGCAGCTTCCTCGTCGTTCCGCGCATCGGGAACCTCTCGATGATCACTCACTGGGTCGTGCCCCCGCGACACCCCGGGAACCTGTGCTCCACCGCCCGCCTGCGCGCACTGCTCACCCTCGCCGAGGCCCTGAACGCGCCCGAGTCATGACCGTCACCGACGGCGCGACGTCGCGCGCGGACGAGCTGTACCGGATTCA
Organism: Streptomyces sp. NPDC041205; assembly: GCF_055591765.1. NCBI lineage: Bacteria > Bacillati > Actinomycetota > Actinomycetes > Kitasatosporales > Streptomycetaceae > Streptomyces > Streptomyces sp. NPDC041205. The sequence continues at coordinate 239,675 of NZ_JBVIZH010000005.1, read as the reverse complement.
CCTCCACCATCTCGACGACTGCCCGGCGTGCCGTAAGGGCGTCGAGTGCGGCCAGGGCGTGCGCCTGCGCCGGGCCGTGCGTGCGGCGCGGCTCGCCGCCGACCAGGGGCGGCCGCGGTGGACATGACCGGCATGGCCGAGGCCGTACGAGCCTTCCTGGTCCCCGCGCCGAGCACTCTCACCATCGAGCAGCGCACGGGGAACGCATGCGTCTGGTGCCCGCAGACGATCCTGCCCGGCCAGGGCGTGAGCCTCGACGGCACCGACGACTGCCACCCGCACGCCTGCCCGCCGTGCCACGAGGTCCAGGCTGTGGCTCTGGCCGCGTACCTCGACTGGAACGGGCACGTGGCGGACTGCGCGATCTGCCGGACAGGCCCGTGCGATACAACGCTGACGATGAAGCACGAGGCCATGCGGGCACGGGAGCGGGCGGGGTGGGGAGCGGCCTACTGCGGGTGCTGCCAGCGGGCGTTCGGGCCGGGCGAGGGGTTCATGCCGCATGTCTGGCTCGGCGCGTCCCGCGTGGTGCTCTCCCTCGTGCACACCGGCCCGTGTGGGTTGCCCCAGGTCTCTGACAAGTACTGAGGTCCCTCGCTGGACGAATGACGACCGCCGGAGCGGCGCGAACGATAGGAATAGGGTTGCCTGAGCTGTAAAGCCGACGACAATTCCTGTTGGCTGGCTGGCGTATGCGCTATAGACCCAGGGTGTATGGATTTGTGGCTACAGGAGCGAAATGCCGGTCTCGCAAGAAGTGAAGAGAAACTGGCTAGCCGCCGCATAGAACCGCAGGTCGCGGCCTGTGGTCCCCGCGCGTGCGGGGGTGGTCCCATGGCGTAGGACTCGGTGCTCGCGGGGGCCGGGTGGTCCCCGCGCGTGCGGGGGTGGTCCCGAACGCCAGCTTCTGGGCGTCGTCGTCCGCGAGTGGTCCCCGCGCGTGCGGGGGTGGTCCCAACTCACCGACACCCCGTCAACAGAACGGACCGTGGTCCCCGCGCGTGCGGGGGTGGTCCCGGGGCCTGCGCGAAGGGGACGTTGCCGATCATGTGGTCCCCGCGCGTGCGGGGGTGGTCCCGTGACGGGCACGGTATCCAGGGCGGCGGCGGCGTGGTCCCCGCGCGTGCGGGGGTGGTCCCCGGAATCCCGCGAACTGGCCGAGCTCGCCGGGGTGGTCCCCGCGCGTGCGGGGGTGGTCCCGCCATAGAGGACAAGGCTGCACGCAAGGTCAGGTGGTCCCCGCGCGTGCGGGGGTGGTCCCACGTCAACGACTGCCCCACGCTGCTCGCCCTCGTGGTCCCCGCGCGTGCGGGGGTGGTCCCCTCCCCCACCCGCAGCCGCTTGACCTCATGCTGTGGTCCCCGCGCGTGCGGGGGTGGTCCCGATCACGACGGCGAAGGCCAGGGAGGTGAACCGTGGTCCCCGCGCGTGCGGGGGTGGTCCCGGCGCATCCTCGGCGTCCCCATCCCCGAACGCGTGGTCCCCGCGCGTGCGGGGGTGGTCCCTCGATCGGCCCCAACTGGGGCAACTCCTACGGCGTGGTCCCCGCGCGTGCGGGGGTGGTCCCCTCCGCGGGACGTCCCTGACCTGGTGCCCGGAGTGGTCCCCGCGCGTGCGGGGGTGGTCCCGCGGCCGGTCACGGGGATCAGTACCAGGTCGCGTGGTCCCCGCGCGTGCGGGGGTGGTCCCGGCTGCGGATGCGCGAGGCCCTGGACGCCCTGGTGGTCCCCGCGCGTGCGGGGGTGGTCCCGCGATGGTCCCGGCGGTCGAGGCCATCCGGAAGTGGTCCCCGCGCGTGCGGGGGTGGTCCCGTGGAAGCGGTCGCGGACATGCCGGTCGAAGAGTGGTCCCCGCGCGTGCGGGGGTGGTCCCGACCTCCGCGAACTCGTCGGGCGGGCGTACGGGTGGTCCCCGCGCGTGCGGGGGTGGTCCCGGCTGGGCGAACGGGCCGTTCGCGGTGAAGCTGTGGTCCCCGCGCGTGCGGGGGTGGTCCCGTCAACTTCCGCCTCAACTTCGCCAAGACCCCGTGGTCCCCGCGCGTGCGGGGGTGGTCCCAAGCTGGCCGTCCTCAACGAGGCCATCCAGCGGTGGTCCCCGCGCGTGCGGGGGTGGTCCCGGCGTACCCAGGCGGCAAGTGCTCCTTGAGGCGTGGTCCCCGCGCGTGCGGGGGTGGTCCCGGAGCCGGAGCAACCGCACTGCCCGCCACCATGTGGTCCCCGCGCGTGCGGGGGTGGTCCCCGCTCCTGGGCGGCCCGGTCCCGCTGGTCGCCGTGGTCCCCGCGCGTGCGGGGATGGTCCCATGACCGCGTCGCCCATGCCGCTGTTCGTCGAGTGGTCCCCGCGCGTGCGGGGGTGGTCCCCCGAGAGGCAGGAGTGCCTTGGGGTCCTTGCCGTGGTCCCCGCGCGTGCGGGGGTGGTCCCTCGCAGCGCAACGACGGGTCGACGGAACCGAGGTGGTCCCCGCGCGTGCGGGGGTGGTCCCAACGCCTACGCGCTGGACATCACGCTGGCGACGTGGTCCCCGCGCGTGCGGGGGTGGTCCCGCACGAAATGGTGGAGGGTAAGGAATGACGGAGTGGTCCCCGCGCGTGCGGGGGTGGTCCCTCCCTGCTCAACTACTGGAATCCGTCCGAGTAGTGGTCCCCGCGCGTGCGGGGGTGGTCCCGACGAGGGCCCAGTCAAGGATCTCGTCGACGAGTGGTCCCCGCGCGTGCGGGGGTGGTCCCGGCTTCCTCGTGCGCCACGAGCACGAGTGGGGGTGGTCCCCGCGCGTGCGGGGGTGGCCCCATCACCCGCTGGACCATCTCGGCCCGCTACCTGTGTTCCCCGCGCGTGCGGACAGATCCCCGGTGCCGCCCTACCGCCGACACCGGGGCACCCACCACCCGGGACAGGCCCCGCACCCGTAGCACCTCACCACCCACAATTGGCCACTTTCCCGCAGCTGCGCACGCACAGTGAGGCAGGCATGTTTCATGCACCCATGAGTCCGACCGTCACGGATGCTTCGGTGCCGTTCAGCGAACTGTCTGCGGCCGCACGTCGCGTGTGGGCGAAGCACGAGCGCGCGTCGGACAGTTCGCTGCCCCTGTGGAGGCACATGGCGGACAGTGCCGCGGCGGCCGGGCAGTTGTGGGAGCGGTGGGTGCCGCGGGGCGTCGTGGAGTTGGTGGCCAAAGCACTGCCCGGGGGCAGGGAGGACGCCCTGCGGCTGGTGCGGTTTCTGGGGGCCGCTCATGATGCCGGGAAGGCGACCCCCGCGTTCGCCTGCCAGGTCGAATCGCTGGCTGGGCTGATGCGGGACGCCGGGCTCGACATGCGGATGGAGAAGGAGTACGGGCAGGACAGGCGGCTCGCACCGCACGGGCTTGCCGGGCAGTTGCTGTTGCAGGAGTGGATGGCGGAGCGGTTCGGGCTGGGCGGCCGGGTGGCCGGGCAGTTCGCGGTGGTGGTCGGGGGGCATCACGGGACGCCTCCCGAGCATCAGCAGATTCACGATCTGCAGCTGCGGCCGCACCTGTTGCGGCATCTGGGTGCGAGCGAGGCGACATGGCGCCGCGTGCAGTACGAACTGATGGACGGCTGTGCCGATCTGGCGGACGTGACGGACAGGCTGCCCAAGTGGGGCAGTGTCCGACTGCCGCAGCCCGCTCAAGTTGCCCTGACCGCCGTGGTGATCCTGGCCGACTGGATCGCCAGCTCGCCCGAGCTGTTCCCGTACGACCCGGAGACATGGAGACCGGAGGGACCCGTCGGGGAGCGGCGGCGATTGTGGGCGGCCTGGGAAGGGCTCGCCCTGCCAGGGCCGTGGACACCGACGGACCTGCAGGGCACTCCCGAGGAGCTGTTCGCCCAGAGGTTTCCCCAGCTCGCTGGTGCGGAGATACGGCCCGTGCAGGCGGCAGCCGTACGGCTGGCGCGAGCCATGCCCACGCCAGGCCTTGTGGTCATCGAGGCGCCGATGGGAGAGGGCAAGACGGAGGCGGCCCTCGCGGCGGCGGAAGTCCTCGCCGCGCGTTCCGGGGCCGGTGGCGTGCTGGTGGCGCTGCCCACCCGGGCGACCAGCGACGCCATGTTCTCCCGGGTGATGGCGTGGCTGGACCGGCTTCCGGCGGACGGAGAGGACGGGGAGGACGGGGAGAGGGAAGCGGGGCATTCGGTCGCTCTCGCGCACGCGAAGGCCGCACTCAACGACGAGTGGGCCGGACTGCTGGACAAGGGACGGCGGGCCGTCGTCGCCGTGGACCGCGACGGTGACGAGGCCGCTGAGCGCGCAGGCGTGCGGCCTGCCGGGCTCCACGCCCACCAGTGGCTACGAGGACGGAAGAAGCAGCTCCTCGCTTCCTTCACGGTATCCACCATCGACCAGGTGCTGTTCGCCGGACTGAAGAGCCGGCATCTCGCGCTGCGGCACCTCGCCGTGGCCGGGAAGGTCGTCGTCATCGACGAGGTGCACGCGTACGACGCCTATATGGGGCGGTACTTGGACCGGGTGTTGGAGTGGCTGGCCGCGTACCGCGTACCGGTCGTGCTGCTCTCGGCGACCCTCCCGGCGGCGCGCAGGCAAGCTCTCATCGCCGCCTACTCAGGCAGCGACGGCGGCGGAGGGCCTGGCGGGGGTGGTGTGGATCAGCTCACCGACACCGCGTATCCGCTGATCACCGCGGCCGCCCCCGGACACCAACCAATCACTTCCACTCCCCCGGCCGCCTCCGGCCGCCGCAGCGAAGTGCTGGTCGAACGGCTCGACGACGACCTCACCGCTCTAGCCGACCGGCTGGACAGCGAACTCGCCGACGGCGGCTGCGCCTTGGTCGTCCGCAACACGGTCAACCGCGTGCTGGAGGCCGCCGACGAGCTGCGGGCGCGGCTCGGTGAGGACGTGGTGACCGTGGCCCACTCCCGGTTCCTCGCCGCGGACAGGGCCGCCAAGGACACTGCTCTGCTGGGGAAGTTCGGTCCGGACTCCGCGGAGCGGCCGCGACGGCACGTGGTGGTGGCGAGCCAGGTGCTCGAGCAGTCGCTCGACGTCGACTTCGACCTGCTCGTCACGGACCTGGCCCCGGTGGACCTGGTGCTGCAACGCATGGGGCGGCTGCACCGGCACGCCCGGTCGAGGCCCCCGCGTCTGGCGCGGCCGCGTTGCCTCATCACGGGGGTGGCGTGGGATGAGGATCCGCCGAAGCCCGTGGCCGGGACACTGGCCGTCTACCGGAGCGAGCACACCTTGCTGCGGTCCCTGGCCGTACTCGGACCGTTCCTGGGCGGAGAGCCTTTGGTGCTGCCCGATGGGATCAGCCCTCTCGTGCAGGCCGCCTACGGCGAGGGTCCCGTCGGCCCGGACAGGTGGACGGACCGGCTGGCCGCGGCACGGGTCGAGCACGAACGGCTGCTCGCGGAGAAGCGCAAGGAGGCCGAGGGATTCCTCCTCGGTCCGGTGCGGCGGCCGGGACGGCCGGTGTACGGGTGGCTCGAGGCACACGCCGGTGAAGCGGACGACGAACGTGGCGGTCGCGCTCAAGTCCGGGATTCCGAGGAGACGTTGGAGGTACTGGTCATCCAAAGGCAGGCCGACGGTCGGCTCACCACCGTGCCGTGGCTGGACGGTGGCGCCGAGGGTGGGCGGGGTTGCCTTGAACTGCCGACCGACTTCCCGCCTCCGCGCCGCGCCGCCGAGGCGGTGGCGGCGAGCGCCCTCACGCTCCCGAGGTACTTCAGCACTCAGTGGATGATCGACCGGAGCATTCCCGAACTCGAGCGTTTCCTGGTCCCCGCCTGGCAGGCCAAGGAGTGCCCGTGGCTCGCGGGCGAGCTGATTCTCGTTCTGGACGCCGATTGTCAGACCCGTCTGTCAGGCTCTCTTCTCACCTACAGTCCGGTCGACGGACTGCGGGTGGCGCTTCCCGGCGCGGCGGCGGACGACCGCCGAGTGACGGATGCCGGGCCAGAGGAGCAAGCAGAGAGGGAGAGCCCAAGCAGTGGGGATTTCAGGGGACTTACCACGCATGACGGCCTCGGCGTCACTCAAGGCCTCCTTGCCCCGGGTACCGCACACCCGGAGTCGCCGGAGGCCTCGATGACGGCTCAGGACGCCGGAACCCCGTCCTTCGACCTCGTGTCCTCGCCGTGGATTCCTGTCCAGGGCGCCGACGGCACTGTGGAAGAGGTCTCGTTGCTGGGCCTCTTCGAGGGGGCCCACAGCCTGCGGCGGCTCGTGGGGGACGTACCGACTCAGGAACCGGCCCTGCTGCGGCTACTGCTCGCGATTCTGTACGACGCGCTGGGGCGCACGGCCGGTGCGAACAACTCTCCCGGATTTCCTGCAGAGTTGGAGGACTGGGAAGACCTCTGGCTGGCGACCGACCCGTTCGCCGCGGTGCCGGAGTACCTGGAACGGCACCGGGACCGCTTCGACCTCTTCCACCCCGAGCACCCGTTCTTCCAGGTGGCCGATCTGCGCACCGCCAAGGACGAGCTGGCTCCGCTCACCCGCATCGTCGCGGACGTGCCCGTCGGTGACCCCTTCTTCGCCATGCGCCGCCCCGGGATCGACCGTCTTTCGTACGCGGAGGCAGCCCGGTGGCTCGTGCACGCCCACGCCTACGACACGTCCGGGATCAAGTCCGCCATGGTGGGCGACGAGAGAGGAAAGGCGGGCAAGGTCTATCCGTTGGGCGTGGGGTCGCTGGGAGATCTCGGCGGGATCTTCGCCGAGGGTGACACGCTCCGGGAGACGCTGCTGCTCAACCTCATCGCGCTCAAGGAGGTGTACGGCTCAGGCCTGCCGGGCACGGCTGACGACAGGCCGGTGTGGCGGCGCCCGCCGCTCGGTGCCGCGCCCCGCGACGACGTTCCCGGCGGGCCGCACGGCCTGCGGGACCTGTACACCTGGCAGACCCGCAGGATCCGCCTGCACCCCGAGGCGGGCGCGGTGACGGGTGTGGTACTCGGTTACGGCGACCCACTCGCCCTGCCCTCCCCCTGGACGACGGAGCCGATGTCGGGCTGGCGACGCAGCCCCTCCCAGGAGAAGAAGCAGCAGCGCCCGCTGGTGTACACCTCCCAGCGGCACGACCCGAGCCGGGCGGCCTGGCGCGGGCTCGCTTCCCTGCTGCCCGCGCGCCAGCAGGAGACGGACACCGCGAGACGCGGTGACCCGGCGGCCACCCAGCGCTCCGGCATCACTCGTTGGATCACCCAGGTGATCACCGAGGGCGATGTCGCCCCCGGCAAGCTGGTGCGACTGCGGCTGATCGGGGCGAGGTACGGCACCCAGCAGTCCGTGATCGACGAGATCGTCGACGACTCCGTCGTCCTGCCGATGGTCACCCTGCACGAGGCGAATCCGGTCTACGGCGCCGCCGCCGTGGATGCCGTCAGCGACGCCGAGAACGCGGTCTCCGCGCTCGGACAGCTCGCCACGAACCTCGCCCGCGCCGCGGGGACCGATCCCACCTCCGCCACCGACACCGCGCGCGACATGGGTTTCGGAGCGCTCGACGGCCCGTACCGCGCATGGTTGAAGGACCTGCTCGCCCACCCCGATCTGGACACCGCTCGCCAGGAGTGGCGCGCGACGGTACGACGACACGTGACGCGCCTCGGCAGCCAACTCCTCAATTCCGCGGGACCCGCCGCCGACGAGGGACGTCTCGTGGACATCCCAAGGCTGGGGGTGCGGCTGCTGGACGCGGGCCGCGCCGAGAGCTGGTTCCGCACCCGGCTCCACAAGATCCTCGGCCCGCCCACGGTACCGTCCCCCGCCGGAATTCCGGCGGCGCGCTCCTCCGTCGCCGCCTCCTCCCGAACCTCCCGTGACGACCGTACGGAGGCAGACCGATGACATCAGCGCCCAGGGCCGCCATGCCCACGCTCGCCCGACAGGCGGCCGAGGAGACCATCGGCCGCCTGCAGACGGGGTACCGAACCCATCTCCCGGCTTCGGTCGCCGCCGTCGCCAGGCTGCGCCGCGAGGCCGGACGGGATCCGCACGGCACACCCACCAGTTGGGGCCTGGACGACTTGGAGGCGCTGACGAGGCTGCGTGACCAGGCGGCGCGACGTGCGGAGGACGACTCGGCGGACCCGGTCCCGTACCCGAGGGTGAGCCGACGGGAGGAGGATCAGGAGCGGGAGGACCGGGCGGTCCACCTGGCGGTGGCCCTCTGGGCACTACACCAGCAGTCGCTGCGCGAGGAACCGATGCATGTGCCTCGCTGGACGCTCGGCCGTGCCGCACGGCGCCTGGCCGAGGGCAGGACGGGCACGCAGGACCGTGCCGACAGCACCGCCCCCGATTCCCCCGGCGCCATGAGCGAGCGCAAGCCGCCCGCGGTGGTCCAGGACACCGACCTCAGCTCGTCCGTCCGCACGCGCTTCGTACGCATCGGCACCTCGACCGACGTGGAAACCCTGTCCGTACGGCTCCGCGAGATGGTGCTGCTGCTGCGTTCGGCCCGCATCCCCCTGGACTACGGCCTCCTCGCCGGTCAGCTCGACCGCTGGCAGCAAGCGGCATTGCAGGCCGACGTCAGACGGGAGTGGGGGCGGGGCTTCCACCGCGTGTACGCCCCGTCCGGGTCGGACGGGGACGGGGAGGCGGCACCCGACTCCCCGTCCGAGGCCGCGGATCCCACAGCCTCGGATCCGGACGAGTAGCGCCCAAGGGACCTCGTAGCGCCATGGGACCCATGTGTCCGAGGGTCCTCTCCATGCAGCCATCTGCCTGTCGCGGGTGAAGCGCGGGCAGTCCCGAGAAGAACGGAACCACGGTGACCCGGACCATCCTCGACATCCACATCCTGCAGACCGTCCCGCCGAGCAACCTCAACCGCGACGACACCGGAACGCCCAAGTCAGCCGTCTTCGGCGGGGTGCGACGGGCCAGGGTCTCCAGCCAGGCGTGGAAGCGCGCCACACGCAAGACGTTCGACGACCTGCTGCCGGCCGAAGCGCTCGGGGTCAGGACGAAGAAGGTCGTCGAGGCGCTGGCCGAGCGGATCGTCGCCAGGGACAAGTCGCTCGAGTCGGTGGCTCTCGACTTGGCGGCCAGGATGATCGAAACAGCCACGGGCTCCAAGGTCGCGGCGCCGGGGCGGAAGTCGAAGAGCGGTGCGGACACTCCCGCGCCGCCCGAGTCCTCGTACCTGATGTTCCTGAGCAGGAGGCAGTTGGACGCGCTCGCCGAGCTGGCAGTGACGGGCAGCGCCCCCGCCGGTGACGTGAAGACGCTCGAGGGCCATCTCAAGGTCAAGGCGAACAAGGCGCACGCCAAGCAGGCTGTGGACACGCGGCATTCCGTGGACATCGCGCTGTTCGGACGGATGGTCGCGGACTCCGCGGACCTCAACGTGGAAGCAGCGGTCCAGGTGGCGCACGCCATCGGCGTGCACAAGTCGGAGATCGAGTCGGACTACTACACAGCCGTGGACGACCTCAGCCCGGATGAGGAGTCCGGCGCCGGAATGATCGGCACCGTCGACTTCAACTCCGCGACGCTCTACCGCTACGCGGCCGTGGACGCCGACGAGTTGCAACGCAACCTCGGCGCCGGGCTCCGGGACGACGAATCACCGAGCGCTCCCGTGGAGAAGGCCGTCGGCGCGTTCCTGGACGCCTTCATCACCTCACTCCCCACCGGGAAGATCAACACCTTCGGCAACCACACCCTGCCCGCCGCCGTCATCGTCAAACTCCGCGACCGCCGCCCCGTCAGCTTCGTCGGCGCCTTCGAAGAGCCGGTGCCGCAGGGGGCCGGCGGCGGCTTCCTGCGGGAGAGTTGCGCCCGCCTCGCCGCGTACGTACCGGAGTTGGAGCGCCAGTACGGCATCGAGTCCGCCGAGCACAGCTGGGTCTTCCGGGTCGGTGACGACACGAAGGCGCTTGCCCCGCTCGGTTCCGGTGTCACCCTGGAGACCCTGCTGCGGGATGTGACGGCCACGGTGGCGCGACGGCTGGGGTCCGGGGCATGACCGTGCTGCTGCTGCGGCTCGCCGGTCCTCTGCAGTCGTGGGGGTCGGCAGCCCGCTTCGCCCGCCGCAGCACGGAGAACGCGCCCACCAAGAGCGGAGTACTCGGCATGCTGGCCGCCGCCGAGGGCAGGCCGCGCGACGCGGACCTGTCCGACCTCGTGGCTCTGCGGTTCGGCGTGAGGATCGACCAACCCGGTTCCCGCCTGCGGGACTTCCACACCGCCCACCACACCGACTCGGGCAAGGCCATGCCGCTGTCCGAGCGGTTCTACCTCAGCGACGCCGTCTTCGTCGCCGGAGTCGAGGGGGACGCGGCGCTGCTCCACCGCCTGCATAGGGCCGTGCTCACGCCGCGGTTCCTGCCCTTCCTCGGCCGCCGGTCCTGCCCGCCGTCCCGCCCGCTCGACATGGGCCCGCCGCAGGAGGACATCAGCTTGGAGGACGCGCTGCGCGACGCGCCATGGCAGGCGTCCCCGTGGTACGTGGAGCAGACGGAGCGGGCCGCCCCGCGCGGCGCGGCCGCTGTCGGGCCCGAAGCCCTTGACCTGCTCCTGGACTGCCCGCCGGGCGAGACCCCGCACCTGTCCCTGCGGGACACCCCGGTCAGCTACGACCCGCGCCACCGGCAATACGCGCTACGAGGCGTCCTCACCCGGCACGTCGATGCCCCGCCGCGCAAGCCCCCTCCCCCGGCCCCGCCCGAGCACGACCCGACGCCCGGGCTGCGCCGCATCGACACGACCGGACCGGCCGATCCGCCCTCGAGGACGTCCTGATGTACCTGACCCGCTTCCGCTTCAACACCGGCCGTCCGCAAGCCCGTCGGCTCCTCGGGTCACCCCACCTGCTCCACGGGGCAGTCAACATGTCCTTCCCCGAACCGCCACCCCGGGACGGCGGGGGGCCGCGCGTACTGTGGCGCGTCGACCCCACCGCCGCCGGACGCGCCGACTTGTTCATCGCCAGCCCCGGCCGCCCCGACCTGACACACCTCGTCGAGCAGGCGGGCTGGCCCGGTCTCGAACAGCGGGGATGGGACACGTTCGCGTACGGCGAGTTCCTGGACGCACTCGCGGCAGGTGACAGCTGGAGCTTCCGCCTCACCGCGAATCCCGTCCGCAACGTGCGCAGGCCGGAGGACGACCCGAAGTCCCGTACGAAGCGCACCGCGCACGTCACCCCGACGCAGCAGATCGGCTGGCTGCTCCAGCGCCAGGAGTCGGCCGGTTTCGAGATCCTCCGCACGCCACCCGAGCAGCGCCTCACCGAGCACGGTCACGAGCACCAAGTGGTCGTGCACGACCGCCTTCCCCTGCAGTTCCGCAAGGGGAACGCGGAGGGCGCGGAGGGCGCGGTGGGCCCCAACAGCGGCGTGGGCCGTCAGAAGACCAAGAGCAGGAAGCCCGGTGGCCCGCCGCCCGTGCAGTTCACTCGGGTCACCTTCGACGGGCGGCTTCGCATCACCGACCTGGAGGCCTTCCGCCGCACCCTCACGCACGGGCTCGGCAAGGCGAAGGCGTACGGCTGCGGCCTGATGACCCTCGCCCCGGTACCGGCCTCATGAGCACCGTCAGCGGCCGGGGCGCCTCCTCACCGCGTGAACTGACCCGGGTCGCCGACCGGATCTCCTTCATCTACGTGGAGCGGTGCACGATTCACCGCGAGGACAACGCCATCACGGCCACGGACGCGGAAGGTGTCACCCACATTCCCTCCGCCGCCATCGGAACGCTGCTCCTGGGCCCGGGGACTCGCGTCACCCACCAGGCCATGTCCGTGCTCGGCGAATGCGGAGCCGGAGTCGTCTGGGTCGGCGAGCAAGGCGTCCGCTTCTACGCGGGCGGGCGGGCACTCACCCGCTCGTCCCGCCTCGTCGAGGCCCAGGCCACCGCATGGGCCAACCGCCGTATCCGCCTTGAGGTGGCACGGGCGATGTACCGGCTGCGCTTCCCCCAGGACGACCCATCGGCCCGGAACAGGCAGGAACTCCTGAACATGGAGGGCCGCAGGGTCAAGGAGTGCTACCGCCGTGAATCCGCCCGCACCGGCGTGCCCTGGCGCCGACGCGAGTACCACCACGGTGACTTCACCGCCGGTGACACCGCCAACCAGGCCGTGACGGCGGCCGCCCAGTGCATGTACGGGATCGCCCACGCGGTCGTCGCCGCCCTCGGCTGCGCACCCGGCCTCGGCTTCATCCACTCCGGGCACGAACGCTCCTTCGTCCTCGACATCGCCGACCTCTACAAGACCGAGATCGGCATCCCCGCCGCATTCGACGCGGCGGCCCAGGGCGACGACGACATCGCCTCCCGCACCCGCCGGGCCCTGCGGGACCGCATCAACACAGCCGGGCTCCTCGACCGTTGCGTGAGGGACATCAAGGGCCTCCTCGAACCCCACAGTCGTCCCGGACCGGACGAGACGGCGGACCAGGTGACCCTGCAGTCCGACGGCGACCGGCACGTCGAGGGCGGCCGCAATTACGGCGGCCCGGCACCGGCAGAATCCACGGCGGTCTCCACCGGGGCTCCCGCCGGGGAGGAACCGCTCTGGTGACCGTCATCGTCCTGGCCAACTGCCCCGCCGGACTACGCGGATTCCTCACGCGCTGGCTCCTGGAGATCTCCCCCGGCGTCTTCCTCGGCGCGCCCTCCGCCCGCGTCCGCGACATCCTGTGGCAGGAGGTCCGCGAATACCGTGGAAAGGGCCGCGCCCTCCTCGCCTACCAGACCGACAACGAACAGGGCTTCGCCTTCGCGACCCACGAACACGCCTGGCACCCCACCGACCACGAAGGCCTCACCCTCCTCCACCGCCCCGCACCCCGACCCCCCACCCCCGGAAACACCCCGGCAGGCCCACCCCACCAGGGCTGGAGCAAGGCAGCCAAACGCCGACGCTTCGGCAACCGATGAAGGGCCTGCGGCGAGTGGCGTGGGTGGGGGCTGCACGGACTCCTGGTGCGACGGTTTATATACCTCTAGGAATAGATAGGCGAAATGCCGAGAACGCAAGAAGTGGGGAAAACGCCTTAGCGGGAGGGTGAAGCCGCAGGTGGCGGCCTGTGGTCCCCGCGCGTGCGGGGGTGGCCCCTGGGCACCGGTGACTACGCCTGGCCCGGCGCCGTGGTCCCCGCGCGTGCGGGGGTGGCCCCTCGCGCTCGATCGCGACAGTGATCGCGACCTTGTGGTCCCCGCGCGTGCGGGGGTGGCCCCTCCCTCTCAGCGAAGCGACCCCGCAGGGGACCGTGGTCCCCGCGCGTGCGGGGGTGGCCCCGCGGGCTGTCTTCTCGAGCTCGGTCGCTTGGGGTGGTCCCCGCGCGTGCGGGGGTGGCCCCGCGGGCTGTCTTCTCGAGCTCGGTCGCTTGGGGTGGTCCCCGCGCGTGCGGGGGTGGCCCCCGACTCCTCAAAAACGACGCCCGCGCCGTCGAGTGGTCCCCGCGCGTGCGGGGGTGGTCCCACCGGTGGACGCACAATCAACGCGTCCGCGGGGGTGGTCCCCTTGCGTGCGGGGGTGGTCCCTCCGCCGCCACCTCAGGCGACATGAGCATCCCGTGGTCCCCGCGCGTGCGGGGGTGGTCCCGACGACAGGACGCTGCTCGACTTCAGTGGCCTGTGGTCCCCGCGCGTGCGGGGGTGGTCCCCGTTCGTCAAGAAGATCCGCAACCGGCAGATGGTGGTCCCCGCGCGTGCGGGGGTGGTCCCTCGCCCGTCTCGTTCTGCACACGGGAGTTGAGGTGGTCCCCGTGCATGCGGGGGTGGTCCCTTGCCGCCCAGCGCTACCGGGAGGCCGAAGCCGTGGTCCCCGCGCGTGCGGGGGTGGTCCCTTGCCGCCCAGCGCTACCGGGAGGCCGAAGCCGTGGTCCCCGCGCGTGCGGGGGTGGTCCCCCGACGCGTCCGCCGGGCCGTCGGAGGAATGAGTGGTCCCCGCGCGTGCGGGGGTGGTCCCCAGACCAGAGCCGACGTGCGAGCCGGCGAGCAGTGGTCCCCGCGCGTGCGGGGGTGGTCCCACCGCCGTGCAGCCCGACCTGACCGGGCACGTGTGGTCCCCGCGCGTGCGGGGGTGGTCCCCCGAGCCGGTGCTGGCACGCGAGATCGTCGTAGTGGTCCCCGCGCGTGCGGGGGTGGTCCCGGCATCCGCTCAGTGGTCTCTACCGTCATCAAGTGGTCCCCGCGCGTGCGGGGGTGGTCCCTTGTGGCCGGTGATGTACTTCTGCCGGAACGCGTGGTCCCCGCGCGTGCGGGGGTGGTCCCTGGGTGCCGTTGGCGTCGCACAGGACGGTGGAGTGGTCCCCGCGCGTGCGGGGTGGTCCCGCAGGCTTGACCGCATTCCGCCACAGCCACGTGTGGTCCCCGCGCCTGCGGGGAAGGCAGCCCCACCCTCTCACCAAACAGACCCTCCCCAGCACGCTGACAAGATGGACGAATGGCAACGAAATCCGGGACCCCCTCACCCCCCGGCCCCCACACCCCGTCCCCCTGGCCCGACCCAGGCCCGCCCCGCCTCGGCCCCGTCCACGACGACCTCCTCGCCACCAAAGCACTCCTCTACGACCCCCTCGGCCTCACCTGCTCCCAGCCGACCCCCGAACCCGAGAGCGCCGAGTACGGGGCGTACGCCTTCACGCTGGACGGGCTGGACGTGCGGTTCCGTGTGGCCAAGACGACGCCCACCAAGGTGGGGCAGTTCGTCACCGTGTGGCAGCGGTCCGAGGAAGGGCCGATCCGGCCGTTCGACGACGCGGACGGCGTCGATCTGTTCGTCGTCAGTTGTCGTGACGGGGACCGGTTCGGGCAGTTCGTGTTTCCGCGCGATGCGCTCCGGCGGCGCGGCATCGTGTCCCACGGCGGCGTGGGCGGGAAGCGGGCCTTCCGCGTCTACCCGCCGTGGGTCACCACCAGCAGCCGCCAGGCGGGGAGCACGCAGGTCTGGCAGCAGGCCTTCTTCCTGTACGTGCCCGAGGGCGGCAGCCTGGACTCCGAGCGGGCCCGGAAGCTGTACCACCCGTAGGCGCGGGCCAGTCCGGCGTTGCCCCAGGGCTTCCGATCTGACGGATCGTCAGGTTCACTGGAAGCATGATGGGACACGCAGGGATGGCGGCCACCGTCGTCCGGTACCTGAGGTCGGTCGGGGCCCCGACCACCGCCGCCCAGCCGGTCGAGGCGCTGCCCCGGCCACATCTGCGGGCCGTCCGCGAGGACGAGCGCGCACCGGTCGACGCGGCCGAATTCCGGCGGGTGCTCGGGCACTTCGCGACCGGCGTGACCGTGGTGACCGCCCCGGCCGCACCCTCGGCCGCCCCGGCCGCACCCTCGACCCCCTCGGCTGCCCCAGCCACACCCTCGGCCACCCCGGCCGCCCCCTCGGCCACCCCGGCCCCCGCGGGCCCCGCCGGCTTCGCCTGTCAGTCCTTCGCCTCCCTCTCCCTCACCCCGCCCCTCGTCTCCTTCATGGTCGCCCGCACCTCCACCACCTGGCCCCGCATCGCCCGCGCGGGCGTCTTCTGCGTGAACGTCCTGGGCGCCGACCAGGGCGCCCTGTGCCGGGCCTTCGCGGTCAGCGGGGCGGACAAGTTCGCGGGGGTCGACTACGACGCCGCCCCCGTTACCGGGTCGCCCCGGCTCGCGGGCGCCCCGGCCTGGATCGACTGCGTCGTGCACGCCGTCCACACCGGCGGCGACCACCTCATCGTCGTCGGCCGTGTGGAGGCGCTCGGCACCGCCGAAGGTGCCGACGAGGGCGGCAGCGAGGGCGCCGCCGCGCCCCTCCTCTTCCACCGCGGCGCGTTCGGCGGCTTCACCCCGCACGCCGCGGAGTAGCCGCCCGCACGCCACGGACATGCCCCCGAACAGCCGCCCACACGCCGCAGACACGCCCCCGAACAGCCGCCCACACGCCGCAGACACGCCCCCGAACAGCCGCCCACACGCCGCAGACACGCCCCCGAACAGCCGCCCACACACCGCAGACACGCCCCCGAACAGCCGCCCACACACCGCAGACACGCCCCCGAACAGCCGCCCACACACCGCAGACACGCCCCCGAGCAGCCGCCCACACGCCGGGATGCGGTCGCCCTCGCGCCGCGAAGTCGGGCCGCCCCGACGCGAAGTGGGGCCGCCCCGCCGCGAAGTCAGGCCGCCCCGCCGCGAAGTCAGGCCACCCCGCCGCGAAGTCAGGCCGCCCCGCCGCAAAGTAGGCGCCCCCTCACACCACCAACTCCCCACCCCCCACCCCCCTCCGTCGAATCACCAACACCATCAGCGCCGCCGCCGCACACAGCGCCCCGGACGCGTACCAGACCACGTCGTAGCTCCCGAAGACGTCCCGCGCCACCCCTCCGAGGAACGCGACCACCGCCGCTCCGACCTGGTGCGACGCCAGGACCCAGCCGAAGACGATCGCACTGTCGTCGCCGTAGTGTTCGCGGCACAGCGCCAGCGTCGGCGGCACCGTGGCGACCCAGTCGAGGCCGTAGAAGATGATGAAGAAGACCATCGGCGGGTGCACGGTCGGTGCGAGCAGCATCGGCAGGAAGAGGAGCGAGATGCCGCGCAGGCCGTAGTAGACCGCGAGCAGGCGGCGGGACTCGAAGCGGTCCGTCAGCCAGCCGGAGGCGATCGTGCCGACCACGTCGAAGACGCCGATGACCGCGAGCAGCGACGCCGCCGCGGTGATCTGCATGCCGTGGTCGTGCGCGGACGGTACGAAGTGCGTGCGGATCAGGCCGTTCGTCGAGGCGCCGCAGATCGCGAACGAGCCCGCGAGCAGCCAGAACGGCCCCGTCCTCGCCGCGTCCGCGAGCACCCGCAGCGTCCGCCGCGCCGCGCCCCGCGTGGGCTCCGGCTTCGGCGTGAACTCCCCTCCGTACGGGGCGAGTCCGACGTCCGCCGGATGGTCGCGCAGCAGCAGCCACACGAACGGCACCACGACCAGCGCGGCCAGCGCGACCGTCACCGACGCCGGGCGCCACCCGTGCTCGTCCACGATCCACGCGCACAGCGGCAGGAACACCAGCTGGCCGGAGGCCCCCGCCGCCGTCAGGATGCCCGTGACCAGGCCGCGCCGCGCCACGAACCAGCGGTTGGTGACCGTCGCCGAGAAGGCGAGCGCCATCGATCCGGTGCCGAGGCCGACGAGCAGGCCCCAGTAGAGCATCAGCTGCCAGCTCGCCGTCATCCATACGCTGAGCAGCGCACCCGCCGCGACCAGGCTCAGCGCCGCCACCACGACCTTGCGGATGCCGAAGCGGTCCATGAGCGCGGCGGCGAACGGCGCGGTCAGGCCGTACAGCGCCATGTCGATCGAGACCGCGAAGCCGATCTCGCCGCGCGACCAGTCGAACTCGTCGTGCAGCGGGTCGATGAGCAGGCCCGGCAGGGAGTTGAAGGCGGCGCCGCCGATGATCGTCACGAAGGCGACGGCGGCGACGAACCAGGCCCGGTGGATGCGGAACTTCCGGGTCCGGCCGCCGCCGTCTCCCTCCCGCGGCGGCTGCGACTGCGGCTGCGACGGCCCCGCCTGCGACTGCGGCGAGTGCGCGTGCGAGTGCGGCTGCGGCTGCTTCGACAGCTCCGGCCCGGTGGTCCGCACCCGCGGATCGGTTGTCTCGTTCACGTCACACAGCATCCGCAGCAGCGGCCCTCACCATCGAGTGGCCCAAAGGACAGCATTCGCTAGGATCGGGCCATGAGCGAAGCCCGGGAGCGAACCGCGGAGCAGCGGGAGCGAACCGCGGAGCAGGCGGAGCAGCGCGCGCCGACGCGGCGCCACCGCGTCGTCGTCCTCGCCCTCGACGGCGTCATCCCCTTCGAGCTGGGCATTCCGCAGCGGATCTTCGGGCGGGCGCGGAACTCCGCGGGCGAGCGGCTGTACGACGTCGTGACCTGCTCCGCCCGGCCGCCGGGCCCCGTCCGCACGGACGCGGACTACGCGATCCTCGTCGAGCACGGCCCGGAGGCCCTTGCCGAGGCGGACACGCTCGTCGTCTCCGCCTCGTACGAACTGGGGCCCGTGTACGAGGAAGGCCGCCTCACCGGCGAACTGGCCGCCGCCCTCGCCCACCTGCGGCCCGGCGCCCGCCTCGTCTCCATCTGCACCGGCAGCTACGTCCTGGCCGCCGCGGGCTGGCTGGACGGGCGGCCCGCGACCACGCACTGGTCGTCGGCGGACCACTTCCAGCGGCTGTTCCCGCGGATCAAGGTCGACGCGGACGTGCTGTTCATCGACGACGGCGACGTGCTGACCTCGGCGGGGGTCGCCGCGGGCCTCGATCTGTGTCTGCATCTGGTACGCCGTGACCACGGCACCGCGGTCGCCAACGAGGTGGCCCGGCGCACCGTCGTACCGCCGCATCGCGACGGCGGGCAGGCCCAGTACATCCAACGACCCATCCCCGAGCCCCAGTTGGCGACGACCACCATGGCGCGGGCGTGGGCGCTCGGGCGGCTGCACGAGCCGATCCAGCTGCGGGACATGGCCGAGCAGGAGGCGATGTCCGTGCGCACCTTCACGCGGCGCTTCCGCGAGGAGGTCGGGGTCAGCCCCGGGCAGTGGCTGACGCGGCAGCGGGTGGAGCGGGCGCGGCACCTCCTCGAATCCAGCGACCTGTCGGTCGACCAGGTCGCGCGGGACGCGGGGTTCGGTACGGCGCAGTCGATGCGGCAGCACTTGCAGGCGGCGCTCGGCGTGACCCCGACGGCGTACCGTCGGACGTTCCGGGCGGAGGACACGCGCCAGGACCACTGACGGCGTGCCCGCCGACTACCTGCCGACAATGGGCGCACGGCCAGCACAGAGGCCGAAGCACGAGCACGACGCACGAAGCACGAACATCGGGGAGGGCGCCGACCATGTACGCGATATCCCTGGGAGCCGACGGTGCGGAGCTGCGCCCGTTGGAGCCCTGGCAGGCCGAGGAGTTCCTGGCCCACATCGACCGGGGGCGGGAGTTCATCGGGCAGCACAACGGCCTGCCGGACGTCGTCCACGACCTGGCCTCCGCTCGGGCCTACCTCCAGGCGTACGCCGACAAGGCCGCCACCGACACCGGCCGGATCTGCGGCATCCACCTGGACGGCGAGCTGGTCGGCGCGGTGATCCTGCGCACCATGGACGTGGCCCAGGGCACCGCCGAGGCGGGCTGCTGGCTGGAGCCCGCGGCGGCCGGCAGGGGCCTGGTGACCCGGGCCGCCCGCGCCCTCATCGACTGGGCCGTCGAGGACCGCGGCATCCACCGCGTCGACTGGTGGGTCTCCTCGGCCAACACCCCCAGCATCGCCGTCGCCCGCCGCCTCGGCATGACCCGCGACGGCATCCTCCGGGAGAGCTATCTGTACCGGGGGCAGCGGCACGACGAGGAGATCTGGTCGGTGCTCGCACCGGAATGGCGGGCGGCGAAGTCGGCGCCCAAGCGGATGAGTTGAGCCCCGGCCACGGGCAGGGGCGCCCGTGGTCCCCGCCACATGCGGGGTTGATCCCGTCTTGAGCCGCGGCTCGTCGGCGAGGATGTTGTGGTCCCCGCAGCCTGCGGGGGTGGCCCGATGACGCCCTTCGAGATGCTGGGCCGGATCGGGTGGTCCCCGCGATCGCGGGGCTGGTTCCGTCGTCAACAGGATCAACCTGTTCGGAATCGTGTGGTCCCCGCGCAGCGGGGGTGGTCCCCGGCTGCGCACCTCGACGCTCGAGCGGGACGAGCGGTCCCCGCACCTGCGGGGCGACGAGCCGGGGCCCACAAGCCCAGATGGCACGGCCGACCCAGCGCCCGCGCGGGGTGCCGCTCCCCGTCCCGGGCCGAACCCCGCACCCTCCCCGAAGCCTTCAGCGCCTCCGCCCCGACCCGGGGCCCTCCGCGTCCACCACACCGTCGGCCGCACCCACGGCACCGTCCGTCGCACCCACCGCACCGTCCACCGAACCCACCGAACGGTCCCCCGCACCACCCCCCGAACCCGCCGCGATCCCTCCACCGCCCACAGGCCCGGGCCGCACCTCCGCCAGCGTCCCCACCAGGGTCAGGACGACCGTCAGCGCGACCCCCGCCAGGATGGCCGTCGACGGGGTCGTGACGCTGAGGAGGCCCCCGGCCATGGACCCGCTGACGGCGTAACCCGCCCCCACCGCCGCGTACATCAGGGAATAGCCCGCCGCCAGCGCGCTCGGGGGCAGGACCTCGCGCAGGGTGAGGTTGCGGGTGAGCATCGAGCCCGCCTGGAGGAATCCGGCGCAGGCGAGGCCGACGGCCAGCCATGTGGCTGTCGGCAGGACGGCGACGGCGGCCAGGCAGCCGCTGACGCCGAGCATGCACACCAGGCTCTGCGTGCGCAGCCGTCCGGGCCACTTCCGCAGCCCGTACACGAACGAACCGGCCGCCGAGCTGACCGCGAGACCGGCGAGGAGCGGGCCCGACATGCCGACGGATATCTCGCGTTGCTCCAGGAGCGCGGGCAGCACCAGCTCGGCGAGGGCGAGCAGGGAAAGGCCCGCCGCGCCGGTCACGTACACCGGCCAGGCGCGGGCCATGATGCGGAGCATCGGCTCGCCGTCCCGGTCGGACTCGTCCGCCTTCCAGCCGACGGGCAGCAGCCAGAGCCCGGCCACGGAAAGCGCCATCAGGACGGCGGCCAGGAGCAGGGGCAGACCGGGTGCCACGCCGAGCGCGAGGCCCGTGACGGCCGCGGGCGCGACGGCCCATATGCCGAAGACCAGGACGGACTCGGCGGACATGGCCTGCGCCACGGCCCGCTCCGGGACCAGGCTGTTGAGCAGCGCGCGCAGCCCGCCGGGCGCCGCACCGGGCGCACCGCCCGCGACGAACGCGCAGGCCGCGAGCACCACGGCGGGCGCGTCCGGCAGCGCGCCAAGGACCGCGAACCCCACCGCGCCCACGCCGAGGCCGACGGCCAGCTGCGGCCGCGCCCGCTCGGCCCGCATCCGCATGCCTAGGAGCGCGGCCCCCGCGATCTCGCCGATCACGTACACCGCGGCCAGGATCGCGCCCAGCGCGTACCCGCCGTCCCGCTCGCGGACCAGGAACACCACGGCGAGGGGCGCCATGGCCACGGGCATCCGGGCGCCCACGGCCACGGCGGCCCAGGCGAGGGTCCCCCGCGACGCGATCTCGCGATAGCTCATGCGTACGAAGGTAGGACACCCCACTGACATCGCCCCACGGCTTTTCCCTCGGGGGCGGAGGGGGCCGGGACTCGGGCATGAGGTCCGGAACTTGGCTACGAGGTCCAGAACTCGGCTACGAGATCCGGACCTCGGCTACGACGACGGCGGGGTCAGAACACCAGCACCCCCCGAGCCACCCTCCCCACCTCCGCGTCCCGCCGCGCCACCGCGAACTCCTCCACCGGATACGTCCGCGTCACCAGCTCGTCCAGGAGCAGCCGCCCGGCCAGATACAGGTCGGCGTACAGCGCGAAGTCCCGCTGCGGGCGCGCGGAGCCGTAGCGGCAGCCGAGGATCGACTTGTCCAGGAACAGGGACGAGACGAGGAACGACGCCTCGGCCGTGGCGGGCGGTACGCCGAGCAGGACGGCCTGGCCGCGGCGGTCCAGGAGGTCGACGGCCTGGCGGATCAGCTCGACGCGGCCGACGCACTCGAAGGCGTGGTCGGCGCCGTTCGGCAGGATGTCCGGCACTCCCTCCGCGGACGGCAGGAAGTGCGTGGCGCCGAACTGCCGCGCCACCGCCTCCTTCTCGGGGTTGGCATCGACGGCGACGATGGTCGTGGCTCCGGCGATGCGCGCGCCCTGGAGGACGTTGAGGCCGATGCCGCCCGTGCCGATGACGACGACGGAGTCCCCGTACGCGACTCGCGCGCGGTTGAGCGCGGCGCCGACGCCGGTGACGACACCGCAGCCGATGAGGGCCGCCGAGGTCAGCGGGATCTCCTTGGGGATCCGCACGGCCTGCACGGCCTTGACGAGGGTGCGTTCGGCGAACGCCGAGTTCGCGGCGAACTGGTAAAGCGGCTTCCCCGCGCGCGAGAACGGCTGTTGGGGCATCCCGATGGCCTTGCGGCACATGGTGGGGCGGCCCCGGTGGCACTGCGCGCAGGCCCCGCAGTTGGCAATGGTGGACAGGGCCACGTGGTCGCCGGGCGCGACGTGCGCGACCCCTGGGCCGACCGCCTCGACGACACCCGCGCCCTCGTGCCCGAGGACCACGGGCGGCGGGAACGGAATGGTGCCGTCGATCACCGACAGGTCGCTGTGGCACAGCCCGGCCGCCGCGACGGCGACCAGGACCTCCCCGGGTCCCGGGTCGCGTATCTCCAGGTCGTCGACGACCTCGACCCGCACCCCGTCGAACACCACGCCCCTCATGGCGTACCCCTCACCGGCCCCTTGGCCTCTCTCGGCAGTCCGAGCACCCGCTCGGCGATGATGTTCCGCTGGATCTCGTCCGAGCCGCCGTAGATCGTGTCGGCGCGGGAGAACAGGAACAGGCGCTGGAGCGCGTCCAGTTCGTACGGGGCATCCGCGCTCCAGTCCGCGGGCCCGACGGCGGCGGCCGTCCCGCGTACGGTCATCGCCAGCTCGCCGAGCCGCTGGTGCCAGCCGCCCCACAGCAGCTTCGCGACGCTGGGCGCGCCCGCGACCCCACCGCCGTTCCCCAGCGTCCGCAGCGCGTTCCACCGCATCACCCGCAGCTCCGCCCACTGCCGCACGAGCCGGTCCCGCAGCACCGGATCCGCTGCCGTCCCGCCCCGCAGCGCCTCCTGTACGACCCGCCCCAACTCCTCGGTGAAGCCGATCTGCTGGGCCAGCGTGGACACCCCGCGTTCGAAGCCGAGCAGCCCCATGGCGACCCGCCAGCCGTTGCCCTCGCCGCCGACGACGTGGGCGGCACGCGCGTGCGCCCCGTCGAAGAAGACCTCGTTGAACTCGCTCGTGCCGGTCAGCTGCCGGATCGGGCGTACGTCGATACGGCCGGGCTGGTCCATGGGCAGGAGCAGGAAGGACAGGCCGTGGTGGCGGCGCGATCCGGGCTCGGTGCGGGCCAGGACGAAGCACCAGTCCGCCTCGTGCGCGAGGGACGTCCAGATCTTCTGTCCGGTGATCCGGTACGTCCCGTCGGCGTCCCGCACGGCCGTGGTGCGCAGGCCCGCCAGGTCGGATCCGGCGCCGGGCTCGCTGTACCCCTGGCACCACAGGGTCTCGCCGCGGGCGACGGCCGGCAGGAACTCGTCCTGCTGCTCCTTGCTGCCGTGCGCGAGAAGGGTGGGCGCGAGCAGGTTCTCGCCGATGTGGCCGCAGCGGCCCGGCGCGCGCACGCGCGCGTACTCCTCGGCCCAGACGACCTGCTGGGTCAGCGTGGCCCGCCGGACGCCGTACGCGGCCCCGTCGGCACCCTGGTCCGTGTCCCAGCCGATGCCGATCCACCCGCCCCGCCCCAGCTCCCGCTCCCACGCCCGCCGCACGTCCCCGCGCTCGTGCTCGCTGCCGGGCCCACCGCGCCCCGCGGCCCCCGCGAACTCCCCGGTCAACCGCTCCTGGAGCCACTCCCGCGCCTCCCGCCGGAACGCCTCGTCGGCGGCCCCGAACTCGAAGTCCACGGCGCGGCCTAGGCGTCGGGGCGGGAGGAGGGGGCGGGGGCGGCACCGGGTCCGACACCTGGGCCGGAGGCCGCGCTGGAGGCCGCACCAGCACCCGTTCCGGAGCCCCCGACGCCCGGCCTCCCTCCAGGCGCCGCCCCCGCGTTGGGCCGCTCCTTGGCCGCCGCGGCCCGAGCCATCTCCTCCAGCTTCGTGAGCAGCGGCATCGGGTCCGTGCCGACCGTCCCGGGCAGGAATTCCGCGATCCGCTCCGGCGTCCAGCCGCCCTCCGCGTACCCGGCGCGCAGCTCGCGCGGCTGCGCCCAGACGGCGATCTTGGGTCCCGCGATGGTGTACACCTGACCGGTGATGCGCTCCTGGCGCGCGCGGTCGCTGAGCAGATAGACGACGAGCGCGGCCACGTCCTCGGGGTCGCCGATCTCCGTCAGTTCCATGGGGACGTTCGCGGACATCCGGGTGCGTGCGACGGGGGCGACGGCGTTGGCGGTGATGCCGTACTTGTGCAGGCCGAGGGCCGCGCTGCGGACCAGGGAGATGATGCCGCCCTTGGCGGCGCTGTAGTTGGCCTGGGCGACGGAGCCCTGGTGGTTGCCGCTGGTGAAGCCGATGAGGGTGCCGGAGCCCTGTTTGCGCATGACGGCGGACGCGGCCCTGAAGGCGGTGAAGGTGCCCTTCAGGTGGGTGGCGATGACCGGGTCCCACTCCTCCTCCGCCATGTTGAACAGCATGCGTTCGCGCAGGATCCCGGCCACGCACACGACGCCGTCCACGCGCCCGAAGCGGGCGAGCGCCACGTCCACGATCCGCTGGCCGCCCGCCATCGTGGAGATGTCGTCCACGACGGCCACCGCCTCGCCGCCCGCCGCCTCGATCTCCTTGACGACGGCCGCGGCGACCTCGCTGGTGGGCTCGGCGCCCTCGACGGACACCCCGTAGTCGTTGACGACGACCTGCGCGCCCTCGGCCGCCGCGGCGAGCGCGACCGCCCTGCCGATGCCCCGTCCGGCGCCGGTGACGGCGACCACCTTGCCTGCCAAGAAGTTCCCCACACCGGCCCCTTCCCGCGGTTTCTGACGGACCGTTAGATTTTATGACCCGTCAGACACCGGAAGACAAGCCCCGGGGAGCACTCATGTCAGCGCCGTCCGACCCCGCGGCCGCCGCGGCCGCGCCATCCGCCCCGCCCATGCCGCCCGAGTTCCTCGACATCGCCAAGCGCGTCAACAACTGGGGCCGCTGGGGCGCCGACGACGAGATCGGCACCCTGAACCTGATCACCGACGAGGTGGTGCGCGCGGCCGCGGCCACGGTCCGCTCGGGCCGCCGGGTGCCGCTCGCGCTGCCGCTGCGCCGCGACGGCGTGCAGACCGGCTCGATCCCCGGCCGCGTCAATCCGCTGCACACGATGGTGCAGATCAACCAGCCGCTCTTCGGGCCCGGTTCGGTCGCGACGAGCGACGACGTCGTCACGATGGGCCTACAGGCGGCCACGCACTGGGACGCACTGCCGCACGCCTCGCACTCGGGCCTGATCTACAACGGCCGCCCCGCGGACACGATCACCGCGCACGGGGGCGCCCGCTTCAGCGGCATCGGCACGGCCGCGTACGTCGTCTCGCGCGGCGTCCTGCTCGACGTGGCCCGCGCCAAGGGCCTCGACCGGCTGCCCGCCGAGCACGCGGTGACCCCCGAAGACCTCGACGAGGCTGCGGAGTTCGGAGGTGTCGCCGTCGGCGCCGGGGACGTCGTCCTCGTACGGACGGGGCACGTCCAGGCGTATCTGGCGGGTGACCGGCGCGGATACGGTTATCCGTCGCCGGGCCTTTCGGTGCGGACGCCGGAGTGGTTCCACGCGCGGGACGTGGCGGCCGTCGCCAACGACACGCTCACCTTCGAGATCTTCCCGCCGGAGATCGAGAACCTGTGGCTGCCGGTGCACGCCCTGGATCTGGTCGAGATGGGCATGCCGCAGGGCCAGAACTGGAATCTCGAAGAGTTGTCCACAGCCTGTGGAGAAGAGCGCCGCCACAGCTTCCTGCTGTCGGCGACCCCGGAGCCCTTCACCGGCGCGACGGGCGCACCGGTGGCACCGGTCGCGGTCTTCTGAGTCGGCGGACCCCGGGCGGGTCCGCGGGCCCCGGGTCCGAGCATGGACCTCCGGGTCGGAGTTCGGGTGGCGGCGCGTCGGCGCCCGCCCCGAGCGCTGTACCGCGCGCCGCCATCCGGCTCCGGCGTACGAGCCCCCGCCCCCCTTCTGCCCTGAAGGAGCGCCACGCCGAATCACGACCCGCACCTCGCCAAGGACCGGGCCACAGGCGCCAGCGCCCCTCGGCGTCCCCTCGCGGCGAATCGCTGCCCACCAGCGTGATCAATTGGTCACAGTACGTCAACACCGAGTCGGGGATTTATGGGGTTTGCCGCTTTTACCCCCGCCCGCGCACGGCCGCGCATCGGGGCACGGGACGGCGCATACGACGGCACACCGGGCGGCGCGGGTGCGCGGGGCGGCGGGCGACCGCGGAGGGAGGCAGACGGGGAGCGGGGGCGGCCGGGGGTCACACGGATTCGCCCTGGGGTCACATGGTTTCGTGCGGGGGGTCGCACGGCTGCGGGCGGGTCCGGAGGTGACGTCGCGCCGGTGCGGCGAGGGCGGTGCGGGGTTTCGCGAGCCGCGGCGCGGGCGCTACACCGCTTCGTACGCGACGTCCTCGTGGGTGGTGCCGTCGAAGGTGACGGCGGGGGTACCCGCCTCGCACCGGTCGACCTCGCACCAGATGCTCTTGCCGGTGCCCTCGTGGCGCCAGCCCCAGCGGTCGGCGAGTCCGTCGACCAGCTCCAGGCCGCGGCCGTTGGTGTCGTCGCCCTCGGCGTGCCGGGGGCGGGGCGGGCGGGCGCTGCGGTCGGCGACCTCGACGCGGACGGTGCCGGGCTCGTCGGCGGGGACTCCGGGCAGCAGCATGCGCAGGACGGCCGGACAGCCCGTGTGCACAACGGCGTTGGTGACCAGCTCCGAGATCAGCAGGATCAGCGTCTCGGCCACCGGCTCGTCGGCAGCTATGCCCGACCCGGCGAGCCGTGACCGGGCCCATCTGCGGGCCCGGCCCACTTCCGCGGGATCGGGACCGACTTCCAGCTGAACTTGAAGCACCTGCACCGCTCACACCATCCGAACCGGCGGACACATCGCCTCGTGACTCCACAAGGTCACAGAACGTGAAACCCTTGAGAACCAGCATGGTTGACGTTCAGTCACCCCAACAAGCGCTTCGGGCATATTCCAGCGCGAAGGAGTACGCGTGCGGCATACTGTGCGACGCGCGCCGCAGGGTGTCGAACAGGCGGGCGCTCGGCCTCGTCCTGCGCGGCGAGAGGAGCGCGTTACCAGGCACGGAGTTGCCTCGGGGGCAACACCGGCACAGCTCGGCCTCAGGACCTCTCGCATCTGACACAAGGTACCGGAGCCGGGCGCCGACTCCGCGTCGCGACGAGTCACGCCTAGGACACAACCCGATATCGACGCTCGGTGCGACGCTCAGTAGCCTTACCGCCTTTTCCCGGCCGCACAAGTCGATCATGAAACCGGGCCCGCGCCGCCCCGTCGGCCGCCCGCGCCGGCCCGCTCGCAGTACCGCTCACAGCGCCGCCGCCAGCGCCTCCTCGGCCGCCGCCGCGCCACCGCCGAGCCCCGCCCGCACCCACGCCCGCTTCAGATGCAGATGGACGTCGGACTCCCAGGTGAACCCCATGCCACCGTGCGCTTGCAGACAGTCACGGGCGTTGCGCACGGCCGCGTCGTCGGCGAGCAGCCGGGCCCCGACGGCTTCGAGCGGGTCGCCGGTGACGGCGGCGGCGTACACGGCGACGCGGGCCAGCTCCGCGCGGACCAGCATGTCGGCGCACAGGTGCTGCACGGCCTGGAAGCGGCCGACGGGGCCGCCGAACTGTTCCCGCTCCCGGGCGTGTTGGACGGCCAGCTCGCCGGTGCGGGCGGCGGAGCCGAGCTGTTCGGCGGCCAGGAGCAGGACGGCGCGGGGGTCCTGGGCCTCACCGCCGGGCCCCCGTTCCCGCACCCGGTGCAGGGGCGTCAGCGGATCGACGGACCGTACGGCCACCGCCCCCGCCACGTCCCCCCGCACCACGTCGGCCTCGTCCAGCCACGGCACGAACGGACCTTCGGCGGCGGTGACGGCCGTCTTCCCCTCGGCGGCGCCCGCGACCTCCCCGGCCGCGAGGAACGTCGCCACGGCGGGCCCGGGCAGCAGCACCCGCCCCGCCTCCTCGAAGGCCAACACGGCCTCGGGCAGGCCGAGTCCGACGCCGCCTGCGTCCTCGGGCAGGCAGAGCGCGAAGAACCCCGCGTCGCCGAGGGACCGCCACAGCTTCCGGTCGAGGCGGGGCTCGTCGACGGCGGCCCGCAGCGCGTCCCGCCCGAACCGACCTTCGAGTACGTCCCGCAGGCCCCGCCGCAACGCCCGTTGATCTTCACTGAGTTGGAAGTCCACGCGCCGCTCACCGCCCCTTCGGCAGGCCGAGGATCCGCTCGGCGACGATGTTCCGCTGGATCTGCGAGGTCCCGGCGGCGATGGTGTACGAAAGCGAGGAGAGGCGTTCGCGCGTCCAGGGCTCGTCGAGGTCGAGGGCGCCGGGGCCGAGCACCTGGGCCGCCGTGTCGTACAGCTCCTGGCGGGCGTGCGAGTAGCGCAGCTTGAAGACGGAGCCGCCGATGCCGGGGACGCCGCCGGTGCGCTGGGCCTCGCTGACGTTCCACTGGGTGAGCCGCCACAGGGCTGCGAACTCAGCGCTGAGGCGCCCGAGCCCGCGCCGCAGCACCGGGTCGTCCCAGCGCCCGTCGGCGCGCGCCGCGCGGGCCAGTTCGCCGAGCAGCCGCCGGCAGGCCACGACCTCCCCCACGAAGGCCGTGCCCCGCTCGAACGACAGGGTCACCATGGTCACGCGCCACCCGTCGTTCTCGGCGCCCACCCGGTTGGCGACCGGCACCCGCACCTCGTCGAGGAACACCTCGGCGAACTCGGCGGTGCCCGCGAGGGTCCGCAGCGGGCGCACGGTGATCCCGGCCGCGTCCATGGGCAGCGCGAGCCAGGTGATGCCCCGGTGCTTGGGCGTCTCCGCGCTCACGGGGGTGGTCCGCACCAGGAGTTCGCACCAGTCGGCGACCTCCGCGTGCGAGGTCCAGATCTTCGAACCGCTCACTACGTAGTCGTCGCCGTCCCGCCACGCGCGCGTGCGCAGCGACGCGAGGTCGGATCCGGCGTCCGGTTCGCTGAAGCCCTGGCACCACACCTCGTCGCCGCGCAGCATCGGCGGCAGCCACCGCTCCCGCTGCTCGGGCGTGCCTTCGGAGGCAATGGTGGGTCCGGCGTGCAGCAGGCCGACGAAGTTGGCGCCCACGTAGGGGGCACCGGCCTTCTCGGTCTCCTCCAGGAAGATCAGCCGCCGGGTCGGGGACGCGTCCCAGTGCACCTCGCCGTATCCCGCGTCGTGGAGCGTCCGCTGCC
This sequence comes from Streptomyces sp. NPDC041205, assembly GCF_055591765.1. Taxonomy (NCBI): domain Bacteria; kingdom Bacillati; phylum Actinomycetota; class Actinomycetes; order Kitasatosporales; family Streptomycetaceae; genus Streptomyces; species Streptomyces sp. NPDC041205. The sequence continues at coordinate 210,618 of NZ_JBVIZH010000005.1, read as the reverse complement.
ACGCGGTGTCGTACGCCCGCCGTCCCGGCCAGTCGTCGGGCGACGGCTTCCCGGGCAGCTTCGGCAGCACCTCGGCGAGCCACCCCCGCAGCCCCGCCCGGAAGACTTCCTCTTCCTCCGTGTACGTCAGGTCCATCGAGGTCCCCTCGCCCGACCGTTTCTGACGGATCGTCAGCCAGCAGGCTAGCCCCGCACCTCTGGACCGACAAGGAGCGGGGCTCTACGCTCACCGCACTATCTGACAACCCGTCAGGGATTGCCGTCCCGGGCACCGACGCGACCACGAGGGGGCCGCCGTGCACGACGACACCGCCCATGCCCTGAGCGCCTGCGGAACGCTCTGGGAGCTGATCGAGCGCCGCGCCGCCCTCACCCCCAACGCCCCCGCCCTGATCCAGGCCGCCGCCGACCCCGCCGCCGACCGCGCCCTCACCTTCGGCGGGCTGCGGGACGCCTGCGAGCGGGTGGCGGCGGGGCTGTACGGGATGGGGGTGCGGCCGGGGACGGTCGTCGCCTGGCAGTTGCCGACGCGGATCGAGACCGCCGTCCTGTCCTTCGCGCTCGCCCGGATCGGCGCCGTCCAGTCACCCGTGATCCCGTTCTACCGGGACCGCGAGGTCGGCTTCGCGCTGCGGGAGTCGAAGGCCGCGTACTTCGCGGTGCCGGGGGTGTGGCGGGGCTACGACCACACCGGCCTCGCCCGGCGGCTCGGCGCGCGCGGCGTGTTCACCGCGTACGACGAACTGCCCGAGGGCGACCCGGGCGTGCTGCCCCCGCCGCCCGGCGACGGCCGCGCGGTCCGCTGGATCTACTGGACGTCGGGGACGACGTCCGACCCCAAGGGCGTCCTGCACACCGACCGCTCCCTGATCGCGGGCGGCTCCTGCCTGGCGCACGCGCTGCGCCTGACACCCGCCGACGTGGGCTCGATGGCCTTCCCCTTCGCGCACATCGCGGGCCCCGACTACACGGTGATGCTGCTCCTGTACGGCTTCCCCGCCGTCATGTTCGAGCACTTCGCGCTGCCGGACGCGCTGGCCGGCTACCGGCGGCACGGGGTGACGGTCGCGGGCGGCTCGACGGCGTTCTACTCGATGTTCCTGGCCCAGCAGCGCGAGCGGCCCGCCGAGCCCCTCATCCCCACGCTCCGGCTGCTCGCGGGCGGAGGCGCCCCCAAGCCCCCCGACATCTACCACGCCGTCGTACGCGAACTCGGCTGCCGACTGACGCACGGCTACGGCATGACCGAGGTCCCGATGATCACGATGGGCGACCCCGACGACACCGCCGAGAACCTGGCCACCACGGAAGGGCGCCCGCCCGCCGGGATGGAGATCCGCGTCACCGACGCCGACGGCAAGGAACTGCCGGTCGGCACCGACGGCGAGGTGCGGCTGCGCGGCGAGGCCGTCTGCGCGGGCTACTTGGACGCGGCCGCCACCCGGGCCGCCTTCGACGCGGACGGGTTCCTGATCACCGGGGACCTCGGGCACGTACGGGAGTCGGGGCATCTCGTGCTCACGGGCCGCGCCAAGGACATCATCATCCGCAAGGGCGAGAACATCTCCGCCAAGGAGATCGAGGACCTGCTGCACACCCACCCCGCGGTGGCCGACGTGGCCGTGATCGGCCTGCCGGACCCCGAGCGCGGCGAGCGGGTGTGCGCGGTCGTGGAACGGGCCCCCGGCGCCCCCGCGTTGACGCTCCCGGAGGCCACCGCGCACCTGCGCGGCCAGGGCCTGTCCGTGCACAAGCTGCCGGAGCGCCTGGAGGTGGTGACGGCGCTGCCCCGCAACGAGGCACTGAGGAAGGTCCTCAAGTACAAGCTGCGGGAGCGCTATTCGGCGTGAGCCACGCGCGCGCGTGCGCGTGGCTCACGCCAGAAGCGGTGACCGTACGTCCTACTCGGGGACCGTGAAGTACGAAGCGAAGGCGGTGACGACCTGGTCCTCGGTGACCGGGCCCAGGTCCGCGGCGGCCTGCGCGGCGACGCCCGGCTGCACGCCGAGGACCCGCAGCACCCGCTCGACCTCCGCGCCGGTGACCGACCCGTCGCCGTCGCCGTCCGCCAGGGCGATCAGCGCGTGCAGGAACGGCCGGGCGATCTCCGCGAACCGCGCGGGGTTGTCGCGCAGCCGCTTCACGGCGCCGCCCACGAACTCGTCCCGGGTGATCCGCTGGTCCCCGTCCCGGTCGGCGATGCCCGCCATGCCCTGCCAGAACGCCTCGGCCCCGATGTAGAGGGCCTGGCCCTTCTCGGACCGCGCCGTCACCCCGAACTCCGCGAGCAGCGCCTTGGCCGCCGTGCTGAAGTCCTCACGGGAGATGTAGCCGTTGCCGTCCTGGTCGAAGGTGGCGAAACGGGCCGCGATCCTGCGTTCGTACTCGGCACTGTCCATGGTCTTCGGGCCGCCTCACTTCTCATGCGGTTGGGGGGTTCGGCCGCCGCGACCGGAACCGGGCGGCCGTACTACAGGTATCTGTCCAGGAGCGTACGACGCCGTCGCCCGCCGGGAGGCGGAAAAGCGACGCCTGTGCCAAGACCGCTGGAATTCCGGGACACAGGTGTGTCACGGGCGCGATCCTGACGCGGCGCGCGCCGGTCGCGGCATCCGCTCGGGACGGTTGTATCAGCATTCCGATCTTGACCGGGACGTGGGGCTCCGGTCGCCCTCCGCTTGCCTCCGTCCCGGCCGCGCGGGCTACGCGGTCAGCGGCGCGGCGCTGTCGTCGACCGCCGACTCGGCGTCCGGATACACCTCGAAGAGACGGCGTACGCCGAGGGCGGCGAGGACGCGGTTCACGTGCGAGCCGTCGACGGCGCCCTGGGCGGGCAGGATCAGGCGCAGCCGGCCGCGGCAGGAGCGCATCAGACGGCGCGTGGTGATCAGTACGCCGACGCCGCTGGAGTCGCAGAAGAACACGTCGGACAGGTCGAGGACCAGGCTGCGGCGGCCCTCGGCCACGGCGTCGTGCACGCGCTGGCGCAGCACGGGTGACGCCAGGAGGTCCATCTCCCCCGACACCCGCAGCACGACCCAGTCGCCCTGCTCGCCCACGGCCACCTTCAGCGCCACGCGTCAGCCTCTCGTCCGTCGATCCGACTCTCGTCCGTCGATCCGGCCCTCGTCCGTCGAGCTGGAGGCCATGGTCGGCGTCGTGCTCTCGTCCACTGATCCGGAAGCCGCTCCTTCGGTTCCTCTTTCGCGGCTGCCCCACGGCTCTTCCATGAAACACCAGAGCCCCACGCGTCCCGGAAGCGGGCCGCCGACCGCGGCCGAGTTCAATATCATCCGCGGCCGCGCCGGGGCCCGCTTTGCCGCAAAGAACGGGAAAGCGCGGGGAAAGGGCGGTGCGCTGTCAGTGCCGCCGACTACATTCGATGCGACGGTGAGGGTGAGGACCGAGAACGGCTAGCGCACGAGGGGGCCGCATGCCGAAGGACGCGCCGCGTCGCTGGGACCGCCGCATGCAGCAGCGCCTGGCGCACGGAGAGGCAGCCGCGCTCGGCGAGTTGTACGACCACTTCGCGTCGCTGGTGCACGGCCTCGCGCACCGCGTCCTCGGCGACGTGGCGGCGGCCGACCGCATCACGCGCGAGGTCTTCACCCACGTCTGGGAGAACCCCGAGGCGTACGACCCCAAGCAGGGCCCGCTGCGCTCGTGGATCGCCATGCTCGCCCACCAGCAGGCCGTGCGCCGGCTGCGCCAGACCGAGTCCGCGGCGCTCGCCCGTGGCGGCGAGGGCACCACCGAGGACCTGGAGCTCACGGTCCGCCGCGCCTCCGCCGCCGCCCGCGCCGACTACATCGTCACCGCCATGCCCGCCCCGCTGCGCGCCGCCCTCGAATTGGCCTATTTCCAGCGCCGGGACTATCGCCAGACCGCCGCGGACCTCGGCGTCACCGAGGACGAGGCCCGCCGCAGGCTCCGCCTCGGCCTCCAGCTCCTCTCCACCGCGCACGACACCGCGCCAGCCGACGAGCCCACCGACACCGGGGCCCACGGCTACGGGAGAGCACTGTGACCAGGCCCGACCAGCCGGACCCGTACGAGGACGACGGCACGTCCCGCCCCGACGGCGAGCAGGCCCCCGGCGCGGCGGGACGCACCGGAGGCGGTGTGCCGCGCATACCCTCGCCGCGGGTCTCGGTGGAGGACGGCGGGGGCCCGCTGCCGGAGGGCTGGGGAACTCCGGAGCGGGGGGCCGGGGACGGTGCGCGGGAGTCGGGCGCAGACTGGGGGGCGGGGCCGGACGCGCGGCCCGGCGAGGACGCGGGACCGGAGAGCGGCGCGGGGGTGCCGGATCCGGGCCCCGGGGCGGGGGCGGAGGCCGACGCGGCGCGGGGCGCGGAGGTCGACGAAGGTACGAGTACTGGTACGGGTACCGGATCGGAAGCTGGGACGGGGGCGGGGGCCGCGTCGGACGGGGGTGTGGGTATGGGGGCGCGGGACGCCGACGGGTTCGACCATCAAGTGCTGAAGTCGCTGCTCGGGGCCTGGGCGCTCGCCGCCTGCTCCGCCCAGGAGTCGATGGCCGTCGAGGAGCATCTGGGCACCTGTGGGCCGTGCGCGGAGGAGGCGCTGCGGCTGCGCGAGGCCGTCGGCCTGCTGCACCCCGAGGAGAGCCTCGACCTCGACCCGGGCCTGCGTACGCGCGTCCTGGAGAGCTGCCTGGGGCGGCGCCCGCCGCGCATCCCGCTGCCCGAGTGGGCCGCTCCGTACGACGCCGAGACGGCACGGCTCGACGCGCTGCTCCAGGACATCGGGGACGCCGAGTGGCACGCGCCGGTGCGGCTGCGGTGGTTCGAGAACGACGGGCCCGTGAGCCGCAAGACGACGGTCGCCGGGGTGATCGCGCACCTCCTCGCCGTCGACGGCCTGGTCGGCACGGCGCTCGGCCTGCAGGACCCGCTCGGCGTGGAGGCCCCGCCGGTGCCGGACCCGACCCGGCGCACGGAGGCGTTCTGGCGCGCCTCGCACTTCCCGCCCACGCGCGCGGTACGCGGGCCCTGGCGGGACCAGACGCACGAGCTGATCCGGACCGTGTCCTTCGCGGGCGGCGGTTCCGGGCGGCTCGCCGTGGGGTACGGCACGGCGGAGGACGCGCCCGGCGAGGACGGTCAGCGGGTCGAACTGCCCTTGCGGGACTCGATGGTGGAGCGGGCCTTCGAGTGCTGGATCCACGCGGAGGACATCGCCGAGGCGGTGGACTATCCCTACGAGCCGCCCTCGCCCCGGCACCTCCACCACATGATCGACCTGGCGGCCCGGATGCTGCCGACCACCCTCGCCGAGCGGCGGCGCTCCGGCCGGGCCGCGCCCTCCCGCGAGTTGGTCGCGGCGGGGGCTCCGGGGCGCAGCCTGCGCCTGGAGGTCGAGGGGGTCGGCGGCGGCGAGTGGTTCATCCCGCTGGACTCCCCCGGGGCGAGCGGGTCCGCCGAGTCCGAGGTCGCGCACATCGCCCTGGACGGCGTGGAGTTCTGCCGCCTGGCGGCGGGGCACGTGGCCCCCGAGGAGGCCGCCGCCGGCCAGCTGGGGGACCGCGAGGCGATCCGGGACGTCCTGTTCGCGGCGGCGTCGCTGAGCCGCCTTTAGCCCGGCGCGCCCTGGGCGGCCCGTCCGCCTCAAGGCCGCGGCAAACGCGACCGTCGGCCGTGGGCTGCGCCCACCCTTCCCCAAGCTCTCGGCTTCGCTCAAGCAAGGGAGCCCTCTGTCGCCCTGCGGGACGATTGCCCACAGCGGCAGCGGCAGCGGCAGCGGCAGCGGCAGCGGCAGCGGCAGCACGACCGTCCGGGGGGCGAGGGCGTTCGCCCCCGGGTGACTGTCCGGTGCGGAGCAAACGGGTGGGCGGTTGGGGCAGGCCCCGCGCGCAGCGCGGGGAACCACCCACCGGCCCCGGCGACGCCGAACGACCGGACCCGGCACCGGAGGTGTGGCGCGGCGCGACCCGGAGGCCGACGCGGGGCCGGCCGGGGGCGCGGAGCCTCCGGCCGACCGGAAACGGGTGGGAGAGGCCCGCCCGGTCGAGGGCTAGGCGAAGACGACGGTGCGGTGGCCGTTGAGGAGGATGCGGTGCTCGGCGTGCCACTTCACGGCCCGCGCCAGCGCCTGGCACTCCACATCCCGGCCGACGGCCACGAGCTGGTCGGGAGTGACCCCGTGGCCCACCCGCTCGACCTCCTGCTCGATGATCGGCCCCTCGTCGAGCTCGGCGGTCACGTAGTGCGCGGTCGCACCGATCAGCTTCACACCGCGCGCATGCGCCTGGTGATAGGGCCGCGCACCCTTGAAGCTCGGCAGGAACGAGTGGTGGATGTTGATGATCCGCCCGCTGAGCTCCTTGCACAGGTCGTCGGAGAGGACCTGCATGTACCGGGCGAGCACGACCAGCTCGACCTCCTCGTCCCGCACCAGCTGCAGCAGCCGCGCCTCCGCCTCGGCCTTGGTGTCCCGCGTCACCGGAATGTGGTGGAAGGGAACGTCGTACGAGGCGGCGAGCTCGGCGAAGTCGGTGTGGTTGGAGACGACCGCCGCGATCTCGACGGGCAGCGCGCCGATGCGCGAGCGGAACAGCAGGTCGTTCAGGCAGTGCCCGAACTTCGACACGAGCAGGACGATCCGCATCTTCTGGTCGGCCCGGTGGAGCTGCCAGTCCATCTGGAAGGAGTCACCGATCGCCGCGAAGCTCGCGCGCAGCTTGTCGAGGGTGACGGGCGACTCGGCCGAGAAGTGCACCCGCATGAAGAAGAGTCCGGTGTCGTGGTCGCCGAACTGCTGGCTGTCCTCGATGTTGCAGCCGGTCATGAAGAGATAGCTCGACACGGCGTGCACGATGCCCTGTTTGTCGGGGCAGGAGAGGGTGAGGACGTACTGTTCGGCGCGGTCGGCGCGCTGGTCACTGGCGACGGCGGACTGCTCGTTCATCCGCCCAGGGTCCCATATCCGGGGGCACCCCACGGACCGCCGCCGAACCCCCGCGCCCGCCCCGGACCCGTACAAGAGCCGGTCGCCCCGGCCGCGTACGAGCGTACGAGACCGACCCAGCCCGGCCGCGTACGAGAACCCCTCAGCCCGACCGCGTGAGGATCCGCAGGACCTCGAGCGTCCGCGGCGCCCCGTCCGGGTCCTCCCCGTCCGCGGTCGCGAGCCGCACATGCGCGTCCCGGGCCGCCCGCACCGCGTCCGGCCAGCCGGGGTGGTCCAGATACACGGACACCGCCGCGTCCGGCCCCGCCTCGTGCATGATGCGCAGCACCCGCAGCACGGCTGCGTCGACGAGCGCCGCCTCCTGGGAGTCCCTGAAGATCGTCCCGACGTACTTCTCCGCGGACCAGTTGTCCAGCCACGTGTCCTCGACCAGGCGATACACGGCGTCGGTCACATCCCCGTACTCCTCGCGCCCGGCGAGCCAGCACTCACGCTGGAAGACCGGGTCGGAGAGCATGTGCAGCGCCGAGCGCACGTTGCTGCGCCACCGCCACCACGGCATGTCGTTCGTTGGCATGCCGCCTATGGTCGTCGACCGACGGCCGCGACGGGAAGACTTCTCCGTTCCTTGCACGGTCATCGATCGTACGTTCCCACATCCCCTACGCGGTTACGGCCCCACCAGTTCACTCTCTGGTCACCAACCGTTGAATACGCGTCACTCCGCGGTTGGTCCGTTGCCGGAATCGTGCGTGTCCATGGCCGCCTTGCGACGCGTCTTCCCTCCCCGCCCCGACCAGACCGCGCCCCGAGCGCGAAAAGCGCTGTTCGGCGCGGTGGTCGTGGCGGCGTGTGCGTCCCTGGCCGTCGGCTGTGGGGTCATCCCCGGTACCACGGGGGGTTCCGAGGATGACCCCGTCACGGTCATGACCTGGGCGCCGGAGCACACCCGGGCGACCAACAAGCCCGGCATGCCCGCGATGGCCAAGGCCTACGCCCGCTGGGTCAACGACAGCGGCGGCCTCGACGGCCGCAAGCTCGAAGTCATCACCTGCAACGAACGCAACAACCCGGTCGGCGCGGGCAACTGCGCCCGGCGGGCCGTGGAGGAGGACGTCGCCGCCGTCGTCGGCTCCTACAGCCCGCACGGCCGCGCGTTCTTCGGACCGCTGGAGGCGGCGGGCATTCCGTACATCGGGGGCTACGGCCTCACCGACGAGGAGTTCTCGAGCCCGCTGTCGTACCCCGTCAACGGCGGGCAGCCCGCGCTGCTCGCGGGCAACGGGCGCCAGCTCGCCGACGTCTGCGACCGCGTCTCGCTGGTGCGGCCGGACACCATAGCGGGCGACAACCTCTCCAAGCTCCTCGACTCCGGCCTCGCCCAGGGCAACCGGGCGGCGTCCGCCGACATCCGGGCGCCCGAGGACGGCACGGACTACACGGCGCAGGCCGAGCAGGCGCTGAACCGGGCGTCCGGCAGCACGGGCTCCGGGGCCGGGTCGGGCTCCGGCTCCGGTTCCCGGGCCGGCTCCGGTGGAAGCGGAGGCTCGGGCTCCGGAAGTGCCGGTGCCATCGGCACACGGAACGCCGCCGGGCCCCGCGCCGGCGGCAAGGCAGGCTGTGTCGCGGCCGCCCTCGGCGCCCGTACCGACACCTTCTTCGACTCGTTCCGGCGCACCGAGGACGCGTACCCGCCGGTGCGCACCGCCTCCGTGCTCGGCAGTGTCGACCAGTCGCTCGTCGACCGGACGGGCGGCGCGAACGGCCCGTACGAGGGGGCGTACGTCACCGGCTGGTACCCGGCCTCAAGTGACGCGCGCTGGTCGAAGATGCGCGAGGTCATCCGCGAGCACGCCTTCGGCGACAACCGGGTCGACGCGACGGACGCGGGCACCCAGACCACGTGGATCGCGTTCACCGTGCTGCGGCAGGCCGTCGAGTCCCTGAACGGCGACGCCGTCACCGCCCGCTCACTGCGCCGCACCCTCGACCGGGGCCTGCGCGTGGACACGGGCGGGCTCACGCCGATGCTGAGCTGGCGCTTCGAGGACATGCTGGCGGCGGGCGACTATCCGCGCCTGGTGAACGCGGACGTCACCTTCCAAGTGGTGCGGGACGGCCGCCTGATCCTCGCCCGCAAGCAGTTCGTGAACGTGGAGAAGACCCTGGAGTCGGCCCGCTGAACGCACGAACGGCCGGTGCTCCCGCATTGCTCGGGGGCACCGGCCGTTCACGTCCGCGTCCGCGCACTCACGGCTGGGTCCCTCACAACTGCGTCGGATTCCGCTTGGTGAGGCCGTGCTGCGTCGCGATGGCGTTCCACAGCGTCGCCGCCTGCTGCTTCGCGCGGGTCGCCTCGCCGCTCGCGCGGTTGCCCGCGGCCGAGTGGTTGGTCTGGCGGGCGTGGCCCTTGCGGCAGCCCTTCTTGCGGGCGACCTGGTCGGCCCACGCGGCGTAGTGGTTGTCGGCGGACGCGGACGCCTTCCACGCCTTGTTCAGCTCGGTGGTCAGGCGCTGGTTCGAGGGCAGCTTGTCCACGGTGAGGCCGGAGAGCCTGCCGACGAGGCCGTTGCGCTGCTTGGCGGCGCTCCGCAGGTCGGTGGCGGCCTGCCGCAGGTTGTCGCACCTGCCGACGTCGCGGACGGCGCCGATCACCGACTCGCGGCTGTTGTTGCTGTCCGCGAGGAGCTTGTCCAGGGCGACGGCCTGCTTCTTGGCGGGGTCGGCGCTCGGTGACGGCTTCTTGGACTCCTCGTCGCCGGCCGGGGCGGACGCGGCGAGCGGCTGGTTGTCGTCGTCCTTCTTGTCGTCGTCGCCCCCGCCGGAGAGCATCGCGCCCGCGCCGACGCCGAGCACGGCGATGGCGACGCCGACGGCCACGAGCAACGGTGTCTTGGAGCCGGTACGGCCCCGGCCCTTGCGTCCGGGCGCGGGCTCCGGCTCGGCCACGGGGCCCGGGGCGGGCGCGGCGGCGTCCGCCTGGAAGCGCGGCATCTGCTGGGTGGACGCGGGGCCCTCGTCGGGCTCCGGCTCCCGGCGGAAGAGGCTGTCGAACTCGGCGGGCGGCTGCCGGTCGCCCGGCGCGCCGGGGCGCACGCCGTACGAGGCGTTGGCGGCGGCAGGCGGGCCCGCGGGGGCGCCGCCGTCCGTGATCGGCGCGATGAACTGGGTGGGCGCGTTGTCGTCCGGGGCGGCGGGCATGACGTCCCCGGCCCGGCCGAGGAACTGGGTGGAGCCGTCGGCGGGCATCTCGGGCGGGAGCGCGCCGGGTGAGGCGGGGCCGCCGACGGGGGCGATGAACTGGGTGGCCTCGGCGTCGGGCCCGCTGGGCGCCGGTGCGGGCGCCGCATGCCGTCCACCCGCGTTCGCGGCGGGCGGCGTCGTCCCGTAACCGCCGTCGTGGGGCCCGGCGGCCTGTCCCGCCGACGGGAGCGGCATGCCACCCGGCACAGCGGGCGGAAGGGGCGCGGGGGCGTGCCCGCCGTACGAGGCACCGGGCAGCTCCTGCCCGTGCGCAGAACCGTGACCGGCGGGGGGAAGCGGGGGGCTCTGGTGGCCGCCCTGGCCCTGGAAGGCGGCTTGCGCCTGGCCCTGGGGGGCTTGGCCCGGAAGCGGGGGCCGGCCCTGGCCTTGTGGGGCCTGGCCCTGGGCCTGCGCCTGACCCTGGAACCGGGCGTCGCCCGGAAGCTGAGCCTGCCCCTGGAACTGGGCCTGCCCCGGGAGGGCGGCCTGGCCCGGGAACTGGTCGTACCCCTGCCCCTGACCGTGCCCCTGCCCATGGCCCTGGGGCGGCATCGGCCCGCTCTCGGCGGGTATCGGGCCCTGGCCGGGTATTCGGCCCGGCCCCTGCCCGGGCATCGGCCCCGGCCCCTGCGTCGGCATCGCGCCCGGCCCGTACCCCTGCCCCGCCCCCTCGGGCGGCAGCGGAGATCCGTACGACCCGCCGTACGCGGCGCCCCCGTACGCGGCGGGGTCCTGGTACGAAGCGGCGTCCGGCGGCCCCGCGGGCGGCAGGGGCGTGCCCTCCGGTGGCAGTGGCACCCCGGTCCCGGGTGGCGGCGGTGCGGTGGGCCCCTGGTGGGGGGCGCCCCAGGACTGGCCCGCGCCCGGTGCGGGGGCCGCGGTGTCGGGGCCCCAGGGGTCGCCCCAGGGGCTGCCGACGGGTGGGGCGGCGTGGTCGCCGGTGGTGCCCGGCATCAGCGGCTCGCTGCCGTCCGCGGGCAGCACGATGCCCTCGCGCGCGTGCCGCGCCGCGGGTTGCTGCGGTTCGGAGGAAGCAGCGCCTTGCCCGCTCTGCTGCGTCACCGGGACTCCTACGAATGGGGGACCTTCGGAACGTCGGCTCACGCTACCGGGTCCCCGTGGGGCTCGGCCACGCAGCTCAGAGCACGCCGGACGGCACCCCTGACGCAGGTGTCACTTGAGTAACAGAAGTCGTGCGGCAGACGCTGTTGAAGGGGGCGTGCGTCCCGGCGCGGGGTTCCTTGCGCCCCTTTCACGCCACACGCCCCCCAACAGGCCGTCAGCGACCGTACGCGCCGTGGCGACCGTCACGCCGCCTGCAGGTCGAGCCGCGCCCCGAACTCGCGTACCACCGGCTCCTCCCGGAACGGTTCGAGCCGCTGCTGGAAGTCGTCCAGGTACTCCGCGCCGCGGTTGGACCGCAGGGTGCCGAGGAGTTCGACCGCCTTCAGGCCGGTGTGGCAGGCCTGTTCGATCTCGCGGCGCTGCACCTGGGCCGTGGCGAGCAGCACCAGGCCGATGGCGCGGCGGCGCGCCCGGGTCGGCGGATGCCCGGCCAGGGACTCCTCCGCGCACCGGGCCGCGGCGTCGGCCTGACCCAAGTCGCGGTGGCAGTGCGCGAGTTCGTCGGCGAGATACGCCTGGTCGAAGTGGCGGATCCACACCGGGTCGTCGCCCGAGTCCTCCTCGCCCACGGCCCGTTCCATCGCCTCGACGGCGCGCCCCGCCACGATCTGCGTGGACCGGGCGTCGCCGAGCAGCGCGTGGCCCCGCGCCTCCGCGGCGTAGAACATCGACTCCGCGCGCGGCGAGACCCGCCCGCGCGCGCCCTCCTGCGCCGCCCGCGCCAACTGCGCGATCTCGCGCGGGTTGCCGAGCTGCGCGGCGAGGTGACTCATCGACGCCGCGAGTACGTATCCTCCGTACCCCCGGTCGCCCGCCGCCTGGGCCAGGCGCAGGGCCTGGATGTAGTAGCGCTGGGCGAGGCCGGGCTGGCCCGTGTCGACGGCCATGTATCCGGCCAGTTCCGTCAACCGCGCGACCGCGGCGAACAGTTCGCGGCCCACGGCCTCGCGGTAGGAGCCCGCGAGCAGCCCGGAGACGACGGAGTTGAGGTAGTGCACGACGACGGGGCGCACATGCCCGCTGCCGTACTGGTGGTCCAGTTGCGTCAGGGCCTCCGTCATCGCCTTCACGGCGGCCACGTCCGAGAGCCCGACGCGCGGCCCCGCGGTCCGGCCGACCTGCGCGTCCGGCGAGGAGATCAGCCAGTCCCTGCTCGGCTCCACGAGCGCGGACGCGGCGACGGACGAGCCGGACAGGAAGTCCCGCCTGCCCACGTCGCTGCGCCACAGCTCGCAGACCTGCTCGATCGCGCCGAGCACGGTGGGCGAGAACTGCAGGCCCACGCCGGAGGCGAGGTTCTTGCCGTTCGCCATGCCGATCTCGTCGATCGTGACCGTGCGCCCCAGCTTGCGGCCGAGCGCCTCGGCGATGATGCCCGGCGCGCGCCCGCGCGGCTGCTGGCCGCGCAGCCAGCGAGCCACCGACGTCTTGTCGTATCGAAGGTCGAGACCGTGCTCCGCGCCGCACATGTTCACGCGACGGGCCAGGCCGGCGTTGGAACAGCCGGCTTCCTGAATGAGCGCCTGCAGCCGTTCGTTCGGCTGCCGTGCGACGAGAGGCCTGGCGGCCATGGCGTACCCCCTGTGTGCACCGTGGACCATCTGGAACTTCGGATGTGGATGTCGAATGAGGAACGGTCCGGGCCGGTTTGCCCGCATCGCCCAGATGATCAATGCCCTGGAAACAACCGGAAGATGCACCACATACACCACAAATGAACAGCAACCTGCCGAAACTTGATGTTTCGCACCTCGATACGGCAGGGTGCGGCACACGTCAGCGAGCCGGGTGAACATGGCTGCCCGATGAACCTCGATGAACAAGGATGAACTCGGTCGAACTCCGACTGCCCCAGACGTGGCTACCCGCGCCCGGCCCCCCTTGCCCATGCGCGCCCCCACCCGTGCACCCATGCGCCCCGCCGCAGGATCGATGCTCCTCCCCCGCGCACGTGACACCCCGTAACCCGACATGACGCGCGCAGTTGAGAGGTTCGTGGAAGAGACCATCGGAGTCACGTCAGCCGCGCAGATCCCGAAGCAGCGCGGAGAGGCCCTGCAGGACACGGCCGTTCGGTACGCGGAGGAACGCCACTGGGATGTCTTCCCCGGCGCCTGGCTCGAGTCCGTCGAGGGCACCTGGCGCTGCTCGTGCGGCGAGGTCGCCTGCCCCGCGCCCGGCGCCCACCCCGTGCGCGACGACTGGCCCACGCAGGCCACGGGCAGTGCGACGGTCGCCCGGCGGATGTGGGCCAAGCAGCCGAACGCCTCGATCCTGCTGCCCACGGGCCGCACGTTCGACGCGATCGACGTGCCCGAGACCGCCGGTTTCCTCGCCCTCGCCCGCATGGAGCGGATGGAGCTGACGCTCGGCCCCGTGACGTGCACGCCCGACCGGCGCATGCAGTTCCTCGTCCTGCCCGGCGCCGCGGCGAAGGTCCCGGACCTGGTCCGCAAGCTCGGCTGGCCGCCCGCCGCCCTCGACCTCGTCACCCTCGGTGAAGGCGGCTACGTGGCCGCGCCCCCCACCCGCTTCGGCGCCTCCGGCGCCGTCCAGTGGGCCAACCGCCCCACCCCCGCCAACCGCTGGCTCCCCGACGCCGAGGAAGTCATCTCCCCCCTGTCCTACGCCTGCGGCAGGGAGGCCCGCAGGAAGTAGGTGCCCGGCCCGTCCCGGCAGCCGCCGCGGCCCGTCCTGTGGGCGCCCGCCTCCGCCTGCTTCTTCCCCTGTGGGCGGCTGGGCCGCCAGGGGCAGCACGGGCGGGCACGGCCCCGTCCGACGGCCACCGTCAGTCCAAGGCCCCCCGAGCCGACGTATCGTGCGCACACAGGACGACGGCGAGGAAAAAGGGGCAACGGTGGCCGACGCGACGGAAACGCCCGCGGCAGCGGTGCGCGTACACAACCTGTGGAAGGCCTTCGGCCAGCAACTCGCCGTGGCCGGCATCGACCTCACCCTCCCCGCGGGCAAGTTCATCGGCCTCGTCGGCCCGAACGGCGCGGGCAAGACCACCACCCTCTCCATGGTCACCGGCCTCCTCCGCCCCGACCAGGGCACGGTGGAGGTCGTCGGCCACGACGTCTGGCGGGACCCCGCCGAGGTCAAGGCCCGCATCGGCGTACTCCCCGAGGGCCTGCGCCTGTTCGAGCGCCTGTCCGGCCGTGAACTCCTCGCGTACACGGGAAGGCTGCGTGGCCTGCCCGGCGACGAGGTCGACAAACGGGCCACCCAGCTCCTGGACGTACTGGACCTCGCGGGCGCGCAGCACAAGCTGGTCGTCGACTACTCCACCGGCATGCGCAAGAAGATCGGCCTGGCGGCGGCCCTGCTGCACAACCCGGAAGTGCTGTTCCTCGACGAGCCGTTCGAGGGCGTCGACCCGGTCTCCGCGCAGACCATCCGCGGCGTCCTGGAGCGCTACACCACCTCCGGGGCGACGGTGGTCTTCTCCAGCCATGTGATGGAGCTGGTGGAGTCCCTGTGCGACTGGGTCGCCGTGATCGCGGCGGGCCGCATCCGCGCCCAGGGCCCCCTCGCCGAGGTCCGCGGCGACGCGGCGACGCTCCAGGAGGCGTTCCTCGAACTCGTCGGCGCGAACGGCCGCGACGCGGGCTCGGACCTCGACTGGCTGGGCGGCGGCGCCCGATGACGGCCACCGCCGCGGCCCCCAGCACCGGCCTGACCCCCGTCTTCGTACGCCTGAAGCTGTCCCTGCTGCGCAACGGCCTGCGCCAGTCCTCCGGCCGCCGCGCCGCGTACGTGGCGTCCGCCGTCGTCGCGCTCCTGTTCGCCGCGCTCCAGCTCCTCGGCCTGATCCTGCTGCGCGGCAACGAGCACGCCGCCACCGTGTCGGTCATCCTCGTCGCGGTCCTCGCGCTCGGCTGGGCCGTGATGCCGCTGTTCTTCCCCAGCGGCGACGAGACCCTGGACCCCACCCGTCTGGTGATGCTGCCGCTGCGCCCGCGGCCCCTCGTGCGCGCCCTCCTGGTCGCCTCGCTCGTCGGCATCGGGCCGCTGTTCACGCTCTGTCTGGCGCTCGGCGCGGTCGTCGCGGTGGCGGACGGCGGGGCGGCGGTCGCCGTGGGCGTCGTCGCCGTACCGCTGACGCTGCTCGTCTGCGTGGCGCTCGCGCGGGCCGTCGCCGCCGCCAACATCCGCCTGCTGACCAGCCGCAAGGGCCGCGACCTCGCCGTCCTGAGCGGACTCGTCATCGCCGTCGGCGCGCAGGTCGTCAACTTCGGTGCGCAGCGGCTCGGTTCGTCGGACGCGGGCCTCGGCGAGCTGGACCCGGCGGCGGACGTGCTCGGCTGGATCCCGCCGTCGTCGGCGCTCTCGGCGGTGCACGCCACCAGCGAGGCGCGGTACGCCACGGCGGCCGCCCAACTCGCCCTGTCCGGCGCCGCCCTCGTCCTGCTCCTGCACCTCTGGCAGCGCAGCCTCACCCGCCTGATGACCGCGCCCGACGGCTCCACGCTCGCCGCGGCGGAGCCGTCCCGCAAGCGCCGCGGCACCACCGGCGGCCTCTTCGCCCTGCTCCCCGCGGGCCGCACCGGCCCCGTCATGGAGCGCACCCTCCGCTATGTCTGGCGCGATCCCAAGACCAAGGCCGCCTGGGTGACGTCCCTGGCCATCGGCCTGATCGTGCCCCTCTTCAACGCCCTCCAGGGCACCGGCTCCCTCTACTTCGCGTGCTTCGCCGCCGGGATGCTCGGCATCCAGATGTACAACCAGTTCGGGCAGGACACGTCCGCGTTCTGGATGGTCGCGATGACGATCTCCTCGACCCGGGACGCGTACGAGGAGCTGCGGGCCCGCGCGCTCGCCCTGCTCGTGATCACGCTGCCGTACGCGACCCTCGTCACCGTCCTGACGGCGGTGCTCCTCGGCGAGTGGCGCGCCCTGCCGGAGGCGCTCGGCCTGTCCTTCGCGCTCCTCGGCGCCATGCTGACCACCGGCGCCTGGTCGTCGGCCCGCTTCCCCTACTCCATTCCGCAGCAGGGCCACAAGAACGTCGCCCCCGGCCAGGCGGGCCTCGCCTGGATCTCCATCTTCGGCGGGATGATCGCCGCCGCCGTGCTCTGCGCGCCCGTCCTTGCCTTCACCATCTGGCTGCACACCGCCGGCCACGGCTCCTGGAGCTGGGTCCTGCTGCCCCTCGGCGCGGCCTACGGGGCCGCCGTCACGGCGGCGGGCCTGCGGATCGCGGCGCCGCGGGTGGCGCGGCGGCTGCCGGAGATCCTGGCGGCGGTGAGCAAGGGGTGAGGTGAGGAGGGGGCTCCTGGGGGGGCGCGAGCGTGGCTCCCGAGGGCGCGGGCGTGGCTCCCAGCTCCCGGATCCCGGTTCCAGATCCCGTCCCGGACACGGAGCGACCCGCGAGCCGTGGTTCCCCTGCCGTGAGGCCGGGGAAGCCGGCCGGACGTACCGGCGGCTCGCGGGTCGGGTGACTGCTTGGAATTACGGCCGGCTGCGTGCCCGTATCGCACGCTGGTCCGGCACCGCACTCAGTGTGGTGGCGGGCCGCTAGCCCGCAGCCACCTCTTCCGTCCGGTATTCATACATCTGCCGAACCACCTCCTCTCCGAAGTGACACCCACCCTAGGAAGCCCGCCCGAGCCGTTCAACTGTTTTTCTGAGACCTTGGTACGGCAACGATTTGCCTCAACTTCCGGGAACTTACTGTGGGCTGCGTCACGTTCAAGTTGAATGATCTGACTACGAGGACACAGCCTGCAGGGGGGTCCGGGTGAGTGCTTCCCGACAGAGCGGAACCACCGACGAACTGGGCCCCGAGGAGCCCGAGCCCGGCGGCGCCGAACTGCTCGCGGCGCTGCTCGACGGGATGGACGCCGCGTTGTGCGCGTTCGACGCCGACGGGGTCGTGACGCACTGGAACCGCGAGGCGGAGCGGATCCTCGGCTGGTCGGCCGCGGAGGCGGTCGGGCGGCGCGGGTTCGCCGGCTGGGCGGTGCGCAGCGCCGACGCCGAGGACGTCGAGGGGCGGCTGCTTTCCGCCATGCACGCGCCGGGGCGGCAGGTCGACGAGTTCGCGCTCCTGACCAAGGACGGCGGGCGGGTGCTCGTGCGGACGCAGACCTCGTCCGTGCGCGGCGGCGACGGCAAGCCGAGCGGGGTGTACTGCGCCTTCAGCGAGGTGCACACCCAGATCGACCTGGAGCGGTCCATCGCCCTGAGCGAGGCGCTGTTCGACAACGCCTCGTGGGGCGTGGTGCTCGTCGACGCCGATCTGCGGCCCGCCGTGGTGAACGCGCACGCCGCGCGGGCCCTCGGCATGGGGCGCACGGCGCTCCTCGGGCGGCCGCTCGGCGAGGTCCTCTCCCAGGGCGTCGAGGAGTTGGAGAGCGCCCTCACGCACGTGCTCGCGGAGGGCTCGCCGCCCGCCCCGGCGGAGATGTGGCTGGCCGTCCGGGGGGACGGCGGCGAGCCGGAGCGGCGCTGCTGGCGCAGCGGGTTCCTGCGGCTCGGTTCGCCGCTCGCCGAGGAGCCCGTGCCGCTGGGCGTCGGCTGGCTGTTCCTCGACGTCACCGAGGCCAAGCAGACGGAGGCGGAGGCGGCCCAGCTGCGCTTCCGGTCGCAGCAGTTGCACCGGGCCGCGCGGGCCGCCGCCGAGTGCGAGGACCCCATGGAGGCGGCCACCGTCCAGCTCGACTTCGCCCTCGCCGGGTTCGCCGACCACGCCCTGGTCGACGTGGTCGAGAGCGAGGAGCCCCAGCTGCGGCTCGTCCGGGCCGCCGTCACCCCGGCCGGGGCGCCCGGGCCCTGTCAGCCCGCGGGCAAGGCGCGGTTGCCGCTGCGGTACTTGGAGGGGCACCCCGCGTCGCAGTGCGTCGAGCGTGTCGGGTCGGTGCGGGCCACCGCGGCCACCGCCGATCCCGGGCGGGCCCGGGAGTGGGCCCTAGCCCGGCAGTGGCCCGAGTCGTCCGTCCACGCGCTGTGCGCCGTGCTCCGCAGCCGGGGGCGGACCCTCGGGGTGGTCACCTTTCTTCGGGGGGCGGCCCGGGCCCAGTTCGAGCGGGCCGACGCCGCGTATGCGGAGAGTGTGGCCGCGAGGGTTGCGGCGGCGCTGGATCTGGCGGGGGTGCGGGGGTAGGTCCTCGCGGGGGCGCCCCAGTCCCGCCCCTTCTCCGAAACCGGGGGCTGCGCCCCCGGACCCCCGCTTGTCGGCGCTCCGCGCCTCGTCCTCAAGCGCCGGACGGGCTGGAAAGTTGCCGGGGCGGGTGGGCATGTGCGGCTGCGTTTCAGCCCGCCCCGCGAAGTTTCGGCCCGCCCGCGGAGTTTCAGCCCGCCCCGCAGAGTTTCAGCCCGTCCGGCGAAGTTTCAGCCCGTCCGCAGAGTTTCAGCCCGTCCGGCGAAGTTTCAGCCCGTCCCGCGGAGTTTCAGCCCGTCCGGCGAAGTTTCAGCCCGTCCGGCGTTTGAGGACGAGGCGCGGAGCGCCGATTCGGCGGGGCCCCGGCCCAGCCGGACGGGACACCCACCCCCGGGGTCCAGGGGCGGAGCCCATGGTTTCGGGAAAGGGGCGGGACTGGGGAGCTCCCAGCCGGGCCACGCCTACGCCGCGTGCAACGCCAGCGTCGGCGACAGCCGTGCCGCCCGTACCGCGGGGTACAAGCCCGCCACCGTGCCGATCGCCAAGGTCGCGCCGAAGCCTGCCGTCACCGACCACAGGGGGACCACCCAGGGCAGCTCCCCGGACGCCGCGTACGCGGCCGTCGCCACCGCGCCGAGCGCGACGCCCGCAAGCCCGCCGAGGCCGGACAGCATCAGGGACTCGGTGACGAACTGGATGCGGATCTGGCCGCGGGTGGCACCGAGGGAGCGGCGCAGGCCGATTTCGTAGCGGCGCTCGAGGACCGAGATGATCATGGTGTTGGC
The DNA here is from genome assembly GCF_055591765.1 of Streptomyces sp. NPDC041205. NCBI lineage: Bacteria > Bacillati > Actinomycetota > Actinomycetes > Kitasatosporales > Streptomycetaceae > Streptomyces > Streptomyces sp. NPDC041205. The sequence continues at coordinate 191,430 of NZ_JBVIZH010000005.1, read as the reverse complement.
CACGCCGACGCCCCCCACGAGCAGGGCGATGCCGCCGAGGCCGAGGAGCAGCGTGGAGAACGCGCCCTCCGTGTCGGCCTTGGCCTGGAGCGCCGCCGACGGATCGGTGACCTGCACGTCGCGCGGGCTCTCGGGCGAGATCGACGCGGCGAGCAGCGCGCGCACGTCGTGCACGGCGTCGTCCGCCGAGCGCTCGTACAGCGACGTCGGGTGCCCGTCGAAGCCGAGCAGCGACTTCGCCGCGGCCCATCCGGTGAGCGCCGAGCGCTCGACGTCGGGCGCGAGCGGCAGCGGCGCGAGGATGCCGATGACCGTGAAGTACCGGTCGTCCACCCACACTTGCTGCCCCGGCGAGGTGATGCCGAGGCGCCGGGCGGCGACATGGCCGAGGACGATCGAGGGATAGCGGGCGTTGGCCGCGTTCAGCCAGGTGCCGCTCGCCGTGCGGCCGCGCAGGACCTTCAGGAGGTCCTCCGTGGCCGCCTTGACGGCGATGCCGCCGGTCTCGCCCTCGGGGATCTTCTCGCTGCGCCGCACCGTGCGGTCGATGTCGCCGGTGGCCCCGACGTCCTCGACGCCCTCGATCCGGGACACCCGCCCCACCGCGTCCTTCGGCAGCTTCGGCTCCTCGCCGGAGAACAGCGGTTCCCCGGGCGCGGCCACCAGCATGTTCGTACCCAGCTTGTCGAGTTTTTCGAGGAGTTGGGCCTTGCTGGAGGCCGAGACGCCCACCACCGCGACCATCGTGGCGATGCCGATCGCGATGCCGAGCGCGGACAGGACCACGCGCATCGGGCGGCTGCGCAGCCCGGACGCGCCGACGTGGGCGATGTCGCGGGGGCTCAGCCGGGCGGCGCGCAGCCGCCTTGGCTGCGTACGGTCAGCGGTCATCGCGCCACGGCTCCCTGTGCTGGTACGTCCTGGACCGCGCGGCCGCCGTCGTGCACCACCCGGCCGTCGCGGATCCGCACCTGTCGGGGCAGCCGGTCGGCGATCTGTCCGTCGTGCGTGATGACGGCGATCGTCGCGCCCTCGGAGTTGAGGCCGTGGAGGAGTTCGATGACCGCCTCGCCGGAGGCGGAGTCGAGCGCTCCGGTGGGTTCGTCGGCGAGCAGCAGGTCCGGCTCGCCGACGACCGCGCGGGCGATGGCGACGCGCTGCTTCTGGCCGCCGGACAGCTCGTGCGGCCGGTGCCGCATCCGGTCGGCGAGGCCGACGCGGTCCAGGGCCTCGGCGGCGCGGGCCCTGCGCACGGCGCGCGGCAGGCCGGAGTAGAGCAGGCCCTCGGCCACGTTGTCGCGGGCGCTGACGCCGGGGACGAGGTGGAAGGCCTGGAAGACGAAGCCGATGCGGCGGGCGCGCAGCGCGGACAGGCTGCGGTCCGACAGGGACGCCACGTCGTGCCCGGCGATCTCCACCGTCCCCGCCGTCGGCCGGTCCAGCGTGCCGACGATGTGCAGCAGCGTCGACTTGCCCGAGCCCGACGGGCCGACGATGGCGAGGAGTTCGCCCTCCTTGACGTCGAGGTCGACTCCGCGCAGGGCGGCGACACCGCCCGGGTACTCCTTGGTGACTCCGGTGAGGCGGACGACCGGCCGGGGACCGGGGCGGTCGCGGCCTCCCGGCGCCCCCTCCCCGTGCTCTGCGTACTTCTCGTACGTGCTCTCCGCACGCCGCGCGCTCATATCTTCGGCACCCCGACCTTCATCCCCGCCCGCAGCCCCCCGCCGCTCACCTCGACCCGGCCCGAGCCGAACATGCCGAGCTTCACGCGGACTTGGCGGGCCTTGCCCCCGGCGACGACCTGGACGCCGTAGCCGCCGCCGGGCAGGGCGAGGAGGGCGTTGACGGGGACGGAGAGGACGCCCTCGCGGGTCTCGCCGGTGAGGTTCACGGTGACCGGGGACTGGTCGAAGCCGCGGACGTCCGAGGGATCGTTGAAGGACACCGTCACCGGGATCTTCGGGGTCTTGTCGGACGGGTCGTCGCCGGGCTTCGCGGTCCGGCCGACGGCGGCGACGCGGCCGGACGCCGTCGAGCCGTCCGGAAGCGACACCTCGACCTTCGTGCCGACCTTCGCCAGCTTCCCGTCGGACACGTCGAGCTGGAACCGCACGACGCGCTCGGACGCGGTCGTCGTGAGCACCGGCCGGCCGGGCGCCACCTGGTCGCCGACCGCCGCGGCCACGGACTTCACGCGCACCGCGGACGGCGAGAAGGCGATGTCGCCGGGCTCGACCCGCCCGGTCTGCCGCCGCTCGTGCGCCTTCTGCCAGCGCTTCACGGCGGCCGCCGTCCCCGCCGTGTACTCGTCGTCGACGGCGAGCCCGGCCGCGTACCCGAGCGCCTGGAGGTTCAGTTCCAGCTGCCGTACGTCCTCGCCCTCGGAGCCCGGCTTGAGGGTGCGGTACATGGGCACGGTGCCGTACATCAGGCGGACGGGCACGCCGTTGACCTCGTACAGGCGGCCGTCGCGCCGGATGGTGTCGCCCGTGCCGGGGGTGCGGGTGAGGATGCCCGCGCCGCCCGCGTTGACCTTGCGTTCCTTGGCGTAGCCGAGGGTGCCGTCGACCTGGGTGCCGCTGCTGAGGTCGCCGCGCTCGACGGCCGCGGTGGCGGGCGGCATGTCCGCGCTCCGCGTCGACCCGCCACCGCCGCCGGAACCACCGATTCCGGTGACCGCGACCCCGGCGCCGGTGACCGCGAGCAGAGCGACGACTGTCGAGACGACTGCCGTGCGCCGCCTCATCCGACGATGCCCTTGCACGCCTTGGCGGCCTTCTCCATCTTCTTCATCTCGGCGCCCTTCGGAGCGGGCATCGCGCGCGCCATGCCGTCCTTGAACTCCGGGTCCGGCATGTTGAAGCCGTTCTTGCGCATGCACTGCGCGTACTTGACCATCTTGTCCTTGTCGGCCTGCGAGACGCCGCCGCCCGCCGAGCCCGGACCTTTGCCGGTGCACTCCTTGAGGGCCTTCTGCATCTTCTCCTTGCTGAGGTCCCCGCCGATCGTGATGCCGTTGCCGTCCTGGCCCGACTTCGGCTCGGGGACCTTCAGGCCGTGCTTGCGCAGGCACTCGCGCTCCTTGAAGGCCTTGTCTGCGGCGTTCTCCTTGCCGCCGGTGTCCTTCTTGCCGTCGCCCCCGTCGCCCCCGTCGCCCCCGCCGGAGCAGGCGGTCGCGAAGAGCGCGAGGGCGGCCGCGGCGGCGAGCGCGGCGGAGCGCGTGTGCGTACGGGTACGTGACGTGGTGCGCGTACGTGAGGTCATGGCTTCCCCTGGTGTCCGGTGGTGTCCGGTGGTGTCCCGGCCCAGGTTCGGGGGAAGCGGGGTTTCGTCTCTCTCACGGCAAACCTTTACACCGGCGAAAGGTGGCCCTCGGGTACACAGGGCGACATGCGCGTACTGCTGGTGGAGGACGAGGAATTCCTGGCCGAGATGATCGCCGTCGGGCTGCGCCGCGACGCGCTCGCGGTCGACGTGGCGGCGGACGGCCTGACCGCGCTGCGCAAGCTCCAGCTCGGCGAGTACGACGTCCTCGTCCTCGACCGGGACCTGCCCGGCGTGCACGGCGACGAGGTGTGCCGCCGTGTCGTGCGCCAGCGCCTGCTCACCCGTGTCCTGATGCTCACGGCGGCGGGCACGGTGCGCGACCGGGTCGCGGGCCTCGGGCTCGGCGCCGACGACTACCTGACCAAGCCGTTCGCGTACGACGAGCTGCTCGCCCGGGTCCTCGCCCTCGGGCGGCGCGCCCGTCCCGCGCTGCCGCCGGTCATCGAGCGGGCGGGCGTCGTCCTGGACACCGCGCGCCGCCAGGCCAGCCGCGACGGCCGCCACCTGTCGCTGTCCCGCAAGGAGTTCGCCGTCCTGGAGGCGCTGCTTCGCGCCGACGGCGCCGTGGTCAGCGGCGAGGACCTGATCGAACAGGTCTGGGAGGAGGACACCAGCTACCGCACCAACGCCGTCCGTCACCCTCTCCAAGCTCCGCGCGAAGCTCGGGGAGCCGGGGGTGGTGGAGACGGTGCCGGGGGCGGGATACCGGATCTCGGGAGTGGCGCTGTGAGGCCCGCCGCCCCGGGCGCGGGCGCGTCCGCCGTGCCCCGCCTGCCCGGCGGCCACCGCCTCCGCGTGTTCGGCACCCTCCGCGCGCGGGGCGCCCCCCGTCGGCCCGGCGCGCCCCGCGGCCTCGGCATGCGCGGCGAGCGGGTCCGGCTGACCGTGCTCTACGGCGTCCTGCTCGTCCTGGCCGGGGCGCTGCTCACGGGTGTCGTGTACGTCCTCGTGCGGCAGGGCCTGTACTCGTCGATCAGCACGGCGGTCACCACGGCCGTGCCCGGGACCCGGATGGACCGGGACTACTTCGGCCCGCCGTGGGCGATCCAGCCGACGGCGGGCGTGGCCGTGCCCGCGCGGCCCCTGCTCCCCGCCGACACGGTCCCGGCGCAGGCGGTGACGCGGGTCAGCGACGCCGCCGGGGAGGCCGCGCTCGGCCGGCTGCTCTCGGTGTCCGTGATCGTCCTGGCCGCGTACACCGTCCTGTCCATCGCCCTGGCCTGGTGGATGGCGGGGCGGGTGCTCAGGCCCGTCGCCGTGATCACCGAGAGCGCGCGCCGCCTGTCCGGCTCCAACCTGCACGAACGCATCGCCCTCGACGCTCCCCCGGGCGAGCTGAAGCAGCTAGCCGACACCTTCGACGCGATGCTCGACCGCATCGAGCGGCTGGTGGGCGCGCAGCAGCGGTTCGCGGCCAACGCGGCGCACGAACTGCGTACGCCCCTGGCCGTGCAGCGGGCCGCCGCCGAGATCGGGCTCGCCGGGGACCCGCCGCCCGAGCACGTCGCCCGCATCCGTACGAAGCTCATCTCCGTCGCCGACGACAGCGAGCACCTCATCGAGGGCCTGCTGCTGCTCGCCACGACGGAGCAGGGGGGCGGGGGCGCGGGGCACGGCGGGCACGGCGGGCACGAAACCGTCGCCCTCGACGTCACCGCGCACGGCGTGGCCCGGGCGCTCGCCGAGGAGGCCGCCCACCACGACGTCACGGTCACCGTGCGGGCCGAGCCGCTCACCGTCCACGGCGACGGCGTGCTCCTGGAACGCCTGGTGCACAACCTGGTCGCGAACGCCGTACGCCACAACGTCCCCGGCGGCCACGCCGAGGTGACCACGACCTCCGACACGATCACGGTCACCAACACCGGCCCCGCCGTCCCGCCCGACACGGTCACCCACCTCTTCGAGCCGTTCCACCGCCTGCGCCCCCGCACCCACGCGCGCGGCGAGGGCGCGGGCCTGGGCCTGTCGATAGTGACGGCGATAGCGAGGGCACACGGGGGCACGGCGGAGGCGGAGGCGAACGGGGCGGGGGGCGGCCTCCGGGTCAGCGTGCGGTTCCCGCAAGGCCCCGACGAGGGCGCGCCCCGAAGGGGCGCGGGGAACCGCGCGACCGGCCCCCACCACCCCGCGGACAAAACACACCCCACCCAGCGGAGCCCTCAGTGCCGGTAGAAAATCCGATCCCCGTACTCGGAGAAGACCCGCCCGTTCCAGTCATGGCCCCCGTCGACATTGGCGGACCGCAGCAAGGGCGGCTGAATCCCCCGCTCAGCCAGCGCGGCGGCCGCCGTGGCCATCACGGCCTGCATGAGCGCACTGGCGACCATCGTGGACGCGGGCCCGAAGGGCGCGTCCACGGAGTCGAGAGCAAGCTCCGCGTCCCCCACGGCGATCTTGGAATCGAGGACGAGATCGCAGTGGTCCTTGAGGAAGGTCCCCGAGACATGCCGGGACCTCGTCTCGGTGGCGTACGCCACGGAGGTCACGCCGATGACCTTCAGGCCGAGGGCGCGGCCGTTCATGGCCATCTCCACGGGCAGCGAGTTCCGCCCGGACAGCGAGATGATCACGAGTACGTCGCCGGACCGGGCCGGGCTGGAGTCGAGGACGGCGCCCGCGAGCCCGTCCACGCGCTCCAGGGCCGAGCCGAGCGTCGCGGGCATCACGTCGACGCCGACGACACCGGGCACGGAGAGCAGGTTCATCAGGGCGAGGCCGCCCGCGCGGTAGACGACGTCCTGGGCGGCGAGCGAGGAGTGGCCCGCGCCGAAGGCGAAGAGGCGCCCGTCCGCGGCGACGGCGTCGGCGATCAGCTCGCCCGCGGCGGTGATGCGGCCCGCCTCCTCGTCGCGTACGCGCTGCAGGAGGCCGATGGCGGCGTCCAGGTACCGCCCGGCGAGGTCGTGGTCGCCGGGCGCGCCCGCGCCGCCGGTCGCACCGGTCCCGCCGTCACGCATGCCGTCGCTCATCCGCGAAACCCCTTCGTCCCGCCGTCGTCCCGTCGTGTCGCGGATCACGGTGCGGTCTGGACCAGCGCCCTGTCAATACGGCCCTGGGCCTCCTCTTTTCCCGGCGCAACCCGGTTGTCAGTGGTATGCGTCAGAATTGAGGGCAGGGCCAGCGCACGAGCGAAATCTGAGGGGCACCCATGTCGGGGCTTATTGACACCACTGAGATGTATTTGCGCACCATCCTCGAACTGGAGGAGGAGGGTGTCGTCCCCATGCGCGCCAGGATCGCCGAGCGGCTCGACCAGAGCGGTCCGACGGTGAGCCAGACGGTGGCGCGCATGGAGCGCGACGGCCTGGTGGCCGTCGCCAGCGACCGGCACCTGGAGCTGACCGAGGAGGGCCGTCGTCTCGCCACGCGCGTGATGCGCAAGCACCGCCTCGCCGAATGTCTCCTGGTCGATGTGATCGGCCTGGAGTGGGAGCAGGTGCACGCCGAGGCCTGCCGCTGGGAGCACGTGATGAGCGAGGCGGTGGAGCGCCGCGTCCTGGAGCTGCTGCGCCACCCCACCGAGTCGCCGTACGGCAACCCGATCCCGGGCCTGGAGGAGCTGGGCGAGAAGGACGGCGCCGACCCGTTCCTGGACGAGGGCATGGTCTCCCTGATCGACCTCGACCCGGGCACGGACGGCAAGACGGTCGTGGTGCGCCGGATCGGCGAGCCGATCCAGACGGACGCCCAGCTGATGTACACGCTCCGGCGCGCGGGCGTGCAACCCGGCTCGGTCGTGAGCGTGACGGAGTCCGCCGGGGGGGTACTCGTGGGCAGCAGCGGCGAGGCCGCCGAGCTGGCGGCCGACGTGGCGTCGCACGTGTTCGTCGCCAAGCGCTGACCGCGCCCGGCTCCGGACCCCGGCGGGTCTCGTCACTGGCGTCAACTCCCGTTACCTCAGGTGCAGTTGAGGTGAGTCCGAGACCCGCCGGAGTCCAAGATTCAGTGTGCCGAATCGCAGCGCCGAGCCGGTTTGCGTGCGAGGCTGTCGCGTGAGGCATATGACCTGAGGGCTCTTGACCGCGTCGGCACCGGGGCGGTCGGAGAGGGGACAGACGATGTGCCCGGCAGGTGAACAGGGGCGCGCTGGGCGCGGTGCTTCGCGCTCCGCGCACACAGAGGGCCCCGGCGCCCTTGAGCGCCGGGGCCTGTCCTCCCCTGTGCTGACCCGGAGCCCCGAGCTCCCAGGGTCACCCCCCTCGGACCGGCTTCCCCTAGCGGCCCGCCCCCCGTTGAAGATCTCCCCTCGGCGGCGGCGGTCAATCCTTGAGCATGGTCACCCGAACGAGGGGTGTTGGCGGCAAGACGGCCGGTGCCGAATGAGAGTTCGATAGCGTGCCGGGGTGCGTGAGTGAACAACCCGAGCGGAGTCAAGGGGGGTGCCTGGGACCATGGTGCGGCGCATCGACGTGACCGGCGCGGGCGGCGTGAGCCTCGCCGCTTGGGAGTACGCCGACCCTCCCAAATCCAGGGAGGCCGACTCGCCCCCGGGCGGAGTGCTGTTACTGCACGGCCTGATGGGCCGGGCCTCGCACTGGGCGGGCACGGCACGCTGGCTCTCCGAGCGGCACCGCGCGGTGGCGCTCGACCAGCGGGGCCACGGCCAGAGCGACAAGCCGGCCGAAGGACCGTACGACCGCGAGGCGTACGTGGACGACGCCGAGGCCGCCCTCGAGCAGCTCGGCCTCGCGCCCGCCGTGCTCATCGGGCACTCCATGGGCGCGCTCACCGCCTGGCAGCTCGCCGCGCGCCGCCCGGACCTGGTCCGGGGCCTGATCATCTGCGACATGCGCGCGTCGGCCCTCGGGGCCGCCTCCCAGCGGGAGTGGGAGGACTGGTTCAAGTCGTGGCCGGTGCCGTTCGCGACGCTCGGGGACGTGCGGAAGTGGTTCGGCGAGGACGATCCGTGGGTGGAGCGGCCGAACCCCTCGCGCGGGGCGTTCTTCTCCGAGGTCATGGCCGAGGGCGAGGACGGCTGGCGGCCCGTCTTCGACCCCGCGCAGATGCTGAAGTCCCGGGAGACCTGGGTGTACGACGCGCACTGGGAGGAGCTGGTGCAGGTCCAGTGCCCCGCGCTCGTCGTGCGCGGGCTCGACGGCGAGCTGGGCCGGGCCGAGTCCCAGGAGATGGTCCGCGTCCTGCCCCGCGGGGCGTACGCGGAAGTGCCCGACGCGGGCCACCTCGTCCACTACGACCAGCCGGAAGGCTGGCGCCAGGCGATCGAGCCGTTCCTGGACGGAGTCCTTGCGGGGTCCTAGCCCCGCCGGAGCCCGGCCCACCGCCGGCCCCACCGGAGCCCGGCACCGCCCGCCCCGCTAGGCCGCGCCGCCCGGTCAGGGGCTGAGGCGTTGCAGGGTCCAGGGCGTCTCCGGCGTGGCACGGCCGTAGACGAGGCGGTCGTGCAGCCGGTTCGTGCGGCCCTGCCAGAACTCGACCGTCAGCGGGGTGACGCGGTAGCCGCCCCAGTTCGGCGGGGCCGGGACCTGCTCGCCCTCGGGATAGCGCGCCGCCAACTCCGCGTACGCGGCATCGAGTTCGTCCCGGGACGCGAGCACGGACGACTGCGCGCTGGCCCAGGCGCCGAGCTGCGAGCCGTGCGGCCGCCCCCGGAAGTACCGCACGGTCTCGTCCCGCCCGATCCGCTCCGCCGTACCGGCGACGATCACCTGCCGGGCCATCGGATGCCAGGGGAAGAGCAGCGAGACATGCGGGTTGGCGTCGATGTCCCGGGCCTTGCGGGACTCGTAGTTGGTGTAGAAGACGAAACCCCGCGCGTCATAGCCCTTGAGGAGCACCGTGCGGGAGCTGGGCCGCCCCTGCGCGTCGGCGGTCGACACGACCATGGCGTTCGGCTCCCTGATCACCCCGTCCTCGGCGGCGGCCTCGGCGGCCGCGGCCGCGAACCAGTGCCCGAACTGTTCGACGGGATCGGCGGGGAAGTCGGCCTCGGCGATGCCGTCGGCGCGGTACTGCGCCCGCATGGCGGCCACGTCGGAAAGGGCGCCGCCGAGGCCGGAAGCGGCAGGCCCGGCCGCGTCGGGGGCGGTGGCACGGAAGTCGGTCACGCGGTCATCTTGCCGTATACGAACACCTCGCCCCACAGCGGCAGTCGGCGGGCGCACGGACCCACCTGGAGGTGATGTGTGGCACTGGGTGCCGCGGTCTAGTGCCAAGGGTGGCACCAAGGGTTATCGTTCCGAAGCCGTGTCGGTTGGGTGACCTCCGGCCGCGCGGGGCATCACCGGGTTACCCCGACCCCAGAGCCAAGGCCTCGGGTCGCACACATGCCAGTCGTACACACATCGCCGTACACACCGTGTCGCCCACATCATGAGGAGCCGCCTGATGTCCGACTTCGTACCCGGACTTGAGGGAGTCGTCGCGTTCGAGACGGAGATCGCCGAACCGGACAAGGAAGGCGGTGCCCTGCGCTATCGGGGCGTCGACATCGAGGACCTGGTCGGCAACGTCTCCTTCGGCAACGTCTGGGGCCTGCTCGTCGACGGCGCCTTCGACCCCGGGCTGCCCCCGGCCGAGCCGTTCCCGATCCCCGTGCACTCCGGTGACATCCGCGTCGACGTCCAGTCCGCGCTCGCCATGCTCGCCCCCGTCTGGGGCCTGCGCCCGCTCCTGGACATCGACGCGGCCCAGGCCCGCGACGACCTGGCCCGCGCCGCCGTCATGGCCCTCTCCTACGTAGCCCAGTCCGCGCGCGGCCAGGGCCTGCCGATGGTTCCGCAGCGCGAGATCGACAAGGCCGAGACCGTAGTGGAGCGCTTCATGCGGCGCTGGCGCGGTGAGCCCGACCCGCGTCACGTCCAGGCCGTCGACGCCTACTGGACGTCCGCCGCCGAGCACGGCATGAACGCCTCCACGTTCACCGCCCGCGTCATCGCCTCCACCGGCGCCGACGTGGCCGCCGCCCTGTCCGGCGCGGTCGGCGCCATGTCGGGGCCGCTGCACGGCGGGGCGCCCTCCCGCGTCCTCGGCATGATCGAGGAGATCGAGCGCACCGGCGACGCCGTCGCCTACGTCAAGCGCGCCCTCGACAAGGGCGAACGCCTGATGGGCTTCGGGCACCGCGTCTACCGCGCCGAGGACCCGCGCGCCCGCGTCCTGCGCCGCACCGCCCGTGAGCTGGGCGCACCCCGCTTCGAGGTCGCCGAGGCGCTGGAGAAGGCGGCCCTCGACGAGCTGCACGCCCGGCGCCCGGACCGCGTCCTCGCCACGAACGTGGAGTTCTGGGCGGCCATCGTCCTCGACTTCGCCGAGGTTCCCGCGCACATGTTCACCTCGATGTTCACCTGCGCCCGCACCGCGGGCTGGTCGGCGCACATCCTGGAGCAGAAGCGGACCGGGCGCCTGGTGCGGCCGTCCGCGCGCTACGTCGGGCCGGCCGCGCGGGGGCCGCAGGAGATCGGCGGGTACGACAACCTCAAGGGCTGAGGGGTGGGTGGGGTGGGGGCCCTGCCGGGGGCTCCCCAATCCCACCCCCTCCCGAAACTGGGGCTCCGCCCCAGACCCCGCTCCTCAAACGCCGGAGGGGCTGAAATACAGCAGGAGCCCCGGTTTCGGGAAGGGGCGGGGTCGGGGAAGGCTCAGCGCAGCGCCTCGTCCACCAGGCGCCCCCACTCCACCACGACCCGCTTGCGCCGACCCCCGTCGTCCGTGAGGAGGTTCGCGAGGCCGAGGCCGCGCGCCATGTCGAGGAGCCCCTGGACGGTCTCCCGCACGCCGGGCACGCTCTCGTCGGCGCCGAGCAGCTCCACCGCGATGCGATGCGTCTCCCGGCCGACACGAGCCTCCAACTCGGCGACCCTCGGGCCCAGTTGGACCTCGTTGGAGGCGGCGACCCACAGCTGCAGGGCGGCCCGGAACAGCGGCCCGGTGTACAGGTCGACGAGGGCCGCGACGACAGCGGTCCGATCGGCCCCGGCCGCCGCGCCCTCGGGGAACAGCCCGCGCAGCGCGGCCGACCGTTCCTCGGCGACGTACTCGACGGCTGCCGTGAACAGTTCCTCGCGGGTGCGGAAGTGGTGCTGGGCGGCGCCCCGCGACACCCCGGCCCGCTCCGCGACCACGGACACCGTCGAGCCCGCCCAGCCGTGCTCGGCCAGACAGGCCACGGCCGCCTCCAGGAGCCGCTGCCGGGTGACCCGGCTGCGGTCCTGCTTGGGCGCGCGGTCGTCCTCGGTCACAGCGCCCATGAACGCTCCCGTCGTTCGAGGAACGCCTCCATCCCCTCCTTGGCCTCGGCGGAGCCGAAGCGGTGGGCGGAGAGGGCGACGAGGGCGTCCGCTTCCTTGTCGAATGCGTCAAGAACCCTAGCCGTGGCGAGTTTCTTCGCGTCGGCCAGCGCCCCCGGAGCGGCCTTGCGCAGCCCTTCGAGCACCGGGTCGAGGACCACGCCGACGCCGTCGTCGGCGCCGGCGTAGGCCGTGACCAGGCCGATCCGCGCGGCCTCCGCCCCGCCGAAGCGCTCACCGGTGAGGTAGTAGCGGCTCGCCGCCCGGGGGTCCAGGCGCGGCAGGAGTGTCAGGGAGATCACCGCCGGTACGACCCCGATGTGCACCTCGGTCAGCGCGAACGACACGTCCGGGCCGCCCGCCACCACGATGTCGCAGGCCCCGAGCAGCCCGAGCCCGCCCGCCCGGACATGCCCGCGCACCCGCGCGACGACGGGCTTGGGCAGTTCCACGATCTGCCGGAGCAGCGCCACGAACGCCGCCGGGTCCGGCGGTTCGCGCAGGTCGGCGCCCGCGCAGAACGTGGTGCCGGTGTGGCAGAGCACCACCGCGCGCACGCTGTCGTCCGCGCCCGCCTCGGTGAGCGCGTCCGCCAGTGCGCGCACGAGGGCCGCCGAGAGCGCGTTGCGGTTGGCGGGTGAGTCCAGGGTGAGGGTGACGATGCCCCGGTCGGGAGCCGAGACCAGGACGGGACCTGTCCGGTTTTCCATCAGAACTCCCTAGTAGGACTTGGGCAGGCCGAGGCTCTGGTGGGACACGAAGTTCAGGATCATCTCCCGGCTCACCGGCGCGATCCGCGCCACCCGGGACGCCACGATCAGCGAGGCGAGCCCGAACTCCTTCGTCAGGCCGTTGCCGCCGAGGGTGTGCACGGCCTGGTCGACGGCCTTCACGCAGGCGTCGGCCGCCGCGAACTTCGCCATGTTCGCGGCCTCGCCCGCGCCCAGGTCGTCCCCGTCGTCGTAGAGCCGGGCCGCCTTCTGCATCATCAGGCGGGCCAGTTCTATCTCGATGTGGGACTGGGCCAGCGGGTGCGCGATGGCCTGGTGGGCGCCGATGGGGGACTTCCAGACGCTGCGTTCCTTGGCGTACGCGACGGCCTGCGCGAGGGCGAAGCGGGCCATGCCGAGGGAGAACGCGGCCGTCATGATCCGCTCGGGGTTGAGCCCGGCGAAGAGCTGGAGCAGCCCGGCGTCCTCGTCGCCGACGAGCGCGTCGGCGGGCAGCCGCACCTCGTCGAGGACCAGCTCGAACTGCTTCTCCGGGGCCTGGAGTTCCATGTCGATGCGGTGGCGGGCGAAGCCCGGCGCGTCGCGCGGGACGATGAACAGGCAGGGCTTCAGCTTGCCGGTGCGGGCGTCCTCGGTGCGGCCCACGACGAGGGTCGCGTCGGCGATGTCGACGCCGGAGATGAAGACCTTGCGGCCGGTCAGGATCCAGTCGTCGCCGTCCCTGCGGGCGGTGGTGGTGATGCGGTGCGAGTTGGAGCCCGCGTCGGGCTCGGTGATGCCGAACGCCATCGTGCGGCTGCCGTCGGCGAGCCCCGGCAGCCACGTCTGCTTCTGCGCCTCGGTGCCGAAGCGGGCGATCACGGTGCCGCAGATCGCCGGGGACACCACCATCATCAGCAGCGGGCTGCCCGCCGCCCCCAACTCCTCAAGGACGATGGAGAGTTCGGCGATTCCGCCGCCCCCGCCGCCGTACTCCTCGGGCAGGTTCACCCCCAGGTAGCCGAGCTTGGCGGCGTCCGCCCACAGCTCGTCGGGGTGGCCCTCGTCCCGCACGACACGGGTCATGTAGGTGCGGCCGTAGCGCTTGCCGAGCGCCGCGACGGCCGCGCGCAGCGCCTGGTGTTCCTCGGTTTCGAGCACGGGAGCGTTCACGGTTCTTCCTCCTGTACGTCTTCCTTGACCACAGTGAGCTGTACGTCTTCCTGAACCGCCGCGGCCGTACGCCCCGCGGGGCCGCCGTCGGCTACGCGTCCTCCTGGACCACCGCGAGCAGCGCGCCCACCTCGACCTGCCGCCCCGGCACGGCGTGCAGCGCGGCGAGGACGCCCGCGGCCGGGGCCACCACGCGGTGCTCCATCTTCATCGCCTCCAGCCACACCACCGGCTGCCCCGCCTCGACCCGCGCGCCCTCCGCCAGGCCCTCCGCGACCCGCAGGACCGTCCCCGGCATCGGCGCGAGCAGCGAGCCCGGCTCCTGCCGCACGGTGGGCTCGGGCAGCGACGGCAGCACGTCGAGGGCCACGTTCCCGACGTACACGCGCCCTTCGCCGTACGACGCCACGGCGAACTCCCTCCGCACGCCGTCCGCTTCGAGGACCACGGCGTCGGGCGCGGCCCGCACGACCCGCACGCCGTCGGCGACCGGGCCGCCTCGCGTGTGCGTGTACCGGACCTCGTGCTCGACGCCGTCCGCCACGGTCCGGTACCGCTTGACCTGGGGCTGGGAGCGGAGGTTGCGCCAGCCGCCGAAGCGGGAGCGGCCGCAGGCGTCGGCGAGTGCGGCGGCCAGCGGGGCGTGCCGGACGTCCGGGCCCGTGCCGGGGCCGGTCAGCGTGGGCAGGTGCCGGTCGTAGAACGAGGTGTCCATGCGGGCCGCCGCGAACTCCGGGTGGCGCAGGGAGCGCACGAGGAGGTCCCGGTTGGTGACCGGGCCGTGGACCACGGTCCGCTCCAGGGCGCCCGCCAGCTTGCGCAGGGCCTCGGCGCGGGTCGGCGCGTGGGCGACGACCTTCGCCAGCATCGCGTCGTAGTGCACGCCGACGGTGTCGCCGTCCGCGTAGCCGGAGTCGAGGCGCACCCCGTCGGGCACGGCGACGCGGTGCAGGGTGCCGGTCTGCGGGGCCCATCCGGCCGCCGGGTCCTCCGCGTACAGGCGGGCCTCGACGGCGTGGCCGTGCGCGGGCGGCGGCTGCGGGCCCGGCAGCGGCTCGCCCTCGGCGACGCGGATCTGCAGCGCCACGAGGTCGAGGCCGAACACGGCTTCCGTCACGGGGTGTTCGACCTGGAGGCGGGTGTTCATCTCCAGGAAGTGCGCGGTGCCGTCGGGGGCGAGCAGGAACTCGACGGTGCCCGCGCCCCGGTAGTCGGTGGCGCGGGCGGCCCGGACCGCCACGTCGTGCAGGTCGCGCACCTGCTCGTCGGAGAGCCCGGGTGCCGGGGACTCCTCGACGACCTTCTGGTGGCGGCGCTGGAGCGTGCAGTCGCGCGTCCCGAGCGCCCACACCGTCCCGTGCGCGTCGGCCATGACCTGCACCTCGACGTGCCGCCCGCCCTCGACGTACGGCTCGACGAACACCTCGCCGTCCCCGAAGGCGCTCGCCGCCTCGGCCCGTGCGGCCTCCAACTCCCCCTTCAGGGCGTCCAGTTCCCGTACGACCCGCATGCCGCGCCCGCCACCTCCGGCGGCCGCCTTCACGAGCACCGGCAGGTCGGCCTCCGTGACCGTGTCCACGGCCGGTGCCGCGAGGCCCATCAGCTCCTTGGCGCGCGTCTTGGACGCCATCGCCTCGATGGCCTCCGGCGGCGGCCCGATCCACACCAGTCCCGCGTCGGTGACGGCCCGCGCGAAGGAGGCGTTCTCGGACAGGAAGCCGTAGCCGGGGTGGATCGCGTCGGCGCCCGCCGCCTGCGCGGCCTTCACGATCAGCTCGCCGCGCAGATACGTCTCCGCGGGCGCCGCCCCGGGAAGGCGTACCGCCTCATCGGCCTCGCGTACGTGCAGTGCGTCCGCGTCGGCGTCGGAGTGGACGGCGACCGTGGCGATGCCGAGATCACGGCACGTACGGAAGACGCGACAGGCGATCTCGCCCCGGTTGGCGACCAACAGCTTCGAAATCATGGGTGGTTCCGTCACCTCTCCTCACATCCTGAAGACGCCGAAGCCGCCGCGCGCGCCCTCGACCGGGGCCGTGTGCAGCGCGGACAGACAGATGCCGAGGACGGTGCGGGTGTCGCGCGGGTCGATCACGCCGTCGTCGTACAGACGCCCCGACAGGAACATCGGCAGCGACTCGGACTCGATCTGCTGCTCCACCATCGCGCGCAGGGCCGCGTCGGCTTCGTCGTCGTACGGCTTGCCCTTCGCCGCCGCCGACTGCCGCGCCACGATCGACAGGACGCCCGCGAGCTGCTGGGGGCCCATGACGGCGGACTTGGCGCTGGGCCAGGCGAACAGGAAGCGGGGGTCGTAGGCGCGCCCGCACATGCCGTAGTGCCCGGCGCCGTAGGAGGCGCCCATGAGGACGGACAGGTGCGGGACCTTCGAGTTCGACACCGCGTTGATCATCATGGCGCCGTGCTTGATGATGCCGCCCTGCTCGTACTCCTTGCCGACCATGTAGCCGGTGGTGTTGTGCAGGAAGAGCAGCGGGATGTCGCGCTGGTTGGCGAGCTGGATGAACTGGGCGGCCTTCTGCGACTCCGCCGAGAACAGCACGCCCTGCGCGTTGGCGAGGACGCCGACCGGGTAGCCGTGCAGGCTCGCCCAGCCCGTCACCAGGCTCGTCCCGTACAGGGGCTTGAACTCGTCGAAGTCGGAGCCGTCGACGACGCGGGCGATGACCTCGCGCGGGTCGAAGGGGGTGCGCAGGTCGCCGGGGACGATGCCGAGGAGTTCGTCGGCGTCGTACTTGGGCGGCTCGGCGGGGGCGGCCGGGTCGGCGTGCGCCTTGCGCCAGTTGAGGCGGGCGACGACGCGGCGGGTCTGGCGGAGCGCGTCGCGCTCGTCCTCGGCGAGGTAGTCGGCGAGGCCGGAGGTGCGGGCGTGCATCTCGGCGCCGCCGAGCGACTCGTCGTCGCTCTCCTCGCCGGTGGCCATCTTCACGAGCGGCGGCCCGCCGAGGAACACCTTCGCGCGCTCCTTGACCATGATCACGTGGTCGCACAGGCCGGGGACGTAGGCGCCGCCCGCCGTGGAGTTGCCGAAGACCACGGCGACGGTCGGGATTCCGGCCGCCGACGACTGCGTGAGGTGCTTGAACAGGGCGCCGCCCGGAATGAAGATCTCCTTCTGGGACGGCAGGTCGGCACCCCCGGACTCCACCAGGTGGATGGACGGCAGCCGGTTGGCGTGGCCGATCTCGTGCGCGCGGAACGCCTTCTTCAGGGTCCAGGGGTTGCTGGCGCCGCCGCGTACCGTCGGGTCGTTGGCGGTGATCAGGCACTCCACGCCCTCGACGACACCGATGCCGGTCACCATGGAGGCCCCGACCGGGTACTCGCTGCCCCACGCTGCGAGCGGCGACAGCTCCAGGAACGGCGTGTCCGGGTCGAGCAGCAGCTCGATGCGCTCCCGCGCGAGGAGCTTGCCCCGGTCGCGGTGGCGCCGGACGTACTTCTCGCCGCCCCCGTCGAGCGCCTTGGCCTGCTCGGCGTCGAGGTCGGCCAGCTTGGCGAGCATGGCGGCGCGGTGGTCGGCGTACTCGGGGCTCGCGGGGTCGAGCGCGGACGCGAGCACGGTCACAGCAGTACCTCCGGTATGTCGAGGTGGCGGGCGCGCAGCCACTCGCCGAGGCCCTTGGCCTGCGGGTCGAAGCGGGCCTGTGAGGCGACTCCGGCGCCGAGGATGCCCTCGACGTGGAAGTTGAGCGCGCGGAGGTTGGGGAGCAGGTGGCGGGTGACCTTCAGCTCGCGGCTCTCCGGGATGAGGCTCTGGAACCGGTCGGCGGTCAGGTGGTGGGCGAGCCACCGCCAGGCGTCGTCGGTGCGCACCCAGACGCCGACGTTGGCGTCCCCGCCCTTGTCCCCGCTCCGGGCACCGGCGACGGTCCCCAGGGGCAGGCGCCGGGTCCTGTCGTACGCCAACGGCTCGGGCAGCTCCGGCGGTTCGACGTCGGCCAGCTCGCGCGTCCCGCACGCCGTGGCCGGGGGGATGTCCACGCGCAGCCCGTCCGGCGTCACCGCCACCTGCCGTACGGAGGCGGCGTCGACGCGCACCGCCTCGAACACGCCGTACGGAGTGCCCTTGCCGGGCGGTGCGGTGACGTGGAAGCCGGGGTAGCTGCCGAGGGCCAGCTCGATCGCGGCGCCGCTGAGGGCGCGGCCCACCACGTCCGCGTCCCGGTCGCGCACGACGAGCCGCAGCAGGGCGCTGGCGGTCTCCTCCGTGTCCGCGTCGGCGCGGTCGGTGCGGGCGAGTTCCCAACGGACGGACGCGGGCCGTGACTTGGCCCGGGCGAAGGCGTCCTCGATCTGGGCGCGTACGAGATCCGCCTTCGCGTCGATGTCGAGGCCGGTGAGGACGAAGACGACTTCGTTGCGGTGCCCGCCGACGCGGGTGAGCCCGGCCTTGAGGGTGGGCGGCGGCGCCTCGCCGCGCACGCCGTCGACGCGGACCCGGTCGGGCCCTTCCTGGGTGAGGCGGACGGTGTCGAGGCGGGCGGTGACGTCGGGCCCGGCGTAGCGGGCGCCGGACGTCTCGTACAGGAGCTGCGCGGTGACCGTGCCGACGTCGACGACTCCGCCCGTCCCGTCGTGCTTGGTGATGACGCAGGAGCCGTCGGCGTGCACCTCGGCGAGCGGGAAGCCGGGGCGGGCGAGCGCCGCCGGGTCGAACTCGTGGAAGAAGGCGTAGTTGCCGCCGGTGGCCTGGGTGCCGCACTCCAGGATGTGCCCGGCGACGACGGCGCCCGCGAGCCGGTCGTGGTCACCGGGGCCCCAGCCGAAGTGGGCGGCGGCGGGCCCGGTGACGAGGGCGGCGTCGGTGACGCGGCCGGTGACGACGACGTCGGCGCCCGCGCGCAGCGCCTCCGTGATGCCGAAGCCGCCGAGGTAGGCGTGGGCGGTGAGGGCGTCGCGGAAGCGGAGGCCGAGGTCGTCGCCCTCCACGTGGGCGACGCGCACGTCCAGGCCGAGGCGTTCGGCCAACTCCCGCAGCTGCTCGGCGAGTCCGGCCGGGTTGAGGCCGCCCGCGTTGGTGACGACCCGCACGCCCCGGTCGATGGCCTCCCCCAGGCACTCCTCCATCTGCTTCAGGAAGGTCTTCGCGTACCCCCGGTCCGGGTCCTTGAGGCGGTCCCTGCCGAGGATGAGCATGGTCAGCTCGGCGAGGTAGTCGCCGGTGAGGACGTCCAGGGGGCCGCCGGTGAGCATGTCCCTCACGGCGGTGTGGCGGTCGCCGTAGAAGCCGGAGGCGTTGCCGATCCGCAGGGGGCCGCTCCCGCCCCTCCCCTCCGCCTCGGCGCTCACGCCCCGCCCTCCTCGGCGCCCTTCGCGCTCGCCCGCCCTTCCCCCGGCGGCCCCGCGAACGCCTGCGCGATGTCGAGCCACTGCTCCGCGTCGGGCCCCTCCGCCCGCACCGCCAGATCGTCGCGATGCGCCCGACGCGTGGCGAGCAGGCAGAAGTCGAGGGCGGGCCCGGTGACCCGCTGGGCCGCTTCGACCGGCCCGTACGCCCACAAGTCGCCGCTCGGCGCGACGAGTTCGACGCGGAACTCCTCGGCGGGCGGGGTGAGTCCGCGTACCGCGTACGCGTAGTCGCGGGCCCGGACGCCGATGCGGGCGACGTGCCGGAGGCGGTCGGTGGGGGCGCGCCGGACACCGAGGGTGTCGGCGACGTCCTGGCCGTGGGCCCAGGTCTCCATGATCCGCGCGGTCGCGACGGAGGCGGCGGACATGGGCGGCCCGTACCAGGGGAAGCGGGCCCCGGCGGGCGCGGCCCGCAGCGCGCCCCGCAACGCGTCCCGTCCGGCCCGCCAACGGGCCAGCAGCTCTCCCGGCGCCACCGCGGCCCCCTCCCGGGCACCGTCGTCGACGAACGTGTCCGGCGACTTCAGCGCGACGGCCGCGTGCGCGGCGAACGCGTCGGCGTCGGTCACCGCGAGCAGCGCGGCCTGGTCGGTCCAGGCGAGGTGGGCGATCTGGTGGGCGATGGTCCAGCCGACCGCGGGCGTGTCGAGCGCCCAGCTCGCTGCCCCCAAGTCCCCGACCAGCTGGTCGAGTTCGTCGCTCTCGGCACGCAGATCGTCGAGCACGGCACTGACGTCGGACACGGTGCGCTCCCCTCCGGGCAGGGCGGTGTGCCAGGGAGCATGGCAGCGCCGCGATAAACAAGCAAGCGTGCTTGGTTATTTTCCGGCCAGGGCCACGCCCGTGGCGAGTCCGGGCCCGGAACAGGTGAGCGCCGCGACCGACCTCAAGCTCCGGTCCGCGCGCTTCCCCGACGGAGCCTGACGGCAGCAGGCAGGCCCTACCGCTCGGAGGGCGCCGACGGGCCCGCCTCCCCCGTCACTCCCGCCCCTCGGCCGGAGGCACCTTCGCCTTCCCCCGGCCCACCTGCGTCCGCACCGCGCCCATGCTGGCCGCGATGACAAGGGTGATCGCGAGGGACTCGACGAGGGTGAGGGACTGGTCGAGGATCAGGAAGCCCGCGATGGCGGCGATGGCCGGTTCCAGGCTCATCATCACGGCGAACGTGGACGCGGGCAGGCGGCGCAGGGCGAGGAGTTCGAGGGTGTAGGGCAGGACGGAGGACATGACGGCGACCGCGGCCGCGAGGCCCAGGGTGCTGGGGACCGTCAGTTTCGAGCCGGACTCGATGATGCCGAGGGGCAGGACGAGGACCGCGGCCACGGCCATGGCGAGGGCGAGGCCGTCCGCCTGCGGGAAGCGGCGGCCCGTCCGGGCGCTGAACACGATGTACGCGGCCCACATCGCCCCCGCCGCGAGCGCGAACGCCACGCCGACCGGGTCGAGTTCACCGAAGCCGCCGCCGCCGAGCAGGAAGACACCGCACAGGGCGAGCCCCGCCCAGACCACGTTGACCAGGCGGCGCGAGGCGATCACGGACAGGGCGAGCGGGCCGAGGACTTCGAGGGTGACCGCAGGGCCCAGCGGGATGCGGTCCACGGCCTGGTAGAAGAGGCCGTTCATCGCGGCCAGCGTCGCGCCGAAGGCGAGGACGGTGCCCCAGTCGGCCCGCGAGTGCCCGCGCAGGCGGGGGCGGCAGACGACGAGCAGGACGAGGGCGGCGAAGATCAGGCGCAGGGTGACCACGCCGAGCGCTCCGGCGCGCGGCATCAGGCTGACGGCGATGGCCCCGCCGAACTGGACGGAGACACAGCCCGCGAGGACGAGGCCGACGGGACCGAGGGCCGCGCGACGGCCTCCGCCGGTGTCGGCGGACACCCCTCCGTCGGCACCGAGGGCCGCCGCCCCCGCCACCTCGGGCTGCCCGACCGTGACCGGCGCCTCGGCGGCAGCCAGACCCTCGGGCGCCGCCGCCCCGTCCGTACGCGAGATGTTCACGCCAAGCCTTTCCCGCCGTCGCCGCCACGACGACCACCCGTACAGTGCAACCTCATGGACTTCACCGTCCAAGGTAATGGACTGCGTCAGGATTGTGAAACCCTTTCGCAGCTTACGAAGGGCACAACCGGGGGCACCCCCGCGAAAGTCCCGGGGCCGGGACCGGGGCCGGGACCGGGGCCGGACCCCGGGGCTGAGACCGGGGCTGGGACCAGGGCCGGCCCCCGGGGCCGGGGCCGGACCCCAGCCCCACACTCACCCCTCGTCCAGCGCCTCCGCGAGCACCTCCGCCAGGTGCCGCCCCCGCACCCCCGCCAGTTGGTCGAGCTGCGTGCGGCAGGAGAAGCCGTCCGCCAGGACCTCCGCGCCGGGCGGGGCCTGCCGGACGGCGGGCAGCAGCTGCTCCTCCGCGCAGGCCGTCGACACGTCGTAGTGCCCCTTCTCGAAGCCGAAGTTGCCCGCGAGGCCGCAGCAGCCGCCGGACAGCTCTCCGTCGAGGCCCGCGGCGGCGCGCAGCCGGCGTTCGGCCGCGTCGCCGAGTACGGCGTGCTGGTGGCAGTGGGTCTGGCCGACGGCGGGCCGGTCCAGGCGCGGCGGCCGCCAGTCGGGGGCGTACTCCTCAAGGGCCTGCGCGAACGTGCGCACCGAAGCGGCCAGCTCCCGCGCCCCCGCCTCGTCCGGCGCGGCCAGCTCGACCAGGTCCGTCTTCAGGGCCGCCGCGCAGCTCGGTTCGAGGACGACGAGGGGCGTGCCCGCGGCCAGGAGCGGACGCATCAGCTCCAGGGTGCGGCGCTGCACGGCGCGGGCCTGGTCGAGCTGGCCCGTCGAGACGTAGGTGAGCCCGCAGCACACGCCGTCCGGGGGCAGCACGACGGTCAGCCCCGCGGCTTCGAGCACGCGGACGGCGGCGCGGGCGACGGAGGGCGACAGGTGGTCGGTGAAGGTGTCGGGCCACAGCACGACGGTGCCGCCGGGGGCGACGGGGCTGCCGGAACCGGCGGGGGCGCCCGCACGTCCCGCGGACACACCGCCACCCGCACGCCCCACGGACGCACCCCCGCGCGCCCTCCTCCGCCACCACTGCCGGAACGTCCGCGGCGCCACCCTCGGCAGCGCCCGCCGCGGTTCGATCCCGCCGAGGCGCTTGGCGAGGGCGGCCAGCGGGCCGATGGCGGCGAGGAGGTTGGCGACGCGGGCCGTGCGGGTCGCGGCGACGAGGCGGAGCCAGCGCGGCAGGCGGCCCATGGCGTAGTGCGCGGCGGGCCTGCGCCGCCCCGCGTAGTGGTGGTGCAGGAACTCGGCCTTGTACGTGGCCATGTCGACGCCGACCGGGCAGTCGGAGCGGCAGCCCTTGCAGGACAGGCACAGGTCGAGGGCGTCGCGCACCTCCGTGGAGCGCCAGCCGTCCGTGACGACCTCACCGGCGAGCATCTCGTGCAGGAGCCGGGCGCGGCCGCGCGTGGAGTGCTCCTCCTCGCCGGTGGCGCGGAAGGACGGGCACATCACGCCGCCGCCCGAAGCGGCCGTCGTCGTACGGCACTTGGCGACGCCGACGCACCGGCGGACGGCGGCGGAGAAGTCACCGCCGTCGTGCGGGTAGCCGAAGGCGACGTCGACGGGCTCGCGGGGCAGGGGCGTGAAGCGGAGGTTGGTGTCGAGGGGGGCGGGGCGGACGAGCATGTCGGGGTTGAGGAGACCGGCGGGGTCCCAGAGGTCCTTGGCGCGCTCGAAGAGGCGGACGAGTCCGGGGCCGTACATCTTCGGCAGGAGTTCGGCGCGGGCCTGCCCGTCGCCGTGTTCGCCGGAGAGGGAGCCGCCGTGGACGACGACGAGGTCGGCGAGGTCCTCGGAGAAGCGGCGGAAGCGGGCGATGCCGGGGCCGGTGAGCAGGTCGAAGTCGATCCGCACATGGATGCACCCGTCGCCGAAGTGCCCGTACGGGGTGCCGCGCAGGCCGTGCTCGCCGAGGAGGGCGCGGAAGTCGCGCAGGTAGGGCCCGAGGCGGGCGGGCGGCACCGCGCAGTCCTCCCAGCCGGGCCAGGCCTCACTGCCGTCCGGCATCCGCGTGGCCGTGCCGGAGGCGTCCTCGCGGACCCGCCACAGGGCGCGCTGACGCGCGGGGTCGGTGACGACGACGGCGTCCAGGCAGTCCGCGCCCCGCACGACGGCGTCGGCGCCCGCCCTGGCCTCGCCCGGCGTGCCGCCGCCCGTCTCCACGAACAGCCAGGCACCGCCCTTGGGCAGTCCGCGCGGGTCGCGTACGAGGTCGGCGGCCATGCCCTCGACGGTGAGGGGCCGGTACGGGAGCAGGCCGGGGGCGGCCTCGGCGGCGGCGCTCTCGTCGGCGTAGCCGAGGACGGCGAGGGCGCGGGCGCGCGGCGCTTCGACGAGGCGGACGGTGGCCTCCGTCAGCACGCCGAGGGTGCCTTCGCTGCCGCAGAAGAAGCGGGGCAGGTCGGGGCCGTGCTCCGGCAGGAGGGCGTCGAGGGCGTAGCCGGAGATGCGGCGGGGCAGGTCGGGGAAGCCGGTACGCAGCAGGGCGAGGTCGCCCTCGACCAGGGCGCGGAGGCCCTCGGGGGCGCCGTCCCAGGTCCCCCGCTCCAGGCGGCGGGGCGCGCCCGTGGGGTCGGCGGCCGTGACGACCGTCAGCCCCCGGACGTTGTCCGCGGTCGTGCCCCAGGCCACGGAGTGGGAGCCGCAGGAGTTGTTGCCGATCATCCCGCCGAGGGTGCAGCGGCTGTGGGTGGAGGGGTCCGGCCCGAAGGTGAGGCCGTGTGGGGCGGCGGCGCTCCGCAGGGTGTCCAGCACGAGGCCTGGCTGCACGCGGGCCGTGCGGGCGTCCGGGTCGAGCTCCAGCACGTCCGCCATGTACCGCGTGAAGTCTAGGACGACCCCCGCCCCCGTGGCCTGCCCCGCGATGGACGTCCCACCGCCACGCGCCACCACCGGCACATCGTGCTCCCGGCAGACGGCCAGCGCGGCGGCCACGTCCCCCGCGTCCCGCGGGGCGACGACACCCAACGGCACGCGACGGTAATTGGACGCGTCCATGGTGTTCAACGCCCGCCCCGTAACAGAGAAGTCCACGTCCCCCCGGACGTCACGCCGCAGTACCTGCTCCAAGTCGTTTCCGATACCCATGCCCCACAGGTTGCCCACGCGTACGCGCCGAGTCACCGCCAACACCAACGCTGCTGTCGGGCGGGGCTGTGCCACCCCCGGGTGACTGTGCGGCGCGGAGCAACGGGCGGGTGGGAGAGC
>NZ_JBVIZH010000005.1:0-167239 GCF_055591765.1 Streptomyces sp. NPDC041205 | reverse complement strand
AGCCCCCGCGCGGTAGCGCGGGAAAGCCACCCACCGACCCCGGCGACGCCGAACGACCGACCCCAACACCGGAGGCGCGGCCGCCCCGAACCGGAGGCCGAGGCGAGGCGGACCGGGGTCGCGGAGCCTGCGTCCGACTGGAAACGGGCGGGCGGGTGGGAGAGCCCCCGCGCGGTAGCGCGGGAAAGCCACCCACCGACCCCGGCGACGCCGAACGACCGACCCCAACACCGGAGGCGCGGCCGCCCCGAACCGGAGTCCGAGGCGAGGCGGACCGGGGTCGCGGAGCCTGCGTCCGACTGGAAACGGGCGGGCGGGTGGGAGAGCCCCCGCGCGGTAGCGCGGGGAAACCACCCACCGCCCGCACAGGGCAACGTCTCGCGGGATGGACCAGCCAAACCCCCCACGTCCAGAAACAGCTACGCTCCCTACGTGGCTGAGATCCAGATTCCCGCTGACATCAAGCCCGCCGACGGCCGTTTCGGCGCGGGCCCCTCCAAGGTGCGGACGGAGGCGCTGGACGCCCTGGCCGCGACCGGTACGTCCCTGCTCGGCACGTCCCACCGCCAGGCCCCGGTGAAGAACCTGGTGGGCCGCGTACGCGAGGGCGTCCGCGAGCTGTTCCAGCTCCCCGAGGGCTACGAGGTGATCCTCGGCAACGGCGGCTCGACCGCGTTCTGGGACGTGGCGACGCACGGCCTGATCGAGAACAAGTCGCAGCACCTGTCCTTCGGCGAGTTCAGCTCGAAGTTCGCGAAGGCGGCGAAGCTGGCCCCGTGGCTGGCGGAGCCGACCGTCATCGCGTCCGACCCGGGCACGCACCCCGACCCGGAGGCGGAGGAGGGCGTGGACGTGTACGCGTTCACGCACAACGAGACGTCGACGGGCGTGGCGGCCCCGATCGAGCGGGTCCCGGGCGCCGACGCGGGCTCCCTGGTCCTGGTGGACGCGACGTCGGGCGCGGGCGGCCTGCCCGTGGACATCGCGCAGAGCGACGTGTACTACTTCGCGCCGCAGAAGTCCTTCGCGTCGGACGGCGGCCTGTGGGTGGCCGCGTTCTCCCCGGCGGCGATCGAGCGCGCCGAGCGGATCCACGCGAGCGGCCGCCACGTACCGGAGTTCTTCAGCCTGCCGACGGCGATCGACAACTCCCGCAAGAACCAGACGTACAACACCCCCGCGCTCGCGACCCTGTTCCTGCTCGGCGAGCAGTTGGACTGGCTCAACGGCCAGGGCGGCCTCGACTGGTCGGTGCGGCGCACGGCGACGTCGGCGCGGACGCTGTACGGCTGGGCGGAGGAGTCGAAGTACGCGACCCCGTTCGTCACGGACCCGGCGAAGCGCTCGCAGGTCATCGGCACGATCGACTTCACCGACGAGATCGACGCGGCGGCCGTCGCCAAGGCGCTGCGCGCGAACGGCGTCGTGGACACGGAGCCGTACCGCAAGCTGGGCCGCAACCAGCTGCGCGTGGCGATGTTCCCGGCGATCGACCCGGCGGACGTCGAGGCACTGACGAAGTGCGTGGACTACGTGATCGAGAAGCTGTAGCCCCGAGCACCGAACACCCCGTACGGGGACGGCCCGGGTACGCGCCAAGCGCACCCGGGCCGTCCTCGTACCCGGAACCAGTCCCCGTACCCGGAACCCGTCCGCGTACCCAACCCCCTTCACCGGCTCAGCCGCTGAAACCTCCGCACAGCCATCGGCAGGAACACCGCCGTCACCACCAGCGGCCACACCACCGCCATGAGCACCGCGTTCTGCTCGACCCAGCTGGGCCCGCCCGCGCCGGGGTTGCCGAAGAGTTCGCGGGCGGCCGTGCCGGTGGACGACACCGGGTTCCAGGCGGCGACGGGCGCCAGCCAGTCCGGCATCAGGGACGGCGCCACGAACACGCTGGAGATCATCGTCAGCGGGAACGCCACCGCGTACAGACCGCCGGCCGCCTCCGCGCTGGGCACGAGCAGGCCGAGCCAGACGCCCACCCAGATCAGGCTGAAGCGCAGCAGCAGAAGCAGCGCGAACGCGGCCACGGCGTTGAGGACGCCGTTGCCCGGCCGCCAGCCGATGGCGAGGGCCGTGAGCGCGAGGATCGTCAGCTCCGCGCAGGCCACGACGAGGTCGGAGAGGCCGCGCCCGGCCGACACCGCGGAGGGCGCCATGGGCATGGAGCGGAAGCGGTCGATGACGCCCTTGGAGGCGTCCGTGACGACGCCCATCGCGGTGTTCATGAAACCGAAGGCCATGGTCATCACGAACATGCCGGGCATCAGGAACTGCTTGTAGTCGCCCTCGCCGCCGGGCACCTTCATGGCCTCGCCGAAGACGAAGCCGTACAGGAGCACGCTGATGATGGGGAAGCCGAGCTGCCAGGCGATCATGATGGGCTGGCGCTGGAAGTGGGTCAGGTAGCGACGGGTGATGTTGAGGGTGTCGGCGACCGCCCAGTACGCCCGCCCGTGCTCGGGCCCGACGGCGAGGCCGCCGCCGCCACTCCCGCTGCCCCCACCGCTCGTCGTCCCGCTCGTCGTCGTCATCACGTCACTCATGCCGCGGCTCCCGTCCGGTCGAACCCCTGCGCCTGCCCCTGCGTTTGGCCCTGCGTCCGCCCCTGCCCGTCCGGCTCCCCCGCGGGCCGACCCCCCGTGAGCCGCAGGAACACGTCGTCCAGGCTCGGCCGCCGCAGCCCGATGTCCTCGACCGCGACGCCCTCGTCCTGGAGGGTGCGCGCGACGTCGGTGAGCGCGGCCACCCGGTCGGTGACCGCGGCCTGCACGCGGCGCTCCGCGTCGACCGTCTCGGGCACGCCGTCCGCGACGCGGGCGACGGCCCTGACGGCGGCGGGCAGGTCGGCGGGCTCGGCGACGACGACTTCGAGCTGGCTGCCGCCGACGGTGGCCTTGAGGCCGTCGGGGGTGTCGTCGGCGATGGCGCGGCCCTGGTCGATGACGGTGATGCGCGAGGCGAGCTTGTCGGCCTCCTCCAGATACTGCGTGGTGAGCAGCACGGTGGTGCCGCGGCCCACCAAGTCCCGTACGGAGTCCCAGACCTCGCTGCGGCCGCGCGGGTCGAGGCCGGTCGTCGGCTCGTCCAGGAACAGCACGGACGGGGCGAGGATCATCGACGCGGCGAGGTCGAGGCGGCGCCGCATGCCGCCGCTGTACGTCCCCGCCCCCTTGTCGGCGGCCGCCTCCAGGCCGAACTGCTCCAGGAGTTCCTGGGCGCGCAGCGCGGCCCGCCGGCCGCCGAGGTGGAAGAGGCGGCCGAACATCTCCAGGTTCTGCCGCCCGCTGAGCATCTCGTCGACCGCGGCGTACTGACCGGTCAGGCCGATGCGGCCGCGTACGACACGGGCGTCGCGCCGGACGTCCGCGCCGCCGACCGTGGCGCTGCCGCCGTCGAGCCGGATCAGCGTGGACAGGATGCGCACCGCCGTGGTCTTGCCCGCGCCGTTCGGACCGAGCAGGCCGTGCACCGTGCCGTGGGCCACGGTCAGGTCGAAGCCGTCCAGGGCCTTCTTGTCGCCGTACCGCTTCTCCAGGCCGCGGGCCCGCACCGCGTACTCGCCGACGTCGTCGCGCCCACCGATTCCACTACCGCTCACTACCCCTCCACCTTCCACTCCCGACCCCATGCCCGACCCCTTTCCCGAGCCAACCCACCGAACCGAGTACACCGTACCCAATTAAGAGTACACCGTACCCAGTTTCCCCCCAAGGGCTTATCGTGAGATCCATGGCGACCACGGAGACCAGCGGCAGCGGCGACATCACACGCAGCCTGGAACTGATGTGGGGCGGCGGCGAGCGCCCCACGCGCGGACCCAAACCGGCCCTGACGCTGGAGCGGATCGTCACCGCGGCCGTGCGGCTCGCCGACGCCGAGGGCATCGCCGCGGTCTCCATGCGCCGCCTCTCCACGGAGCTGGGCACGGGCACGATGTCCCTGTACCGCTACGTCCCCGGCAAGGCCGAGCTGCTCGACCTGATGCTCAACCACGTGCAGGCGCCCGGCGACGACGAGGAGGCCTTCCACGGCGGCTGGCGCGCGGCCGTGGCGGCGTACGGCCGCTCGACGCTGGCGCTGCACCAAAAGCACCCGTGGCTGCTCCAGGTCAACCAGGCACGGCCCGTACTCGGCCCGAGCGCGGTCGGCGGCCTGGAGCGGGTCCTCACGCACATCAAGCCGATGGGCCTGACCGACCCCGAGCTGATCTCAGTCCTGATCATGGTCGAGGGGTACGTGTCGGGAGTCGCCCGCAATCACGTCCACGCGGCCCAGGCCGAGGCCGACTCACAACTCTCCGACGAGGCGTTCTGGGAGGCCCAGCGCCCGGTCCTCGAACGAGTCATGGAAAGCGGCGACTTCCCCCTCCTCTCCACCCTCTCGGAAGACGCCTTCGGCTCGGACTTCGACCACTTCGAATTCGGCCTCCAACGAATCCTGGACGGCCTGGAGGTGTTGGTGGAACGCCGCAAGCAGGAGGCCGCGGGTTAGCCGGGGCCCGTCCGGAGCTAGCTCCCCTTCCTCCCGAACAACCGCTTCAGCCCAAACACCGCCACCAGGACGGCGGCGATGGCGAGAGCACCGCCCTTGTACCCGCCGCCGAACACACCCCCGTCGTCGCCGTCGGCGCCTCCCCCGTCGGACGACGATCCGCCGGGCGACCCCGCCCCCTCGACGTCCCTCGGCTCGACGTCGCTCTCCTGGCCCTCGGTGCCGTACATGAGCCGGGAGCCGTCGGGGCTGTACGTCACCGACTCGCCCTGGCGCTGTAGTGGCACGCTCAGTCGGCCCTCGCGCTTGATCTTGCCGTCGCCCTCCCAGCGGTAGGAGACGCCGCCGAAGTAGCCGCGCAGGGCGAGCTGCTTGCCGTTGGGCGAGAAGGCGCCGTCGGTCGCCCACAGGTCGACGTCGGCGACGCGCTGGAAGACGTTGGTCCGGGACGTGGACATCCGCGCGGGCGGCGGGCCCTGGTAGAGGCTGCCTTCGCCGTCCTCCTTCTTGTCCACGATGTAGACCCGCCCCGTCTTCGGGTGGACCATCATCGACTCGGCGTCACGCGCCCCGTCCGAGTACTTCACCACGTACTGCTTCGCCCGGATCGACTGGTCCTTGAGCTCCTTGGGCTCGGGCAGCTTGTAGATCCACACGAAGGACCACTTGCCGCCGAGGTTGTCCCCGATGTCCCCCACGTACAGATCCCCGTCGGGTCCCATCGAGATCGCCTCGACGTCACGCGGCTTGCCGACGCCCGTCATCGTGACCGTGGCGACGGTCTTGCCGGTGGCGCTGTCGACCGCGTACAGGAAAGCGCCCTTGTCCTGGTCGTTGTGCGTCCAGTACACCCCGGGGTGCGCGCGGGACGCGACGAGCCCGCTGGACTCGGTGATGCGGGGGTCCTTGATGCTGAACCCGTCGTTGCCCTTGCCGTCGTCGGCGTAGGCCGCCGGGGCGGTGAGGACCGTGAGGGCGAGCGCCGTGGACACGGCGACGGCGGCGGTGGCGACACCGGGGACCACAGACGGAAGCGAGCGCATGGCCCAAGCGTGCCATCCGCGCGGCGCACCCGGCCCCGGGGTCGGGCGGCGTGCTCAGCCTCACACGCGGCGGGGCGGCCTGACGCGCCCCGGTACCGCGATGATGAGCGGATGCTCAGGTTCATGTTCGTCGGCGACTCGATGACCATCGGAAGCGCCGGTGAACACACCTGGCGCTACTGGATGTGGCGCCACCTGTGCGCCACCCACGGCGCCCCCTTCAAGATCGTCGGCCCCCGGGAGACCTTGTACGACAAGGCGACCGAGGCCCCCACGTCGTACGAGTACGCCGACCCCGACTTCCCCCGCCGCCACTTGGCGGGCTGGGGCGAGGGCTGGCAGCACCTGACCCCGCTGATCGCCGACGCCGTCAAGGCCGACCGCGCGGACGTCCTCCTCGTCTCCCTCGGCCTCATCGACCTGGGCTTCTACACGAACGCCGAGCAGACCGCCGTGAACGTGGCCCGCTTCGTCGCCGAGGCCCGCCGCGCCAACCCGCGCGTCGCCCTCGCCGTCCTCCCCGTCATACCGAACGTCCGCGCCGAGGACGACCCCGACTTCGCCGCCGAGGTCACCCGCTTCAACGAACTCCTCGCCAAGACCGTCGCCGATCTGGACACCTCCGCCTCCGCCCTGCTCCTGGCCTCACCCCCGTCCGAGTACGACATCCACCTCGACACCTACGACGGCACCCACCCCAACGAGCACGGCGAGCGCAAGCTGGCGGCGGCGTTCGCGGCGGCGATGTGGGAGGCGTGGGGGCTGGGTGGGCCGCCGGAGTAGGCGGCCCGAAGGTCCTGGGGCCGTCGGGCTCCCGGGGGCCCGTCACCTCCCGGGGGCCCGTCACCTCCCGCGGAACCCGGCCGCGACTCCCGCGGACCACGGCCTCAGCCCCGCGAGCCACGACCTCAGCCCCGCGGACCACGGCCTCAGCCCCCGCAGAACTCCGCCTCGACCACCGCGTCCTCCCCCCTCTGCTCGCCCCAGTCCCCTGAGACCTACGCCCCCCACCCCCGAATCCCGAACTTCCCACCCTCCCGCCGCACTTCGGCAACACCCGAGCCACCAAAGTGCGCGGGCACGAACAACTCCCGCTCAGCAGCGGCCCGTTCAAGCACCCGCCGCCGACTCACAGCCGCCGCCTTCGGGTCCTCGCACAGACAGCTGCTGCACCCCGGCTCCAGGATCTGCACCGGCGTGTGCAGCAGATCGCCCACGAAGACGGCCCGGTCCGTGCCGGAGGCGAGCCGCAGGACGGAGGAGCCCGGGGTGTGGCCGGGGGCAGGTTCGAGGGTGAGGTGGCCGTCGATGCGGTGGCCGCCCTCCCACAGGACGGCCTGCCCGGCCCGGACCACCGGCTCCACGCTGTCCGCGAAGATGTTCCGCTGCTCCTCGCGCCGGGCACGCCCGGCGTCGTCGCGCGGCGCGGGGCGTCCGGCGGCGCCCTCCGGCGAGAAGTACGCGTGGTCGGCGGCGGGCATGAGGTACGTGGCGTTCGGGAACGTCGGCACCCAACTGCCGCCCTCCGCCCGCGTGTTCCAGCCGACGTGGTCCCCGTGCAGATGGGTGTTGACGACGACGTCCACGTCCTCGGGGCGTACGCCGACGGCCGCGAGCCGCCCCAGGTAGTCCGTCTCCAGCTGGTCGAAGTGCGGCGAGCCGGGCCGCCGCCGCCCGTTGCCGACGCCCGTGTCGACGAGGACCGTACGCCCCTCGCTGCGCAGCACCCACGTCTGTACGACGCCCACGACCTGGTCGTCATCGGGCTCCCAGTAGTCCGGCTCCAGCCACTCCCGGTGGGCGTCCCACACCTCGGGCGGACAGTCGGGCACGAGCACCCGCCCTGACCCGAAGCGCCCGCGCAGCTCCTCGACCCGCAGGACCTCCACGTCCCCCAAAGTGAACCGCTCCATGACTCCGCCCTCCATCAGCCTCGGGTCGGCCTTCGACCACCGCACCCTCACGCTAGGAGCCACCCATGAGCGCCTCAATGCGCGACGCCCTCATCCAAATACGCGAACGTCTCACTCTCCGCGTACGCTGACCGCATGGACGTGGTGAGCGACGCGATCGCGGCGGTGCGGGTCGGCGCCCCCTCGGCGAACCGGGTGAGGGCGGCGGGGAGTTGGTGCGCCCGGCTGTCCGCGTACGAGGGGGCGGGCTTCCATGTGGTCCTGGCGGGCGGCTGCCAGCTGCTCCTCGACGAGGGGCGCCGGCCGGTCGCGCTGGGCCGG
The DNA here is from genome assembly GCF_055591765.1 of Streptomyces sp. NPDC041205. NCBI lineage: Bacteria > Bacillati > Actinomycetota > Actinomycetes > Kitasatosporales > Streptomycetaceae > Streptomyces > Streptomyces sp. NPDC041205. The sequence goes on along the minus strand of NZ_JBVIZH010000005.1, from coordinate 159,462 downwards.
GGCGACGTGGTGCTGCTTCCGCACGGCTCGGAGCACGTGCTCGCGGACGCGACGGCGGAGGGGCCCGCGGCAGCGAGGCGGGCGGTGGACTTCGAGAGCTGGTCGGCCCAGCGGCAGCAGCGGACCCCCGGAACCGGAACCTTTGGCCCCGGCACCCCCGGAACCGGAACCTTTGACCCCGGCGCCCCCGGAACCGACGTCTCCGGACCCGGCACCCCCGCCCCCGACCCCGACACCCCCGAACCCCACACCCCCACCGCAGAGCTGATGTGCGGCAAATACCGCCTGGACCGGGCCCGCGCCCACCCCCTCCTCGCCGAGCTGCCCGACGTGGTGCACCTTCCTGCGGCCCCGGACCGCCACCCCGAACTGCACGCGGCGCTGGGTCTGTTGGCGCACGAGACGACGGGCGCCCGCCCCGGCGCGGACATCGCCGTGCCAGGCCTCCTTGACCTGCTCCTCGTCTACCTGATCCGGGCGTGGCTGGCCGACCGGGCTCAGGCGGGGACGCCGGGCTGGGCGTGCGCGCTCGGCGACCCGGCGGTGGCGACGGCCCTGCGCCTGCTGCACAGGGACCCGGCCCACCCCTGGACGAACGACGCCCTGGCGGCCGGCGCGGGCGTCTCCCGGGCCACGCTGGCCCGCAAGTTCACGGCCCTGGTCGGCCGCCCGCCGATGGCGTACCTGAGCTGGTGGCGGATGACGCGGGCGGCGGCGCTGCTGCGGGACAGCGAGGCGCCCTTGGACGCGATCGCGCGCCGGGTGGGCTACGGCTCGCCGTACGCGCTGTCGCACGCGTTCAGCAGGGAGTTCGGGGTGACGCCGGGGCGGTACCGGAAGCGCGCGGGCACGCCCGGCACCACACCCTGCCGCGAGAGCCCTTAAAGCCCCTTCTTCACCAAGAAGTCCACGAACTTCTCCAGGACGTTGGAGGCGTCGCTGCGGGGCTGCCCCTCCACGTAGAGGCAGGCGACGAGGGCGGTCTTGGACTTGGCGGCGAGGAAGCCGTTGAAGCCGTTCGAGCCGTAGAGCGTACGGACTTCGTGCCCGAGGTTGGCGTACTCGTGGCCGCCGATCCTGACGGACCGGGAGCCCAGGTTCTCCGGCTCGTCGACGAGGGCGCCGAGGAGATAGCCCTCCTTCTCGGTGACCTGGATGTCGTGGGAGGTGGCGAGGGTCCTGCCTTCTGAGTCGAGGATGACGCCGCTGGCGAAGGCGCCGCTGCCCATCAGGTAGTAGTCCATGTACTGCTGCCACTCGTCACCGGGCTTCGTGGACCACTGCCCTCCGGGCCGCTGGTACTGGTCCCCGAAGTCGTCCCCTTGCCCCAGATACTTCTGCCAGCGCTCACGCACAGGTGCCTCCTAGCCGACCGTTCCACTGCTTCTGACGGCGTCCCCCGAGAGGATCTCTCCTGGGAAACGTAGTGTCCGCGACCCGAGTTCCGATATGGAGATCCCGGCCACGGCAGTTCCGGTTCGCCCTGGGGCGATGGGCGCCTCCACCGAACGGTGGAGGAGTTCCAGCCGTGTGGGTGATCCCTTGTCCCAACTGCCCCGCGACGCTTGATCCATGGCACCGAAGATCTTTCACACACCACCGCCGGTCAGCGACACCGAGCGGCCGGTTCCGCGTTGGGCGATGCGGTTGGCGTACGCGCTGCCGCTGCTTCTGCTGCCGTCTTGTCTGTGGCGGTTGCCGTTCGCCGTGCACTTCGAGATGGGGCAGGTGCAGGAGCAGGGCATGCCGTCGTACTGGGTGAGTGTCCCGTACGTGTTGGCGCTCAGCGTGCTCACGGAGGTGACCGCGATCCTGACCATCGGGCTCGTGCGGGGGTGGGGCGAGGTGGCGCCCGCCTGGATACCGGTCATCGGTGGCAGGCGCGTGCGGCCGCTTGCGGCCGTCGTCCCCGCCGTCGTCGGCGGTCTGATCCTCAGCGCGTTGTTCACCAATGTGCCGATCGGCGGCCGCCGCAGGCTCACCGTGTTCGGCGTCGTCGAGACCGTCGAGTACTCCAACAGCGCCTGGCACACGCTCGCCCAGGTGTGCGTCGCGCCGACCGCCGTGTGGGGGCCCCTCGTCATCGCCCTCGCCATCGCGTACTACCGCCGTCGGCGCGGCGGGGCCCCGTCCCGGCTCGTGAGGACGCGCGCGCTCAGCGGGCAGGCGTGTGAAGGATGCCGTTGATCAGGACGTTCAGGTGCCAGGTGTCGCGGTCGCCGGGGGCGAACAGGGCCTCGCGGAGTCCGGTGATCATGGGGTACTTGTCGGTGGGGAGGGACGCGTAGCGGCGGTCGGACGCGGTGATGGTGTCCTCCTTGTCGGTGTCCTTGGTGTTGTACACGCTCTGCTCGGCCGCCGCCGCGGCGACGTGGAGGAAGAGCAGGTCCACGGCCCAGGCGGCGGTGACGTCGTCGAGGCCGCCCTCCTTGAGCAGGGCGAGCATGCGGTCCAGGACGAGCAGCGCGTTGTCGCCGGTGGGGATCACGCCGAGGGCGACGGCGGCCAGGCCCTCGTGGCGGCTCATCGCCTCCGTCGCGGCGGCCATCAGCGCACGAAGCCGCTCCTGCCAGGTGCCCTCCGACGTGAGGGGCACCTGCGCGAGGGCCGCGTCGAGCATCGCCGTCATGAGGTCGTCGCGGTTGGCCACGTAGACGTAGAGCGACGCCGGGCCGGTGTCCAGTTCCTTGGCGACGCGGCGCATCGTCAGGGCGTCCAGGCCGTCGCGGTCCAGGATCTCCAGGCCGGTCCGCACGATGACGTCGCGGCTCAGGGGGGCCTTGGCGGGGCGCGCGCGGCGGCTGATCGGCGGGGTGGTCATGAGGGAAGCGTAGCCCGGGGCGAACGACGTTTGACACGAACAGCGTTCGTTACCTAGCTTGAGGAGGTGACGGGCGAACGTTGTTCGTTACGAACGGGAATCGTTCGCTGCGGAAATCGTTCGCTGCACGAATCGTTCGCCGTTTCTCCTGGTAGCGGCGGCACTACGAAAGGACCCCCAACCCCCATGATCCTCATCACCGGAGCCCGCGGCGCGGTAGCCACCCGCCTCGCCGCCCTCCTCCACGCCGAAGGCCTCCCCCTTCGCCTGGCCTCGGCGCACCCCGACGACCTCACCCCACCCCCCGGCGTGCCCACCACGCGTCTGGCTCTCACCGACCCGGCCGACTTCCCCACGGCCCTGGCGGACATCAAGACCGTCTTCCTCTACGCCTCCCCCGACCGCGTCACCGACTTCGTCGACCACGCCCAACGGGCCGGAGTCGAGCACGTCGTGCTGCTGTCCTCATCGAGCGTGCTGGGCCCGGCCCCCGAGGACGACCCGCTGGCCGCGTCCCATCTCACCGTGGAGAACGCCCTGTTGGCCTCGCCGATCACGACGACGATCCTGCGCCCGGGTTCGTTCGCGTCGAACGCCGGAGCCTGGGCGTGGCCCATCAAGGCCGGCCGCCCGGTGAGCCTGCCGTTCCCGGACGCGCACAGCGACCCGATCCACGAGCTGGACGTGGCGGAGGCGGCCCGGGCCGTCATCCGGGAACTCCGCCACCACGGCGGCACGTTCACCCTGAGTGGCCCCGAGTCGCTCTCGTTCAGCGAACAGATCGACCAACTCGCGGCGGTCACGGGCAGCCCGGCCACGATCAAGCAGGTCACGCGCGAGGAGTGGAAACAGGAAATGGCGGACTACATCCCCGCCAGGTACGCCGACGCCCTGCTGAACTGGTGGGAGTCCAACGACGGCAAGCCGGTCGCCCTGACCTCCACGGTCGAGGAGCTGACGGGCCACCCGGCGCGCCCGTTCACGACATGGGCCGCCGACCACGTCGCCGACTTCACGATCGACTGAGTAGAGCGTTCTAGTCTGTTGTGGGACACGGTGGTTGGGGTGGGGGTCCGGACTACCGTAGGGAGGCATGGCGGGCAACCACATCTCCGGCGGCGAGCAGCGCGACGTCATCCAGGCGCAGTCCATCGGGTCCGTCACGTTCGGCGGGGAACGGGCGGGGGCGCCTCAGCAGCCGTACTTGCAGGACCCCGACCGCTGGCCGCTCGCCCGCGACTGGGACGCCCTCACGGCCGGGGCGCATCGGGCGCGGCCCGGCGAGGACGGCAGCAAGCTCCCGCCGTACGTCGCGCGGGACGTCGACGCCGAACTGCGGGAGCGGGTCCGGGACGCGGCCGAGGAGGGCGGCCTCGTGCTGGTGGTGGGCGACTCCACGGCCGGGAAGACGCGGGCGGCGTTCGAGGCGGTACGGGAACTGCTGGGCGTGTACCGGGTGTTGGCGCCCCCGGTGGGGGCGAGGCTGCGGCCTGCTCCGGAGGTGCTGGAGTGCCACAGGGGCCTGCGGTGTGTGGTGTGGCTGGACGACTTGGAGCAGTACCTGGGGCCGGAGGGGCTTGAGCCCGAGGTGCTCGCGGAGTTCGTACGGCTGCGGGTGCCGGTGGTGGCGACGATGCGGCTGAAGCCGTACGAGACGTTCAGTGCGGGCGATGACGACGGCGCCGATGCCGGGGGCACCGCGCAGAGTTGGGCCGGGCTGGGGGCGCGGGTGCTGCGGATGGCCGAGGTGGTCGACCTGGAGCGGCTGTGGAGCGAGGGCGAGTTGTCCCGCGCCGGGGACAGTGACGACTCGCGGATCGCGGATGCGGTCGCGCACCACGGGACGTACGGGATCGCCGAGTACATGGCGGCCGGGCCGGTGCTGTTGCGGGAGTGGCAGCGTGCTCGCCGGGCGTGCGGGCATGCGCGTGGGGCGGCGCTCGTGACGGCGGCCGTGGATCTGTCGCGCGCTGGGTTGCGAGGGCCGTACTCGCGAGGGGTGCTGGTGGAGGTGCACGAGCGGTGCCTGGCGGACGCGGGTGGTTCGGTGCTGCGACCGGAGGGGATCGAGGAGGCGTTCGCGTGGGCTTCGCGGGTGCGGCTGGGGGTGACGAGTCCGTTGGTGCCGGTGAGGGAGGGGTGGTGGTCGGCGTTCGACTATCTCGTGGACGGGGCGGAGGCGGCGGTGCCGGATTGGGTACGGGAGACGGCGCTCGCGCACGCGGGCGATGACGCCGAGCGCTTCGCCGTCGCGACGAGCGCCTACCAGGGCGGTGCGCTCCAGGTCGCGGAGGCGGCCGTGCGGCCACTGGCCGAGAAGGGCGACTGGCGAGCCATGTGTAACCTCGCGCTCCTGCTGGAGGGGACCGACCGCGCCGAAGAAGCCGAAACCCTCTACCGCCAAGCCCACGAAAAGGGCCACCCCGACGCCACAGTCAACCTCGCCGTACTCCTGGAGCAGGCCGGCTGCACTGAAGAAGCCGAAACCCTCTACCGCCAAGCCCACGAAAAGGGCCACCCCGACGCCACAGTCAACCTCGCCGTACTCCTTGACGAGACCGGCCGCACCGAAGAAGCCGAAACCCTCTACCGCCAAGCCCACGAAAAGGGCCATCTCTACGCCACGACCAACCTCGCCGTGCTCCTGGCGCAGACCGGCCGTACCGAAGAAGCCGAAACCCTCTGCCGCCAGGCCCACGAAAAGGGCGACCTCGCTGCCACGACCAACCTCGCGCTCCTCCTACGCCGGACCGACCGCGCTGAGGAGGCCGAAACCCTCTACCGTCAGGCACTCAACCGAGGCCACCCCTATGCCGCGCACGACCTCGCCAACCTGCTGGCTGCCACGGGGCGCACGGATGAAGCGGAGGCCCTCCGCAGCCAGTTCACCAACAGCGCCCCGGACTGATCCCTCACCCCACACCCCCGACCAGCCCCGCAACCCGCTCCCTCCACACCACCCCCCTCACAACCCCCACCTGCCCCGCTGCCGCCCCCACCCGGCACCGCCCGCACTCCCGCTCCTCCCCCACCCGCCGAAACACGTGCTCATCCCCGGGCCCCTCGCACGTCACCAGCACCCCAGCCCCGACCCCGACCGCAGCACCAACTCCCGCCCCGGACCCGGCCAAGGGCACCCCCTCCCCCGCCGCCGGAAGCTTCCGCTCCAGCCGATGTCGTACGAACGCGGCAGCGGACCGCACGCCCTCCGCCGGTAACCCGGCCGTCAACGCGAACCGCAGCTCCGCCGCCGAGACGCCCCGGCGCAGCCACTCCGCCGCCACGTCCGCGAGCCCTCTGGCCTCCCGCACCCCGAGCAGCAGCTCCCGGCTGGCATGCCGCAGCGACAGCAACACCCGTTCCGCTTCGGCGACTTCCGGCGCGGGCTCCGATCCGGACTCAGGCTCGGGATCGGATTCGAGTTCGGATTCGGGTTCGGGTGGGAGGGCGGAAAGATCTTCCCCCACGTTCTTGTCCGGGTAAGAGCCACCGACCTCCCGACCCCTCGGCCCACCGACCGTCCGTCGCTGAGCACTCGGCGACACAGGCGACACAGGCGGCACCGGGGGCTCGGGCGGCCCAGGGCAACCGCCCTCCCGAACCACCCCCGCCCCCTCACGCGTGAGAGTGACGTTCGCCAGCAACTGGTCCGTGATCCAACGCCCCCGCTCTCCCTGCCACCGCCACTCGTGCAAGTAGCCGCCGTCGGCTAGCAGTTGCTTGGCTCGCTGGTAGGCCCGACCCGTGATCCCCAGGCGAGCCGCATGCCCGCTCAGCGACTTGGCCGACGCGTCCGCGTCCGGGAGCCCCTGTACGTACAGGAGCAGAATCTTCGCGTCGCTGTTCAGGCACGGATGCCGTACGACGTCGTGCGAAGCCTTCGTGTAGCGCCGTGCAGGCGCGATAGCATGCCGAAGCATCCCGGTGGACCTCTATTCCACTCGGTGGTGAAGGTCCTCGGGTGGTGTTGCTAGCACCTCCGAGGACCGCTCCATGCGCGCAACTGCACAGAGCGTGATTGCGCGGTCACCGTACCGTAGTCAAGACCCGCTCCACCATTTGTTGCAGCAACTCACCCTCCACGAACGGCGTTTCCCACGTCGGCAGCGAGCGCCAGCCCAGCGGGTAAGTGTTGCCGTCCAGGGCGGGTACGCCGACGAAGGCGACGCCCCGGCCGTCGCGGCCGAGCGCCCGGGCCCCACCGCGCCAGACGTGCAGGGCGGCCGTGCCCGCGCGCAGCACGAAGTACATGTTCCGGGCGCCTGCCGCCTCGCGGATGATCGGGCCCGCCTTGAAGTCGGTGAACTGGATCAGTTCGTACGCGACTTGGTCGCCCAACTCGCCGGGGATCCGGATCGCGTCGAAGAGGACGCCGGTGTGGCGCAGGGCGTGGCCGTGGGTCGGGATCCAGGGGTGGACGAGGGTGGGGGGATTTTCCAGGTTCATGGAGCAGATGTTTACGGGCGCTCACATACTGTGACCAGGGCCTGGTGGAGGCCGTGCGATGTTGTGCACCTGGGGAGGACGCTGTGCACTCCAGTGAACGGGGCTCGGAGTCCTTCGGCGCGCTGCTGAGGTTCTTCCGTGAGCGGACCGGGCTGACGCAAGAGGGGCTTGGCAATCACGTCAAGTACTCCAAGTCGCAAGTCGCGATGGTGGAGCGAGGAGAGCGCCCGCCCAAGGGGCAGTTGGTCGTCATCGCGGACGACGTACTGGGTGCACAAGGTGCACTTTTGCTTCTGGCTGAGAAGGAGTTCAAGAACAGCGGTCTTCGGCCATGGACCGAGGACTACCTGGCTGAGGAGCAGAAGGCCGTATCGATCCTCTCGTACCAGAACCATGTGATGCCCGGACTGATTCAGACCGAGGCGTACGCACGTGCTGTCTACAACTGCAACTACTGCCCTGCGCTCGACGATGAGGAGATCGAGGCTCGCGTGGCTGCCCGACTCGCGCGTCGGCAGCTCTTCGAGCGAAAGCCCCTGCCGGTTCTCAGCTTCATCGTGGAGCAGAGTGTCCTGACCCGGCCGCTCGGTGGCGAACCGGTCCTCAAGGAGCAGCTCTACCACATGCTCGATATCGGACGGCTCCGCCACGTTCAGATTCAAGTCATGCCTCACAACAGGGAGACCCACGCATCGCTCATGGGGCCGATGATCCTGCTGGAGACTGCTGAGCGCTCTCAGGTGGCGTACATCGAGGGCCACAAAGGTGGCTACTTCGTAAGCGAGCAGCCTGACTTGGGCAACCTAATGGGCAAGTATGGCATTCTGCGGGCGCAGGCACTGGCCCCAGAGAATTCGGCGAAGCTGATCGAAAAGGTGGCACGGGACCTATGAGCAAGGGCCCCATCTGGACCAAGTCCTCCTACAGCGGCGACGATGGCGAGTGCCTTGAGGCGGCCCGGATCTGGACCAAGTCTCCCCACAGCACCGACGAGGGCGAATGCCTTGAGATGGCCCCCTGCCTCACCCCTGCCGGACAGGCAACCGCCATCCACATACGCGACTCCAAGAACCCAACCGGTCCGATCCTCCACCTCCGCCCCGCCACCTGGACCGCCTTCCTCGCCTCACACTCACCTTTGGGTAGCCGCAGATAGCCGATCGGCTGACGCTCGGCCCGGGGCGGCAGCCATAGCGTCGAAGCATGACCTTCGACATCGCTGCCGACGAGGCGAACCGACCTGTGGCCCCCCGCCCGACAGGGGTCCGCGCAGCCGAGCGCGCCCTCGCACCAGACCTCGCCCGGGGCCTGATGCTGCTGTTCATCGCGATGTCGAACACGGCGTTCCACCTGTGGAATTCGGAGTACGGGCCATCGGGCTGGCAGCCGGTGAACGGCGGCTGGCTGGACCACACGGTGCAGTTCGCGATGATCGTGGGCCTGGACCTCCGGATCTATCCGCTGTTCGCGTTCCTGTTCGGGTACGGAATGATGCAGCTGTATCTGCGCCAGACGGCGACCGGCACGTCCGGGCGGAAGGCGGCCGCGCTGCTGCGCAAGCGGAGCCTGTGGATGCTGGTCATAGGGCTGGCGCACGCGTGGTTGCTGATGGCGGGGGACATCGTCGGGTACTACGGGCTGCTGAGCCTGGGCCTCGGCTGGCTGTTCCTGCGGCGCGGGGACCGGGCGCTGAAGTGGTGGATCTGGATATCCGTGACGGTGACGGTCGCGGCGGCGGTGCAGCCGGTCGTGACGGCGGCGCTCCAGGGCGAGTTGGGCTCGCTGGGGGACGCGGGGGCGGATCCGGGGAGCGAGGCGTACGGGGCGGGCGAGGAGAGCTGGCTGACGGCGGCGGGCACGCGCATGATGACCAGCTTCTTCCTGGTGGGCGTCGCCGCACCCCTCGTGCTGGTGACCGGCGGTGGCTTCATCTTCCTGCTGGGCTTCTGGGCGGCACGGCGCCGCATCCTGGAGGAGCCGGGCAAGCACCTGAAGCTGTTGCGGGGCACGGCGATCGTCGGGATAGCGGTCGGCTGGCTGGGCGGACTGCCCGCGGCCCTGGCGCACGTCGGGGCGCTGGACGTACCGGCGGATGTGGAGAGCGAGTCGGGCGCGCTGATGGCGCTGCGGGACGTCACGGGCAGCGCGGCGGGTCTCGGGTACGTGGCGCTGGTGGCCCTGTTCGTCCACTGGTGGACGCGGCGGCAGGAGCGGCAGCGCGGGGACAAGTCGGCCAAGGCCGTCATGGCGATCTCAGCCGTGGGCAAGCGCTCCCTGTCCTGCTATCTCACGCACTCCCTCCTCTTCGCCCCGCTGCTCGCCGCCTGGGGCCTGGGCCTCGGCAAGCACCTGACCAGCGCGACCATGGTGCTCTTCGCGGTGGGTGTGTGGCTGGTGACGGTCGCGGGGGCGTACGCCCTGGAGATACGGGGGAAGCGCGGCCCCGCGGAGACACTCCTGCGGCGCCTGATGTACGGGAAACGGATGTGAGCGTTCCCGCCCGTCTGCGCTTATCATCTGGCTGGATTTGATCTTTTGGCGGCTATTCCGGGCATCCGGACCTCCGGTTCGCCCGGTCCGCCATGGGAAGTGGGGGGACCACATGCGCCGCAGAGCGCTCACCGCGGCCGCCGTATGCGCGGCCGCACTCGTCGGGACGACAGGGCTGGCACCCGCCGCCCTGGCCGCACCGACGGCGGACACATCAAGCAAGCAGGCGGGCACCGCAGCCACGCGGGGAGACACGGCAGACGCCAAGGCCGACTTCAACGGCGACGGTTTCCCGGACCTCGCCATCGGCGCCCACACCGCCACCGTGGGCGACATCAAGCGCGCGGGCGTCGTCACCGTGGCGTACGGCTCGGCGACGGGCCTGAAGTACGAGACGGCGGGCATTCTCAGCCAGGCCACCCCGGGCGTCCCGGGCGAGCCGGTCGCGGACGGGAAGTGGCGCGAGGTCAGCGCCGCGGGGGACCTGGACGGCGACGGGTACGACGACCTGGTCGTGCACTACCTCCAGAAGAACATGGTGCTGTGGGGGAGCAAGGACGGCATCACGGGCGAGGGCACCGCCCTGCCGCCCGGCAACTACACCTCGGCCTCGCCGAAGCTGCTCGGCGGCGGCATGGGCGTGGGTGACGTCAACGGCGACGGCGTCGACGACTTCGTGAGCCGCGCCGCCGACGGCCACTCCTACGGCGTGACGGCCCTGCTCGGCCCGCTGAACCGCACCACGGGCAAGCCGGCCGGGGTGTGGCACCGCGCCGTGGACAAGGAGGACAAGCTCGTCATCGGCACGGTGTACGTGGGCGACCTCACGGGCGACGGCATCGACGACGTCGTGGCCAGCGGCGGCGTCGTCCTCGGCAGCGGCAAGCCGGGCGGGTTCGTGCTGAAGGGCTCCGCCGACGGCTGGGTCAAGGGCAGCGAGTTCGGCGGCCCGTACGTGCGCGAGGACTCCATGCCCTCCGCGTTCGGCGACCTGAACAAGGACGGCTACCAGGACCTGGTCACGGGCTACCCCCGCCAGAACAAGGTCTACGTGACGTACGGCGGCAAGGACGGCGTCAGCACCACCGTGAAGTCCCGCGCGTACACGCAGGCCAGCGCGGGCGTCCCCGGTGCCGAGGAAGCGGGCGACAAGTTCGGCTCGTCCCTCGCCATCGGCGACACCGACCGCGACGGCCACCCGGACCTGGTCGTCGGCGCCTCGTACGAGACCGGCTCCGACGCCGCCGCCACCGGCTCGGGCGCGATCACCGTGCTGCGCGGCAGCGCCGACGGCATCACCACGACCGGCGCCGCCTCGTTCACGCAGAACTCACGTGGCATACCGAGCACTTCGGAGAAGGACGACCACTTCGGCGCCTCGGTGGCCGTGGTCGGCTCGGGCACCGACGGCGCCACGGAGCTGTACGTCGGCGGCAACGGCGAGGACGGCTTCAAGGGCCGCGTCTGGAAGCTCGCCACCGGCGCCTCCGGTGTGACCGGCGAGGGCGCCACCAGCTTCCACCTCGGCACGGTCGGCGGCCCCGTGACCGGCGGCAACTTCGGCTACCGGATGGCGGGCTGACCATGACCAGCAGAAGCGCCAGAAGCAACAGAAGCAACAGAGTCGGCGGATCCAACAGGCCCAGCAGGAGCGCCAGTTCGGCCCTCCTGGGCGGTGCGCTCGTCTCCGCCCTCGCCCTGGGCGCCGCCGCACCGGGCGCCCAGGCGACCACGCCCACCACACCCAGCGCGGTCACCAAGGCGCCCACGCCCGCGAACGCCGTCCCGACCGGACTCGGACCCTGGGCCGCGCCCAAGGAACTGCCGGGCGTCACGGGCGTCGTCGACCTGAAGGCGACCTCGGGCGGTACGGTCGCCGGGCTCTTCACGCAGGACGGCAAGACCGTCCTGTCGGTGCGGCCCGCGGGCAGCACCACCTGGGGCCCCGCCACGCCCGCGCCGGGCGCCACGCTCCAGCGCACCGACGACGGCGCGCTCTCGCTGCTGTCGTGGACGGACGCGGGCGACAACGGCAGCCGCACCCTGAAGCTGTCCCGCATCGCCCCCGACGGCAAGGACTTCGGGCCCGCCGAGGACGTCACCACCGGCACGCTCGCCCGCGACTGGGCGCACTCGCGCACGCAGTTGACCACGCTCGCCGCCAACGCCAAGGGCCACCAGGCCGTCGCGTGGATGGACGCCGAGCACCGCCTGACGGTCGTCGACCGCAGCGGCCCGGACGGCGAGTGGTCCGCACCCAAGACCCTCGACCGGCTCCCCGACCCGATCGTCCGCGAGGACAACGTCTACAACTACGTCCTGTGGGACCTGCGCGTCGCCGTGGACCCCACGGGCACCGTCGGCGTGATCTGGGGCGGCAACAGCTACTACACGGGCGACGGCGTCGACCCGGACCCGTCGGCGTACAAGTGGCACTACAAGTTCCTGGAGAAGCCCGCAGCCGGCGGCTCCTCCTGGAGCGCGCCGCGCGACCTGCCGCAGCTCGGCGAGAAGCCGAAGCAGGTCACGCTCGCCGCCCACCCGAAGGGCGGCTTCCACCTGCTCGCGAACGGCGCCTACGCCCGCAAGACGGCCGACGCGACCGAGTGGGGCGCGGCCGAGCAGACCGGAGTGGGGGCACGGACGTACGCGCCCGCCGAACTGCTCACCACCCCGAACGGCGACGTCACGGCGGTCGGCTTCATCGGCAAGGGCACCCCGGGCGTCGCCACCCGCCCCGCCGACAAGGGCAGTTGGGGCGGGCCCCGCAAGCTCGCCTCGTACGTCGACCCCGAGTCACTGGGCGCGGCGGCCACGGCGAACGGCACCGTCGTCGTCACGTACACCCAGAAGCGCTTCGAACTCGGCCGCACCGTCCGCAAGGACTTCGTCGCGCAGACCGTCAAGGGCGGCGACCTGTCCAAGCCGCGCACCCTCAGCGCGCAGACGAAGGACAGCGCGAGCACCGGCCTCGTCGCCGCCGACGACAAGGGCCGCCCGGTGGCGGTGTGGACGCAGCAGGCCGCCGACGGCAAGCGCGCCACGTACACGGCGACCACGGGCACCCGCGCGAAGCCGCAGTGGCACGACTACGCCGACGACTCCCGAGGGGACGTCGTCGGCCTGTCGCTCAGCGACTCGATGAAGCTGTACACGGGCGACGCCACGAACCCCACGGAGACGTTCTACGCCTCCCCCTGGGACGACAAGGCGCGCGTCGTGCCGTTCGGCGACGCCGACGGGGACCGCTGCAACGACCTGATCGTGCGCCTTCCCGACGGCGAGGCCCGCCTCTACACCCCGGTGTGCGGCGGCCTGCCCACCCCGGACTCGCCGTACCAGCGTCTGGCCCGGGACTGGAGCAAGTACGACACGCTCCTCGCGAGCGGCGACCAGACCGGCGACGGCCGCCCGGACCTGCTGGCCCGCGACAAGGCCACCGGGGACGTGTACGTGTACGCCCACGACGGGGCGGCGGGCTTCAAGCCCCGGGTGAAGGTCCGTTCCGCCTGGACCGGCTACACCCGCGTGATCGGCGCGGGCGACCTCAACGGCGACGGCATCGGCGACGTCCTCGCCCTCGACAAGTCCGGCGAGCTGTGGCGCTACGACGGCCTGCGCACCGGCAAGTTCGAGGACCGCGTCCGCGTCTTCAAGGACTGGGGCGCTTCGTACAAGGACGTCATCGGCGCCGGTGACGTCAACGGCGACGGCAAGCACGACCTGCTGGCGCGCGACACGAGCGGCCGCCTGTGGCTCAACGCGGGCAAGGGCAACGGGACGTTCGGCAACCGGGTCGCGTCCGGCGAGGCGCCGTACTGGAAGCAGTGGGCTTCCCTGGGCTAGCCCAGGGAAGCCCCTCGGCGGCAGCCCCAGGGCTGCCCGGCGGTCGCCGCACCCCGCGGCGGCCGCCTCAGCCGACCGCCGTCTTGATGAGCTGCCCGATGCGGACCTCATCGGCGGCGGTCAGCTCCGTCAGGGCGAACACGGTCGGCCACATGGTGCCGTCGTCGAGCCCGGTCGCCTCGTCGCTGAAGCCCAGCGTGGCGTAGCGCGTCTTGAACTTCTGCGCGGCCTGGAAGAAGCACAGGACCTTGCCGTTCCTGGCGTACGCGGGCATCCCGTACCAGAGCTTGGGCGTCAGCTCCGGCGCGTTCGCCTTCACGATCTCGTGGATCCGCTCGGCGAGCACCCGGTCCGCCTCCGGCATCTCAGCGATCTTCGCGAGCACGTCGACCTCCGGATCCGCCTTCGCCGAGCGCGAGCCGCGCCGCGAGGAGGCCTTCAACTCCTTCGCGCGTTCCTTCATGGCGGCCCGCTCCTCCTCGGTGAACCCCTCGTGCTTCTCACTCTGCTCGACGGCGGCGGCGCTCTTGGTGGTCTTCTTGGCGGTAGCCATGACAGTTCCTCTCAGAAGGACTTGGGGACGAAGGGCTGACGAGCGAAGGGCTTACGAGCGGCGGACTTGCGGACGTGCGACGTCAGGCGAGCCAGTGGCCGTCGCGCATGAGGTCGCGGCCCTGGATCTCGTTCGCCTCGCGCCAGGCCTGGATGCGCCGGGGCCGGATGCGGAAGTACTGGTAGGGCTCGTCGAGCTCGCGCGGGTCGAAGCCGGTCTTTGCGGCGAACGTGTCGCCCGTGCCGGGGGCGAGGTCGGCGAGGTCGACCGGTTCGGCGGTGCCCTGGACGGCGACCACGTCACGGGTCGGCCCGAGGCCGAGGCGCACCTGGCCGTCGGCGAGGAGGTTACGGCCGGTGACCGAGGCGCGCGGCGTGGAGATGAGGAAGGCGGTGCCGTCCCAGGAGTACGAGAGCGGGACGAGGTGGGCGCCCGCGGGGCCGGACGTGGCGACCCAGACGTCGATGTCGCCCTCCAGCCGTGCGCGGGTGTCCCGCAGCCTCTCCGCCAGCGGGCGCGGCCCGGCGGGCGTCAGATCGGCCTGTTCCTTCGCGGCGGTGCGGGCCTGGGCCCAGGCGGGACTGCACATGCGGCGGCCCCCTCAGCCCTGGAGTTCCTGGATGCGGATGAGGTTGCCCGCGGGGTCGCGGAAGGCGCAGTCGCGGACGCCGTAGGGCTGCTCGGTGGGCTCCTGGACGACCTCGGCGTCGGCGGCCTGGACCTTCGCGAAGGTGCCGTCGAGGTCGTGCGTGGCCAGCAGGATCCAGCCATACGTGCCCTTGGCCATCATCTCGGCGATCACGCGGCGCTCGTCCTCGGTGATCCCGGGGTCGGCGGCGGGCGGCGCGAGCAGGATGGACATGTCGGGCTGGCCGGCGGGGCCGACGGTGATCCAGCGCATCGCGCCCTGGCCGACGTCGGTGCGGACCTCGAAGCCGAGGGCGTCGCGGTAGAAGGCGACGGAGGCGTCCGGGTCGGTGTGCGGAAGGGCCGTGGTGTGAATGGTGATGTCCATGGCTGATATTTAACTGCGGCCCGGAGACCGGCGCTTCTCGATTCCTGACCGGTCACCGGGGCCCTGGCTCAGACGGCGCCCGTGAGCCGGTTCGCGAGGGTCGACATCGTGTACGTACCGATGCCCATGACGACCTCCAGGGCGTTGCGCTCCGTGTAGCCGTGCGCCAGGAACGCCTTCACGTCGGCGTCGTCCACGCCACCGGCGCGCTCAAGGACGCGGAGCGTGAACTGCCGTACCGCTTCGAGGCGTTCATGCCCCTCGGGCAGCTCCCCGCCCTCCCGGAGCGCGGCCACGAGCGCCGCGTCGGCGCCGAGCTTGCGCAGCTTGCCGGTGTGCAGCGTGACGCACACGTGGCAGTCGTTGCGCACGGCGATCGTCATGATGACGGTCTCGCGGGCCAGCGGGTCCAGCATCGTGCTCTCGAACTTCGCGCTCAACTCCAGGAAGCCGGTGAGCAGTTCGGGCGACTCGGCGAGCCGCCCGACGGCGTCCGGCAGCACGCCGAAGGCCCGTACGACGCCCTCCATGGCGGGGCGGGAGGCTTCCGGGGCGGTCTCAAGGGTGTGTGCGGCGAACAATCCGGCCCCCTAAAATGGACAACATGGTTGACGATAAGAAGGTAAACCAGGTTGTCGAAAAAGGGAAGGGGCCGACTCAGGGGTCGGCGCGCCCGGAGCAGGGGGCCACGGGGGCACCGGCGAGCACGGCGGCACCGGAAGCCGCAGCCGCGCCCGCCCCCGACCGCCCCGGCTACGAGCTGCCCCTCCTCCTCTTCGCCGGATTCCGCACCCTCATCGACCGTCTGCACGCCGACCTCGCCCGCCAGGGCCACCCCGACCTGCGCCCCGCGCACGGCTTCGCGATGCAGGCCGTCGGCGCGGGCGGGGCGAGCGCCAGCGAGATCGGGCGGCGCCTCGGCGTCACCAAGCAGGCGGCGGGCAAGACCGTGGACCGCCTGGTCGCCCTCGGGTACGCCGAGCGCGCCGACGACCCGGCCGACGCCCGCCGCAAACTGGTCCGCCTCACCCCGCACGGCCTGGACGCCCTCGCCCGCTCGGCGGCGGTCTTCGACGAGCTGCGCGCGGAGTGGGCCCACACGGTCGGCGCCCACCGCCTCGCGGCCTTGGAGGACGACCTCCGCGCGGTCGTCCCTCCGGAGGCGTTCCGCCTGGACGCGGCGGGGTGGCTGGGCGGGGCGTGACGTCGCCTCCGTGCGTATCGTTGTACTGCGCGGCTGCGGGGATTCGAACGGCGGCCGGGGAGGAGCGCCACGATGACCGTCGCAGAGACCGGCAGGTTCGAAATGGCCGACGATGACGCCGCCGAGTGGGGCTTGGACGAATGGTTCGAGCTGATCGAGCGGGCGATCCCCGAGGGAATCAAGGCGGAAGTCGTCGAGGGGGCCGTCTCCATGGTGCCGCAGCGCAACGTGCACTGGCAGATCATCCGAAGGATCCTCTACGCACTGGATGACAGGTTCAGCCGGGACGTGATGGCGATGACGGACGTACGCATCGACTTCCCCGGGTACCAGAACGGCTTCTGCCCGGACATGGCCAAGCTCCGCGACGGAGCAAAGCCGGACGAGGAAGGGCGCTGGCGCTACGAGGACGTGGAGTTCGTCGCCGAGGTCATCTCCCGAGGCACAGGAATGAACGACTACGGCCCGAAGAAGGCCACCTACGCCGAAGCCGGTGTCGCCGTCTACTTCATCGCCGACCCCTACCAGGGCCGCTGTCACGTCTACACCAACCCCAAGGACGGCGAGTACCTCACCGAGTCGAGGGCCTCCTTCGGCGACGAGATCGACCTGACCGGCACCGTCGTCGACCTCGTCCTCAAGACCTCCGACTTCCCCCGCGACTGACCACCCCCGCCCCCACACCCCCTTGTCTAGAGCCCACTCCACCCCGTTGGCTAAGACCCCATGAAGTACACACAGCTCGGCCGCACCGGACTCAAGGTAAGCCGCCTCACTCTCGGCACGATGAACTTCGGGCCGCAGACCGGGGAGGCGGAGAGCCACGCCATCATGGACGCCGCGCTCGCCGCGGGCATCAACTTCTTCGACACCGCCAACACCTACGGCTGGCACGAGAACAAGGGCCGCACCGAGGAGATCATCGGCACCTGGTTCGCGCAGGGCGGTGACCGTCGCGACAAGGTCGTGCTCGCCACGAAGGTGTACGGCAACATGACGCCGGACGGCGTCGCCCCCTGGCCGAACCACGACAAGCTCTCGGCGGTCAACATCCGCCGCTCCGTGGAGGCCTCCCTCAAGCGCCTGCAGACCGACTACATCGACATCTACCAGTTCCACCACATCGACCGGAACACCCCGTTCGAGGAGATCTGGCAGGCCGTCGACGTCCTCGTCCAGCAGGGCAAGATCCTGTACGCGGGCTCCAGCAACTTCCCCGGCTACAAGATCGCCCAGGCGAACGAGCTGGCCGCCCGCCGCGGCGGCTACGGCCTGGTCACCGAGCAGTGCCTCTACAACCTCGCGGAGCGCCGCGCCGAGATGGAGGTCCTGCCCGCCGCCCGGGACTACGGCCTCGGCGTCATCCCCTGGTCCCCGCTGCACGGCGGGCTGCTCGGCGGCGTCCTGAAGAAGGAGGTCGAGGGCGGCCGCCGCGCCTCGGGCCGGGCCGCGTCGGCCCTCACCGACCCCGCGACACGCGCGCAGGTCCAGGCGTACGAGGACCTGCTCGACAAGCACGGCCTGCACCCCGGCGAGGTCGCCCTGGCCTGGCTGCTCACCCGCCCCGGCGTCACCGGCCCGATCGTCGGCCCGCGCACGGCGGACCAGCTCGACTCGGCCGTACGGGCCGTCGAGCTGAAGCTGAGCAAGGACGTGCTCCTGTCGCTCGACGAGATCTTCCCCGGCCCGGGTCCGTCCCCGGAGGCCTTCGCCTGGTGAAGGGGCTCGTCATCGCCTGGTGAGAGGGCCTGTCCCTGGTGAGGGCTCCTGTCCCTGGTGAGGGGTTGCGTCCCCGGTGAGGGGTTCCGTTCCCGGTGAGGGGCCCCGCCCCCGGTGAGGGAGCCATCGCCCGGTGAGGGCTTCCCTCCCCGGTGAGGGGCTCTCACCCCGGTGACGGCGGCGGGACACACGCACGCGCTCGCGGCGGCCTCGGCTATTGGCCGAGCGCCGCCGCGAGCGCCACGACGACGAACATCAGCACGAGCACACCGGCCATGATCCGGTTCCTGGTCTTGGGGTTCACGCCATCGAGGTTAACCGGCCGCGTCCGCGCCCTTCGCGGCGCCTCCCAGCGGCCACCGCCCCACCGCCTCGTACCGTGGCCGCTCCCCCGGCACCCCGCTCGTGGGCAGATTGCTGCGTACGAGCACCAGCTCGGGCACGGTCCAGGGGGTGCCGGCGAAGGCGCTCAGCGCTTCGACGTACGGCGTGAAGTCCGCGTCGCCGCGCGAGCGGGCCAGCGTCAGGTGCGGGCGGTAGGGCCGGTGCTCGGTCATCGTGACGCCCGCCTTCCACGCGGCCGCCTCCGCCCGCCCCGCCAGGATCCGCAGCTCGGCGACCGCGCCGCCCGCCCCGGCCCACAGCGCCCTGCCACCGAAGTGACCGCCGCCGCGCAGCGACAGCGCGAACGGCGCCGTGCGCCGCGCCGCCCGCTCCATGCGCTCGCACACCCCCGGCACCACCTCGTCGGGCACCTCGGCCAGGAACGCCAGCGTGAAGTGCCAGTTCTCCCGGCTCGACCACCGCACTCCGTCGGGGCCCGGCAGCTCCCTCAACCCCGCCACCACACCGGCCAGTTCGTCCGCCACCTGCTCCGGAGGCAGCACCGCCGCGAAAAGTCTCATGCGACTAGCCTGCCTCCATGGACGATTTGGATCACTCCGATTCCGTACGCATCCGCGCCGCCGGACCCGCCGACGTCCCCGCCTTCCTCGGCATCCTCGACGACGCCGTCGCCTGGCTGGTGTCCCGGGGCCACACGAAGCAGTGGGGCACCGAGCCGCTGTCGCGGAACCCGAAGGTCGTCGAGGCGATCGAGAAGTACGTGGCCACGGGCTCGCCGTGGATCGCCGAGGTCGGCGGGGAGCCCGCGGGGATGCTGATGCTCACCGACGGCCCCGGCTCCTACGTTCCCCCGGTCGCCGAGCCCGAGCAGTACGTCCACTACCTGGCCACCGACCACCGCTTCGGCGGCCTGGGCGTGGGCCGCGCCCTCCTGGCCCACGCCGCGGCCGAGACCCGGAGGAAGGGCATCTCCCTGCTCCGGGTCGACTGCTACGCGGGCAACGAGGGCCGCCTCGTCGCGTACTACGAGAGCAACGGCTTCGTGAGGACGGAGTCCTTCACGGAGAAGGACGGCACGTGGCCGGGCCAGGTCCTGGAGATGCGCCTGTAAGCACCCAGGTGGCGCCCCGAAGGGGCGCGGGGAACTGCGCGACCAGCCCCCACCGGGCAGCAGCCCGACGAGAACGCGCAGTCCCCCACCATCCGCTATGCCGCAGGCGCCAACTCCCGCTCCCGGGCGACGAACTCCACGTGGGTGCGGCCCCGCCGCAGGTCCACCTTCAACCGGAGGTTGGCCGCGCGCGCCAGCATCAGGCCGACCCCGAGCGCGGCGACAGCCACGATCAGCCCGCCCAACGCGAAGCTCACGCGCACGCCATACGCATCGGTGAGCCACCCGAACAACGGCCCGCCGAAGGGCGTACCGCCCACGAACACCATCATGAACAGGCTCATCACCCGCCCCCGCATCTCAGGGTCGGTGGCCATCTGCACCGAGGAGTTGGCGGTGACGTTGACGGTGAGCCCGATGGCGCCGACCGGCACGAGCAGCGCGGCGAAGGCGTACGCACTGGGCACCGCCGCGACGGCGATCAGCGCGACGCCGAACAGACCGGCCGCGCCCGCGAGCATCCGAAGCCGCGAGGACCGCCGCCGAGCGGCGAGCAGCGCCCCGATCAGCGACCCCGCCCCCATCAGCGTGGTGAACAGGGCGTACATGCCGGAGCCGCCGTGGAAGACGTCGTCGGCGTACGCGCTCAGCCAGATCGGGAAGTTGAAGCCGAACGTGCCGATGAAGCCGATGAGCACGATCGGCCAGATCAGCTCCGGGTGCCGGGAGACGTAGTTCAGGCCCTCGCGGAGCTGCCCCTTGCGGCCGCGGGGCGCGAGCGGGCTGCGGGTCAGCTCGGCGGTGCGGATGAGGAGGAGTCCGGTCAGCGGCGCGAGGAAGGACAGGCCGTTGGCGAGGAACGCCCAGCCGGGGCCGACGGCGGCCGTGACGAGGCCCGCGACGGCCGGGCCGATGAGGCGCGCGGACTGGAAGTTCGCGGAGTTCAGCGAGACGGCGTTGCGGAGCTGGTCGGGGCCGACCAGCTCGGACACGAAGGACTGCCGGGTCGGGTTGTCGACGACGGTCACCAGGCCGGTGAAGAACGCGGTGACGTACACATGCCAGACCTGGACGTGTCCGGAGAGCGTCATCGCGGCCAGGAAGAGGCCGCCCACACCCATGGCGCCCTGAGTGAAGAAGAGCAGGTTCCGCTTGGCGAACCGGTCGGCGATGACCCCGCCGTACAGGCCGAAGAGCAGCATCGGCAGGAACTGCATCGCGGTCGTCACGCCGACGGCGGCGGACGACCCGGTGAGGCTGAGCACCAGCCAGTCCTGGGTGATGCGGGCCATCCAGGTGCCGGTGTTGGAGACGGCGGCTCCCGCAGCGAACAGCCGGTAGTTCCGGATGTGCAGGGAGCTGAACATGGACGTCTTGTGGGGGCGGACAGGTTTGTCGAGGGCGGTTGGTGCGGGGGCGGAGTCTGCTCCGGATCCCGTACTCAAAAGGGTTCGCCTCCTTGGCGTCGGGTCAGAGGTGGGCCAGCTTCTCCAGGACCGGCGCGGCGGCGCGCAGCGCCTCCCACTCGTCCTCGTCGAGGTCGGCGGCGAGGTTCGCGAGCCACGCGTTCCGCTTGCGGCGGCTCTCCTCGAGCATGGCTTCGGCCTGCTCGGTCTGGGTCACCACCTTCTGGCGGCGGTCCTCCGGGTGCGGTTCGAGCCTGACCAGGCCCTTGGCTTCCAGGAGCGCGACGATGCGGGTCATCGACGGCGGCTGCACATGCTCCTTGCGGGCGAGTTCACCCGGTGTGGCGCTGCCACAGCGGGCGAGGGTACCGAGCACCGACATCTCGGTGGGGCTCAGCGACTCGTCGACCCGCTGGTGCTTGAGTCGACGGGAGAGGCGCATCACGGCGGAGCGCAGCGAGTTCACGGCGGCAGCGTTGTCGCCATGGGAGAGGTCCGGCATGTTCTTTAGCGTAACTCATTACCCTAACTAAAGACCACTCGGTTACCCACGAGGGAAGCCCGGGTTGCCCGTGATCTGGCACACAGAACCCTCTCGTCACCCAAATGAGTGAGCTGGATTCGGAAAGCCGGGCGTCCCCCACGAGAGGGCGGCAACGCTGTCCTCATGGGATCGACAGTGCTCAGCCTGCGGATAGACGGCGATCTGCTCGACCGGATCCGGCAGCACGCCGCGAAAAGAGGAATGAGCGTCCAGGACTATGTGGCCCGGACGCTCATCCGTGATGACTTCGACGAGCGATTCAAGTCGTCCGTCGAGGCGACGGAGAAGTTCTACGCCTAGGGGGGGACGCCCAAGGGCACCGCCGGGGCCCCCGCCCCCGGCCCGCACCCGCGACCCGCGCCCCTTCGGGGTGCTACGTGAGACCGAGCGCCGGCATCAGGTAGTAGAAGGCGAACACGGCGGACACCGCGTACATCGCGACCGGCACCTCACGGCCCCGTCCGGCCGCGAGCCGCAGCACGGTGAAGGCGATGAAGCCCATGCCGATGCCGTTCGTGATCGAGTACGTGAACGGCATCATCAGCATCGTCACGAACGCCGGGATCGCGATGGTGTAGTCGCTCCAGTCGATCGCACCGATCGAGCCGGACAGGATCAGGAAGCCGACCGCGAGCAGCGCGGGCGTGGCCGCCTGCGAGGGCACCATCGTGGCGAGCGGCGTGAGGAACAGCGCCACGGCGAACAGGCCGCCGGTGACGACGTTGGCGAGGCCGGTCCGCGCGCCCTCGCCGACGCCCGCCGTGGACTCCACGAAGCAGGTGGTGGCCGACGCGGAGGAGGCGCCGCCCGCGGCGACCGCGATGCCGTCGACGAAGAGCACCTTGTTGATGCCGGGCATGTTGCCCTTGTCGTCGGTCAGGTGGGCCTCGTCGCCGATGCCCATGATCGTGCCCATCGCGTCGAAGAAGCACGACAGGAGCACGGTGAAGACGAAGAGCACGCCCGTGAGCACGCCGACCTTGTCGAAGCCGCCGAACAGGCTGATCTCACCGACCAGGCCGAAGTCGGGCGTGGAGACCGGGTTGCCGGGCCACTCCGGCGTCGTCAGGCCCCAGGACGGCACGTCCGCGACCGAGTGGATGATCATGGCCAGGATCGTCATGGCGATGATCGAAAGGAGGATCGCGCCCGGCACCTTGCGCACCAGGAGCACCAGCGTGAGCAGCACGCCGAGGACGAAGACGAGGACCGGCCAGCCGTTGAGGTGACCGTCGCCGCCGAGCTGGAGCGGCACGGTGGTGTGCGCGGCGTCGGGGATGCGCGAGACGAAGCCCGCGTCGACGAGGCCGATCAGCATGATGAACAGGCCGATGCCGATCGCGATGCCCTTGCGCAGCCCCAACGGCACGGCGCTCATCACGCGCTCCCGCAGGCCGGTGGCCACGAGCAGCATCACCACGAAGCCCGCGAGGACGACCATGCCCATGGCGTCCGGCCAGGACATCCGGGGCGCCAGTTGCAGGGCGACCACGGTGTTCACGCCGAGTCCGGCGGCGAGGGCGATCGGTACGTTGCCGATGACGCCCATGAGCAGCGTGGTGAACGCGGCCGTGAGGACGGTGGCGGTGACCAGCTGCTTGTTGTCGAGCTGGTGGCCGTACATGTCCTTGGCGCTGCCGAGGATGATCGGGTTCAGCACGATGATGTAGGCCATCGCGAAGAAGGTGGCGAAGCCGCCCCGTACTTCCCTGGCCAGGGTCGAGCCCCGCTCCGTGATCTTGAAGAAGCCGTCGAGCCCGCCCTGCGGGGAATTCGGGGGCTGCTTGGCGTCGACCGGAGCGCTGGCCGAGGGGGACATGCGGGACCTCATGACCTCTGTGGAACGGAATGGGCCGGGCTTGTGCGAAATTGTGTCTTCGTACGAAAGCAACTGGCCATTAAGAAGCCGTTTCAGTATGAATACATGAACGAGAAATGGCCATCTCCGCGCGTAGAGCCTTGTGGCACAAGGGGTGCGAGCGCCCGCGGAGGGCCGGAATCGGCCCCTACTAAGCTAGGGGTCATGGCGAAGTGGACACCCAAGCACGAGGCGCCGGAGCCCCTGGAGGGCCCGATCGTCGCCACCATCACCGGCGGCACGATCCTCTGGTTCGCCCTCTTCGTCGTGCAGCTGCCGTTCTACGGCTGGTTCGACGACCGCGACATCACCTGGTGGGTGTGGACCTGCCTCGCCGGTGGCGGCCTCGGCCTGATCGGCATCTGGTACGTCCGCTCGCGCGACGCGGCGATCAAGCGGGCGCGGGCCGACGCCTCGGACAGCGCCTGAACGGACGGTTCCGGCCCGGTGTAATCCGTCGGCAGTACGGCATACGACCTGAGGGCAAACCCCGTCCTACCGAGGTCGGATCTTTCCGGTACTCAAGGGGTGAACCCCCCGCTCCCCCCGTACCGTCGTCTGCATGACGCATATCGACGCGGGCGCCGAGCTGGACCCGGTCCACCCGGTGGCGCCGCCGACGGCACGGGCCACCGGCCTCACGGCGGCCGAGGTCGCCGAGCGGGTCGCCCGCGGCGAGATCAACGACGTACCCGTCCGCAGCAGCCGCTCCACCACCGAGATCGTCCGCGCCAACGTCTTCACCCGCTTCAACGCCATCATCGGCGTGCTCTGGGTGATCATGCTGTTCGTGGCGCCGATCCAGGACAGCCTCTTCGGCTTCGTGATCGTCGCCAACACCGGCATCGGCATCATCCAGGAACTGCGCGCCAAGAAGACCCTCGACGGGCTCGCCGTCATCGGCGAGGCCAAGCCCACGGTCCGGCGCGACGGCGTGGCCGCGGAGATCTCCACCTCCGAGATCGTCCTCGGCGACCTGGTGGAGCTCGGCCCCGGCGACAAGATCGTGGTCGACGGCGAGACGGTCGAGGCCGACGGCCTCGAAGTCGACGAGTCCCTGCTCACCGGCGAGGCCGACCCGGTCCTGAAGAAGCCCGGCGACAAGATGATGTCGGGCTCGTTCGTGGTCGCGGGCGGCGGCGCGTTCACCGCCACGAAGGTGGGCCGCGAGGCGTACGCGGCGCAGCTCGCCGAAGAGGCGAGCCGCTTCACGCTCGTCCACTCCGAACTGCGCTCGGGCATCTCCACGATCCTCAAGTACGTGACGTGGCTGATGATCCCGACCTCGATCGGCCTGATCATCTCCCAGCTGGTCGTCAAGGACGACAACTTCAAGGAGTCCATCGCCTACACGGTCGGCGGCATCGTCCCGATGATCCCCGAGGGCCTGGTCCTGCTGACCTCCGTGGCCTTCGCGATCGGCGTGATCCGCCTCGGCCGCAAGCAGTGCCTGGTGCAGGAACTCCCCGCCATCGAGGGCCTCGCGCGCGTCGACACCGTCTGCCTCGACAAGACGGGCACGCTCACCGAGGGCGGCATGGACGTCACCGAGCTGCGCCCCCTGAACGGCTCCGACGAGAGTCACGTACGCAAGGTTCTCGGCGCCCTCGGCGAGTCCGACCCGCGCCCCAACGCGTCCCTCCAGGCCATCATCGACGCCTACCCCGACAGCGACGAGTGGCGCTGCACGGAGTCGCTGCCGTTCTCCTCCGCCCGCAAGTACAGCGGCGCCAGCTTCAGCGAGGGCGACGGCGAGAACTCCACCTGGCTGCTCGGCGCCCCCGACGTGCTGCTCCCCACCGGCGACCCGGCCCTCGACGAGATCGAGGAACTCAACCACCAGGGCCTGCGCGTGCTGCTCCTGGCCCGCGCCGCGGGCGACCTGGACGCCCCGGACATCGCGGCCGGGGCCCACCCCACCGCCCTCGTCGTCCTCGAACAGCGACTGCGCCCCGACGCCGCGGACACCCTGCGGTACTTCGAGGAGCAGAACGTCCAGGCGAAGGTCATCTCGGGCGACAACGCGGTCTCCGTCAGCGCCGTCGCGGGCAAGCTCGGCCTGCCCGGCGCCGAGAACACCGTCGACGCCCGGCAGCTCCCCACCGACCAGGACGAGATGGCCGAGGCCCTGGACGCCAACTCCGTCTTCGGGCGCGTCACCCCGCAGCAGAAGCGGGACATGGTCGGCGCGCTGCAGTCCAAGGGCCACACGGTCGCGATGACCGGCGACGGCGTGAACGACGTCCTCGCCCTGAAGGACGCGGACATCGGCGTCTCCATGGGCTCGGGCTCCGAGGCGACCCGCGCGGTCGCCCAGATCGTCCTCCTGAACAACAGCTTCGCGACGCTGCCGTCGGTGGTCGCGGAGGGCCGCCGCGTCATCGGCAACATCACACGCGTGGCGACCCTCTTCCTCGTCAAGACGGTCTACTCCGTAGTCATCGCCCTGCTGGTGGTCTGCTCCCAGGTGGAGTACCTCTTCCTGCCCCGCCACCTGACCCTGCTCTCCACCCTCACCATCGGCGTCCCGGCGTTCTTCCTCGCCCTGGCCCCCAACAAGGAGCGCGCGAAACCGCACTTCGTCCGCCGGGTCATGCGCTACGCCCTGCCGGGCGGCATCATCGCGGCGGTCGCCACCTTCGCCACGTACCTCCTGGCCCGCCACCACTACACCGGCGAGGGCGCCCGCGAGGCCGAGACCAGCGCGGCCACGCTGGCCCTGTTCCTGGTGTCGTTGTGGGTCCTCGCGATCATCGCCCGCCCCTACACCTGGTGGCGCATCGCCCTGGTCGCCGCCATGGGCTTCGCCTTCCTGCTCGTCCTCGTCATCCCCTGGCTCCAGGACTTCTTCGCCCTGAAGCTGGTCGGCACGACGATGCCGTGGGCGGCGGTCGCGATCGCGGCGGTCGCGGCGGCGGCGATCGAGTTCGCCTTCCGCTGGGTCGACCGCCGCTTCGCGGCGTAAGGCCGGCCCCTGGGCCTTGGGCGGTTCTTCCCCGCGGGCCGGTGGGGGCTTGTCGCGCGGTTCCCCGCGCCCCTTTTGGGGGCGCGGGGCTCAGCGTACGTCGACGGAGTCCCCGGTCGACGTGACGGCCGGGGTCGTCGACGTACCCGCGAAGACATAGCGGAAGGTGCCGTCGGCCGACGCCTTCACCGTCGTCTTCAGGTTGCCCTTCGTGTCGGACGCGACCGTCTTGACGGTCGTGTAGGACGCGGCGCCCTTCTTCTTGAACTGCAGCTTCACCGGCTGCTGGGTGTAACCCGCGTACTTCTTCGTGCCCCAGTTGGCGCGGGTCAGGGCACCGGCCACCGTGATGGTCCTGCCCTTCTTCACCGGCTCCGGGGAGGCGTTGACCGTGAGCTTCGCGGCGCGTTGGAGGCGGACCTTCATGGGGTACGAGTCGACGACGGTCATGTCGTCGTCCTCGGCGCGCGCGTAGGCGAAGACCTTCCAGTCGTCGGCCAGGGAGTTCTTCTTGAGGTTCTTCTTCGGGTCGGCGATGACGGTGCCCGTGCATGTGGCGGTCTTCCCGTTCACCTCGGCACACGCCAGACCCGAGGCCTCGTCGAAGAACAACTCACCGTCCTTGTCGGCGAAGTTCCGACCGTGCCACAGCGCGGCGGCCGCCACCTCGATCCCGGACGGGTCGGTCGCGGTGACCGAGACCTTGAACTTCTTGGCGGAGGTGCCGACCACGACGTCCTTGCCGCCGTTCACCACGACCTTGGTGATCTCGACGTCGCCGTCGGCCTCGTCCGCGTGTGCGGCCGGAACGGCGAGGACGGAGAGGGCCAGAGCGCCGGTCAGCGCGCTCACAGTGGCACGTATGCGCATGCGATTCCCCAACTGGAAAGCGGGGCCCCACGTGCATGGATCGTCACGCGGGGCCCCGGTGATCGAGGAGCCTGTTGGCTCTCAAGATCAGACATGCGACAGGCATCACTGGTTGTACGCAGCCGCTTCACCGGCTGCGCACGACTCGCGATGGGTCAGGTGCCGTCAGCGGACGTCGACGGCGTCGCCCGCGGACGTCACGGCCGGGGTCGTGGACGTACCCGCGAAGACGTAACGGAAGGTGCCGTCCACCGACGCCTTCACCGTGGTCTTCAGGCTGCCCTTGCTGCCCGACTTCACCGTCTTGACCGTGGAGTAGGCGCTCGCGCCCTTCTTCTTGAACTGCAGCTTCACCGGCTGCTGGGTGTAGCCCGCGTACTTGTTGGTGTCCCAGTTGGCGCGGGTCAGGGCACCGGCCACCGTGATGGTCCTGCCCTTCTTCACCGGCTCCGGGGACGCGTTGACCGTGAGCTTCGCGGCGCGCTTGACGCCGACGGTCTTGTACGTCTCCTTGATGGCGTGGTCCTCGGCGCTGCCCTTGGCCAGCAGGCCGGCCATCACCTTCCACCGGCCCGCGTTGTTGTTCGCGAGCTTGCTCGGGGAGGCGACGAGGGTGAGCTCGCAGGTGCCGGTGGTCGCGTCGACCTGGGTGCACTTGGCGTCGTTCCCCGGGGCCAGGACGGCCGTCAGGTGCCCGGGCTCGAACTTCGAGCCGCGCCACAGGATGGCCATGCCGTCCTTGATCCCCTTCGGGTCGGTGCCCGTGACGGTGACCGTGATCTTCTTGCTGGACGTGCCGACCACGATGTCCTTGTCGCCGTTCACGACGACCTTCGTGATCTTGGTGTCGCCCTGGACCGAGTCGGCGGCCTGCGCGGCCGGGACGGCGAGGGCGGACAGGGCGAGGGCGCCGGAGACGGCGATGACGGTGGCACGGGTACGCATGATGTTCCTCAAGTGGTGCGGGCCCCGCGGCGCGCCGGGGTGGCTGCGCCGCGGGGCGGGGGTGAACTGGGGGCCTGCCGGAGGGCTTCGGTCAGCGGACGTCGATGGCGTCGCCCGCGGACGTCACGGCAGGGGTCGTGGACGTACCCGCGAAGACGTAGCGGAAGGTGCCGTCGACCGACGCCTTCACCGTCGTCTTCAGGCTGCCCTTGCTGTCCGACTTCACCGTCTTCACGGTGGAGTAGGACGAAGCGCCCTTCTTCTTGAACTGGAGCTGCACCGGCTGCTGGGTGTAGCCCGCGTACTTCTTCGTGTCCCAGTTGGCGCGGGTCAGGGCGCCCGAAACCGTGATGGTCCTGCCCTTCTTCACCGGCTCCGGGGACGCGTTCACCGTCAGGCGGGACGCGCGCTTCAGGCGGACGTCCGACTTGAGGCCCGTCGGCTTGACCAGCTCGTTGTCGTTGTTCCGCACGGCCGCGTAGACGTTCCAGCGGACGCCCGCGCCGACGTTGCCGAGCCGCGCCGGGTCGGCGGTGACGTTGAGCGTGCAGGTGGAGGTGGTGTCGTCCACCTGCACGCAGGTGGGGTTGTACTCGGCCTCGGTCGCCGGGGTGATCAGGGCGGCCGTGTCCAGGTCCGGGCCGAGCCACAGGAAGCCGCTGGAGACCTTGATGCCGACCGGGTCGCTGGCCGTGATGGCGAGCGAGAACTTCTTCTTCGCGGTGGTGCCGATCACGACGTCCTTGCCACCGTTGACGGTGACGTCCTTGACGGTGACGTCGGCCGCGGCACGGCGCGCGCCCTGGGCACCCACGGCGTCCCCGGCGTCGGCGACGGCAGCGGACGGCTTGGGGGCGGCCGGCTCGTCACCCGCGTGGGCGGCCGGAACAGCGAGAGCGGACAGAGCCAGGGTGCCGGACACAGCGGCGACAGCGGCACGGATACGCATGGTGTTTTCCCCAGGTGGAGAAGGGGGCCGCGCGATGTTGAAGCCCGCTCGCGAAGTCCCGGTGATCTAGGAGTCTGATTGACTCGGCAGATCAGACCCACAACCCTGGCCAGAGGTTGTACGAGGGGTGCCGCCCCACCCCGGCCGGTCCCCAGGGCATGTCCGATGTGTCGCCCCGCCCCCTAGTCGAACCACCGATCCCGAGCCAGCTCCTCCGTGCGCGACGGGTCCTCCAGGAGCGCCGCCACCTCGAACCGCCGCGGCCACTGCCGGGCCGCCCACGCGAGGCCCGCGGCCACGCCCTCCACGGTCGCCGCGTGCACGACCCCGTCGGGGGTGCGGCGCCACTCCAGGTCGACGCCGTCGGCGACCAGCTCCTCGTGCTCCCGGTACGTCGCCGGGGTCGCGGGACCGAGCAGCACCCGCACGGACTCCGGCACCTCGTGCTCCACCCCGCCCTCGGGGTCGACCTCCGCCGCCACCCACTCGCTCAGGCGCCGCACCTGGAACAGCTCCGCCAGGTCGGCCGCCCGGGACGGGGCGACGGGGAGCAGCGGCACGCCGGAGGCGAACGGCAGCAGGTCGGGCGCGTCGGCGACGACCGCGTCCGCCGCGTCGACGATCACGATCTCGCCCGCGTCGCCGTCCGGGCCGCCGCCCAGGACCGCCCGCACCTCGTCCGGCAGCGTCACCTGCTCAGGGTCGAGGTCCGCGAGCGCCCCGTACAGCGCGTGCAGTTGGGCCGCGGAAACAGTCCGCTCCGGGTCCGCGAGCCGGTCGAGCAACTCGGCAGCGCCGCCCGGCTCCGCGAGCAGCGAGCCGACCGACGTCCGCACGCCGAGCGCCCGCAGCACCTGCTCGTCGTCGAACCCGGACGCGTCGGCGTCGTCGTACAGGCCGTCGAGCAGCGGGTCACCACCCGCCGCCCGCAGACCCGCGGGGCGCCGCCCGCCGAGCACCGGGTGGCCGCGCAGCCACCACGCCGTGTACGACCGCACGCTCTCCGTCGTGCCGTCCGGAAGGAGCACCCGCACCGGCTGGGTCAGCGCGTCGCGCAGCGGCGGCCGGGACAGCAGGGCGAGGGCCCGCGGCCAGGCGTCGTCGTCGACGAGGTCGAGGTCGCGCACGGCGACGACCTCCGTGGCGACCGGCGGCACCGGCGTGTCCGGCAGCCGGTCGATGATGTCCTCGCACCACACGTCGACGGCGTCGAGCAGCCCCGCGTCGTCGGGCTCCGCGAAGTCCCCGTCGCGGGGCTCCAGTTCGTCGGGGTCGAGGACCACGTCGGTGGCCCGTACGAGCGCGAACGAGGCGAGCACCCCGCACGCGGCGAGCGGCTGCTCGCCCCAACGCTCCGCCAAGTCGGCGTCCACCCCGGCGAGTTCACCCTCCCGCATGACCGACTCGAACGCGCTGCCGGGCAGCACCAGCTCCCCGGCGGGCGCCAGTTCACCGTCCTCGTCGGGCAGGGCGAGCGCCCCGAGCCAGGGCTCGTCACCGGGCGCGAGATCCGCGTCCCGTACCAGGGTGAGGACCAGGTCGGCCAGCTCCTCGGCGTCCAGGGCCCCGTCACCGCCGGGTCCGTCGCCGTACCAGCTGTCGTCGTCCAGGGACGCCGCGACGGCCGCCCGCACCTGCGGGGTCGTCAGGACCGCGCGGGGCGTGGCGGGCAGGGCGCCCAGCTTCTCCAGGAGCGGATGGGCGGCGTCGGCGTGCGCGACCTTCAGGCCGATCCTGGCGAGGGCCGCGGAACCGCTCCCGTCGGCGGTGCCGGTGCCCGGCGCGGGCAGCAGGACCTGGCGGGGGCCGATGGTGGTGCGGCCGTCGGCGAGCGGCACCGGCAGGCCCGAGAGCCGGTCCGGGTCGACCCCGGCGAGGGTGTCGTAAAGACGCCGCCACCAGGACGGCTCCCGCTCCAGACCGGCGAGCCGGTCCACGGCCTCGGTCAGCGGGACGCGGGCGACGCCGAGCGTACGCAGCTCGCCGCGCCGCTCAAGGCCCGCGGGCAGCAGGCTGGGCAGCACCTCGGCGAGGACCCGCACGGTGTCGGCGCCCGCGCCCTCCACCACCTCCGCGTCGCGCGGCCGCAGCGTCTCGGGCACGGCGGCGGCCTCCGCGTCCAGCCACTCGTCACCGCCGGCGTCGCCGTCCGTCCGCGCGGGCGGCACGGCGG
Source organism: Streptomyces sp. NPDC041205 (assembly GCF_055591765.1). Taxonomy (NCBI): domain Bacteria; kingdom Bacillati; phylum Actinomycetota; class Actinomycetes; order Kitasatosporales; family Streptomycetaceae; genus Streptomyces; species Streptomyces sp. NPDC041205. The sequence continues at coordinate 128,202 of NZ_JBVIZH010000005.1, read as the reverse complement.
GAGGAAGGAACGCGGTGCGCGGCAGCCGGTCGAGTACGGCGCCCCGCAGCGCCCCGTCCAGCTCGCTCTGGCCGAGCGGACCCGGCACCAGGCCGATGACGCCCTCGGTCACCGGCCGCCAGGCGGCGAGGAGTTCGGCGTACGCGTCCGCCGCGCGCTCCACCAGGAAGTCCGTGAGCGGGCCCGGCGCGGCGTGGCGGCGGCTGGTGTCCAGCGGGAACGAGGCGATGAGCAGGGCGGGTACGCCGAGGGGCTCGTCGCTGGGGGTGGGCGCGTGCACGACCGCGCTCGTCCGCGGCCGCTCCGGGGCGCCGTCCGGGCCCGCGGGCACGGCCCACGTCAGATGCCAGTACGGGCGCTGCCGCTCCTCGACGGGCCGGTCCACGAGCAGCTCGGGGGCCAGCGTGCCCTGGCGGCTGACGGTACGCCAGCGGGTCGTGCCGTCGCGGCTGTCCTGTACGACGGTGTACGGGCCGTCGGCCGCGCGGCGCATCGTGCGGGTCGGGCCGCCCGGCACCGTGACGGTGACCTCGTCGAGGCCCGGCAGGGCCAGCAGCAGCGCGTCGTCGACGCCCTCCAGGAGGCGGGCCACCAGGTCCTGCGCGGCGGCGTCCCGCAACGGCAGGATGACGACGGTGTCGTACCCGTCCGGGGCGGTGCCCTCCGCGGGCAGCGGCAGCCGCAACAGCGGTACGTGGCCGTCCCTGCGCCGGATCTCGTCCCCGAGGCCCGGGCTGAACCTGGCCGTCTCGGCGGCCAGTTCGCGGGCCTCCCCGAGCGAGAACCGGACGCCGCCGGTGCGGCCGACGACGGCGGGGGCGTCGGAGACGGCGAGGACGGCGGCGAAGCCCACGCCGAAGCGGCCGGTCGTCCGCCTGGGGGCGGGGTCCTCGTGGGCCTGGTCGGCCTGCTGTCCGTTCGGGCGGTCCAGACGGTTGTCGTCGCGGTCCTCCCGCTTCGCGGAGGCCCGCAGGGTGGACAGCGACTCGACGCCCGTCGCGTCCAGGGGGGCGCCCGTGTTCGCCGCCGCGAGCACTCCGTCCTGGAGGGTCAGGGCCAGACGGCCCGGTACGCCCGCCCGGGCGGCGGCGTCCGAGGCGTTCTGGGCGAGTTCCACGACCAGGCGGTCACGGTAGCCGCCGAGAGCCATGTCCTCCTCGGCGTTCGCGTCCTCGCGGAACCGGGCCGGGCTCGCCGCCCAGGCCTCCAGGACTGAGCGGCGCAGGCGGGCGGTGCCGAACGGGTCGGTGCCCTCGTCGGCCGGCCGCACGGTCTTGCTCACGTGGTCGCTCTCCCTCTGCCTGCGGACGCGGGGCCTGCGGCCGCGGGCTGTGGTCGTGGTGGTGGTCGTCGTCGGGGGGCGACGGTATCGCGTCCCGCTGGGGGGTGGATCTCGGGTGCGCCGCGCTGCGCGCAGCGTGCGTCCCACCCGCCCACCCGTTCACCCCGAACATCCCGTTCAGGAGCTTCGCGTGCGGGCCCGGTGGGTGGGTACACCGCGCTGCGCGCGGTGCCTGCCCCACCCGCCCACCCGTTTGCCCGGCACATCAAAGCCGGCGAGCTTCGCGTGCGGCCCGGCGGTCAATTCCCACCGCGCTGCGCGCGGCGGCGCGCCCACCCGTCACTCGGAACCGGACGTTGGGGGCAAACGGGTGGGCGGGCGGGGAAAGCGCCGCGCGCAGCGCGGTGTAACACCCACCGACCCGCACGCAAAGCTCCCCAGCCTTGATGTTCGGGGTGAACGGGTGGGCGGGCGGGGACAAAGCACCGCGCGCAGCGCGGTGTAACACCCACCGACCCGCACGCGAAGCTCCCCAGCCTTGACGTTCGGGGTGAACGGGTGGGCGGGCGGGGACAAAGCACCGCGCGCAGCGCGGTGTAACACCCACCGGCCCGCACGCGAAGGGGTGCCGGAACCCGGGCGTACCCGGAGTCCCAGGAACCGTAGAGGCTAGGAGTGGCCCAGGTCCTCGCCGGCACCCACCGGCAGCACCGAGCCGGAGTCCGGCGCGGGCCGCAGCGGCAGCACGTCGACCTTGGTCTCGTCGAGCACGGGCGGAGCCGGCCGCGGCGGCTTCGGCATGACGGCCGCCTCGGAGTGCCCCCCGCACCCGTACGAGAGGGACACCACCCGTCCGTCCGCAGGCCCGAACTCATTGGCGCACACCCCGAACGCCTGCCCGAGCGACCCCCCGATAGGCACGAGGAACCCACAGCTGACGCAGGGCGCGGGCGCGGCCTGCGCCATCGGGGTCTTCGGGCCGTACGCCTCCTCCCAGCGGTCGGCGGCGGTGTGCAGCCCGTACCGGGAGAGGACGCGGGCGCGCCGCAGCCCCAGTTCGTCGGCGATCGCCGCGAGCGACCCGCGGGCGGGCGCGACGGTGAGGTCGGCGGGCGACCCCGCGGTGACCTCGGCGTCCTCCGCCTCGACGCGCTCGGCCATGTCCTCGGACAGGACGGAGTTGGGCGGCGGCTCGTCCTCGCCGGAGTAACCGGGTTCGAGCCGCAGGTCCTCCGCGTCGGTGGGCAGGAGGTCGCCGGGACCCATGTCGCCGGGCCGCAGCCGCTCGCTCCAGGGCACCCACTCGGGGGCGAGGAGCGCGTCGGGTCCGGGCAGCAGGACGGTCTCGTCGAGGGTGACGACCTTCGCGCGGGAGGCGCGGGCGACGGTCACCGCCCAGCGCCAGCCCCGGTAGCCCAGTTCCTTGCACTCGAAGAGATGCGTGACGACGCGGTCGCCCTCGACGACGACCTCGACGTGCTCACCGACCACCCCCGGTGCGGCGGCCTCCTCGGCGGCGGCACGGGCCAGGCCGATCGCCTCGGCGCAGAGACGGTCGGGGGTGCGCGGGGTGCGCGGGGTACGGCTTCGCGTTGTCGCTGCGCTCACAAGTATCGCTTCTCTCCTACGCCGTCTCACGAGTGCGCCACTCTTACGCGGCGGCACGGACGGAGCGGACCAGTGGGCCGCGTCGACGTCCGCGCCCGACGTCACCGGGCGCACCTACGCCATCCATTCTGCGGGATGGCCTGCAGGCGCGCGGCCGAGGACTGCTGCCGCAGGCGCGTTACGCACGCTACCTTCTCCTGGCCCCTGGGCCCACACCGGCGTACCGGGCGCCTGCGCGGGGCCGGCCCCGCGCGGCCCCGTTTTCCGGGCCTGCGGCCCTCGTCCTCAAACGCCGGACGGGCTTTTTTCTCCCACCCACCCGCCCTCGCTGTCCGTACCTCGGCCAACAGCCCGGCACCTTCACCAGCCCGTCATGGGGGTACCCCTTGCTCCTTGAGAGCTTGGGGGAGTTCGAGGACGAGGCACGGAGCGCCGATCAGGGGGGTCCAGGGGGCGCGGCCCCCGGTTTCGGTGAAGGGGTGGGACTGGGGCGCCCCGTGAGGGCCACGAGTGGTTATCCCGCTACTCCACCCCCGGACGGGGCACTATGACTGGGTGACTGGCGTCAGGTCGTCGTCTCGGCGAGCGGGCATCCCGGGTGCGGCAACCCGCGCGGCCCGAGCGCTGGGCCGCGCCCTGCACCTCCCGTTCACCGGCACGGCGAAGGGCATCCGCAAGGCGACCCACGCCCACGGAGCGGGCGAGTCGGGCCTGGGAAAGCTGATCGAGCTGCACGCGGTGAACGGCGCGGGCGACGTGATGATCACGATCGCGCTGGCGTCGACGGTGTTCTTCTCGGTCCCGACGGACGAGGCAAGGGGCCGGGTCGCCCTGTACCTGGCGATCACGATGGCCCCGTTCACCCTCCTCGCCCCGGTCATCGGCCCCCTCCTGGACCGCCTCCCGCACGGCCGCCGCGCGGCGATGGCGGGCGCGATGCTGGCGCGGGCGGTGCTCGCGCTGACGCTGTCGGGCGCGGTGGTGACGGGCGGCCTGGAGCTGTATCCGGCGGCGCTGGGCGTCCTGGTGGCGTCGAAGGCGTACGGGGTCGTGCGCAGTGCCGTCGTGCCACGCCTGCTGCCACCAGGCTTCTCCCTGGTGAAGGCGAACTCCCGGGTGACCCTCAGCGGCCTCCTGGCCACGGGCGTGGCGGCACCGGTCGGCGCGGGCCTGCAGGCGCTGGGGCCGCGCTGGCCGCTGTACGGGGCGTTCGTGCTGTTCGTCGCGGGCACGGTCCTGTCGTTCACGCTGCCCCACAAGGTGGACTCGGCGAAGGGCGAGCACAAGGCGCTGCTGGTCGCCGACGAGGAGCATCTGCACCTGGCCCGCGCCCGGGACCGCGAGGACACCTCCCGCAGACGGCGTCTGGGGCTGCGTGCCGTCGGCCCGTCCGTGACGCACGGCCTCGTCGTGAACGCCGCGCAGCGCGGGCTCTCCGGGTTCCTCATCTTCTTCCTCGCCTTCCTGCTGCGCGAGCATCCGCTGGCCGGGCAGAGCGCGGCGGTGTCGCTGGGCATCGTGGGCGTGTCGGCGGGCGCGGGCAACGCGCTCGGTACGGCGGTCGGGGCGTGGCTGAAGGCCCGGGCCCCGGAGCTGATCATCGTGACGGTGGTGGCGGTCGTCCTGGGGGTGGCGGTGTGCGCGGCGCTGTTCGTCAGCCCGGCGGGCATCGCCGCGCTCGCGGCGGTCGCGGGCTTCGCGCAGGCGCTGTCGAAGCTGTCGCTGGACGCGCTGATCCAACGGGACGTACCGGAGGAGGTGCGGACGTCGGCGTTCGCGCGGTCCGAGACGCTGCTGCAGATGGCGTGGGTGGTGGGCGGCGGCATCGGCATCGCGCTGCCGCTCAACGGCACGCTGGGCCTGTGGGTCGCGGCGGGGATCATCGCGGTGGGCTGGGTGCCGACGGTGAAGGGGCTCCTCGCGGCGGCCCGCAGGGGCGGCGCACGACGCCCCCGCGTCGCCTGACGCCCGGCGCGAGTGGCGGCACGCCGCACCCACCTCGCAGTCGTCACCCCGGCGCCCGATAGCCTTCCGCCATGACCTTCCTGGTACCCCGCTCGGCGCGTCGCCGCCGCACCGTCGCCGCTCTCGGCGCCGCCTCCGCCGGACTTCTCGTCCTGTCGGCCTGTGACAAGCCGACGCCGCTGGCCACCGTGACGGTCGGCAGCGACTCCGTGCACTCCGAGGCGTCCTGCTACAACGACGGCAAGGAACTGACGGAGTCCGAGGTTCAGGACTGCCTGAAGGGCAAGAAGGACATCAAGTCCATCACCGTCGACCCCGACGAGAAGGTCCGCTTCGGCGTCGACCCGGAGATCGCCGACAAGGGCTGGACGCTCCTGATGAACGGCCGCCCGCTGACCGAGGCCAGCAAGAAGACGTACGTCGTCATCCCGGGCAGCGTGTTCTTCAACCAGCAGTACGGCGGCAGCGGCGACGCGACCACGGTGAGCCTCCTCGAGGGCGGCAAGGCCGAGGGCGGTGCCAAGGCCACCGGCCTGTGGTCGTTCAAGTTCAAGAAGGACTCGGACGCCTGACCGGGACCGCACCACGGACCCGGCCTCCGGGCCCGCGCGTCCTGATCGCCACCGCGGTCCCCGCCGAGCGGGACGCGGTGGCGTCCGGCCTGTCCCAGCAGCCCGACACCCCCGGCGGTGACCGCGACCCCGTCGTCGACCTCCTCGTCGCCGGGGTCGGACCCGCGGCCGCCGCTGCCGCCACCGGCCGCGCGCTCGCCCTCGCCTTCGCCGCCGACGCCCCCTACGACCTGGTGGTCTCCGCCGGTATCGGCGGCGGCTTCCAGCCCGGCGCCCCCGTCGGCTCCCTCGTCGTCGCCGACGCCGTCACCGCCGCCGACCTGGGCGCCGAGACGCCCGACGGGTTCCTGCCCGTCACCGACCTGGGCTTCGGCCGGGTCACCCACGTCCCCCCGCCCGCGCTCGTGAGCGCCCTGGCCGCCGCCACCGGCGCCGCGGTCGGCCCCGTCCTGACCGTCTCCACCGTGACCGGCTCCGCCGCCCGCGCCGACGCGCTGCGCGCCCGCCACGCCGGTGTCCTCGCCGAGGCCATGGAGGGCTTCGGGGTCGCCGAGGCCGCCGCCCTGTACGGGCTTCCCGTCCTGGAGGTCCGCGCCGTGTCCAACCCGGTGGGCCCCCGCGACCGGGACGCCTGGCGGATCGGGGCCGCGCTCGCCGCGCTGACCGGCGCCTTCGGGAAGTTCACGCCCGTACTCGGGAAGCTCACGCCCGTACTGGAGAGTTGGAACAGGCATGACTGACGCCCCGCCCCGGTCCCTGAAGATCGCCTACTCGCCCTGCCCGAACGACACCTTCGTCTTCGACGCGTGGGCGCACGGGCGGGTGCCGGGCGCCCCCGAACTCGACGTCACCTTCGCCGACATCGACATCACCAACGGCATGGCCGAGCGCGGCTCCGCCGGGTTCGACGTCCTGAAGGTGTCGTACGCCGTCCTGCCCTACGTCCTCGACGAGTACGCGCTGCTGCCGTGCGGTGGGGCGCTCGGGCGGGGGTGCGGGCCGCTCGTGCTGACCCGGGAGGCGGGAGCCGACTTGAGCGGGAAGACCGTCGCCGTCCCCAGCGAGAAGTCGACCGCCTATCTCCTCTTCCGGCTCTGGGCCGCGGACGTCCTGCCCGGCGGGGTCGGGGAGATCGTCGTCCTGCCCTTCCACCAGATCATGCCCGCCGTGCGGGACGGGAAGGTGGACGCGGGGCTCGTCATCCACGAGGCGCGGTTCACGTATCAGGACTACGGGTTGCACAAGCTCGCGGACATGGGGGAGCACTGGGAGGCCGTCACGGGGCTGCCCATTCCGCTCGGGGCGATCATCGCTCGGCGGGCGCTCGGGGAGGACGTCCTGCGGGGGCTTGCCGCTGCCGCCCGCACTTCCGTGCGGATGGCCTGGGACGATCCTGAGGCGTCCCGGGCCTATGTCCGTGAGCACGCCCAGGAGATGGATCCCGCCGTCGCCGATCAGCACATCGGGCTCTACGTCAACGAATTCACCGCCGACCTCGGCGAGGACGGCTACGCAGCCGTCCGGGGGCTCCTCACGCGGGCGGCCGCGGAGGGCCTCGTGCCCGCGCTGCGCCCCGGGGCGCTGGCGTTTCCGTGAGGGGTGGGGTGCCCTGCCGGGGGCTCCCCAAGCCCGCCCCTTCCCGATCCTGGGGGCTCCGCCCCCAGACCCCCGCTCCTCAATCGCCGGACGGGCTGGAAAATCCAGCCCGTCCGGCGATTGAGGACGAGGCGCGAAGCGCCGATCAGCGGGGGTCCAGGGGGCGGCAGCCCCCGGTTTCGGAGAAGGGGCGGGGTTGGGGAACTACACGTCCAACTGGTCGGCCACCGCGCGGAGGAGGCCCGCGATCTTCGCGCCCGAGGCCTTGTCCGGGTAGCGCCCCTTTTCCAGCATCGGCGTGATGTTTTCGAGCAGAGTCGTCAAATCCTGGACGATGGACGCCAGTTCGTCCGGCTTGCGCCGCTGCGCCGCGGCGACGGACGGCGTCGGGTCGAGCAACGTCACGGAAAGAGCCTGATCCCCCCGCTGCCCGGCGACCACGCCGAATTCCACGCGCTGGCCGGGCTTGAGGGTGTCGACGCCGTCGGGCAGTACGGAGGAATGCACGAAGACGTCGCCGCCGTCGTCGCGGGAGAGAAAGCCAAAGCCCTTCTCGCTGTTGAACCACTTGACCTTGCCGGTAGGCACGTGAAGTCCTCGTCCTCGTACTCGTCGTCGTACTCGTCTGTGCCGCGACGCGTTCCGGCGGACGGGTCGGTCCGGCCCGCCGGGCGTAAACGGCTCTGGATAGCAGTACAGCGGGTCGCCCCGACCCGCCGGATCCAAGACTATTGGTCCCCGGGCCGGTGACAAGACGTCCCCGGTTTCTTCCTACGCGCTGGGAACTACCCTGGTCCGGTGCGTGACAAAACCCAAGCGAATTCCACCGGACCGGGCGACGGCCTCGTACGGATTGGCGCGATCGTTTTCTTCGTCGGCGCCGTGGCCACACTGGTCACGGTGGCACCGCTGTTCCTCGGCGGCGACACTTTCCCACCCATCGCGTACGCGGTCTGCATGCTGATGGGGGTGGGCTTCCTCATCGCGGGCGCGGGCGTGCTGCGCGGTATCGCGGTGCAGCGGCGTCAGGCCAGGTCGGCGACGGAGCCGTCCGCCCGGTAGGCCGCGAGCCAGGCGGGGAACAGGGTCAGGTCGTCGAGTACGACGTCCGCGCCCGCCGCGCGCAGTTCCGCTGCGTCACACGGCCCGGTCGCCACCGCTACGGACAGCGCGCCCGCCGTACGCGCGCCGCGTACGTCGCCGGTGTGGTCGCCGACGTACACCGACGCCCCGTGCTCGGTCAGCGCCTCCGCCTTCTTCTCCGCCCACAGGTCGCCTATGACCGCGTCCACGTCGATGGCCAGATGCTTCAGATGGAGCTTCGCGTTCGGCTCGAACTTGGCGGTCACGACCAGGGCGCGGCCGCCCGCCGCGTGCACCGCGTCGACGGCCTCGCGGGCTCCGGGCAGCGCGGGCGTCGCGGTGATCGCGTATGTGGGATACATCTCACGGTAGAGCGTGGCCACGGCGGCGACACGATCGGCTGGAAACCAGTGCTTCAACTCCTCCTCAAGCGGCGGTCCGAGCCGGGTGATCGTCAGGTCCGCGTCGATGTACGTCCCCGTACGCGCGGCGAGCTCCAGGTAACAGGCGTGGATGCCGGGCCGGGAGTCGATCAGCGTCATGTCGAGGTCGAAGCCGACGGTGAGGGGGGCGGTGGTCCGGTCGGTCCGTGAGGTCATGGGGCCATTGTGCCGAGGCCCGCGGATCCCCGGCGGGGACCCCGGCCCCGCTTAGACTTAGCCAAGCCTTACCAGCCCCTGCGAAACGAGCCCCAGCCGATGCGTGTGTCCGTCAGACGCGCTGTCGCGATGACGGCGGCCGTCGTGGCCCTGCTGCTCGCGATCCTGTTCAGCCTCGCCGTCGGCGCCCGCGCGATCGCGCCCTCCGCCGTCCTCGACGCCCTCCTGCACGGCGGGCACAGCGACGCCGCCGAGGTGATCCGGGAGCTACGGGTGCCCCGCACCGTCATCGGCGTGATGGTCGGCGCCGCCCTCGCCGTCGCCGGGACCGCCCTGCAGGGCATCACCCGCAACCCCATCGCCGACCCCGGCATCCTCGGCATCAGCCAGGGCGCCTCCGTCGGCGTCGTCCTCGCCATCGCCTACGCGGGCGTGCACACCCTCACCGGCTACGTCTGGTACGCCTTCGCGGGCGCCGGGATCGCCTCCGTCGCCGTGTACGCCATCGCCAGCAGCGGGCGCGGCGGCGCCACCCCCGTCAAACTCGCCCTCGGCGGCGCCGCCATCAACGCCCTGCTCGTCTCCGTCACCACCGCCGTCCTCACCACCAAGGCCTCCGCCCTGGACGAGTTCCGCTTCTGGCAGGTCGGCTCACTGTCCGGCCGCGACGCCGACATCGCCGCCCAGATCTGGCCCTTCCTGCTCGTCGGGCTCCTCCTCGTGCTCTTCGTCGCCCGCGGCCTCGACGCCCTCGCCCTCGGCGAGGACGTGGCCAAGGGCCTCGGCCAGAAGGTCGCGACGGTACGCGTCGTGGGCGGCCTCGGCGCCACGGTCCTCACCGCCGTCGGCGTCGCCGCCGCCGGACCCATCGCCTTCATCGGCCTCGCCGTCCCCCACATCGCCCGCGCCATCATCGGCAGCGACCACCGCTGGGTCCTCCCCCTGGCGGCCCTCCTGGGCCCGGTCATGCTCCTGGTCTCCGACACGATCGGCCGCGTCGTCTTCCCGCCGAGCGAGGTCCCGGCGGGGGTCATGACGGCTCTGATCGGGGTGCCGTTCCTGGTGACCCTGGTCCGCCGAAAGGCGGTGGCGGCATGACGAAGACCGATGACCGATCCGCTTCCGGCCACCCGCCCGCTGCCTCCAAACGCCCTGCCCCCGGTGCCGGGCAACCGTTCCGCGCACGTCCCCCCGGCTACGCCCTACTCCGGTTCCGAAGGGCCGCCTTCCTCCTCCACCGCCGCTCCGCCGTCGTCGCGCTGGCCCTCGGCCTGGCCCTCGCGGCCGCCTGCCTGGCGTACCTCTGCGTCGGCGAGACCTTCGTACAGCCCGTCGAGGCCCTGAAGGTCGTCTTCGGGCACCCCTCCCCCGACGAGCTGGTCGTGGGCACCCTGCGCGAGCCGAGGATGACGGTGGGCCTCCTCGTGGGCGCGGCCTTCGGCGTCGCGGGCGCCCTCATCCAGACGGTCGCCCGCAACCCCCTGGCCAGCCCGGACATCATCGGCATCAGCCAGGGCGCGAGCGCGGTGACGGTGGGAGCGATGACGTACGGCGTGACGTCGTACACGCTCCTGCCGTACCTGTCCGTGGCCGGCGGCATCCTCGCCGCCCTGCTCGTGTACGTGTTCGCCTGGCGAGGCGGCCTGCACGCCACCCGCTTCGTCCTCATCGGCATCGGCTTCGCCATCGCGCTCCGCTCGGTCACGACGCTGTTCATGACGAAGGGCGACTACCTGGTCGCGCAGCAGGCGCAGATCTGGATGACGGGTTCGCTGAACGGCCGCGGCTGGCCGGAGGCCGACCCGCTCGCCCTGACCCTGCTCGTGCTGCTCCCGTTCGTGGCCTGGGCGGCCCGCGCCCAGCGCACGGCGGCGATGGACGACGACACGGCGACGGCCCTCGGCGTGCGCCTGGGCCGCGTCCGCTTCGGCCTGGTCCTGCTCGGCGTGGTGCTCGCCTCCGTGGCGACGGGCGCCGCGGGCCCGGTCGACTTCGTGGCCCTGCTCGCCCCGCAGATCGCCCGCCGCCTCACCCGCACCGCCCAGATCCCGCTGCTGAGTTCGGCCCTCCTGGGCGCGCTGATCGTCGTGCTCGCCGACCTGCTCGCCCGGAAGCTGTTCGCGCCCACGGAGCTGCCGGTGGGTGTCCTCACGGCGGCCGTCGGGGCCCCGTACCTGATCTGGCTCATCATCCGCAGTCGTTCCGTACGCAATGGAGGCACCGCGTGACCGCCCCCGCCCCCGCAAGCACGGCGGCCGCCCGCCTCACGGCCCGCGAGCTGACCCTCGCGTACGAGGACCGCACCGTCGTGCACGACCTGGACCTCGCGATCCCCGACGGCAAGGTCACCGTCATCGTCGGCCCGAACGCCTGCGGCAAGTCCACGACCCTGCGGGCCCTCGGACGGCTCCTGAGGCCCAGGAGCGGGGCCGTCCTGCTCGACGGCGAGGCCCTCGCGAAGCTGCCGACACGGCACATCGCCCAGCAGGTCGGGCTGCTCCCGCAGACGCCCGTCGCCCCCGAGGCGATCACCGTCGGCGACCTGGTGGCACGCGGGCGCCAGCCGCACCAGCGCTGGTGGCAGCAGTGGTCCGACGCCGACGAGACCGCGGTGACCGAGGCCATGGAGCGCACCGACGTGGCGGCGCTCGCCGAGCGGTCCGTGGACGAGCTGTCGGGCGGGCAGCGGCAGCGCGTGTGGATCGCGATGGCGCTCGCGCAGCAGACGGACATCCTCCTCCTGGACGAGCCCACGACCTATCTGGACATCTCCCACCAGGTCGAAGTCCTCGATCTGGTACGTCAGTTGGCCGCGCCCACACCGGAGGGCGACCGGGGCCGGACGGTCGTGGTCGTGCTGCACGACCTGAACCAGGCGGCCCGGTACGCCGACCACCTCGTCGCCATGAAGGAGGGGCGGGTGGTCGCCCGGGGAACGCCCGCGGAGATCGTCACCGAGGAACTCGTGCAGGAGGTCTTCGGCCTGCACTGCGTGGTCGTACCCGACCCGGTGACGGGCTCGCCGCTGGTGGTGCCGGGCACGCCCTGGCAGCCGCCGGCCACCGGGAAGTCCGCGGCCCCCGCCGGGCCGTCGGCTCCCTTGGACAAGAAACCACCCCTCGACGAAAGGCCCACGTCATGACTGGTTTCCCCCGCCGCCGCGCCCTCACCGCGGGCGCCCTCGCACTGTCCGGCGCCCTCGCCCTCACCGCCTGCGGGTCCGACTCGGACGACTCCGGCGACGGCTCGGGGTCGGGTTCGGGCAAGACGCACACGGTCAAGACCGCCATGGGTGACGTGAAGGTGCCGGTCGAGCCGAAGCGGGTCGTCGTGCTGGACACCGCCGAGCTGGACTCCGCGATCACCCTCGGCGTGAAGCCGGTCGGCGCCACGCACGTCGAGGCGGCCGAAGGGTTCCCGGGTTATCTGCCGAAGGACGAGGTCGCGGGCGTCAAGGACGTCGGGGAGATGCTGAACCCCAACATGGAGGTCATCGCCGGGCTCAAGCCCGACCTGATCCTCACGTCCAAGATCCGGCACGGGGCGAAGTACGACCAGCTCAAGCAGATCGCGCCGACGGTGATGACGGAGACCACCGGCTACCCCTGGAAGGAGAACTTCCAGACCCACGCCGACGCCCTCGGCAAGAAGCCCGAGGCGAAGAAGGCCGTCGCCGACTACACCGCCCACGCCAAGAAGGTCACGACGGCCGTCGGCGGCCCCGCGAAGGCCAAGGCGACCGAGGTCAACATCGTCCGCTTCGTGGAGGGCGCGGACATCCGCGTGTACGGCGAGCAGACGTACGTCGCCACGATCCTCAAGGACGTCGGGCTCGGCCGGCCGCCGCTGGCGAAGAAGGCCAAGGACGGGTTCTCGTACGACCTGAGCCCCGAGAAGATCGACATGGCCGACGCGGACGTCATCTTCCAGTCCACGTACGGCGATCCGGAGAAGTCCAAGCAGACCCGGACCGTGCGCAGCGGGCTGTGGAAGAACATGCAGGCCGTGAAGTCCGGCAACGTCCACGTCGTCGACGACGAGCTGTGGATCCAGGGCATCGGCTACACGGCCGCCGCGAAGATCCTGGACGAGTTGCAGGCCGACCTGACGAAGTAGCCTTCCGGCCGCCCGGTCCTCAGAGTCAGAGGAGGGCGGCCCTAGTCCGCCGACGGCCGTCGCCGCTGCGCCCTCCACACCAGGAAGAGCGCGGAGGCGACGGCCGCCCCGCGGACCACCCACGGCCAGGTGTCGGCCACCGCCTCGTTCATGTGCCCCTTGACGATGGGCTCGCCCCACTTGCCCTGCGAGCGGCCCCACAGCCAGGCGACGCCCGACGCGATGGCGAGGCCCGGCACCACGAACACGCCGACCTTCCGCTCCGCCGGGCTGAGCTTCCGCGAGAACCAGGCGACGACCCAACCGCCCGCCAGCGCGAACCAGTTGCCGATGACGGCGCCGACGACGAGCGCGATCGCCGCGAGCAGCGGAACGGGGTTGGCGAGGGCGCGGGCGAGACCCGCCTTCGCGTTGGCGCCCTTCGCCACCGGCGCGGGCTCGTCCTCCTCGGCGGTGTCCTCCTCGGGGACGGCCTTCGCGGCGGGCGCGAGCAGCCGCCGCAACCGGCCGCGCGGGGCGGCCTCGACGGCCTCGTCCTCCGCTGCCCCCTCTGCCCCCTCTTCTTCGGCCTCGTAGACCTCTTCGTCGTCGTACTCGTCCTCGGCGTCCTCGGTCCCCGGCGCGCCGGGGCCCCGCTTCGCCATGCTCACCGAAGGACGCTTCAGCATCTCGGGGATCTCCACCCCGCCGACGAAGCCGTGCACGGTGTCCTTGCCCGCCGCCGGCGAGCTGTCGACGCGCCACCAGTCCGGCTCCAAGTCGGCGCCGGTGACGCCCAGTTCGTCCGTGCCCGCGAGGTGCGGGGGCGCGGGGCGGGGCTCGGGGCGGGGAGCGGGCGGCGGGGCGGCGGGGCGGCGCCTGGCGGGGCGGGCCTTCGCGGGGCGGGCAGGACGGGCAGGGCGCTCGGGGGCCGGGGGCTCGGGGGCGGGCCGCGCGGGGTTGTCCGTGGCCGCGGGGCGCTCCGTCGCCGGGCGCGGGCGGGGCCGCGGGACGACTCGGCGCAGGCGGCTGGTCTGGGGTTCCGCGCGCTGTTCGGGGATGGCGGCGCTGATGTCGTCGGGATTGTCGGCCGCCGCGTCGACCAGTTCGTCGGGGGTGCCGAGGCCGTCCAGGATGCGGCGGATCGCGGCGGGGCTGTCGGCGGCGCCCGCGCGGCGGCGGTCGATCTCGCCGCGCAGCCCGGAGACGAGCCGCATCCGGGTGCCGGACGGCAGTTGGCGCTGCTGGGCCACGTCGCCGACGCGGCTCAGATAGTCGAAGACGAGCTGGTCGCTCTCGATCCCCACGAAGTTCCCTCCGGGGCTGCGGTGTTGTGGCCCGACCTCGACGTTACCGTGATCCGCGGCGCCCGGCCCCCCTGCCCCTGAGGTGGCCGCACCGCCCGGGCCGTCCCCCTTCCGTCGCATGCTTCTGCCACGGACCTCTGCCACGGACTTCTGTCACAGAACAACGACAGCGCCAACCGAACACACGTGTTCCCCGTTCTTGTAGAGCAGCCCGACACCCTCTGTTCGTTGATCGCTGTTCGTTGATCACTGTTCGCTGTTCGTCGTTCGCCGCCCGCACCGAGTCGAGGAGACCCCCGCCATGACCGCCACACCCCCTTCCCTGTTCCGGCGCCTTCGTGGCCGCGCCAAGGGGCTCGCCGTGGCCGGTGCGGCCCTGGCCGTCGCCGCGCCCGTCGTGGTAACCGCCGCGGCCGGTCAGGCAGGTGCCGCCGCCGACCCGACCTCCGCGCTGAAGTTCACCGCCGCGGAGCGCAAGGACGCCCTCGCGTACTGGACGCCCGCCCGGATGAAGGCCGTCGGCAGGTCCGTGGACCTCGGCCCGTCCGGCCCGAAGGCCAAGCCGTGGCAGGGCCCCGAGCTCAAGACCGTGGGCCGCCTGTTCTTCGTCAACTCCGGCGGCGCCGACACCTGGTGCACCGCCACCGCCGTGAAGAGCGCCAACCGCTCCGCCGTGATGACCGCCGCCCACTGCGTGCGCCGGGGCTCCTCCCCCGTGAACACCAACATCGAGATGGTGTTCGTACCCGGCTACCACCAGGGCAAGGCACCCCACGGCGTGTTCCCGGTCCGCCAGGCCATCACCCCGCGCGCCTGGGAGACGGACTCCACCGACGACATGGCCACGTTGGTCGTCGCCCCCGACAAGAACGGCAAGAAGCTCACCGACGTCGTGGGCGCCCGCGCCGTCGCCTTCAACCGCCCCGTCGGCGGCACCGTCTCCGCCCTCGGCTACTCCGCGACCCGCCCGCAGCGCGGCGAGTCCCTGCTGCGCTGCGTCGGTACGGCGAAGAAGGAGCACGGCACGCAGGCCATCCCCTGCGACATGTCCGGCGGCTCCAGCGGCGGCCCCTGGTTCGCCGACTTCAACGCGAGCACCGGCCGGGGCACCCTGATCTCGGTCAACAGCGCGCTGGACTCCCTGGAGCCGACGAAGATGTACGGAGAGGTGTTCGGGGGCCTGGCCAAGAAGGTGTACGACCGGGCGCAGCACGCCTGACGGCGGGAGCGGCACGCCTGACGCGGCGGGCGCGGGCCCCTGAACCGGCGCCCGCGCCGCGCCTGACGCCCGGCCCCGCGCGGTGCCGCGCGGGCGCCCGCCCCGGCCCGGCCCGGCGGGCGACCCGCTACCGTGGCGAGGATGAGCACCCCGGACGCCCCCCGTTCCCTGGCGGAAGCCCTCCGGGCGAGCGACGACGCGGCCATGGTCGCGTTGTTGCGGACCCGGCCGGACCTCCTGACGCCGGTCCCGAACGACCTCACACAGCTCGCGACGCGCGCGGGCACGCGGGCGTCCGTCGTGCGCGCGCTCGAACGGCTGGACCGGTTCTCGCAGCAGGTCGCGGAGGCGCTGGCGGTGGCGCGGGAACCGGCGACGTATCCGGAGCTGCTGGGGTTGCTGGCGGGGGACGACGGGGCAGCGGGTGGGGTCGGGGCCGACGGGGCCGGGGCCGGAGCCGTTGGGGCCGGGGCCGGGACGGCCTGGGACGACGCGGCCGGGACCGAGACGGCCTGGGCCGACCGGGCCGAGTCCGATGCGGCCGGGACCGGAGCCGCCGGGGTGCGCGGCGCCCTCGACCGCGCGCTCGCCACGCTGCGCGGGCAGGCCCTCGTCTGGGGCGGCGACGACCGGCTCCGCCTGGTCCGCACCGCCCGCGAACTCCTCGCGCCCACCCCGCAGCGGCCGTCCCCGACAGGGCTCGGGCCGACCGTCGCGGAGGCGATGGCGGGGATGTCACCGGGGCGGGTGCAGACCCTGGTCGCGGCGGCGGGGCTCGCCGCGACGCACGACGCGGTGTCGGCCGTGGAGGCGCTGACGGCGCTGTTCACCGACCGCGAGCGGATGGCGGCGCTCCTGGACGAGGCGCCCGCCGAGTCCGTGGAGGTCCTGTCGCGGCTCGTGTGGGGGCCGCCGTACGGCCAGGTCACCGCCGAACCGGCGGCGCACCTGCGCTGGCTGATCGACCGGGGCCTGCTCCTGCCGACCGCGCCGGGCACCGTCGTGCTGCCCCGGGAGGCGGCCCTGCACCTGCGCGGGGGCCGCGCCCACCGCGTACTGGAGGCGACCGCGCCGCCCGTCGAGGCCGCGCGCGAACACCGTCCACAGGTTGTGGACGCGACCGCCGCGGGCCAGGCGCACATGGCGCTCGCCACCGTCGAGGAACTGCTCAAGGACTGGGACGAGGGCGGGCCCGCGGTGCTGCGGGCGGGCGGCCTGAGCGTGCGCGACCTGAAGCGGACCGCGGTGGCCCTCGACGTGCCGGAGCCGCAGGCCGCCTTCTGGGTGGAACTCGCGTACGCCGCCGGGCTCCTCGCGGCCGACGGCGAGGCCGACGAGCGGTACGCGGCGACGCCCGCGTACGACACCTGGCAGGAGCTGCCCGCCGCCGAGCGCTGGGCCCGCCTCGCCACGGCGTGGCTCACCGCGACCCGCACGGCGGGCCTGGTCGGCGGCCGCGACTCCAAGGACCGCACCCTGTCCGCGCTCGGCCCCGGCCTCGACCGCTCCGCCGCCCCCGAGGTGCGCCACCGCGTCCTGACCCTCCTCGCCGGCCTCCCCGAAGGCTCCGCCCCCGCCCCCGACTCCCTCCTCGCCCGCCTCCGCTGGGAACGCCCCCCTGGCGTGGTCGCCTCCGACCTGCGGGCCCGCCTGGCCACCTGGACGCTGGACGAGGCGGAACTCCTCGGCGTGACGGGGCGGGGGGCACTCGCGTCCCACGCCCGCGCGCTGCTGGCCGCGGGCCCGGAGGCGGGCGAGGCTGACGCCGCCCGGCTCCTCGCCCCCCTCCTCCCCGAACCCCTCGACCACGTCCTCCTCCAGGCCGACCTCACGGCCGTCGCGCCGGGGCCGTTGCGGCGGCCGCTCGCCGACGCGCTGACCGTGCTCGCCGACGTCGAGTCGAAGGGCGGGGCGACCGTGTACCGGTTCACGCCCGGGTCCGTGCGGCGGGCGCTCGACGCCGGGCAGAGCGCGTCCGACCTGCACGCCTTCCTCGCCGCGCACTCCCGTACGCCGGTCCCCCAGCCCCTCACGTACCTGATCGACGACGTCGCGAGAAAACACGGCCACCTGCGCATCGGCGCCGCGTCCGCGTACGTCCGCTGTGACGACGAGGGCGTCCTCAACGAGATCCTCGCCGACAAGCGTGCCCAGGGCCTGCGCCTGCGCCGCCTCGCCCCGACCGTCCTCGCCACCCAGGCCGACCCGGCCGCGCTCCTCGACGGCCTGCGCTCCCTCGGCTTCGCCCCGTCCGCCGAGAGCGCCGAGGGCGACGTCCTCATCACCCGCGCCCACAGCCACCGCACCCCGCCGCGCACCCCGCCCGAGCCGGTTCCGGACGGCCCGCCGCTGCCCGACACCACCCTCATCGACGCCGCCGTACGCGCCATCCGCGCCGGCGACCTGGCCTCCACGACCCCCCGCAAGACCACCACCCCCGACACCGGCGAACTCCCCCGCACCACCCCCGCCGAGACCCTCGCCACCATGCAGGCCGCCGTCCTCACCGGCGAGACCCTCTGGATCGGCTACGTCAACGCCGAGGGCGCCGCCAGCCAACGCGTCATCGCCCCCGTCCGCGTGGAGGGCGGCTTCGTCACGGCCTACGACCACACGGCAGACGAGGTCCGCACCTATCCCCTGCACCGGGTCACGGGGGTCGCGGAGCTGGCGGACGACTGACGGGCCCTGCCCCGCACGCGTCCGGGACCTTCGAAAGAGTGAACGCATCCCTGTTCGCCCGACACACCGGAACGTGATCCAACAGGGTTGCGCCCATGGTCAGTTCATCCCACGAGGGCTTACACCGCATCTTCCAGGAGCGGCCGGAGATCCTCGCCCCCGTCTTCCGAGTACTGGACGTCCCCTTCCCCGAGAAGGCGACCCTGGACGTGCTCACCCCCGACGTCACGGAGACCAAGCCGCTCGAACGCCGCATCGACACCGTGCTGCGCATCGGCCCGTCCGACGGGGACGACTTCCTGCTCGCCGTCGAGGCACAGGGAGCACGAAAAGCCGACAAGGAGTCGAGCTGGCCGTACTACGTCGCCCACCTCCAGGCCAAGTACCGCCTGCCGGTGCTGCTGCTCGTGGTCTGCCAGGACCTGCCCACGGCCAAGTGGGCGGCCGGTCCCTTCGACTGCGGAGTCCGGGGCTGGACCACACAGCGCACGCACCCGCTGGTCGTCGGCCCCGACAACCTGCCGGTGATCACCGATCAGAGGACGGCGGCGGAGAACCCCGCGATGGCGGCCTTCTCCGCTCTGGCACACGCCCGCAGCCGCCGTATCGACGCCATACTGGAAGCACTCGGCCGTGGCCTTCAACAGCAGGACCCGAAGGCCGCCGACTACTTCTACGAGTTCCTGGACATCAACCTGCGGGGCACCGCAGCCGGAGACAAATGGAGGGAAATCTTGACCTTCGTAAGCTACTTCCCCGGGCGCGGCACGGTCCGCGAGACGGCCTACCTCGAGGGCAAGGCCGAGGGTAGGGCCGAGGGCGAAATCAGGGGCAGGGCTGAGGCTCGCGTCTCCATGATCCTGCGCGCCCTGGAGATGCGCGGCGTCGACGTTCCCGAGGACGTCCGGGAACACATCGCCGCGTGCACCGACCCGTACACCCTCAGCCTCTGGTTCGAAAAGTCACTCACCGTCACTACCGCAGGGGAGCTCTTCGCCGGGCCCCCTGCCCCCTCGACGGACACATCCGACGCGAGCTGAACGCCCCCTCGGCACACGGCCCGGGACCATGCCAGGTCCCGGGCCGTCGTACGTGGTCAGGACGACGCGTTCCCCGTCAGCAGCAGCACCAGGAACACCATCACGCCGAGCGCCTCCAGGATCGGCTTCGCCAGGAGGAACGCGGTCGTCAGCAGGGCCGCGGTCAGCGTCACCGTCAGCGCGAGGGTGCGCTGCGGGCTTCGGCGGGTCGGGGGTGCGTACCACTGGGGGCGGCCGGGGTGGTGGGGCGGAGTGGGGTGGGTGTTCATGGGGACAGCCAAGCCGTCGGGCCGGGGGTGCGGCACCGTGCGGGTACTCAGGCGGCGGGGCCGCGGCCGCGTGTTCGTACTCAGGCGCCCCAGCGGGCCACCGCCGTCCCGGCGGGGATGCGGCACACTGGATGTTTGGCCTAGCGAAAGGGCACCCCCTGGTGAACGGACCGCTCATCGTCCAGTCGGACAAGACTCTGCTTCTTGAGGTCGACCACGACCAGGCCGACGCCTGCCGCCGCGCGATCGCCCCGTTCGCGGAGCTGGAGCGCGCGCCGGAGCACATTCACACGTACCGCGTCACGCCGCTCGGCCTGTGGAACGCACGGGCCGCCGGGCACGACGCCGAGCAGGTCGTGGACGCCCTGGTCGAGTTCTCCCGGTATCCCGTGCCGCACGCCCTGCTGGTGGACGTGGCCGAGACCATGGCGCGGTACGGGCGCCTCACGCTCAGCAAGCACCCCGTGCACGGGCTCGTGCTCACCTCCACCGACCGGCCCGTGCTCGAGGAGATCCTGCGGTCCAAGAAGGTCCAGCCGCTCGTCGGCGCCCGGATCGACCCGGACACCGTCGCCGTGCACCCCTCCGAGCGCGGCCAGATCAAGCAGACCCTCCTCAAGCTGGGCTGGCCCGCCGAGGACCTCGCCGGGTACGTCGACGGCGAGGCCCACAAGATCGACCTGCGCGAGGACGGCTGGGCCCTGCGCCCCTACCAGCGCCAGGCCGTCGAGGGCTTCTGGCACGGCGGCAGCGGCGTCGTGGTGCTGCCCTGCGGCGCCGGCAAGACGCTCGTCGGCGCCGGTGCCATGGCCGAGGCCAAGGCCACGACCCTCATCCTCGTCACGAACACCGTCTCCGCCCGGCAGTGGAAGCACGAGCTGGTCAAGCGGACCTCCCTCACCGAGGACGAGATCGGTGAGTACAGCGGGACGAAGAAGGAGATCCGGCCCGTCACCATCGCCACGTATCAGGTGCTGACGACCAGGAGGAAGGGCGTCTATCCGCACCTGGAGCTCTTCGACTCCCGGGACTGGGGGCTCATCGTCTACGACGAGGTGCATCTGCTGCCCGCGCCCGTCTTCAAGTTCACCGCGGACCTGCAGGCGCGGCGACGGCTCGGTCTCACGGCGACACTGGTGCGTGAGGACGGGCGCGAGTCGGACGTCTTCTCCCTCATCGGGCCCAAGCGGTTCGACGCGCCCTGGAAGGAGATCGAGGCCCAGGGGTACATCGCGCCCGCCGACTGCGTCGAGGTGCGCGTCAATCTGACGGACGGCGAGCGGCTCGCGTACGCCACCGCCGAGGCCGAGGAGAAGTACCGGTTCTGCGCGACCACCGCGACCAAGCGGAAGGTCACCGAGGCGTTGGTGCGCAAGCACCAGGGGCAGCAGACGCTGGTCATCGGGCAGTACATCGACCAACTCGACGAGTTGGGTGAGCATCTCGACGCACCCGTCATCAAGGGTGAGACCACCAACGCCCAGCGCGAGAAGCTCTTCGACGCCTTCCGGCAGGGGGAGATCTCCGTGCTCGTCGTCTCGAAGGTCGCCAACTTCTCCATCGACCTGCCCGAGGCGACCGTCGCCATTCAGGTGTCCGGGACGTTCGGGTCCCGGCAGGAGGAGGCGCAGCGGCTCGGGCGGGTGCTGAGGCCCAAGGCCGACGGGCACGAGGCCCGCTTCTACTCCGTCGTCGCCCGGGACACCATCGACCAGGACTTCGCCGCGCATCGGCAGCGGTTCCTGGCGGAGCAGGGGTACGCGTACCGGATCCTGGACGCGGATTCGGTGCTGGCGGAGGAGTAGCGAGCGGGTGGCGGCTCGACGGCTCGACGGCTCGGCGGCTCGGAGAGGGTGGCGGCGCATCGGTACTGGTGGGTGCGCCGGTACGGGCTGATGCACCGTTGCTGGCGGAACCGCCCTACGCGTGCGCCGCTGTTCGCGCGGACCAGCCGCCGGAGGGCCGGGGGCTTCGCAGCAGTGGCACGTGGCGCGCGGAGCGCGGCGAACGGCGGGCGCGGAGGGCAGCGAAGCCGGTGCGAGAGATGACAAAAAGGAGGATTACGGTCACCACGAGGGGTGAGGGCGAGGTCACAGTACGTCGCTTCGCGGCGGTGGCCTCGGCGCGCGGCGGCCCATGGCCGATGCGGCGCCCGACAGGCAGAGGCAGGGGCGGGCGGTCAGCGGCGGCGGACGCCCGCCTCCTCCGCGTACTCGCCGAGGACGGCCACGCCGAACGCCGCGGTGGCGAACACCTTCGCGGCACGCAGGGTGGCGCCGAGGCGGTGCGGGCGGTGGGTGTCGGAGAGGGCCGTCGCGCCGGGGGCGGGGCGGGGTCCGGGGAGCTTCGGGGCGGACAGGGACGCGGGGGTGAAGGTTGCGCTGCTCATGTCTCCATGGTCGGTTTCGCGGGGCCCGCGCACATCGGCCTGCGGGGGTAAACGTCGGCGTCCGCCGGTAGGACTCGGGGGGCATGGGCGGCCTCCGCCGGTAGGACCGCCGGGGGTCTGCCCGTACGCCTCGGGAGGGACGCGCGAGGACGACCGCCCTCAGGGTTTTCTCGGGGGTGCGTCAGGGTTTGCCGCCCTCGGCGCTTCCCTGGCCCCGCGCCCCCGTGCCTTCTCTCCCCTCGCCCCCCTGCCCCGCCCCGGCACCCCGGCGGAAAGCCGGCCCCCACCCCGCCGAAAAACCCTTTGGCCCGCCCCACCCCCGTAACTAAGATTTCCCCTTCCCGCCTCCCGCCCTGTTGGAGCGCCGCCGCCCGGCCGGAAACCGGCGGCCCTGAGCCACGCACCGAGCACATCCCGCACCCGCCGCCGGAGGCCCCCGTGAACGCCGCGCCCCCAGACCCCCTTGCCCGCGAACAGGCGCACCTGACCGCGTCCCGTGCCGCGCTGCGCGCCATGCGCGAGGACGCGGAGTCCCTGGACATCCGGGACGTGACGGCGAACTGGGTCAACGCCGAGGTACTGCAGGGCCAGATCGACGAGCGCATCAAGGCCCTGGCCGACCTCTCGCACACGCCGCTGTTCTTCGGCAGGCTGGACTTCCTGCACGCGCCCGGCGCGGACCAGGCCGAGGGGGCCGACGGGGAGAGGTTCTACATCGGGCGGCGGCACGTGCACGACGCCGACGGCGACCCGATGGTCATCGACTGGCGCGCACCCGTCTCGCAGCCGTTCTACCGCGCGTCGAAGAAGGACCCGCTGGACGTCGGCCTCCGGCGCCGGTTCGGTTACACCGGCGGCGACCTCACGGCGTACGAGGACGAGCACCTGACGGACACCACCGAGGCCGAGCAGGTCAGCAGGCTGCTCCAGGAGGAGATCGAGCGGCCGCGCGTCGGCCCGATGCGGGACATCGTCGCGACGATCCAGCCGGAGCAGGACGAGATCGTGCGCGGCGGCCTCGGCGGTTCCGTGTGCGTGCAGGGCGGGCCCGGCACGGGCAAGACGGCGGTCGGCCTGCACCGGGTCGCCTACCTCCTCTACGCCCACCGGGAGCGGCTCGCCCGCACCGGCACGCTGGTCATCGGGCCGAACCGCTCCTTCCTGCACTACATCGAGCAAGTGCTGCCCGCGCTCGGCGAGTTGGAGGTGCGGCAGGCGACGGTCGCCGACCTCGTCGCGCATGTCGAGGTGCGCGGCACGGACGAGCCGGAGGCCGCCCTGGTCAAGGGCGACGCGCGGATGGCGGAGGTGCTGCGGCGGGCGCTGCGGTCGCACGTCACGATGCCGAGGGAGGCGATCGTGGTGGTGCGCGGGTCGCGGCGCTGGCGCGTACCGGCGTACGAGTTCGAGGAGATCGTCGGGGAGTTGCTGGCCCGCGACATGCGGTACGGGGCCGCGCGCGAGGCCCTGCCGCAGCGCGTCGCGCACGCCGTGCTCGTGCAGATGGAGCGGTCCGGGGAGGCGCCGGACGACCGGGTGCAGGACGCGGTGGCGCGCAACGCGGCGGTGAAGGCGGCCGTCAAGGCGGTGTGGCCGCAGGTGGATCCGGCGCGGCTCGTGCTGCGGCTGCTGGGCGACGCGGAGTTCCTGGCGGAGCACGCCGAGGGGCTGCTCTCGGAGGCGGAGCAGAAGGCGGTGCTCTGGGCGAAGGCGCCGCGTACGCCGAAGAGCGCCAAGTGGTCGGCGGCGGACGCGGTCCTGATCGACGAGGCGGCGGACCTGGTGGCCCGTACGCACTCGCTCGGGCATGTCGTCCTCGACGAGGCGCAGGACCTGTCCCCGATGCAGTACCGGGCCGTCGGGCGGCGCTGCACCACCGGGTCCGTGACCGTGCTCGGCGACCTCGCGCAGGGCACCACGCCGTGGGCCACGCCGAGTTGGGACGAGGCGCTGGCCCATCTGGGCAAGTCCGACGCCGTGGTGGAGGAGCTGACGGCCGGTTTCCGCGTGCCGCGCGAGGTGATCGCGTACGCCTCGCGGCTGCTGCCCGCCATCGCGCCCGGCCTCGCCGAGGTCAGCTCGGTGCGCCAGTCCCCCGGCTCCCTGTCCGTACGCCACGTCGACGACCCCGACGCGGCCGCCCTCGCCGCCTGCGCCGAGTCCCTCCGCCACGAGGGGTCCATCGGCCTCATCGCCGCCGACCACCGCGTCCCCGCCCTCGCGGCGGCACTCGCCGAGGCCGGGGTCACCCACCTGTCCCCCGGCGAGGAGACCACCCCCGACACCCGTCTCACCCTCGTCCCCGCGTCCCTGGCGAAGGGCCTCGAATACGACTACGTGGTCCTGGACGAGCCCGCGGCGGTGGTGGCCGCCGAGCCCGACGAGCGCACCGGCCTGCGGCGCCTGTACGTGGCGTTGACGCGGGCGGTGTCGGGGCTGACGGTGCTGCACTCGACGCCGCTGCCCGAGGTGCTGGCGACGGCGTGACGTGGCGGTCGGCCGGAGCCGGAGCGTGCCGGTCGGCCTGACCCGCGGCGGGGACGGATCAGGCGTCCAGCGCCCGCCGCCAGGCCGAGACGGCTTCCGCCGAGACCGGCGCGTCCCACCCGTCGGGCCGGGCCGCCCCGCCGATGTGGAAGGCGTCGAGCCCGGCCGCACGGAGCCCCGGCACGTGGTCGAGGCGGAGGCCGCCGCCGACCAGGACGCGGGGCTCGTACCCCGGCTCCCCGGAGCGCGCGGCCTCGGCGAGGAGCGTGGGCAGGCCCTCGTCGACACCGGCGGCGGCACCGGCGGTGAGGTAGGTGTCGAGTCCGGGCAGGTCGGCGAGCTGCTTGCGCAGGGCGTCCCGGTCGGCGGCCCGGTCGATGGCCCGGTGGAACGTCCACCGGCACCCGTCGAGGACCTCCACGACCGCGTCGACGGCGGCGACGTCCGCGCCGCCCGCCTCGTCGAGGAACCCGAGGACGAACTCGTCGGCCCCCGCGTCCCGCAACTCCCGCGCACGCCGCGCCAGCACGGCCACGTCCCCGGCGGCGAACCCGTCGGCGAGCCGCAGCATGACGCGCAGCGCGATGTCGACGCAGGAGCGGATCTCCGTGAACGTCGCGACGGACGGCGTGAGCCCGTCCGCGGCCATGTCGGTGACCAGCTCTAGGCGGTCCGCACCTCCGGCCTGGGCGGCGACCGCGTCCTCGGCGTCGAGGGCGATCACCTCCAGGAGCGCGCGCTTGCTCATGGATGTCTTCCTTCTGGAGTCGGGGCCGGCTGTGGGCTGACGTCGTGCGGAGCGCCGACTACAGAAACACAGGTCTAGTCCAATTACCAGGGTACGCGCAGATCACCCCGGCGCGAATCGAACCGCACCGGGGTGATCAGGCCACGCACCGAGTTGATCAGGCCATGCGACGCTCCGCGGCACCGCGGAGCGTCCTGGTGGCCGCGGGCCTCAGCTCAAGGGCTGAAAGCCCCGCAGCCGCAGGCTGTTGCCGACCACGAAGACCGACGAGAACGCCATCGCGGCGCCCGCGATCATCGGGTTCAGGAGCCCCGCCGCGGCCAGCGGCAGCGCGCCGACGTTGTACGCGAAGGCCCAGAACAGGTTGGACCTGATGGTGCCGAGGGTGCGGCGCGAGAGCCGGATGGCGTCGGCCGCGGCCCGCAGGTCGCCCCGGACGAGGGTGAGGTCGCCCGCCTCGATGGCCGCGTCCGTGCCCGTGCCCATGGCGAGCCCGAGGTCGGCCTGCGCGAGCGCCGCCGCGTCGTTGACGCCGTCGCCGACCATCGCGACCGAACGCCCCTCGCCCTGGAGCCGCTTGACCACGTCGACCTTGTCCTGCGGAAGCACCTCGGCGATGACGTGCTCCGGCGCGATGCCGACCTCGGCGGCGACGCTGCGTGCGACGGCGGTGTTGTCGCCGGTGAGCAGGATCGGCGTGAGGCCGAGGTCGCGCAGGCGGCGGATGGCCTCCGGGCTGGTCTCCTTGACGGCGTCGGCGACTTCGAGGACGGCCCGCGCCTCGCCGTCCCAGGCGACCGCGATGGCCGTACGCCCGGCCGCCTCGGCCTCGCCCTTGGCCCGCTTCAGGTCCTCCGGCAGCTCCATGGCCCTTCCCCGAGCTCTCGACTCCGCTCGAGCAGGGGAGACCCCATTGGCCAGCAACTGCTCACGGCCCACCAGGACCGCGTGCCCCTCGACGATCCCCCGCACCCCGAGCCCGGGGACGTTCGCGAAGTCCTCCGGCACCGGCAGCGCGCCGACCCGCTCGGCAGCGCCCGCCGCGACGGCCTGGGCGATCGGGTGCTCCGAAGCGTGCTCCAACGCGCCCGCGAGCCGCAGGACTTCGTCCTCGCTCGTGCCCTCGGCCACGTGCGCGGCGAGCAGCGTCATCCGGCCCGTGGTGACCGTGCCGGTCTTGTCCAGGACGATCGTGTCGACGCGGCGCGTGGACTCCAGGACCTCCGGGCCCTTGATCAGGATGCCGAGCTGGGCGCCGCGCCCGGTGCCGACCATGAGCGCGGTCGGCGTGGCGAGGCCGAGGGCGCACGGGCAGGCGATGATCAGTACGGCGACGGCGGCCGTGAACGCGGCGGTCAGGCCCGCGCCGTTGCCGAGCCAGAAGCCGAGCGTGGCGACGGCGAGCGCGATGACGACGGGCACGAAGACGCCCGAGACGCGGTCGGCGAGCCGCTGGGCGGCGGCCTTGCCGTTCTGCGCGTCCTCGACGAGCCGCGCCATCCGGGCGAGCTGGGTGTCGGCGCCGACGCGGGTCGCCTCGACGACGAGGCGGCCGCCGACGTTCAGGGTGGCGCCGGTGACGGCGTCGCCGGGGGCGACCTCCACGGGCACGGACTCGCCGGTGAGCATGGAGGCGTCGACGGCGGACGAGCCCTCGACGACGCGCCCGTCGGTGGCGATCTTCTCGCCGGGCCGGACGAGGAAGTGGTCACCGGCCTTCAGCTCGCCGACCGGAACAGTCTCCTCCCGCCCGTCCCGCACCACGGTGACGTCCTTGGCGCCCAGTTCGAGCAGCGCCTTCAGGGCGGCCCCCGCCTTCCGCTTCGAACGGGCCTCGAAGTAGCGCCCGGCGAGGATGAACGCGGTGACCCCGGCGGCGGCCTCCAGGTAGATGTTCGCGGCGCCGTCGCTGCGCTCGATGGTCAGCTCGAAGGCATGCGTCATGCCGGGCGTCCCGGCCGAGCCGAAGAACAGCGCCCACAGCGACCACAGGAACGCCGCCGACGTACCGACCGATATCAGCGTGTCCATGGTGGCCGCGCCGTGCCGGGCGTTGGTGACCGCCGCCCTGTGGAAGGGCCAGGCCGCGTACGTCACGACGGGCGCCGCGAGCGTCAGGGACAGCCACTGCCAGTACTCGAACTGGAGCGCGGGGACCATCGCCATCGCGATGACGGGCACGGAGAGCACGACGGCGGTGATCAGCCGCTCCCGCAGCGTCCGCAGCGCGGCGGCGTCGGCATCCTCACCGCCCGCCTCGCCCTCCCCTCCCCCGCCGGGCTCCGCGCTCGGCGGGGCGGGCTCCTTGGCGGTGTACCCGGTGGCCTCGACGGTGGCGATCAGGTCGGCCACGGCGATGTCGTCGCCGTCGTAGGCGACCTTGGCCTTCTCGGTGGCGTAGTTGACGGTCGCCGCCACGCCGTCCATGCGGTTGAGCTTCCTCTCGATGCGGGCCGCGCACGAGGCGCAGGTCATGCCGCCGATGGAGAGTTCTACCTCCGTGGTCCCCGCCGCCTGCGGGGAGCCGGTGGGCCGGGTGGACTGCGTGGTCGACATGTCAGCCGCTCTCCTCCTGCCCGGCATACCCGGGCCCGGTATCGCTTACGAGTCCATGTATACCCCTGGGGGGTATCCAGACGCAAGCAGATCCCCTGAGGGGCAACCGCTTGACTTCATACCCCCAGGGGGTATCGTCGTCGACATGAAGACCGGACTGAGGATCACCGCGTACGCCGCGGCCGTAGCGGCCGCCTTCACCGCCGCGTACGGCGTCGGCACGAACGTCGACACCGTGAGCAAGCCCGCGGCGCACAGCGAGAAGAGCGAAGGGGGGCACGGGAAGGACGGCGGCGGGCACGAGAAGCCCGCGGGCGCGGCCGCCGCACCGGCCGGGCTGCAGGTCTCCGACCAGGGGTACGCGCTCGACCTCAGGACCCCGCGCGCGAAGGCGGGCGAGCGCACCGACCTGCGCTTCACCGTCCTGAAGGAGTCCTCGGGGGCGCCCCTGAAGACGTACAAGAAGGACCACGGCAAGGAGCTGCACCTGATCCTCGCCTCACGGGACCTGACGACCTACCGCCACCTGCACCCCGCGCGTGCCGCCGACGGCACCTGGTCGGTCCCGGCGACGCTGCCGAAGGCCGGGGACTACCGCGTGTTCGCGGACTTCACGCCCCGGGGCGCCGACGCGAAGGTCACCCTCGGCACCGACTTGGCCGTGACCGGCCCGTACGCCCCCGGGAAGCTGCCGACCGCGACCGCGACGGCCAAGGCTCCCGACGGCTACGAAGTGCGGCTGACCGGCGGGCTGACCCCCGGCAAGCCCCGCGAGGTGACCCTCCGCGTCACCCGCGACGGCAAGCCGGTCACCGACCTCCAGCCCTACCTCGGCGCCTACGGCCACCTCGTCGCGCTGCGCGCCGGTGACCTCGCCTACCTCCACGTCCACCCGAACGGCGAACCGGGCGACGGCGCCACGAAGCCCGGCCCCGAGGTGTCCTTCACGGCGACCGCACCGAGCGCGGGGGCGTACCGCCTGTTCCTGGACTTCCGGCACGAGGGCGTGGTGCGGACGGCGGCGTTCACGGTGCGGGCGGGCGGGGCGGAGCCCCACGACGCGGGGACCGGCACCGAGTCGCCCCACGGCCACTGACCCGCCCCACCGGACCTGCCTGACCTGCCGGTCCTCAGCCTCAGCCTCAGCCTCAGCTGAAAATGCTCAACTCCTCCTGCGTCGCCCCCGCCAGCTCGAACTTCGCGTCGGACAGGGGGCGGCCCGCGTACAGGCGCACCAGCGTCGGGGCGTCCCCGATGTACCGGGCGGGCGGGCGGCTGCCGTCCGTCACGCCCAGGAACAACGGCTCGTCGTAGCCGTCGAGGTCCGCGTGCAGGGGCGGGGCCTCGGACTGCTTGCTGAACGCGATGAGCAGCGGCAGCGCGTCGGCGAGGCCGGCGCCGCCGTACGCGCCCGGCAGGCCCCACGCGTCCCGTACGTCGCCCGCGTGCACCCACTCGCCGAGGGCGACGCCGTCGAAGAGGCCCTTCGACGCGGCGATGGCCGCGCCCGCGTTGGTCATGCCGTGCTCCAGCTCGTCCACGATGCGGGAGGTGGGCCAGTGCGCGCGTTCGGCGATGTCCCGGTCGTTGCCCTCGGCGGTGAACACCCCCTCCTCGAAGCGGCTCTCGATCACTCGGCTCAGGGCGGCCGAGCAGTGCGCGAGCACGTCTCGGACGGTCCAGCCGGGGCAGCAGGTGGGGATCGCGAACGCCTCGTCGGCGGCGGAGCGGAGGAGGGGGATGAGGGCGTCCCGCTCCGTGCGCAGGAGCCGACCTGGCCGGTCGGATTCGTACGCTTCGTCGGGCGTGTTCGCGTCGTCGTACGTCATGGCGGCCAGCCAAGCGGGCGTTGCCCCGAAAGGCAACGTCCAGGAACGTTTTCGCCCCGGCCGGACGGCGCGCCTCGCCCTCCGGGCGGGCTGGGAGTGCCGGGGTGTTGGCCGGTCCGTAGGAGGGTTGGGCGGGTGGGTGGGAGGGAGCCCGTCCGGCGGTTGGGGACGAGCGCGGAGCGCGATCGGGGGTGCGGTGGGGAGCGCCGCTAGGGTCGGGGCATGGCTGCAGACGATGTCGAAGGGCTCCGGGCCCGCTGGCGGGAGGCGCTGGTCGGGGCGCGGGGCACGGGGCCGGGGCCCGACCCGGAGGCGTACGGGGAGAATCTGATCGCACGGTGGGGCGAGGCGCACCGGCGGTACCACACCACGGACCACCTGCTCGCCGTCCTGAACCACATCGACACCCTCCACCCCCACGCGGACACCCCGCACTTGGTGCGGCTCGCCGCCTGGTTCCACGACGCGGTCTACGCCCCGGACCGCTCGGAGAACGAGGAACGCAGCGCCCGCCTCGCGGAACGGGCCCTGCCGGAGGCGGGCCTGCCCCCGGAGGCGACCGCGGAGGTGGCCCGCCTGGTCCGCCTCACGACCACCCACGACCCGGCGGAGGGCGACGCGAACGGCGAGGTCCTGTGCGACGCGGACCTCGCGATCCTCGCGGCGCCCCCGGACGCGTACGCCGCCTACGCGGCGGCGGTCCGCGAGGAGTACGCCTTCGTCCCCGACGAGGCGTTCCGCGCGGGCCGGGCGGACGTCCTGCGCCAACTCCTCGCCCTGCCCCGCCTGTTCCGCACGGAGTACGGAGCGACCCACTGGGAGCCCCTGGCCAGGGAAAACCTGACGACGGAACTGGACCTGCTCACGTAGCCTCGCGCCATGCTCTTCAACGGCGGGGAACGCATCGACGAGGCGACGGCACACGCGGTGGCGGCGCTGCGCGCGGTGGCGACGGCGGAGTACGACTGGACGGTCCCCGCGGGCGACCTGGAGTGGAGCTGCCTGGACACGGCGCAGCACATCGCGGAGGACTTCACGGCGTACGCGACCCAGCTCACCGGCCGCACCGCGGGCACCGGCGCGTACGTCCCCGTCGAGATGCGCCTGGAGGAGGGCACGGACGCGGACGGCGCGGTGCGCGTCGTGGAGGCGACGGCGGGCCTGCTCGCGGCGGTCGCACGGACCACGCCGCGGGGCGTGCGCGGCTGGCACCCCTACCCGTCCGGCAGCGCGGACGCGACCGGCTTCGCCGCGATGGGCGTCGCGGAGCTGCTCCTGCACACCTACGACGTCCTGCGCGCCTTCGGCGTCGCCTACGCACCCCCGGCCGACCTGTGCGAGGCCCTCCTTTCCCGCCTGTTCCCGAACGTGCCCCCGGCCCACGACGGCGAGGACCACTGGTGCGTCCTGCTGTGGGCCACCGGCCGCGGCACCCGCGAGGGCCACGCCCGCCTGGACCGCTGGCGCTGGCACAACCCCCTGCTGCTGCCCGCGGGCCCCGTCGACCTGGTCGAGGTGTCCCCGGACGCCGCCGCCGACATCGCCGGGGGCGGCACGGGCGGCTTCGCCTGGGCCGACGACGGCCCGTCCGGGGGCACGCGCGGCGCGGCCGACCGCACCGCGAAGGCGTACGCCGCCGGGACGCACCGCCCCGAGTGGGGCATGTTCGCCGTCGTCCGCGCCGAGGACCAGCGCGCCGTCGGCGCCATGGGCTTCCACGGCGTGCCCGGCGAGGACGGCTGGGCCGAGGTCGGCTACAGCCTGGTCCCCGCGGCCCGCGGCAACGGCTACGCCACGCGGGCCCTGCGCGCGCTCACCGCCTGGGCCCTCGCCCACCCCGACCACACCGGCGTCCGGGGCCTGCGCGCCCTCTCCGACGTCGGGAACACCGCCTCCCACGGCGTCCTGGCCCGTGCCGGGTTCAGCCGCGCGGCCGATCGGGAGGACGCGGTGGTCTTCGAGCACCCGCGCGACGCCTGACCGCGCCCGGCCACGCCCCGGCCGACGCCTGACCGCGCCCGGCCACATCCCCGTCGACCGGCCCGCCCAACAGCGGGAATGCCCACACCCCCGAACGCGTTGGCGAAAAACGTGCCCTCTCGCATGCCCATAGCCGTCCACACCCTCGGCGTCGCCGTCTTCGCGCTCGGCACCAGTGAGTTCATGCTGTCGGGGCTGCTGCCCGCCGTCGCCGACGACATGAACGTCTCCGTGCCGCGCGCCGGACTGCTGATCTCCGCGTTCGCCATCGGCATGGTCGTCGGCGCCCCGCTGCTCGCCGCCGCCACCCTGCGGCTGCCGCGCCGAGCCACCCTCATCGCCCTCATCAGCGTCTTCGGCCTCGGCCAGATCGCGGGCGCCCTCTCCCCCTCGTACGCCGTCCTGTTCGCGTCCCGCGTCGTCAGCGCGCTCGCCTGCGCCGGGTTCTGGGCCGTCGGCGCGGCCGTCGCCGTCGCGATGGTGCCGGTGACACAGCGGGCGCGGGCCATCGCCGTCATGCTCGGCGGCCTCTCCCTCGCGAACGTCCTCGGCGTGCCCGCGGGCGCCTTCCTCGGCGACCACTTCGGGTGGCGCTCCGCCTTCTGGGCGGTCGCCGGGGCCTCCGCGCTCGCCCTCGTCGGCGTCGTCCTGCTCGTCCCGCGCATCGCCCCGCCCGCCGAACAGCCCGTCCTGCGGCGCGAACTCGTCATCTACCGCGACCGGCAGGTGTGGCTCGCCGTCGCCGTCGTCGCGCTCGCCGCCGGCGGGGTGTTCTGCGCGTTCAGCTATCTCGCTCCGCTCCTCACCGATGTCGCGGGGCTCGGGGAGAGCTGGGTGCCGGGGGTGCTGGCGCTGTTCGGGGTGGGGGCGTTGATCGGTACGGCGATCGGGGGGCGGGTGACGGATGGGCGGCTCTTCACCGTGCTGTTCAGTGGGATCGCCGCGTCCACCGTGTTTCTCGGCTCCCTCGCGCTGCTCTCCGCGAGTGCCGTCGCCGCGGTGATTCTTGCGTTTCTGCTGGGGGTGTCCGCCTTCTATACCGGGCCCGCGCTCAACGCCCGCGTCTTCGAGGTCGCGGCCGCGGCGCCCACCCTCGCGGGGGCCACCGCCACGGCCTCGTTCAACCTGGGGAACACGGCGGGGCCGTGGCTCGGGGGGACCGTCATCGATGTGGGGTGGGGGTATGAGTCGGCTGCTTGGGCGGGGGCTGGGCTCACCACGTTGGCGTTGGCGACTGTTGCGGTGTCCGTGCGGGTGCGGGGCTCTGCCGAGAGCTCCCCGATCCCGCCCCTTCCCGAAGCTGGGGGCTCCGCCCCCAGGCCCCCGCTCCTCAAGCGCCGGAGGGGCTGAAAT
Source organism: Streptomyces sp. NPDC041205 (assembly GCF_055591765.1). Lineage (NCBI taxonomy): Bacteria > Bacillati > Actinomycetota > Actinomycetes > Kitasatosporales > Streptomycetaceae > Streptomyces > Streptomyces sp. NPDC041205. Next base: position 95,543 of record NZ_JBVIZH010000005.1, on the reverse strand, counting down.
CGCTCACTGACGCCACTTGTTCACTTCAGGAAGTCCGAGCACACGTACGTTCCCGGGCGGGCGTCGGCCCTCGGGCGGAGTGTGATGCGGATGTCGTCCGTCCGGGTCGTGCCCTTGGCGTCGGCCATCGCTCGGGCCCTTGCGATGCTGCAGACGAGTTGGCCCTTGAGGTTGCGGTTCTCCACGGGGGAGCCGAGAAGTGCTCCTGCTGGGATGTGGACGGTGACCCTGTCGTCGTCGACGGTGGCGTCGTAGCTGCCGTCCCGCCCCAGCAAGGTGGTGAGTCCGGCGTCGCGTTCGGAGTCCACCGGGCCGACCAGGAGGTACTTGATGACGGTCTTGGGGTCCGTGACCCGGGACGCCGGGATGCCGGGGCGGGCGACGCCCTCCAGGCGGCCCGCCTGCGAGACGAAGTAGAGGCGCAGGCCCTTGGTGAGGCCCCCGGGTGCCTCGCCGCCGTCCAGGACGCCGGTGGGGCGGACTCCGCAGCCGGTGAGCAGTACGGCGGCCAGAGCCGCCAGGGCGAGGGACGCGCGCTTGGTCGTGGGCTTCACGCGTGGTCCTCCCTCGGGCGTCGCCACGGCAGCCGCAGCGTGAACGCCGCGCCGCCGTCCGGGCGGTTGGCCGCCTCGATCGTGCCGCCGTGCAGGCGGGCGTTCTCCAGGGCGATGGCGGTGCCCAGGCCGCTGCCCTCGGAGCGGGTGCGTGCGGAGTCGGCCTTGTAGAAGCGGTCGAAGACGTGGGCGAGGGTCTCGGGCGGGAGGCCGGGGCCGCGGTCGGCCACCTCGACGGTCAGCCAGTCGCCCGCCGGGTCGGTGGCGAGGGTCAGGGTCACGGGGGGCGCTCCGTGGCGCAGGGCGTTGCCGACGAGGTTGGCCACGATCACGTCGACGCGGCGGCGGTCGACCATCGCCCGGACGCCGGGGGGCAGTTCGGTGCGTACGCGGTCGGTCAGGGCCCGCAGGGACAGCGAGGCGGAGACGGCTTCCGCGAGGTCGGTGGGGGTGAGGTTGAGGCGGGCGGCGCCCGAGTCGAAGCGGGACATCTCCATCAGGTCCTCGACGAGCCGGGACAGCCGTGCCGTCTCCTCGCTGACGGTGCGGGCCGCGTGGGCCGAGTCCGGCGGCAGCGCGTCCGCGTCCTCGTCGAGGACGGTGGCGACCATCGTCATCGCGGCGAGCGGGGTGCGCAGTTCGTGCGAGACGTCGGCGACGAAGCGCTTGGCCCGCGCGTCCTGCTCGCGGAGTTCGGCGACGGACGCCTCCAGGGCGTCGGCGGTCTTGTTGAAGTCCCTTGCCAGGTCGGCGAGTTCGTCGCGGCCCCGGACGCGTACCCGGGAGGTGAGGTCTCCGGCGGCGTGGCGGCGCGTGGCACGGCCCAGTTCGCGTACCGGACGAAGGACCGTACCGGCGGAGAGCAGCGCGAGGACCGCGGCGAGCAGCACCACCGGCACGATGCCGCCCCGCACCGCGTCCAGGACACCGGCTGTCGCCTCGCTCTCCGCCCGCAGCGACGTGACGGCGAAGGCGTCGAGGCCCGAAGGTGCCGCGCCGTCGAACGTGACGGGGGTGCCCACGACCAGGTAGGGGCTGCCGTCGCGGTCGACCCGCTGGAAGCTCATGCGGTTGTGGGCGCGCACCGCCTGGCGCAGGGCGGGCGTGATCCGCGAGCGGTCGGCGGACGCGTCGGACGACACGGTGAGGGAGCGGTAGCGGGCCACGACCACGGCGTCGTCGCCGAGGCCGTCCGCGACGGTGGTGGCGAAGCGGGTCAGGGCCACCTCGTCGGCGGGGACGTCGAAGTCCGCGGCGGCCTGCTCGACGCGGTTCTTGAAGGCGGTGCGCACCGCGTCCTGCTTGCGTTCGAGGACGGCGGTACGGGATTCGCGGTACGCGAGCGCGGTCGCCGTGACCGCGCTGACCAGGGCGATGAGGACGAAGGCCACGACGAGGCGGGTACGGAGGCCGACGAGGCGCCGCAGCGCGCCACGGGGGCCGCCTCGGGGGCGGGGTGGCTCGGCGGGGCGGCTCGGCGGGGCGGCTCGGCGGCGGGAGTCGCCGGGCCCGGCGTCGGTACGGCCGCCTGCGGCACCCCCGGCCTCCGGCCCCCGCGCCCGCTCCCGCGCCCACTTCCGCTCCCGCGCCCGCTCCTTGCGGCGGACCACCCTCACACCGGCCCGAACCGGTAGCCGAAGCCCCGTACCGTCTGGATGTAGCGCGGCCGCGCCGGAATGTCCTCGATCTTGGCGCGGAGCCTGCCCACCGCCGCGTCCACGAGGCGGGAGTCCCCGAGGAAGCCGTGCTCCCACACGGACTGGAGCAGTTGTTCGCGGCTGAAGACGTGCGCCGGGGACGCCGAGAGTTCCAGGAGCAGGCGCAGTTCGGTGGGCGGCAGGGCGATCGGCGCGCCGCGCTTGGCGACGGTGAGCCCGGCACGGTCGATGACGAGGCCCGCGTGGTCCTCGCCGCGTGCCGCCTGGGAGGGTTCGGCCCGGCGCAGCGCCGCCCGGATCCTCGCTTCGAGGACGGGCGCGGTCACCGGCTTGACCACGTAGTCGTCGGCGCCCGCCTCCAGGCCCCGCACGATGTCGGTGTCGTCGCCGCGCGCGGTCAGCATGATCACGGGCACCGTGGAGCCGCCCTCGCGCAGCCGTCGGCAGACCTCGAAGCCGTCGATGCCGGGCAGCATCAGGTCGAGCACGGCGAGTTCGACGGCCGTGCCCCCCGGGTCGGCGAGGAGGGCGAGGGCGTCCTCACCGGTGGCGGCCGTGGCGACGTCGTAGCCGTGCCTGCGCAGCACCAGTTCCATGCCGTCACGCACGGACACGTCGTCCTCGATCAGCAGTACATGGGCCATGCGGCCGATTATGCGCGAGGGTTTGCCCTGTTCAGGCCGGTCGCGGGGGCCAGGACGGGCGTTCTCGCGCATTGTTACGTGCTCATCATGCGGCCATGGACCGGCCACCATGTACGGGCCCGACGGTGGTCCGCATGAGCATCCACACCGCTTCCCGGGGCTCCGCCGCCCGAAGCTCCCTGAGCCCCGCCGCCCGGCGCACGGCGTCCCGGCGCACCACCCGCCTCCGCGTCGCCGCGGCCGTCGCCGCCCCCCTCCTCGCCCTCTGCGTCGCCTGCGGCGGCGGGGAGGACGGCGTCAAGGACGAGGGGGTCGCCTCCGCCCCCGAGGAGCCGACCGCGGACGGGGCCTCCGGCAAGGGCGAGGGGAAGGACGGCGGCCAGGGCAAGGACGACTCCAAGCCCGCCACCGAGGGCAAGAGCGCCTTCTACGACGCCCAGCTGACCTACGTCCGCTGCATGCGCACCAAGGGCGGCCTGAAGGACTACCCCGACCCGAAGCTGAGCGGCTACCTGGACTGGTCGAAGATCGACAAGATCGTCGACCCGAAGGGCCACGGCGAGGAGTACAAGGGCGGCAAGAACGGCGTCTGCGCCGACGAGTTCGTCGCCGCCTCGGACCTGGCGCCCAAGCGCGACGCGCAGAAGGACTACGAGTCGATGCTGGCGCACGCCAAGTGCATGCGCGACAACGGCGTCTCCAAGTTCACCAACCCCACGATGTCCGGCGGCAACGTCGTCCCCGGCGGCGACCCCAGCCCCGCGGACCCGGCGCTCGACCAGGGCTCACCCGCGTACAAGCAGGCCCGCGAGGCGTGCAAGGGCAAGCTGCTCGAGGGCCTGGACGGGATGCAGTAGATGAAGCGGCGTACGGGAATCCTCGTCGGCGGCGTCGCCGCGGCCGCCGTGGCGGTGGGCGCGGGCGCCCTGGCGTACGGGGGCGGCGACGCGGGCGGCGGCCGGTCCGAGCGGCCGCCCGCCACCACCACCGTCACCCGGACCGACCTCGTGCTGTCCAAGACCGTCGACGGGAAGATCGACTACGCGCGGCGCCGCGCCGTGAAGTCCGCCGTCCCCGGCACGGTGACGGTCGCGGCCCGCGAGGGCGCCACCGTCACCCGCGGGCAGGCCCTCTACGAGCTGGACGACAAGCCCGTCACGCTCCTGTACGGCCCGGTGCCCGCGTTCCGCGAGATGAAGGTCAGCGCCCGCGGCAGCGACGTACTGGAACTGGAGCGCAATCTCGTCGCGCTCGGCTACGGCGGCGGCCTGTACGTCGACCCGCGCTACGACCGGGCCACGGCCGCCGCCGTCAAGCGGTGGCAGAGGTCCCTCAACCGGACGCCGACCGGCAGGGTCGGCAAGGGGGACGTCGTCTTCCAGCCCGAGCAGGTCAAGGTCGTCCGCGCGGACGCGGCCCTCGCCGACCAGGTCGGCCCGGACACGGCCGCCCTCACCGTCGCCTCCACCAAGCCCGTCGTCCGCGCCCAGCTCGACCAGACCGACGCCTCGCTCACCGCGAGGGGCACCAAGGTCGAGGTGGCCCTGCCCAGCGGCACCACCAAGCGCGGCCGGGTCACCGGAACCGTCAAGCCGGAGGGCTCCGGCGAGGAGGAGGCCGGGGACACCATCACCGTCGAGGTCTCCCTGGACGGCGGCGCGGCGGCGGCCTCCGGCGAGGACGCCAGGGCCACGGCGAGCGTGAAGTTCGTCAGCGAGAGCCGCGAGGACGTCCTGACCGTCCCGGTCGAGGCGGTCGTCGCGCTGCGCGGCACGGACGGCGGCTACGGCCTCCAGCTCGTCGAGGGCCGCACGTCCCGGATGGTGCGGGTCGAGACAGGGATGACGGCCGACGGGCGCATCGAGGTCAGCGGCCCCCGGATCAAGGAGGGGCTGACGGTGGGGGTGGCCACGGAATGACGAACTCCACGCCCGGCTCGGCACCGGGCTCCACGTCCGACCCCTCGTCCGGCCCCTCGTCCGGCCCCTCGTCCGACCCCACACCCGGCTCCGCGCCCGTCGGCTGCGCCCCCGTCGTCGAACTGCGCGACGTCACCAAGTCGTACGCCGGTGACGTGCACGCCCTGCGCGGCGTCAGCCTCACCGTCGGCGCGGGCGAACTCCTCGCCGTCGTCGGCCCTTCGGGGTCCGGCAAGTCCACGATGCTCCACGTCGTCGGCACGCTCGACGCGCCCACGGCGGGCACGGTCCGCGTGGCCGGGTACGACGTGGGGCGCCTGTCGGACGCGCAGTTGTCCGCGCTGCGCGCCCGCCACATCGGCTTCGTGTTCCAGCACTTCCACCTGGCGGCGGGCCGCGACGCCGTCGACAACGTCGCGGACGGACTCCTGTACGCGGGCGTGCCCCGCAGACAGCGCCGCGCCCGCGCCCGCGCCGCCCTGGAGCGGGTCCGGCTCGGCCACCGCCTCGGGCACCGGCCCGCCGAGCTGTCCGGCGGCGAGAAGCAGCGCGTGGCCATCGCCCGCGCGCTGGTCGGCGACCCGGACCTGCTGCTCGCCGACGAGCCGACCGGCGCCCTGGACAGCGCGTCCGGCGAGGTCGTCATGGAGCTCCTGCACGAGCTGAACGCGGCGGGCACGACGATCTGCGTGATCACCCACGACCAGGAGATCGCGGACTCGCTGCCGCGCCGGGTCCGGTTCCGGGACGGCGAGATCGTGTCCGACTCCCGCTGCCAGGAGGCGATGTCACGATGACGCCCGCGCCCCGGCCCGAGCCGTCCCGACGCAAGCCGCCCCGGCTGAGGCCCTCCCGACCCAAGCCCTCCCGGCTCAGGCCCTCCCCGCTCGCGCCCCGCGACATCCTGCGCCTCAGCGCCGTCGGCCTGCGCGCCCGGCGGGCCCGGGTCGTCCTGTCCGCCCTCGGCATCGCCATCGGGATCGCCACGATGGTCGCCGTGGTGGGCCTGTCCCAGTCGAGCAAGTCGGACCTGATGGCGCAGTTGGACCGGCTCGGCACGAACCTCCTCACCGTCGAGGCCGGCGAGGACAGACAGGGCAGGGAGCTGAAGCTGCCGAAGTCGGCGGTGGCGATGGTCGAGCGCGTCGGGCCCGTCCAGCACGCCACGGCGACCGGGAACGTCGACGCCAGGATCCGGCGCAGCGACGTGGTGCCCGAGGAGCGGACGGCGGGCGTCACCGCCCAGGCGGCCCGCACCGACCTCCTCGACGCCCTCAACGCCCGCGTGGCCAAGGGGATCTGGCTGAACAAGGCCAACGAACGGCTGCCCGTCACCGTCCTCGGCTCGGTCGCCGCGGAGCGCCTCGGCATCACCGAGCCGGGCGGGAAGATCATGATGAACGACGAGTACGTCGTCGTGGTCGGCATCCTTCAGCCCGTGGAGCTCGTCCCCACCCTGGACCGGGTCGCGATGATCGGCTTCCCGGCCGCGGCGAAGCACTTCCGCTTCGACGGCCACCCCTCGATGATCTTCGAGCGGTCCCCGGACGGGACGGTCGAGGACGTCAGGGCCGTCCTCGCCCGCACGGTCAGCCCCGGCTCCGACGGGTCCGTCAAGGTCTCCCGGCCCTCGGACGCGCTCGCCGCGAAGGCCGCCACCGACAAGGGCCTGACCAGCCTGATGCTCGGCCTGGGCGCGGTGGCGCTCCTGGTCGGCGGGGTCGGCGTGGCCAACACCATGGTCATCTCGGTCCTGGAGCGCCGCCAGGAGATCGGCCTGCGGCGCGCGCTCGGCGCCACCAGGAACGCGGTCCGGCTCCAGTTCCTCACGGAGTCCCTGCTGCTCTCGGCGCTCGGCGGCGCGGCGGGCGCGGCGCTCGGGACAGTGGCGACGTTCGGCTTCGCCCTCGCGCAGGGCTGGACGGCGGTGGTCCCGCCGTGGTCGGTGGCGGCCGGGTTCGCGGCGACGCTGTTCATCGGCGTGCTCGCGGGTCTCTATCCGGCGGTACGGGCCTCGCGGCTGCACCCGACGGTCGCCCTGAACGCCACGTGAGGGGGCGCCCAGCGCCTTGGGCCCGGACACGCGCCCCCGGCCCCCGTGCCGTCGGGCCGCTACGCCCCCCGGCCCTTACGCCTCCCGCTCTGACGTCTCCCGCCCCTTGCGCCGCCGCAGCCCCGCCTCCGTCAGCCGCCGCACCAGCTCCTTGGACCCGACCTCGACCGCCCCCGCCCGCACCGCGTCCCCGTACCGGTGCGCGGGCAGGTCGTAGTGGTCCCGCTCGAAGGCCCGCTCCGGCACGCCGATCCGCGCGGCGAACGCGTGCAGTTCCTCGTACGAGACGTCGCTGACCAGGTGCGACCACAGGCGGCCGTGGCCGGGCCAGACGGGCGGGTCGATGTAGAGGGTCACCGGCGCACCGACCCGAGCGAGCCGACGGCGGCGACCGTCACGCCCGCCTTCGCGCACACCCAGTGCGGATCGGCGCCCAACTCCGGCTCCACGTCCAGCGCGTGCGGGTCGCCCGAGCCGCACACCGGGCACAGCGGCCAGCGTCCGTACCGCTCCAGGAGGGCGTCCTGCACGTCCTGCGCGACGAGCCCGGCGACGAAGTCGACGCCCTCGGGCCACTGCTCGACCCACCAGCGGCGCTGCGCCACGGAATCCTCGACGAACGACACCACGTCCGGCTCGGCGACCTCGTCCGCGACCAGGTCGGCGAGGACGAGCGCGCGGGCCGCGTGCAGCGCCCGCTCCAGCGGGCCGACGGGGACGGAGGATGCGGAGGAGTCCATACAGCCATTGTGCGCCCCGCCGCGCGCCGGGCGGTCCGGGGGCGACGGCGGCCCGGGCCCCGCGGGCCCGGGGACGTCGGGGGTCTTGACCCGCCCCGGGCCCGAAAATATCTTTCAAGAGTGACCCATGACGTGAAGGAAATTTTCGTGGGCGGAGCGCCCCCGGCCCCGGCCGCCCTCGCGGCCAAGGTCCGCACGCTCGCGCCGTCGATGACCCGCTCCATGCAGCGGGTCGCCGAGGCCGTCGCGGGCGACCCGGCAGGCACCGCCGCCCTCACCGTCACCGGTCTCGCCGAGCTGACCGGCACCAGCGAGGCCACGGTGGTCCGCACCGCCCGCCTCCTCGGCTACCCCGGCTACCGCGATCTGCGCCTGGCCCTCGCCGGGCTCGCCGCCCAGCAGCAGTCGGGCCGCGCCCCCGCCGTCACCGCCGACATCGCCGTGGACGACCCCATCGCGGACGTGGTGGCGAAGCTCGCCTACGACGAGCAGCAGACCCTCGCCGACACCGCCGCCGGGCTCGACACCGTCCAGCTCGGCGCGGCCGTCAGCGCGCTGGCCGCGGCCCGCCGCGTGGAGGTGTACGGCGTCGCCGCGTCCGGGCTCGTCGCCCAGGACCTCGTACAGAAGCTGCTGCGCATCGGGCAGGTCGCGCACGCGCACTCCGATCCGCACCTGGCCGTCACCAACGCGGTGACGCTCCGCGCCAAGGACGTCGCCATCGCGATCACGCACTCCGGGTCCACCGGTGACGTCATCGAGCCGCTGCGGGTCGCCTTCGAGCACGGCGCGACCACCGTCGCGATCACGGGACGGCCCGACGGCCTCGTCTCCCAGTACGCCGATCACATACTGACCACGTCCACCGCCCGCGAGAGCGAGCTGCGGCCCGCCGCGATGTCTTCCAGGACCAGTCAGCTCCTGGTCGTGGACTGCCTGTTCGTGGGTGTGGCTCAGCGGACCTATGAGACCGCGGCGCCCGCGCTCGCCGCTTCGTACGAGGCTCTGGCCCACCGGCACAGCCCTCGCGGGGGCGCCGGCAGTCGTTGACAGCGCCCTCGGCGTGGGCGGGCGCCGATCGGCCTTCGGCCTCGTCCTCAAGCGCCGGACGGGCTATCAATACCCACCGCCGCACCGCACCCCGCCCGTATCCCCTCCCCCGAAAGAGCCGCACCCCTATGACCTCCACGCCCACAGGGCCCGCCGCCTACGGCGAACTCCGTGCCCAGTTGGAGACCCTCACCACCGAGGCGTTCCGGCCCGAGCTCTCCGAGATCGACCGGCTGCCCACGGCGGAGATCGCCGCGATCATGAACGGCGAGGACGCCTCCGTGCCCACGGCCGTCGCCGCGCAGGTGCCGCGGATCGCCGCCGCCATCGACGCGACCGCCGAGCGCATGGCCCGCGGCGGGCGGCTCGTCTACGCGGGCGCGGGCACCGCGGGGCGGCTCGGGGTGCTCGACGCCTCCGAGTGCCCGCCGACGTTCAACACCGACCCGGGCGACGTCGTCGGCCTCATCGCGGGCGGCCCCTCCGCCGTGATCACCTCGATCGAGGGCGCCGAGGACCGCAAGGACCTGGCCGCCGCGGACCTGGACGCGCTCGGCCTCACCGCCGACGACACCGTGGTCGGCGTCTCCGCCTCCGGCCGCACGCCCTACGCCATCGGCGCCGTCGAGCACGCCCGCGCCCGCGGCGCCCTGACCATCGGCCTGTCCTGCAACGCCGACAGCGCCCTCGCCGCCGCGGCCGAGCACGGCATCGAGGTCGTCGTCGGGCCCGAACTCCTCACCGGCTCCACCCGGTTGAAGGCGGGCACGGCCCAGAAGCTCGTCCTCAACATGCTGTCGACGATCACGATGATCCGCCTCGGCAAGACGTACGGGAACCTGATGGTCGACGTGCGCGCCTCCAACGAGAAGCTGCGCGCCCGCTCCCGCCGCATCGTCGCCCTCGCCACCGGCGCCTCCGACGAGGAGATCGAGGCGGCCCTCACGGCCACCGACGGCGAGGTCAAGAACGCCATCCTCACCCTCCTCGGCTCCGTCGACGGCCCCACGGCGGCCCGCCTCCTCGACGAGTCGAACGGCCACCTCCGCGCGGCGCTCGACAACTCCCGTACGAAGTGAACTCCCGCACGAAGTGAACTCCCGTATGCCACAGGGGCTGTTGGGGCCTGGTGGACTCCGGATTTACGGCGCGAAAGTCATCTTACGGAGCGTACGGGCCCTCACGAGGATGCCCTTGACCGTCAGCTGGTGACGCTCAAGGGAGGGAAACGCGCATGCCCGAGCAGAACGCGCCCACCGAAACCCAGGCCCAGGAGGCCCTGCGCGCCGCGCCGCCGATCATTCTCGCCCCGGGTCCCCGGGAGGCCCCGACCCAGCTCCCGCCCGTGCCGCACGACGTCTGGGAGCTGCCCGGCGGCACCGCCTGGGTGTACCGGGGCGAGGGCAACAGCGCCCTGACCCGCCCCGTGCTCCTCGCCGACGGCTTCAACACGGGGCCGAGCACCGCCGAGTTCTCCTGGAACGCGCTGGAGTTCAGCGCCGCGTACCCGCTCCTGAGCGAACTGCGCAGGCGCGGCAGGGACGTCGTCCTGGTCGGCTTCCAGGAGCGCAGCGCGTCGATCCTCGACAACGCGCAGGCCGCGATCGCCGCCATCCGGCGCGCCAACGCCGAGCGCGTGGGCAAGCACCCGCTGGCCGTCGGCGGCTTCAGCATGGGCGGACTCGTCACGCGGTACGCCCTGGCCAGGATGGAGGCCGAGCCCGACGGGGACGACCACGAGACGCAGCTCTACTTCTCGTACGACAGCCCGCACCGCGGCGCCTGGATCCCCATCGGACTGCAGGCCTTCGCGCACTACATCCGCAAGCTCGACGCCCGGTTCTCGAACCAGATGAACAGCCCCGCCGCCCGGCAGCTGCTCGCCCAGCACATCGCCGAGTGGCAGGACAGCCCCGCCCCGGACAAGGAACGCGAGGAGTTCCTCGCCGAGCTGGGGCGCGTCCACCACTGGCCGCGGCGGCCCCGGAAGATCGGCGTCGCCAACGGCGTCGGCACGGGTGAGGGCAACGGCATCCGGCCCGGCGTGGACGCCGTGAAGGGCAAGGGCATCGGCATCGTCGGCACCGACCTCAACACCCAGTCCGCGGGCGACGACCAGCTCGTGGCCACGCTCCGCGTCATCACCCTGAAGAAGCCGGAGATCCGCACTTCCGGCCTGCCCGAGTTCGACGGCGCGCCCGGCGGCACCCTGGAGGGCTTCGGCATCCTCGCCGACAGCCTGAACCAGGTCTTCGGCCTCGGCGTCGACGTGCCCGTCCGCGAGCACTGCTTCGTGCCCGCGGTCAGCGCCGTCGCCATCCGCGACGTCCACACGCAGGACGACCTCTACACCGACATCGGCACCCTCGCCCCCGAGGACAGCGAGCTCGACGAGTTCAAGGTCGCCTCCCACAACGAGCCCCACACCCACATCACCGAGGAGCTGTGCACCTGGATCCTGGACCGCCTGCCGTAGCCGAAGGGCGGGCACCCGCCCGCGGTGGCGGCCGTCGCGGGGCGGCTGCCGCCGCGGGCACGGGGGTCAGCCCGCCCATCTCCCCGACAGGAACGTCACCGCGAACAGCGTGCTCAGCGGCGCGAGCACGCACAGGCCCGCGTACGCGCGCCACGGCGCCCGCAGGCTCCACGCGGCCAGGCCCGTCCACAGCGGCCACCACAGCAGCGTCGCGCGGGGCACGGACGTGTACCAGTACGAGGTGCCGAGCGCCCACAGGTTCAGGGCGATGTACGCCGCCTCCGGCCACCGCCCGCGCCACAGCAGCCCGCCGAGCAGCGCCAGCCCGACGACCATGGCGGCGAGTTCGACCTGGGACATCAGGGCGTACCCGGTGGAGCAGCGGCCGTCGAACGCCGCGTTCCAGGTGTTGCCCCAGGCCTCCCACGGCGGGTGGAAGGTGCGGTACCAGCCGCGTTCCTGGGCGTGCTTCCAGGCCATCCAGTCGCCGGTGCGGTCGTACAGGTACAGCGTGTACGCGAGCGCGGGCAGCGCGGGCAGCGCCAGCCAGGGCAGTCGGCGCCAGTCGCGGCGGCCGTCCCGGGCGAGGAGGAAGTCGACGGCCAGGGCGGCGGCGAGGAACAGGCCGCTGACGCGGGTCGCCGTGGCGCACGCGGCGAGCGTCGCCGCGAGCCGCCAGCGGCCCGACCTGGCGGCGAGCCAGGCGGGCAACGCGAAGGCGAGGAAGAGGGATTCGGAGTAGCCCGCGGCGAGGAAGACGGCGCAGGGCGAGAGGAGGACGACGAGGACGGCACGCCGGGCGAGGGCCTCCGCGCCCCCGAGCCGGACCACTGTCCCCGCCCCCGGCCCCACTCCGGCACCCGTGCCCCCGCCCGCGCCTTTGTCCGTCCCCGCCCCCGGCCCCGCACCGACACCGGTGCCCTTGCCCGCCCCCGCACCACCGCGCCTGCCCTCGCCCACCCCCGCACCACCGCCCGTACCCCTGCCCACCCCCGCACCACCGCGCCTGCCCCTGCCCACCCCCGCGAGCTTCGCCACCCGGGCCAGCGCCAGCATCGCGACCGCGCCCGAGACCAGCGAGATCAGCAGCCCGGCCGCCACCCAGTCCGGCACGACGAGCCGCACCGCCCGCAGCGCCAGCGGAAACCCGGGGAAGAACGCCTCCTCGTTCTCCAGGCCGTCCGCGTACCCCGGCGCGGGCCCGAAGTAGCCGTACTCCGCTATGTGCCGGAAGTGCGTCCAGTCCCACTGCTCCCACACCGAGAACAGCCCGGGCGCCTTCTTGGCACGGGAGTTCGCGGGAAACAGCCACCCCACGCAGTACCCGGTGACGAACAGCCCCACCCGCGTGCCCAGATACACCTGGAGCACGAAGCGGTCGGTCGCGTCGAGCCGCCCCGCGAGCCGCCGCAGCACCGCCCGCCCGCCACCGGGCCGCCGCCGCTCCCGCTCCCGGACGTCGGGCCAGGGCGGGCGCGGGGAGGGCCGGGTGGCGGTGGTCGCCGGTGCCGCGGGCATGCGTGGTCTCCGTTCGGGCGCGCGAAATCGCCCGGCGGCGCGCGGTGCGCCGCCGGTCGGGGGTGCTGCGGGGGTGCCGGTTACGGGCGGGTGGCGGTGACGGGCGAGGTGCGGCTACGGGCCGGGGTGCCACGGCGAGCGCGTCACGGGCCCGGGGGATCAGCCGGGGTCGTCCGTCGTGTCCGACGTCGGGGGCGGTGTGGTCCGCGCGCCCCGGTACGGAGTCTCGGTCGCGCCCAGGGTGCCGGTGGTCGGGGGCGGGGTGCTCGGGGGGTGCGTCGGCGAGCGGCTCGGGTCGGCGCCGGTGTCGGTGTCGGTGTCGGTGTCGGCCGAACTGCCGGAGGTGCCGGTGGTGGTGGGCGGCCCGCTGGCGTCGGGGGGCTCGGTGGTCTCGGTCGGGCCGGGCGAGGACGAGGTGTCGGTGGGGTCGGGCACGGGGTCGCCGGAGGAGGGCGCGGGGCGCGGGGCGCGGGTGTCGGCCGGGGACACCCGCTCCTCGGACCCGGCGAGCCCGGCGGCGACCGCGCCGCCCATGCCGCCGCACAGCAGCACGGCGCCGGCCGCGAGCACGGCGAACCTGCGCCGCCGCACCCGCTCGCCGCGGGCCGTGACCACGGGCGCGGGCGCCGGGTCGGTGCCGCGCTCCGCCGCCGCGGCCAACTCCCTGAGCGCGTCCGCCAGCGGATCGTCGTGGTGGTGCTCAGTCACCGTGCGCCTCCTGGGTACGAGGGTCCTGCAAGCGGTCGGCCAGTGCGGCCCGCCCCCGGGACAGATGCGTCTTGACCGTGCCGGTGGACTGGCCCGTCTCCGCGGCGATCTGCTCCACCGACAGATCGCAGATGTAGTGCAGCGCCACCGTCCTGCGCTGCTGCGGGGACAGCCCCTTCAGCGCCTCGACGAGGACCACGGAACCGGGGTCGGGCGCGCCCGCGGGCGGCGCGCCGCCGTGCCGCTGCCAGGCCTGCTCGGTGCGCCGCCGCCCGTGCCAACGGCGCACGGCGAGGCGCCAGGCCACGGTGCGGATCCACGCCTCGGGCGAAGCCTCCTTCACCAGGCGCCCACGCCTGCTCCATGCCTTGACGAACGCCTCCTGCACGACGTCCTGCGCCTCCTGGAGGTCGCCGAGCATCACGTACAGCTGGCCGGTGAGCCGTCGGACCGCGTGGGCGTAGAACTCCTCGAACTCCTCAGCGGTCAATGACGTGCTCCCCATCTGGTCGGTACACCTTCTCTAGACCGGCGGGGGTGCGTCCGGTTGACACCGGTCGCGAGATTTCTTCCGGACCGGGAACGCCGAAGGGCGGCACCCCCTGAGACAGGGAGTGCCGCCCTCGTTCGCGTACTGCGACGAACCGCCGATCCTCGAGGGGATCAGAAGTCCATGTCACCGCCCGGCATGCCGCCCGGAGCGGCCGCGGCGGCCTTCTCCGGCTTGTCGGCGATGACGGCCTCGGTGGTGAGGAACAGCGCGGCGATGGACGCGGCGTTCTGCAGGGCGGAACGCGTGACCTTCGCCGGGTCGATGATGCCCTCGGCGATCATGTCGACGTACTCGCCGTTCGCGGCGTTCAGGCCGTGACCGACGGTCAGGTTGCGCACCTTCTCCACGACGACGCCGCCCTCGAGGCCGGCGTTGACCGCGATCTGCTTCAGCGGGGCCTCCAGGGCCAGCTTCACAGCGGCGGCGCCGGTGGCCTCGTCACCCTCGAGCTCCAGCTTCTCGAAGACCGAGGAGGCCTGCAGCAGGGCCACGCCACCACCGGCGACGATGCCCTCCTCGACGGCCGCCTTCGCGTTGCGAACGGCGTCCTCGATGCGGTGCTTGCGCTCCTTGAGCTCGACCTCGGTCGCGGCACCGGCCTTGATGACGGCCACGCCGCCCGCGAGCTTCGCCAGGCGCTCCTGGAGCTTCTCGCGGTCGTAGTCCGAGTCGCTGTTCTCGATCTCGGCGCGGATCTGGTTGACGCGGCCCTGGACCTGGTCGCTCTCACCGGCGCCGTCGACGATGGTCGTCTCGTCCTTGGTGATGACGACCTTGCGGGCGCGGCCGAGCAGGTCGAGACCGGCGTTCTCCAGCTTGAGGCCGACCTCCTCGGAGATGACCGTGCCACCGGTGAGGATGGCGATGTCGCCGAGCATGGCCTTGCGGCGGTCGCCGAAGCCCGGGGCCTTGACGGCGACGGACTTGAACGTGCCACGGATCTTGTTGACGACCAGCGTGGACAGGGCCTCGCCCTCGACGTCCTCGGCGATGATCAGCAGCGGCTTGCCGGACTGCATGACCTTCTCGAGGAGCGGAAGGAGGTCCTTCACGTTCGAGATCTTGGAGTTGACGATCAGGATGTACGGGTCATCCAGGGCCGCCTCCATGCGCTCCATGTCGGTCGCGAAGTACGCCGAGATGTAGCCCTTGTCGAAGCGCATGCCCTCGGTGAGCTCAAGCTCGAGACCGAAGGTCTGCGACTCCTCGACGGTGATGACGCCTTCCTTGCCGACCTTGTCCATGGCCTCGGCGATGAGCTCGCCGATCTGGGTGTCGGCGGCGGAGATGGAGGCGGTGGAAGCGATCTGCTCCTTGGTCTCCACGTCCTTGGCCTGCTCGAGCAGGGCGCCGGAGACGGCCTCGACGGCCTTCTCGATGCCGCGCTTGAGGGCCATCGGGTTGGCGCCGGCCGCGACGTTGCGCAGGCCTTCCTTGACGAGCGCCTGGGCGAGGACGGTCGCGGTCGTCGTGCCGTCACCGGCGACGTCGTCCGTCTTCTTCGCGACCTCCTTGACCAGCTCGGCGCCGATCTTCTCGTACGGGTCCTCGAGCTCGATCTCCTTGGCGATGGACACACCATCGTTGGTGATCGTGGGGGCGCCCCACTTCTTCTCGAGGACGACGTTGCGACCCTTGGGGCCCAGGGTCACCTTGACGGCGTCGGCGAGCTGGTTCATGCCGCGCTCGAGGCCGCGCCGTGCCTCCTCGTCGAACGCGATGATCTTGGCCATGTGAAGTGGTCCTCCCGGACGGGGTGGAAAAGCAAACGGACCGTGCTGGTGCCCGCGACGGACGGCCTGCGCGCCGTGTGGTTCCTTGCCCCACCCGGCCTGCGGACCTCACCGACCCGATCCAAGTTCTGTCACTCTCACTCGTAGAGTGCTAACGCCAATGATTAGCACTCGACCCCCTAGAGTGCAAGGTCGCCTCGAAGAGGCGACGATGAGGGGCGGCGGTCGGGAGACGGGCGGGCGCAAGGTCGCCCCCGGCTCCCGCGCGAGACACCCGCGCCCCGGCGCAACACCCCGATCTCGGAACGACGTAGGGCCCGCGCCCCGTTCCCGGGGTGCGGGCCCTACGTCTACTGCGTCGCGTCGGTGGCCGATCGCGTCAAGCCGCTCAGACGGCGAGCTTGACCATGTCCGCCTGCGGACCCTTCTGGCCCTGCGAGATCTCGAACTCGACTCGCTGACCTTCTTCCAGGGTGCGGTAGCCGTCCATCTGGATCGCGCTGTAGTGGACGAATACATCCGCACCACCGTCGACCGCGATGAAGCCATATCCCTTCTCCGCGTTGAACCACTTGACGGTGCCCTGAGCCATGCCTAACTCCCCTATTACTGGCCCTTGCGCAGACCCGCACTTCGCGGACCCGGGTCAGACCTCACCCCCCATGGGTTGGGGGTGTGCGCCGGAACGCGTCGACCGCGGCTGAATGTATCTGTCCAACTGCCCTCTGCAACAGGTCAATCGGACGAGAATTCTGGGCACGCGCTATCGGAGATTCCCGGAGAATTCCACGGAACTCAGGGCAAGTCGGGCCCGACAAATGCCGCATAGGGCTCAAATAGGCAGGACACTTTGGCTACTTCTTGTCGGCTCCGCGGCCGACTTCGAATATGCGCGCGGCACTGCGTACGCCGGAAACGGCGCTCCATTCCCAACTGTACCGCGCTCAACCATACAGAATTGCCCCCTCCGCTTCTCTCGCGGAGGGGGCAGTCCCGGTGACTCTGCGTGCGCTCAGCCGCCGGCGACGGCGGGAATGATCGAAACCCCGGCGCCGTCCGGCGTCGCGGTCTCCAGACCCTGCTCGAACCGCACGTCGTCGTCGTTCACGTACACGTTCACGAACCGCCGCAGCTTGCCCTGGTCGTCCAGGACCCGGGCGGCGATACCGGTGTGGTTCTTCTCCAGGTCGGCGATGACCTCACCGAGGGTCGCCCCCTCGGCGGCGACCTCGGCCTTGCCGCCGGTGTAGGTGCGAAGAATGGTGGGGATGCGGACGTTGACGCTCATGGGTTCACCTCAGGGGTACGGGGAGGACGGGGAGCGCCCCGTCAGGGGCGCGAGGAACTGCGCGAGGACGGACCACGACCCGCGGTCGGCAGCGGACCACAGGCCCTACGGCGACTAACCGGCAAGCCCCGCGGAGCGGAACGCGTCGAGGCTCGGCTTGATCGTGGCCGTCGCCTGGGACGTCTCGGCGACCGCGTCGAGCGTCTTGAGCCCGTCCCCGGTGTTGAGCACGACGGTGGTGAGCGAGGGGTCGATGAGGCCGGCCTCGATCAGCTTCTTCGCGACGCCGACGGTCACCCCGCCCGCGGTCTCCGCGAAGATCCCCTCCGTGCGCGCGAGCAGCTTGATCGCGTCGACGACCTGCTCGTCGTCGACGTCCTCCACCGCGCCACCCGTGCGGCGCGCGATGTCGAGGACGTACGGCCCGTCGGCCGGGTTGCCGATGGCCAGGGACTTGGCGATGGTGTCCGGCTTCTGCGGCCGCACGACGTCGTGGCCCGCCTTGAACGCGGTGGACACCGGCGAGCAGCCCTCCGCCTGCGCCCCGAAGATCTTGTACGGCTTGTCCTCGACGAGGCCGAGCGCGATCAGCTCCTTCAGACCCTTGTCGATCTTCGTGAGCTGGGAGCCGGAGGCGATGGGGATGACGAGCTGGTCGGGCAGGCGCCAGCCGAGCTGCTCGCAGATCTCGTACGCGAGGGTCTTGGAGCCCTCGCCGTAGTACGGCCGCAGGTTGACGTTGACGAAGCCCCAGCCCTCGCCGAGCGGGTCGCCGATCAGCTCGGAGCAGAAGCGGTTCACGTCGTCGTAGTTGCCCTCGATGCCGACGAGCTCCCCGCCGTACACCGCGGCCATGACGACCTTGCCCTGCTCCAGGTCGTGCGGGATGAACACGCAGGAGCGGAAGCCCGCGCGGGCGGCGGCGGCGCCGACGGCACCGGCGAGGTTGCCCGTGGAGGAGCAGGACAGGGTGGTGAAGCCGAAGGCGCGCGCGGCTTCGAGCGCCTGCGCGACGACGCGGTCCTTGAAGGAGTGCGTGGGGTTGCCCGAGTCGTCCTTGATGAACAGCTTGCCCTGCTCGACGCCGAGTTCGGCGGCGAGGTTGTCGGCCTTGACGAGCTTGGTCCAGCCCGGGTTCAGGTTCGGCTTGTCGGCCACGTCGGCGGGGACGGGAAGCAGCGGGGCGTACCGCCAGATGTTGGCGGGTCCTGACTCGATCCGCTTGCGCAGGCCCTCCGGGTCGCCGAGGGGAAGGTCGTAGGCGACTTCCAGGGGTCCGAAACACTCGGCGCAGGCGAAGATGGGGCCGAGGTCGAAGCGGGTTCCGCACTCGCGGCAGGAGAGACCGGAAGCGGGTCCGAGATCGACGGTGTCCGCGGAAGGCGTGGTGGTGGCGACAGTCTGCACAGCCATGGAGGCGAGGCCCTTTCTCCTCATCTTCCTCGCGGCGCATCTCGCCACGAGACGGAATTGGCACCTTCCCGAGCCGGGAGCCTCGCGGCGCGCGTTCGCGGCGACGAGACCGGCTGGAGGGTTGCCGGGGCTTCAACGGGCCGTATCCCTCTGCCCCTCTGGATGAGCGGTATTCGATTGTGACGCCCGGGACCCCCGACATGCGATGGTCACCGGCGTTGTTCAAGACTGTAACCGAAGCCTTGGACCCTTGAGATAGTCGTCCGATGCGCGAGATGGATCACAACCGGGAGGACGCGCGTGCTGGAAGAGGTCGAGCGCTGGCTGAGCAGGCGTTCCTGGTCCGTCGCCGACCGAGCGCCCGGCGCCCTGACAGCCGCCAAGCGTGACCTCGGCACCTCGGTGAGCGTGGTGCTGCCCGCCCTCGACGAGGAGGAGACGGTCGGCGGGATCGTCGCCGAGATCCGCAGGGAGCTGATGGAGCGGGTGCCGCTCGTCGACGAGCTCGTGGTGATCGACTCCGGCTCCGCGGACCGCACGGCCGAGGTGGCCGCGGCCGCCGGGGCCCGGGTGGTGCACCGGGACGCGATCCTGCCGCGGCTGCCCGCCGTGCCGGGCAAGGGCGAGGTCCTGTGGCGTTCCCTGCTGGTCACCCGCGGTGACATCGTGGCGTTCGTCGACGCGGACCTGAAGGAGTTCTCGGCGGACTTCGTCTCCGGCATCGTGGGGCCGCTCCTCACGGAGCCGGACGTGCAGTTCGTGAAGGCGATGTACGACCGCCCGATGACGGTGTCCGACGGCCCCGCGGCCGACGGCCCGGCGTCCGGCGCGACGGCCGGGCAGGGCGGCCGGGTCACCGAGCTGATGGCGCGGCCCCTGCTGAACATGCACTGGCCGCAGCTCGCGGGCTTCGTGCAGCCCCTCGGCGGCGAGTACGCGGCCCGCAGGTCGCTCCTCGAACGCCTCCCCTTCCCCGTCGGGTACGGCGTGGAGCTCGGCCTGCTCGTCGACGCGCTGCACACCGTGGGCCTGGACGCGCTCGCGCAGGTCGACGTGGGGGTGCGCAGGCACCGGCACCAGGACGGGCAGGCGCTCGGCCGGATGGCGGCGGCGATCTACCGCACCGCGCAGCTGCGGCTCGCCCGCGCCCATCTCGTACGCCCCGAGCTGACCCAGTTCGTCCGCGGCGAGCACGGCTTCGAGCCGCGGACGTACGCGGTGGACACGGAGGAGCGGCCGCCGATGGCGGAGGTGGCGGAGTACGCGGAGCGGCGGGTGGCCTGAGGGGGTGGGCGGGGGCGCCGGGCGGGCTGTGCCGGGGGCCGCGGGCAGGTCGTATACGGCCCGCCCGCCGTTCGCGCGCGGGGCGCGGAGGGGACGTCTCAGGCAGGGCCGCTCAGGGATGTGACGTTCCCCGGCCATACGTTTGAGCGTTTCCGCGAGCGGCTAGGTTTCGGCACATGGCTTCCCAGCAGGCGGGCGCAGCCCAGGTCCTCGTCGCGTCCAACCGCGGCCCGGTGACGTACTCCCTCGGCCCCGACGGGACGCTCGACGCCAAGCGCGGCGGCGGCGGGCTCGTCTCCGGGCTCAGCGCCATCGGCGACGAGGCCGACGCCCTGTGGGTGTGCTCGGCGCTCGGCGACGGCGACCGGGAGGCCGTGCGGCGCGGGGTCGGCGAGCCGGGGGTGCGGATGCTCGACATCGACGCCGCCGTGCACGCCGACGCGTACAACGGCGTCGCGAACTCGGTGCTCTGGTTCGTGCACCACATGCTGTACCAGACGCCCCTCGAACCCGCCTTCGGGCCGGAGTTCCGCGCCCAGTGGGCCGCGTACGAGACGTACAACCAGGCCTTCGCCGAGGCGCTCGCGCACGAGGCGGCGCCGGGCGCGGCCGTCCTCGTGCAGGACTACCACCTGGCGCTTGTCCCCGGCATGCTGCGCGAACTCCGCCCCGACCTGCGCATCGGGCACTTCTCGCACACGCCCTGGGCGCCCGTCGACTACTTCCGGCTGCTTCCCGACGACATCGCCGAGCGGCTCCTGCGCGGGATGCTCGGCGCGGACCGGCTCGGCTTCCTCACCGGGCGCTGGGCCGACGCCTTCACCGCGTGCTGCGTGGCCGTCCTCGGCGGGACGTCCGGGACCCGGATCGGGGTGCACGGACTCGGGGCCGACGCGGACTTCCTGCGGGAGCGGGCGCGGCGCCCCGACGTCGAGGAGCGCCTTGCCGCGCTGCGGGAGCAGATCGGGCCCGGCCGGAAGGTCATCGTCCGGGTGGACCGCACCGAGCTGTCCAAGAACATCGTGCGCGGACTGCACGCCTACGCACAGCTCCTCGCCGAGCGGCCCGAGTGGCGGGAGCGGGTCGTGCACGTCGCCTTCGCCTACCCGTCGCGGCAGGACCTCGCCGTCTACCGCGACTACACCGCGGAGGTGGCGCGGGTCGCCGACGCCATCAACTCCGCGTACGGCACCGACGGCTGGACGCCGGTCGTCCTCCACGTCAAGGACGACTTCGCCCGCTCCCTCGCCGCCTACCGGCTCGCCGACGTCGCCCTCGTCAACCCCATCCGGGACGGCATGAACCTCGTCGCCAAGGAGGTCCCCGTCGTCTCCGACGAGGGCTGCGCGCTCGTCCTCTCCCGGGAGGCCGGGGCCCACGAGGAGCTCTCCGAGGACGCGCTCACCATCAACCCGTACGACGTGTCCGCGACGGCCGCGGCGCTCCACGAGGCCCTCCTGATGCCCCGCGCGGAACGCGAGGAGCGCACCAAACGCCTGGCCGCGGCCGCCACCGCCCTCCCCCCGCCCCAGTGGTTCCTGGACCAACTCCAGTCCCTGACCACCCCCTGACCCCGCCGCTCCGCGCCGGATATCACCCACCCTCCCCCAAGCTCTCAAGGAGCAGGGGGGAGGGCGGGCGCAGCCCAGGCCGACGGCGTCATTTACGACGAGGGAAGGGCATAGGCCCAACAGGCCCCGCCCTCAGGGCAGTTGGGCTGCCAAAGCCGACAGGAGGGCGACCACGCCAGCAGGACCCGCGGTCACTACGTCCGCGCGGTCGGCGAGGTCCGCGACCTCGGGGCTCCCGCTGCACACCAGCAGCCCCCGCGCCTCCCCGTCCGACCGCAACTTGTCCACCGCCGTGAAGGCGGGCACGTCCCCGAGGTCGTCCCCGGCGTACAGGACGGACTCGGCGCCCACCTCACGTACGTAGTCGACGAGGGCGACCCCCTTGTCGACGCCGGGCGGCCGCAGTTCGAGGACGAGCCGCCCCGGCTCGACGATCAGCCCGTGCCGGGAGGCCAGCTCCCCCAACGGCCCCCGCAACGCGTCGAACGCGGCCTGCGGATCCAGGGCCCGCCGCGTGTGGACGGCGACAGCCCGCCCCTTCTCCTCGATCCAGGTCCCCCGCCATGCCCCGATCGCGTCCAGGAACCCGGGCAGTTCGGCCCGCACGGCGGCGACACCGGGATGCGGCTCGGCGGCCTGCACGGTCCCGGTGACGGCGTCCCACCGCTCGGCCCCGTAGTGCCCGAGCACGACGAGGTGTTCGAGCCCGGGGACCCCGGCGAACCCGCCGTAGCGGACGGCGACGCCCGCGGGCCGACCGGTGACGACGGCCACGGAACGCACCTTCGGGGCGAGCGCGGCCAGCGCGGGCACCGCGTCGGGATGGGCCCGCGCCCGCTCGGGGTCGGGCACGATCGGCGCCAGCGTGCCGTCGAAGTCGAGGGCGATCACGGCACGTTCGGGCCGGGCCAGAAGCGCGGCGAGGCCGTCCCGCCCGGCGGGAGTGAGCGGCTGCGGCAGGGAGTGCGTCGGGTCACCCATGGGCCAGACCTTAACGTCAACGCTCGGCGCGCCGCGCCTGTCGAACCCGTCGCAGTCGGTTCACGGTGACCGGATCGTGGGCGAGGGCCCGCTCGTCGTCGAGGAGGGCGTTCAGGATCTGGTAGTAGCGGACGGGGGCGAGCCCCAGCTCTTCCCGGACGGCCCGCTCCTTGGCGCCGGGCCCGGCCCAGTTGCGCCGCTCGAGGGCGAGCACGGCCTTGGCCCGGCCGGAGAGTTCGCCGGGGCCGGAGAGTTCGCCGGGGCCGGGGGTCTCGCCCGGCCCGGGAAGCTCACCCGGCCCGGGAGGCCCGCCGGGACCGGCCTGCGCGTCGTCCGTCATGACGCCCACGCTAACCCCGGCGCCCCCGCGTCACTGCGCGCTCTCCTCCGCGTCCGCCTTCGACTCGATCTGCCCGAGGATGGACTCGGGGCTGCCGTTCTTGTCGACGGTCTTGCCGATGTACTTCTTGATCTGCACGGAGACCTGCGCCCAGGACGTCTTGTCGACCGGGTACAGCTGCGAGGCGGGCAGCTCCTCCAGGAACTGGCCGAGCTTCGCGGAGTCCTGCTTGTCGTCCGTCATCTCCTGCGACGCCGACGTCGTGACGGGCAGCAGGTCGTACTCGCGCGAGAAGTCCAGGACGTTCTTCTTGCTGTAGACGAAGTTGAGGAACTCGCCGATCTCCTTGCGGTGGCCGTTCTGCTTGAAGGCCATCATCCAGTCGGCGACACCCATCGTGGACTGGGCCTTGCCGTTGACGCCGGGCATCGGCACCATGCCGTACTTCAGGCCCTTCTTCGAGGCCATCTGCATCAGTGTGGGGTGCCCGTTGAGCATGCCGACGTCGCCGCGCGTGAACGCGGCGAAGGCCTCGGCGCGGTCGAGCTCGCCGGGCGGGGTGGGGCCGGTGAGGCCCTTGCCGACCAGCTCGTTCTTCAGCCAGTCGAAGGTCTGTACGTTCTGCTTGGAGTCGATGTCGTACGAGCCGACGTTGTCGGTGTAGCCGCCGCCCCCGCTGAGCAGCCACTGCATCGTCTCGGCCTGCGCCTCCTCAGGGCCGAGCGGCAGCGCGTAGGGGATCTTCACGCCGCGCGCCTTCAGCTTCTGGGCGGCGGCCTGGAGTTCGGTCCAGCTCTGCGGCGGCTTGATCCCGGCGCTCTTGAACAGCTTCTCGTTGAAGAAGAGCAGGCGCGTGGACGCGGCGAACGGCATGCCGTACTGCACCCGGTTCACCTCGCCGGCCTTCGAGAGCGGGGCGAGGAAGTCGGCCTGGGTGGGGATGGAGAGCAGGTCGTCGGCGGAGTACAGCTTGTCCCGCGCGGCGTAGTCGGCGTACGCGCCGATCTGGGCGAGGTCGGGGGCGTTCCCGTCCTTCACCATCTCCTTGACCTCGCGGTCGACGTCCGTCCAGGAGTGCACGGTCACATCGACCTTGATGCCCGGGTGGTCGGCCTCGAACTTCTTCGTCAGTTCGCTCCAGTACTTCTTGGAGCTGTTGGCGGAGGAGTCGCCGTAGTCGGCGGCCACGAGCTTGAGGGTGACGTCGCCGGAGTCCCCGGAGTCGCCGCCGCAGCCGGCGAGCAGCGCCGTCATGCTCAGTGCGGCCACCGCCGCGGTCAGACCTGTCACGCGCCGCTGCACTGCTGTTTCCCACCCTCGTCGTACGTACAGAACCGCGAGTTTCCCCCGCGCCCGGATACAAGGTCTACACCACCCGAGTATCACTTCTGCAACGGCCTTGCCTTATTGCCCCACACCCACCCCCGCCTGCGGCATCATCCAGCCCGCCCCTCGCGGCACCACTCAGCCCGCCCCTCGCGGCACCATCCAGCCCGCCCCGGCGAAGTTTTCAGCCCGTCCGGCGCTTGAGGACGAGGCGCGAAGCGCCGATTCGACGGCGCACCGTCCCACCCGCACGGGACGACCAGGCCATCCCAGCCCGTCCGGCGCTTGAGGACGAGCGCGCAGCGCGACCGGCGGCGCCCCCGTCCCGCCCGCACGGGACGACCAGGCCATCCCAGCCCGTCCGGCGCTTGAGGACGAGCGCGCAGCGCGACCGGCGGCGCCCCCGTCCCACCGCAACGGGACACCCACCCCCGGGGTCCAGGGGCGCAGCCCCGGTTTCGGGAAAGGGGCGGGGCTGGGGCGCCCCCGCGAGGGCCGACCACAACGCAGGTGGACTAGACCTCTCGCGGGGTCACACGCGACACTGTCCCCGTGAGACATGTCATCGCCCTGGACGTGGGCGGCACAGGAATGAAGGCCGCCCTGGTAGGGGCGGACGGCACACTGCTGCACGAGGCCCGCCGCCCGACCGGCCGAGACCGCGGCCCCACCGCCGTGGTCGAGTCGATCGTCGAGTTCGCGGCCGACCTGAGGGCCCACGGAGTGGCGCACCTGGGCGAGCCTGCGGCAGCGGCAGGCGTGGCCGTACCGGGCATCGTGGACGCCGACCACGGCATCGCGGTCTACGCGGCCAACCTGGGCTGGTCCGACGTACCCCTGCGCGCCCTCCTGAGCACCCGCCTGGAAGGCATCCCCGTGGCGCTCGGCCACGACGTCCGCACGGGCGGCCTCGCCGAGGGCCGCCTGGGCGCGGGCAAGGGCGCCGACCGCTTCCTCTTCGTCCCCCTGGGCACCGGCATCGCGGGCGCGATCGGCATCGACGGCACCATCGAGCCCGGCGCCCACGGCTCCGCGGGCGAGATCGGCCACATCGTCGTACGCCCCGGCGGCCCCCCGTGCGGCTGCGGCCAGCGCGGCTGCCTGGAGCGCCTGGCGTCCGCCTCCGCGGTGAGCAAGGCCTGGGCGGAGGCCAGCGGCGACCCGACGGCGGACGCGGCGGACTGCGCGAAGGCGGTCCGCTCCGGCGACCCCCGCGCCCTCGCCGTCTGGCAGAACGCGGTCGACGCCCTCGCCGACGGCCTGCTCACGGCCCTCACCCTGCTGGACCCGCACACCCTGATCATCGGTGGCGGCCTGGCGGAGGCCGGGGAAACCTTGTTCACACCGCTGCGCGCGGCGGTCGCCGCCCGCGTGGTCCAGTTCCAGACGCTGCCGGAGATCGTCCCGGCGGCACTCGGCGACGCGGCGGGCTGCCTGGGCGCGGGCCTGCTCGCGTGGGACCTGCTCGACGCCACCGGGCAGGCCCCGGCGGCCCCCGCCACGCCCGACACCACCACCACGACCAACCCCGCGACCCCGACTCCCCGGAGGTAACCACCTGATGGCCACTAGCAAGGTTCTCGCCGGTGCTCAGGTGGTACTGCCCACCGGGACCGTGTCGAACGGCCGCGTGATCGTCTCGGACACCGGCCGCATCGCGGGGAGCGCTCCCGCGGACCCCGGCGCGATCGAGACGATCGACCTGACCGGCCACTGGCTGGTCCCCGGCTTCGTCGACATCCACAACCACGGCGGCGGCGGCGCGTCCTTCACCAGCGGCACCGCCGAGGACATCCTGCGCGGCGTCCAGACGCACCGCCTGCACGGCACCACCACCGTCGTGGCCTCGACGGTCACCGGCGAGATGGACGCCCTCGCGCAGCGCGCGGGCCTGCTCTCCGAGCTGGCCGAGCAAGGCGACATCGCGGGCGTCCACTTCGAGGGCCCGTTCATCTCGCCGTGCCGCAAGGGCGCCCACAGCGAGGCCCTGCTGCGCCACCCGGACCCGGCGGAGGTCCGCAAGCTCATCGACGCGGCCCGCGGCCAGGCCCGCATGGTCACCCTCGCCACGGAGCTGCCGGGCGGCATCGACTCCGTACGCCTGCTCGCCGAGCACGGCGTGATCGCGGCGATCGGCCACACCGACGCCACGTACGAGCAGACGAAGGCCGCCATCGACGCGGGCGCCACCGTCGCCACGCACCTGTACAACGCCATGCCCGGCCTCGGCCACCGCGCCCCCGGCCCCATCGCCGCCCTCCTGGAGGACGAGCGGATCACCGTCGAGCTGATCAACGACGGCACGCATCTGCACCCGGCCGCCTTCGGGCTTGCCTTCCACCACGCGGGCGCGGACCGCGTCGCCCTCATCACGGACGCCATGGACGCGGCGGGCTTCGGCGACGGCACCTACCTGCTCGGCCCGCTGGAGGTCGAGGTGAAGGAGGGCGTCGCACGGCTCACCGAGGGCGGCTCCATCGCCGGCTCGACGCTGACCATGGACCGTGCGTTCAAGCGGTCGGTGACCGTCGACAAGCTGCCCGTCGAGGACGTCGTCGCGGCGGTCTCCGCGAACCCCGCCAAGCTCCTCGGCATGTACGACCGCGTCGGCTCGCTCGAACCCGGCAAGGACGCCGACGTCGTCGTCCTGGACGCGGAGTTCACGCTGAAGGGCGTGCTGCGCAAGGGCGAGTGGGTCATCGAGCCCTAATTCACCCCATAGCAGCGGCGGTTGGTCCAAGCCCTGGGCCAACCGCCTTCTTTTTGGCATGATCAGGGCCCGAAAGCCGCACGCGCACGCAGCACGCGGATCCGTGGTCCCGGGGGTGAAGCAGTGATCGTCACGGTCACGCTGAACGCCGCCCTGGACATCACGTACAAAGTGCCCTCCCTCACCCCGCACACCTCGCACCGCGTCACCGAAGTGACCGAACGCGCGGGCGGCAAGGGCCTGAACGTCGCCCGTGTGCTCGCCGCCCTCGGCCACGACGTGACGGTGACCGGCTTCGCGGGCGGCGACACCGGCCGCACCCTGCGCGACCATCTCGCCGGCGTGCCCGGCGTCCGGGACGGCCTGCGCCCCGTCGCGGGCGCCACCCGCCGCACCCTGGCCGTCGTGGACGCCCGCACCGGCGACACCACGCAGCTCAACGAGCCGGGCCCGACCGTCTCGCCCACCGAGTGGGCCGGATTCCTCAGCTCCTACGAGGAGTTGCTGACCGGCGACGACGTGACGGCCGTGGCCCTGTGCGGCAGCCTCCCGCCCGGCGTGCCGGTGGGCGCGTACGCCCTCCTGATACGCGCCGCGCGCGCCGCCTCCGTACCCGTACTCCTCGACACCAGCGGCGAACCACTGCGCCGCGGCGTCGCCGCCCGCCCCGACATCGTCAAGCCCAACGCCGACGAACTCGCCGAACTCACCGGCGCCCACGAGCCGTCCCAGGCCACCCGCGACGCCCGCCGCCGCGGCGCCCACGCCGTCGTGGCCTCCCTCGGCCCCGACGGCCTCCTCGCCCTCACCCCCGACGGCACCTGGCGCGCCAAGCCCCCGACCCCGGTCCGCGGCAACCCCACCGGCGCGGGCGACTCCGCCGTCGCGGGCCTCCTCTCCGGCCTGGTCCGCCATCTCCCCTGGCCGGACCGCCTGTCCCGAGCGGTGGCCCTGTCGGCGGCGACGGTAGCGGCCCCCGTGGCAGGCGAGTTCGACGCGGCGGTCTACGAGGAAGTCCTACCGAAGGTCGCGGTGACAGGAAAACCACCCGCGGCGTAACCAACCAACGAGTGGCGCGGTCCCCTTTGATCCCGCCCCGGCGAATTTCTCAGCCCGTCTCGCAGGGACTTTCCGGCCTGCCCGGCGAATCCTCAGCCCGTCCGGCGTTCGAGGACGAGGCGCGAAGCGCCGATTCGACGGCGCCCCGTCCCACCCGAAGGTGACTCCCACCCTTGGGGTCCAGGGGCGCAGCCCCGGTCTCGGGAAGGGGCGGGATCGGGGAACACCTCACTCCTTGACGTGCCCAGCCTTCAACCAGACCCGATCAAGCACGGCGTCACACTTGTCCCCCGCCTGGCAGGACACGGTGACCGTGTTGGTGCCCTTGTTGAGCTGGACGAAGGCAAAGGTCTTCGTCCACCCCTTGTCCCACGCCCCCTCCTTGGCCCCGGTGAAGTTGTCCATGTTCAACTTCCGCCCGGAGGCGGTCCCGTTGATCCCGAGCGTGGTCTCGGCGGCCTTGCCCGGAACGGAGTACCCCACGAAGACGGTGTAGGCCCCGCTCTTGGGAATCCCGTCGACGGTCCACGTGACCTGCGCACCGGGCTTGTTGAGCCCGGCGACGTACACGCCACCCGCGGACTGCGCCCCCTTGATGTCGGAGGCGGTGGTGGTGCCGCCCTCCAGCTTGAGGGCCTTGGCGTCGGACTCGGGCAGCTCGGCGTCGTCCTTGTCGTCGTCCTTGGACGCGGAGGGGCTCGGCTCGTCGGTCTCGGACTGGCTGACCTTCGACCCCGGCTTCTTCGCGTCGTCCTCGCCGCCGTCGTCACCCCCGCCGAAGACCATCGCGGCGCCGATGCCGACGGCCACGACGGCCACGACGGCGATGGCGCCGATCAGCAGCCCCTTGGTGTTGGGCCCGCGGCCACGGCCACCGCCACCGGCGGGTGCGTACGAGCCCGGCGCTCCGGGCCCGCCGGCCTGCCGCATGGGCGCGGTGACGCCGGGCTGCGCCTCGGGCGCCGCGTAGTGGGCGTTGGGCTGCCCGTAGGCCTGCTGCGGGGCCTGC
This sequence comes from Streptomyces sp. NPDC041205, assembly GCF_055591765.1. Taxonomy (NCBI): domain Bacteria; kingdom Bacillati; phylum Actinomycetota; class Actinomycetes; order Kitasatosporales; family Streptomycetaceae; genus Streptomyces; species Streptomyces sp. NPDC041205. The sequence continues at coordinate 66,956 of NZ_JBVIZH010000005.1, read as the reverse complement.
TGGCCGTACGCGGGCTGCTGACCGTACGCCGGGGCCTGACCGTGGGCGGGAGGCTGGCCCTGGGCCTGCTGCCCGTACTGGCGCTCTCCGACCGCGCGTACGTGGTTGTACGAGGACCGCGGCCCCGGGTAGCCGTACCCGCCGCCCGAGGGCGGTGTCGCACCGGCCGCCTGGCCGTCCGCGTACAGGTAGCCGAACGGGTCGTCATCGCCCTCTGGCGCGCGCGGCGTGTGCTCGCCGTTATTGCCGGGCGTCATTCGCAGGTCACTCCCTCGCATCGCGGATGCGGGCGAGCCTACCCGTTCCGGGTGACCGCCCGAGTTGACGTTGACTTCTTCCCGGACACGGGCGGGGACATCGGCCGGAACACCTGCGGTCGCGCCCGCCGGGGCGGCCGCGCCGGGGCGCTCCGCGCTCCGCATCCGTTACCGCGTACGGGAGTTCACACCCCTACCGCGCGCACGGCGCACAGGCGGTGCGCTTGCGTGTGCGCACGCTCATCCGGCCCGCCGGTGCTGCTTGGCCCGCGACCTTTTCTCCACATACATCCGTTGGTCGGCGGAGTGCAGCACTTCGTCCGCCGACATCCCGCAATGTGCCCATCCGATGCCGAAGCTGGCGCCGACGCGCACCGCGCGCCCATCCACCCTGATCGGCGGGATGATCGCGTTCCGCAGCCGCACCGCGAGGTCCTGCGCGTCGGCCCGGCCGAGCCCGTCGGCGAGCACCACGAACTCGTCGCCGCCGAGCCGCGCCACCGTGTCCCCGTCCCGGACGCCGCTGGTCAGACGGCGGGCGACCTCGATCAGGACGGCGTCACCGGTGTGGTGCCCGAAGCGGTCGTTGATCGACTTGAAGCCGTCGAGGTCGCAGAAGAGGACGGCGAGGCCCTTGGTGCCGTCGTCAGGGGCGGCTTCATCGGGCGGGGCAACTGTATGGACGTGGTGGTCAAAGCCGTCGCCGTGCGCCCCCGCGTGCGCGCCCCCGGAGGGCCCGTGCCCGTGCCCGATGGCGTGCCCCGACGCGTACAGCCCGCTGTTGTCGTACGCCGCGTCCAGCGAGTCCACCGTGGACGGCTGACCCGCGTGCGGCCTGCGACAGAGCCGGGAGCTGAGGCGGGCACGCAGTTCGGCGGAGTTCGGCAGGCCGGTCAGGGAGTCGTGCGAGGCGCGGTGCGCGAGCTGCAGCTCACGGCGCTTGCGCTCCTCGATGTCCTCGACGTGGGTGAGCAGGAACCGGGGCCCGTCCGCGGCGTCCGCGACCACCGAGTTCCGCAGCGACACCCACACATACGTCCCGTCACGCCGCGCGAACCGCAGCTCGGCCCGCCCGCCCTCGGCCGATGTGCGCAGCAGCGTCCCGATGTCCTCGGGGTGCACCAGGTCGGAGAAGGAGTAGCGGCGCATCGCGGACGCGGGACGGCCGAGCAGCCGGCACAGCGCGTCGTTCGTGCGCAGGATCCGCCCGTGCTGGTCACCGCCCATCTCGGCGATGGCCATGCCGCTGGGCGCGTACTCGAAGGCCTGCCGGAAGCTCTCCTCGCTGGCGCGCAGCGCCTGCTGCTCGCGCTCAAGGCGGACCAGGGCGCGCTGCATGTTGGCGCGCAGCCGGGCGTTGCTGATGGCGATGGCGGCCTGGAAGGCGTACATCTGGAGCGCCTCGCGCCCCCACGCGCCCGGGCGCCGTCCGTTGCGCGGCCGGTCCACGGAGATCACGCCGATCAGCTCGCCGCCGGACGATCCGGTCGCGTACATCGGCGCGAAGAGCCGGTCCGAGGGGTGCCACTCGTCCTCGAAGCGCGGCTCGGGGCCTTCGGTGTACCACTGCGGCACATCGTCCTCGTCGAGGACCCAGCCCTCCGTGTACGGGATGAAGCGCAGCGCCCCCCAGGCCTCGCCCATGGCCAGGCGGCGCTCCCAGGACTCCCGGGAGCCGACGCGGCCGGTGATCAGGGCCTCGGCGGCCGGGTTGCCCGCGAACGCGGCGACGACGAGATCGCCGTCCGGGCGTACGAGATTGACGCACGCCAGCTCATAGCCAAGGCCGTTGACCACGCCGTCGGCGACGGTCTGCAGCGTGTCCGCGAGGCTGCGGGCCGTGTTGAGGTCCGCAACCACCTGATGCAGCTGCCGCAGGGTCGCAAGACGGACGTACGGCTCCGACTCGGTCTCCATGCTCGCTCTCCCCGAGACCTCGACAGCAACTCCAGGATCCGCAGCGTCCTCAGTGTCCGTAACTCTGAAACTCTGAATCTCTAGCTCTGACTCTGAAACTCTGAATCTCTAGCTCTGGCTCGCTGACTCTCCGCCGTGCGTTCCTTCGCGCCCCGTCGCGCTGTGGCGCCCCAGCGTCTGTGCCTTTACGTGCCTGTTCCGTGTCTGTCCGATTGCCACCGTCACTGAATCACAGCGAGCTGCCCACTCGGTACACAGGGTCAACAAAATATGGGCCCTGTGACTCAAGTCACAGGTGGGAGGTCCGATTTGAGCCCTGGAGTTGAGCCAAATTTGAGCTATGCGGAGGGTGGTGCACAAGCCTTGGCCAGGGGGCCACGGGACTGCACCACCGGGGTCCCCTCTCGTGCGCGTCGAGGTTCGGCGTCCGCTCTGGCGCCGGAGTCTGGCACCGGGATCTGGCGCCGGGGCCTGGCGCCGGGATCTGGCGCCGGAGTCCCGCCTCGGAGTCCCGCGAACCTTACGCCCCTGCGGAGTCCGCCGTCCCCGGAAGTCCTAGGTCTCGCCCTAGGACCATCCTCGGCCCGGGGTCCGATGCGGAAAGCCCGAATCCACGACTAGCGTCAACAACGTGGCTGCCGATCTGACCTTCACGACCCAGACCCCGACCCGGGCCCCGTCCACCCCTCATCCTGTGGGGGTGAGCAACGACGAGTTCCGCGCCGCCATGTCCCGCCTGGCCGCGGGCGTGGTCCTGGTGACGGCCCAAGAGCCCCCGCTGGACCCGGACGACCCGACGGCCCCGGGCGGCGAGGAGGTCGGCATGACGGCAACGGCCTTCCTCTCCGTGTCCCTGGACCCGCCTCTGGTCATGGTCAGCCTGCGCGAGGGCTCCCGCATGGACGACCTGCTCGCGGAGCAGCCGCTGTGGGCGGTGTCGGTCCTGACCGAGAGCCAACGGCACATCGCGGGCCGCTTCGCCATGAAGGGCCGCATCAGCGACCGGCTCCTCTTCGAGGACATTCCCTACGTACGCGGCGACATCACCGGCGCCCCCCTGGTCGGCGGCGCCCTCGCGACCCTTGAGTGCCGCACGGAACAGACCGTGACGGCGGGCGATCACACACTGGTCATCGGCCGCGTACTGACGGCGGAGCTGCCGAGCGCGGACGGGGGCCCACTCCTGTACTTCAAGGGCCGCTACCGCCAGCTGGGCTAGCCGCCGGGGCTATCCCCAGCCCTTCCCCGACCGTCCCTGCTTCGTCTCCCCGCGCCGCTTCTTCTCCCGCAGCCGCCGCTCGTTGATCCCGCGCGGGATGCGCGTGGCACGGCGCGGCTTGGGCGGCGGAGCGGTGGCCTCCGCGAGCAGGGAGGCGAGGCGGGTGGCCGCCATCTCCCTGTTCCGCCACTGCGACCGGTGCTCACTCGCCCGTACGCTGATGACGCCGTCCACGAGCCGCGACTCGAGCCGCTCCAGCGCCCGCTGCTTCCACACCTCGGGCAGCGCCTCCGTGCGCGCGAGGTCGAAGCGCAGCTCGACCTGCGAGTCACTGGTGTTGACGTGCTGCCCGCCGGGCCCCGACGACCGCGAGAAACGCCACATCAGCTCGGCCTCGGGCAGCGAGACGGAGCCACGGATGACATAAGCGCGGAGACCGGACATGTGCTCCATCGTCCCGCGTACGAACACCCCACGTCACCCGTTTTTCCCGCCCACACCCCGCCCCCCCCGAAGACCACATCAAGGTCCCCATCCAGATCCCCGCCTAGATCCCCGCCTAGATCCCCATCAAGGACGGAGCGGGGCCCGCATCGAACGAGTAAAGAAAGTAAAGACAGTCCTCGGCATATGGAACCTTCGATACCCCCCTCGGCGTTCATAGGGGTGTCGGTAGCTTCGTCCCAGCACGAAGCCCGCAAAGTACGCACGTACTACACGGTTGTACTCACGCAACTAGGAAGGGACTCCCAACAATGGCTGTAAGCCTGTCCAAGGGCGGCAACGTCTCGCTCACCAAGGAGGCACCTGGCCTGACCGCCGTCACGGTCGGCCTCGGCTGGGACGTCCGCACCACCACGGGCACCGACTTCGACCTGGACGCCTCCGCCATCGCGGTGAACCCCCAGGGCAAGGTCTACTCCGACGCCCACTTCGTCTTCTTCAACAACAAGGCGACCCCGGACCAGACCATCGTCCACACCGGCGACAACGTCACCGGCCAGGGCGAAGGCGACGACGAGCAGATCAACGTCAACCTCGCGGGCCTCCCCGCCGACGTCGAGAAGATCGTCTTCCCGGTCTCGATCTACGACGCCGAGAACCGCTCGCAGAACTTCGGCCAGGTCCGCAACGCGTTCATCCGCATCGTGAACCAGGCCGGCGGCACCGAGATCGCCCGCTACGACCTCTCCGAGGACGCCGCCACCGAGACCGCCATGGTCTTCGGCGAGCTGTACCGCAGCGGCGCCGAGTGGAAGTTCCGCGCCGTCGGCCAGGGCTACGCCTCCGGCCTCGTCGGCATCGCGCAGGACTTCGGCGTCAACGTCTGAGGTTCCACCGCCTAGCGGACCAGCACCAAGCAAGGGCCCCGACCCCACCAGGTCGGGGCCCTTCGCCATGCCCCCCGCCTCACCTCTCTCCCACACACCGACTGGCACTAGCCCCTCCTCCCAACTATTCTCAATTCCCAACTAGTCGAGAAGGCGTGACCGAGAGGGGGAGGACCCCGCCATGCCAGAAGCACCGCGCGCAACCATCGCGGGCGCGAGCACGGGCTCGGGCACCGGCACCGGCACCGGCACCGGCACCGGCACCGGCACCCCAGGGTCCGAGACCGTGAGGACCGGCACCGCAGGGCCCGACGCCGCGCGCACCAGCGCCGTCAACACCGCCTGGACCCGGGCTGCCCTGCCCCTCTGCCTCCTGGCCATCCTCGACACCGAGAAGCAGAGCTACGGCTACGCCCTCCTCAACCACCTCGCCACCGCAGGCATCCACGGCGTCAAGGCCGCCACCCTCTACCCGGCCCTCACCCGTCTCGAAGAGGACGGCTCCGTCGAGATCGAGTGGGGCGCCGGCGAGGGCGGCCCCGGCCGCAAGTACTACCGCATCACGGACGCGGGCCGAGCCCGCCTGCACCACGACCGCACCGCCTGGGCCTCCTTCACCCACTCTGTCGCCACCCTTACCGGAACCGACGCACCCACCTCGCCCAGTGCGCCCGGTGCAGCCAGCTCACCCGGCGCACCCGATACATCCGGTGCACCCGGCACATCCGGTGACCCCGGCACGGCACGGCCCACATCTCACGCAGCGGAACCGGGGGAACCGACATGACCAAGGACCGCCAGCCGCAACTCACTTGGGAGCGCAAGGAAGACGAGGCCTGGGCCGCCTCCGTCGAGCTCCGCCTCGTCCTCGACCACGACGCCCCCTCCGGCCTCGCCGACAACGTCCTCGCCGAGGCGCACCAACTCGTCCACGAGGAAGGCCGCACCGCCCTCGACCTCCTCGGCGACGCCGACGCCTACGCCCAGTCCGTCTCCGACGAACGCATCCCCGAAGAACACCGCGCCCGCATCGACGCCCACGGCCTCACCCCCGGCGAACGCGTCTCCAGTTCCTTCGTCACCCTCGGCATCGGCGGACTCCTCTTCTGCGGCTTCGAATGGTTCCGCGACGGCCTCTGGGTCGGCATCGGCTGGCCCTCCTTCACCATCACCGCAGCAGTCGTCCTCGGTTCCACGCTGGCCTCCGCGGCCCTCGCCGCCCGCATCGCCGGCCGGGTACGCGGCGCCTGGTACTTCGCAGCCGCCGCTGCCGGAGCCGTCTGCGCGCTGGTCGGCGCCACGCCCTTCGTCCCCACGGGCCAACTCTTCGCCGTACCCGCACCCGTACTGATGCTCGCCTGCCTCGCCCTCATCACCGCGGCCGCGAAGTTCCCCGACAGCGCCATCGACCGCTGGTTCGCCCCTGCCCCTTGCAGCGATGACGACGCCTGGTTGGCCCGCCTCGACGGCCTCCTGCGCGGCCGCCACGCCATGTCGTCCACCCAGGCCCGCGACCACATACGCGAGGCCCGCCACCACCTCGCCTCCACTCCCGGCACCGAGCCCGCCGCCGACGTCTTCGGCGACGTCGAGGTCTATGCCCTCCGCCTCTCCGAAGGCCCCCGCCGCAACCAGCGCCTCGCCCGGCGCCAGTTCTACGGTTCCTGCTTCCTCACCGTCTGCCTCACCATCCTGCTCATCGACAACCTGACCGACCCCGACGCCTCCCCCTTCTGGCTCGCCGCCAACACGGGCGCCCTCGGCGCGATCCTCTGGTCCCTCCTCAGCGAATGGCGCCGCTCCACCAAACGCGCCACCCCCACCACCCCGGACCCCGGCAACTCCCCGTCCCCGGACGCCCGGTCCTAGCCCGGCCCTCAGCTCCCCTTACTGGCCCCAGCCCTCGACTCCCTGTCTAGCCCTGGCGCTCGACTCCCTGTCTAGCCTCGGCCCTCGACGCATCGCCCCGGACGCGGCCGTCCCCTCGCTCCCCGTGACCCCGCCGTCCCTGGCTGCCACCCCGCCCCTTACCGGGCGGCTAGCCTGCGCCGCATGATCCTCGAACCGCTCACCTCCGCCGCCGACGGCACCTCCCCCGGCGACCTGCCCGGCCCTCTCCTCACAGAACTCACCGCCCTCTACGCCTCCAACCACGAGTTCTTCGCACTCAGCGGAGACTTCCCGGACGCGCACCACATCAGCACCGAACAGGTCGCCACCGCACTCGCCGACGAACTCTCCCAACCCGGCGCCGAAGTGCTCCTCGGCCGTTCCGAGGGCCGGCTCATCGGCGTCGTCGTCACCCTCGACCACCACCCCGACCCGGCCGATCCCGACCCCTGGATCGGCCTCCTCCTGGTGGACGCCCGAGTCCAACGCAACGGCCTTGGCCGCCGGTTGGCCACCACCACCGAGGACCACTTCCGCACCGCGGGTCGTACGGCCGTACGCCTCGCCGTCCTCGACAACAACCCGAAGGCCCTCGCCTTCTGGACCGCCCTCGGCTACGAACTCCTCGACCACCGCGAGGACACCCAACTCGGCCGCCCCTGCGCCGTATTGCGCAAGCCGCTGTAAGCGCGTGACGCAGGGCGACTCAAGTGATCGCGCTCCATAGCCCTATGCCGTATGGGCCTATGCCCATGGGCCGGTGCCTTGCGGATCGACCCCCTGTGAACCGGCGCACTGTGAACCGGCGCCCGATGGGCCTAAGGGTTGTCCGGCTTCCCGTCCCCGTAGAGCCAGTCCGCCCACACCTTCTTCAGTTCCTCACGCGCTTCATCGTCCCCCGCGTGCTTCTCGACGTAGGTCGTGAAGTCCTTGGTGTTCGCGTTCGCATGGCGGTAGGTCTTCGCCCAGCCCTGGATGATGTCGTAGAACGTATCGTCGCCGACCGTCTCGCGAATCTTGTGGATCACCATCGCTCCCCGGTCGTACACCGGTTCATCCGAGATGCTCGCGGCGTCCGGCTGCCTCGCCGGCGGGAAGTCCCAGAGGGCTTCGTCGTCCCCTTGCTCATACAGCGCGTCGAAGGTGTCCTGCGCGCTGTCCTCTCCATTGTCCTCCTCCCACAACCACTCCGCGTAGCTGGCGAGGCCTTCGTTCAGCCACATGTCCTGCCATGTCTTCGGCGTGACCGAGTTGCCGAACCACTGGTGGGCCAGTTCGTGGACAAGCGTCGACGTGTTGACCTCGGATACGGGGAACACCGGCTTGGTCTGGGTCTCCAGGGCATAGTCCAGGTTCACCCGGTCGTCGACGATCGCTCCGGTCGAGGAGAAGGAGTAGGTGCCGAAGTTCAGCTCCGCCCAGTCCATGATCTCGGGGATCTTCGAGAGGACCTTCTTGGTCTTCTTGTACTTGTCGTCCGGGAGTGTCCGGTCGATCGCCGTGAACACCGGGATGCCGGAGTTCGACTTGGTCGTCATCGACTTCTCGGTGTCGTACTTACCGATCGCCACAGTCGCCAGGTAGGTCGCCATGGGCTCGGCGTTGTGCCAGGCGAACGTGGTGCGGCCGTTTGTCGTGGTCTCGTGCGTCAACTCGCCGTTGGAGATCGCCTTCAGCCCCTTGGGCACGGTGATCTTTATGTCGTATGCGGCCTTGTCGCTCGGGTGGTTGTTGCTCGGGAACCACGCCATCGAACCGGCGGGCTCGCCGACCGCGAGCGCACTCTCCTCCCCCTTCAGCCAGCCCTCCTTGGATTCGTCTGCATCGGTGACCGTCTGCGGCGTCCCGGAGTAGCGAACGGTCGCGCGGAACGTCTCGCCCCGATCAAGGTCGTCGCGCGGGCGCACGGTCAGCTCGTCACCGGCGCGGTTGAAGCGGGCTTCCTTGCCCTCGACGGTGACCTCCTTGACGTCCAGGCCCTTGAGGTCGAGGTTGAAGGCGCTGAGCTTCTTGGTTGCACGGGCTGTGATTTCCGCTGTGCCGGTGAGGTGGCGGTTCTCCGGGTCGTAGCCGAGGGTCAGGCCGTAGTGCGCCACGTCGTATCCCCCGTTGCCGAGCTTGGGGAAGAACGGGTCGCGCACACCCGCGGCGCCGGGAGTTCCGTCGATCCCGCTGCCGGAGCAGGCGGTGAGGGCGGTCAGCGTCAGGGCGGCCAGGGCTGCGGGGGCGATACGGCGGGCGCGGGGCCCCTTGGTCAGGGGGGCGGTGACTCGGTAGTTCACCTCGGTGATCCTATGGCCACCGCCCCGCGAGACCTCATGCCAGGGGCGTCAGCTGAGCGGCGTCCGCTCGGACTGGAGCAGTCAGCGGTTGAGCGCAGCCACTCCCGCCTTCGCGAACTTCTCGTCCAGATCACCGCTGGGCGCACCCGCCACGCCTATGCCCGCGACCGGGGCGCCCTTGGCGGTGACCGGAGCGCCGCCCGCGAGGAAGAGCGTGCCGGGGATGTCCTTCAGGTTCGGCGTCTGCGAGAGGCGCTTGGCGAGCTCGGAGGTGGGGGCGTTCCACGACACGGCCGTGTAGGCCTTGCGCTCGGCGGACTCATACGACTGCGGCCCGGCGCCGTCGCCGCGCAGCGTGACGATGGTGTTGCCGTTGCGGTCGACCACGGCGACCGTCACGCGCTGGTTCTCCTTCTTCGCGGCGTCCAGGGCGGCCTCCGCGGCCTTGGTCGCGGCGGCCACGTTGAGGTGCGTGGAGCTGGTGAGGTAGCGGTTGCCGGCGTCGGCGGTCACGGCGGCCTGGGCGGCGGCGTCCGGCGTACCGGCCGTGGCCGAGACCGTGCCGAACGTCGCGGCGGCGACCGTGGCCAGCGCCGCGGCAGTGGTGAGGATTCGCGTGCGCGGGGAGAACTGCTTCATCGACTTCATGTCCGTTGACTCCTGTGCGAATGAGGGCTGTTGAGAGTGGGCGGCGAGTCGATCCCCGCCTCGCAATCCATCGTCCGGCCGCGGACAGCCTCTCCTCGTCGGCACTACGGCTGCCTGCCGCGCACGATTCGGCTGACGGCCATGTCAACCGATCGGTTGATCCGGCCGCTCGGCGCCACAAGCCAGAATGGGGATGTCTTCCCAGTTCAGGCGCGTGCGATCAGGCGCGTGCGGCCCGTCGCGTCATCGTGTGAGGTCAAGCGTGCGAGCGAGTCGGGCGCGTCGGACCGAGCGCACGCGACCAGGCGCACAAGATCAGATGGACAAGATCAGATGCGCGGGGTCGAGCGCACGGGACCAGGTACAGGGGATCGGGCGCACGGGATCAGGCCCGTGCGGTCAAACGCGATCAGCGGCCAAGAAGGAGGCCAGCGTGGAACGGCACACAGACGGCCTCGGCGCTGTCGAACAGCACCCGGACAGCCTCAGCACCATGGATCAAGGCAAGGACGGCCTGCGCGAGGTGCGCCAGGACGAGGGCGGCACCCCCGCCATGCATCAGCAGATGGCCGGCCTCCACGCGGCGGACCCTGAGTCGCGCTGGCTCGGCCCCGTCATGCACACGGCTTTCTTCCTTCTCCTCGCCGCCTCCCTCACCCGCTTCCTCCTCCGCCACCCGGGCGAGCCCCGCACCCCAGGCATCGTCGCCCTGTCCGTGGCCCTCGCCGTCCTCTATCTCCTCGGACCCGCACCCGGCGCCGCGCCCAGCGCCCAACGCCCGTTCTGGCTGGGCTCAGTGGTCGGCGCGTGGGTGGTCCTGGTCGTCCTCGCGCCGAGCTTCGCGTGGTGCGCGGTGCCTCTGTTCTATACGGGCCTGCGCACGCTCCCGACACGAGCGGCACTCGTCCTGGTCACAGCCCTCACCGCCCTCGTGGTCGCCGCACAGCTCAGACTCGCCGACAGCTTCGACCCGAACCTGGCCTTCGCTCCACCCGCCGTCGCAGCCGTGGCCACCGCCGTGTTCATCCACATGCAACGGCAGACAGCGCAGCAGAGCGCCTTGATCGACGACCTGATCCGCACCCGACGCGAGCTGGCCGCCACCGAAAGACGCGAGGGCACCCTCGCCGAGCGCCAACGCCTCTCCATGGAGATCCACGACACCCTGGCCCAGGGCATGTCCAGCCAGCAGATGCTGCTGCAGGCCGCCGAGCGCGTATGGGACACCGACCCGACGACAGCCCGCGCCCACATCCGGACAGCGGCAGCCATCACCGAGCGCGGGCTGGCAGAAGCCCGCAGGTTCGTCCACGACCTGGCGCCCGCAGACCTCGCGGACGCCGGTTCCGACGACGGCGAAGCCCTGCCGTCGGCCCTGAGCACCCTGGCCACACGCGAATCGGAAGCGGAACTGGCCATCCGGTTCCACGCCGAGGGCAAGCCCGTCCCCCTGCCCGGCAGAGCCCAGTCGGCGCTGCTCCGGATCGCGCAGGGCGCCCTTGCGAACGTACGCGAGCACGCGGACGCGAGCGCGGCCGCGCTGACGCTGACGTACCTGGACGACCAGGTGGTCCTCGACATCGCGGACAACGGGAAGGGGTTCGTGGTCGCGGGGTTCGCCGGCGGGCAGGACGAGCGGGTGTCCGAGGTTGGGGACGACGCACAAGAGGGCGCGTCCACGGGGGATCGGAGAGGGCTCGGTTCGCGGGAGCCGGGCGCTCGGGCCAGGCGGGGGCATGGGCTGCCTGCGATACGGGCACGGGCTCGGCAGCTCGGGGGGACACTGACGGTTGAGTCGGCACCGGGCGAGGGGGCGGTTCTGTCGGTCTCGATCCCCTTGACCGCGCCTTCGGCCACGGGCACAGGCGTTGGCACGGGCACGCCTGCGGTGACACCTTCGCCTGCGCCGGGGGCCTCGCCCGCGACTCCGTCCACGCCGACGCTTCCGCCCAGCGCCTCATCCTCGTCCGCGCCACCGTCCCGGTCCACACCGTCGCCCTCGTCCACGCCGCCGGCCCCTTCCGCACCATCGGCCCCTTCCGCACCGCCGCACCCGTACCCAAGCCCGCCGCCCGCGGCGCCGCCACCCTCCGATCCGCCGTCATCCGGGAGTGCCCATGAGCAGTAGTACGCCCACGAGTGAGCCGGTGCGGCTGTTGGTGTGTGACGACCATGTGGTGGTGCGTGCCGGGTTGCTGGCGCTGTTGGCCAGTGCGTCGGGGATCGAGGTGATCGGCGAGGCCGGGACAGGTGAGGAGGCAGTGGCGCTGGCGGCCAAGCTGGCGCCGGACGTGGTGCTGATGGACCTGCAGCTGGGCCCGGGGATCGATGGTGTGGAGGCGACACGGCGCATCGCGGCCGGGGAGCGTGGCGGCGAGGGCGGTGGCGACAGCAACGGCGACAGTGGCGGCGGTGGCGACAGTGAGGAAGGGGGTGGTGGAGCGCCGCGGGTGCTGGTTCTCACCACGTACGACACCGATGCTGACATCACGCGGGCCATTGAGGCGGGGGCGACCGGGTATCTGCTGAAGGCCGAGCGGCCCGAGGAGTTGTTCGCGGCGATCCATGCGGCGGCGCAGGGGCGTACGGCGCTGTCGCCGCCCGTCGCGTCCCGGGTGATGGCACAGATGCGGGAGCCGCGGCCCACGCTCACGGCCCGGGAGCTGGACATTCTCAAGCAGCTCGCGCAGGGGAAGGGGAATCGGGAGATCGCGAGGACGCTGTTCATCAGTGAGGCGACGGTGAAGACGCACCTGGGGCGGATCTACGACAAGTTGGGGGTGGATACGCGGGCGGGGGCGGTGGCGGTGGCCAAGGAGCGGCGGTTGCTTCCCTGAGAGCGCCCCAAGGCGAGCCCGAGGCCACCCCGAGGCGATACAAGTCCACCGCGAGGTGATGCGAGGGCGTCTGGAGGCGATGCGGAGGCGTGCCGAGGGTGGGGAGCGTGGCACCATCGGGCGCGTGCTCGATATTGGTTACGCCCTTTCTCGCCGTTTTCCGGACCCGCCGCAGATGGACTACCGCGTGGCGGATGTTCACGCGCTGCGGCACGACCTGTTCTGCGGGGATGTGTATCTGGCGGATACCAAGGCGGACCGGGAAGTGGGTACGGCGTGGGGGTGGGTGCCGGTGCTCGACTTCGCTTGGGCGCTGTGCGACATCGTGGAGCAGTTGGACCGGGATCCGCTGGGGAGCCGGGCGTCGCGGTCGCAGTTCGCGGAGCTGGACTTCACGGAGTCGACGGACCGGATGCTGTTCGAGCGAAGGTTCGGGTGGGTGGACATCGAGGCGGACTGGATGAAGGCGGAGGAAGAGCCGCTCACGTTCTCACACGGGGAGCTGCGGAAGGAGGCGCGGGATTTCCTGCACGACTTGTTGGCCGACCTCATCGACATGCATGAGGAGCTGGGGGCGAACCCGGTGATCTGGACGTTGCAGGCACAGTTCCCGCGGGTGGGCTGACGTCTTCCGCCGGTGGGCCGACGTCCGGTCGGCAGGGTGGGCCGAGGCCGTGGGCCAGGTCCGGTGAGGGGCAGGCGCGGGATGCGGGGCGGGATCCGGCGCAGGGTCCGCTGAGGGCGGACGGTGGGGGGATGTCACATTCGGGGTGGGGGTGTGCGTCGTAGGGGTGAACGCGTTCTCGTGCCCGTGAGGGTTGACTGAAACGGAGGCCGCCCATGGCCCGCGCCACCCGTGCTCCCCACTCCCCAGGCCGTTCCCAGACCCACATCACCGTGGTCGGTGGTGGGTTCGCCGGGCTCACCGCCGCCATCACGGCTGCGGAGGCAGGCGCACGTGTCACGTTGCACGAGGCGCACCACACGCTGGGAGGCAGGGCCCGGACGGCCGAGGGGGCGTACAAGACGAACGAAGGGCCGCATGCGCTGTACAGCGGTGGGCCGCACTGGACGTGGTTGAAGCAGCGGGGGTTGATCGGGGACCTCGCGCCGATCCCGCCGATCGAGGGGACGCGGCTGCGGCTTCGCCACCAAGGGGTGCTGCGTCGTACGCCGCCGTTCGCGATGCTGAAGTTGTTGCGCCGGTCGCCGGAACAGGCGCCGGTGGATGTGGACTTCGCGACGTGGGCGGGCGCGCAGGTGGGTGAGGAGGGCGCGCGGGCGGCGGCGCACTACTCGGCGGTGGCGTTGTTCCACCACGACCCTGGTTCGCTGTCGGCGCGGTTCGTGCACACGCGGTTGCGGCGGGCCGCGAAGTTCCCGCCGGAGGCGCACTATCCGGTGGGTGGCTGGGGTGCGGTCATCGACCGGATGGCGGGCCTGGCGTGGAACCTGGGGGTGCGGGTGGAGACGCTGACGCGAGTGGACGACGTCGGCGAGCTCACGGATCGGGGCCCGGTCGTCGTGGCGACGTCGCTGGACGCGGCGCGAGGGCTGCTGAAGGACGACACGCTGCGCTGGGAGAGCGGGCGCACGACCCTGGTGGATGTGGCGGTCAGGAACCGCCGCGGGGACCTGTTCGCGGTGTCCGACCTGGATGAGACGGGGTGGGTGGAGCGGTTCACCACGCAGGACCGCACGCTCGCGCCCGCCGGTGAGCAGCTCATCCAGGCGCAGATCCCGCTCGGCCCGAAGGAGTCCAAGGCGGACGGTGTCGCCCGCGCCGAGGACCTGCTGGACCTCGGTTTCCGGGACTGGCGCGAGCGCGTGACATGGCGGCGGGCGAGCGTGGCGAACGGCCGCACCGGGGCACTCGACCGCCCCGGCACCACCTGGCGCGACCGGCCGGCGGTGGACCGGGGCGGGGACGTGTATCTCGCGGGTGATCAGGTGGCGGCGCCCGGGTTGCTGGCGGAGGTGTCGTTCAACAGCGCGATCGAGTCGGTGACACTGGCGCTGACCAGGAGGAGGGGGATGGCCGGTGGAGGGCGGCCGGGCGACGACACGCCCTGGGTCGACCTCAAGTCCGCCTGAGCAGGTCGACCTCAAGCCCACCCGAACAGGTCGACCTCAAGCCCACCCGAGCGGGTTGACCTCAAGCCTGCTTGAGGTTGAAGAGTGGCGAGGGCCAGCAGCCCGGGCAGCCCCTCAGCGGCCCGGGCGGACCCCGACGCCACCCCGCCCGCAAGGAGACCTCATGCGCGCCGTCCGCCTCCACACCTTCGGCCCCGCCGAGAACCTCACGTACGAGACGGTCGAGGACCCCCGGCCGACGGCGGGCCAGGTGCGTATCGCCGTCGCCGCGGCGGGAGTCCACCTCGTCGACACGGCGATCCGCGCGGGTGACAAGGGACCGATGCCGGAGTTGCCCGCGCTGCCCACGGTCCCGGGCCGAGAGGTCGCCGGAACCGTCGAGTCCGTCGGGGCGGGCGTACCCGCGGACTGGCTCGGGAAGCGGGTGGTCACGCACATCGGCTTCGCGCCCGGCGGGTACGCCGAGCTGACCGTGACCGACGCGGCCCGGCTGCACGAACTCCCCGATGGCCTGGACTTCGCGGAGGCGGTGGCGTTGATCGGGACGGGGCGTACGACGATGGGGATTCTGCAGTTCGTGGAGTTGGGCGAGGAATCGGTGGTGCTGATTCCGGCGGCGGCGGGCGGCATCGGGACACTGCTGGTGCAGTACGCGAAGCATGCCGGGGCGACGGTGGTGGGCCTGGCGGGCGGTCCCGCGAAAGTGGCGCGGGTGCGGGACAACGGGGCGGATCTGGCGGTGGATTACACCGACGCGGGGTGGCCGGACGAGGTGCGGGGGTACCTCAAGGGGCTCGGCGACGGAGGGCGCGGGGACGCCGGGAGTGGGGACGCCGGGAGTGGGGACGCCGGGGGTGGGGACGCCGGGGGTGGGGCAGGCGGGGGTGGGGCAGGCGGGCGCGGGGAGGACGGGCGCGCGGTGACCGTCGTGTTCGACGGGGTCGGTGGGGCCGTGGCGCGGGCGGCCGTGGAGTTGCTGGGGGCGGGTGGGACGCATGTGACGTTCGGGTGGTCGGGGAAGGAGGGGCCGGTGACGCTCGGGGCGGACGAGCTCGCGGAGCGGGGGATCACGCAGGTCAACCCGTTGGGGGCGGCGATGATGGAGAGGGCGGGCGGGGAGAATCCGGTACGGGTGCTCGAGCTGGCGGCGCTGGGGGCGTACGCCGGGGGGTACTTCACGCCGGCGGTGCAGCGGTTCCCGTTGCGGGAGGCGGCTGCGGCGCACCGGGCGCTGGAGTCCCGGGGGACGTCGGGCAAGGTGGTACTGATCCCGTAGCGGGTGGGACGGGGTGGCGTCCCGTGGCGGGGCCACGCCGAGCCCCCACCCCTGCCCTCGGGCCCCGACCCCGGTCCCGCCGCCCTCGGGCCTCGACCCCGATCCCGCCCCTCGGGCCCCGCCCCCACCCCAGCCCCACCCCACACGGTGGCGAAAACAAGGTGCTCGTACGACAAACGGGAACTACCGTCCGTTATATGGACTCCGCACGCCCCTCCACCCACACCTCCGCCGCCCACACCTCCGCACCCCACCCCACCACCACCCCCCTCACCATCCGCCCCCTCCCCGAGACCGACATCGACCGCGCCCTCGACCTGGCGTACCTCGTCTTCCACGACACGCCGGAGGAGGAGAAGCGCAAACACCACCACGACCTGCTGCTCGGCTGCGACCGCATCGGCGCGTACGACGGGGACGCCCTGGTCGGACTGATCGCCGCGTTCCGGTTCACGGTGTCGGTGCCGGGCGGCGAACTCCCCTGCCCCGGCCTGACGTTCGTCTCCGTGGCGCCGACGCACCGCCGTCGCGGCGTGCTCTCCGGGATGATCGCGAAGTTGTACGAGATGTGCCAGGAGGAGGGCCGCCCGGTGGCCGCGCTCTGGGCCTCCGAGGACGCGATCTATGGCCGGTTCGGCTTCGGCCCGGCCACCCACGGCAACACCGTCGAGATCAACTCCGAGCGCCCGCTCGCCCTGCGCGTCACCCCGGACGACGGCCCCCTGCGCCTCGTCGACCCGGCGGACGCCCCGGCCCTGCTCGGCGCTTACTACGACCGCACCCGCGCCGACCGCGGCGGCCGCATCGCCCGCAGTGAGGCGTGGTGGAGCGAGGAGTGGCTGGTCACGGAGGACGAGGAGGACGACGAGCTGTCGCCGCCGCGGGTGGTCGTACTCGGCGCCCGGCCCGACGCCACGCAGCCCGACGCCACGCAAGCCGACGCCACGCGGGCCACCGCCACGCAAGCCGACGCCACGCGGGCCACCGCCACGCAAGCCGACGCCACGCAGCCCGACGCCACGCAAGCCGACGCCCCCCAACCCCCCACCGCCGAAGCCGTCAAGGGCTACGCCGTCTACCGCACCAAGACCCGCGACGACGCCCCCGGCCTGGTCCGCCTCGACGAGTTGGAGGCCGACACCCCGCAGGCCGCCGCCGCCCTCTGGCGCTACCTCGCGAACATCGACCTCACGGGCGTGATCCGCGCCTGGGGCCGCCCCGTGGACGATCCCCTGCTCCTGTTCGCCGCGGACCGCGACCAGGTCCGGGTGACGGGTCACTTCCCGGCGCTGTGGCTGCGGTTGGTGGACGTGCGCGCCGCGCTCCTCGCCCGCGACTGGGCCGCCCCCGCCGCCCTCGTCCTGGAGGTCACGGACACCCAAGTCCCCGCGAACGACGGCCGCTTCCGCCTGACGGTGTCGCCGCGGGACACCGCGCACGAGGGCGCGGGCACGGAGACGTACAAGGCCACGTACGAGCCCACCAGCGCCCCCGCCGACCTCAGCGTCGAGGTCCGCGACCTGGGCGCCGCCTACCTGGGCGGCACCCGGATCACGGCGGCCGTCCGTGCGGGCCTGGCCACGGAGCACACCCCGGGCTCGGCAGCCGCCCTGGACGCGGCCCTGCGCACGGCCCATCTCCCGCACACCGCGGACGAGTTCTGACATCCGGGTTCCGGAAGGCCAGGCTCCAGGAGCCGGGCCTCCCGGAAGCCGCACGCGACGAGCCGCACGCCAAAAACCGGGCGCTACAAACCGGCCGCCACAAACCGCACCCTACGAACCGAGTGCGGTCAACGCGCCGTCCGTCAGCCGGTACACCGTCCACTCGTCCTGCGGCCGCGCCCCCATCGCCTCGTAGAACGCGATCGACGGCGCATTCCAATTCAGGACGGACCACTCAAGTCGCTCGTACCCGCGCTCGACGCAGATCCGGGCCAGTTCCCGCAGCAGCGCCTTCCCGTGGCCGCCGCCGCGCGCCTCGGGGCGCACGAACAGATCCTCCAGGTAGATGCCGTGCACCCCGCGCCACGTGGAGAAGTTCAGGAACCACAGGGAGAAGCCGACGGGCAGCCCCGTCGTGTCGTCCACAGCGATGTGCGCGTACGCGGCGGGCCGCTCGCCGAACAGCGCCTCGCGCAGTTGTTCCTCGGTGGCGCGCGCCTCGTGCGGCTCCTTCTCGTACTCGGCGAGCTCACGGACGAGGGTGTGGATGAGCGGGATGTCATCGGGCGTGGCGGTACGAATCATGCGCGCAGCAAGCCACAGGCAGCGGCGCGGGGTCAACCGCGTTTCCGCGGCCCGAGGAGTGCGTGGGGTCCGCGAAGTCCAAGGAGCCCGGGGAGCCCGGGCTCCCCGGCGAGTCCGGCGAGTCCGGCGAGTGCAGGGAGCTGACAAGCCACCGTCAGGGTCGCACCGAAAGGCCCCCGGCTGAGGACCACCGACCCTCAGCGCCCCGACAGCCGCCGAGCCACCTCCAGGTGATCCGCCGCCAGCGGCCGCCCGTCCTCGATGTCCCAGAGCGCGTTCTGCAGCACCCGCCCCATCGTCCACGCCCTGGCCCGCTCCCGGTCCAGGCCGAGGATCTCCGTCATGGCGTCGAACCGCCAGCACACCTCGTCCGCCTCGAAGAGGTTGTCGAGGGCGGGCCACAGGTCGAACCCGGGGTCACCGGCGAGCGGCTTGGGGTCGATGGCGAGCCACGGCTCGCGGTCGGAGGCGAGGACGTTGTCGAAGTGCAGGTCCCAGTGCAGCATCCGGTCGCCGGGCTCGCCCACGACCTCGCGCACGGCGTCCGCGCAGCGCGCGATCAGGGCCCGCTCGCCCGGGTCGCGGACGGCCTTGAGCGCGGCCGGGGTGTCCTCCAGCATCTGGCCCGCGATGTCGCCGAGGGTGCGCATGCCGGGCGGGGCGGGTACGGCGGTGAGGCGGGCGAGGAGTTCGGCGAGGATGACGACGGCCTTGCGGGTCTCGGCGGGGCCGGTCTCGGCGTACTCCGAGAGCTCCTGGCCGTCGCGGGCGCGTTCGAGCAGCATGGTGCCGGTCGCGTCGTCGTAGTCGAGCAGCCGCACCGCGCCGTCGCCGTTCCACACGCGCAGCGCGACCGGCTCGCCCTCCGTCTCCTCGTCGAGGACCTGGAACTTGACCACGGCGTCGCTGCCGTCGGCCCGGAGCACGGGCAGCACGAGCGCCGCCATGCCGTACATGGACTCGCCGACGACCTTCAGCTCCCAGCGGTCGACGAACTCCGCGACCCGCGCGGGCAAAGCGGCGATGAAGGCACGGCCTGCCTCGCCCGCGTACTCGTACTGCGACTCGATCAGCTCGTCAGGGACCTTGATATCGATCACGCGGGCGACACTACCGACGCACCGGAATCACCACATGCGATTTATTCCGGACACAGACCGCACCACATTCCGGCCCCGGGCGCCTCACGTGCCTCACGAGATCCCCGCGTCCTTCAGCACCTTCCCGAACCCCGACTCGGTGTACAGCGCGTCGCTCGCCGCCTTCTCGCCGTCCACGACGACCGTCGGCGTCCCCGTGACCCCGTCCTCCGTGAAGGCGCTCATCGCGGTGCCGACCCAGCTCTTGTACGTGCCGTTGGTGACCGCCTTCGTGAAGGCGGCGTCGCGCAGGCCCACCTTGTCGGCGATCTTCAGGAGGAAGGCGGGCGTGAACGCGTCCTCGCTCTCCTCGGGCTGGTTGACGAAGACGGCGGAGTGGAACTGCGGGAACTTGCCCGCCTCGACGGCGGCCCGCAGGGCGTTCGCGGCGTTCACCGAGCCGCTGCCGCCCAGGTTCCGGTCGAGGAAGGAGGCGATCGTGTACTCGACCTTCACGTCACCGTCGACCAGCGGCCCCACGAGGGCCTGCGCGCCGCCTTCCTCGAACTTCTTGCAGAACGGGCAGCGCGGGTCCTCGTACACCTTGACGGTGTGCTTGGCGCCGGGCTTGCCGACGGTGATCACGCCGCCCTTCACGGCGGTGGGCACCTTGGCGAGCCGCTCGACGGAGACGGGCGGAACCTTGGCCTCCGGGACGACCTCCTGCGACGACGAGGAGGACGGCCCGCCAGAAGCCCCGTCGGAGGCCCCGTCGGACGGACCCGCCGACGACTCGCCGTCCGCAGCCGAAGCCGACGAAGAGGCCGAAGCGGACGGCGACTTCTTGCCCGCCCCCATCCAGTCGTCCCCGCCGTCGTCGGAGTCGCACGCGGTGACGGCGGCACCGAGCAGCGCGACGGCGGTCACCGAGGCGGCCACGCGCCCGGCCTTGCGTACGGCCCGTACGGCCATGAACAGCCCTCCCAAAACGTCAGTACCACTGGCCCGAAAATCTATCCGACCCCTGCCCAGCGGCCCATACGACCAGTAACGTCCCACCCCATGAGCAGCACGAACACCGTGAACGGCGGCATCTCCTTCTGGTACGCGGACGACGGCCTGCCCACGGCCCGCGAACCCCTCACCGGCGACACGACGGCCGACGTGTGCGTGGTCGGCGGCGGCTACACGGGACTGTGGACGGCGTACTACCTGAAGAAGGCCGCGCCCTTCCTGCGCGTCACGGTCCTGGAGCAGCGGTTCTGCGGCTACGGCGCCTCGGGCCGCAACGGCGGCTGGCTCTACAACGGCATCGCGGGCCGCGACCGCTACGCCCGCCTGCACGGCCACGACGCCGCCGTCCGCCTCCAGCAGGCCATGAACGCCACCGTCGACGAGGTGATCCGCGTCGCCACCGAGGAGAAGATCGACGCCGACGTCCACCACGGCGGTGTCCTCGAAGTCGCGTACACGCCCGCCCAACTGGCCCGGCTGCGCGCCTTCCACGAGGCGGAACTGGCGTACGGGGAGAACGACCGCACGCTGCACGGCGCCCGCGAGACCGCCGAGCGGATCCGGGTCGCCGGGGCCGTCGGCTCGACCTGGACGCCGCACGGCGCCCGGCTGCACCCGGTGAAGCTGGTGAAGGGCCTCGCGGCGGCCGTCGAGGCGCTCGGCGTCACCATCCACGAGTCGACGCCGGTCACGGAGATCAAGCCGAAGCACGCGGTCACCCCGTACGGCACGGTCCGCGCCCCCTACGTCCTGCGCTGCACGGAGGGCTTCACGGCGTCGCTCAAGGGCCAGCGGCGCACCTGGCTGCCGATGAACTCCTCGATGATCGCCACCGCCCCGCTGCCCGCCGACGTCTGGGAGACCATCGGCTGGGCGGGCCGCGAGACGCTCGGCGACATGGCGCACGCGTACATGTACGCGCAGCGGACCGCCGACGACCGCATCGCCCTCGGCGGCCGCGGCGTGCCGTACCACTTCGGTTCAAGGACGGACAACGACGGCCGTACGCAGCCTGCCACCGTCGACGCCCTGCGCGAGATCCTGGTCCGCTTCTTCCCCCAGCTCACCGGCGTCCGCATCGACCACGCCTGGTCGGGCGTCCTCGGCGTACCCCGCGACTGGTGCGCCACCGTCACCCTGGACCGCGCCACCGGCCTCGGCTGGGCGGGCGGCTACGTGGGCTCCGGCGTGGCCACCGCCAACCTCGCCGCCCGCACCCTCCGCGACCTCGTCCAGAGCGACTCGGGCCAGGCGGGCCCGACCGACCTGACCGCCCTGCCCTGGGTGAACCACCGCGTCCGCAAGTGGGAACCGGAGCCGCTGCGGTGGCTGGGAGTGCACGGGATGTACGCCACGTTCAGGGCCGCGGACCGCCGTGAGGACAGCTCGCACAGCGCGGCCTCGTCCCGTCTTGCCCGACTGGCGGAGCGGGTGGCCGGACGCCACTGAGATCAGCAGTCCCCTCTCCTCTCCTCCCCCTCCCCCTCCCCCTCCCCCGGGGTGACCGTCACACCCTTGTGTCACGATCACTCGTTGACCCGGGCGGCGCGGTCGGCCTCTTCCAGGCCGGCAAGGAGCTCACGGCGAGGACGACCTCGGTGTCGGCGGACAACCGCACGCTGAAGGCGACGCTCGACCTGACGGACGTCCCCGCCGGCACCTGGCACATCAGCGTCATGGCGAACGGTGAGTACGCGCGCACGGTCAAGGTGACGGCACACCGCACCGGCCACCGCGACGGCTCGGCGACGAGCAAGCCGACCGGGACCGTGGCCCGCCAGCGGAGCCACGGTCAGTCCCGGAAAGCGCGAAGGCCCAGGTCACCTCTTCGGTGGCCTGGGCCTTCGCATGCCGGAGCCCCCTGTCGGATTCGAACCGACGACCTTCGCTTTACAAGAGCGGCGCTCTGACCAGCTGAGCTAAGGAGGCAGTGCAGTGACGTGCCCGTGCAGTGTAACCAACGGGTCCGACACGGCCGGGGGTCCTCTCGAAAATTTCCGCGAAGGTCGTGACCTTCCGGCTACTGACAGACCAACGACCTGCGGGGTACGGTCACGGACAGTTCACCCACGTGGACTAGACCCATCCTTTACTCGGATCGTCCGGCACGTTCCTGCCGGTGAAGGGGGCCCTCACCATGGCCACTGTTTCGTTCGACAAGGCGACCCGGATCTACCCGGGTTCCACCAAGCCCGCCGTCGACTCTCTCGAGATCGAGATCGAGGACGGCGAGTTCCTCGTCCTGGTCGGCCCGTCCGGCTGCGGCAAGTCCACGTCCCTGCGCATGCTCGCGGGCCTGGAGGACGTCAACGCCGGCGCCATCCGCATCGGTGAGCGCGACGTCACGCACCTGCCGCCGAAGGACCGGGACATCGCCATGGTGTTCCAGAACTACGCGCTGTACCCGCACATGTCGGTCGCCGCGAACATGGGCTTCGCCCTGAAGATCGCGGGCGTCGACAAGGCCACCATCCGGCAGAAGGTCGAGGAGGCCGCGAAGATCCTCGACCTCACGGAGTACCTGGACCGCAAGCCCAAGGCCCTCTCCGGCGGTCAGCGCCAGCGCGTCGCGATGGGCCGCGCCATCGTCCGCGAGCCGCAGGTCTTCCTCATGGACGAGCCGCTGTCGAACCTCGACGCCAAGCTCCGTGTGTCGACGCGTACGCAGATCGCCTCGCTCCAGCGCCGCCTCGGCATCACCACGGTGTACGTCACGCACGACCAGGTCGAGGCCATGACGATGGGCGACCGGGTCGCCGTGCTCAAGGACGGCCTGCTCCAGCAGGTGGACTCGCCGCGCAACATGTACGACCGCCCGGCGAACCTCTTCGTCGCGGGCTTCATCGGCTCCCCGGCGATGAACCTCGTCGAGGTCCCGATCACCGACGGCGGCGTGAAGTTCGGCAACTCCGTGGTCCCCGTGAACCGCGAGGCGCTGTCCGCCGCCGCCGACAAGGGCGACCGCACGGTCACCGTCGGCGTCCGCCCGGAGCACTTCGACATCGTCGAGCAGAACGGCGGCGCCGCGAAGACCCTCTCCAAGGAGTCCGCGGACGCCCCGGCCGGCCTCGCCGTGTCCGTGAACGTCGTCGAGGAGCTCGGCGCCGACGGGTACGTCTACGGCACCGCCGAGGTGGGCGGCGAGCCGAAGGACCTCGTGGTCCGCGTGAACGGCCGCCAGGTGCCGGACAAGGGCGCCCAGTTGCACGTCGTGCCCCGGCCGGGCGAGACCCACGTCTTCTCGACGTCGACGGGCGAGCGGCTCAGCGACTGACCGCCGGCCACTTGGCGAAGGGCCCCGCACTCCGGTGCGGGGCCCTTCGCCGTATCCGGCGGTCCCGCGCCGCTCGGCGGCGGCCGTTGGTCGTACCCGGCCGCCGTACGCCGCACACCCTCCGCCCCCGCCCCCGTCAAGGGTTGTCGACAAATACCCCGGCACAACGGTCATTTCGATCCTTGTGCGTCAACGCGCGAGCAGAAAGACACCTGCCCCCGTAGCTCGACCGGGTGACTAAATGTCGCCAAATCATCACCTACCGCTACTCTCACTCGCGTGACGCACTCCGCCAACCACACCCAGAAGTCGCGCCGGGGCCACCGCGGCCCCGGCCGCCGCATCGGGCGCACGCTCGCCCTCGTCCTGCCCGTCGTCCTGGTGCTGTCCGGCACGCTCGCGGTCACCCGGGTCAACTGGTCCGGCAGTTCCTCGGACTCGGTCCTCACCGCCTCGGCGGGTGACCTGTCCGTACCGGCCAAGTCCCGTGCCCCGCAGGACGTCCTGCGCCACCGGCTCCTCCTCGAACTCCAGGAGAAGAACCCCGGCGTCGCCCTCACGCAGCTCCAGCAGGAGGTCGACCGGCACCCCTCGCTCGCCAAGCACTGCGTGTCCATCGCCCGCGCACTCGGCCGCGCCGCCGTCCGGGCGTACGGCCCGAGCCGCGCCCAGTCCTATGCGCGCCCCGTCTGCGACACGTCCTTCGCCACGGGCGTGGCCGCCCACCAGAACGGCTGAGCGCGCCCGTACGGCCCCGACAAGGGCCGGTAGGGGCCTCTCAGGGGCCGAGGCGGCACAGAACCCTGCGCGGTACGCCGCGTAGGGTTCCGTCATGACCACCGGTGCCCACCACCCCGCACGGCCCACGCAGGCCGTCGTCCTGGCCGGCGGCCAGGGCTCACGCCTTCGCCCGTACACCGACGACCGGCCCAAGCCCATGGTCGAGATCCCCGGCACGGGGACCCCGATCATCGGCCACCAGCTGGCCTGGCTCGCCGCCGAGGGCGTCACGGACGCGGTCGTCTCCTGCGGCCACCTCGCCGAGGTGCTCCAGGAGTGGCTGGAGTCCGCCGATCTGCCGCTGAAGGTCACCACGGTCGTCGAGAAGGAGCCGCTCGGCCGCGGCGGCGGCCTCAAGTACGCCGCCGCGCACCTGCCGCACACCGACCGGCCCTGGTACGCGACCAACGGCGACATCTGGACCCGCTTCTCGCTGCGCGACATGGCGGCCTTCCACGCCGAGCGCGACGCCACCGCCACCCTCGCCCTGGCCCGCCCCCGCATCCCCTGGGGCGCCGTGGAGACGGACGCCTTCGGCCACATCACGGACTTCATCGAGGCCCCGCCGTCGCCGTACCTCATCAACGCGGGCGTGTACGTCTTCTCGGCGGCCTTCACCGGCCTGCTGCCCGACCGCGGCGACCACGAGCGCACCACGTTCCCGCGCCTGGCCCGGGAGAAGCGCCTGGCCGGTTTCCCGCTGCCGCAGGGCGCGTACTGGCGCGCCATCGACACCGCCAAGGACCTCACCGAGGCGGCCAAGGAGCTGGCGGCCCAGAACCCCTGACCGCGCCCTGAGTTCGTCGCGCGTACGCCGATGGGAACGTCGATGGGGCCCCGCACACGTGCTGTGTGCGGGGCCCCATCGACGTACCGGGGACGTACCGGAGGCGGGCGCCTCAGCCGAGGACACCGCCGAGCAGGCCCGGCTTCGCGCCGCCGCCCGTGGTGCCGCCACCGCCGGTGGAGCCGCCGGAGCCGCCGCCCGTGGTGCCGCCGGAGCCGGTGTTGGCGCCGCCCGTGCCGCCGGTGGTGGCCGCCGGGCCGCTGGTGGCCGCGGGCGGCTCCTCCTGCGTGGGCGCCTGCTGCTGCGACGACGGCGCCTGGCCGCCGGTGCCCTGCGTCGCGCTCGGCCGGCCCTGGCTGGCGCCGCCGGTCTCGGCGGCCGCGCCCGGGGTGCCCTCGGCGCCCCGGGTGGGGCTGGCCGAACTGCCCTGCGTGGGCGCGCCGTCGGCGGTCGCCGACGGGCTCTGCTTGTCGCGGCGCAGCTTGCGTTCGCCGTCGGAGCTCTCCGGCAGCGGGGAACCGGGCAGTTCGTTGCGCGGGGCCTCGCCGGGGCCGGGCACGGTGACGCGGTCCGCGTCCCGCACGGCGCCGCCGAGCAGCGAGCCGACGAGCAGCGTGAGGCCGACGACGACGGTCCCGATGAGCGCGCCGCGCCGCAGCACCCGGCGCCGCAGCTCCCACAGCTCCGCGCGCGGCCCGAGGGTGCGCCAGGCCTCGTTGGCGAGGCGGCCGTCGACGGAGTAGACGGGTGCGCCCGCGATGATCAGCGGGGACCAGGCGGCCAGGTAGATGATGTCGGGCGCGTCGTACGCCGGGACGGTCTTCCAGCTCACCGTCACCAGGAGCGCCGCGGAGAGCAGCACCCCGATGGACGCGGCGAGCCGCTGCCAGAGGCCGAGCACGGTCAGCACGCCGACGATGACCTGCAGGAAGGCGATGACGAGACCGGCACCCACGGGGTGCTGGAGCGCCCAGTCCCGCAGCGGCTCGGCGAGCGCCCACGGGTGCAGCGAGTTCAGCCACTTGACCATGGAGCCGCGCTCGCCGCCGTCGAAGTAGACGGGGTCGCAGAGCTTGCCCATGCCGGCGTAGATCGAGATGAAGCCGAGGAAGACGCGCAGCGGGAGCAGCACGACGCCCAGGTTCAGGCGGCGGCCGGGGAAGTAGGCGTGCCGCTGGGCGGCCGCCGTTCCGGTGCCGCCGCGGCGCCCGGTGGCTGCGTCCCTGCCGTCCCGGTCGTCCCCGCCGTCCCGGTCGTAGCCGTCGTCGGCGTACCGCGCGGCCTCGGCCTCGTGGTGCTCGTCGTCGGCGCTGCCGGGCAGCCGCATCTGCGGGAGCAGCCGGGTGCCGTCGCCGGGGTCGCGGGGCGGCGTGAAGGCGGCGGTCTCGGCCGGGTCGCGGGGCGGTGTGAAGGCCGCGGTCTCGGCCGGGTCGGCGTACGGATCGTCGAGGTCGACGCGCGGGATGACCTGGGTGGAACCGCCGTCGTCGAAGACGTCGCGGCCACCCCCTTCGGCCGAACGGCGCACACCGCTCGCACGAACGGCCTGAAGCAGTCCGCTCGCGTCGAGGTCGCCCGGCGCGGACTTGCCGCTCCACACGACGGGCGCGCGCCTGCGCGCCGGCGCGGCCCCGGCGGCGGGGATCCGCACGGTGTCGTCCGTGGTGTTCAAGTCGCGTGCGATACGCGGCGATTGGGTCCGCCCGGAGGTCCGGAGCTGCACGCGGAAGCTCGCGTGATTGACGATGACCTGCGCCGGGTCGCAGGGCACCTTCACCATGCTCAGCGCGGGAGTGTCGTCGAACCCTGACGAGCGTCCCCCCGTGGGTGTGCGGGGTGTTCTGGTGTCCACACTCATCTAACCGAGTGATGTGTGGTTTGGACACTGCCTTGACCCACGGCAAATGTCCGGACCCCGTCAAGCAGCCCCGGCCAGGCCTGCGCGGGGCCCTCCGGAGTCTGACATTCCCCGGTACGGGGCGTGAGCGAACGGGCATGATGGCCCGTCACTGGCTTTGCCGCTCGCACATGCTCGGATCCGGGGGGACACCGATGTCAGGCACAGCAGCCACCGATCGAAGCAGCAACCAACTCGTCTTCAGCGACCTCACGGACTACCCGGTGATGGCGCAGGCCCTGGACAACCAGTGGCTCCCGGCCGACCTGGCCGCGGGCCGCCAGTCACGGCACGCGCCGCGCACCGGCACCGCCGAGACCCTCGACGCCGCGTCCGCCGAACTCCGCCGCTCCCTGGTGAACAGCGGCACGCTCGTCGTCAACCGCGCCTATCTGATCAACAACGAAGCGCTCTACCGCAATTACCTGCCCTCGGCGGACCCGGCCGACCGCGCGGCCTTCGCGCGCCTCCTGAACGACCGGGTCCTCGTGCCGTACCTGTACAAGGAGCGGCATCCCGTCGCCGAGTTCGGCTGGACGCACGACGCGCACGTGCACCGGGCCTGGCAGCGGCTCGTGGAGGAGGAGTCCTCGCCGGCATGCGTGCGGTTCTCGTGGGACGACACGGTCAACGAACAGGAGAACGGGCACGTCGGCCGGTACTTCACACGGCAGGTCACCTCCCTGAGCTGGCTGCCCGCCGAGCTCCTCAAGGAACACCTGCGCATACCCGCCGAGCTCGCGCGCGCCCTCCAGCAGGGGATACTCCGCGACATCGCCGTGTGGGCCAACCACCAGGACCGCGCGTCGGGCATCACGCGCAACACCCTGTACGAGGAGTTCCTCACCCGGCCCGGCACCGAGCCGCACGAGCGCCTCCTTCGCGAGGGCGCCCAGATCATCCCCGCCAAGCAGCTCATCGACCTGCTCTACAGCATCGGCGTCCCCGACAAGGCCGGGCGGATCCTGCCGCTGACACCGCCCGACTCACCGCCCCGCTCCGTACTCGACGAGCTGAACCGGACGTCCGACGACGACCGCGACCCCGAGGCGATCGGCGTCCTCCTGCGGAACCTCTTCGCCGACGACCTGCACCGCGTCGTCGACGGCCCCAACTCCTACGGCTCGCTGTCCCTGACCGACGTGCTCGCGCTGCGCGCCGAGGAGGAGTGGCGCACGTACATAGACGCCCTGAGCTCCCTGGTCTTCGGTCGGTTCGACTCGGGCCGCGTCCCCGCGCCCGACGAGCTCGCCCACGCCACCGCGTCCATCGCCCGGCTGCACGCCCGGATGCTCCGCAAGGCCCGCGCCGTCAGCCGCGGCCCCGGGGGGTTCGCACGGGAGATGGGGGTGACGCTGCTCCTGGAGTCGGCCGGGCTCGTGCTGCAGTTGGTGAGCGGGGAGGTGAGCGTGCTGTCCGGGTCGATCCAGGCGGCGAGCACGGCGGGCGGCCCGTTGACGATCCGGCTGCTGTTCCGGGACCGCGGCGCGGGACGGGCACGCGGCGGAGGTCTCGGGCACAGCATCACATTTCCGACGGTGCGTCTGGGCAACCTCCAGAAGGACTGGGGGACCATTCTGCGGGCGTACGGCGGCCGGGTCGTCGACTCCGACCGGGCACCGGCCGGCGGCCTCGCGGACCAGCAGGCCCCGGCGGCCGCGTACTGACGACGGAGAGGACCGCACCCATGACCACCGAGCGCACCGACCGATACGCACGACTGCGCGCGGAGCGCCCGGAGTTGTTCGTGAACTCGCCCGGCGGCATCGAGATCCTCACCGACCCGGAGTCCGTCGCGGCGGCGGGCGGTGTGCTCTACGAGGATCCGTACATGCTGCTGCTGCGCGACGCGGTGCGGTTTCCCGACGGCCGCACGGGCACGTACATCCGCTCGCTGGGCGCGACACCGGAGCGGGGCTGTGTGGTGCTGCCGCTGCTCGACGGCCAGGTGATCATGGTGGAGCACTTCCGGCACGCGACGCGGACGTGGCAGTGGGAGGTGCCGCGGGGCTTCGGCACGCGCGGCCTCAGCGATGAGGAGAACGCGGCCAAGGAGCTCCTGGAGGAGATCGGCGCGACGGCGCAGACGCTGGTCCCGCTCGGCGAACTCCACCCCGACTCGGGGCTGCTCGGCATGAGTGCGCTGCTCTACGCCGCGTACGTCGACGGCTTCGGGGACGTCTCGCGGGCCGAGGCGATCCGCCGGGCCGTGCCGGTGCCGTTCGCCGAGGCGGAGGCCATGGTCGCGGACAGCCGCGTCACGGACGCGTTCACCATCGCGGCGCTGTGCCGGGCACGCCTGAAAGGCCTGCCCGGCACCACGTGACGCGGGTGTCAGGCGCGTCGGCGCGCCGCCTCGTACAGCACGACACCCGCGGCCACACCGGCGTTCAGCGACTCCGCGCCGCCCGGCATCGGGATGCGCACCCGGAAGTCGCAGGTCTCGCCGACGAGCCGGGACAGGCCCTTGCCCTCGCTGCCCACGACGATGACGACCGGGCCCTCCAGGGCCTGCAGGTCGCCGATCTCGTGCTCGCCGTCGGCGGCGAGGCCGACCACGGCGATGCCCGCCTTCTTGTACGCCTCCAGGGCGCGCGTGAGGTTGGTGGCGCGCGCGACCGGCGTGCGCGCGGCGGTGCCCGCCGACGTCTTCCAGGCGCCGGCCGTCATCCCGGCGGCCCGGCGCTCGGGCACCACGACGCCGTGCCCGCCGAAGGCGGAGACGGAGCGGACGACCGCGCCGAGGTTGCGCGGGTCGGTGACGCCGTCCAGGGCGACGATCAGCGGGTCCTCGCCGTCGTCGTGGGCGGCCGCGACCAGGTCCTCGGGGTGCGCGTACTCGTACGGCGGCACCTGGAGCACCAGGCCCTGGTGGTTGAGGCCGTTCGTCATCCGGTCCAGCTCGGGGCGCGGGGCCTCCATCAGGTGGATGTCGCCGCGCTCACCGGCGAGCTGGAGCGCCTCGCGGACGCGCTCGTCGTTGTCGATGAACTGCTGGACGTACAGCGTGGTGGCGGGCACGCCCTCGCGCAGCGCCTCGTAGACGGGGTTGCGGCCGACGACCAGCTCGGACGCCGACTTGCCGCCCCGGCCGCGCGGCGCCTGCTTGCCGGTGGCGCGGCGCGCCTTGGCGTTGGCGGCGCGCTGCTTGACGTGTCCCTTGCGCATCTCGGCGGGCGGCGTGGGCCCCTTGCCCTCCAGGGACCGGCGCCGCTTTCCGCCGCTGCCGATCTGCGCGCCCTTCTTGCCGGACATGCGGCGGTTGTTAGCGGCCATGACCTACCTGTCTGTGTGTCGCGTGGTCGCGATCCGCGCGCGGAGGCGTGCGGACGCGTCTGAAGTCGTCGTATATGCAGTGTGCCGCCCGAGTCGCCGGGCGGCACATCAGCGTGTGGTCCGCGCTAGCGCGGACCGAGCGTCCAGCGGGGGCCCGACGGGCTGTCCTCGATGACGAGGCCCGACTGGCCGAGCTGGTCGCGGATGGCGTCGGCGGTGGCCCAGTCCTTGCGGCCGCGGGCGGCCTCGCGCTGTTCCAGTACGAGGCGTACGAGGGTGTCGACCACGCCGTGCAGGTCCTCACCGCCGTCGCCGTCGCCGCCCGCCCAGTGCGGGTCGAGCGGGTCGAGGCCGAGGACGCCGAGCATGGCCCGCACCTCGGCGAGGCGGGCGATCGCGGCTTCCTTGTCGTCGGCGGCGAGCGCGGAGTTGCCCTGCCGGACCGTGGTGTGGACGATCGCGAGGGCCTGCGGGACGCCCAGGTCGTCGTCCATCGCCTCGGCGAACGCGGGCGGCACCTCGGCGGCGGGCTCGACCACGCCCCCGGCCTTCTCCACCACGCGCTGCACGAAGCCCTCGATGCGCGCGAACGCGGACTCGGCCTCGCGCAGGGCCTCCTCGCTGTACTCGATCATCGAGCGGTAGTGCGGGGTGCCCAGGTAGTAGCGCAGGACGATGGGGCGCCACTGCTTGACCATCTCGGAGACGAGCACGGAGTTGCCGAGGGACTTCGACATCTTCTCGCCGCTCATGGTGACCCAGCCGTTGTGCACCCAGTACCGCGCGAAGGCGTCGCCGAAGGCCTTGGCCTGGGCGATCTCGTTCTCGTGGTGCGGGAAGATCAGGTCGATGCCGCCGCCGTGGACGTCGAACTCGGTGCCCAGGTACTTGTGGGCCATGGCCGAGCACTCCAGGTGCCAGCCGGGACGGCCGCGGCCCCAGGGGGTCTCCCAGCTGGGCTCCCCCGGCTTGGCGGCCTTCCACATGGCGAAGTCGCGCGCGTCGCGCTTGCCGGTCTCGCCCTCGCCCTCGGGCTGCAGGAGGTTGTCCAGTTCCTGGTTGGACAGCTCCAGATAGCCCTCGTACGACCGCACGTCGAAGTAGACGTTGCCGTCGGCCTCGTAGGCGTGCCCGCGCTCGATCAGGCCGCGCATCATCTCGATCATCTCGGTGATGTGGCCCGTGGCGCGCGGCTCGTACGTGGGCGGCAGGCAGCCGAGGACGTCGTAGCCGCTGTTGAAGGCGCGCTCGTTCTCGTAGCCGATGGACCACCAGGGGCGGCCCTGCTCCGCCGACTTCTTGATGATCTTGTCGTCGATGTCCGTGACGTTGCGGATGAACGTCACGTCGTAGCCGCGGTGGGCGAACCAGCGGCGCATGATGTCGAAGTTGAGGCCCGACCGGATGTGTCCGATGTGCGGGGCCGCCTGCACCGTGGCGCCACACAGGTAGATCGAGACACAGCCTTCGACGAGGGGGCTGAAGTCACGGATCTGCCGGGCGCTGGTGTCGTACAGGCGAATCGTCACCACTCCAGGGTAGTGGGCGCCGGGCAGTGCCCCGCGCACACTGGGGACACGGGGCACGAACCGTGACGTTCGGGTCCGTCAGATGCGGCCGACGACCTTGCGGGGCGTCACGCGGACGACCACGCGCTGCGCGTCGTCCTTGGCCGCCGGGTTGAAGTCGGCGTAGTCCTTGCCCGTGTACTTCCGCGACAGCTCGTCGATCAGCTCCTGGCCGCCCTCGGTGGTCAGCTGGGCGGTGCCGCGGATCTCCGCGTACGTGTAAGGGGCGTCGAAGGGCTGGAGAAGCACCGTCACGCGCGGGTCGCGGCGCAGGTTCTTCTCCTTCCGCCGCCCGAGGGTGGTGGAGATGAGGACGTCGTCGCCGTCGCGCGTCACCCAGACCGGTGAAAGCTGGGGGCTGCCGTCGGGCTGGATGGTGGCGACGGTGACGAAAACGGGCGTGTCGAGCAGGGACTTGAGGTCGTCGGAAAGCTGTTCGGACATGACTTCGCTCCTCGGCGGTTGATCGCTTGACGAGTCGTAGCCCTACCCGATCGCAGGGCGCCGCACCACGGGGCGAGGCGGGTTTCGGCCCCGCTCAGCCCGTACGGACGACCAGTGCCGTCGCGATGCCCATGAGGCCCTCGTCGCGGCCGGGGAAACCGAGGCCGTCCGTAGTGGCGCCGGAGACGGTGACCGGCGCGCCGGCCGCCTCGGAGAGCACCTTCTGGGCCTCGTCGCGCCGCTTGCCGATCTTCGGGCGGGGGCCGATCACCTGCACGGCGACGTTGCCGATGGTGAAACCGGCGTCCCGGACGATCCGCGCGGCCTCCGTGAGGAGGGTGAGCCCCGACGCCCCGGCCCACTCGGGCCGCCCGGTGCCGAAGTGGGCGCCGAGGTCGCCGAGGCCCGCGGCGGAGAACAGCGCGTTGCACGCGGCGTGCGCGACGACGTCCGCGTCGGAGTGCCCGGCGAGCCCGGGCCCCTCCCCCTCCCACTTCAGCCCGGCGCACCACAGCTCACGGCCCTCTTCGAAGGCGTGGATGTCGGTGCCGATGCCGACCTGAGGCAGGGGGTACGGGGAGGTGGGCACCCCCGGCCCCGGCTGAGGCTGGGGCTGCGCCCCCGGATCGGCCCCCGGATCGACCTGCGGCTGGGACTGCGGCTGCTCAGAAGCCATCGTTGGCCCTCCTGCGGGCGAGTACGGCCTCAGCGAGGACGAGGTCGAGGGGCCTGGTCACCTTGAACGCCTCCTCGTGGCCGGGCACGAGCACGACGGGCTCGCCGAGCCGCTCCACGAGTCCCGCGCAGTCCGTGGCGCCCTCACCGACGACGGCGGCCTCGTGGGCGCGCAGCAGCGTGGCGCGATCGAAGCCCTGCGGCGTCTGCACGGCCCGCAGCCGGGCGCGCTCGGGGGTGGCGAGGACGGGCTCGGGCTCGCCGGGCGGGCCGGGCTCGACCTCCTTGACGGTGTCGGCGACCGGCAGCGCGGGGACGACGGCGGGCGCCCCGTCGCGGACGGCCTCGATGACGCCGTCGACGGTGTCGACGGGGACCAGGGGGCGGGCCGCGTCGTGCACGAGGACGATGTCGATGTTGGCCGGCAGGGCGTCGAGGCCGAGCTTCACGGACTCCTGGCGGGTGGCGCCGCCGGGCACGACGAGGAAGTCGGTCCGCTCGGGCAGGGCGTGGTCGGCCAGCAGGGTCTTGACCTCGGGGGCGCCGTCCGGCGGGGCCACGACCACGACGAGCGAGACGGCGCGGGACGCGGCCATCGCGCGCACGGCGTGGATGAGCATGGGCGTGCCGTTCAGGGCGCGCAGGGCCTTGGGGGCACCGGGGCCGAGCCGGACGCCCCGCCCGGCGGCGGGGATGACCGCGGCGGTGCGGAGGGGCTCGGCGGGGTGTGTGGACTGGGCGTGCTGGGCGGGGCCGGGCCGGCCCGCCACAGAAGATGCGTCAGACATCGGTTCCGTTCAGGTTTGTGTGCTCGGCCGACATGGGTATGGCCTGGGCGTACCCCCGACCGTAGGTTGGGGGAGTGCCGGGCGCGACGCCTTGACCGGACCCTTCCGTGACATCCGGTCGAGCCAGCTGCCCGAGCCCGGCACGCCAAAGTACCGGGGGATCTTTCCGTACACGCGAACCGGCGGTGAAGACCGGCGGTACGCGCATGCGCGTACCGGGGCCGAAGGCTGCCCGCTTTCGGGTACGAACATGCCGCAGTGCCCGGCAACACCTTTCAGGAGTCGGCGGGCACCGCGGCAATGTGTGCGCTGTCTTGTTCGTCCCGGGACGCACGCCAGGTGGTGTGGCGTCGCGCTGCGTCGGTCAGGACTTCAGGACGCGAGGACCTCGTCGAGCAGGGCCTCGGCCTTGTCCTCGTTCGTGTTCTCCGCGAGGGCCAGCTCGCTCACCAGGATCTGACGGGCCTTGGCGAGCATGCGCTTCTCACCGGCGGACAGTCCGCGCTCACGCTCCCGACGCCACAGGTCACGGACGACTTCCGCGACCTTGATGACATCGCCGGAGGCAAGCTTCTCAAGATTTGCCTTGTAACGACGCGACCAGTTCGTGGGCTCTTCTGCGTACGGTGCGCGCAGTACTTCGAAGACCCGGTCGAGGCCGTCCTGGCCGACCACATCACGCACACCGACGAACTCTGCATTGTCCGCTGGCACACGTACCGTCAAGTCGCCCTGGGCGACCTTCAGCACCAAGTAGGTCTTGTCCACGCCTTTGATCTGGCGAGTTTCGATGGCCTCGATCAGCGCGGCCCCGTGATGGGGATAGACCACGGTGTCGCCAACCTTGAACGTCATGTGACAGGTACCCCTTCCGTGGCTATCCAGGGTAACACGGATACGGCGTCTTCTGAATGGCGTTTTCGCAGGTCAGGGCATATCTCGGGGCTTGACAACAGCAACAGGAACGTGCTGCGCGGGGGCTGCGGAAGGGGGTATTCGCAGGTGGGAGCGGCTGTCCGGGGACGGGGAAACACCCCCGTCACGCACCCCGGGAGAGCGCCGCAAGGGGGCGAACGTCCCGGTTTGCCGGGTTCCCGTAGGTGAACTTCCGCTACTCCGTTCGGCATGCGGTGACGCGTACGAGACGACGCTCGGGACGCGTTCGGGATCACTTCGCGACGACCCCGGAGGCGCGTCTGGCGCGAATCCGGAATTGATCAAGAAGCGCGAGCGCCGGTGCGCCGGAACCGCGCTCCGATCCACCCGATGGCAGGTCCCGTGCGTCATCCACTGATCAATTTCCCGGCCCCCTCCGCATTTCCTTATCCGAAAATCGCCGGAACACCGCCGGCCGCGGATTTACGAATACGGAACGGGCCAGGGAACGGGTGGGGCACGGGAGGTCGCGGGGGCCAGGGGGAGGTCATGGGGAGGCCGGGGAGCGGGGCGCGGCAGGAGCGCCGGACGGGGGCGCCGGGAGGCTCGCGGCTCCGAGGGGCGGGTCGGGTGCGGTGGCGCGGGAACGGCTCGGTAACCTAAGCCCGCTGACACACCCTTAGGGCGGCTTTACGGTCGCCCGCCAGGACGGCGTCAAGGCCGCCCGCCCCCTCCGTACCGCCCACGTTTAGGAGTTGCCGCCGCCGTGAGCCGCAGCCTTCGACGCGGCGCCATCGCCGCCACCGCCCTCGCGTTCTCGCTCGCCGCGCTCACCGCCTGCGGTGCCGGAAACAACGCCCAGACGATCGAGATCAAGCCGGACAACGCGGCGACCGCCGTCGGCGACATCAAGATCCAGAACGCCATGATCATCACGCAGCCCGACCGGGAGTCGACAGGCCCCGCCATCGTCTCCGCGACGGTCTTCAACAACGGCCGCACCGCCCAGACCCTCGAATCGGTGAAGGTCGACGGCACCGGCAAGACGGCCGAGCTGAGCCCCGCCAAGGGTGAGAAGAAGGGCAAGGGCGGCGGTCTGACGATTCCGGCCGGCGGCTCGATCGTCATCGGCGGCAAGGACAACGCCGCCGCGGTCCTGCCCAGCAGCCGCGAGTCCGTCCAGGACGGCAACGCGCAGCCGGTCACCTTCGCCTTCAGCAAGGCCGGCGACGTGAAGCTGAAGACGTTCGTCGTGCCCGCCGAGAGCTACTTCAAGAAGTGGGGCCCGAGCGAGCTCCCGAAGGCCCCGGACGCCAAGCCCTCGGGCGACGCCTCCGGCAAGCCGTCCGGGAAGCCGTCGGGCAAGCCCTCGGGGTCGCCCTCCGGCAACCCGTCGGGCACGCCGTCCGGGGACGCCGAGGGCGCCGCGGGCGCTGACGGCGCCGAGGGCAGCGAAGGCGTCCAGGGCGCGGGCACCACGCCGTCCGGCGAGGCCGGGCACGACGGCGCCGCCCAGCACTGACGTACTCCCGTACGCGGCCTCGCACCGAGGTCGCGCACGCGGGACGGCTTGAGAAGAGCACGTGGAAGGGCGGGAACCCCGAGGGGTCCCCGCCCTTCTGTTTCGCTCTGTTCCGCCGCTCACGCGCGCGTGGCCGTCGTCGGGACGCACGCGCGCGTGGCCGCTGCCTACGGCTCGAACTTGTAGCCCAGGCCACGGACCGTCACCAGGTAGCGCGGCGCGCCCGGGTCGGGCTCGATCTTGGCGCGCAGACGCTTGACGTGCACGTCGAGGGTCTTGGTGTCGCCCACGTAGTCGGCGCCCCAGACGCGGTCGATGAGCTGCATGCGGGTCAGGACGCGGCCCGCGTTGCGCAGCAGCATCTCCAGGAGGTCGAACTCCTTCAGGGGCAGGTCGACCTTGGAGCCGGAGACGGTGACCACGTGGCGGTCGACGTCCATGCGGACCGGGCCCGCCTCCAGGGCCTGCGGGGCCACCTCCTCGGGCTCTCCGCGGCGGCGCAGGACCGCGCGGATGCGGGCCACCAGTTCGCGGGACGAGAAGGGCTTGGTGACGTAGTCATCGGCTCCTATTTCCAGGCCGACGACCTTGTCGATCTCGCTGTCCTTGGCGGTGACCATGATCACCGGCACGTTCGAGCGGCTGCGCAGCTGACGGCAGACCTCGGTGCCGGGCAGGCCCGGCAGCATCAGGTCGAGCAGGACGAGGTCGGCGCCGTTGCGCTCGAATTCGTCGAGTCCGTCGGGTCCGGTGGCCGCGATCGCGACCTCGAAGCCCTCCTTGCGGAGCATGTACGACAGGGCGTCGCTGAAGGATTCCTCGTCCTCGACGACGAGCACTCGGGTCACGGAAGGACCTCCGGGGCGGCAGGAATGGGTTCGTATGCGGTTGTGTCGTCGGGCCTGGCGCCCTGGTGCGCGCCGTTCGGCAGGCCGTGCCCGGCGCCGCGGTCGCGCGTCGCGCCCGCCTCGGGCAGGCGCAGGGTGAAGGTGGAGCCCTGTCCCTCCGAGCTCCACACGGTGACCTCCCCGCCGTGCGAGGCGGCCACGTGCTTGACGATGGCGAGACCGAGGCCGGTGCCGCCGGTGGCGCGCGAGCGGGCCGGGTCGACGCGGTAGAAGCGCTCGAAGATGCGCTCCTTGTCCTTGTCGGAGATCCCGATGCCCTGGTCGGTGACCGCGACCTCGATGTGGTCGCCGCCCGGTGCGGTGACCCGGCGCGCCGCTATGCCGACCCGGGTGCGGGCCGGGGAGTAGTTCACGGCGTTCTCGACGAGGTTGCCGAGAGCCGCGGCGAGCTGGCCGCGGTTGCCCCAGACGTGCAGGTCGGAGACCGCCGTCCGGCTTCCGGTGCCGCTCTCGGCGGCGGGCGCGGCGGCGCTCCCCACGGTCGCGGCCATGGTGATCTGTTTGGTGCCCGCCTGGTGCCGGCAGCGGTCGATGGCCTCGGCCACCAGCTCGTCGACGCGCACCGGCTCGGCGTCCTCGAGGGGGTCGTCGTTCTGCACCCGGGAGAGGTCGATGAGCTCCTGCACGAGGTTGGTCAGGCGGGTCGCCTCGTTCTGCATCCGGCCCGCGAAGCGCTCGACGGCCTCGGGGTCGTCGGCGGCGTCCATGACGGCTTCGGAGAGCAGCGAGAGCGCCCCCACCGGCGTCTTGAGCTCATGGCTGACATTCGCCACGAAGTCGCGGCGCACCGCCTCGATGCGGCGGGCCTCCGTGAGGTCCTCGACGAGCAGCAGGACCAGACGGGAGCCCAGGGGCGCCACCCGCGCGGAGACCGCGAGCGCGTCCCCCCGGCCCGTGCCCCGGCGCGGCAGGTCCAGCTCGACCTGTCGTATCTCACCGTCGCGCCGGGTGTCCCTGGCCATCTGCAGCATCGGCTCGACGGCGAGTTTGCCGCCGCGCACCAGTCCGAGGGCGTACGCCGCGGAGCTCGCCTTGACCACGCTGTCCGCCTCGTCCAGGACGACCGCGGAGGAGCGCAGCACGGAGAGGACCGTGTCGACGCCGGGGGGCAGGACCGCGTCCGTGTGCAGGGATGTCCGGGTGGGCCTCTTCTGGTCGCGTTCGCTCCAGCGAAACGCCAGCATGGCGATGACGCCGGTGCACACCCCGGCGATCGCTGCCGCTGCGGCGACCGCCGCGTTCACGTCCATGCCTCCAGGTTATGCGCGGTCGGAGTACCGGCCACAGCCATCCGGGTGGCCGCTCGAACACTCGTCGCTCAGAGTTCACTGTGGGGACGGCAGTGGTTCATTTCGGCGGGGCGACCCGTCGGACCGGCGGATTCCGGTGTGCGGCACGCGATCCGGGGGTGGAGCGCGGGTCGCCTCACGGGGCCCCTGGTGCAGTCTGGCGCATCGGGCGGGCGGCGGGACTCCGTCGCCCATAGTTCACCTTGGCGACAGGGTTGATTCATTTGAGATGACTTAAACGGACGCGTCGGGCCGCCACCGTGGGAGCGTGGGGGTGAGCCCCTGTGACGTACGAGAGAGGGACAGCCACATGCGTGACGCGTACCACGAGGAACTTGACTCGATCGGCGAGGGCCTGGTCGAAATGGCCCGCCTTGTCGGGTCGGCGATCGGGCGCGCCACCACGGCCATGCTCGACGCCGATCTGAAGCTGGCCGAGAGCGTGATCGCCGCCGACCAGAAGGTCGACGACCTCCAGCACGAGCTGGAGGCGCGCGCGATAGCCCTGCTGGCGCGGCAGCAGCCGGTCGCCACCGACCTGCGGATCGTCGTCACCTCGCTGCGGATGAGCGCCGACCTGGAGCGCTCCGGCGACCTGGCCCAGCACGTGGCCAAGCTGGCCCGGCTGCGCTACCCGGAGTCGGCGGTGCCGCGCGACCTGCACGCGACGATCCTGGAGATGGGCCAGCTCGCGCAGCGCCTGATGGCGAAGGCGGCGGAGGTCATCATCACCAAGGACGTCGATCTGGCGCTGCAGTTGGAGCAGGACGACGACGAGATGGACCTGCTGCACCGCACGCTGTTCCAGCACCTGATGGACGACCGCTGGAAGCACGGCATCGAGACGGCCGTCGACGTGACGCTCCTCGGCCGCTACTACGAGCGCTTCGCGGACCACGCGGTGTCCGTCGCCAAGCGCGTCGTGTACCTGGTGACGGGTGAGCACGCGGACGAGATCCAGCCGGGCTCGGTGCCCGTAGAGGGCGCGTAGCACCTGCCGGTGGGGCACCGGGGTGGGCGCGAAGGCCTGTGCGCCCACCCCTTTCGCGCTGCGTCAGCCGCAACCGCCGCCGCACTGGCACGCGCCGCCGGACTGGCAGCCACAGCTACAGCCAGGACCGCACTGACAACCGTCGGCACAGGTGTCGCTCTTGGGGGACTCGGCCATGTGTCTCCTCCTCGAAACCTCGAAGGCGTACTGCGAAGACGTACTGCCTGCCCCTCCATTGCACGCCCGGGGCAGCGGGGCGCGTCAACGGCGCACGCGCGCGCGTCCATTCACCCCGCGCCGCCGCCCGCCGTCCGCCCCCTCCCACGCGCCCCCGCGCGTCCGGAATCGCACACAGGGAAAGGGGCTCCACGCGCGCGTGGAGCCCCTTTTCCGTACGGGGTTTCCCGTACGGGTGGGCCTACTTCTTCTTGCCCTGGGTCTGGGGGGCCCGCTTTTTACCACAGGTCAGCAGCTTGAGCACCCCAACTGGCCTGCTGCGGAGGGGTCGTTGGTGGTCATCTACTGTCATCGTCGGTCGTTGCTTGAGGGCCCAGAGAGGGCCCAGCTCGCGGGCCACAACACCCTCAAGATCCCATGTCGCTCCAACAGGCAGCCGCGTGTGAGTATGTGAAAAATGGCGGCGAGAGATGCAGCAGCCGGAGTACGGTGCGGCAATGAGCACGTCCGCGACGGGGCGAGAAGATGTCTCCTACCTCGCGCCGCTATTCAACGCTGCCGCAGCCTATCGAGGCGACAACCACTTCCTGCTGCTGCCTGACCCGGCAGAGCGCAGCAGCCTGGCCAAAGACGACGAACCTCTGAAGTCATGGGGCGCCGCCAAGTTCATCCAGTCCTCCTTCTCGGCTGGCCTCATACACGTCGAAGCATTGACAAAGCTCGTGACCGTTGCGCGCCAGATCGACCCGTACAGTCCTTGGACCCTGCTGCGTGGGGCACTTGAGAACTTTGCCACCGGTGCTTGGCTTCTGGCAGGAAATGACCGGAATGAACGCCGCCACCGCGTGCTTTCCCTCTGGGCTCAGGATTTCCACAACCGCGACCAGCACGAGAAGGACACCAACCACGTCACGGGGCCGAACGGCAAGACAGGAGCGGAGCGCCGAGAAGAGGTCAAGCAGCTGGCACAGGGCCTCAATCTCTCCAACCTGTCTAAGCCTGAGGCCACGAGCATCATCTACGAAGCCGCCGCAGCCGCTGGACTCAACCCCACCGAAACCCGAGCATTGTGGCGTGTCGCCTCTGGCTTTGCGCACGGTCGCTTCTGGCCCAACCTCCGCGCTTCGGAGTTTCGCGGTGCAATGCCCATCTCGAACGGTAGCCACCTGGTGGAGCTTGTAGTTAGTGACGACAAGCTGGAGGACATGGCGGAGGCATGCCGCAAGATCCTCGAACACACGGCCAGCCGGTACAAGGCACGCAGCAGCACCCAGTGATCCTGGTGCACAAGGCACTAGAAGCGCGGCCTTCGGCCGCACGACCTCTGGCAGCTCGCTGCGCTCGCGCAGCGGCCACCGGGGAACGTGATTCGCCGACTGCGGACAGCGCGGACGGCTCCAACATGGAGTCCTCATACGGCCGTGACACTGCCCTGATGCCTGACACCGTCACGGCGTCGTGACACCCAAACCCCTAGGCGCACGCGGTGTCACGCGCCCTGACATTTCGCCTGACACCGGACGCTGACAGCCTCTGACGCCCGCTCTGACACTCTGCCCCGGATGCGTCGCAGAACAGCATCCCAAAGCGGGACGGCTCTCGCCTCCTCCCTGGATTGCCAACCTCGGTACCTTCCAAGAGGCAGACGGCATGCTCGGGCAGAGAAGCAAGAAGAGCACAGCGCCGCACTGGTGCTCTTCTTACTCGTCCACGGCCGCCGCACCTCCCCGCGCAGCTTCCTGAGGCTTTTCAGCGCCGCACGACGCCTGTGGCCACCGCCCGCCCCGCGTGCCTGAAAAGCCGTCGCTCTCCACTCCTGGAAAGTTGAGGGAAGACAGCGTCCGCAGCGTCCGCGCGACTCTTACCGAGCCCTCTGACCTGCGCTTTCAACGCGGACGCTAAATAGATTGTTTAGCGTCCACCAGCGTCCGGAGCGACCAAGCCCGCACTGCGTCTAGGAGTCGATTTCCGCAAGTCAGGCCAGCTCTGAGTGGATCGGGGTTGTGGACGCTGCTGAAGCTGTCCGCCGCCGCAGGATGAAGAGGTCCCCCTCCAGCGGGGGCGCGGGTGGCCTCTTCATCCGGTTGGGCGGGCTGCAACAGGCGGGATCCCATGTTGCAGCCGCTTGTCGTGCGCGGCCTGAGCGCCGACTGTTCAGGCCGTCACAGCCTCCTGGCTTCTGTCACATGTGACGGCGGCGTCACACCCAAACCCTTAGGCAGACGCGGGTGTGACGCGGCCGTAACGGCGGACTTCACGTGGCATCACACCGGCCGTCACGCCTGCCCGCGCGACGGCGTCCGGTCCCGTACGGCGGCCGTCGCGCACGAGCACAGCGAGCTGCCAAGGGTCGTGCGGCCGTAGGCCGCTCCTTCTATCACCCTCTGCGACGAACCGAGTGTCAGCGAGCGCCTCTAACGCTAGCGGCAGGGACCGCTAGCGTTAGCACCCCCGATAGCGGACCATTTGGGCTCTGGTCAGGACGCTAGCGGTTAGCGGCCAACATAGGAGAACTCAGGATTCGGCTCGAATCCTGGGCTTCAGCGGGGCGGGGCGACCGCTAGCGCCCTTCGAGGGGTAGCTACCTAGGGTTACTGCGGCAGGAAGCCGGGCTTCGCCTGGCCAAGGTCCTTCAAGTGCGCGAGGTAGTCCTGGGCGGCAGGCTCAGAGGCGTAGCGGCGCCGCATCTCTGCGGCCAGTTCGCGGCTCGTCATGATGAGCGACGGGACCGACTGGCGGTCGCCCTGGAGAGCGCGCTCCCCCATGATGAGCGCTTGCTCGAGGTCGCCCTCACGCGCCGCGGTAACGCCGAGCGTGACGCGCGCCTCCGAGTTGCGCATGGGTGAGCGCTCCGTGCCGTCGAAGTCGGTACCCGCTCGGAGGACTTCCTCGGCGAGGGTGCGGGCGAGCTTGTCCTCACCGACCAGGCGATAGCAGTCCATCGAGTAGAAGTCGAACTTCGCGGGGTCCACCACGAAGTGGTGGTCAAGGTTCTCGGGGTGCGGCATCCCTTCGAGCAGGCGACGGCCCTTGTCGAGCGCCACCTCAACCTGTCGACGGTCTCCGAGCCGCGCCCACGCCTTGGCCTCTTGCCCAACGAGCTGCACCGCGACGCTGTGGCCGGCGGCCACCTCAGCCCCTGCCTGAGCGGCAGCGATGACGCCGCGATAGTCGCCCGTCGTGAGGGCGAACCAAGCCCGCATCTCGTGGGCCCACCCAGCAACTTCTCCGTGCTCCGCCTCCGTGGCGAGCGACAGCGCGGCTTGACGGGTTACCTCGGCTGCGTGTCGGTCGCCTGAGTCGTACTCGACGCAGCCCACCAAAAGGGCGAGCCAGCCGGAGAGCGCCAGCACCTCGCGGTGCTGCGCGAGCGTCAGGCTCTTGGAGTGCAGCTCCACAACCCGCCGCAGCCACTGCCGCCCCTCGATGAGGAGCTGTTCGCTCGGCATGTACGGGTACTCAGAGCAGAGCCGATCCGTGGTGATGCGCAAGGCATCAAGCGTCGCCGTATCGACGTCCGAGCGACTGAGACGGCTCACGATCTCGAAGGTCTCCATACCGCTCGCCGCGAGCACTTCCTTGTTGCCGTCCCGCCGACCAGGCGCCGGAAAGAGCGCCTGCGTCACGGTGCCGAAAAGAGCCGCGATGAGCGGCCGGTAGAACTCGTTCGGGATCTGGCCGGACTCCCAGCGCTTCCACTGTCGGATCATGCTGTCGTCGGCGGGAAGCTCATCCACAGCGTGCACACGGAGAGCCCTCACCGCGTCCCGCTGCGACCAGTCGCGAGCTGCGCGCTCCGCCGCGATGCGTCGCGCCCACGCGGGCCTGTCGTCGCCCATAACACCCTCCTCCGAGTGCCTACGCGCCGAGTCTCGCGCGCGGACCGTGGGGACACGGAAGGGGACAGCGAGGTGACACCGGACATGTCCCCATGCCGTTGTACTGCCCCCAACGGTGTCACTTACGTCAAGGGCCGTCGCCCCGCATGCTGGCCACAGATCACGCACCACCAGGCGCGGAGCGCTTCTCCAGCGCTTCGAGCCGTTCAGCCAACGCCTGAACCTGGGAGCGGATTTCCTTGATGTCGTCGCGCACGTCGTCGTTAGGGGCAGCACCGTCGCTGACGAAGTTGCCGAGGTTCCCGGCTGACACAATCAGCCCTTCCGCCCGGAGCGCGGCCAGCCCGTTTTGGACGGTCTGGCTCGCGAACCCGAAACGGTCCATCAGCTCACGCTGTGACGGGAGCTTGTCGCCGGGCTTCAACTTCTTGATGTCGTCGCGGAGTGCGTCCGCGACTTGCACCGCCTTTGGCTTGGGCCCTCCTGTGACAGTCATGCCTTGAGAGTACCGAGCCCCACCACAGCGAACTAGTGCGCATCACAGCACAAGGCTTGTGCACCACAGCAGACTAGTGCACGCTAGTCAGCAAGCGGGGCTCGAAACCCAAGAGCGCTTCCCGTGGAAATCCCTGGTCAAGGCCAGGAACAGCAAGGAGCGGCTCCCTACCGCCAAGCAGATAGCCGCTCCCTGACCCTCGAAGGGGTATCTCCATCATGCCTGCAACCATCATTGAGCGGCCGACTGGCCAGGAACTTA
Organism: Streptomyces sp. NPDC041205; assembly: GCF_055591765.1. Taxonomy (NCBI): domain Bacteria; kingdom Bacillati; phylum Actinomycetota; class Actinomycetes; order Kitasatosporales; family Streptomycetaceae; genus Streptomyces; species Streptomyces sp. NPDC041205. The sequence continues at coordinate 23,015 of NZ_JBVIZH010000005.1, read as the reverse complement.
CGGCTGTGGAGCTGGACTTAGTTGCCGAGCTGGACGGCGGTGAGCGCGGGATCGCGCTGTACGCCTCCGACATGCCCGACGACGCCGACGTCTCCGGCCGCGACGCGCAGGTAGGCGCCTGGATCGTCCAGGGCGTCGAGAGGCTGGGAGCGGCCGTCGTCCGGCGGGACGCTGAGACGCTGCGGCTGTACAACCTGGCCTCCATCTACCGCCGCCTCACCCCGCAGGACCGCGCCTGGTACGGCTCCCGCTTCGCGTCCCGCCGCCGCGAGAACACCGCCAGCGACCTGGGTGCGCTGACCATCGCCGCCGCCTCGTTCAACCTCCCCGGCGCGCTGCCCCGGCGCCACAGTGCCCCGGCCGCCCCCGCCCCCGTCGCGTCGTCGCTCACCGACGGCGAGTTCGCGCGGCTGCGCGACCACCTGCGGGAGATCCGGGAGCAGCTCCACAGCATGGAGCGGCGCATCGACGTCCTGGAGACCGCCGGGGACGCGGGCCGCTCTCAGGTGCTGGCCGGGACGGCGGTGACCCGATGAGCGCCGTGGCCGTACCGCCCGCGCCTGCCCTGCCCGCGTCCGTGGCGCCGTCGCACGTCGCGAAGAGGAATCCGGCCCAGACCGGCAACCTGCGTCTGCGGGCCGCGCTGTTCGAGTCCGGCCTGACCTACGAGGACCTGGCCGACCAGCTGGGCGTGGACCCCAAGACCGTGGAACGGTGGGTGAACGAGCCCGGACGGCGCCCCTACGCCCGTCACGCCCACGCCGTGGCCCGCGCCCTGGGCTGCGACGTGTGGGACCTGTGGCCCGCGCAGCGTCCCGCCGCCCCCGACCCGGCCGCCGCCTTCCTCCCCCTCGCCCTGGCCGCCCGCAGCGCACTCAGCCGTGCCGAGTCGGTCGACCTGGGCGGCGCCAGCGTGGCGGAGATGGCGCTGCACCTGGGGGCCGTCTCCGCCGCCCTGCGCACCGTGCTGGATCTGCTCGACTCCACCCCGGGGGCGACGGCATGAGCCTGCACGACAAGCCGCACCTGAACTCCAAGCGGCGCCGCAACCGCAAGGCCCGCCTTGCCGAGCGGGACGGGCAGCGGTGCACCTGGTGCCGCCGCCCGTTCGCAAACCTGCGGGAGGCCACCCTCGATCACGTGGTGCCGATCTCCCTGTTGTGGACGTGGTCGGCCGACTGCCTGGTTCTGGCCTGCCACCCCTGCTACAACGCCAAGGCCGACCGCTTCCCGCTCTCCCTGGCCCTGCTCGTGCTGTTCACGTACGGCGTTCAGCAGTCGGCCCCGAGCGTTCACGCCGTGTCCGGTGAACGCGTTCACGGGGACGTTCACGAGCAGCCGACGGGCAGCGTTGGTGAACAGTCGGTCGGCTCGATCGGGGTCGACTGGCGGTTGTTAGCCCGACTCGCCCACGCCCACCACGCGGTGTTCACGGCGACGTGGCCGGGGCCCGAGTCGGCCGACCCGATCGGCCATCGATCGGTCCCTGACCTGTATGAGCGTCCGCGTCACGCCGTGGCGCCGCGCCCGACGGGTCGGCCCGACTGCCTGCGCTCTGCTGCTCGACTCGTACGCGAGTGTTCGCGGCCGACCGGTGAGGCGGTGCCCGCATGAACGCCGTGAACAGTCGGCCTTACGAGTCGGCCCGCCCTGTACCCGAGTCGGCCGTGGGCACCTCCGCCGTGAACGCCCGCGTGAACGCCGACACGGCTGCCGTGAACGCCGGGCCCGCCCCGGTGAACACGGGCGCCGACCCGGCCGCGCTGTGGGCCGCCGCTCAGGCCGAGATGCTGCCCGACGCCTTCCCCGAGTACGGCGGTGCGGAGTGGGCCGCGCTCCCGACGGCCGATCCGCGCCGGTTCGCTGCAGCGCTCGCCGCGGCCGAAGCCTGGCGCCGCCACACCATCCGGGAACGCTGGCTCGCCTCCCTCGATGACGACGCCTGGCGGCGCGAGACGACCCGCGAGGCGACCGACGCCGTACGCCGGATGCGTCTGTCCACGCGGCCCACCCTGGCCGAACTGGACACGCTTGCCCGCCCGTTGGTGCCGCACTGCCTCACGGCTACTCCCGGGTGGCCGCCGGTGGCGATCCCCGGCAAGCCCGGCCGCTACCTGTCTCACCCCTCCGACCGGGAGACGGCATGACCGACAAGAGCACCGCCGAAGAGGCCACGCCCCCGGTCCCGCCGCCCACCGACCCCATGGCCGTCGCCCGGCACCTGGCCCCCGACTGGCAGCACGACGGACTGCTGACGCTGAGGCACTGGCGCGGCGCGTGGATGTCCTGGGAGTTCTCGCACTGGCGCGAGCTGGACTCTCAGCAGGTCCGCGCGAGCCTGTACAAGCAGCTGGAACACGCGGAGTTCGATCACGTCACCGGCAAGGGCCCGGAGCTGCGCAGGTGGGCGCCGAACATCCGCAAGGTGGCCGACCTCATGCAGGCCATCGCGGCTGTGACCCACCTCGCGCCGACCATCGACGCCCCGGCCCGACTGGACGCGTCCGGTCGCCAGGTCCGCGACGGCGCGGGCCCGGTCGTGGCGTGCACCAACGGCCTGTTGCGCGTGGCAGACCGGGCCCTGATGCCGCTGACGCCTGGCTTTTTCAACCTGGTGTCCGTCCCGTTCGACTACGACCCCGACGCGGCCGCCCCGCACTGGGAGGCGTTCCTGAGGCAGGTGTGGCCGGACGACCCGCACTCCATCGCCGCACTTCAGGAGTGGTTCGGCTACGTCCTGTCGGGTCGCACCGATCAGCAGAAGATCCTGCTCATCGTCGGCCCGACCCGCTCGGGCAAGGGCACCATCGCGCGCATCCTCGCGGCCCTGGTCGGTGAGGGGAATATGGCGGGCCCCACCCTCGCGAGTCTCGGCACGAACTTCGGGCTCTCGCCTCTGCTCGGGAAGTCGCTCGCCGTCGTTTCCGACGCACGCCTGACCGGCCGCGACGGGCCGCAGATCGTCGAGAGGCTGCTCACCATCTCCGGTGAGGACACCATCGACGTGGACCGCAAGTTCAAGGACCCGTGGACGGGCAAGCTCCCCACCCGGCTGATGATCCTGTCCAACGAGCTGCCGAACTTCGGCGACTCCTCCGGCGTCATCGCGCGCCGCTTCGTGGTCCTGAACATGACCGTCTCCTGGCTCGGCAAGGAAGACACCACCCTCACCGACAAACTCGCCGCCGAAATGCCCGGCATCCTCAACTGGGCGTTGGGCGGACTGGCCCGGCTCGAAGTGGCCGGACGGCTCACCGAACCGCCTTCCTCCCGCGAGGCGGTCACCACCATGCAGGACACCGCCTCACCCACGAGCGCGTTCGTCCGCGAGTGCTGCGAGACCGGCCCTCAGTGTGAGGTCACCGTGGATGAGCTGTGGGCGGTGTGGCGCACCTGGTCGGAGGACAACGGCATCCGCGCGGGCACCAAGCAGATGTTCGGCCGCAACCTTCAGTCCGTCGTGCCCCAGGTGCGTGTCATCAAGCCGCGCGACGCGAACGGCAAGCAGGTACGCGCCTACAGCGGACTCGCTCTCTCAGATGACGCCCGCAATAGCGAGAATCGCGCCTCATCGCGCCTCACGGACTTCGGCGCGGGCGGCTACGGCAGCGCACTGAGGCGCGGTGAGACGGACGAGAGGCGCACTGAGGCGCAGGAATACCGCACTCCGGAAACGCCCCTACCTGCACTGAGTCGCGATGAGGCGCGTGAGACGCGCATTTTCGAGAACCCCGGCGTCCAACAGGAGTTGCCTCGCGAGCCGTCGCGGGAGAACGCACCGCTGTGCACCGAGTGCGGCGGTCCGTTCGAGCCTCTCGAAGCGGGCCAGACCACCCATCCCACCTGCACCCCGGCCCTTGGAGGCACGGCGTCATGAGCACCCCGCGACCCGCGAACGACGACCCGCGCGCCAACCTGCGCGGCGGTCTGCCCGACCGCTACCTGACCCCGGAAGACCTCGTGGTCATGTTCAGCCTGCCGAGCGTGGAGACGGTCTACGCCTGGCGCCGCAAGCGCATCGGCCCGCCCGGCTTCCGCGTCGGCAAACACGTCCGCTACGACCCCGCCGCCGTCCGCGCCTGGGTCGACGCTCAGGCCGCCCTCGAAGATGACTACGCCGCATGAACGGCTGCTAGGTCTAGCAACCGCCCTCGCTAGACCTAGCAACGTCGCTAGCACCCAATCCGCCCCCTGATCAGGGATCTAGCGTCTAGCACCCCGACCGGCCGGACCCCCGGAAACCCTCTGAGGGCGGCACCGGACACCCCGGCGCGGTCGCTAGGACACCAGGGAGACAGCTCCCGCCTGAGGCCTCTACCGGTAGAGGCCAGAACCTCTACCGGTAGAGATCCCGCTAGCGCACCGCCCCCGCACTGACCAGCCCGGTAGGCGGTAGAGGCCCCGACTCCAAGGGCCCGCAAACCCCGCCGAACCGCTGCTACCGGTAGCAGCCTCCCCCGCTACCGGTAGCAACCCCGATAGCACCCCACACCCCCACCGATCAGGCCCGTAGCGAGTAGCGGGCCTCCCTCAGCACACCCCAAAACCGGCCGGACGGCCGCCTGGTGGCCCTCCTGCGCCCTGCTACCGGCCGCGCCCTGCGGCCAGCAACCGACAAGGAGCACACAGCCCATGTCCATCCACCTGGAAGACCGCTGGCACCAGCGCTCCCGCCCCGGCGGAGACCGCCGACGGACCGCCCGCTACGGACGCGGCCCCCGCTACCGCGCCCACTTCATCGACGACATCGGACGCCACAAGTCCAAGACCTTCCACGACCGCCGCGCCGCCGAACGCTGGCTCGCCCACACCGCTCAGACCCACACCCCGAAGGGACACGGCTGACCATGGCAGGAAGCATTCAGGACCGTTGGTTCAAGACCGAGACCGACGCCAACGGCAAGGCCACCCGGGTCAAGACCGACCGCCACGGCAAGGGCATGCGCTACCGGGCCCGCTACTTCACACCCGACGGCCAGCGGAAGGCCAAGTCCTTCCCCGACGGACAGAAGCGTCTCGCCGAGCAGTGGCTGAGCAGCATCACAGCGGATGTGGCCCGCGGTGACTTCATCGACCCGAACGCGTCCCGTACGACGTTCCAGGAGTTCGCGGAGAAGTGGCTTGCGAGCCAGAGCGGCGACCCGAACACCCGGGCGTCGATGCAGTCTCAGCTCAAGCTGCACGCCTTCCCGCGTATCGGCTCGCGTCAGCTCGGGTCGTTCCAGCCGAGCCACGTCCGCGAGTTCGTGACGCAGCTCGAAGCGTCCGGCATGTCCGGCGCGTACGCCCGCGTGATCTTCTCGAACGTCCGCGCCGTGCTCTCCGCCGCCGTGGAGGACGGATGCCTGCGCCGGAACCCCTGCAATTCGCGCACGGTGACCCCGCCGGCCATGGGTGCCCGTCGCGTCGTGCCCTGGGAGCCTGAGCGCGTCTTCGCCATGCGCGCCGCCATGGTCGAGCGCTTCCGGCCCATGGTGGACGTGGGCGCGGGGTGCGGTCTGAGGCAGGGCGAGATTCTCGGGCTGGCCGTCGAAGACCTGGACTTCGAGAACGGCACCCTGCACGTGGTGCAGCAACTCAAGCTGAGCTTGAGCAAGGCCGTGTTCGCCCCTCCGAAGGGCGGCAAGCTCCGTGACGTACCGCTGCCCGATCCCGTGGCCGACGCTCTCAAGGAGCACATGAAGCGGTTCCCGCCGGTGGAGATCGAGCTTCCGTGGATGCGTGCGAACGGCCAGCCCGCGACGCGGCAGCTCATCTTCAGTGGGCCGAATGGCGGGCACGTCTGGCGTACGTCGCTCAACGAAGACCACTGGAAGCCCGCTCTGGCCAAGGTGGGCGTCATCCCGGAGGCCAGGAGCCGCGAGCACGCCGCCGCCCGTGAGCACGGCATGCACGCGCTCCGGCACTTCTACGCGTCCGTGCTCCTGGACGCTGGGGAGAGCATCAAGGCCCTCGCTGAGTACCTCGGACACTCCGACCCAGGCCTGACACTGAAGGTGTACGCACACCTCATGCCGAGCAGTCGGGACCGAGCCCGGAAGGCACTCGGGCGGGCCCTCCGGCCCCACCAGGACCCGACGAACTAAGGCTCAGAGACCCGTCTCGGGCCGCTCAGGCATCACCTTGGGCGGCCCGATACTCCTCGTACTGCGTCCAGGCACGTTCCAAGGTCTCGATAGCTGCCGGAATGGCGCCACGCTCTTCGAGGTAGTCACGCTGGCCCGGCAGCCCTTTGCGTGAGGGCCAGTCGGGATCAGCGGAAGCGTCCCGGGCGAGATCCCCAATAGCGCTGGACTGGTTGGCATGGGTCTTCAACCACGCAGTGAAGCTCTTCGACTCAGGCATGCCCCCATCCTTCCGCCGCCCCGTCGGGGCTAATCACCCGGTGCAGCTCCGGACGTGCTCCGGCCGCATGACTCGGAGGACTGAGGGCCCAGAGTGGTCCCAGGCCGTGAAAATGCCTCCCATCCGCGCCGTATGCGCAGGTGGGAGGCATGATCACAATCTCTACTTCTTCTTGCCCTGGTTCTTGACCGCCTCGATGGCCGCCTTCGCGGCGTCCGGGTCGAGGTAGGTGCCGCCGGGGTTCAGGGGCTTGAAGTCGGCGTCCAGCTCGTAGGAGAGGGGGATGCCGGTGGGGATGTTCAGGCCCGCGATGTCGGCGTCGGAGATGCCGTCGAGGTGCTTGACGAGGGCGCGCAGGCTGTTGCCGTGGGCGGCGACGAGGACCGTGCGGCCGGCGAGGAGGTCCGGGACGATGCCGTCGTACCAGTACGGGAGCATGCGGACGACGACGTCCTTCAGGCACTCCGTGCGGGGGCGCAGCTCCGGGGGGATGGAGGAGTAGCGCGGGTCGGCGGACTGGGAGAACTCCGTGCCGTCCTCGAGGGCGGGCGGCGGGGTGTCGTAGGAGCGGCGCCACAGCATGAACTGCTCCTCGCCGAACTCGGCGAGGGTCTGCGCCTTGTCCTTGCCCTGGAGGGCGCCGTAGTGGCGCTCGTTCAGGCGCCAGCTGCGGTGGACGGGGATCCAGTGACGGTCGGCGGCCTCCAGGGAGAGCTGCGCGGTGCGGATCGCGCGCTTCTGGAGCGACGTGTGGACCACGTCGGGGAGCAGGCCGGCGTCCTTGAGCAGCTCACCGCCGCGGACCGCCTCCTTCTCGCCCTTCTCGTTCAGGTTGACGTCCACCCAGCCGGTGAACAGGTTCTTCGCGTTCCATTCGCTCTCGCCGTGGCGGAGGAGGATCAGCTTGTACGGTGCGTCGGCCATGCCTCTGAGCGTAATCGAACCGCCGGAGGGGTCGCCCCCGGGAGCGATTGACGGTTGCCGTCAATCGAGTGGCGGGGAGGTTCCTGTGGGTCGTAAGTTGTGCTTGCCGTTTTCGACACTTACAAGCCGCGTCTGTACCGCCCGGGGGATCCATGTCATTCGTCGCCATGAGACGTGCCGTCAAGGAGTCCGTCTCCGGACTTCCACCCGCCTTCTGGTGGCTGTGGACCAGCACCCTGGTGAACCGCCTCGGCGGCTTCGTGGCCACCTTCATGGCGCTGTATCTGACCGTGGAGCAAGGCTACTCGGCCACGTACGCGGGACTCGTCGCCGCCCTGCACGGGCTCGGTGGTGTCATCTCCTCGCTCGGCGCGGGCGTCATGACCGACCGGCTCGGGCGGCGGCCCACGCTCCTGATCGCGCAGGTGTCGACGGCCGCTTCGGTGGCGCTGCTCGGGTTCATGACGCACCCGGTGGCGATCGCGGGCGTCGCCTTCCTGGTCGGCATGGCGAGCAACGCCTCGCGTCCGGCCGTGCAGGCGATGCTGGCCGACATCGTGCGGCCCGAGGACCGGGTGCGGGCCTTCTCGCTCAACTACTGGGCGATCAACCTGGGGTTCGCGATCTCCACGGCGGGCGCGGGCTTCATCGCCTCGTACAGCTACCGCGCGGGCTTCCTCGTCGAGGGCGCGATGACGCTGGTGTGCGCGGTCCTGGTGTTCGTGAAGCTGCCGGAGTCCCGGCCGACGCGCAGTGCGGCGGCCACGGCGGCCGAGGACCAGGTCGGGCTCGGCACCGTGCTGCGGGACGGGCGGTTCATGGGCGTGGTCGGCCTGTCCTTCCTGGTCGCGCTGGTCTTCCAACAGGGGGCGCTGGGCCTGCCGGTGGCGATGGGCGAGGCGGGCTTCTCGCCGAGCGACTACGGCCTGGCCATCGCCGTGAACGGCGTCATGATCGTCGTGCTGCAGATCCCGGTGACGCGGTTCATCGAGCACCGCGACCCGCAGCGCCTCCTCGTGCTGTCCTCGCTCGTGGCGGGGTACGGCTTCGGGCTCACCGCGTTCGCCGGTTCCGTCGGGGTGTTCGCGCTGACGGTGATGGTGTGGACGCTCGCCGAGATCATCAACGCGCCCACCCAGACGGGCCTGGTCGTGCGGCTCTCGCCGACGCACGGGCGCGGCCGCTACCAGGGCATGTACACGATGTCGTGGGCCGTGGCGGGGCTCGTGGCGCCACTGATGTCCGGCTTCCTGATCGACCGCCTGGGGGCGGAGTGGCTGTGGGGCGGCTGTGCGCTCGTGGGTACGGCGGCGGCGCTCGGGTACTGGGGCCTGATGCGGGGGCTTCCCGCGGGGCCGGAGGCAGGGGTGGCGGGGCACGATGTCCCGGCGCCCGAGCCCACGGTTCCGGGGGCCGCGGAGCCGGAGGCCGCGGCGCTGGAGGTCGTGGTGCCTGAGGGCGCGGCACCCCGGCCCTCGGCGCCTGAAGGTTCCGCGCACCGCCGCTACCGTGAGATCAGCGCAGGGCCCACCCAGGGACCCCAGGGAGAGTGACCCGACCATGGCCGAACCACTGAAGACCTTCATCGGCGGCGAGGAGGTCGACGTCCCCAACACCATCCCGGACATCCGCGCCGCCCTGCCCGAGGACCGGCGCGCGGAGTTCGACCGGGCCATCAACGAGGCCGGGGTCGACGAGATCCACTCCGTGATGCGGCACTGGATGCTTCAGGCCGTGCCCGACCCCGAGGCCGAGGCCCTGCTCGACCGGCTCGCCGCCGACGAGGCCGAGAGGCGGAGCATCGCGTGAGCCGTCACCGGAGCCGCAGGTACCGCATCACCTACGCGCCGCCCGCCGACGACACCCTCGCCAAGATGAACGACGCGGACGCCTTCCGGACGGCGATGGAGCGCACGCTCGGCCGCGACCCCTACGGGCACGGTTCGACGGCCGTCTCCACGGACGCCGCCGAGCGCGACCGCCGTGAGGCGACGGTCGGCGGCGCGATCGTCCTCTACTACGTGTCGGGTTCTGTCCTCACGGTGACCGTGGTCCGCCTGGTCCCCTTCGGCTGAGCCCGGCCTCACTCCCCCAGGGCGCGCTGGGCCTCGTACAGGTTGCGCGGCCGGACGGAGCCCGGTGAGCCGTACGCCTCGATACGGGAATTGAGCTCTCCGGAGAAGTCCGGTACGTCGATCTGGTCGAACTCGCGGACCCGGGAGATGCCGACCGTGGCACTGTACGGAGCGATGCCGTCAATTTTGACCAGTCCGGCGCGCTGGTTGGTGACGGTCACGTTCCAGTGCGCGAACCGCGCTCCGTAGAGGGGCCCCGCGCTGGCGTCGCCGCCGTGCCGCCCGTCGTTCTCGACGGTGATCTCGGTGCGCACGTTGGCGAAGGGCATGCCCCGATGCGTGTCGAAGGTCCCCATCTCCATGACGCCCCGGGACCAGACGTTGTACGAGGAGAGCCCCTCCACGTTGATGCCGTGCAGTTGGGTCCCGGCGGGCGCGGGCACCGTGCGCCGCTCGACGCGGAACTCCTCGATCAGGTTGTCGTGCGAGCCCTCGCGGCAGAAGTACGGGTGGTGCGCGCCGCGGCCGCCCACGGAGGTGCGGCGCAGCGTGCAGGCGGAGGCGGCGACCAGGCCGAACCCGTTGTCCACGTGGCGTACGTGGACGTCTTCGGCCCAACAGTCGTACGCGCACTGGAAGGTGACGCCGTTGTGGCCCTTGTCGAGCAGGTGCGGGGACTGCGGGGTCAGCACCGCCTCCAGGGTGAGGCCCTCGACCCCGGAGCCGGTGAGCGCGGGGACATGCGTGGTGAGGCGGGGGTCCCACTCGGGGCGGACGTCCAGCGGCAGGGGGCGTTCGAAGGTGACGGTGTGCCCCTTGACCTGGGCGATCCTTACGGGCCACTCATAGGGCACGTACGACGTCAGCTTCGTCTTGTCGTCCCAGGTGTAGGCCCGCGGACCCGGGCCGCCTCCCGCCATGTGCTCCAGGAGCGTGTGGTCCGCGTCGTCGGCGAGGCGCAGCAGGACGAGGCTGCCGCGGCGCAGCCGGGAGGTGTCGGCGACGCGGACGGACCAGGAGCCACGGGTGGCGGGGGCGACCGTGGTGAGGGTGCGCCACTCGTCGCGCTTGTTGCCGGTCCAGCCCTCGAACGGCCAGTCCTTGGCCCTGATGGCCGCCGTGAGGCTCTCCAGGCGGTCGCGCGGGCACAGCCAGATCAGGCCTCCGGCCCAGGACCAGCTGGACTTGTCGCCGCCGTACCGGCTGCCGTAGGGGCCGATGAGGTCGGTCAGGCTCTTGGTGGCGACCAGCTTCGTGCGGCCGCTGCCCGCGCCCCGCAGGACGACGTCGTCGTCCCCGATGCGGATGATGTCGTCGATCCGGTACGTGCCCGGGGCGAGCTGGACCGTGCCCCCGCCGGCCCTTCCGGCGGCGGCGAGGGCACGGTTGATGGCGGGCGCCGCGTTCGACTGGGCGTCGGGCCTGGCGCCGTATCGGTGGGCGTGGAACAGGCGCTCGGGCCGCGGCAGGCGCCGGGCGCCCCGGCGGGCTCCGGCTCGTCCTACGTAGGGGATCTGGGGGTGGGTGTAGGGGGCCTTGGTGAACTCTCGCCAGAGGGTGGGGGGTTCGCCTGCCGGAGCGGCCGGGGCTCCCGGGGCGACCGGGGCGACCGGGGCTCCCGTGACCGCCGTGGCGACGCCGCCTGTGGCCGCGGCGGCCGCGACGGCGACGGCTCCGCCGAGGATGCCGCGCCTGCTGAGGTCTCCCATGTCCGCCCCGCCTCCCGTATATGTACGTGAACGAGGTTCACGTTTACGTTGGGCGGGAGCATGCCATGCGGCTGGCCGCCGGGGGAAGGGTTCGTACCGTCGGGGTTACGGGCACCGTCGACCTGGGTTGTGCCCGCCCTTCCCCAAGCTCTCGACTTCGCTCGAGCAGGGGAGACCCCTGTCGCCCTGCAGGCACTGCGCGTACGCAGCCGACGCCGACGGCGAGCGCCCGCGGGCTACCGCGGCTGGGTCAAGTGGGTGAACGCGTCCAGGTTGCGCGTGGATTCGCCGCGCGCGACGCGCCACTCGTACTCCTTGCGGATCGCCGTCGCGAACCCCAGCTCCAGGAGGGTGTTGAAGGAGCCGTCGGCCGCTTCGAGGACGGAGCCGAGGAGGCGGTCGAGCTCGTCGGGGGTGACGGCGGCGAGCGGCAGCTTGCCGGCGACGTAGACGTCCCCCAGGGAGTCGATGGCGTAACTGACGCCGTACAGGCGGAGGTTGCGCTCAAGGAGCCACCGGTGCACTCCCTCGTGGTTCTCGTCGGGACGACGGATCACGAAGGCGTTGAGGGACAGCGAGTGCTTGCCCACACGCAGCGAGAGGGTCGTGGACAGCTTGCGCGTGCCGGGCAGCTTCACGACGTACGCCCCGGGCTCGGGGGATTCCCACTCCAGCTCGGCCTCGTCGAGGACCCGCTCGATCACCGCGTCAGGCGTCCCGCCGGCAACGTCACCCATGGTGCGAGCGTACGTGACGCCGATGATCGTGCACGGCGGCGGTGTAGACGTCGGCCGTCGCGGACGCGGCGGTCCCCCACCCGAAGGACTCGGCGTGCCGCGCGGCCGCCGCGCCCATGCGGTCCACAAGCTGTGGAGAGTCGGCGAACTCGCGCAGCACGCGCGCGTAGTGGGCGGGTTCGTGCCCGGACACGAGGAACCCGGTGACGCCCTCGCGCACGGCGACGGGCAGCCCGCCCACCGCGGCGGCGAGCACCGGCGTCCCCGCGGCCTGCGCCTCGATGGCCACGAGCCCGAAGGACTCGCTGTACGAGGGCATCACCAGCACGGACGCGGCCCGGAACCAGTCCGCGAGCTGCTCCTGCCCGACGGGCGGCTGGAACCGTACGACATCCGCGATCCCGAGCCGGGCGGCCAGCTTCTGCAGGCCCTCCGGCTTGGCGAGACCGCTGCCGCTGGGCCCGCCGACGACGGGCACGACGATCCGCGAGCGCAGCTCGGGCCGCTCCTCCAGGAGGACGCCGACGGCGCGCAACAGCACGTCGGGGGCCTTCAGGGGCTGGATGCGGCCCGCGAAGAGGGGAATCAGGGCGTCCTGCGGGAGGCCGAGGCGGTGGCGGGCGGCGGCGCGCCCGTCGGCGGGCCGGAAGCGGTCCAGGTTCACGCCGGGGTGGACGACGGCGACCTTGCCGGGGTCGGCTTCGTAGTGGCGTACGAGTTCGTCGGCCTCTTCGGAGGTGTTGGCGATGAGCCGGTCGGCGGCGCGCACGATCTGGGTCTCGCCGATGACGCGGGCGGTGGGCTCCGGGGTGTCGCCCTCGGCGAGCGCGGCGTTCTTGACCTTGGCCATGGTGTGCATGGCGTGCACCAGGGGGGTGCCCCAGCGCTCGGCGGCCAGCCAGCCGACGTGGCCGCTGAGCCAGTAGTGGGAGTGGACCAGGTCGTAGTAGCCGGGCCGGTGGCCCGCCCAGGCCTGCATCACGCCGTGCGTGAAGGCGCACAACTGGGCGGGCAGCTCCTCCTTGGCGAGGCCTTCGTAGGGGCCCGCGTCGACGTGGCGCACGAGCACGCCGGGCGCCAGTTCGACGGTGGGCGGCAGGGCGCCGGTGGTGGCGCGGGTGAAGATCTCGACCTCGATGTTGATCGCGGCGAGGCGCTTGGCCAGCTCCACGATGTAGACGTTCATGCCGCCCGCGTCGCCGGTGCCGGGCTGGTGCAGCGGCGAGGTGTGCACGCTGAGCATGGCCACCCGGCGGGGGCGGCGCGATGAGCCCGGCAGGCGGATCCTGGCGTAGGACGGGGTTGGGGAGCGACGCCCGAGCCTGGTCACGTAGTGGCTCACGTGGCGGTCCTCCTTGGCCTTGACGGCGGACAGTGCCTTGACGGCGGGCACGACGAGGCGGAGGCCGGGTGCGGACCTCCTGGAGGAGCAACACCGGAAGCCCCAACTCCATTTCCTCTTTACCAAAGCATTACCTTGCCCCTCTCCCCGCGCCCCTTGCTTACGCTTGCCCTCATGGCCCCCCGCACCCCCCGTCCGCCCTCCCGACCTGTGGGAACCGTGACGCGCGGGACCACCAACCCCAACCGGCTGCGCCGCATGGACCGCTGGATCGCCGCCACCCACGGCGCCGCGCTGCGCCGCGCGGACGAGCCGGTCGCCGTCGACCTCGGCTACGGCGCCGCGCCCTGGACCGCCGTCGAGCTGCTGCTGCGGCTGCGCACCGTCGCCCCGCACGCGCGCGTGGTCGGCATCGAGATCGACCCGGAGCGCGTGACGGCGGCCCGGCCCTACGCGCGCGAGGGCCTCACCTTCCGGCACGGCGGCTTCGAGGTGCCGCTGCCCGCGCGGCCGCTGCTGATCCGCGCGGCCAACGTGCTGCGCCAGTACGACGAGGACGCGGTCGCCGCCGTGTGGGAGCGGCTGTGCGCGCGCCTCGCCCCGGACGGCCTCCTCGTCGAGGGCACGTGCGACGAGATCGGGCGGCGGCACGTGTGGGTCGCGCTCGGCCCCGAGGGCCCGCGCACGGTGACCTTCGCGGCCCGGCTCGCCTCCCTCGACCGCCCGTCCGACCTCGCCGAGCGGCTGCCGAAGGCGCTGATCCACCGCAATGTGCCGGGTGAGCCGGTGCACGCGTTCCTGCGCGACTTCGACCGGGCGTGGGCCGCGGCCGCGCCGTACGCGGCGTACGGGGCGCGGCAGCGGTGGCTGCGGGCGGTGCGGGACCTGACGGCGGACTGGCCGGTCCTGGACCGGAGTTCGCGGTGGCGGCAGGGGGAAGTGACGGTGGCGTGGGGGGCGTTGGCGCCGGGGCGGGGCTGAACCCGGCGGTCGGCGGTGGGCCCGGCGCGGGCACCACCTCCGGACCCAAGTGCCGGAATTGCGCCGCGCATGCCCCCTGACCTGCGGGGAACGATCTTCGCGTGCGGTTCGTCACATGTGACGGGTGGGAGTTCGGAGTTGTCGCGCGGCTCTGTCGCATTCGGCACCGGCGTGGCACCATCCCGGGAACACCGGGAAGTTACTGACGGTAAATCAGCTTTGGGGGTGGCGGGCGTGACCGGCAAGAGGCACTCGACGACGACAGCCGTGGCACTGGTCTGCGCGTGCGCGGCCGTGGTCCTCGCCGCGCCGGGCACGGCGTTCGCGAGCCCGGCGGAGCCCACTCCCCCGTCCAACAGCTCCCTGGAGAAGGTCCGCAAGGAGATCGAGCGGCTCTACCGCGAGGCGGGCACGGCCACGGACGCGTACAACGCCGCGGAGGAGAAGGCCGAGAAGCAGTCGGAGGAGATCGTCCGCCTGGCCAGATCCATCGACAAGGGCCAGGCGAAGCTGGACAGGCTGAAGGCCCGCGCGGGCGCCGCGGCCCGCGCGCAGTACCGGGGCGGCGGCGTCCCGGACGAGGCCCGGCTGATGCTCAGCGACAACCCGAGCCGCTTCCTGGACGGCGCCGGACGGCTGCGCCGGGGCCAGCACGCGACGAAGGCCATGCTCACGGAAATGAGCCGCACCCAGGCGGACTTGAAGACGTACGCCAAGGACGCCTCCGCGCAGTGGAAGAAGCTGGAGGCGGGCCGCAAGGCCAAGGCGGAGGCGAAGAAGAAGATCAAGAAGAAGATCGCCACCGCCGAGAAGCTGGAGTCGCGCCTGGAGAAGAAGGAGCGCGACCGGCTGCGGAAGCTGGAGGAGGAGGCCGCGCTCAGGCAGCAGTCGGCCTGGGTGGACACCGGCATACTCAAGGACGCCAACGGCAAGGCGACCTCCCCCGGCAAGAAGGCGATCGCGTTCGCCACGGCGCAGATCGGCAAGCCCTACGTATGGGGCGCGGAGGGCCCGAAGTCGTTCGACTGCTCGGGGCTCACGTCCCAGGCCTGGGCGGCCGCGGGCAAGGGCATCCCGCGCACCTCGCAGGAGCAGTGGAAGCGGCTGCCGCGCGTGGACGTGAAGAACATGCGGCCCGGCGACCTGATCATCTACCACAAGGACGCGAGCCACGTCGGGCTGTACGTGGGCGACGGCGCGATCGTGCACGCGCCCCGGCCCGGGCGCAGCGTGACGCTCGCGGGGGCGGGCTCGATGGAGATACTCGGGGTCGTGCGGCCGGACAAGTAGGACGGGTGCGGCAGGCCGGGTGGGCCGTGCGGGCCGCCAGGACCGGCGGGGTGAGCCGCTGGGACCTGCGGGGTGAGCCGCCAGTACCGACGGGGTGAGCCGGGTGGGCCGCGCACTGTGACCCACCGCACGGCCCCGCGCCCCGCTCAACCCTCCCGGCGTGACGTTCGTCATCCCGGGCAGACCGGGTTCGTGCCCAAATGCGGTCCAGGATGCGGCATATGCCTTCGGCCGTGTGCCGCACGGCATTCCACACACGCCCCAGGTGACGCTATGGTCCCCGTCTGGTGGGGCGTGCGACCGTCGCCCCGCCATGCCCTCGGGGGGAGGGAAGGACGTAGACGATGCCCGTACCCATACCGCGGCAGAGGACGATCCCGGCCGCGGAAGGCGGTCAGGCACACGCGGCGCCGACGACCGAAGGCACCGGCCCCACCGCCCACCACACGGGCACCGACCCGGTTCGCGACGCCCCCGTACACGACACATCCGTACGCGACGGCCTCGCGCACGACGACCCCATAGGGAGCGACCCCATGGTCAGCGACCCCGTGGGCAACGGCACCGGGCTCACCCTGCTGGTGATCGAGGAGGACCCGGCAGGCTCCCTGAGCGTGCCCGAGCTCCTGGACGCCGCGGGCAAACCGATCCGCATCCGCACCGCCCGCAACCTCACCGAGGCCGAGCGGCTGCTCACGGACGACGTGCACTGCATCCTGCTGGACCTGGCCCTGCCCGGCCGCGCCCCCGCGGGCGGCTCCGGCGGCTCCAATGGCCCTGGCGGCTCCGGCGGCCCTGGCGGCTCCGGTGGCCCCAGCAGCCTCAACGGCCCCGGCAACCACAGCACCTCCCCCAACCCCGAGCCCCCCAACGGCAAGGGCCGCGACACCGCCGTCGGCACCGACGGCGCCCCCGACGAGCTGGCCGTGCTCAAGCACGTCCTGCGCCTCGCCCCGCGCCACGCCGTCCTCGCGCTCACCGCGTCCGGCGACGCCGAGATCGGCGCGCAGGCCGTGGGCGTCGGCGCGCAGGACTATCTGCTGCGCGAGGAGCTGGACGGCCGCCTGCTCAGCCGCGCCATCCGGTACGCGGTGGAGCGCAAGCGCGCCGACGCGGCCCAGCGCCAGCTCACCGAGTCCCGGCTGCGCGCGCAGGAGAACGCCCGCCTGGAGCGCGGCCTGCTGCCGACCCCGCTCCTCGATGGCTCCCCGCTGCGCTTCGCCGCCCACTACCGCCCCGGCCGCTCCCGCGCGCTGCTCGGCGGCGACTTCTACGACACGGTGCGCATGCCAGACGGCTCGGTGCACGTGATGATCGGCGACGTCTGCGGCCACGGCCCCGACGAGGCGGCGCTCGGCGTGGAGCTGCGCATAGCCTGGCGGGCGCTGACCTTCGCGGGCCTGTGCGGCGACGAACTGCTGTCCACGCTCCAGCGGGTCCTGGAGCACGAGCGGGCCGACGAGGAGATCTTCGCGACGCTGTGCACGGTGGACATCGCGCCGGACGGCCGCCGGGCCGGACTGTGCCTGGCCGGGCACCCGTCACCGCTGATAGCGCGCCCGGGCCGCCCGGCGGAGCTGCTTCCGTACGACAACGGGGGCCCCGCGCTCGGCCTGCTGCCGCGCGCCCGCTGGCCGCGCCGCCAGGTGGAGCTCGGCGGCAGCTGGAGCCTGATGCTGTACACGGACGGCCTGATCGAGGGCCGGATCGGCGAGGGCAACCAGCGGCTCGGGCAGGACGGCATGGTGGAGATGGTGCGCCGCAAGATGGCCGCGGGCCTGCGTGGCGATGGGCTTCTGGAGGCTGCCGTGAACGAGGTCAGGGACCTCAATGGTGGCGACCTGACGGATGACGTGGCGGTACTGCTCCTGGACCGGGCTCGCTGAACGTCTTGGGATGCGCGGTCCGATCCTGCGGGCCGGTGGGGGCTGGTTGCGCAGTTCCCCGCGCCCCTTCGGGGCGCGAGGCGACCCTCAGCGTCCGCCGTTGTACGGACCGTACGGACCGTCGCTGCTGGAGCCTCGGCGGCCGCCGCCCCCACCGGTGATCTGCCGCAGCGCGGGCCGCACGTCGACCATGTACACGATGGTCGCGATGAGGCCGATGATGGGCAGGAACGACAGGATGTTGAAGATCAGGTTCACCACGAAGGCGAGCCCGAGGATGATCAGCCAGAAGGGCTTGGTCTTCTTGTCCGCCGCGCGATAGGCGTCCTCGCGTCGGATCGCCGCGTCGAGCAGCGCGAAACCACTGAACGCGATCAGGGCCAGCGACAGCAGCCACATGAGGTTCGAGAACCCCTGCATCAGCACAACGTCCACCACCAGTCTCGGCGAGTCCCTACCCGAAGTACGCAGTCACCGTACCCGCTACCCGAACAACGGGCCGGACACTCCGAGAGTGCCCGACCCGGTGCGGCGCCGACGGGTCGACGCCCCGCCAGTCGACGGACGTCCTACTTGGCGGGCGGCGTGGTCTTCTTCGCCGTCGTCTTCTTGGCGGCGGGCTTGTCCGCGGCGGTCTTCTTGGCCGCGGTGCTCTTGCGGGCGGAGCCCTGGGCCCCGTTCTCACTCGCGCCCTCGGCCTGCGCCGACTGCTCGGCCTCCTCGGAGTCCGGCTCGACGGCGTCGGCCAGCTCGGTGAGCTCCTCGGCGGCCTCGCCGCGCCAGGCGCGCACGGTCTGCTCGCCGTGCTCGGCGACCTGTTCGTACTTCTCGCGCGCCTGGACGACGTACTCGAAGGCGACGCCGACGCCGCGCAGCGCCAGGTCCTGGGCGCCCTCGCCGATCTTCTTCAGGTCGGTGTCGAGGTTGCTGATGAGCCCGCCGACCCGGGTCTGGATGACCTCACGCGCCTCCTTGGCGCGGGCGGCGGCCTTGTCCTGGACCTCCTTGGGGTCGGTCCTGCGGACGGCGTCGATCCGCGCCGGGGCCTCGGCGGCGAGCTGCTCGATCAGGCCGGGCACCTTCTTGGCCTGCTGGTACGCCAGTTCGGCGCTGCCGGCCACGAAGTAGAGGGGCTTGGGGTCGGTGATGGTCTTGCGCACGTCGTCGGTGATGGGCATGGCGAATGGTCCTCCCGGATTCGCGTCAGCTCGGGAACTACTGGTCCGAGGACTTCCCACGACCGTCCGCGGACTTCTCGCTGCTGTCCGAGGACTCGTCACTGCTGGAAGCCTTCTTGCTCCTCGAAGACCGCTTCCCCGAGGATTGCTTGCCTGCGGGTGCTGCATCACTGCCGTCGGCCGTGCGGGAGCCGTCAGCGTCGGTGTCCGGGCTCGCGCCGCGGACGTCGTCGTACGACGCCTCCTCGGCGCTGCCGTCCGCGTACGCGGAGGTCGCGAAGCCGTTCTCCTTGCGGAACGACTCGTAGATCTGCAGAAGCACCTGCTTCTGCCGCTCGTTGATGGACGGGTCGGCGAGGATGACGGCGCGCGTCTCCAGCTCGTCCCGCTCCTTCTCGTCGAGGATCCCGGCCCGGACGTACAACGTCTCGGCGGAGATCCTGAGCGCCTTGGCGACCTGCTGCAGAACCTCGGCGCTCGGCTTGCGCAGCCCGCGCTCGATCTGGCTCAGATACGGATTGGACACCCCGGCGGCATCGGCGAGCTGCCTGAGCGACAGCTGCGCGGTGCGCCGCTGTTCGCGCAGATACTCCCCGAGATTGCCGACGTTGAGCGATGCCATGCTCCGATACTGCACCCACCCCGCTAACTTTTGCAAGCACGTCGCTTGCAAAAGTGCGCCATGTCACGCGACCGGGCCGCCGGACGTACGTACCACCGAGCGGGCGGCTCGACCTGTCCTGTCACTGGTCGGCGACGTGTGGCAGGCATGTGGGATACGAGTCGTGGCTGGAGCGCGATCACCTGATGCTGCTCGACTTCGACCCGCTGGTGACTGGCATGTCCTCACAGCCGTTTCGGCTGTCCTGGGTAGGGCCGCACGGGAAGCCGGTGCGGCACACGCCGGACTTCTTCGTCCGGCACGCGGATGGCACGGCCCTGGTGGTGGACGTACGCCCGGATGGCCGAATCGGGCCAAGGGACGCAGTGAAGTTCGCGGTGACCGCGGCGGCATGCCGGGCGGTGGGCTGGGACTTCGCGCGGGTCGGCACGGCACGAAGACTGTGAAGTCGTCAGCCGCGGAGATCGAGTATCGGCTCGGCAACCCCGAAGGCGTCCGCACACTCATCGCCAGCTGAGCCAGCGCAGCCGAGACGGAACTATGCGCAAAGAGCTCAGCGTCCATCCCTGACATACAAGATCACGGATGACGACGGAGACCCGGGACATGACAGACACAGCCCCTCGATACCTCTACCTCGCCCGGCATGGTGAAGCGTCAGCAGATGAGACGACCCTGACGGACAGCGGCCGGCGCCAAGCCGTTCTGCTCGGTGAACGGCTCCAGAGCACCCCACTTTCGGCGATACACCACGGGCCGCTACCTCGGGCGCAGCAGACGGCCCAGCTGATCAGCGCACAACTTGACGCCGTCCCACTACACCAATCGGAACTGGCCGGCGACTACATCCCCTACCTGCCTGCGAAGGAGGAGCTGCCGCCGGATTCGGCCGACGCCATGCTCAGCTTCCTCGCTCAGGTTCCGGAAGAGGAGCGCAACCGCGGTCCAGCACTGGCCCGGGAAGCACTCGCAGAATTCACGGGCCCGGTCGACGGCGATCGCCCCCGCCATGAACTGGTCGTCACACACAACTTCCTCATCGGATGGCTGATCAGAGCTGCCCTCGACGCACCCGAGTGGCGCTGGATGGGCCTCAACCACAGCAACGCAGCCCTTACAGCCATTCGATACGCACCCGGCAGGCCGTCCTCCGTGCTGCTCTACAACGACATGCGGCACCTGCCCGCAGAACTGCGCTGGACCGGCTTCCCGCCCGAACTCCACATCTGACCAAGAAGGCCGTTTGCCCGGACTTGAGTGAGACGACCTCGCGAAAGCCGTCTCACTCAGGTCCGGGCACCGCAGGTCAGGGGCCGCCTCGCCCGGACTTGTCTGAAACCGGACAACCGAGCGGGCGGCGCGACCGGTCGGGAAAACCACTGGAACAGCGCGGCCGTGTGCCCTTACCGTGCTGCCCGACCAAGTCGCCCTGAGTCAGGACGTGCCGTTGTACACCGTGTGAGACCTCCCGAGAGCTGATCTGTCGCGCGTCGCGCCTGTGCGCCGCGCTCCTTCTTGCTGCGGATTTCTCACTGAGATCGGTGTACTTCTGTGCTCAATCGCTGGGTGGTCATGCCCACCTGCCTGCCGCTCGTCCTCCGCCGTTGCCACACGTGCGCGTCCGAACGCTTCCGGGCCGACGGGAAGTTCCGCGTCAACGCGCACCACAAACTCATCGACGCCTGGCTGCTCGTGCTCTGCGCCGGCTGCGGGGAGACCGCGAAGCTCACGGTCCTGGAGCGGGTGCGGGTGCGCTCCGTACGGCCCGAACTGCTCGACCGGATGCACGGCAACGACCCCGGCCTCGCGGCCGAACTGCTCCAGGATCCGGTGCTGCGGCGCCGCAATCGCGTCGCCCTCGACTGGGACGGCGCCTGGCGCCTCGACACCGGCGGATCGGATCACTTGGACCAGGAGGCCGTCGACGTCTCGGTCCGGTTCGCGGCGCGGATACCCGTGCGGCCGGTGCGGCTGATCGCTGAAGGGTGCGGCCTTTCGCGAGCCGAGGTCGAGAGGCTGGTCGAGGAGGGGAAGGTCGTGTCGGCCGTCAGGCTGGGCGGCAAGGTCTCCGACGACTTCACGTTCACGCTCAAGCGCTGAGTTCCCTTCGGGGCTCTCGTCAGGGGCCTCTTCGGGGCCCTCTTCGGGGCTTTCGTGAGGTCCTCTTCGGGGCTTTCGTCAAGGGCCTTTCCGGGCTCTCGTCAGGTCTGGGGCTTGTCCGGCGGGTTGCGCCGGACAAGCCCCAGGTCCTGCTCCTGGTCCTGCCACTCACCGTCCCGCATGATGACCCTCCCCCGCAGTTCCGGCTCCCCGCGCCACGCGCGCACCGTCGTCGGCACCACACGGACGTACAGGAAAGGCGCGTCCTCCGCGCGCGGGTCCCACCCGAACTTGGCGGTGAAGGCCTCCGCCGCCTCCCCGGGCACCTCGTCGTCCGGGAAGCACTCCGCCTCTCCCTGGAGGAGCACCACGTCGAAGGTGTCCGGCAGGGCCAGGCGCACGCGCGGCTCCTCGCGGACGTTCCGGGCCGTCACGGACGTGGCACCGGTGCACATCCACACGGCCCGCCCGTCCCACAAGAACCACAACGGCACCTGGTGCGGCCCGCGTTCAGGATGTGCCGTCGACACCCATACGTCCCGCTCGGCGGCGAGCCGCTCCAGTGTGTCGCGCCTGCGCTCCGCCGCCCCGCGCCTGACGATTCCCGTGGTCTGCATGGGAGTCGACCCTAGCCAGCGGGTTCGCCCGGCACATGAGGCGCAGGGCCTACTCCCAGCGACCGATGAACCCCTCGGCCGCACAGCGACGTTCGCCACGGGCGCGACCGCAATCGTGCGCACCCGGGTGCACGCGGTCGCCCGTACCACCGGGCGTGAACTCGCCTTCCCGATCCTGCAGACGATCAAGGTCGCGCACGGCCGGATCACCGAGGTCGACCCCTTCTACTGGGGCACGGGGGCCGTCGCCGACCTCGTGCGGGCCGACGGCCGACGGCACGGCACGGCGGAGCGGCGGCGGTCAGCGGTCAGCGGTCAGCGTGTGCTCGTCGGCGGGTCCACAGGGTCAGGTCGCTGCTGGTGGCGATGGCCAGCGTGCGGCCGGAGGGGGAGAATCCGGCGGCGCGGAACTCCGAGTACCGGGCGTGCAGGACGTGCCACCACGTCTCACCGGCCAGGCCCCGGTGGAGGGCGTCGCCCGCGGCGAGGACGACGCGGTGGCAGGGCCAGTCGGGGCTGACGACGGACACGGTCCAGCCGTCGGACGACGTGCTGTGCAGTCCGCCGCCGAAGAGGCCCGCGATGTGGACCGGGGTGCCCGCGATCGGGCCGAGGCCGGGACAGGTGAGGTCCGGGGAGTCGTCCGGCGTGCTGGTCTCGGGGTCGGGGTCGCGGTCCCGCGCGATCTTCTCGCCGGTGACCGCGTCGAACAGGCCGTGCCCGCCGCCCGACACCACCATCACGAGGTCCCGCCCGCTGCGGGGACACACGGCGAAGCCGATGCCGAGCAGCCCGCCGACGGCGATCATGCCGCCGGGCACGAGCCGCCAGGGCTCAGGGGCGGGCACGACGGGCGCGTCGAGGTAGCGCTCCCGCAGCTTCCGCTGGTACTCCGACTGAGACATGCGCAGATGATACGGAGAGGTGGCGGGCCCTTGTCGCACCCAGCGGGGCCCTGGTCACGCCCAGCGGGGCCCTAGGTCGCACCCAGCGGGCCCCGGTCGCACCCACGCGAGTGGGCGGCTTCCCCGGTCGGGAAGCCGCCCACTTGAGGTGTGCGGTGGTTCAGTCGTCGGCGGTGGTGCGGTGCCCGTCGGGGCTCCGTCCCCGTCAGCGCTTGGCGTCCTTGTTGAAGGAGGCCTTGGCCCACAGGTAGCCGACGATGGACAGGCCCAGGAGCCAGGCCAGGGCGATCCAGGCGTCGTTGCC
>NZ_JBVIZH010000004.1:21129-626663 GCF_055591765.1 Streptomyces sp. NPDC041205 | reverse complement strand
CGAGGTTGTTGCGCGAGGCCAGCGTGTCGGGGTGGTCGCCGCCCAGCACCCGCTCGCGCTCTGCCAGGGTGCGTTCGTGCAGGGGGATGGCCCGGCTCAGGTCCCCCGCCGACTCGTACGCGCCGGCGAGGTTGTTGCGCGAGGCCAGCGTGTCGGGGTGGTCGCCGCCCAGCACCCGCTCGCGCTCTGCCAGGGTGCGTTCGTGCAGGGGGATGGCCCGGTCCAGGTCCCCCGCCGACTCGTACGCGCCAGCGAGGTTGTTGCGCGAGGACAGGGTGTCGGGGTGATCATCGCCCAACACCCGCTCCCGGGTGGCGAGGGCGCGTTGGAAGGCTGTAATGGCGGGGGTGAGTGCGCCCTGTCCGCTTCGGTAGGTGGCGGCGCGGCCGAGGGCGTAGGCGGTGTGGGTGGTGTCGTGGTCGGGGGTGTGGTGGCGGGTGAGGGCGTCGGTGTGCGGGAGCAGCGCCCGGCACCGGGGCCAGGTCCCGGGCTGGTCGACGTCGGCGGGGTAGCTGTCTGCGAGGAGGACGGCGGCCTGGTCGCGGGCGTGGCCGACGGCCTCGGGGGTGCGGTGGGGGTCGTTGGGGTCGGGTGTGCGGGCGAGGGCCTGGAGGAGGCGGTGGACGCTCAGGGTGCCGTCGTGGTGGTCGGTGACCATGCTGTAGGCGGTGAGTTGGCCGATCGCGGTGGCGAGCTGGGGTGGTTCGGCAATGTCGTGGAGCAGGTCGCGGGGGATGTCGTCGGGGGCGTACCAGGCCAGGATGCGCAGGAGGTCAACAGCGAGGGGGGTATCGGCCAGCTGGTTGAGGGTGAGGTGCCAGATGCGGGCGATGGTGCGTTCGGAGTGGCCGCCCGCGGTGCCGGAGGCGAACATCGCGGCGGGCCAGCGGGCCAGCATGTGCAGGTAGGCGCGGGGGCTTGTGCCGGTCTCGGCGCAGTACGCGGTGGCTTGCTCCACCGCGAGGGCCAGGTGCCCGAGTTCCGCGCACACGGCGTCGGCGCCGCTGGTGTCGCGGGGGCCCTGGTGGGTGAGGACGCGGGTGAACAGGTCGACGGCCTCGGCGGGGGCGAACACGCCGAGGCGGATGGTGGTGGCCTGGTGGTGCCAGCCGGTCGCGCGGCGGGTGGTGACCAGGACCCGGCCGCCCGGCACGCGGTCCAGGAGCGGGCGGATGTGCCGGGGGTCCTCGGCGTTGTCCAGCACGAGCAGCCATCCGTCGTGGCCGGCGAGCCAGGCCACCGCGCGTTCGCTCTGCAACTCGGCGGGCAGCCCGGCCAGTCCGGGCTGCAGCGCCCGCGCCAGCGCGGCCATCCCCGCCTCAACTGCGGCCGCGGTGTCGGCGGTGACCCACCACCGCACCTTCTCCTGCCGCCGAGCCGCCCAGTGCGCGGCGAGGGCGGACTTGCCGACCCCGCCCAGCCCGTGCACCGCGTGCACGACCACCTCGCCGGGCCGGGCGAACGCCACCTCCAGCGCGCCGAGTTCCTCGACGCGGCCCACGAACAGCCCGGTCCCGATGTTCGATACCCCTCCGGCCGCAGCGTCGTCCGGGATGGGCGCACACACCTCGGGAGGGAGCACGAACGCCTGCCCCGCCTGGATGTACTGCGTCGACGAACCGGTCACGTCACCGCCGGCGACGATCGCGCCTTCGCTCCCGCACAGACCGGCGAGTGGCGCCGACTGCCCCGCCGCCTCCCCGGAGTCCCCGGTCACGGGCGGTACTCGGTGTGTGAGCCGTCGATGTCCCCGCCGGCGACGATCGCGCCGTCGCTGCCCGTCAGCCTCGACGTGCCACCGGGCGGCGCCGCTGGGGCGGAGGACGTCGGCCCGGTGTACCGAGTCGAGGAGCCGGTCACGCTTCCCCGTGCCACGATCGCCCCCCGCTCACCGGTCACCGGCTCCGCCAGCCCGGGCGACGGAACCGGGGCGGGTGGCGCCCCAGGGGGACCGCCCGCCGGGTCGGGGTTAGGGGCGGGCGCGCGCAGCTGCCACAGCGCCACACCCAACGCGGCGACCCCTGCCACCGACCCGGCAACACCCCAGGCCTGCCCGGATCCTTCCGGGTGCGCGACCATCACCCACACCAACAACCCCACCGCCGCACCCGCTCCCAGCAGAGCAAGCCCCCACCAACACACCCGCCGCCAGCTCGTCATACCTCATGGTCGCCCCCACAACATGGTCAAGTCTGTCCCTCCGCAAGCCGAGCCCTTCGCTCGTCGCAACGAAGACCCAGTTGGTGAGACACCTGTGGTAGCCCAGAACGCAGCCCCGCGTAGATCTTGCACGCAAGATGGCTGGTCAGGGACTACGAGAGGCCGCCCGCCCATGCGGAAGCGATGGTCAATCTGGCCCTCATCACCTTGATGAGCCGCCGCCTGGCCCGGCCTGCGCTCCACCCCGCCGCTGCCGCCCTCCGCCCGGGGACAGCTCTCCAAGCGGCTTGACCATGGCCGCGCTACCGATCACCGAGGCTGCCCGTCTACGCTCACCTCAGGCTCCCAGCCCCCGAGCCATGACGTCTTCGTGTGGCCAACTGGAGCCGCATCGCCGTCAACGCGGCTCCAGCCCTCGCTCTCCTGGCGCCAGCAGGTCGACTCCCGCAGCCCTGCCCCCGGAGGGCACCTCGCGCGAGGCCCGACCGAGGGGAGCCTCGGTCGGGCCTCGCGCACCCGGACGCCGCCGCATCCCGGCGGCGGCCGGACACAAGAAGCGTCCCACCAACGCCCTCCCCTGTCCGCGCGATGCCGTTTCCGGGGCGCGGATTCATCCCGTCGTACTCCGGCCCGGTCATCGAACTCCGGTACGGCAGCCGGGCCTCCCGGCTCACGAGCTGCTGCATCGTCGATACGGTCAGCCGTCTGCGTAGCCGAGCACAGCAGGTCAAGACGGGTAAGCGGACCTGGCCCGGCCCACGCTCGTGTCCATGCCCCTGCCCCGCCGCCCATGGTCCGGGGGGGGGTACCGGCGCATTCCCGCGGCAAGGTCCGCGACGACGGCACACGTCGTGTCCCAGTCACACAGCTCGGCCGGGGTGATACCGGGCGGGAGTCGCGGGATCGCGATCCTGTGGGATAGAGCGTCACGCACGGTCGCCCGGCCCTTGCCATGAGCGGCGAACTCGGGCCAGTAGCAGGCGATCGGAGTGTCGTAGTCGATCAGGCCACGCTCCGCGAGCACGTGCACGAGCGTGGCCATGAAGCCCTTGCCGGTGGAAAAGCTGTGGATCAGCGCGCCGGGCGCCAGCAGCGCCGGAGCCACCACAGCCGCCGGAGCGGACGAAACAGCCGCCGCCGAAACGGCCGAGGCCGGAGCGTCCGCAATGGCCGAAGCCAGGGTTTGTGATCACCCTCCCCATCGAACGACACCGTCACCCTCCGAGACTGCCCCCAGGTCTGTGCCAGAACCCCGAAGTCATCGACACAGCCACTCCCTCTTGCGGCGGATCCGGCTGCCCCTCACGCCGCTCTTGGTCCAGAGCCGGTAGTCCTCGGCTTCCTCAAGGAGCAGGACCCGCTGCCTGCTGTATGCCCAAGCCGCCGCGATCCCACCGATTCCCCGAGTGTTCTGCCCGGAGCCGCGGGACGTGCGGCGTTTCGATGATCGTCGCGCGGCGCAGGGCCTCGGCGTACTCGTACCGTTCCGGCTCGCCCGGTGGGGGCTCTGCGAAGCGGTGGACTAGTTCTTCGGCATGACGTATTTCGCGTCGTCGGCGAGCGCCCGGGGGCGCTGTCCTTGGTAGCCGGGCGGCACGACAACGGGCGGCCAGCGCCAGACAGCTGTACCCGGGCGTGGGCGAAGGCGCGCGAGTAGGAACAGCGTCACGCCAGGCGGGTCGACCTCGCTGGTACGTCAACAGACGTCCCTATAGGGGGAATTCAGTATCGTGGCCCATTCGCGGCGAGAAGGGCTGCCGAAGGAATCACAGATAGCGGCAGCCATACCTGCCATTCCTTTACCTCTGTCATAGTCATCCGAGAGAAAGACTTTGATGACGCGGGAACCTTTGAAGAGCGTGCGGCGGACTCCTTCTTTCGGGCCGCGAGTGTCACGATCATGCGGGAAAGAAAGGCTCTTTGACGTGTATTGGGCGAAGCGTGCCTGACTGAGTACGGCTCTTGTCTCATCCAGAGAAGCGAGGCGCCAGGCGGCGACGCTGAACTTCATACCCAGGACGCGATCGCGCTCCGAAGGGGACGCCAGGAGGCTGACTGCGGCCATGGCGGCTCTACGGCCTTCTTGCTCCTCGTACTGCCTTTGCGCAGTGCGGTGCTGTTGCAGGGCCAATCCGCCCGCTACCGATGCGAGCACGACGAGGACGGACACCGCCACGACCAGGGCGCGGCGGAGCCTGCGGGCGCGGCCCCGGGCCGCTGTGCTGGCACGTAGGAAGTCTCTTTCCAGGGGAGTAAGGGACTGTTGTTCCGAGGATGCGGTCCAGTGTTCTTCTGCGGCGGTCAGTCTCGGACCCCGCCACAGTGAGTCGCGGTGGTGATGAAGCTGGGCCCATACGTCAGCGGCATCGGTCAGTTGCCTTTGAAGAAGTAGGCGGGCGTGGTCGGCGTCGATCCACGCGCGCAGGCGGGGCCAGCCGGTGATGAGTGCTTCGTGCGCGAGGTTCACCGTGTCGTTGTCAAGGCTGATCAGGCGGGCGCGGGCCAGCCGGTCCAAGACTTCATCGACATCACCGTTGTCCTGAGCCAGGTCGAGTTCCGAGCGCGGCGCGGGGCGCCGGGTATCGGGGGCGCCCTCTCCGGGGGCAATGAGGCGGAGCAGCAGCACTTTGGCCAGCTCCGCCTGCCGAGGGTTGAGCTGGGTGTAGATGGTCTCGGCGGTCTGGGCAACTGCTCCCTGCAGGCCCCCTGCTGCTTCGTAGGCTTCCATCGTCAGGACCCGGCCGCGGCAGCGGCGCCAGGTCTCCAGCAGCACATGCGACAGCAGCGGCAACCCGCCCGGTGCATCCTCTACCTCGCTGATCAGGTGGGCGGTCAGGTCGCGCTCCACGGTCAGTCCCGCGGTCTGTGCCGGTTTGACAACGGCCTCGCGCAGTTCCGCCGGGCTCATCGGGCCGACCAGCACGCTGGAGGCTGGCAGGGCGTCGGCCAAGGCGCGGTGTTCGGCGCAGCGACCGTAGAAGTCGGCGCGGACGGCGATCACGACGCACAGTCTGCTGGCCGGTTCGCGGGCGGCGAGCAGCTGATCGATGAACCCAGTGCGTTCTGCCGGGTCGTGGCAGAGGGTGAACACTTCCTCGAACTGATCGATGATGACGACGGTGTCCCCGTCGCCCTCGGCCGGGTGCAGGGCCAGAGCGTGGGTGCGTAACGGGTGTTCTCCGGGGGTGAGGATCCGGATCGCTGACAGACCCTCCGTCTGAGCCCGTAGTGCGGGGATCAGGCCGGCACGCAGCAGTGAGGACTTGCCGCTGCCGGACGGGCCCAGCACCGCGGTGAACCGGTGCTCACCCACCAGAGCCTGTATGACGTCCACCAGGGTGTCGCGCCCGAAGAACCGGTCGTAGTCGTCCGGCTCGAACCGGGCCAGCCCCTGGTAGGGCGGCCGCATCCTGTCGTCGCGTGGCTCCGCGAGCGCTGTTGCCTCGTAGGCCTCTTTCCACCGGCGTTCCCACTGCGGCACGTTCCCACCGCAGGCGCGGACGTACGCCAGCGTGACCGCAAGGGAGGGCAAGGCCGTGCCGGCGGCCGCCCGCGAGAGGGACGTCACCGAGTAGCGCGCGCTCCGCGCCATCTGGCGGTAGGTGGGGCTGCCCGCCTCCTGACGCAGCTTGCGCAACTCGTACGCGAACCCTGGGACCGGACCCGCACCGGGATCCAGAAACGTTTCCGGTCGGCCCATCGAACGGTTCCCCTCAGGGTGCCACCACCACCGCTGCCGCATACCCAGGCCACGCTATGAACCAGAGCGAGGGCACGGCAAGAGCCGCTTTGAGCCCACCCCTCGATCTGACGGAGTTGCTCAGTACGGCGCAAGAGGGCTGCTGAACAACCCTCAGGCCGCTGAACTCGACCTCAGACACCCCGCTCGCCTGGCGTGCGGCTGCGGGCACAAGGCGTGCCCGTGAAACGAAGGAGAGATATGCGGTACATGCATAAGACCGGTATCGCGGTGGCCGGGGCGGTAGCTGTCCTTGCCACCCTCGCCCCCACCGCCGGAGCCTCGAACCCCGCCGAAGAGGTTCCTGTGGTCGACACCTTCAAGGAGCTCGCCGACATCGTTGAGGTAGGCAGCCGCGGCAGCTGCTACGGCGGAACCTACTTCGGGCACAGGGCCGTCGTGAGATGCGGCAGCCATGTCCTGAGGGTCAACTGGAACGCCCACCAGGACCGCTCCGTCGACGAGGTCTTCGCAGTTACGTCGAATAACAAGATTTGGCACATCTGGAAGAACTCCGGTGGCTGGAAGCAGATGCCGAACAACGGGCGCGCCGTCGACACCGTCCACGCCTACTGGGGCCACGGAGGCCGCACTGTCGTCGTCAAGGCCGCCAACGGCAGCCACTGGCGCAGCACCTACAAGTCCAACGCCTGGCGCGGCTGGTACGCCACCTAGAAACCCGACCAGTGAAGGCCCCCGCTGAGCACGGCCAGGCTCTCGCCGTGAGGCGGCGCATGTGCTCTCGAAGACATCTGCGCCGCCTCTGGCCCACTGCCGGATGTTCTCACCACCACCATGGTGGTCCTGGCCCTCATGGTGCTGGGCGAGGAAGCGGACGTAACTCGCCCACAGCCCCATGGTCGCCGCCGAGGTCGACGAACCGCGGCTACGGGACCTGATCCCGGCCCAGGGCCGGGCTGATGCTGTGGGCGGACGGCATGGACAGGGCGCATCGACACCCCAGCGCGTATGGGCGGTGGCGTTGCGGGAAGGCGCACCCGCCGAAGAGCGGCAGCAGGCGCTAGTGGCGGGGACAGACCTGCGCGGGCGGCGGGTGGACCTGGCGGCCGTCTGCTCAGTGAGGCTGCCGAGTGGAGGCGTCGACGTCCATGCCGACGAGCGGGGCCTGCACGGCGCCGTTGTCACGGCCACACGCCGTATCCATGTGGCCAACGTACGGTCCGCGTTCTGGCGTCGCCCCAGGCCGTACGCCGCGTCCAGCCGGTTCGCCGGTGATGGTGCGCGGTGGTGCGTCAGGGACATGCCGTTTCAACCCCGTACCGCCGTATGGACCGGGCGTTCGCGACGCCGGGTGGCGAGGTCCTCGGCTGCGACATCCCCACTGACCTCCTGGAGGCAAACCGCAGGGCCACCGGCGACCGTCTGCCGGTGTCGGCGGCCCTGTGGGTCCCGGCCGCGGGATAGCGGCCTACGGGCGCTGTTTCACCCGGTCGGCGATCCCCCAGTCCACTACGTGCGCAGCTGGATGTACTTCTTCTTCCCGGAAGCCGAGATCCGCTCGTCGCGGAAGCCCAGGAATTCATACGACGCCGGGTCGAAGATCAGGTACTTGCCTTCGTAGGACCCGCGCTCGGTATGGGCGATCCCCACCCCGGTCCGCCCGGCGGAGTCCTTCACTCCTGGGATCGTCTTGACGCCGGGCACAAGGGCCAGCGCCTCGTACGCCGCGGGGCGCAGTGCATGGCGGCCGCTGGGGCCGGTGCCGGTGCGCTGGTCCGCGTGGGCCATCGCGTTGAGCAGCTGGTGCCAGGCCCGGTCCCGGGCCGGACCGGTGAGCGGGGCCGCGTCCGCGTCCCACTCCTTCAAGAGTTCGAGTTCGTCATTCATGGTCGGATACCTCTCGCAGTGCCGTCGGATTGGATCCGCCCAATGTTTCGCGCAGCTTGCTGCGGGCCCGGTGCAGCCGTGATCTGACCGTGCCCACGGGGATACCGAGGGCCTGGGCCACCTCTCCGTAGTTGAGATCCCCCCAGGCCACCAGCAGCAGCACGTCCCGGTGCCGAGCGGGCAGCGCGGCCAGTGCCGCCGCCAGCTCGCGGCGTACGGCCCGCGCCACCACCCGGTCCGCGGCCCGGTCGGCCTGCGGCTCGTCGTGGTCGGCGAGGGCCGGGACCCGGGCCATGGCCTTGAACCGGCGGGCCTCAGCCCGCCGATGCCGACCGACCAAGTTGGTGAGCGCGTTGCTGGAATCCGAAGAATTCGTTCGCGCCTGCCGGGAAAGGGCGTGACCGCGCGCGTAGAAGCCGCTGAAGCCGAGGCGGAAACGCACTTCGAAGAGGCCATGCGGCATGAGGACATGCAGATGCTGCAGCTGCGGGGACAGAGTGCGGACGCGGAGGTGGAGGAGGAGTTGCGGCGGTTCCAGCAGGGGCCGCAGTGCCCCTTTGCATTCGGATCTCCTGCCGTGAGTGGGGTGTTCGGGGCAGGCTCAGGACTGGTCGTCGCCGGTGCGCTGGACAACTGCACACCCCCGGAGCAGGCGCGCGAGTTCCATCAGGATCTGCGCGCGCACGGGGGTTCCTTTCGGCTTTGGTGAACTATCCGCAGGAAGGGCACGGGGTGCGGTCCTATCCGGCCCGGATCGACTTCCTGACCCGGGTGCTGAACTGGTTCGAGCTGTATATGGCCGCAGGCTGACCATGCGCGAGGAGTTCCGAAGAGTTGGTTCAGCACACGTCCTTGTAGGGGACCCCCGGAATGTGCTGCGCCCACTGCGCGCGGGTCAGGCCACCGGTGGCTCGACGGCAGACCTCGGGGGCGCCGTTGCCCACCGTGACCGTGTAGCGCCGGACCAGGGTGTGCCAACCGGCCACGTCGACGGTGTTTCCGTCCGGGGTGAACGCGACGGAAGTGATCCAATCGCCGGATGTGAGCAGGTCACCGCCGATCTGACGTCCCGTCTTGGTGTCCCACACCTGAAGCACGCCCTGTCCCCCGGCGACGGCGAGCAGGCTCCCGTCCGGTGAGAACGCGAGCGCGGCCACGGATTGTCCCGAAACGTCACCGCCGGAAACTCCTGGCAGCGTACGAAGCCGCTTGTTGCCCTGCGCGTCCCACAGGTGCACGTCGCCCATGAGGCTGCCCACGGCGAGGAATCGGCTGTCCTTGCTGAAGACGTGTGTCCATGGGGACATGGCGGAGAGTACGCGCCGCGCCTTGCCCGAAGATGCCGGGAAGAGGAGCAGATTCTCTCCTGCGTCGAGGGCTGCGACCATCTTGTTGTCCGGGCGGAACACGGCCTTGGTCAACTCTCTGCGTGCCAGCGTCTCGAGTCGCCTGCCGCTGTCCACGTCCCAGATCTCGCCGCTCTTCTCTCCGGTGGTGGCCAGGCGAGTGCCGTCGGGGGCGAGGGCGACGCTCCACACCGTGTCGGGCACCTTGATCGTGCGGACGACTCGATGCTCCCGTGCGTCCCACACGCTCACTCGGTCGCGTTGCGCGTAGGCCAGCAGTTGGCCGTCGGCGCTGAGTGAGACCAGGTCCTCGGTGGTGATGCCGTGGAGGCCTTCGTCGTGGAACTTGGAGAGTGTGACGACGTGGCGGGGTCTTCTCGCCGCGCTCCTGTCTGCGATCTCGACGTCCACTGTCTTGCCCTTGCGTTTGACTGCAACGAGCACGTTGCTGTTTGCGCTCAGCAGTGGCCATCGGTCTTGTCCCGGTCGCCAGGTCGAGGCCACGGCCGGCCCGATTTCGAGTGTCCGCACGACGTCCCCGGTCGGGCCTCCCGCCCCCAGATAGCGCACTGCTCTGGCTTGCACGTCGAGGCCCAGCTGTTCGACCTGGTCATGGTCGAGTGGGTAGTGCCACACCGGTTGCTTCGGCCGATCCGTGCGCCAGAGCACGATCTGGTCGTCGCTGGCGCCGGCGACGAAACGGTCCTCGTCGTCGAACACGATGTGGGTGAGCACTTCACGTGACTCGTCGGCGGGGTCCCGGCCCTCGACGGGTGGATCGAGGTGGAGCCGGGGCAGTTCACGGCCGGTCCTGATGTCCCAGCGACGTGCTCCGGTGTCATCGGCGACCGCGATCGTGCGGGTACCGAGAGCGGGGGTGTTTCCACGCCGGCAGGCAGTGTCGATTCCCTTGCCGCGTAGCTTGCGTGGAGCGTTGCCGCGTACGTCCCACACGCGAAGCGCGCCACCGTGCTCGGGGCACCACGCCACGAGACGCTCGTTCGCCACCACCTGGTCGTTGAGCGCCAGTTCCCGCTTGAAGAGACGCTTTCGCAGTCGGACGTCCCACAGCTCGTGGAGGGAGCCATCTTCCACTCCTTCGGTGTTCTCTTCCAATGCCCCGGGGAAGCCGCTGGCCAGCAACGTCCGGCCGCCGCTGCCGAAACTCAGGCTACCGATCGAGGTGCCTGACCTGCGCTTGGCCAGCTGCTTGCCGCTGCGCATGTCCCACACCTGGAGCCAGTCCGCTTCCGCGCCAGTGACCAGCCGCGCGATCCTCTTTCCGTCAGGGCTGGGAATCACGTCGTCCTCCGTGTCCGGGGCAACCCTGACCGTACGAGGGTGGCGCGTGCTTACATTCCATGCGGTGACCCGGTCGTCCTGCCGGTCGATCACCACACGCCCGTCTTCGCTGAGCCGGAGGCTGCCGGTCCGCTCGGCGGCGGGAACGGAGAACACATCCCGCTCCTTCTGCCCCAGGGAACTCACCACCGCCGACCGCGTCTCTGGCGTGTCGGCGATCCTCCAGGCGGCCACGCTCAGCCGCATGGCGAGCCGAGGGTCGCTGAAGCGCAGGGTTTCCGCGACGCCGGCCACCCGCTGTGCCTCGGCACGCAGGCGCTGGCGGTCGTTGGTCTCGCTCTGCCGCCACGCCATCACGCCGGCGGCCAGGGCCAGCACCAGCAGCAGCGACAGGCCGACCGTCAGCCCCCGCAACCGGCGCGTCGTGCGGGCGACCCGCGCGCGTTCGCGGTCCCGCTCGGCCGCACTCGCGGTGAGGAAACACTTCTCCAGGTCGTTGAGTTCATCCCAGTGCGACGGGCCGCCCAGTTGCTCTTCGGCGGTGGCCAGGCGGGTGCCCCGGTACAGGGCCCCCGCGTCTCGGACGAGGTCGTCCCAGGCGCGGGCAGCCTCTGTCAACTGGCGGTGAGTGATGAGGCGTTGACGATCGTCCTCGATCCACGCGTGCAGGCGCGGCCAGGCGGTGATCAGGGCCTCGTGTGCGAGGCCGACGGTGTCGTCGTCGACGGTGACGAGCCGGGCGCGGACCAGTTCGGCCAGGACCGCCGCGACGCCGCCCTCCTCACAGAAGTCCAACTCGTCGCGCCGCACGGGGCGCCGCGTGTCGGGCGAGCCTTCTCCCGGCGAGATCAGACGCAGGAACAGCTGCCGGGCCGCCTCCTGGCGGTTCTTCGGCAGTTTGGTGTAGATCTCCTCGGCGGTCTGCGCGACCGCACCGTGGAGACCACCGCTCGCCTCGTACGCTCCCACGGTCAGCAGGCGTGCCCGGCGGCGGCGCCATGTCTCCCGTAACACGTGGGACAGCAGGGGCAGTCCGCCCGGCTCCCCTTCCACCTCGTCGACGAGCCGTGCGGTCAACGCCCGCTCGACGTTCACGCCCGCTGCCTGGGCGGGTTTCACGATCGCCGCCCGCAGTCCCTCGCGGTCCATCGTGCCCACCGGCAGACTGCTCTGCCTCACCGCGTCCTCCAGGCCCGGATCGGCCAGACAATGCGGGTAGAAGTCGGCGCGCACTCCCAGCACCACGCGCAGCCGGGCGACGGGATCGTGCGCGGCAAGCAGCCGGGCAACAAACTCGGCGCGTTCGCACGGGTCGTGGCAGAGAGTGAAGACCTCCTCGAACTGGTCCACCACCAGCCAGGTGTCTCCCTCACCGGGTGCGGGGTCCAGCGCTCGCCCGTGGGTCCGCCAGGGACACTCCCCCGGGGTGAGGATCCGTACCGCCGCCGGCCGCAAGGATCCGTCGAGGTTCCGCAGCCGTGGAATCAGGCCCGCTCGCAGCAGGGATGATTTGCCGCTGCCCGACGGGCCGAACACCACCACCACACGGTGCTCGCCCACCTTGCGCAGCAGGTCCTCGGTCAGCTCGTCGCGGCCGAAGAAGAGGTCGGCATCGCCCACGTCGAAGCGGGCCAGCCCCCGATAGGGAGGCGGGGCCTCTTCGTCGTCCGATGGGACGTAGTTCCGGCGGGCCTCCTCCGCGGCCGCCTCACGCCAGCGCCGTTCCCACTGCGATGGGTCGCCGCCGCACGCTCTGACGTACGCCAGCACCACTGGCAGGGACGGCAACTGGTCTCCCGCGGCGGCCCGCGACAGCGTGGCGACGGAGAACTCCACCTGCCGGGCCATCTGCCGGTAGGTGATGC
Source organism: Streptomyces sp. NPDC041205 (assembly GCF_055591765.1). Classification (NCBI taxonomy): domain Bacteria; kingdom Bacillati; phylum Actinomycetota; class Actinomycetes; order Kitasatosporales; family Streptomycetaceae; genus Streptomyces; species Streptomyces sp. NPDC041205. The sequence goes on along the minus strand of NZ_JBVIZH010000004.1, from coordinate 614,403 downwards.
CACCCGTTTCCTGGCGTAGCTTGCGCAGCTCTGAGGCGAACTGCTGGATTGGCCCCTGTCCCGGATCGATGTCCGCCTCCGGACGCCCCATGGCGCTTCCTTCCCCCGTACCGTCCGCATGAGCAGCAGCGGCGGCTCATACCAACACGCTCCCTACCACCGGGAAAGCCACCATCCGGCCAACCCGGGCTTGTGAGCTGCTTTGTTTCACGCCCGGGACCCGGCAGCGCAACAACTCCCACCCTGCTGGACTCGATGGCGAACCGACCGAACGGCGCGCCCCTCGCACCCTTGGGGCGTCGGGCGCTTCCCGCACCTTCCTTCCCGCGGGGCACACGCAGGCGCCGTTCGCGTCCGCCGCAGGAATCGTCAAACCACCACAGGACGAAGGAGAAGCATGCACACTCGCAGGAAGATCGCCACAGCTCTCGCCGCAGGGACCATGACCGCAGGACTGCTCACCGGGGGCGCCCTCACGGCCTCGGCGGACGTCGCCCCCATGTCCTGCTACGGCAGCGCAAAGGCCTTCGGCACGACGAACAAGGTGTGGCCGGCCTATCCGAAGTGGGCCAAGACCACCTCCCAGTGCGCCGACGTCAACGTGAAGGCCAGGGCCGGCGCGTATGTGCAGGCCTGCTTCGACAAGGGCCCGGGCCAGCCGCACAAGTGCTACCCCAAGCGCTGGCTCTCGCAGGGCGTGTGGGACACGGCCGTGACCGACGTGCCCGACGGCAAGAAGTTCTACCTGAAGTTCGACCGGCACACGGGCGGCCTGATCGCGTACTGACGCACCGGCTGCACTGACGCACCGGCTGTTGCGCGGCCCGCACGGGCCGCGCAACAGCCGTTCGCCCGGGGGAGACGCCGGGCAGGGCGCCGACCCCGACCGTCATCGGACACCCGGGCAAGCCTGATTGCACGCCCCGCACGGCACCTGTGCACCATCGGATCTCCTTGACTCGCCTCCCCTGCAAGCGAAGTGACAGTGAGTCACCGCTGGTGACCGAGAAGCGATGTCCGGCCAGTCCCGGCGCGCCCGCGACGAACCCGCTCGACCGCCTCCCGCAGCCGGGCCCGGCTGGGATGCAGATAGGGCCGCGGTGAGTTCGGATCCTTCTGACCGAGGAGGGCCTGGACCTCATCCAGAGCTCCACCGGCGTCGACGAGATTGCTGACCATCGCGTGCCGCCACATCCGCGGCGTGACCAACCGGTCCAGACCCGCCCTCCGGGACAACGACTCGCAGAGTTCGCCGATAGCGTCCGGCGTGATGGGCTCGCCGTAAGACGGACGCAAGAGGTTCACCAACAGGAAACCGCTGCCGCCTGAGGGCAGTCGCTCGTGCCGCTCCAGCGCGTACTGGTCGAAAGCCTGGACCACCAGGAAGTCCACTGGCATCGCCCAAGGCTTCTTCGACTTCGACCAGGCCCCGTTCTCGTTCTGCCGCCGGACCACATGGACGTGGGCGCCTTCCAGATCACAGCCCAGCGGCCTGGAGTTCATCATCAGATGCGGGTCGCTGCGATACAGGCCCGCCAACCTGCCCCGGAGGCAGCCCGAACCGAGACAGTAGCAGGACCGTCAGCCGGTCCCGGGCCGACCAGCAGGCCCTGAACATCGCCACGACCTGCTCATCGCTGGCCCGGTCGATCTCCGTCTCCGGCTCCTGAACCCGATGCCGTGCCCGAAGCCGCATCGCCCCGCTCTCACCCTGAGCCTCGGCCGGCAGATCACCGGTGTCGCCGACCTCGTAGATCTGCTCCAGCACCCATCCCGGCACTGTCTTCTCCGCCACGGCGTGCAGAAGGAACATTCGCACGGCCGTGAGGACCTGTTTCGCCGGAGCTCCTGCCGCACCGGCTTGGCCCCCGGACCAGGAAAGACCACCGGGGCATCTGCCCCTGCCCGGCGTCCACTTCAACCACAACAGGAACAACCCCATCTTCCTGGCCGCCGTCCGCCAATCCCTGCCCGTGGCCTCACGCCACCGCAGAAACAAGGCGACCCCCTCGGCGTACGACTTCGTCGTCGTCTCCGCCCGCCCCCCCTCGCCAGCCGGGTCTCTCTCAGGAACCGATCGGCTGCCTCAACGACCTCGTAGCGCTCGTCGACCACCGTCCAGTACCGACTGCCCGAGGGTAGCGCCACAGGAAATGTCCGCATTCCTCTTCCTCTCCACGTGCCGATCACAACGATCTGTCGCTAAGCCACACCCCCGGAGAACCGTCGCCAAGACCCCAACGAAGAGGTCAAGGCAACGTCACACCACGTTTGCCTGCCCCCCAGAGAACGTCGAGGACCTCGGCCTGCTCAAGCTGGATGTCCTTGGCGTACGCATGCAGCCCGCGTTGGTCTACGCGGTGCAGGAGATCCGCCGGGTGCACGGCAAGGACATCGACCTCGACAACAACCAGCAGGTGCCTCTGAATGACTTCTGGGCGTTCAAGCTCATCCAAGGCAGCGACACCATCGGCCTGTTCCAGCTCGATTCTGTGTCAAGTCCAGGTGTGTTGCCTTCATCTTCCTCTGGTCGCCTGGGACACCCTCTGACAGCGGAGCGCAATTGATGAAGGATGCGCTCGCGTCATCCGGGTCGGCTCAGCCTCCAGACGAGCGGTACGACGCCGACTGGCATGGATGAGCCTGTCTTCGATCTTGGCTCTATGCGCACGTCCGGCAGGAACATCGGCAATAGACCACACGGCCCAGCCAAAGGCCCCCTTGGCCTGTTGTCCGTTCCTGAAATCGGACGAGGATCGAAGTGAAGGAACTATCGAGGGGGATGCCGTGCCGAGTTCCGAAGAGCGGCCCAACGACGGCCTGCCGGGCCCTCTCAAGGACCGGCTGGACCACTGGGTCCGTACGCGCGAAACTTCAGTGCTCACGGACGACGCCGCACGCAGAGAGATCATCGAGGCCCTGGCCACGTTCCGGACCGACCCGGACTTCCGACTGCTGATCGGGGTGGTCAACTTCCTGCGGTTCCGGGCTGTCTGGCTGCCCATGGAGCCGGGCAGGAAGGAGATGGAACTAGGTCTCGCACTTGAACACCACCTCAAAAGCACCTTCGCCCATCCTCCGAAGTCGCCTGAGGCAAAGGAGCAATACCTGGGGTTGCCCGGACTCGTACAACGGACGATCGACGAACTGCGCCGCCTGGCCGGGGACGACCCAGACACCGAACAGCAGATCCTCGCCCGCGCCATGGCCGAAATCTCACTGCTGAGCGACCTCGACGCGAAGATTCGACGACTGCAGACCCTGCTTGATTCCATGGCCTTCACTCCCTTACTGACCCCCGAACTCCATGGCCAGCTGGGCATCTCCCTCTGGCAACGATTCCTGCGCGACGGCGCGCACAAGGACATCCAGGACTCAATCAGCGAACTGTTCGCAGCCGCCCGCCTGGCCAGCCCGCAGAACCCAGTACGCACCGCGTACTTGGCGAATGCGAGTACAGCCTTGATGAGCCTGGCCGAGCGCACCGACGATCTCGAAGCACTAGATCTGGCTATCGCGGGCTTGCGAAACGCAGTCGAGTCGCCCACGGCTCACGACCATCTGGCTCAGTGCCTGTCCAACCTCGGTATGGCCCTGGAGATCCGGCATCGCACGTCCGAAGACGTCGATGACATCAAAGAGGCCGTCAAGGTGCTGCGCAAGTCAGTCGATCTGACCCCGGTCGGCTCCGCCTCGCTGCCCGGACGCAAGACCAATCTCTGTCTGGCACTGCGTGGGCTGTTCGCCGACACCGGTGATCCGAACTGTCTCGCCGAAGCGATCAGTGTGGGTAAGGGCGCCCTCAAAACGCTCCCCCCCGGGAGCCCCGATAAGGCACGGCTGCTGGCCAATGTCGGAGAGTGCTTGCACGCGCGGTTTGAGCTCACAGCGTCGAACCCATCCCGGCGAGAGGCGATGGCGTACTTCGAGGAGGCGTCCCGGAGCACCACTTCGCCCCACTGGGACCGGATCCGCCCAGGGAGGGGCTGGGCCCAACTGGCAGCAGCCGGCAAGGACTGGGCCGAGGCGACGACCGCGTACGGCGAAGTCGTCGGCATGCTCCCGCATCTGGCGTGGCACGGTATTTCTGAAACCGATCGCCTCGGCTACCTAGGTTCGACTGGGCTCTCCGGCATAGCTTCCGAGGCTGCGGCCTGTGCCCTGCTGTCCGGACAGTCGCGGACAGCAGTGGAACTGCTTGAGCAGGGTCGTGGTGTGTTCCTCTCCCAAGAGTTCGACCTGCGCGACCTCGACGCCCTGCGGACCGGCTATCGCGACCTCGCCATCGAGATCGAGCAACTCGATGCCTTGCTTGACAGACCGTCGACCATGCGGACCGACCCGGTCGTCCGCCGCCGACACGCCCGGAGCAGGGAAGATCTCCTGGCCCAGGTCCGGGGCTTGGACGGCTTTGAAGACTTCCGCCACAGGCCAACGTGCGACCGGCTTCAGCAGGTGGCCGAAGCCGCAGGGGCGACTGTCGTGGTGGTGAACACGGCCACGCGCCGCTGCGATTCCTTCGTCCTCACACCTGACTCCTTCGACGTCGTCCCGCTCCACGACCTGAGGCGCGACCAGGCTGAAGAAAAAGCGACTGCTTTCCTACACGCCACGGCCCAGCTGGACTACAGCGCGGAGCGTACCCACGACGCCGAACAGGTGAAATTGCTAAAGGATGTGACCGACATCCTCGCCTGGCTGTGGGACACAGTCACGGCCCCCGTGCTGGACGCCCTGGGCCACACGACAGCCAGCAGCCCTGAGTCGGCGCCGCCCGTCTGCTGGGTTCCGGCGGGTCCACTGGCATTTCTGCCGCTGCACGCGGCGGGCAGGGACGAGGACGCGGTACTGGATCACGTGGTCTCCACCTACGCACCGACCATTCACTCACTCGACCGCTCGGCGCGCCAGACCTCTCTGAATGGGAGTGTACTGGTCGTGGCGCCCGAGAAGGATCAGCCATTCAAGGAAGAGGTCGACGCGCTGCGCCCCTTCTCCCCCTTGCTGCTGACTGGCAGAAAGGCCACACGCGACAAGACTCTGAAGGCGCTGCCACAAGCAGGAGTCGTCCACTTTGCGTGCCACGGCTACCAGGACCTCGTCAATCCCGCAGTCGGGCAACTGAAACTGCACGATGGAACGCTGAGTGTGCTGGAACTGGGCAGGCTGAACCTCACCGGCGCGGATCTGGCCTATCTGTCCGCGTGTCAAACCGCCGTCGGCGGGCAAGGGTTCGAGGACGAGGCTGTTCACCTCTCGGCCGCGTTCTCCCTGGCCGGCTTCCGCCACGTCATCGGCACCCTGTGGCCGATCAACAGTCCTGTCGCGAAGGACATCGCCACCGACTTCTACGCGGGGCTACGAACTGCCGATGGCACGCTCGCCACCGGCCAGGCAGCTGCTGCCCTTCACCAAGCCGTCGTGAAGATCCGCACAGCACACCCCGACCGGCCCGACCTATGGGCTTCGCACATCCACTTCGGTCCGGTTCACGCTGGCGGCAATCATGCTCCCCACCACTGTTGAAGGCTTGGCCATACTTCTACTGACCGCCCTCCCTGGGTTGGTCTACCTGTCGGTGAGAGAACACCTTCTCGGATCTCGCCCACCAGAGCAGGAAGTTACCAACAGGCTCGCACGCGCCACCGCAGCAAGCGTCACGCTCGATTCCCTGTACCTCATGGCATTCGGGCCGCAACTCGTCCGACTGCTGAGCAGCGATGAGTCAGGGATCTTCGCGAGCATCAGCCGCCAGCCTCGCCAGGCAGGGCTGACTGCTCTCGCGTTGGTCATCGCTGTGCCCACGGCCGTGGCATGTGGTGAGTCCTTCGTACTGCGCCGGAGTCACGCATCGCGCCGGGACGAGACTCCCACCGCTTGGGACGCTCTGTTCTCAGCACGAGGCCCGTGCTTCGTCCGAGCCAGACTCAAAGACGGTGGATGGGTAGGAGGGTGGTACGGAAGTGCCTCCAATGCATCCGCGTTTCCGCACCCCGCAGACCTCTTCCTGCAATCCCAGCGTCACATGAATCCGGACGGCACATTTGGACGACGCGTTCACGGAACAGGTGGGGTCTACATCCGGGCCGACGACATCGATGTACTGGAAATACTAGAACTCCCCCAAGCAGAGGAAGGGGCGCACAATGGAACGCACCGCAGATCCTGACTCTCCACCGCCCGAACAAGAGACACAGACCCTCTCGACCGACAAGCGAGGCTACCGGCCAGCCGATCACGCCAACGAGCCTGATGACCCCCCGGCACCGGTCCCGGGCGTGTCAGAATCCGACGCTGCGGACGACCTTCCAGCCAGCCGATAGCGGTGGCAGGGCCCGCTCGACACTCTCGGCAGATCTAGGGTCCGTCTTCAAAGATCATGGTGGCGTGATGCGCCGTCATGAACTCACCGGTCGGGAGATCGAGCGGGCAGGATCCATGCTGCGTTCTGCGGCGGGAGGGCTCACGCTGATTCCTGCCCGAGCGGGCCGCGGGCAGGACTGAGCACCAGAAACGGCCTGCGTGTCCGAGTTCTGGAGGTGGCGGCAGTTCCCAGGGTGGTGGCCAGAAGCGACAAAGGTGGGCCTAGGCCAAGTCCTTGCGGTTGTTCATCGACGCGAACGCCTCGTGGCTCACCGTGTTCCAGCTGCCTACCTACGCACCGGACCTCAACCCGCAAGAGGGTATCTGGTCGCGGATCAAGCGTGACATCGAAAACCTCGCAGCAGCCAACCTCGGCGTTGGCGGCTCTCTTCGGCGGCGGGTGGAATGACGACGCGGAGCAATAAGCAGATGGCGCCTTCAAAGGATGAGGAGGCGCGTATCAAGGGCAGGGCGCTTACCGAGAACAGCAGCGCCCCGTGGCAGGAGTGCTGACCGACCCGTGCCCGTAGCACGCATCTGATGATTTCCTATGTGGTGCCGGTCTGTCGGCGAGCGGAGGACACGAGTGTCGGCGGATGCGTCGTGGGAGAAGATCGAACGCTGGCTGGACCAGTACGCTCCGCGAGAACAACCTCTGCCGGGGCCGTGCACCCGCTCCGAGCGGGACGGCCTCTACAGCGCGCTCGGCGTGCTCGGACGCCCGCAAGCCACTGCTCCAGGATGCCCACGTCGTGCCGTGGCACGAGAGCAGAGCCTACTGCACCTCGGAAGCCGCGGCACGGCGCCGGTTCAATCACTGGCGGAACATTCTTGTCCTGTGCTCCACCTGCCACGGCGTCGATGACAACTCTGGTCTCATCTCACACCAGTTGGTAGTGGCGGTGCGTCTCGCGGTGCTGCGTGCTGATGCCGGGAGACGGGCTCTGGAGCTGTACCGTGAGCGTTCGTTGGCCTTCCGCGATGGAAGACCGTACGGGCCGTTCGAAACAGACGAGGCGTGGGCTGACCACGAGCTGTACCGACTGCACGGGCACGGGGGTGAGATCTCGGTGAAACCGCATGTGGAACAGGACCGCTACTTCCAGTGCACGCTCAGTCTCGACGACGGTCTCATCCCGGTGGGCCCATACGGCGGGGACACGGACAGCCTCCGTTTCGCCTACACCATCCAGGGCGTTCCGCCCCCGGCCTGGCGTCTACCGACTGGATCCACCCGCATCAGGCTGATCCGTGTGCCGTGAGCAGCGCCTGCGTTCCCGTGGCCGCAGATGGCTAGGCTGCCGTAGTGATCGGGTCTGCCCCGCTCCCCGGCCACCCCGCCGATCTGCATCTGCGCATCGCCTACGCCAACGAACTGCGTGACACCCTGATGCGGACACGCTCGAGCGGTTGGACGTGACGATTCTGCATCGTCGTGTGCACGACGAACATCGATGTCCTGTCCGGCCAGGCGAATGCGCCGCTGGGGGCTGTTCGGCGTACGTCGTGGACGACGTCACCGTCGGGTCGATGACCTTTTGTCGGGTGTACCTCGATCGGGGGCGCAATGCGTATGTATTCCGCCAGTTCCATGGACTCTGAGCTTGCCGTCTGTCTGCCTGTTCCGTCTGGTCAGTGGCTCGGAGCCGGGTCACGCCCGGCAACAAGGCCGTTGTACGGCTGCCGTCCTGGGGCGCAGCACGCCCCTAACGAGCTCGTCCTGCGCGAGGTTGACGGACCGTTCGGTCGTGGCGTGACGGTTCTCTCGGCGAGGCCATGAGGTATCAGCTCCGGCCATTGTCGTCGAGGGGGCATCTGGTGAAGTGGTGCATCGGTTCGCCGGCCTCCGTGCTCTCGAAGTGTGAGCGCCTTTCCCTTGCTGACCGGCCCCCGTACGTTCGTCTTGCATCTGTCTTGTGAACTGGCTGCGTGTTTAGCGGAGTTCAGGATCGCGCGGAGGGTCGTCCTCATGCCCTGTGGTCACTCCGTAGAGCGACCGTAGGGCCAGGTGAGACGTCGTGGATCAAGATCGAGGTTTGAGCCTCTTTGTGCATCGCGTGCGTGACGCGCCGCTTCGGGCGTCGGTGTGCTTCTGTGCGACCCCCATGCCCAGCGTGTCGTGTGCCGGTCAGGGGGAGGTGCGGGGTGTCCGGAAGTGTGCTCGCCGGTTTGCTGGTCGAAGGAGAATCGATTGTCCGAGACCACCGTCGCGCTCCCCGCCTGTGTGTTCGACCCTGCCGGCGTGCGGAGTGCTGTCGAGGAGCGGTTGGCCGCCTTCCTGGGTGCCAAGGCGCGTCTGGCGGCCGCGCAGGGCTTCCCCCCAGAGATCGTTGAGGTGCTGCGGGATCTGGTGCTGGGCGGCGGCAAACGAGTCCGTCCGGTGCTGTGCGTGGCTGGCTGGTGCGCGGCCGGTGGATGCGGTGATGAGGGTCCGGTGTTGCAGGTGGCCGCGTCGCTGGAGATGTTCCACGCCTTCGCCCTCGTGCACGACGACGTCATGGACCGCAGCGCCACGCGCCGGGGCCGGCCGAGCGCCCATGAAGCCTTCGCCGCCCGCCATGGGGGGCGTCCCGGCGCGGCGCGGCTGGGCGTGGATGCGGCCGTGCTGCTCGGGGATCTGGCTCTGGTGTGGTCCGACGAGCTGTTGCACACGGCCGGACTGGGTGCGGATCGGTTCGTTGCGGTGACGTCGGTGCTGGATGGGATGCGCACGGAGCTGATGTACGGGCAGTACCTCGACCTGCTGGGCACCGGCTGCCCGAGCACTGATCTGGAGGCGGCGCTGCGCATTGCCCGGTTCAAGAGCGCGAAGTACACCGTGGAGCGGCCGCTGCAGCTCGGGGCGGTGCTGGCCGGAGCGGATGCCGGTGTGTGCGCGGCTCTGAGCGCTTTCGGTCTGCCCCTGGGCGAGGCGTTCCAGCTGCGTGATGACCTGCTCGGCGCGTTCGGCGACACACCGCAGACGGGAAAGCCTGTGGCCGAGGACCTGCGGGAGGGCAAGCACACCGTGCTCCATGCCCTGGCCCTGCGCCGGGCCGTCGGAGGCGAGCGCGATCTACTCATGGGCCCGAGCCAGGGGACGCCGCCCGGGCCGGGGCAGGTGGCGCAGATCCGTGCCGTGCTGGAGGGCACCGGTGCCCGCGCCGAGGTCGAGCGGCTGATCGAGGAGCGCCGCGGCCGGGCCCTGCGGGCGCTGGAGGCCGTCGGCCTGCCTCCGGCCGCGGGTGCCGTTCTGCGCGCGGCCGCCTCCACCCTGATCGGATCGCCCTGATGGCCACCGGTGAGTCCTCGCTCCCGCAGGACGGGCGAGGGCGTCCGGTCCGTGCCGGGGGCTCCCGCACACCTGGCCGCCGCCCCGGATCATCGTCCGTCGCACAACTCCTCGATCCGTTACGCGACTTCGTCCGTGCGCAGCTCCCGGAGGCTACGCCATGACCACGACCGGCACCCCGCCCACCGCCCCCATTCCCCGCGCCGCCGGCGCGCTGCCGCTGCTCGGGCACGCCGTCCCGCTGCTGCGCGATCCGCTGGGCTTTCTGCGGTCGCTCCCGCAGCAAGGCGACCTGGTCGCCGTCCGCCTCGGCTCCCACCCGGCGATCGCTGTGTGCGATCCCGAGCTGCTGCACCAGGTTCTGGTCAACGACCGCGTATTCGACAAGGGCGGCCCGATCTACGACCGGGTCGGCGACTTCCTGGGCAACAACGTGGCCCTCTGCCCCCATGCCCAGCACCGCCGTCAGCGCCGACTCCTGCAGCCGGCGTTCCACCCCCAGCTGCTGCGCGGCTACGCCCGGACGATGGCCGTGCAGATCGACGAGGCCACCAGCGCCTGGCACGAGGGCCAGATCATCGATGTCCTGCACGAGACCACACGTATCGCCTCCCGAGCGCTGATCGCGACGCTGTTCGGCACCGGACCGGACACCACCGCCATGGAGCAAGCGACCGCCGACATCGCCACCCTGGTGGCCGGCACCTACCGCCGGACGCTCCAGCCGGACTGGCTCAACGCCCTGCCCACACCGGTCAACACCCGGCACCGCCGCGCCTCCCGACGCCTGCGTGCCATCATCGCCGCGTACATCGCCGAGCAGCGCACTCGCGGAGGCACCGGTCGTATGCTCTCGATGCTCCTGGACGCCCGCGACAGCGAGGGCGACGGCCAGGGCATGTCGGACGCCCAGTGCATCGACCAGGTCATGACGTTCTTCTTCGCCGGAACCGAAACCACTGCGGTGGCACTGGCCTGGTCCCTGCACCTGATCGCCGCGCACCCCGCCCTCGCACACGAGGTGCGCGATGAGGCCGGTCGTATGCGCGAGGCCGGTGGTGCCGACCCCGACCGGCTGTCCCTGACCCGCGCCGTCGTCACCGAAGCCCTGCGCCTCTACCCGCCCATCTGGCTCTCGACGCGACTCACCACGGCCGACACCGCCCTGGGCGGCCACCCCATCCCGGCCGGCACCACCTTCGTCTTGAGCCCATACCTCCTCCAACACCGCCCCGACCTGTATCCCGATCCCGAACGCTTCGAGCCCGGACGGTGGAACGGCGCGGCGCAGCCCGCCGCGGCGCGCCACGCCTTCGTGCCGTTCGGCGGCGGCGCCCGCAGGTGCATCGGCGACCAGTTCGCGCTCACCGAATCCGTCCTCACGCTGGCTGCCATCGTCGGTCGCTGGCACCTGGAACATCCCGGTTCGGCTGGTCTCCGCACGCCCAAGCCGCGCATGACGTTCCAGCCCAGGGGCCTGCGCCTGCGTCTTGTCTCCCCGCCGGCCCGTCCTGGCCCGCCCGGCCAGGCGCCGTCGGCGCCATGGCGGGGATGAGAGCCGACCACAGCGCCGCGCCCGACGGCGCCCTGGCCGGTACTGCTCCGGGCAGCCGGACAGTGTTCCCGCCCACGGCCCGCGACAACCTGCGCCCCGCACGCCAGCAGCGACACAAAGACCTCACGAACCCCACCCACCCGCACGGCCGCGGCATGGAGGACAGATGACCACGGACATCACCATCCCCACGATCGACCTCCCCCTCGCCGTCTCGCAGAACAACCCCCTGCAGGACCAGCTGTACCCCGCCACACTGGAGTGGGCCCGCCGCTTCCGCCTGGTCACCACCGAAGCAGCCGCGGAACGCCTCAGGCGGTACCGCCTCGAACTGTGCTCCTTCTACGCCCCCACCCTCGACAGCCGGCCCGCGCTGCAGCTGCTCACCGACTGGATTACCTGGGCCGTGGTGTTCGAAGACCAGATCGATGAAGCCACCGCCGGCCTGCGCCCCGACTGTCTGGCCCCGGTACTGGACGAATTCCGCGCCGTCCTTCGTGGCGACGCCGGCCCGCAGACCCCGCCGATCCCCGCCATGGCGGCATTGGCCGACCTCTGGCAGCGCACCGCTCCTGGCAGCGAGGCCCGGTGGCGCCAACGCTTCTACGATCATCTCTCCTCGCAGTTCCGGGCCGAGCTACGGGCTTCTCTCCACCGGGCCACTCACACCCCGATGGACATCGCCACCTGCATCGAACTCCGCGCCAAAACTGGCTGGGTCACCCTGGTCCACGACCTTCAGCACCACATCCACCAGGTATGGCTTCCCGACACCGTCTACTGCAGCACCCCCTACCAGACCCTGCTGTGGAGCACGGCCGACATCGTCATGTGGACCAACGACCTCTTGAGCTACACCAGGGAGTCAGCCTTCGGAGAACTGAACAACCTGGCAATCGCCCTCCAGGCCCAGCGAGCCCTCACCCCCCAGCAGGCGGTGGACCAGGTCCGCGCCATGATCGCCGACCGGGTCGAGGACTTCCTCAAAGCCAGCCAGGAACTGCCTGATCTCGTCCGTTCCCTGCAGCTTCCCCCTGACGTCCAACATGCCGCTGAGCACTGCCTGACACACATGAGGACACTGCTTCGCGGCAGTCACGACTGGCACATGAGCTGTGAGCGCTACCACCACGGCCCCGACATCGCCGCGAACCTCCACACCCTCGAAGATGTCTTCGGGATCGCTCAGGACACCACCGACGCCCACAGCGAAGGTGCCCCGCAGAAGGGGAGGGGTGAGGCGCGGTGAAGAGCGAAGTGCCCCAACTCCTCGACCTGTCACCGTCCGTGTACGACATCGCGGCCGTCTCCCTGGTCTCCGGCCCCCAGCAACCCCTGTGCCTGGACTGGCTGCTGACACACACGACGGGCCCTGATACCTGGGGAGCGCCGGCACACCGATGCTGGTTCGACGCCTACATCTCCACGTACGCCTCCTCCGTCGCCCTGCGCAACGCCGGAATGCACCAGTCGGCCGACCGGGCACGCGACTCCCTTGCGGGCATGGTGCCCGCCAGCCCTACGCCCGGGCCGGAAACCCTGACGTTCGGCGGGCTCGTGGACGTACTCGACCGCATCAGCACCGCACGAGGCTGGCGCGCCCCCGCCCACCCGGACCCCGTCCGCAGCATCACCAAGCGCGAACGCGTCAAGTGGGAACACATGCGTATGTGGCAGGACTTCTACAATCCGGCGCTGTCCATCGCCGGCTACTGCGCCGAACGGGTCTACGGAGACCCGGCCGTCGACACGGCCCGGTTCCTGGAGGCATTCCAGGCCCCCAACGGCTCCATCGCCAACTCCCCGGGCGCTTCCGCGGTCTTCCTCCTCGAATACGAACGCCGTGGCAGGCCGATCAACGGCCGCCGCCTCGCCCAGCTCCAGGAATACCTCCACTCACGGGTTCCCGAGAACACCGCCTATCTGGACCAGGTGCCGCACTTCGTCACCGCATGGACAGTCATGTTCCATCACGAACTGGACACCCCGCAGGACCCTCCCTGTGCACCGCGCGCCCTGGACGAACTCTCCCGGGACCTGCACCATCCCTCCGGGCTGCTGTGCACCGTCGGCGCCGGCACCACAATCCCCGGCGACACCGACAGCACCGCATGCGCAGCCGTCGCCGCCCGCATCACCAGCCGGCCCGCGCCCAGCGCCGCGACTCTCGACCGCATGATCGAGCCCGGTAGTGACGCTTACCGGACCTTCCTCTTCGAACACGACCCCTCACTCACCACCAACATCCACATGGCCGCGCTCCTCGACCTCGAACAGGACCACAACCGACTGCTCCCTGTACTGCGCTGGCTGCAGACCCAGACCACGCAGCACCGCGCCCAGACCTGCAAGTGGCACCTCTCGCCGACCTACACGCTGGGCGAGATGGCACGCGTCATGTCCAGAATCGATCACCCCTTGGCCCACTCCCTGTCCGCCAACGCATCGGCACAGATATCCCGCACCCAGAACAGCGACGGCGGGTGGGGAACGGACGGCTCAACAGCCGAAGAAACCGCCTACGCGGCCATCGGCCTGGCAGCGGCAGCGGAACGGGGCCTCGCAAACGCGGACTGGAGAAGCACACTGCGAAGAGCCCACACCTGTCTCTCCACGCACCAGCCACAGTTGACACCCCTTTGGCTGGGCAAGACTCTCTACTGCGTCCAACCGCTCGTGCACCTCCTGCACACCGTAGCCATCCGCCGCATCGACACGATGTGCTGATGCGGGCGGTCATCGGGGCGGCCCCGCACACGCCGTAGTCGCTCACCGCCGCCTCAAGGACTTCCACTCCTGCCTCGGTCTGCCCACCCAGCTGTCGAACGTCTCCTGGGCGCCTTGCGAGCAGCACATTCCGCCGCGTGTCGAATCCACGCTGCATGCCCTGGCCCACGGCTCCGCCATCAGCTCCGGGCCACGGCTGCCGGTCGGCTGGACCTTCCTGTCCCAGAGGCGACGCCAGGCCGCCCCTAGGCGGTGTCTCTCCGATCTCATTGGCGCAGAGGAACCTGAGGAACTACTTGAACCTCAGGCGGTGTGCCGCTTAGCAAGGGCCACGAAGCGATCGATCAACTCGGTGGTAGCTCTGCGCCGTCTGTCCAACTCGGTTGCGTCGTCGGCATAATGAACATTCGTCACGGCCTTGAAGGTCTCCCGCCCCTGACGCACGACTTCTTCGCTATCCGTAAGCATCTGAATGCGGAACAGCGCCTCCTGCGCGTCAGAGCGGAGATCGTACGAGCGTTGCCGGGCCTCGCGTGCCTGCTCCTCGGGCCGGTCCTCGTGAACGCAGTACCAGCGGGTGACCAACACACGGCGCAGATTTACCAAGATTCCGGCATATACACAGAACGCGTCGATGCGCTCTCTCCTGAGCCTTTCATCCCGCTCAAACGCTCGCCCACGCTGACTGGTGCGTTGCTGAAAGAGGTGCGTGAATCCCGCGCCCAGCAGGGTGCCCAGCACTGCGATCGCACTTGCGGCTATCGACTCCACACTGTCAGTACAGCATCAGAGTCTGGCCAGAAGGCCCTTGACTCTCGATCGCATTCGGAGCCATATGAGGAGTGCGACGGCGGTGACGGTGCCGAGGTAGACGTATCCGCGCTTGTCGTAGCGGGTGGCGACGGCCCGGAACTGCTTCAGCTTATTGATCGCCCGCTCCAAGGTGTTGCGTTGCTTGTACCGCGCAGGGTCGAAGCTCAGGGGCCGACCGCCTTGGCTGCCCCGGCGCTGGCGTCCGGCCTGCTGGTCCTTCTTCTCCGGGATCACGTGCCGGGTGCCGCGTCGGCGCAGGTAGGCGCGGGTGGCGCGGTTGCTGTACGCCTTGTCGGCTCCCACGCTGTCGGGCATGCGACGCGGGCGCCCCGATCCAGTGCGGGATACCCGGATCTTGTCCATCACCTTCTCGAACTGGGTGCAGTCCGCCCGATGGCCCGGCGTGATGACCAGCGACAACGGGCGGCACTTGCCATCTGCGGCGAGGTGGAGCTTGGTTGTCAGCCCGCCGCGGGAGCGACCGAGTTCTTCGCCTGCCGCGCCGCCTCCGCCAGCAGGTCGCGCAATTGCGCGCGCACTTGAACTGATCTTGGTGTGGCCCCTTTTGGAGAAGTGGACGGTATAGGCGGGGCCTTCTTCGGTGCCCCGGCGGCGTGTTGGTGGGCCCGAATCGAGGTCGAGTCGACGTTGACGTTCCAGTCAATGTCCCCAGTAGCGTCGGCCTCGGCCTGGACGTGCTGGAGCAGCCTCTCCCAGGTGCCGTCGGCTGACCACAGCTGATGCCGCTCGTGGACGGTCTGCCATGGGCCGAAGCGTTCGGGAAGATTGCGCCACTGGCAGCCGACGCTGAGCCGGTGAATGATCCCGTTGACCATCTGCCGGTGATCCCGCCACCGGCCGCACCGGTTGTTGCTTCTGGGTAGCAGCGGCTCCAGCACCGCCCACTCGTCGTCGGTCAGATCCTCCCTGCTGAGCATGACCAGCACAACGACCCTCTGATCGGAGAAACACCGCCTAGTACTCCAGTGGGGATTCGTCATTCCCGCTGGTCAGAGGCGCTCCTTCGAGCCGAGCGGGCTGACGGCGCCTCAGGGGCTGGTCCGGTGAGGCTGCTTCAGGCGCGGGTGCGTCTGCGGTAGTGGCAGGCGCGGGCAAGGGCCTGGTGGCGTCTGCGCCAGCGTGACCAGGTCAATGCGCCGACACCGCGGTGCGCGGGCCGGGGGCCGACAACTGCCAGCAGCAGCCGGACCTCAGCCGCGGTGAGCGGGGCCAGGTCGGCTGTGTCGTTCCTGCCGCCCCCCTTTCGATCGCCGCCGCGGTCATGGCGGTGAGGAAGGCGTGCGCGAGCATGGCCGGGGTGACGTGCCGATACCAGCCCGGATAGCGTCGCCCTTCGTACTCGTCGAGCCCGCACTGGCCCTTGGCGGCCTGGAAACACTCCTCGATCGCCCAGCGGGTGCCGGCGACGCTGACCAGCTTCTCGACGATGGTGCCGACGGGCGCGTAGGCCAGGTAGTAGGCGATTTCGTCGGGGCGTTTGAGGCTCCGGCGGGCCAGCACCCACCGCTTGTGCGTGGGCGGATCGGGGTCGAAGACGATATGGACGGGCAGCTTCGCCGCGGCCCAGTCGTAGACGCGCGGTCCCTTGGCGCCGTTGCCGCAGGACGGCTGCTGCCAGGCATCGGCGGGGGCGTCGTCGATGAGCTGGTCGATGCGCCAGATCCCGAACAGCGGCGGGCATGCGGGCGGCTTTGCGGCGGTCCAGGTCGTTCGTCCATGACCTGGGCAGATGTAACTCCTGGTCCACCAGCGCCCTTCCACGGCGGGATGCATAGGCGGCGAAGACGCCGATCCGGCAGTTCTCGGTCCGCCCGGCCGTGCCGGAATACCGCCGCTGCACCCCGGCGGAGACGACGGCCTTCTTGAGGAATCCGGTGTCGTCCACGACCAGGACGCCGTCCGGGGCGCCGAGCCGCCGGGCCACGTACTCCCTCACGTCGTCCCGGAGTTGGTCGGGGTCGCATCTGCTGCGCGAGAACGGGTGCTGCAGCCCGTACGGGCCGTTGTGACCGGCGTACTCGGCCAGCTGCCAGCTGTTCTTGCGGCCCACCGGCACAAGCAGGCCCCGGACGTAATCCCGCATCCGGCGCCGCACTTCGACCCGGCCGAACCTTCCGCTCACCCGCAGGAACAGATCCCCGAGCGCGGCACTCCAGCGTCCCGTGACGAAGTCCGTCATCATGCCCCGAGCCTGCACCTCTCGGCCCGCCGCCCACGACGGCTTCCCGGAAGCGGCCCCTGAGGCACCGTCAGCCCGCTCGGCTCGAAAGAGCGCCTCTGACCAGACGAAATATGGCGAAGACCCACTGGAGTATTAGATCTGGCTCAGCTCCCACATCACCCAGAGGAACACGGCCAGCGGGAGCACGATGGCCGCGGTGCCGAGCGCGATACCCGTCCGCGCCCGGGAGGGATCGGCCCGCTCCTGGTCCCGCATCATGCGCAGGGCGACAAGGCCGGAGATGACGGCACCGATCCCGGCGGGCCCGATGAGGTACACGGGCAGGAGGCGCACCGGCGCGGGAAGGAAGAAGGGGAGGGCCAGCATCGCGACGGCGACGCGGCCCAGCACCCGTGACGTCGTGCCCGGCGGCGGCCGTCGCGCCGTCACCGGCGCACTCGCCCCGGCCCTCTGCTCTGCGGAAATCATGCCCGGATGCTAGGCGGCGGTTGGGGCGCGCCGCCTGGGCACGCGTACCTAGATCGGCCTGAGTAGACCGCAGTTGGCGCTCAACACTGGTCGTCGTGTGGCGGTGCGGTCGGCCGGTGCGCGGCCTTGGCCGGGCACCACGTCGGTGCGCGGAGCTGCTGCACCCGTGCTCACGACTGAAACCCGATCACGCCGTGGCCCGGGCGCTGGGCCGCAGAGGTGATCCAGTCCGCGCAGTCCCGCACCGCGCGGGCCAAAGACGGCTCCGCGGGCGGGACGCGCTGCGCGCGCTCGGCCTCCTGCAACTGCTCCAGAGCCTTACGGCACTGCTCATGCGTCCACTCCCCGCAGCCCGGAAACTCCGCCGGCCACGGCACGTCCCCCGGCAGCCCGTCGCTCATGCCGAAGTCCACGAGCGAGACCGCCGTCACCCCGAGAGTGCGCAGGGCCTCGTCCACCGCCTCCAGCCAGCTCCCGCGGAACGGGCAGAACGAGCTGTTGTCCAGCCGCCCCCCGGTCAGCGAGACCAGCCGCTTGTAGGCGTAGGCGTACTGGAACGCCTCGGGAGAGCCGCCCTTGGGGAACGGACCGCCATACACCACTGCGCGCAGCGCCTCGGACGCGGTCGGCGCGCCCTGGGCGATCTGGTCGGAGAACCAGTCGTCGGCGTGCGCCAGGTCCTCGCCGAACTCGTCCCGGATCACCTGCAGGAGCTGCTCGTCACGGGATCCCACCAGGTTGCGGGTGGCCGACACATCCACGAGAAACACGCTCAACGAAAGACTCATGACCCAACCGTATTCACCGCCACTGACACCGCTTGACCTGGTTCGCAGAGGGGACCGGCTTCTCCGGGACCAGACACCGGATCGCCGTTTCGTAGAATGCGAAGCGGGCGCCACACCCGTAACGCATCGACCCCCCGGCCATCGGCGAGTTCCAGGGGGCACAGGACCGCGGAGCCTTCATCACACCGCCGGACAACTCCACGGCCGGTCCCGCCGGCCTCCGGTCGGGGCGGCCCGGGGCCCGCCCGGCACACGACACCGAACACTGCATGACGGGCGGCTCGCTCCAGGAGTGGTGCGACGCCCTGGTGCACGTACACGAGGTGACACCGACGCACCTCTTCCCCTGACCTGGCGGCCGGACGAGCACCCAGCAGGGGCCGCGAGGTCAGGAGGCGGCTCACGGACAGGCCCGAAGCACCGCGGAAACCGACCAGCTCATGGCTTCGCACAGCGTGGGCCCCTGCCGAGTCGGCAGGGGCCCACAGCATCAACAGCAGAAGAACACCGGGACCTGCCCTCGACGAGCAGCATCCCAGCAGCATGGCTTACCGTCTGCTCATGGCCTGACGGCCCGGCCTCGCTTCAGGTGCCGGGTGAAGAACTGGGCCGCGGCATCCCCCGCGAACTGCGGGACGCCGGTGTGTCCGCCCATGTTGGCGTGCAGGGTCTTCTCCTTGGAGCCGAAGGCGTCGAACAGGTCCAGGGCCGCCTGCCGGTCGTTCCCCACGTCGTCCCACTGCAGCAGGACGTGCAGCGGAATGGTGACCTGGCGGGCCTCCTCGAACATGGCGCGAGGCACGAAACTCCCGGCGAAGAGACCGGCGGCCACGATGCGCGGGTCGACCGCCGCAAGGCGGACACCGATGGAGATCACTCCCCCCGAGTACCCGACCGGGCCGCCGATCTCGGGCAGCGGCAGGAGGGCGTCCAGGGCGGCCTGCCATTCCGGGACCGCCCTGTCGACGAGCGGAAGGATGAGGGCGTCGATGATCTCGTCGCTGACCGGCTCGCCGGCATCCAGAGCCCGGCGCAGGTCGGCGTGGGCTTGATCGGCACTGGCCCAACGGGGCCGGTCACCGCTCCCGGGGAGCTCGATGGTGGCCGCGGCGAAGCCATCTGCCGCGGAGTGCCGGGCCCGGTCCACCAGCCGGGGGTACATCTTGCGCAGCCCGAGAGGGGGGTGGCCGAGCAGGATCAGCGGCGCCGGTGCGGACGCGGATCCCGGCGTCCACAGGATGCCGGGGATATCGCCGAGGAGGAATGGGCGTTCGAGGACGCCGTCGTCGAGGCGCTGTTCGGACGTGAAGTGAAGGGCCATGGTCGTGCCTTTCGGAGTGCTGTTGAACGGCGCTCCCGGACGACCTATCGCCCAACCGTGGCCCCGGAGGAGAGCACCCATGTCGATACGTTCACGGGTACCACCTCCTTGTTCTCTCGCACGGCCACCGCGAAAGTAGCAGGGGCCGCTGTGGTCTGCCGAACGGTTTCTTGCGCGGGCCCCGTGGCCGGATGCCAAGGGGTCGGAACTCTACGCAGAACTGCTTGGGCCCTCATCGCGGCTTCCCGAGGCGAGGCGCTGCGACGGCGAAGCGCGACATCAGGTCCGGCTCCGGCTTCCTCTGCGTACCGCTACTCATGCGTCGCATGATGCTGACACACCGTCGCGCGGCGGCTCGAGGCCCGGTCCGACGGGGTGTACGACGGGGGCGGCATGCCGTCAGCCGTTCAAAAGTGTTCCCGCAGGAGCTCGGACCTCGCGAGTACCTTCGCGACGTCCGGGTAGTCCCGTCGCACCCTGCGGGCGTACCGTGCGCAGATTTCCTTTCTCTTCCTCGGGTTGTTGTGCAGGAGGGACTTTGCGTTCCACAGGTGGGTGAATGTCTTGTTCTTTCGTCCGGACCACAGCTCGGCGCCCGTGTAGTCACGCAGGAACGAACCGATGCGCACGCCGCTCGCCCTTGCGCACATGGGCAGGAGCCGCTGCTCCGCGAAGATCGGGTGTGCGGGCACCGACCTGTCGGGCTCCGACCGGACCGGGTTGCCCGCCATGAACGACAGCGCCCGGTCTGCGTATTCGTCCTTGAACGCGTCCTTGGTGAAGACAAGCAGCGCGGCGCTGCAGGGGGCGACCGACCAGTCAAGGCCGCTCCAGTCGAATGCGGGTGGTGCGACGAGGCGGTCCCGGCCGACGTAGGCGGCGAAGCCGAGTGACTCCTCGTGCAGGCTCATCACTTCCGCGGTGACGAGCTGCCGGATGTCGTCCCAGACGATGAGGTCGATGTCCATGACGCAGCACGGCGCTGCCTCCTGCCGGAGAGCCACGATCTTCCCGAAGGACCAGAAGACGCCGCCGTTGATCGCCTGGGACGACGACTCCAGGAGCTGGGCATCGACCCCGGCGTCCCAGAGGTCCAGTAGTCCGAGGCGGTCGTAGAACTCCTGGCCCGGAGGATCCGTGTAGAGCCGGATCACTCCGTTGTGCCGGCGCCACTCCAGGGCCGACAGGACTGTCGTGAGGACCTCGAAGTCCTCCTGGCGGTAGGGGGAGCCTTTGGCTCGCGAGACGTAGTAGTTCGTGGTCGGCCGGGTGGACACGACGTGGATCGCCTTCACCGTCGGCCCCTCCCCCGGCGCCCCCTCCCACGGTCCCGGGGACGGCCGTGGCCCGCGGACGGCGGTTTCCTCACGACAGGTACCGCCGGATGCTGGGCATGTGACGCACCATTCCCGTGAGTTCGGGGTAGTCGCGGTGGATCCGGGCCACGCACCGGCGGCAGAATGACTCCCGGCAGTCCGGGTCGCTCTTGAGCTGGTCCTTGTAGGCCCAGACGTGGGTGACCAGTTGGTTCCTCACGCCGTCGGCCATCGTCTCGCTGTTGAGCCCGGGCCCTGGCCAGTCGAGGAAGTACGCCGGTCGCACTCCCAGTCTCAGCGCGCACATCGGCAGCAGCCGCTGGGCCACGAACACGTCGTGGACCGGCAGACGGCTCTCGGCCTCCCGCCGGATCGGGTTCCCCAGGATGAACTCCATCGCCTTGGCATGGAACGTCTCGGTGAGCCGGTCAGCGGCGTAGTACGTCAGCGAGGCGTTGCATGGGAGCGCCTCCCAGTCCCACTCCTCCCAGACGTAACCGGTGGGCGTGCTCAGTTCGCACCGGGGTCTGTACACACCGTGGTGCAGGGGTTCCTGGTGCAGCGCCATGAACTCCGAGGTGATCAGGGTGTCGATCGCTCCCCAGACGACGAGGTCCGTGTCCAGCGAGACGAAGGGGGCCGCCTCTGCCCGGAGGGCCGCGACGCGTCCGGCCGTCCAGAACACGTCGTGGTTGATGGAGGCGGGCAGCGACTCCAGTACGTCCGTGTCGATTCCGCCGTCCCACAGGTCCGTCATCCCAAGGCGCCGGTAGTACGCCTCCCCGACACGGTCGGTGTACAGCTTGACCGGGCCGTTGAAGCGGCGCCAGGCGGCCGCCGAGAGAATGGTCGTGAGGAGTTCGAAGTCCTCCACCTCGTAGCCGTCGGGGCCCTTCAGCCGCCCCAGGTACGGCACGGACGGCACGGTGGAGTTGACGTGGATGGCCTTCATCCGGCGTCAGAGCTGCGGGCGGCCGGTGAGCCGGTTGACGACCTGAGCCAACTGGGCAAAGGCCGGGCGGACGCTCGGAGGAGCCATCGAGGCGCGCAGCACGAACGGGACCTGCCCCCGGTCGATCCTCATCGCCACCTCATCGCCCTCAGGGGGATCCTCGTCCTCGACGGGGAACCACAGCGTGATCCGGGCGTTCGCCGACGTGATGGCGACCGAGCCGACGAGCGAGTCCGGTACGTACCCCTCGTCCGCGTTGGACGGGAGCTCCATCAGGGACGCGACGTTCACGTTCCTGGCCAGGGAGGCCAGTTCCTCGGGGCGCACCGCGTCCGAGAACCGTTCGTCGACGTCCCGCAGCTCGTCCACATGGGTCACCTCGGCCTCACCCCTGGACGGGACCGAAGCGCGGAAGTCGACGCGCTGTCCCGGGCAGCCGCCGGAGATGTACAGGTCGATCGTCACGTCGTCGGCGGCAGCGCCTGCCTGATCGCCCGTCGGCCCGTCGGCGAGCCGTGCGACCGCCGCCCTCATACGCTCGACGTCGGGCCGTGTAAAGGATTCGATGGTTACCCTCATGTCGTCCTCGTCCTCGTCGTGAAGCGGTCGGGCCTAGATGAGATCCAGGCCGATCGAGAAGACCTCGGCCGCGAGCGGAGCCGAGACACAGATCCGGTTGACGTGGCGCTGCAGCGCCGGTCCGGTGTTGTTGTCCATGACCGTTCCCGTGTTGACGGGGTTGCGGCTCGGGCAGCGGGTGTCGGAGTACTCGTCCGGATTGCCGAGCATGTGGCCGAACTCGTGCGCGGCGACGTCGCCGCTGTCGGACGTGTCCCATGTCGTCATGTCGGTCTGGGCGGGGCCTTGGCGCACCCGGACGACGTGGTGGGGGCTGGAGGTCACCCACTGCACGTCGACGGTGATGACGGAGGTGCCGTAGGGCCCGGCGCAGACGAAGCGGTTGCTCCACTTGTTCTCGATGCCGGTCTCCCACGTCGTGCGCAGTGCCGCCATCGTGGCGGCGGTGATCCCCGCGTCCGGGTTGAGCCGGATCCGTACCGTGACAGCGGTGCAGTTCTGGAAGTACGCGGCGTTCCAAGCGAAAACGCACTCGGACACCCGGAATCTGCGCTGGCCGACGTAGGGGCAGGGGCCCGCGAGGGCCTCAGTGCCTTCGGCGGGCTCGGGGGCATGGTGCGACACGACGACTCCCTTCGCCGCCACCGCATCGGGAGCGACTGGCTGGGAAGCGGATGAGGGTGAGGGTGAGGTCCTCGCCCGGGGCGGCCCTGATGAGCCGGACGCGCCGGGCGTGAGGTATTCGCTGTACTCCGGCAGCGGATCGACGCCGTAGAACGCGTCGGTCCTCCGGGTCAGATCCAGGAACTCGGCGAAGAGGAGCGGGGAATAGGGAACCGAGTCGATTCGGTGGAGGACGTTTCGCGCGTACGCCCGCGCGTTGTTCGCCTTGAAGTCGTACGCGTCCGACGCCTTCGTCCCATCCGCGTCGCCAAGACCGCGCAGAAAGCCCTCGATGCGCTCGCGCGCCAGCTGCCGGAGCTCGGGCGGGAGCGTGGAGATCCGGTGGACGGCCGGCACCGTGGCGATGTAGCTGGAAATCGAGTCGGCGTCGGCGAACTCCCCCGACAGGACCATCGTGTAGTACGCGGGCAGATCGAACAGGTTGAGGTTGGTGATCGTGTTGTGCAGGTTGACGGTCGTGTTGGGCAGTGACTTGATCTCCGTGAAGTGGCGGAACACATCGTCGAAGTCGCTGTGCATGCGCACGTATTCGGTCGTCCGCCGGGTGCCGTCCAGGCTGATGTTGAAATGAACGTGCTGGAATCGCGACAGGTGCGGACGGATGTCGACCTTTCCTGAGGTCAGCGTGGAACCGTTCGAGATGATCTCCACGGACACTTCGTTCGACAGCTCGTTCAGCACGTCCAGGAAACGGGGCTCGTTGATGGGGTTGCCGCCGTGGAACGTGACGATACGGATCGGGTTCGCCCGGATGAAGCTGATGACCTTGTCGATGTCATTGCGCCGGTATCCGACCGGCTCCACGCCCAGCATTCGGTGGCGGTCCGAATTCAGCCGTGTGCTGAGCTTGTCGAAGCACATCCGGCAGCTGTACGTGCAGAGGTTGCTGAGGGCGATCAGCAGATACTGTGTCCGGCTGACGTCGCCGGTCTTCTCGTCGTAGGCCTCCGCGACATCCCGCCAGTCGAATTTCTCCTGGTAGTAGTTGTGGACGGTCGGCTGACGCGTTGCCTCGTCGAGGCATGCCCGGCAGCCCTCCGGCACCTCACCGCGCAGGAACTGTCGGCGGGCGATGCGCATCTTCTCGCTGTTGACCAGCCGGGACACGTCGTCGACCAAGCCCAGACGACCGGCCTGCGGCCCTTTGTCCTCACAGCAGATGATCGACTCGCCATCGGCCCAGATGGCCAGCGAGACGAAGGGGGCGATGCAGAGCGGAGTCCTGGTTTCGGGCTTCTGACTCATCATGGCTCCCGGCGGGTAGCAGATGAAGAACATCAGCGGTCGGCCGAGGAATCCGAACCAGCCTCGCCGTACGGCATTCTCCATTCTCCAGGAGGTACCTGAGAGTCCGCCATGGGGAATATGTGCCCACAGATGAAGACCAGCCATACCGCACGCCACAAGCGCGAGCAGATTTCACTACCCAACTCGCGACCAGCGCCTGGGTGACGACTATTCTCGCGTCCCACTCTCTGCACTCTCTGATCTGCAATGCACAATTTTCACGTCCGGAATGGCTCATTTTCTTTTCGAAAACGCGAGGAGGAGGCGTGGGTGTCGCCCGCGAGGCGCCCAGCGGCCGACGTCTGGATCGTCCACCAGCCGCAGGACGCGTTCCGGGCCGGCCTCGGGGTCGTGCGGCGCGGCGTGACGCAGTCGCGGATGGGGGTGATCGGCGAAGCGGGCGAGCCCGGTCGGGGTCCTCGGCGAGTTCCAGGGCCAGGCCGGTCGGAACCCTCAAGGTCCTGGGCTGCTTCCCTCCTCACCGCGGGGTCGGGATCCTGGACACGTATGGCCGGGGAGGGCAGCGGCTCCGGCTCGTTCGGGAACAACGCGGCGCTTGCGTCCTGGACGTGGGGCGCGGGGTCACGAGCAAGGCACGCCCGTACGTCGACATCGGCGGCCGGGTTCTCCACGGCCTGAAGCCGGTGGTCGATCTGCGGCGAGGCCACCGGCACGGCCGTGCCCTCCGCGTCCAGAGGACACCAGGTCAGCCAGGAGGAGGCGGAGGGCAGTCCCTCAACGGTGAGGAACCGCTCCAGCGCCGAAGAGGGCCGAGCGGGATTCGATGCCAGCCCGCCAAGCCACTCCTGCGCCAACCGGTCATCCCCCGCTCAGCCGATCCAAGCGCTCGCACACCTCGCCCTTGCACCAATCTCCCTGAACGTCCTGCCTCGACTGCGGTCGGGGGCCCGGAGCTGCCCTTCTGCTTCCAGATGTCGTAGGGGATCGTGTGGAACGGATTTGCCCAGCGGGGCCTCTCCCTATCCGTACGGCTGTACCCCCTAAGAGGAGTTGTTCCGCATGGTGCGTCGCTTTCGTGTCCTGCTGCTGACCGCCCTGGCGCTGGTCGCGGGCTCGGTGATGTCATCCCCACCGGCCTTCGCTGTCATCGGCGGGTCCAAGAGCACCTACGGCCCGTGGGCGGTACGCATGCTCGTTGACGGCAAACCGGCGTGCACCGGGACAGCCGTCAGCCGCCAGTGGATCCTCACCGCCTCACACTGTTTCTACGAGCAGGCACGGCCGGTCGCCGACAAGCGGATCTCCTTCAGGGTGGGCCACCTCGACATGCGCAAGGGCACCACGGTCCGCCCCCTGCCCCACAAGCGCGTGGGCAGCGCGCACGCCGACATGATGCTCATCAAGGTCGCGCCGATGAAGGTCCGCACGGCACGCCTGTCCACCGTCGGCGTCCACCGCGGCCAGGCCGTGCGGCAGTACGGATGGGGCGCCACCTGCACCAGGGACGAGAGCGCCTGCCAGTCTCCCGTCCTCAAGCAGGCGGACCTGAAGGTCGTACGGCCCGGCGACCCCCGGTGCGCGGGCCAGACCGCGCCGGGCGGCCCCAACTTCTGCATGAAGAAGGTGTCCGGAATTCCCGCCGGAGGTGACTCCGGAGGCCCGGTGATGACCGTCGGCCCGCGTGGCACCGAAACCCTCATCGGCGTCTTCAACGGCTCCGACCGGGAGAAGGGTGCCGAGGCCGGGGAGGTCTCCCAGCAGCTCTCCTGGATCCGCTCGGTCATCCGGCGATAGCGCCTGCGTGGCACGCTCCGCCGTGCTGGTGCTCTGCACTCGGATGTGCACGACCTCCAGCACGGCGGAGTTCGCCATGCCAAAGCCGCCACCTCGGCGCACTGCACTCCGCCCACCCAGTGCAGGAGCGGCCCCAGCATGGGCCGTTGACAAAGTCACGCCTGTGACCAGGGATCGGGTGCCCGGCCACGGTGTGGTCCTCGACGTCCGGGGGCGACCCCATGCTGGCAGGCTGAGCCGATGAGCACGCCGCACCGCCGCCCGGTGCGTGCTGGCCGGGGCCTCCCCCGAGCTCCCCGCACCCTCGCTGACGGTGGCCGACCGATTCAGCAATCGCCCTGGCCGAGGGCTACGTGGTGCTCGGCATTGAGGCGTGGGCGGCTGCGGGAAAACGGGGCTGTTCGTGCGGGTGGCTGGCGTCGGCGCTCATAGCGAACACCTCTCGCCCTTGGCACCCTGGATCCTCAGCCGGTTCACCGTCCACGTACCGCCGCAGGAGGCGAATGGGACGAGGGCGGCCTCAGCGGTCGGCGCGAGGACGAGCCCGCACAGATATTCCTGACGTGCGCGATTCCGCGCCCCTTGGGTCGGCCTTCACCCCTCTCGTGGATGTCGGCCACCTGCCCCGGGCATCTGTATGGCATCTGAAGCGACGGCTCGGCGAAGCTCCGCTCAACCGCCCGGCTGCAGTCGGTGCCCAGGTGGTCGCCGCGCCAGGTCAAGCAGCGCGCAGTGACAGCCCGATGCCGTGCCCTCGCCGCTGGTCGAGGTAGCCGTGATGGCCAGCTGCCCCCAATCACAACTCCCAGCAGAACGCGGGGTGTTGAGGCGTTTCCCAGGTGCACGGCAGCGTCCTGCGGTAGAAGTACGGCATGCTGCCAGTCGAGGAAGCCCGGGACGAACTGAAGCACCTGCTGAGCCGTTGCGAGCGCTGGTTGTGTGACGAGGAGGGAGCACGCGATCTCCTTCCCGATGCAGCCGGCCTGGCCGGCGATGCCTCACGCATGGAGGCCCTGCGCACACGCGTCCTGTCGTCCATGCTCAACGTGGCCCTGCTTGGACGGCAGTCGTCTGGAAAGAGCTTCCTGATCAGCGGCCTACAGGGCGGCCTGGAGTACGTCCCCATCACCGACGAGGACGGTATGCCATCGGCGGAGTTCCTTGGCGTCCTTCCGTCATCGGCGCGCCCGACCACAGCATGTCCGTGCACGGTCATCCCCGTGGGAGATGACTCTTCCGACAATGGCACGGGCCGGGCACTGCTGCGCGCGAGGTTCGCAGGTGGCAGGGCGGAGGATATCGGTTCGGACCTGCCGCCCGCCGTGGTGGCCGCGTACGGAGCGGCGGACGGTGACGTCACCAACCGCCGCCGCGAGCACATCAACCTCCGCGTCGAATCGATCGAGGTACTCATCGCAGACGCCCGCCTGCCGGTCAAGCTCTTCGACCTGCCCGGCTCGGAGTCGCCGATCGAAGAGCACGAGGTCATCATGCGAGAAGCGTGGGCAAAGGCCGACTGCTTCATCTACGTGAGTCACGCGACCTCGGCCCTCACCGCAAATGAGCTCCAGCTCATCCGGGACCTGTACGCCCACCACATGCAGAGCAATGCGAACAAAAAGGTGTTGTGGGTCCTTACCGGAATTGACCTGGCGACCCAGCGTGAGCAGGGCCAGGCCGCCTGGAAGAGCGTGCTGACCACGAACAACGACTACCTGCGCACGCACTTCGGCGCCCCCGGCGGACAATTCATCGGGGAGGGGTTCCTGCCGGTCTCGGCCGCCTGGGAAGCCGAGGCGGACTTCAAGAACGCCCAGGGCGACGACGGAAGCACCCTGGGGCGGCTCAGCGGCATGGAAACGCTGCGCGACCACCTGCGGGGCCTGATGGAATCCGGCGCAGGACACGCGCACCTCCGCCAAGTCGCCGACGAAGCACGCTGGCTCGTTCGGCGCCGCCAGCGCCAGCTCGCCGACATGCTCGATACGCACCAGCTGGCCGTGGAGGACCTAGAGGTACAACAGGACAGCCTTCGTGGTCGCATAGCGGGCGCGGAGCGCTCCCTGGATCGAATCCGGACCGAACTCGGGCGCGAGCTGCAGCGCAGGATCCGCACAGCGCGGGGGCCTTTCAACGGTTTGGCTGATGAACTGCACCAGCAACTTGACCCGTTGATCGACCGTGGCAACCTGAGCGCCGAGCACGCCAACGAAGTCGACGTGCTTCAGGTCCAGCTGTTCAGCCAGTGGATGACTTCGCCCGCGGGCCCGGCAACCTTGTGGGAACGCGAGTTGCAGGCTTTCGACGCAAGCGCCAGGCAACTGCTCCGGGCGGACCTCGGCGTAGACACCGGGTCCCAGCTCGTCTCTCCTGAACCGCTCGACACAAGTTACTTCCCGATGCAGACTGACGGCCGCCAGCCCTTGACGGCCTACGGGGTGGTGCAGGCCGCGGCGAACACCCTCGGCGTCGCCAGCCCCATCGCCGCCGGGGCCGTGTGGCTCACGACCAGCCTCAGCCTCGCCACCATCGCAGTTCCGGCGGGAGCCGCCGTCCTGACAGCCATCGCCATCGCCAAAGTCACGGATGTCCTCAAGGATCGCGAGTCCAAGGTCCAAAGGGCGCGCCAGGAGCGCAAGGACATGATCGACGAACAGGTGAAGCAGGCCCGTAGCGCCTTCGAGAACGTCACCCAAAGCCAGGGGCGGCTACTGATCGACGCAGTCGACCATCATCACTTGCAACACCAGACACGCCTGAAGTCGACGTTGGCTCAGATCATGGAGCGCATCAATGCGGAGGACACCGTCCGCAGCCGCGCCGTCATCGACCGCCTCACGCCCGTCAACCAAACTGGCCAAGCTCTGGTAACCGCGTTGCAGGACCTACGCGACGCCCTCGGAAGCGACGTCCTCATGGGTCGATGAGATCGTGGGGGCCCTGATCGCTCCTTCGAAGGCATGCCCTCCGGGACTGCGACGCTCCGTCATGCCTCTTGGCTGACCCTGGGCATCGCGGCTGGCGCAGGGGCGGACCCGGCTGCAGATCGAGCTGGTCACTTCGGGTCCTCGGTAACAGCCGTCGCAGAGGTCCGGCTGGCCGTCTCGCGCACTGCAGGCTGTGCACTTGAGCTGTCCGCACCGTCCACACAAAGGCGCCGCGGCGGCGGTGTGACCAGGCGGAAGACCTGCTCGTGCGAGAGGTTGACGCCCCGTTCGGCCAGCAGCGGCACCAGGTCGGGGGTCTCGCCGACCTGCCGCCCCCGCTCCTTCCACCTGGCTGCCGGCCCTTCTGCCTGGGGCGAGAAGGGCCGGCAGCTTCCCGAACGGCGCCGGGTAGGTGGCGTTGCGTCGCAGGCGGTCGGTTTGTCGCCTATCGACTCAGTGCGTTGTGTTCGTGGCGTGGGGCGCTGTGGGATTGGCTTGGGACACTGTCGGGTTGGGGTGATCGGGGCTGTCTGGCGTCGCCCGCGTGTGACGGGGTGTTCCGGGCGACGGACAGCTCGCAGCGGCCGTCCGCACACGAACGCCGCAGTCGGCCGTTCGAGATGGTCTGAATCAGCCCGATCGTCCAGCACAGGGGGCACCCGCGCAATGCGAGCAGCCCCAGGGGTGCCAGCAAGAGACTCGCCAGCCCGACTACCGGGATGAGCAGGACCGAACCGGCCAAGGCGCCCAATCCCAGGGTGCCGCGCGCCAAGTGCCTGGGCAGCGACGTACTGGCGAAGCTCTGTCGGTCAGTCATGGCTGGCTCCCGGAAGAGGATCAGGTGTTCCCCGCAGTGCCTGGCGAACCGCTGCGCGGGCGCGATGCAGCCTCGATTTCATCGCGGCGGTGCTGAGGCCGAGCGCATCGGCGACCATCCGTCCGCTGTAGCCCTGGATGTCTCGCAGGATCAGCACGCGGCGTTGGTCGGCGGGCAGGTCGGCGATCGCCGACGCCACCCGACTTGCTTCCAGGCGTTGCAGCACCTCGTCCTCGAATGACGGCACGACGGCGTCCGGAACCGGCCCGTTGCTGCGCAGTGTCAGTCGCGCCCGCCGCAGGCACTCGTTGCGGACGATGCGGAACATCCACGACGCCAGCGCACCAGAGGCCCGCAGCATTCCGATCTTGCGATACAGGATGATCAGCGCTTCCTGCGCGGCGTCCTCGGCGTCCTGGGGCGTGGCGCACAACGAATAGGCGAACCGCTGTACATGCGGGTGCGAGCCGGTCACCAGAGCGGCTGTGGCTTCGACGTCGCCCTCCTGTGCCGCAGCGATCAACTGATCGCCGGGCCATGTGTAGTCAGCCACGCGAGCGCCCCCGCTGACGCCGCACCATGACAGCGCACACGCAGATGAGCACAGCCGCGGCGATGACGGCACCAATGATCACGACAAACCTCCGGTTCCTGTGCCGACGCTGCTGTCCGCACATGCTAGAGAGGCACGAGCACCGCCAAAGGATTCACCCCAACCCGACGGGGCAGCGCGCGCTCGCTGCGTGACCCGCCGGCCGCCTCCTCGACCGGGGCCCTCGGCACGGTTCAAGCCCGCGAGGCATCCAGCCGCTTGTGCCGGGCGACCGGGGCCTGGTCGTACGGTGCGCTCAGCTCGGGATACGACCGCCCGCACACCAGGCAGTGGCAGGCTGACCCTCCGCTGAGGCTCCCGCACGGGGCGACGCGATGGCGGGCAGGTGACCTCGCGCCCACGAAGACGATGAGGGGGGCGGGCTGTTCAAGCCGGTTTGAGGGCTTTGCCTGGCCGGGGGGGCGGCTGGCACCGTAGCGGCGCTTGGCAGGGCGTAGCGGCGAGGTCGTTCGGCGTCCTCGGGCCTGCGCGGCGTCTTGATGGTGATCTTCAGTTCGGGCTTGACGCAAACCGTGAAGGGGCCGCACTAGACGGAGTCGGCCCGGTCGATGACGAGTTCGGGGAGCCGCCGTCCCAGCCCCGGCTGCCCTTGGCGACGGTCGCGGAGGCGTTCGACGACGGGGAACCGAGGACCGTGGCCGCCGCGTGAGGTGAGCAATCACCGCACGACAGCGACCCGAGGTGGTCCACACCTGCCGGGCCGCCTTGCCGGGCCTCATTGTTCGACGCCGAGCCCGATGCCACGATCGTCGTCCAACGCCATGCGCCACCGCGGGCCTCCTCCCCCAAGGACCGAACGCCTGAGGTCGGGCCCATCGGCCCCTTCAGCCGCAGGCTGCACGTGATGAGGCTCGGAGCACGGCCCGCATACCTCAAGACCACGGAGGTCTCCATGATGCGACCCGTCACCGCCGGTCTGGACGGCTCCCGCGAAAGCCTGGCCGCCGCAGAGTGGGCAGCTCGCGAGGCCCAGCTTCGCGGCCTGCCCCTGCGCCTGGTGCAGGCCTGGATCTGGCGTCAGCAGGACGTGCCCGTCGCGGAGGAGCTGGACACCCAGAAGCGCTGGGCCCTGAGCGTCCTGGAGGAGGCCGAGGGCCTGGTGCGCGACCGGCATCCGGGCCTGGCCGTCAGCACGCAGCTCATCTCCGACACGGCCCCCGCCGTGCTGTTGGCCGAGACGGAGTCAGCTGAAATGCTCGTACTGGGTTCCAGCGGCCACGGGGCCGTCACGGGATTCCTGCTGGGCTCCGTCGGACAGCAGGTCCTTGCCCGGGCGAAGCGCCCAGTGATCATGGTGCGACCCGGCCATCGCCCGCCCCAGGAGCGCGGCGGCGGCGAAGCGGGACACGACAACGGCAAGATAGTCGTCGGTCTGCAGGAGTCCGGTGAGGTTCCCGCGCCGCTCCTCGAATTCGCTTTCAGCGCGGCCGCCGCCCGTGGGGCCGCCTTGCACGCGGTCCACGCGCCCGACCTGCCGCCGCTGTACGGATACGGGCCTGCCGTCGGGCGGCTGGCCGGTCAGGAGGGCGGGATCACAGGGCGGGCCGAGAAGGCGCTCACGGACGTCTTGGAGCCGTGGCGCGAGACGTACCCGCAGGTGCCTGTGACGCACGCCGTCGAGCTGTCCCACGCCTCCGGCGTCGTCCTCTCAGCCGCCGACCGGGCCGCCCTGGTGGTGGTCGGCCGCAAGGTCCACCGCCGCACGCTCGGCATGCGCATCGGACCGGTCACCCACGCCGTGCTGCACCACGCCACCGCCCCCGTGGCCGTCGTCCCGCACGACTGACGGCCTCCGGTACGCAACTCCAGGGGACCGGATTCCGCCTGGGACGGGGCCGGACGGCCCCGTCCCGGAGACCGTCCAGTACCTGCTGCACCGCGAGGACGCGACGGACAATGGATCCACGGCGCGTGAGCTCACCCGATACGCGAGCCGCGACTCGCGCACGCGCACCGACCGGTGCTGGGCCGAGCCAGCCGTCGCCTTCTCGACGCCGCGAGCAGCCTGTTCGGCACTCCTTGTCCGTCGGCCGAGCGCACCGGGCGGCGAGCGACCTCAGCCCGGCCGTTTCTCAGACACCGGAAGGAAGTGCACACCGCCATGGCTCAGTACGTGTACGAGTTCGCCGAGGGCAACCGTGACATGGCCGATCTGCTCGGCGGCAAGGGTGCGAACCTGGCAGAGATGACCCGCATGGGCCTTCCCGTTCCGCCTGGGTTCACCGTCACCACTGAGGCCTGCCGCGCCTTCCTCTCCACGGGAGCCGAGCCGGACGGCCTGGCCGACGAGATCGCCGTACGGCTCAGCGCCCTGGAGCGGTCGGCAGGCCGCCGGCTCGGGCAGCCGGACGATCCGCTGTTGCTCTCCGTCCGCTCCGGAGCACGCTTCTCCATGCCCGGCATGATGGAGACGATCCTCGACATCGGGCTCTCCGACGACTCCGTGGGAGGGCTGGCCAAGGTGTCGGGGAGTGAACGCTTCGCCTGGGACTCCTACCGCCGCCTCGTCCAGATGTTCGGCAGCACGGTGATGGGTGTCGATCCCGCGCTGTTCGAGGCGGCTCTCGCCCGCCTGAAGGAGTCCCTGCGCTGCCCGGACGATCTGCAACTGGAGGCGCCGGACTTCGCCCGGCTCGTCGAGACGTACAAGAACCTGATCACCGGGGAGACCGGCGAGGACTTCCCGCAGGATCCCACCGAGCAACTGCGCCGCTCGATCCGAGCCGTCTTCGAGTCCTGGAACGGCCAACGGGCGCGCCTGTACCGTCGGCGCGAGCACATCCCCGACACACTGGGCACCGCGGTCAACGTACAACGCATGGTCTTCGGCAACCTCGGCCGCGACTCCGGCAGCGGCGTTGCCTTCACCCGCGATCCGGCAACCGGGCGCCGGTGTCCCTACGGCGACTACCTGCCGAACGCGCAGGGCGAGGACGTCGTCGCGGGCATCCGCAACACCGTCCCACTGGCCGACCTGGAGCGCCTCGACCCCACCTCGTACGCCCGGCTGAGCGACCACCTGAGGACCTTGGAAGCCCATTACCGGGACCTGTGTGACATCGAGTTCACCATCGAGCGCGGCACCCTGTGGATGCTCCAGACCCGGGTGGGCAAACGCACCGCCGAAGCCGCGTTCGCCATCGCCGCCGAGCTGGCCGACGAAGGTCTGATCACCCATGACGAGGCACTGGCCCGCGTCAGCGGCGACGACGCCGCCCGGTTGATGTTCCCGCGGTTCGACACTGCTGCCGTCGGGGACGCGCTGGCTCACGGCATTCCGGCCTCGCCGGGCGCCGCCGTCGGCACCGCGGTGTTCGACTGCGCCGAGGCGGTCCGTCGGGCCGCTGCCGGGGAGAAGGTCGTCCTCGTACGGCAGGAGACCACGCCGGACGATCTGCCCGGAATGGTGGCGGCCCAGGCGGTGCTGACCAGCCGGGGCGGCAAGACGAGCCACGCGGCCGTGGTCGCCCGCGGCATGGGCAAGGTCTGTGTGTGCGGCGCCGAAGGCCTCGTCATCGATGCGCCGGGGCGTCGCTGCACCACTGCGGGCGGCATCACCATCGAGGAGGGCACGGTCATCTCCGTCGACGGCTCCACCGGGACCGTGTACGCCGGGGCGGCGCCGCTGGTCGACTCCGTGGTCATGAGGTACTTCGAGACGGGCGAACGCTCCGACGGGCTGGTCGACGCCGTCGCCCGTGCGCTCGGCCGGGCCGACGGCGTACGGCGCCTGGGGGTCCGGGCGAACGCCGACACCCCGGAGGACGCCGCACGCGCCCGCAGGTTCGGCGCCGAGGGAATCGGGCTCTGCCGCACCGAGCACATGTTCCTCGGCGACCGGCGGAAGCTCGTCGAGGCGATGATTCTCGCCCACACCGACTCAGGCCGCGTCCGGGCGCTGGACGCGCTGCTGCCGCTGCAGCGACAGGACTTCGTCGGCATCCTGGAGGCGATGGACGGCCTGCCCGTCACCATCCGCCTGCTCGATCCGCCGCTGCACGAGTTCCTGCCCGACCGCACCGACCTGGCCGTGCGCATCGCCGCAGCCGAGGCACGGGGCAACCCGCCCAGCGCCCACGACGCCGAACTGCTGGAAGCCGTGAACCGGACGCACGAGGAGAACCCGATGCTCGGTCTGCGCGGCGTGCGCCTCGGCCTGGTGGCACCGGGGCTGACCGCCATGCAGGTCCGGGCCCTCGCGGAAGCGATCGTGGAACGCAAGCGGGCGGGCGGCGATCCCCGAGCGGAAATCATGGTGCCGCTGATCGACACGGTCGAAGAACTGCGCCTGGTGCGCGAGGAAGTGGAGGAGACGCTCGCCGCTGTCTCCGAGGCTTCGGGCATCGCTGTCCACTGCCCGGTCGGCACGATGATCGAGCTGCCCAGGGCCGCCCTCACGGCGGGCCAGATCGCACAGGAGGCGGAGTTCTTCTCCTTCGGGACGAACGACCTCACGCAGACCACCTGGGGCTTCTCTCGCGACGACGTCGAGGCGGCGTTCTTCTCCGCCTACCTGGACAAGGGCATCTTCAAGGTGTCCCCGTTCGAGACGATCGACCCTGAGGGCGTGGGCCGGCTCGTCCGCATCGCTGTCGCCGAAGGCCGTGCGGCGCGACCCGATCTGAAGATCGGGGTCTGCGGTGAACACGGCGGTGACCCCGCGTCGGTCCACTTCTTCCACGCCGCGGGCCTCGACTACGTCTCCTGCTCCCCGTTCCGGGTACCGGTGGCCCGCCTTGAAGCGGGACGGGCCGCGCTCACCGCCACGGAGACGTCCGACAGCAGGTGATAGGTCCTGGACGTCGTCGGTCCTCGCGACGGGCCGTGGTCCCCCACCACGAGAGGGCCGCCCGGCCCTGGACACCGGTGCCCCTCGGTCTCTCCCCGGTGCCCAACGGCACCTGTGTCCACCACCGGCTCCGCGCCACTCTCGTGATGGTGACGGCGTCGCCCCGAGATACAAGACGCCCACGCCCCATGCTCCCCGGATGCAGCTCTCGACGACGGAGGCCCCTCATGACCGCAAACGACGAGCGCCTCGGCGCCCCCCAGGCCGCCGACACGCCCACGGACACCGCCGTCGCGGTCGACGGGCTGGTGGCGGCCGGGCTCAAGGCACTCGCCGACTACGAGTCCCTCACCCAGGAGCAGGTCGACCACATCGTGAACAAGGCCTCGGTCGCCGCGCTGGACCAGCACACCGCACTGGCGCGCCTCGCGGTCGAGGAGACCCGGCGCGGTGTCTTCGAGGACAAGGCCGTCAAGAACATGTTCGCCTGCGAGCACGTCACGCACAGCATGGGACCGATGAAGACCGTCGGGGAGATCGCCCGCGACGACCTCGAGGACATCGTCGAGATCGCGGAGCCGGTGGGCGTGGTGTGTGCGATCACCCCCGTCACCAATCCCACGTCCACCACCATCTTCAAGGCCCTCCTGGCCCTGAAGACCCGCAACCCGGTCGTCTTCGCCTTCCACCCGGCCGCCCAGCGGTGCAGCGCCGAGGCGGCCCGGATCGTACGCGACGCGGCCGTCGCCGCAGGCGCCCCGGAGCACTGCGTCCAGTGGATCGAGTCGCCGTCCATCGAGGCGACCGACACCCTGATGCACCACCCTGGCGTTGCGCTGATCCTCGCCACCGGCGGCAACTCCATGGTCAAAGCCGCCTACTCGGCGGGCAAACCCGCCCTGGGCGTGGGCGCGGGCAACGTACCCGCGTACGTGCACAAGAGCGCGCGGCTGCCCCGGGCCGTCAACGACCTCGTGTTGTCGAAGGCGTTCGACAACGGCATGATCTGCGCCTCAGAACAGGCCGTCATTCTGGACGACGAGATCTACGACGCGGCCCTGGCCGAGTTCCGCACCCTGCACGCCCATCTGGCCACTGCCGAGGAGAAGGTGAAGCTCGAGGCCTATCTCTTCCCCGTCGGTGCCTCGGGATCGGGCTGCGAACCCAAGGTCAACTCCGCGGCCGTCGGCCAGAGCCCGGCGTGGATCGCCCAGCAGGCGGGCTTCTCCGTGCCGGACGACACCTCGCTCATCCTGGTCGAGGCCGACCGGGTCGGACAGGAGGAGCCGCTCACGCGCGAAAAGCTCTGCCCGGTACTCACCGTTCTGCGCGCCGGCTCGGAGCAGCAGGGCTTCGCCCTGGCCTCGGACATGGTGGCCTTCCACGGCCAGGGGCACAGCGCCGTCATCCACACCGGCGACCCGGCACTGGCGGAGGCTTACGGCAGGCAGCTCAAGACCGTGCGGATCATCGTGAACGCCCCCTCGTCGCAGGGCGCCATAGGCGGCATCTACAACAACCTCCTGCCGTCGCTGACGCTGGGCTGCGGCTCGTGGGGCAGTACCTCCGTGTCGAACAACGTCTCCGCCGTTCAACTCCTGAACGTCAAGCGGCTCACCAAGCGCCGCAACAACATGCAGTGGTTCAAGGTCCCGCCGAAGATCTACTTCGAGCCGCAGGCCATCCGCTACCTCGCCGACATGCCGGACGTCCACCGCGTCACCATCGTCACCGACGCGACCATGACCCGCCTCGGCTTCGTCGACCGCGTCACGCGTGTCCTGCAGCGTCGGCGCGAGCCGGTCACCGTACAGGTCATCGACACCGTCCAACCGGAGCCGAGCATCGACTCCGTACAGCACGGGGCCGGTCTCATGCGGGACTTCCGCCCCGACACCATCATCGCGCTGGGCGGCGGCTCACCCATGGACGCCGCCAAGGTGATGTGGCTGCTGTACGAGCAGCCGGAGGTCGACTTCGCCGATATGCGGCACAAGTTCTCCGACATCCGCAAACGTGCCTTCCGTTTCCCCGTCCTCGGCGCGTGTGCCCGCCTGGTGTGCATACCCACCACCTCCGGCACCGGCGCCGAGGTCACACCCTTCGCGGTGATATCCGATCCGGCCACCGGCAAGAAGTACCCCTTGGCCGACTACGCCCTGACGCCCAGCGTCGCCATCGTCGACCCTCTCCTGACCGCCCAACTGCCCCCGGCGCTGGCTGCGGACAGTGGCTTCGACGCACTCACCCACGCCATCGAGGCGTACGTGTCGGTGTACGCCAACGACTTCACCGACGGCCTGGCCCTGCACGCGATCCGGATGGTCTTCGAGAACATCGAGGCCGCGGTGAACGAGCGGGTGGACCGGCCGGAGGCCCGGGAGAAGATGCACAACGCGGGCACCATCGCGGGCATGGCTTTCGGCAACGCCTTCCTCGGCATCGTCCACGCCATGTCCCACACGCTGGGAGCCACCTTCCACGTCGCGCACGGCCGCACCAACGCGATCTTGCTGCCACACGTCATCCGCTACAACGGCGCGGTCCCCTCGAAGCTCACGGGGTGGCCGAAGTACGAGAACTACCGCGCCCCCGAACGCTTCCAGGACGTGGCCCGTACGCTCGGCCTGCCCGCCGCCACCCCGCGGGACGGGGTGGAATCGCTTGCCCGCGCCGTGGAACGCCTGCGCGACGCCGTGGGCATCGAGCCGTCGTTCCAGTCGCTCGGCATCGACGAGCACGCGTTCCTCGACGCCCTCCCCCAGCAGGCCCTCAACGCCTACGAGGACCAGTGCGCGCCGGCCAACCCCCGTATGCCGATGCTCGACGACATGCAGGAGATGATGCGTGCGGCCTTCTACGGAACGGACGCCGCAACGCAGCCGTAGGATGACGGCCCGCCCGCGGTCCATCGGGTACGGCACCCGGCCCGCATCGGAACGGCCCCGGCCGCGGTCGTGTTCCGATCCACCGGCCAGGGCCTCACCGTCTGGGGCAACTACACGGAGATGGTGAGCCGCTTCTCCGAACTCGTCCTGCGCTCACTTGCCGTTCTCGCCGTACGCAACCGCATCAAGCGCTCACACGCGGCACAGACCTCTCACCGGACGCGGCTCACTCCCCCAGGATCAGTGCGCCCGCAATCCATGCCCACGGAACTGCCGGCGTACCCGCTCGACTAGGTCGGGGCCAGGGCCGGGCGCGCCACGCAGCGGAAAGGGGATGCCGAGTGCTTCGTACTTGTGGGCGCCGAGCTTGTGGAACGGCAGGACGTCGACGCGTTCGACGTTGCCGAGACCGGCGAGGAAGGCGCCGAGGCCGTCTATGTGGGACGCGTCGTCCGTCCAGCCCGGGACCAGGACGTAGCGGATCCATACGGGGACGCCGAGCCGGTCCAGGCGGGTGGCGAAGGTGAGGGTGGGGGCGAGCTCGCCTCCTGTCAGGCTCCGGTAGGTGGCGGTGTCGAAGGACTTGATGTCCAGGAGTACCAGGTCGGTGTCGGCGAGGAGGGCGGCTTCGGCGCGGGCGCCGAGGAAGCCGGAGGTGTCCAGGGCGGTGTGCAGCCCCGCTGCCTTGCATCGGCGCAGCACGGCAGCGGTGAAGGCGGGCTGGAGCAGCGGCTCACCGCCCGTGAGGGTCACCCCTCCCCCGGCGGTGGTGACGAACGTGCCGTACTTGGCGATCTCCGTCATCACCTCGTCGACGGTGACCCGGCGCCCGTCGCGCAGGCGCCAGGTGTCGGGGTTGGCGCAGTACAGGCAGCGCAGCGGGCATCCGTTGACGAACAGCACGAACCGGGTGCCGGGGCCGTCCACGCCGGTGGACAGGTCCCAGGAGTGGATGCGTCCCGTCACCTGGCCGGTCGCGGTGTTCACAGCGCTCCGTGGAAGGTGCGGCCGATCACGTCGAGTTGCTGCTCGCGCGTCAGGCGGACGAAGTTGACGGCGTATCCGGAGACGCGGATGGTCAGGTCCGGGTACTTTTCCGGGTGCTTCATGGCGTCTTCGAGCGTGGCCCGGTCCAGGACGTTGACGTTCATGTGGAAGCCGCCGGAGACCGTGTAGGCGTCGAGGACGCCGATCAGGTTGCCGGGCCGGTCGTCCGGGTGGTGGCCCAGGCCCTCGGGGGTGATCGTGGTCGTCAGCGAGATGCCGTCGCGGGCCTGCTCGTAGGGGATCTTCGCCACGGACAGCGCCGAGGCGACCACCCCGTGCCGGTCCCGTCCGTTCATGGGGTTGGCGCCGGGTGCGAAGGGCTGCCCGGTGCGGCGTCCGTCGGGAGTGTTGCCGGTGTGCTTGCCGTAGACGACGTTGGAAGTGATCGTCAGTACGGACTGGGTGTGTTCGGCGTTGCGGTAGGTGGGGTGCTTGCGCACCTTCGCCATGAACGACTCGACGAGGTCGACGGCGATCTCGTCCGCGCGGTCGTCGTTGTTGCCGTAAGCCGGGTACTCGCCCTCGGTCTCGTAGTCGACGGCCAGTCCGGTCTCGTCGCGGATCACCTTCACCCGGGCGTACTTCACGGCGGAGAGGCTGTCGACGGCCACCGAGAGCCCGGCGATCCCGCAGGCCATGAAGCGGTGCACCGGGTGGTCGTGGAGTGCCATCTCGATGCGTTCGTAGGCGTACTTGTCGTGCATGAAGTGGATGACGTTGAGCGCGTCCACGTAAGTCTGTGCCAGCCAGTCGAGCATCTGGTCGTAGGCCGCGGACAGCTCTGCGTACTCCAGGTACACGCCGCTCGGGGCGGGCGCCTCGGGCGCGATCTGCTCGCCGGAGAGTTCATCGCGGCCACCGTTGATCGCGTACAGGAGCGCCTTGGCGAGGTTGACGCGAGCTCCGAAGAACTGCATCTGCCGGCCCACCGCCATGGCCGAGACGCAGCACGCGATGGCGGTGTCGTCGCCGGTGTGCGGCCGTGTCAGCTCGTCGGACTCGTACTGGACCGCGCTGGTGTCGATGGACACGCGGGCGCAGAACTCCTTGAAGCCGTGCGGAAGTCGGTGCGACCACAGCACGGTGAGGTTGGGCTCGGGCGCGGGTCCGAGGTTGTAGAGGGTCTGAAGGAAGCGGAAGGAGGTGCGGGTGACCAGCGGACGGCCGTCAGCGCCGATCCCGCCGATGGACTCCGTCACCCAGGTCGGGTCGCCGGAGAACAGCGCGTCGTACTCGGGTGTGCGCAGGAACCGCACGATCCGTAGCTTGATCACGAAGTCGTCGATGAGTTCCTGGGCGCGGCGCTCGTCGATGGTGCCCTCGTCCAGATCCCGCTGGAGGTAGACGTCCAGGAAGGTCGAGGTGCGGCCGAGTGACATCGCGGCGCCGTTCTGCTCCTTCACGGCAGCGAGGTAGCCGAGGTAGAGCCATTGCACGGCTTCGTGCGCCGTGGCGGCGGGGCCTGTGACATCACAGCCGTAGGAGGCCGCCATCTGGGCCAGCTCCTGCAACGCCCGGATCTGCTCGGCGAGTTCCTCACGGTCTCGGATCACGTGTTCCGTGGACGGGCGGGCGTCCAACTGGGCGAGCTCGGCACGCTTCGCGGCGATCAGCCGGTCCGTGCCGTACAGCGCGACCCGCCGGTAGTCGCCGATGATCCGGCCGCGGCCGTAGGCGTCGGGCAGGCCCGTGATGATTCCGGCCTTGCGGGCGGCCCGCATGGTGGGCGTGTAGGCGTCGAAGACGCCGTCGTTGTGGGTCTTGCGGTAGGTACCGAACACCTTCGTGACGAACGGGTCGGGCCGGTATCCGTAGGCCCGCAGGCTGGTTTCGACCATGCGGAGGCCGCCGTTCGGCATGATCGCGCGCTTCAGCGGGGCGTCGGTCTGCAGACCGACGATGAGCTCCAGGTCCCGGTCGATGTACCCGGGCGCGTGCGCGGTGATCGTCGAGGGTACGGCGGTGTCGACGTCCAGGATCCCCTTGCGCCGTTCCTCGGGGAACAGCGCGCTCACCTTCTCCCAGACGGCACGCGTGCGGCTTGTCGGGCCCGCGAGGAAGGCCGCGTCACCTTCGTACGGCGCGTAGTTGGCCTGGATGAAGTCACGCACGTCGACGTGCGCTCGCCACCGCTCGCCCGTGAAGCCGCGCCACTCGTCCCCAGGCGCCGCCACATCTGTCGGAGCCACCGTCGCCATCACTCGCCTCCGTGTCGGGTCACGTTGCCGTCCGTGGGCTCACCGGCTCTCTCGAAGTGCCGTGCCCCTTGCCGATTCGATGCTCGTGCGCGCCTGAGGACCAGGGCAGGGGCCAGGAGGTGGCTGGCGTGATGCCGCACGGCCCTGTTCCGGCTCCGCCCTGGGTCCGGTGCGACCGGGCAGGCAGGGCCATTCGGCCCCTTTCGCCGGACGCCCCGCGGTGACCGTCCTCGGTCCTGGTCCCGCCGTGCAGGGGGACCACGTTCTCAGGGAGGGACAAGGGCGCAGGTCTGGCCCGGGCTCGTTGCCGACGACAGCCGGCTGCGGGGCCGCAGCCGACGCGCCGCCAGCACGAGCGCGTCCAGCGCGGTGGCGATGGCGAAGGCCACTGCCACGGCGATGACGAAGAGGACGGCGAACGGCCTCCAGAGCTCCGGGGTCAATGACGTACCCACGATGCTCCCCTCCTCGCGCCGGTGTTTCCCTGTTCTCATCGAACACCGCCGCGCTATCGCCGCGCAGGTGCCGCGGGGCTCGCCGTGCGTGCCGAATCGGCCCGTCCGCCGGGGCCGGGTGGCCCCTGGTGTGCGGTGGGGTACCGCGTCACTCTGAAGGTGCCGGGCCGGTACGCCCACCGGGCCGCGAGGCGCAGCCACACGGGCGTCATCCGGCAGGCCCGGCGTCCCGGCTGCCGGGCCTGCCGAAGCCGCGGCAAGCCCGTATCGTGGAAGGAGCGACGGTTCCTCTCCGCCCCGCCCCGGTGTGAGCCCGTGAGGGAGCCACCATGCCTGATGACAAGACCGTCGAACAGTTGGTCGCCGACGCGACGACCGCACCGTCGATGCACAACGCGCAGCCCTGGCGGTTCCGCTTCCTGCGCGACAGCGGCACCCTCGAACTACGCGCCGACCCGGCACGGGCCATGCCCGCTTCCGATCCGTCGCATCGTGCCCTGCACATCGGCTGCGGAGCCGCGCTGTTCAATCTGCGTGTCGCGGCGGCTCATGCGGGCCGACTGCCGCGGGTGCGTATGCTGCCCGACCACGCCGATCGGGGGCTGCTCGCCAGCATCAGCCTGTCCGACGGTCCTGCGGAGGGAGCCGACGCCGACCTGGAGCGGCTGTATCCGGCGATCCACCGCAGACACACCAGCCGCTATCCCTTCTCCGAGCAGGGGCTCTCGGACGCCCAGCGGGCCGCGCTCACCAACGCCGCTGACCTCGAAGGCGCCGTTCTGCTGTTCCCCGCCACCTGGCATCTGGAGCTGCTGCTCGACCTCGTCGAGGACGCCGAGGGGCGTGATGGCGTCGAGCCGGCCCGCGACGAGGACCTCGCCCGATGGACACGGCTCGGCGCGGCCGAGGCCGATACGGCCACCGAAGGCGTCCCCGAGTACGCCTTCGGCCCTCACAAGCGGGACGGCCGCGCCCCGGTGCGCGACTTCGCCGGCCGTCGGCCCGTCTCCGACCGCGGGACGACCACCTTCGAGTCCCAGCCGAACCTGGCCCTGCTCGGCACCGCGGACGACCGGCCGGCCGACTGGCTGCGCGCCGGCCAGGCCATGGAGCGGGTCCTTCTGCAGGCCACGCTCGACGACCTGGCCACTTCCCTCACGTCGCATGCCCTGGAGTGGTCGGACCTGCGCGAGCTCGTGCGGGATCCGACGTCGGCCGTGGGCTTCGTGCAGATGGTGCTGCGCATCGGTCACGGCCCGCACGGGCCGACGACCCGCCGTCGCCCGGTGCGCGAGGTCCTGGAGTTCGGGTAGGGCCGGTCGGCCCCTGCCGGGACCCGATCGGCCCTTCCACCTCAGTCGCCCCACGCACGACGCTGCAAT
Organism: Streptomyces sp. NPDC041205; assembly: GCF_055591765.1. Classification (NCBI taxonomy): domain Bacteria; kingdom Bacillati; phylum Actinomycetota; class Actinomycetes; order Kitasatosporales; family Streptomycetaceae; genus Streptomyces; species Streptomyces sp. NPDC041205. The sequence continues at coordinate 571,205 of NZ_JBVIZH010000004.1, read as the reverse complement.
CGAAGCCAGGTGCGAATCGAGGCCGTGAAGCATCGCCGGGAGGGCAGCTCGCCCTCCTCAGCGATTCCGGCCCTGACCAGGAGGTACGCATCATGTCCCGCACTGTCGTCGCCGGTTTCGACGGCTCGCCCGAGAGCCGTGCCGCCGCCGAGTGGGCGATCCGCGAGGCGGAACTGCTCGGCACGGAGCTGAAGCTGGTCACCGTCTGGCAGCCCATTCCTCTGGCGTACACGCCGTTCCTCGGTGCCGAGAGCCAGCAGCGCGAGACGGTACGGGTGCCCCACGAGGCGGCCGACGGCCTCAGGCTGCGCCACCCCGGCGTGTCCGTGAGCGTGGCGCAGCGCAGCGGGCGGCCCAGTGAGGTGCTGGCCTCCGCGGCGGACGAGGCCGGGCTGTTGGTTCTCGGGGCGCGCGGGCTGAGCGGTCTCGGCGGTTTCCTGGTCGGGTCCGTGGGGCAGGCCGTGGTGGCCCATGCCCGGGGCCCGGTGGTCCTCGTCCGGGCGGGGGAACAGGCTGCGGACGAGCACGTTCAGGACCCGTCCGGAATTCCGTCCGCCGCGACGCCGTACCGGCCCGTCGTCCTCGGGCTCGACACCGACAGCCCCGACGCGTCGGTGATCGAGTTCGCCTTCGAGGCCGCTGCGCGCCGTGACACGGCCCTGCGCGTCGTCCACGCCTGGCCGCTGCCGCCGTACTTCGCCTACGGCCTCCCCGAGGACCCCGAACTCAACGTCCGGCTGGCCACCGACGACGCGGCCGCCCTGGCCGACGTCCTCGGCTCCTGGCGGCAGAAGTTCCCGTCCGTCGAGGTGCGGGAGGAATCCCGCCCCGGCAGGCCCGCCGACCACCTCTCCGCCGCCTCCCGGGACGCCTCACTCGTGGTCGTCGGGCGCCGGATCCGCAGCTCGCCGGTCGGTCCCCGCATCGGGCCGGTCACGCACGCGGTGCTGCACCACGCGGCCGCCCCGGTCGCCGTCGTCCCGCACGACTGACCCGAAGAGGACGGGTGAGGGAGATGACGCGCGTGGAACTGCCCGTGGTCGTCGGCGTCGACGGCTCCGCTCCGAGCCTGCGGGCCGTGGACTGGGCGTCGGACGAGGCCACCCTGCACGGCGTGCCGTTGCGGCTGGTGTACGCCTCGTTGTGGGAGCGCTACGAAGGGCCCGCGCTGGCGCAGGCGCTGGGCAGGGCCTCGGAGCAGGTGCACGCCGACCTCATCGTCGGCGGTGCCGTCGAACGGGCCGAGCGTCGCGTACCGGACCTGAAGATCTCCGCCGAAGTGCTGCGCGCCGACGCGGTGAGCGCCCTGCTCCGGGAGGCCCGCAACGCCTCCATGGTGGTCGTGGCGTCCCGCGGCCGCAGCGGAGTCGCCGAGTTGCTGCTCGGCTCGGTCAGCCTGGCGGTCGCCGCACGAGCCGCCTGCCCCGTCGTCGTGCTGCGCGACGGCCGCGGCCAGGGCCCTTGGACCCGCGCCGGGCAGCGGATCGTGCTCGGGGTCGGCGACGAGGCGGACTCGGCGGCGGTGCGCTTCGCGTTCCAGGAGGCGGCCGATCGCCACGCCGCTCTGTACGCCGTACGCGCGTGGCGCTGCCCCGCGCACGAGTCCTCCGACCTGCCCCTCACGGCGGGGGATCCCGCCCACGACCACGAGCGGCGCGCCGCGGCCCTCGTGACGGAGGCGCTGCGGGATGCCGCGGCGGAGCATCCGTCCGTGCGGGTGCGCCCGCGGATCGTCGAGGGAGCGGCGCGCACGGCGCTGGTGGAGGCTTCCCGCACCGCCGACCTCCTCGTCGTGGGCGCCCGCCGTCACCACGGACACCTCGGTCTCCAGCTCGGCCGGGTCACGCATGCGGTGCTGCACCACTCCGCGTGCCCCGTCGCCGTCGTCCCGCAGCGGACGTGACGCCGGTGCCTCTCTCAGAGTCCGGCCGTGTGGTCGGGAACGTACGTCTGCAGCTCGCGCGGTGGGCGCACGTAGCCGGTCGACGGCGGGCGCGGCGGCAACTCCAGGACCGGGGGCGGCACGTCGTGGTAGGGCAGGGACCCCAGCAGGTGCGCGATCATGTTCAGCCGGGCCCGGCGTTTGTCGTCGCTCTCCACCACGTACCACGGCGCCTGCGCGGTGTCGGTGTGCACCAGCATGTCGTCCTTGGCCCGCGAGTACGCCTCCCACCTCGTGATGGACTCCAGGTCCATCGGCGACAGCTTCCACCGCCGCACGGGATCCTCAAGGCGCCGCCGGAACCGCTCCTGCTGCACCGCGTCGCTCACCGAGAACCAGTATTTGCGCAGCAAGATCCCCTCCTCCACCAGCATCCGCTCGAAGACCGGGCACTGGCGCAGGAACAGCTGGTACTCCTGCGTCGAGCAGAAACCCATCACGTGCTCGACGCCGGCACGGTTGTACCAGCTCCGGTCGAACAGCGAGATTTCACCCGCCGCGGGCAAGTGCGCGATGTAACGCTGGAAGTACCACTGGGTGCGCTCACGCTCAGTCGGCCTGGGGAGGGCCACGATCCGAGCCACCCGGGGGTTGAGATGCTCCGCGACCCGCTTCACGGTGCCGCCCTTGCCCGCCGCGTCCCGCCCCTCGAACACCACGACGAGCCGGGCGCCCTCCGCACGCACCCACTCCTGCAGCCTCACCAGCTCCGTCTGCAACCGCAGCAACTCCCGCTCGTACACACCACGCGGCAGCGACGCGGGGCTCTTCTTCCTTGCGGCCATACCGCCTCCCTTGCTTCTCGAATACTCCTCGACCCATCCAACGACGTTCACGAGGTTCTTCATGTCCAACGCCAGGCAAGAGCACCCGGACAGCAGCACGACGTTGACCGACGAGGAACTACGCACGCTGGACGCCCACTGGCGGGCCGCCAACTACTTGGCGGTCGGCCAGATCTACCTGCTCGCCAATCCCCTGCTCACCGAGCCGCTGCGGCCCGAGCACATCAAGCCGCGGCTGCTCGGACACTGGGGCACATCGCCCGGACTCAATCTGGTCCACACGCACCTCAACCGCGTGATCAAGGAGCGCGGCCAGGACGCCTTGTGCATCTGGGGGCCCGGTCACGGTGGGCCGGCCGTCCTCGCCAACTCCTGGCTCGAAGGCAGCTACAGCCAGACGTACCCCGATGTGACCCGGGACGCGGTGGGCATGGAGCGGCTGTTCCGGCAGTTCTCCTTCCCGGGCGGAGTGCCGAGCCATGTCGCCCCGGAGACCCCGGGCTCGATCCATGAGGGCGGCGAACTCGGCTACGCACTCTCCCACGCCTACGGCGCCGCGCTCGACAACCCCCAGCTCCTTGTCACCTGCGTGATCGGCGACGGCGAGGCGGAGACGGGACCGCTGGCCGCCTCCTGGCACTCCAACAAGTTCCTCGACCCCGTGTACGACGGCGCGGTCCTGCCGGTCCTGCACCTCAACGGCTACAAGATCGCCAACCCCACGGTGCTGTCCCGGCTCCCGGAGGCCGAACTCGACGAGCTGCTGCGGGGATACGGCCACGCCCCGCTCCACGTCACGGGCCACGATCCGCTCCAGGTCCACCGGGACATGGCTCAGGCCATGGACACCGCCCTGGACCGCATCACCGAAATCCAGCGCACGGCACGCCGGGAGGGCGGGATCGACCGGCCGCTGTGGCCCGTGATCGTGCTGCGCACCCCCAAGGGCTGGACCGGGCCCGCCGAGGTCGACGGGCTGCCGGTGGAGGGCACGTGGCGCTCCCACCAGGTCCCGCTGTCCGGCGTCCGCGACAACGGGGAGCACCTGCGGCAGCTTGAGGAGTGGATGCGGTCGTACCGGCCCGAGGAACTCTTCGACGAACAGGGGCGGCCGCGGGCGCAGGTCCTCGCCTGTGTCCCCGAGGGCGCGCGGCGCCTTGGCTCCACCCCGCACGCCAACGGCGGACTGCTCCTGCGGGACCTTCCGGTACCGCCCCTGGAGAAGTACGCCGTCGCCGTGAACAAGCCCGGCGCGAGCCTGCACGAGCCCACCCGCGTGCTCGGCGACCTCCTCGAACACGTCATGTCGGCGACGAGCGAGCGGCGCGATTTCCGCATCGTCGGCCCCGACGAGACCGCCTCCAACCGTCTCCAGGCGGTCTACGCCGCCAGCGGCAAGGCCTGGCAGGCCGAGATGCTGCCCGTGGACGAGCACCTCGACCGGCACGGCCGGGTCATGGAGATCCTCTCCGAGCACACCTGTCAGGGCTGGCTCGAGGGCTATCTGCTCACCGGCCGACATGGTCTGTTCTCCTGCTACGAGGCGTTCGTGCACATCGTCGACTCGATGGTCAACCAGCACATCAAGTGGCTGCGGGTCACCCGTCGGCTGCCGTGGCGCGCGCCCATCGCCTCACTCAACTACCTGCTGACCTCGCACGTGTGGCGCCAGGACCACAACGGCTTCTCCCACCAGGACCCCGGCTTCGTCGACCACGTCCTCAACAAGAGCCCCGAGGTCGTACGCGTCTATCTCCCGCCGGACACCAACACCCTGCTGTCCGTGGCCGACCACACCCTGCGCAGCCGCGACTACGTGAACGTGATCGTCGCGGGGAAGCAGCCCTGTTTCGACTGGCTGACGTTGGACCAGGCGCGTGCCCACTGCGCCCGCGGCGCGGGGATCTGGGCCTGGGCCGGAACCGAGAACAGCTCACGGGAACCGGACGTGGTGCTCGCCGGCGCGGGCGACGTACCCACCCAGGAGGTGCTGGCCGCGGCACAGCTGCTCCGCCAGCATCTGCCGGAGCTCGCCGTACGGGTCGTCAACGTCGTCGACCTGGCCCGCCTGCTGCCCGCCGAGGAACATCCGCACGGCATGCCCGCCGCCCAGTACGACGCCCTGTTCACCCAGGACAAGCCGGTCATCTTCGCGTACCACGGCTATCCCTGGCTGATCCACCGCCTCGCCTACCGCCGCAACGGCCACCACAACCTGCACGTGCGCGGCTACAAGGAGATCGGCACCACCACGACGCCCTTCGACATGGTGGTCCGCAACGACATGGACCGCTACCGCCTGGTGATGGACGTCATCGACCGTGTTCCCGGCCTCGCCGTCCGCGCCGCCGACGTACGGCAGTCGATGGAGGACACCCGGCTGCGCCACCACGCCTGGATCCGCGAACACGGCACCGATCTCCCCGAGGTCGCCGACTGGACCTGGACCGCCTGACGTGCCCCGGCCCGCACGGGAGTGCACCTCCATGAGCGCGAGCGCCGGCCTCGGCTCCGGGGACCGCCGATGAGCTCCGGTCCCGTCCGGGCCGCCGTTCCCCGCGCGCTGCGGGGCACGGCGGCCGTCGTCCTCGACACCGACGGCGTCATCACCGATTCGGCGCGGGTGCACGCCGCCGCGTGGAAGACGGCCTTCGACGCCCACCTGCGCGACCGGCAGGTCCACCAGCGCCCCTTCGACGCCCATGACGACTATCTGCGGTACGTCGACGGCAAGTCACGTCTCGACGGCGCACGGGCCTTCCTGGAGTCCCGCAAGCTCGCCCCCGCCGAAGACGACGTGCGGGCCGTAGCCGCCCACAAAGAGCAGCTCTTCACCGAGCGGCTGCGTCGGCACGGCATCGACGCCTACCCCGGCACGGTCCGGCTGCTGCGCGTCCTGCGGTCGGCGGGGCTTCCGCTGGCCGCCGCGTCGGCGTCCCGGCACGCTCCGGAACTCCTCGGCCACGCGGGGGTACGGGACCTCTTCGACACCCTGGTCGACGGTGCCGAGGCCGCCCGCCTGAACCTGCCCGGCAAGCCCGATCCCGCCCTGTTCCTGGAGGCCGCCCGCCGCCTGGGCGTCCCCGCCGCCCGCACCGCCGTCGTCGAGGACGCCCTCGCCGGCGTGGAGGCAGGACGGCGCGGCGGCTTCGGCCTGGTCGTCGGCGTGGACCGGGCCGACACCCCGCAGACCCGTGCCGCGCTCCTGGAACACGGCGCGGACCTCGTGGTGAGCGACCTCGACGACCTGCTCGCACCGGAGGACTGAGCATGCCCGACGAGACCCACTCGACCGACTTCCCCGACCGCGCCGACTGGACCTGGGAGTACGAGGGCTACGACCCCGCGCAGGAACGGCTCCGCGAGTCCCTGTGCACCCTCGGCAACGGCTATTTCGCCACACGCGGCGCCGCCCCCGAGTGCGCCGCCGGCGCCGTCCACTACCCCGGCACGTACGCCGCGGGCTGCTACAACCGGCTGCCGTCCGAGGTGGCCGGGCGCTCGATCCAGAACGAGGACATGGTCAACCTGCCCAACTGGCTGCCGCTGCGCTTCCGTACCGGCGCGGGCGAATGGCTGGCCCCCGACACGCACAAGCTCCTCGACCACCGTCTGAGCCTCGACCTGCGCTCCGGCATCCTCACCCGCACCCTGCGCTACGAAGACGAAGACGGCCGCCGTCTGGCGGTGCGTCAACTGCGCCTCGCGCACATGGCGGACCCTCATCTGGCGCTGCTGCGCACCGAGTTCACCGCGGAAGGCTGGTCCGGGGACCTCGACGTCGAAGCGGCGCTCGACGGGACGGTCACCAACGCCGGCGTCGAGCGCTACCGGCGACTGGCCGCACGCCATCTCACGCACGCGCACACCGGCGCCTCGGACGACAGGGCCACGGTGTGGTTGCGCTGTCGCACCACGACGTCCGACATCCGCGTCGGCCTGGCCGCCCGGACCACCACCGACGCCCCGGCGAGGATCTCCGTCGCGCACGACGACGGGCGGGCCGTCCAGCGACTGCTGCTCCGCCTCACCGACGGCCGGACCGTGACCCTCGACAAGACCGTCGCGCTGCACACCTCGCGCGACCCGGCCATCAGCGACCCGCTGCACGCCGCCATCGACCGGGTGGGCCGCGCGCCCGACGCCACCGCTCTGATCGCCTCGCACCGCACCGCCTGGCGACAGCTGTGGCGCAACGCCGAGCTGGACGTCCCCGACAGCACGGGTCCGGTGCTGCGGCTGCACCTCTTCCACGTCCTGCAGACCCTCTCCCCGCACACGGCCGACCTGGACGTCGGCGTCCCGGCCCGCGGCCTGCACGGAGAGGCCTACCGGGGCCACGTGTTCTGGGACGAGCTGTTCATCCTGCCCTACCTCAACCTGCACCTGCCCGAGGTCTCACGGGCCCTGCTCACCTACCGCCACCGCCGTCTGGAGCGGGCCTGCTTCGCCGCCCGCGACGCCGGGCACAGCGGCGCCATGTACCCGTGGCAGAGCGGCAGCGACGGCCGCGAGGAGACGCAGCAACTCCATCTCAATCCGCGCTCGGGCCGTTGGCTGGACGACCACTCCCGCCTCCAGCACCACGTCGGCTCGGCCGTCGCGTACAACGTGTGGCAGTACTGCGAGGCCAGTGGCGACAGCGAGTTCTTGCACACCAAGGGCGCCGAGATGCTGGCGCAGATCGCCCGGTTCTGGGCCGGGCTCGCCACGTACGACAAGACGCTCGGCCGCTACCGCATCCGCCGGGTGGTCGGCCCCGACGAGTACCACGAGGCTTATCCGGGATCCTCGCACCCCGGCCTCGACGACAACGCCTACACGAACGTCACCGCCGCCTGGGTGCTGGCCCGGGCCCTCGACGTGCTCCGCGGCCTGCCCGAACCGCGTCGCCGGGACCTCGCCGAGCGCATCTCCCTCGCCGCCGGTGAACTCGACGCCTGGGAGGACGTGTCACGGAAGCTGTACGTGCCCTTCCACGGCGGCGTCATCAGCCAGTTCGAGGGCTACGGCGAGCTGGCCGAGCTCGACTGGGCGGCGTACCGGGCGCGTTACGGCGACATCCGGCGCCTGGACCGGATCCTGGAGGCCGAGGGCGACAGCGTCAACAGCTATCAGGCGTCCAAGCAGGCCGACGTCCTGATGCTCGGCTACCTCTTCGGGCCGGGCGAACTCCAGGGCCTCTTCCGGCGGTTGGGGTACGCGCTGGACGACGCCACATGGCAGCGCACCGTCGACCACTACCTGGCCCGCACCAGCCACGGTTCCACTCTCAGCAGCCTCGTCCACGGCTGGGTCCTGGCCCGCGCCCGGCGCACCGACGCCTGGACCTATGTCCAGGAGGCGCTGGCCGGGGACATCGCCGATCTGCAGGGCGGCACCACCGGGGAGGGCATCCACCTCGGCGCCATGGCCGGCACGCTCGACCTCGTCCAGCGCGGGCTGACCGGCCTTGAGACCCGCGGCGGGGCGCTGCGCCTGGACCCCGTACCACTGCCGGAGCTGTCCGAGTACGGCTTCGCGATCCGCTACCGGGGGCACTGGGGTGTCCGGCTGCGGCTGAGCGCGGGACAGCTGCGGATCACCGTGCCGGAGTCCGACCGGGACCCGATCGACATCGCGCTCGCCGATCGCACCGTGCCCGTGGCGCCCGGGGAGTCGTGCACCCTCGCCCTCACGGGCCGGCAAAGGGCGTGGACGGGGTGAGCCCGTCCACGCCCTTCACCCCGGCTTCGAGTGCCCACGGCTTCCGGGTCAGCGCAGCCAGCGGTTGCGACGGACCACGGGGAGCCTCGCCCACAGCCCGCCGACGCCCAGGGTGTCGCCGGAGGAGGCCGCCGCGAGGGCTATCAGTGCCACGGCGTAGATGAGGTGGTACTCCACCAGGGGGTTCGTGGACATGCTCGCTCCGCCGTCGGAGAGGTGCTTGGCGGGCGGCCATTCGGCCATCCACATCAGGGCCATCATGAGCGTGCCGGCCAGTGCGGCGAGACGCAGGGCGATGCCGCTGACCAGGGCGACTCCGATACCGAGCAGGCCGAGCATGAACAGCCAGTCGGCCCAGGCGTCACCGGCCCAGGAGTGGAACGTGGACTCCAGCGGGCCGGCCGCCACACCGCTCAGAAACGCCTTGGTCGGCGAACCGCCGTCGATCCACCCCTTGCCCGACGGGGTGGCGTAGCCGAAGCCGAAGGCCTTGTCGAGGAACGCCCACAGGAAGACGAACCCGGTCAGCAGGCGAAGCGAGGCGAAGGCGTAGTCCCGCGCGGTGTGCGCCTCGGCGCGGTGCGTCACCACGGGCTCGGTCGAGTCGCGCCGGGTCCTGCGCGACGACGGCAGGTGGAATCCCGGGCTGCGGTGCGGGTGGTCGTGCACGGCCATGGTGATGCCCTTCCGGTGAGCGGTGCTCTCGGTTCCTGACGTCGCCCACTCTTCTCGTCCGGGACGGTGTGCGCCGGATGCCGAAGGGCCGTCACTGTGATCCCGGTCGGCCCCCGCGTGCGGGACCGACCGGACCCGTGGGGAAGGACCGCACCGCCGGGTCCGCGGGGACTGGAAAGCAGGTCACGGCACGTCCGACGACGGTGCCGATCCGCGCTTCGGTACCGAACGGCCCGCAACGGAGCCATTGGGCCCTTGGGCTGCGGCGCGGCTCGGGAACATCATGGAAGTGGCGAGTGCTCACACCCCTTCTGGAGGCACCCCATGAACCAGCCCCCCATGCCGAGCACGCTCAAGACGCTGCCCCCGGCGGACCGGCAGCGGCTGATGGACATCGCCCGCGAGGTGTCGTTCCCGCAGGGCACCCGGCTCTTCGAGGAGGGCGGGCACGCCGACCGGTTCTGGATCATCCGTACCGGTACCGTCGCGCTGGATCTGCACGTTCCGGGCCGTCGCGAGGCCGTCATCGAGTCCCTCGGCCACGGCCAGCTCATCGGCTGGTCCTGGCTGTTCGCCCCGTACGTCTGGCACCTGGGCGGCGAGGCGACGGCGCCTGTACGGGCCTACGAGTTCGACGCGTCCGTCGTGCGGACGATGTCCCAGGAGGACGCGGACTTCGGCCGGCACGTCGCCGAGTGGGTGGGAGGGGTCGTCGCCCACCGGCTGCACTCGACACGCACGCGGCTCCTCGACCTGTACGCCCCGTACGGCAGCGGCAACACCCTGTGACCGTCTGCGCTCCGGACCTCAGCGAGGAGTGACCGGTATGCACGGCACCCCACACATCGTGGGGGACGTCATGGCGCGATGCGCCTTCGCCGTGCGGCGCGCGACGTCCTTCAGAGAGATCGTCCGGATCATGCGGGACGGGCAGGTGAGCGCCCTACCGGTGCTGGGCGGCGGCCGCCGCGTCACCGGAGTCGTGTCCGCGACCGACCTCCTGCCCAAGCAGGCGTTCCGCGAGAGCCCCGACCGCGGCGAGCGGCCGCGGCGGCTCGCCGCCACCACCAAGGCCGACGGCACGACCGCCGGGGACCTGATGACCTCGCCGGCCGTCACCGTGGGCACCGACACGACGCTGGCCGAAGCCGCGCGGACCATGACGCAGGAAAGGGTCAAGCACCTTCCGGTCGTCGACGGACAAGGCTTCCTGGTGGGCATCGTGAGCCGTGCGGATCTGCTGAAGGTGTTCCTGCGCGACGACGAGGAGATCGCGGAGGAGGTCCGCCGCGAGGTGGTGTCCTACCTCTTCCCCGGCCCCCGCTCATCCGTGTGGGTCGAGGTGCACGGCGGGATCGTCACGGTCAGGGGACGCGTCGGGGATCCGGACCTGATTCCGGCGGCCGCCCGGCTTGCCCGGGCGGTGGAGGGTGTCGTGGACGTGGAATTCGCGCTCACCGAGGATGGTGGGGCCGGTCGGCCCTAGTGCGCCGAAGGCCGGGCGGGCGATGATCGTCGCGACGGACAGCCCGCAGTCCGTCGTTCTCCGGGGAGTAGGGGTCGACATGAACGAGGCACGCACCTTCACCGAGTCACACCCGATCCGCGTCTTCCTGCTGGACGACCACGAGGTCGTCCGACGCGGCCTGTCCGACCTTCTGGAGGCCGAGCCGGACATCTCGGTGGTGGGGGACGCCGACACCGTCGAACAGGCGCTCACGCGAGGTCCCGCTGTGCGCCCGCACGTGGCGGTCCTCGACGTCCGCCTTCCGGACGGTGACGGTGTGACCGTCTGCCGGGAGCTGCGCAGTCGGATGCCGGAGCTTGCCTGCCTGATGCTGACGTCCTTCGACGACGAGGACGCCCTCCTCGACGCCATCATGGCCGGAGCCGCGGGATACGTACTCAAGCAGATCAAGGGGTCCGACCTCGTCTCGGCGGTACGCACGGTTGCCTCGGGACAGTCGATGCTCGATCCGGCGACGACCGCCCGTCTGATGCGTTCCTTGCGCGCCGAGCCCGGCGCCACCCCGGCCGTCGCTCCCGAGCTGGCCGACCTCTCGTCCCGGGAGCGCGACATCCTCGCGCTCATCGGGGAAGGGCTCACCAACCGGGAGATCGGCAAACGGCTGTATCTGTCGGAGAAGACCGTCAAGAACCACATCTCCCGGCTCCTGGCCAAGCTCGGCGTGCACCGCCGCGTACAGGCCGCGGTCCTCGCCTCGCAACTGCAACAGTCGGAGCCCCGGCGACCGCCCGCGAAGTGACGCCGCGGGGCCGTACGGCACCACCCGAGGTCGAATGGCCCCTCCCCCACCGTCGGCTGCGGACGCAAGGCTGGATCTGCGCTCACCGCATCGCCCCGCCGAATCGCCGGTACGGGCGGGGAGGAGTTCCTGATGGGTCCTGCCGTGCTGGACGCGTCCACGCTCGAAACCCTGGTCGCCTCGGCCGTGGCCGCACCTTCGATCCACAACAGCCAGCCCTGGCGCTTCCGGCTCGATCCGGATGAAGTCGCTCTGGAGATCCGTGCGGTGGAGCGGCACGGGCTGCGCCACATCGATCCGCAGGGCCGGGCCCTGCACCTGTCCGTCGGCTGTGCGGTCTTCAACCTCCGCGTGGCGGTGGCGCACTTCGGCTGGGCCCCGGTTGCCCGGCTGCTGCCCCGGCCCGCCGAACCGGACCTGCTGGCCGTCGTCCCCCTCTCCAGCGCCGCCACGGGCGGGCCGACGCGCCTGTCGGCTCTCTACGACGATCTGTGGCGCCGGCACAGCAGCCGGTTCCCCTTCTCCGGGCGGCCGCTGCCCCGCGCGTTGCTGGGCGAACTCGCCGCGGCCGCGCACGCGGAGGGCGCTCTGCTCACCCACCCAGGTCCAGCCGAGACCGACCGTCTCCTCCAGCTCACGCGTGAGGCGGAGCGCCTCACCACCGCCGACGCCGACCGGGCCGCGGAGAGCCGCCGCCTGGTGCACGGCATCGACGGCACGGGCCTCGGCATCCCGCCCGCGGCCCTGGGGCGGCAGGACGCCCGCGAGCGGATTCCGATGCGGGACTTCGGCGCCCACCGGCATCCGACCGTGCTCGTCAGCCGGCCCTTCGAGAAGCGCCCTTCGATCTCCGTGCTGTCCACCGTCCACGACCGGCGGGTGGACTGGCTACGGGCCGGACAAGCACTTGAACGCGTCCTGTTGGTGGCCACTGCCCACAACGTCCGCGCTTCGTTGCTGCACCAGGCACTGGAGTGGCCGGAACTGCGGGAGCGTCTGGCAGGCGAACAGGGCAGCCGTCCGGAGCACGCTCACATGGTGATCCGCCTCGGGTACGGCCCGCAGGGGCCACCGTCGCCACGCCTCACGGCGCGCCAAGTGCTCGACGACAGCGGACCCGGCAGGTACTCAAGCCCTTCCTGAACGCGTCGGCACGCGCCACAGCAGCTGTGTCCCACCGTCTCCGGACCGGTCCCCCAGCGTCAGCTCCCCGCCGAGCGTGCGGGCTCGGTCCGCCATGTTGGCCAGCCCGCTCCGGGCGACGCCGCCCGGAATGCCGCAGCCGTTGTCCGCGACGGTGAGGGTCAACTCGTCGCCGGTGCACCTCAGATGGATGTCCACGGATGACGCCTTCGCGTGCCGGGCGACGTTGCTGAGTGCCTCGCTGAGGACCGCGAGCGTGTGGTCGGCGACGTCCGCCGGCACGTCGGTTTCGACGAGGCCGTCGATCCGCAGCGCGGGAGCGAATCCGAGCGACGTCGTCGCGGTGCTGACCATCTCCGCGACGCGGGCCCGCAGGCCCCCGTCGTCGGCTGCTCCGTCACCGTGCGTACGCAGGCCGAAGATGGTGGATCGGATGATCTTGATGGTGTCGTCGAGGTCGTCGACGGTGCGTGACAGCCGCTCGACGGCCTGCGGATGGTCCACGAACCGCTGAGCGCTCTGCAACGTCATCCCCGCGGCGAACAGCCGTTGAATGGCCAGGTCGTGCAAGTCGCGGGCGATCCGGTCGCGGTCCTGCAGGAGGGCGACCTGTTCGGCGTCCTGACGCCGCTCGGCGAGTTCGAGCGCCAGCGCCGCCTGTCCCGCGAAGCCGAGCAAGGGCCCGGTGTCGGCGCCGGAGAACGGTGTCTTCCCAGCCGTCCGCCCGAGCAGCAGCACGCCACGGGCCCTTTCGCCGGCGCCGAGCGGCACGGCCACGACCGGGCCGAGCCCGGCCCACTCCGCGGCGTCCGCGCTGGTGCGGGGGTCATGACGGATGTCGGGGCTCACCACGGGCTCGGACGTGGTGAGGGCCGCACCGACGAAACCGTTCCGGGCGGAGAGCCGGAGGCCGCTGCGCCGCTCGGCGTCCGCGCCGGCGGCGAGCAGCGGCCGCAGCTCCTTGGCGCTGGCCACGTACTCCGCGATCATCCCCACGTCGGCCGAGACGATGCCGCGGGCCTGTTCGACGATCAGTTCCAGTACCTCCGCGCCGGGTGCCCCGGACAGCAGGGTGCTGGTCACCTCCGCGCTTGCCCGCAGCCAGCGCTCGCGCAGCCGGGCCTCCTCGTACAACCGCGCGTTCTCGATCGCGACACCCGCTGCCACCGCAAGGGTGGAGAGCACCGCCTCGTCCTCGGCATCGAACTCGGTGGCACCCCTCTTCTCCGTGAGGTACAGGTTCCCGAAGACTTGGTCGCGCACCCGGATGGGGACACCCAGGAACGAATGCATCGGCGGGTGTTCCGCCGGAAAACCGTGGGACGCGGGATGCTCGGAAAGCTCCGGAAGGCGCAACGGCTGCGGATGCCGGATCAGTTCGCCGAGGATTCCATGCCCGCTGGGCAGATCACCGATCCGTGCGCGCTTCTCGTCGTCGATGCCGACCGTCAGGAACTGCACGAGCCTGCTGTCGTCGCCGATCACTCCGAGCGCACCGTACTCGGCGTCCACCAGAACGACCGCGGCCTCGACGATGCGCCGCAGCACTTGCGGCAGCCCGAGCTCCCGGCCCACTGAGAGCACCGCCTCCAGCAGGCTGTGCACCCGGTCCTGCGTGCCGCGTGCCGCGTCGATCCGCGCCTGCAGCTCGTCCAGCAGATCGTCCAGCCGCAGCTTGGGCAGGTGCTGGTCGGGTCCCATGTGCGCTTCCCCACTCACCGCTACCTCCGACCGGATCCTGCAGCCAAAGTGCGGCTCGGCAGCCACGCTCCTTTCTCTCACCGTACCGGTCGACCAGCCCCTACGAGAGGATTCGCATACAGGTAGTGGTCACGTTGGCCAAGACCTGTTGCCAACGCCCAGGATCGGGCGTCGGCATCCGGCCAGGTCTTGCCCTGGGACTTCGCTGGAGCCACCGTCAGGGCTCGGCGGCCGACGAGCTACGAGTGCGGCACGACCGCCACGGGACATGTCGCATGGTGGATCACGTGATGGGTCACGGGCCCGGTCTGCGGGCCGATGTGCGGGCGTTCCCGCGCCCGCCTGCCGACGACGAGCAGCCCGGCCCCGGTTGCGGCGTCCAGCAGCATGGGCGCGGAGCGCCCCTTCTCGACGGTCTCCGTGACGGCGACATCAGGGTGCTTCAGACGCCACGGCTGCAGGACGGTGTCGACGAACCCCGCCCACTCCTGCGCCCGTTTCGGCTGCTCCGCCAGGGCGATCTCGCCGGAGCCGATGCTCGCGGGCGACGGATCGCTCCACGCGTGCACCACGTGCAACGGCGCACGGCGCACAAGGGCCGAGGAGAAGGCGAACTCGATGACCTCGTCGCATGGTTCACTCACGTCGACGCCCAGGACGACGACGCCATCCGGCTGCCGTTCCCCGGCTCGTACGAGCACAGTCGGGCAGGTGGTCCGTGCGACGACGCTCTGGGCGACGGACCCGACGAGCAGCCCCGTGACCGCACCCCGACCTCGTGAGCCCAGCACCGTCATGACGGCGCCGTCCCCCGCCCGGAGCAGAGCCGCCGTCGCAGGCCCTTCGGCGTGTTTGCCGGTCAACCGCACCGACGGACACACCGACCGCACCTGCTCCTCGGCCTCGTCCAGGATCTCCCGGGCGCGGCGCCGCGCGACGACGCCCGCCGGCCCCGGCTCCTCCGGCCGTGGGCCCCCCGCATGGATCAAGTGCAGCCGGGCATCGCGGAGGACGGCCTCCGCCGCCGCCCACCGGGCCGCGGCGAGGCTCTCGGGCGACCCGTCCACGCCGCTGCACAGTGTCCGTTCCATGGCACGCGCCTCCTCAGTCGCCACCTACAGCCGTTCGGCCACGTACATGGTCAGGTCGAGCAGTCGGTTGGTGTATCCCCATTCGTTGTCGTACCAGCCGAAGACCTTCACCAGGTCACCGTGGGCCTGCGTGAGGGCGGGGTCGAACACGCAGGAGGCCGGGTCGCCGATGACGTCGCGAGAGACGATCGGGGCCCGTGACACCCGCAGGACGCCGGACAGTTCACCGGCGGCTGCCTCGTCGAACGCCGCGTTGATCTCCTCGGCGGTCGTCTTGCTCCGCAGCACCACGGTGAGGTCGGTCAGTGACCCGTCCTCCACGGGCACGCGCAGCGCGAGTCCGTTCAGTGCCCCGTCGAGGTCGGGCACGATGGCGCCGACGGCGCGGGCCGCGCCCGTGCTGGTGGGGATGATGCTGAGCGCCGCCGAGCGGGCCCGGCGGAGGTCCTTGTGCGGGCCGTCCAGCAGTGCCTGGTCGTTGGTGTAGCCGTGCACAGTGGTCATCAGGCCGCGGACGATGCCGAAGCGGTCGTGCAGGACCTTCACCATCGGGACGACGCAGTTGGTGGTACAGGAGGCGGCGGAGACGATCTGGTGCCGTGCGGGGTCGTACGTGTCGTGGTTGACGCCCATGACGACGGTGGCGTCAACTCCCTTGCCGGGGGCGGAGAGCAGCACCTTGCGGGCGCCCCCCTTGAGGTGCAGGGCCGCCGCGTCGCGGTCGCGGAACCGGCCCGTGGATTCGACGACCACGTCCACGCGTTCCGTGCGCCAGTCCAGGGCGGCCGGGTCGCGTTCCGCCGTGACCGCGACGCGGTGTCCGCCCACGGTGATCGACGAGTCGTCGTGCAGGATGTCTTCCCGGAGCCTGCCGTACGTCGAGTCGTACTCCAGCAGGTGCGCCATCGTTCCCACCGGGGCGATGTCGTTGACGGCGACGACCTCGACGTCCCAGCCGCGCTCCAGGGCGCAGCGCAGGTAGGTGCGGCCGATGCGGCCGAATCCGTTGATGCCTACGCGGACGGTCATGTGCGGCTCCTTGGGGTCGTGGTGGCCGTGAGGTCCACGGCTCGTCGTCGGGTGAACCGTGCTTCGTGGATCGTCTGGGGGCGGCTCATGCGTGCGCGACAACGGCGATGGGGCAACTGACGTGCTGGATGGCCATGCGCGTGACGTGACCCGTGTGTCCGGCCGGCGCGCCCCGGCGCATCTCGCGGCCGAGGACGAGGAGGCCCGCGTGTTCCGCGGCTCGCAGCACGGCGTGGACGGGGCGGGTGTGCTCCGCCTCCGCGTGGACGCTGATGTCGGGGTACTTGTCGCGCCATGGGTCGAGCACGCTGTCCAGGGCCCACTCGGCGTCCCACCGGCCCGGCACGTCCCCGTGTTCGTCCGGGCGGACGTGGGTGTGGGGAAGCCTCCAGGCGTACACGGCGTGCAGCGGCGCGGCACGGTGCCACGCGGCCTCGAAGGCGAAGTCGAGCAACGCGTCGCAGTCGTGGGCCAGGTCGAGGGCCAGTGCCACCGGTCGGTACGGCGTGCCGACCGAGGTCAGCCCGTCGCTGTTCGGCACGTGCTCGTCGACGGCGGTGAAGCCCTCGCGCACCAGGACGACCGGCGTCCGCGCGCGGGCCACCACGGCCGTGGCGACCGACCCCGCGAGGAGGCCGCCCAGACCGCCGAAACCCTGACTGCCCAGGACCAGCAACTCCGCGGACTCCGCCTCGGCCACGAGCGCCGGCACCGGCAGCCGCCCGATCGGCTCGGCGGTCAGACACACATCGGGGCACTGAGCGCGCACCTGGTCCACGACACCGTGCAGGATCGCTCGCGCACGGCTCTGCGGAACCTTCAACTCCGGCAGGCTCACCGGTTCCGTGTCCTTCGGCATCCCTTCCCAGGCGTGCACCAGACGCAGCGGGAGACCGCGGCGTACCGCCTCGCGAGCCGCCCACTGCGCGGCACAAACGCTCTCACGTGAGCCGTCAAGGCCCACCACGATCGGTCGGACCATCGTCGTCACCCCCTCTTGTGTCACAAGCGTCGCGCGGTCGAGGTCGGGTGTGCAGGGGCCGCCCGGCCCCTGCCTGAGGCCTTTCGGCGCCGCAGTCGGCCCCGCACTGGGGTATGGCGGCAACCCGCGTGCGCACGCCGTGGCGGCCGACCATCGCGTCGGCAGGCCCATGTGTGCGGCACCACCGCGACCGGGCACGCGACATGGTGCGAAAGCGCGTGGTTCGCCGCGCCCGGTTGCATGCCGAGGTGTCCCTTGCGGCGGCGAGCGTCGACCACGAACAGGTCGGCGGAGGCCGGCGCCGCCGGCAGCGCGGTCCGGGCATCTCCTTCGACGGCGTGACCGCGCACACGCACGGTCGGGTCGTCGACCACGATGTCACGCAGCGCTCGGGGACGTCCGGCGCCAGGCGCGTCTGAGCTGCGCGCGGGACGCCGATGCGGACATGTACGTGATGGCCCGTGTCGGCTTCGCGATCACTCAGGTCGACGAGGCCGAGGCCCGCCGCGCTCTGGACGTGCTGCGGACGATGGCGGACGCGGTCGAGGGCGAGCCCGGGGAGACCTTGCCGTGAGGGCCGTTCGGCCCGGATCGGGGCGCCGGTCGGCCACTGCCCGGCATCGGTGTCCGGCACGACCCTGAAGACGTCAACCGACCGAACACGAGCGCGAGGTACACGATGACCGGCAGCGCAGCTTCCCGCTCTCCCGCACCTCGGCCCGCACCCGCCACGGCCCCCGACCCCGCGCACGCCCTGCTCGCCGACGGCACCACCATCCTCATACGCCCCGCCGAGCCGGCCGATCACGACGCGGTGCTGCGCCTGTACGCGGACATGTCGCCGGAGCACCTGCGGCTGCGGTTCTTCGTCGCGAGCCACCGGTCGGCCGAGCAAGCGGCGGCCCGCGTGTCCGGCCGTGCCGTGCCGGTCGGTTCGCGGAACGTGCGGCCGGAAGGTTCCGGGTACCGCGCGCTGCTCGCCGAGCACGACGGCCGCCTCGTCGGGATCGCCGAGTACGAGACCACGAACGACGACTCCACCGACACGGGCGTCGTCACGGCCGACATCGCCCTGGCCGTCAACGACCACTGGCACCACCGCGGCATCGGCACCCTGCTCCTGGAGCACCTGGTGTCCGCGGCGCGCGCCGCCGGAATCACCGCGTTCACCGCCGACGCGCTCGCCGAGAACCACGAGATCCTCAGGGTCTTCGCGGACCTCGGTCTGAGCACCGCACGGCGCTTCGAGGGCACCGAGGTGCGGTGCGTCGTCCAACTGACCCAGACCGACACCTACTTGACGTCCGTGGACTTCCGCGGCCGCACCGCCGATGTGGCGAGCCTGCGGCCGCTGCTGCGCCCCGAGTCGGTCGCCGTCATCGGCGCGGGCCGCAAGCCGGGCTCGGTCGGCCGGGCCGTGCTGCGCAACCTGTGCACCGGCGGCTTCACCGGCCGCCTGTTCGCCGTCAACCCGAACGCCGCCACCGTCCTCGGCGTCCACACCCACCCCGATGTCGCCTCCTTGCCGCAGGTTCCGGAACTCGCGGTGCTCGCCGTGCCCCCGGCCCAGGTGCCGACGGCCGCCGAGGAGTGCGGCAAGCTCGGCGTGGCCGCCCTGGTCACCGTCTCCGCCGGGCTCGACGCCGATCAGGCGCGGGCGCTGCTCGACGTCTGCCGGGCCCACGGGATGCGCCTGGTCGGCCCCAACTGCCTCGGCGTCGCCAACGCGGAACCGGACGTGCGCCTGGACGCCACGTTCGCCGCCGCCCACCCGCACCCCGGGACGGCGGGGGTCGCCGTGCAGTCCGGGGGCGTGGGCATCGCGCTGCTCAGCGGGCTGGCCCGACTGGGCGTGGGGGTGTCGAGCTTCGTTTCGCTGGGCGACAAGTACGACGTCAGCGGCAACGACCTGCTCCAGTGGTGGGAATGTGACGGGCGCACCGACCTGGCGCTGCTGCACCTGGAGTCGTTCGGCAATCCGCGCGCCTTCGCGCGCACCGCACGGCGCGTCACCCGGCGCATGCCCATCCTGACGGTCGACGCGGGCCGTACCGAGGCCGGGCGGGCGGCGGCCGCATCGCACACGTCGGCCGCCGCCACTCCCACCATGACGCGCCGGGCCCTTTTCAGGCAGGCCGGCATCACGGCCACCCGGTCGGTCGGTGAACTCCTGGAAGCCGCCGCCCTGTTGCACAGCCAGCCGCTGCCCTCAGGGGCCCGCGTCGCCGTGGTGACCAACGCGGGCGGAGCCGGGGTACTCGCCGCTGACGCCTGCACCGAAGCGGGGCTCACGCTGCCGCCGCTCGGCACCGACCTCATCGACGACGTCCTGGCCGTCCTGCCCGAAGGGGCCACCGCCACCAACCCCGTCGACGCCACCGCCGCGGTCAGCGAGGAGCAACTGCGCGCCTGCATACGGCTTCTCACCGCGAGCGGCCGCGTCGACACGGTCCTGGTGGCACTCGTGCCCACCGCGGTCGCCGCGGCGACGGGCGACGCGCTGGTCCGGTCCCTCACCCACACCCCGGACCGCCGTCGCGACCGGCCGGTCGTCGCGGTCCTGCTCGACCAGGATCTGCCGGTGCGCCTGCTGCCCGCCGAGGACGGCACGGTGCCCGCCTACGCCGACCCGCAGGCGGCCGCCCGCGCGCTCGCCCACGCCGCCGCACGCACCCGGTGGCTCGCCCGTCCGCCCGGCACCGTGCCCGAGCTCGACGACATCGACGCACCCCGTGCGCACGCGACGGTCGAGGCCCATCTGAACCAGCACCCGGAGGGCGGCTGGCTCGGCCCGCGCGAGTGCGCCGCGCTCCTCGACGCCTACGGCATCCGCCAACTGCCCTGGGCCTGGGCCGAGACCGAGGACGACGCGGTACTCGCGGCCGAACGCCTCAAGGGCCCCGACGGGCTCGTCGTGCTCAAGGCCCACTGGCCCGGCCTGCTGCACAAGAGCCAGGAACACGCACTCCACCTCGACCTGCGCGGTGACGCACAGGTCCGCGCCGCCTACCGGGACTTCGAGGTGCGCTTCGGCCACCTGATGACCGGCGTGGTGGTGCAGCCGCTCGCCCCACGTGGCGTGGAGCTCTTCGCCGGCGTCGTCCAGGACGAGATCTTCGGCCCCCTGGTGCTGTTCGGGCACGGCGGCACCGCCACCGAAGTGCTCGCCGACCACGCGGCCCGTCTGGCACCCCTCACCGACCACGACGTCCACGACCTCATCACCGCGCCCCGCTGCGCCCCGCTGCTCTTCGGAAGCGGAGGCGGCGGACCGGTCGACCTGGAAGGCATCGAGCAACTGCTGCTGCGGCTCTCACGACTGGCGAGCGACCTGCCGCAGCTCGCCGAGGCCGACCTCAATCCGGTCCTCGCCCGGCCGGAGCGCATCACCGCGCTGGACGTACGCGTGCGCGTACTGCCGCGCCGGGCCCAGGACCCCTATCTGCGACAACTGCGACGGCTCCGCTGAAGCCGCCGAGGACACCGAGCGCGCCGAGGAGGCGAAGGCAATGAAGCACCGCAAGGTCGGCACCGTCATGGCCACCGAAGTCGTCCAGGCCACGTACGAGACTCCCTTCAAGGAGGTCGCCCGGCTCCTGGACCGGCACCGCATCAGCGGACTTCCCGTCGTGGACAGCGAGCAGTACGTCATCGGGGTGCTCTCCGAGACGGACCTCATGGCCCGTCAGGCGGAGGCCGAGGCCCCGTACACACCCGCGCCGTCCGTCCGCTGGCGGAAACTGCTCCCCGGCGCGCGCAAGCGGAAGGCCAAGGCCCACGCCCGTACCGCGGGACAACTGATGTCCCAGCCCGCCGTGACCGTGCACGCCGAGGACACCATCGCCGAGGCCGCCCGCACGATGGCCAGGCATCGCGTCGAGCGGCTGCCCGTCGTGGACGAGGAGGAACGTCTCGTCGGTATCGTCACCCGCCGTGACCTGCTTCAGGTGTTCCTGCGGCCCGACGTGGAGATCCGCCGCGACGTCGTCGAAGAGGTCCTCGTACAGACCCTGTGGCTCGCGCCGCAGACCATCGCCGTGGAGGTCCTCGACGGCGTGGTGACGCTGCGCGGACAGCTCGAGCGGCTCAGCGACATCCCCATCGCCGTCCGGATGACCCGGCAGATCGACGGCGTGGTCGCGGTCGTCGACAAGCTCACCTATCGCCTGGACGACTCCCACCTGCGGCCCTCGGAGGAGGCGCTGCACGGCGTCGCCGACGACTGGCTGCGCAAACTGTGAGAGGGGTAGGGCCATGCCACACACGGTCCTGGTCGCCTACGGGTCGACCTATGGATCCACCGCCGAGCTGGCTCACACCGTCGGCGCTGTGCTCGACAAGGCCGGGCTGGCAGCCGACGTGCGGCCGGCCGGGGAGGTGCGGGATCTCTCCCCGTACGACGCCGTGGTGCTCGGCGGCGCGCTGTACTCCGGGCGCTGGCAGCGTGACGCGCGGCGCTTCGCGCGGCGACACCGGCGCGCGCTGTCCCGGCGCCCGCTGTGGCTCTTCAGCAGTGGCCCGCTGGACTCCTCGGCGTCGCGGCGGGACCTTCCGCCGCCGCCCTCCGTGCGACGCGTCGCACGCAGGCTCGGCGCCGAGCGGCATGTCACCTTCGGCGGGTGTCTCGACGAGCGGGCCCGCGGCCGGGTCGCCCGGATGATCGTGCGATCCGGCAGGGGCGGCGACTTCCGCGACTTCGACGCCGTGTCGGCGTGGGCGAGCGGGATCGCTCGGGAGGTCGGCCCCCGCGTGGACACCGGAGACTGACGCCATGCCGTGCCGGGTTCCGTGGTGGCGGCTGCGCCGCAGTCCGCTGCGGCGCCGCTCGGACGTGATCGAGGCGTGGACGGTGCTCGTCGTCGGCGTCGTGCTGTTCGTGGGCGCTCCCGCCGCAGGGGTCGTCGCCGGTGCGCTCGCGCACCGCGACGGCGTCGCGGCCGCCAGGGCGGAGCGGGCGGACCGGCATCGGGTCTCGGCCGTGCTCACCGCGAACGCCCCGCCCATGGTGCCCACCGCCGACGGGACGGTGCCCCTGTACCGGGTGCCGGCCCGCTGGGCGGCGTCCGACGGCACCCCGCGCACCGGCGACGCGTTGACACCGGCCGGCAGTCGGCGCGGGGAGCGCGTCGCGGTGTGGCTCGACGCCCGCGGCCGGGTCGCCGAGGCTCCGCTCGACGCCGGCGAAGTCGCGCTGCGCGTCGTCGGCGCGTCCACCGCCGCTGCGGCCGGGGCCGCGCTGACGGCGCTGATCGCCCTGCACACGGTGCGCACGGTCCTCGACAGGCGCCGTATGGCCGCGTGGGACGACGAGTGGCAGAAGACCGGACCGGAGTGGGGAAGCCGCAGGGCCTGATCCCACGGGCCGAGGCGGTCGCGTCGGCCGCCTCGATCCGCACGCAATGCACCGGGCGGACCGGACCGACCCGCGTCGCCAGTGGTCCTGCCCACTCGCCGGTCCCCGCGGAGGATCCACCTTCCGTTACGTGCGGAGCGGATGCTGCCCTCGCGCCTCCCGTCGTGACATCCCGCGGGCCACCAACGCGACGAGGAGCCACCGGCCACGCTCCGGCACGGCCCGACGGCCCGTCCGTGGATCCGTCCGGCCCGGGTTCGTGCCAGGCGGTCCTGCGACCGGCCCGAACGGCCCCTGTCGAGCCGGGCCCGCTCCCCCGACTCTGGTCATGTGCGAGCTGCCCGGCGCCTGACGACGGGACCTGCGAACCACACATGGCGAGGAGAACTCCATGACCGCAACCGGAGCCACCGCGGTGCTCGACCGGGTAGGGCTCGACGCCCTGGTGGCCGCGCTGGTGGCGGACGGCCGCACGGTCGTGGACCCCACGGTCCGCGACGGCGTCGTCGTCCTGGCCGAGCTGACGTACGCCGACGAGCTGCCGTACGGCTGGGGCGTCGAACCATACGCCGGGCATGACCGGCTGACACCCCGCGAGGACGGCGCCGCGTTCGCGCCCAGCGCCGGACCGCAGTCGTGGAAGGCCTTCCTGTACCCGCGGCGCGAGCATCTGCGGAGCGCCCGGGCGGGGTCCGACGGCGTCCCGGTGTTCACCGAGGCTCGCCCCGCGCCGCGTACGTACGCGTTGCTCGGGGTCCGCCCCTGCGATCTGCGGGCCATCGCGATGCAGGGTCGCGTCCTGGCGGGCGGCCACTACCCGGATCACGGCTGTCGGCAGCGCCGGAGGGGGGCGCTGCCGACAGCCGCGGAGTGCACCGGGCCCGGCGCGACCTGCTTCTGCGTGTCGACCGGTGGCGCCTCCGCGGCCGACGGCGACTTCGACCTGGCGCTCACCGAAGTCGTCGCCGACAACGGTCACCGCTTCGTCGTCCGTGTGGGCAGCGCGGAAGGAGCACGCCTGCTCGACGGCGTACCGCACCGGCCGGCGGACCTGAGGACCGAGGCCGTGGCGCGCGGAGCGGTTGCGGCGGCCAGGCAGCGCATGAGCCGCTCGTTACCGCCGCTCGCCCCGCGGCCGCTGATGGGCGAGAGCCTGACGGCCGCCCGCTGGCACGACACCGCCGCGCGCTGCCCGAACTGCGCCAACCGCACCATGGTCTGCCCCACCCGCTTCTGCACCACCACCGAGCACGTCACCGGCCTCACCGGGCACCACACCGAGTGGTGGCAGCGCTGGAACTCCTGTTTCGACCTCGGCTTCTCCCACCTCCACGGCGGTCCGGTCCGCGCCTCTTCTCGCAGCCACCACCGGCACTGGCTCAACCACAAACTCTCCTCCTGGCACGACCAGTTCGCGAGCGGCGGCGGCTGTGGGGGCTGCGGGCGCCGCATCGCGGGGTGCCCGGCCGGGATCGACGTCACCGAGGAGGTCGCCGCACTGGCCGCCGAACGCGACGCGTCGGCCTGCGACCAGCACACCGCGTACGACGACAGGTCGGCGCACCACGACAGGGGGCCACAGCCATGAACACCACGACCACGACCACCATCACGATGACGCAGGCCCTGCCGCCGACGCACCGCGCCCGTCTGCTGCGCATCGCCCGCGAGGTCGACATCCCCGAGGGCACCCGGCTGTTCGAAGAAGGCACCCGCGCCGACCGGTTCTGGATCGTCCGCACCGGCACCGTCACTCTCGACATGCGTGTGCCGGGGCGTCGGCCACCGGTGATCGAGACCATCGGCTCCGACGAACTGGTCGGCTGGTCCTGGCTGTTCCCGCCGTACGTGTGGCAGCTCGGCGCCGAGGCGACGACGCCCGTGAGCGCCTACGAGTTCGACGCGACAGCGGTTCGGTTCATGTGCGAGCACGACCCCCACCTCGGTTCGGCCGTTGGCCAGTGGGTCGGCAAGGTCCTCGCACACAGGCTGCAGTCGGCACGCACCCGGCTTCTCGACGTGTACGCGCCCTACGGCAGTGGCAGTGCATGATGACCACCAAGCCGTCCACCGCGGCACCACCCGCCCCGAAGGCACCGCGAGCGGAGCCCCGGTTGCCCGTGCCGTACCGATTGATCGCCCGTCGGCCGGAGACACCCGACGCGGTCACCCTGCGCCTCGATCCCGCGGCCGAGGCCCTGACGGACTGCGTGCCGGGCCAGTTCGCGATGGCGCGTTGCTTCGGCCGCGGCGAGATCCCTGTCCCCGTGAGCTCCATTGCCACCACCGGCGGTCTTGCCCACCCTGTGCGCGGCGTGGGCGCGGTCTCCGAGGGTCTGTGCGCGGCGCGGGCCGGTGGTGTCCTGGGGCTGCGGGGCCCGTACGGCACCGGCTGGAAGCCGGAACGCGCGCTCGGCCACGACGTGATCGTGGTGGCCGGCGGCATCGGCCTCACGCCGCTCCGTCCTCGTACGGGCCGTGGAGATCGTCTGTGCGGTCGGCGAGGCGCTGCGCGTCATCGAGACGTACGAACCGCCGTCCCGCCCCTTCGTCGAGGTGCCGCCCGTCGCGGGCACGGGGCGACCGAAGCCCCACGTGGACTGCTCCACCACCGCTACGCCCTGGCCGCCGATGGCACCGTCACCGACTCCCTGCTCGTCCCGCCGACCGCGCAGAACCAGGGCGCGATCGAGGACGACCCGCGCCGGACGGCGTCACGGGCGACCGCGGGGGCGGACCTCAGCGACGCCGAGCTCACGGACCTGTGCGAGCGGACGATCCGCGACCACGACCCGTGCATCTCCCGCTCCACCCACTTCCTCGACCTCACCGTCGTCCGCGCCAACGGAGGCACCGATGCCTGACGCACCGCACCATCAATCCCCCGCAGCCGAGTCCGCGCACCCGGATCTGCCGCGCGAGGGCTCCCCGTACCACGTGAGCGACGTGATGACCCACACCGTCATCGCCGTCGGCCGGGACGCGTCCTTCAAGGAGATCGTCGAGCTCATCGACACGTGGAAGGTCAGTTCGCTCCCCGTGCTCGAAGGCGAGGGCCGCGTCATAGGCGTCGTCTCCGAGGCGGATCTGCTGCCCAAGGAGGAGTTCCGCGACGTCGACCCGACGCGGTACGACGTGCTGCGGCGCCTGTCCGACATGGCCAAGGCAGGCGCGATCACCGCGGGCGAGCTGATGACCAGTCCGGCCGTGTCCGTGCACGCCGACGCCACGCTGGCCGTGGCCGCGCGCGTCATGGCCCGGCGCCGCGTCAAGCACCTGCCGGTCGTCGACGCCACCGGGCTGCTGCAAGGCGTGGTGAGCCGGAGCGACCTGCTCAAGGTGTTCCTGCGCCCCGACGAGGACATCGCCGCCGAGATAGACCGCAGCGTCCTGTCCTTGCTGCCCCCGCAAGCGCAGGTCGACGTGCGCGTCCATGAGGGCGTCGTCACGCTCGGCGGCACCCTGCGGGACACGGCGCTCGTCCCCGTACTCGCCCGCGCGAGCCGCGCGGTGGAAGGAGTCGTCGACGTCCGCCTCGACCTGAACCAGCCCGCGAACGAGACGTGAAAGTACCTCGACCAGTACCGCGTTCCGGCCCTGGCCCGCCGCCTCCAGGATGAGCTGCGTGCCACCGCCGCCCACCCCTGGCAGGTCACGGGGGGGGTGTGCGGCGGACAGGCCCACCAATCCGGGCCGTGCGCCCCGCACCGGCAACGCCTCCGCGCGGGACGCCCTCAACCGTGTCTTCCGGATCACCGACCGGGCCTGCCGCGGCCTCGGCGCACCGCGGTCCAGTGGGCTCGAACTGCACGCAGGGTAAGCGCGGTTCGACGCGCCGAACTCCTGGAAGACCTCGTGCTTCCTGCGCTCGGCGGCCAGGCGGGCCGGCGGGCCGCCCCTCCCGAGGACGCCGCGCCGCGGACCCTGCCCGAGAGCAGCTCCGCGGTACGCGTCGGCGAAGGCGGGCCGGGGCCCGCCGGCCGGATCCGCCCCCGCACGCTGGTCGGCGCCCGACAGATCCTGGACATGCCGCTGGGTGAACGGCCTCCTCGCATCCGCTGAGCGGAGATGCTTCTTCCAGCTCGGATTGTCGGTGCCGATCCGGCCGGGCGTGTACGTCTGAACAAAGGCCGCGGACCATCGCATTCCCAATGGAGACCGGAATTCCGAATAAACCCGGAATCCGGCCGCTCTCCGGCTTGTTCCAGCCATGCGGGTATCGCTCGTTCTCCCGGGCCCAAGGCAGTGGCAGGATCGGGCTCCTTCGCCGCGCGGGTGGACGACCAGCAGGAGCGATCATGATTGATGAAATCACCACCCCTGCTGAACTGCTGGTGTTTCCACATCTCGATCTGCACGTCGCACTCAATGACACCCCCAAGCTCAAGATCGAGGTTTTCCGCCGCACCTTCACCAATATCAAACCCAGCCCCTTCGCGCTGATTCCCGAAATGCAGAACAGCGCGGTCCACTTCTTCGCCCCGCATCAGCCGACCGGGCAACGGCTCAACAACTGCCCCACGGTGAACCGCGCCAGCGGCATCGTCACGGCGACGACGCCCGGGGTCTATCTGTTCCAGATCACTGTCGGAGTCAACGGCGGCGCGGGCTCCGTGGTGGGCAGGCTCCAGGTGCACGAGCGGATGCTCGACTGGTGGTTCGGGAACGACTCCCTCACGACGGCCCGCGATCTCACGCACGCGCACGCGCAGCCGACGATCTACGCCAGGTTCAGCGAGCACCCGGCAGCCGGCACGGATGCCGTGGGAGACATCACCGGGCACGGATATGTCCCCCTGCGCTCAGCGAATTCCACGAAGGTCGACATCGATCAGCGGGGCAGGCTGCGGGGAAAGGAAGAGTCGGACGTACCGGTGGAGATCAGCGGTACGTTCCTTGACAAGACCAACATCCTTCCGGTGCGGGTGGTCAACTTCGCCCGGCCCCGGTCCACGGTCCGCACGGTACGCCGCCAGGATCTTTCACATCCGGAAGTGAAGTCGAACGTCATCTTCCTTTCGGAGGGATTCGGGCAGCAGGACAGGCAGCAGTTCGACGAGATTGTCGAGCGGACAGTGAGAGCGATGTTCGAGGCGCCCCGGCACGAGCCGTTCGGGCTGCTGCGCGACCATTTCAATGTCTTCCAGTGCTTCGAACCGTCCCAGGAGCGGCTCCACCTCACCATCGGCAACCGTGTCGTGGACAAGCCGGGCACCGGGGTCGACCTCACCCAGTGCCGCATTCCGCACCCGCAACCCCTGCCGGGCGCCCCGGCGAACAGCTACACCCTCCAGGAACTGATCGAGCGCGTGGGCCTGCCGATGCGCAACGAGAGTCGGCCCGTCAACGGGTTCAAGGCTCTGTGGAGCGGCCAGAGCCTGCCCGACTTCGACCCGGCCAGGGTGAACGACCTGCTGATCAAGACCTGGATGGCGCACCAGTCCGAGGGGTTCATGCAGGCCGCGGACACACTGCACGGCTTTTGTCTCGGCAGCCGGTGGGCGGACGGCAGCAGGATCGGCACCGTCGGCAACACGGCGCCGCCGCCGCCCGCGGCCGACGATCCTGCCGACCTCAACCTCAAGCCGTTCATAGCGCGGCTCTACGACTTCTACAAAGCTCCGCCGCTCCAGTCGTTGGGGCTCGACCCGCGCAGGCACGCGCCCGAGCTGTACGCGACGTCGGGCACCACGAACGCCGGGAACTCGGTCCTGGCCTATCTCGACGGTCTGTTCACCGAGGAGCTGCCGTCGCCCAACATCGGAGCGGTCTGGACCCCGGACGACACGAAGTTCAAGCGGAGCCGGGGCCTGGTCGGGGTTCTCGTCCACGACGCGCTCCTGGGCGGTCAGGCGCTCAACAACGGGACGTTGATGGCGACGACCCTGGGCATGCGGAGCCGGGTCGAGTTCACCACGGATCCCAAGGACCCCCCGGGCCGGCCGATCATGCGGCGCGTTCGGCCCCGGCCCGTTCCGCCCGGCAATCGCCACGGCATCGTCGAGTTCGGCCACCTCATCAACACGGTGGTGCACGAGTTCGGCCACAACTTCAGCCTCGGCGACGAGTACGAGGAATCCGGCGGCGACGACGCGAACGCCACCGGATTCCCCCAGGACGTGAAGCTCGACAACCTGGCGAGCATCGGATTCCTGCGGATCCCCGCCACCCCGCCGGGCCGGCGGCTCGACGGCGCCAAAGTGAAGTGGTTCGTCCTGCCCCGGATGCGGGTGTCCGGCAGGCTCCTTGAGGACTCGAAGGCGATCCCCGCCGGTATCGAGATCACCGTGGGAACGACCGGATTCGACAAGTGGGTCAAGGCATGGGCCGACAACGCCACCGTCAGCCTGCAGAACTTCGCCGCGAACGAGTTCAACCGGCAGCTCCCGCTCAAGACCGGCCCCGCGCAGGCGCTCAAGGACCTGCCGTTCGCCGACAGGCCGGACGAGAGCCGCGGCACCTTCGTGCTGCGCACGCCGGGCAGCGTCGGAGTGTTCGCCAAGGACTCACGGGTGTTCGTAACCCTGAAGGACAAGGCGGGCAACGACGAGGCCATCGTCCCCAAACCGGTCCTCGACTTCTTCAACAGCGCCGCCAACCCGCGCAACCACCTGCCGCTGAACCGTGACCGCGACATCACGCGGCCGAGCGGGCAGAAGGAGGCCGACACCGAACTGCCCGTCGCCATCCCGGGGTTCGTGCTGCCGCGCTACCCGTACCAGCTCGTCGGCATCTTCGAAGGCGGAAACCACTTCGCCGGCGGCTACTACCGTGCCTCCGGCGAGTGCAAGATGCGCGGCCAGGACAAGGAACAGAACGTCCACGACCACCGGGGCGAGTTCTGCTTCCTGTGCAAGTGGCTGATCGTCAACCTCGTCGACCCGGCCCAGCACGCCCTGCTCGACACACGGCACTACCCGAGGGCGTGACATGGCTGGACAGGGCACCTTCGACAAGCTCGCCACCGAGGTCGGGCAGGCACTGCTGCCACTGCGCGACGCGATCGCCTCCCCCCAGGCCTTCGTCGGCCTCCTGCGGGAGCTCGGCTGGGCCGTCGACGAACCCCCGGCCCCGCTGCGCGCGCTCGGTACCAGCGTGGACACGCTGTACGACAGCCTGCGGCGGCTGCTGGGCGACGGCGGGCTCAACGAGGGCGCGCCCGGGGTCCGCGAGGCGGTGCCCGCCAAGCCCGAGGCCACGGCCGCCGACGATGTCTCCGCCGACGAAGCGGCCCGGGTGTTCGCCGCCGTCCAGGGACTCGTGACCGCGATCCGTGACATCGCCGACGCGCCCGATTCGGCCATCCCGCCCGCCCTGCGCGCCGACGGGTTCCGCGAGCAGTTCCCCCGGCAGCTCCTCGACCACCTGGTCATCAGCTACCTCCGGCGCTTCCACCCGTCCGTGGGCTTCGGACTGCGCGCGCTCGGGATCGTCAAGGCGGTCTACGTGCCGCCCACGGGCAGCCGCCCCGCGCACACCCGCATGACGCTCGACGTGACCGACCTCCCCAAGGTCCTCGACGACCCATCGCTCGTGCTGAAGAACGCCTACGGCTGGGGCGAGCCCGGCTTCGACTTCGAGGCGCTGGCCGAACAGTTCGACAACCTCTTCATGGCCCTGGGCTTCGACGTGCGGATCGACACGCTCTCGGAAGGCGCGGAGACAGCCGTCCAGGGACCGCGCCCCCATCCCCTCGACCCGGCGCCCGAGGCGGTCAGTGTGATCGCCGTCGACCAGGCGGTGGGAGAGGAGGGCGACGCGCGGACGCGGGGTTCCGTTCGGCTCGTACGGGTGCCGCCGACGACGGCCGACGGGGCTCCCGGGGTGGCGCTGCTGCCGTCGTTCACCGGGGCGTTGGGGCTGCGGTTCGAGGTCACGCCGGGACTCACCGTCACCGTACGCAGCAGCCTTGACCTCCAGGGCGGTGTGGCGCTCCTTGCCCGTCCCGGGCAGTCCCTCGACATGGTCTTCGGGTTCGAGTCGGACGACGCGCCCGTGCACGCTGCGGGCGCGATCGAGGTGGTCGCCGAGGCGTCGGGCGCCGACAAGGAACCAGTCGTGCTCCTGGGCGAGCCGGGACGCACCCGGCTGACGTTCCGCACGGTCGGCGGCACGGGCGGCGTCCGCGTCGACGGCGACAGCGTCGACTTCTTCGCCGAACTCGACCTCAAGGGCCTGGAGTTCGTCTTCCAGCCCGGCGAGGACGCCGACGGCTTCCTCGCCGCCGTCCTCCCGGACGACGGGTTCAGCATCGGCGCCGACCTCGCGCTCGGCATCTCCCACCGCGACGGTTTCTCCTTCCGCGGCACCTCCAACCTGGACCTCCGGATCCCCGTCGGCCGACGCGTCGGGCCCGTCGAGATCCAGAGCCTCACCATCTCCGCGGTCCCCTCCGGCGGGGCTCTGCCGATCAGCGTCGGCGCGACGTTCAAGGCCGAACTCGGCCCCGTCACCGCCGTGGTGGACCAGGTCGGGCTCACCGCGCTGTTCGAGGGGCGCCCCGGGCAGGACGGAAACCTCGGCCCCCTCGACGTCACGCTGGGCTTCAAGCCACCCCGTGGCGCGGGCCTGTCCATCGACGCGAGCCTCGTGCGCGGGGGCGGCTTCCTCGCCTTCGACCCCACGCGCGGTGAGTACGCGGGCGCGATGGAGCTGGAGTTCGCCGACTTCCTGGCGCTCAAGGCCATCGGCCTGCTCAGCACCCGCATGCCGGACGGCTCGAAGGGCTTCTCGCTGCTGATCGTCCTCACCGCGGACTTCGGCGAGGGCATCCAGCTCGGCTACGGGTTCACCCTGCTCGCGGTCGGTGGCCTCATCGGCCTCGACCGCGGCATGAACCTCCAAGCGCTCGCGGAAGGCATCCGGACGGGCTCCATCGAATCCGTCATGTTCCCCCGCGACGTGATCGCCAACGCGCCGCGCATCCTCTCCGACCTGAACGCGTTCTTCCCGCCCGAGCGGGGCACGTTCCTCATCGGCCCCATGGCCAGGATCGGCTGGGCCACGCCGACGCTGGTGAGCATCTCGCTCGGACTGATCATCGAGATCCCCGGCAACATCGCGGTCCTCGGCACCCTCCGCGCCACCCTGCCGAACCTGAAGCTGCCCCTCCTCGACCTCCGTGTCGACTTCTTCGGCGCGCTGGAACCGGGCAAGAACCGGCTGTGGTTCGAGGCGCGCCTCGTGGACTCGCGCGTCCTGACGATGACCCTCGACGGCGGCATGGGCATCCTGGTGGCATGGGGCGACAACCCCGACCTGGTACTGACGGTCGGCGGCTTCCACCCCTCGTACAAGGCCCCCGCACTGCCCTTCGCCGTACCCGAGCGGGTGTCCCTGGACATCCTGCACCGCAACAAGCAGCTGATCCGGATCTCCGGGTACTTCGCCATCACCAGCAACACCGTGCAGTTCGGTGCGGAGGCCGAACTCCGCCTCGGCTTCGGCGGTTTCGGTATCGAGGGGCACCTCAGTTTCGACGCGCTGTTCCAGTTCAACCCGTTCCGCTTCGCCATCGCCATCAGCGCCGAGGTCTCGCTCAAGGCCTTCGGCGTCGGTGTGTTCGACATCGACCTGCGCTTCCGCCTTGAGGGGCCGGCCCCCTGGCGGGCACACGGGAAGGGATCCATCGGATTCCTGTTCTTCTCCATCTCCGCCGACTTCGACATCACCTGGGGCGAGAGCCTCCTCACCACGCTGCCACCCCTCCTGGTCCTTCCGCTGCTCACAGCCGAACTCCGCAAGACCGAGGGCTGGCAGACCCGGCTGCCCACCGGCAGCGGCAAGCCGCTGGTCAGCCTCCGTCAACTCCCCCCGTCCGACGACCTGGTGCTGCACCCACTGGGCACACTGTCCGTACAGCAACGGGCTCTGCCGCTCAACGTGCGTCTCGACAAGGTCGGGGCGCAGCGGGCGAGCGACGGCAGGCGATTCACCCTCGCGCCCGCGCCGGGCAGCGGTCTCGTGCGGATCTCCGACACCGCCGACAAGTTCGCCATGGCCCAGTACCAGGACATGAGCGACGCCGCGAAACTGTCGAGCCCGGCGTACGAGACCCAGGACACCGGCCTCGAACTGACCGCCGCCACGGGCACCCTGGCCACCGCGCGGGTCGTGCGCCGCAGCGCCCGCTACGAACTGCACATTCTCGACAGCGCGCCCTCCGCGAACCGGGCCAGCGGCACGGCCGTGACGAACGGTCCGGGAACGACAGCGCCCGCGCGGTTCTCCGCCGGGCGCTCCAAGAGGTTCCACAGCGTCAGCCCCGCCGTCTTCGACGGCCTGCTCCAGGGCAGCAGCACCAGCCGGTCGCCCCTGTCCCGGCACGAAGCCCTGTTGCGCCAGCCGTTCGCGACGGCCGAGACCATTCGCGTCGCCGACCAGCGCTTCGTCGTCGCCTACGTACGCAGCAACCTCCCGGCCCTTCCCCCCAGTTCGCCCGGCCGCCGGAGGGCCGGGGCGCCCGCGACGTTCCGCAGCCAGACCACGGCGGCCGACGCGCTCGCCGACTTCGTCGCCGCCGATCCGGCGCTCGACGGGCTTCTGCACGTCATCCCCGCCTCCGAGGCGGCCGCCCCGCCCGCCGTCTCCGGCACCTGGACGGAGGCGGGAACGCTGCCCGTCCCGGCAGCCCAGGTGGACGCGGTGCTGCTGACCACCGGCAAGGCTCTGGTCGCCGGCGGCACCGGTTCGGCAGGTACGGCGCTCGCCACGACCGCGCTGTTCGATCCGACCTCCGGCGTCTGGTCGGCGACCGCCCCGCTGACAGCGGCGCGCCGTCTGCACACCCTCACCCGGCTCTCCGACGGCCGGGTGCTCGCGGGCGGCGGGCGGGGCGTGGACGGGGCGCCCCTGGCCTCGGCCGAGGTGTTCGACCCGGCCGCCGCAGCCTGGTCGGCGTCGGGGCCGTTGGACACGGCCAGGTCCGCGCACTCCGCGACCGTGCTGCCCGGCGGCCGGGTGCTGGTCGCCGGGGGCAGCGGGGCACGGGGCGAGCGGGGCCTCGGCGCGCTCCGCTCCGCCGAGCTGTTCGACCCCGCGAGCCGTACCTGGACCGTCACCGCGCCGATGTGCGACGCCCGTTCGGGCCACCAGGCCGTGCTGCTGCGCGACGGCCGGGTGCTCGTCGTGGGCGGAGCGCTGCCCACCGGCACCGGCGACGCGCCCCTCGCGTACTGCGAGGTGTACGACGTGCCCAGCGGCACCTGGACCCCGACCGGAAGCCTGCACACGGCCCGCAAGGGCCACCAGGCGACCCTGCTGCCCGACGGTCGGGTCCTCGTCACGGGCGGCGAGGCGGTCGTCGCGCCGGACGGCACGTTCAGCCCGCGCGCCCTCGACCTGGTCGAGCTGTACGACCCGGCCACCGGCACCTGGTCGTCCGCCGCCGCCATGCCGGGCGGCCGTGCCCGGCACCGCGCGCTGCTCACCCGTGCCGGGGACGTCCTGGTCATCGGTGGCACCACGGGCCCCGGTTTCACGGCCGGCTTCCCGAACGTGATCGCGTACGACCCGACGGCGGGCTCCTGGACGACGCTCGCCGGGCTCGGCCAGGGCAGGTGGTCCCTCGCCGTGGCCGAACTCGGCGACGACCGCGTCCTCGTGGCGGGCGGCATCGCCGCCGGCGGCGATGCCGCCCCCGGCCCCGAACCACTCCACCTCGCCGCCACGGCCGAGGCCTTGGTCCCTTGACCGCATTCGTGCCGGGCCGGCCACGCGGCCGCCCCGGCGAGGGAGTTCACGCCATGACCACCATCACCGTCCGGGCCACCGGGTCGTGGGCGTCCGCGCCCGACCTGCCCACGGCCGCCACCTGGTACGGGCAGCACGACGGCGCCGTACTCCTCACCGCCAAGAACGCCGTGCTCGTCGCGGGAGGTGCCGACAGCGCCTCCGCCGCCGTCAACCACACCGCCGTGTACGACGCCGTCGCCGGAACCTGGCTCGCCGTCGGCGCCCTCAACACCCCTCGCCGACTGCACACGCTGACCCTGCTCGCCGACGGCAAGGTCCTCGCCACCGGCGGCACCAGCGGCTCGGCGCCGGGTGCGCCCGCGCTCGCGACGACCGAGCTGTACGACCCGGTGACCCGTGCCTGGACCGCCAGTGGCGCGATGGCGGGCCCCCGCGCGGGTCACAGCGCGGCTCTGCTCGCCGACGGCAAGGTGCTCGTCGCCGGGGGCACCACCCTCCGCTCCGCGCAGACCACCAAAGCCCTGCGCACGGCCGAGGTGTACGACCCCGCCACCGGAACCTGGTCCGCCGCGGGCGACATGACCGAAGCCCGCACCGGACACACCGCCGTCCCGCTGACCGGCGGAGCCGTGCTGGTCTGCGGAGGCACGGCGCCGGTCGGCACCGCGGCGGACCCCGCGCTCGCCTTCTGCGAGCTGTACGACACCGCCGCGAGGAAGTGGGCACCGACCGGGAGTCTGCGCGCGGCCCGCAGCCACCATCAGGCCACGCCGCTCTCCGCGACGAAGGTCCTGGTCACCGGCGGCACGGCGCCCGGAGCGCCGGGCGGCGGCCCGTTCGACCCGTTCAGCCAGCGCACCGCCGAGATGTACGACCTGGCCTCGGGGACCTGGCAGCCGGCCGCGGACATGCCGTCCGGGCGGGCGTTGCACCGCGCGCTGCCGTTCGGACCGGGCGCGGTCCTTGTCGTCGGCGGCGCCGCCGACGACAAGGACGAGGCCGGATACCGCAGCGCCGTCCTCTACGACTCCGCCACCGACACCTGGACCCCGGCAGCCGGACTGGCCACGGGGCGCTGGGCCTTCGCCGCCGCTCCGCTGCCCGGCGGGAAGGTCCTCGTGACCGGGGGCACGGCTCGCTCCGGGACGGCCGCCGCCGACCCCGCGGTCCCCGAACTGAGCGTGCGCACCGAGATCTTCGCGGCCGGAGGCGTCTCGTGAGCCCGAACGCCTACTCCTTCCTGCCCTGGCTGCGCGCCGGGATCGCCACCCGGATCACCGGCGACCCGGGCACGGCGGCCCGCGCGGGTCTCCCGGTCCGGCTGCGGATCTCCGGCGAGCCGCTCGCCGGCGGCCCCCTGGTCCAGGACATCGAGCGCACCGTCCAGTTGTACGGGCCGGGCGATGTGACCGGCGTCGACGCCCGCGCCGTCTCGCGTACGGAACCAAGGCCCGGCACCACCAATCATGAGCCGAACCACCTCGCCCACATCGAGTTCTGCGACGAGGACTTCCCTTGGCGCTACAGCCCGGCCCCGCCCGACGACGCCACCAAGCGCCTGACCCCCTGGCTCGCCCTCGTCGTCCTCGCCACCGGGCCCGGACCGGACGGCGCGGCACCGGAGTTCACCGAGATCCCGCAGGGCGGCGGGCCCCTGCCAGTGATCGCCGTACGCGGCCCCGAGGCCACCCTGCCCAGGCCCGACCAGCTCGGCGCCTGGGCGCACGTGCACGTCAACGGTTCGCTGACGGAACCGGTCGCTTCGGACAGCACGGGACCCGCCCTTGCCGCACTCGGCGAGGTCCTGCGCACCAACGCCGACAACGCCTGTTCACGGCTGCTGT
The DNA here is from genome assembly GCF_055591765.1 of Streptomyces sp. NPDC041205. Taxonomy (NCBI): domain Bacteria; kingdom Bacillati; phylum Actinomycetota; class Actinomycetes; order Kitasatosporales; family Streptomycetaceae; genus Streptomyces; species Streptomyces sp. NPDC041205. The sequence goes on along the minus strand of NZ_JBVIZH010000004.1, from coordinate 534,993 downwards.
GCCCGCGCCGTCTGCGCCCGGACACGGCGTACGAAGCGTTCCTGCTACCGGCGTTCGAGACCGGGCGCCTGGCCGGGCTCGGCCTCGAACCGGCGGGCTCTCCCGGCGCGCTGTACCTGAGCTGGGGCCCGCCCTATCCAGGCCGACCGGCACCGGGGCACCTGCCGTACTACCACCGGTGGGCGTTCACCACAGGCAGCTCCGGCGACTTCGAGTCCCTCGTACGGCTGCTGCGCCCGCAGACGCCCGACGCCCGCGTCGGGCGCAGGGCCATCGATGTCCACCGCTCGCCGGGGCTCGGTCTCCCGGGCATCGACACACCGGCCGCCCTCGGCGGGACACTGCCGCTCGGCGGCGCCCTCAAGGTGCCGCAGCCGCCGGGCACCGAGCCGGACGAGGCGGAGAACTGGGACAACTTCCACGACCGGCCACCGCCCGCGGCGCCCTATCCGCACCCCTTCCAGCAGGCCCTGGCCGCGCTGGTCAACCTGGCCGACGACTACCAGCGCACCGCACCGGCCGAGGCACACGCCGCGCTCGACGCGCCGCCGCCCCTCGCCGCGGACGCCGACCCCGTCCTCACCCCTGAGCTGTACGGCCGGTGGCACGCGCTCACCTCCCGGGTGCTGACCCGCCAGGACGGCACCCCCGTCCCCGCGCCGGAGAACCGGAACTGGGTCCACCGGCTCAACCTCGATCCGCGCTTCCGGGTGGCCGCGCACTTCGGTGCCCAAGTCGTCCAGGCCCGCCAGGAGGAGCTGATGGCCGCCGCCTGGGCCCAGGTCGGCGACGTCCTGGCCGCCAACGCCAGGATCCGCGCGGCGCAACTGGCCCGCGAGGTGGGGCACGTACTGCAGACCAAACACCTCGACCCACCGGAGGGCGACGGGGCGGCGGCGACCGCCGTCTCGTCGGGACGTTCGCTCCGGCTGACCGCGCCCGCGCACGCGCGGGTGACGGCCGCCGTACCGGGGGCCGCCGCGCGCGACGGGCAGGCGGAGAAGGTCGCGATCGGGTTCCACGTGGCGGCCAGCCAGGTCGCGGGCGCGCCGCTCTCCGCGCCGATGCGGCGGCTCACCCGGCCCGGATCCCGGCTGATGCGGACGCTGCCCTTCACCGCGGAGCGGCCGCCCGACGCGCTTGTGCCGCGCATGGACGCCTCGTCCGGTGCGGTCACCGCCGCGGCGCCGAAGACCACCCCGGCGGGTCTCGTCACCGCCGAGCGGCTCGCCGGTGAACTCCACCCAGGACCCCAGCAGGACCCGGTCGACAGTCTGCCGCGCAGCCCCGACTTCACGCTGCGCGAGCTGGGCGACCCGGTGGCACCGCGTCCCGGTGCCACCGACAGCCCCGAGGCGCTGCGCTTCAAGAGCGCGCTGCGCGAGCTGTACCAGGGCTGGTCCGCGGCCACCTCGGTGGGCAGGGCCGGCGCACGCGGACGGCTCGACGTGGCCGTCACCATCAGCTCGGTACTGACCGGTCTCCGCGCGGACACCACGGTGCCCAAGACGCTCCTCGGCTCGGTCGGGCTGCCCGAGCGGCTGCGCCCCTTCGCCGACAACTTCATCGAGGCAATGGCCTACCCGGTGTTCGACCTGCCCACCTACCAGGCGCTCCTCGACCAGTCCGTCGACGCCTTCCTTCCCAACATCGGCCTGCTTCCGCAGAACTCCCTCACGCTGCTCGCCGACAACCGCGAGTTCATCGAGTCCTATCTGGCAGGGCTCAACCACGAGATGGCCCGTGAGCTGCTCTGGCGGGAGTACCCCACCGACCAGCGCGGCACCCCGTTCCGGCAGTTCTGGGACCCGCGCGGCGCGCAGCTCCGCCCGGGCGAGACCCCCGAGCAGCGGCGCGAACGGTGCTACGACATTCCGCCGGTCCACAGCTGGCCGGTCACCGGGCAGCTCGGCCGGAACACCAACCCGCGCCCCGGCGGCGGCCCCCGCAAGGAGGACCTGGTCCTCGTCGTCCGGGGCGAACTGCTCAAGCGGTACCCGACAGCCGCCGTCTACGCGCAGCGTGCCCAGTGGCCGCCCGGTGCGGACGGCCTGCCCGACCTCGGCCAGGAACGGGTGCTCGTGGATCCGCCGGACGAGGACCGCCCGCCGGCCTCCGTCATCCGGCTGCCGCTGTACGAGGCGAAGGTCGAGCCGGACATCACGCTCCTCGGATTCGACCTGGACGCCGACGAGGCGCGCGGCGACCCACCGGCCGACGCGGGCTGGTTCTTCGTCCTCAAGGAGCGCCCGGGCGACCCGAGGTTCGGAGTCGACGACGCGGCACCCACCCCGGTCGAGGTGTGGAACGACCTGTCGTGGACGGACGTGGATCCGCGCGGACGCGGCTTCCTCGAACTCGATCCCCAGGTGTCCGTGGCCCTGACCGGCTTCGACGGCTCGGAGGACGACCAGGAGAAGCGCGACCAGCGCGCGGAGGACGAGAACCTGCCGCTCTGGCACGCGGGACTCAGCTCCGCCGACCTTGCCTACATCCTCTTCCAGGTCCCGGTCCTGGTCGCCGTCCACGCTCAGGAAATGCTGGCATGAAGACTCAGCTCAGTGACGACTTTCCCGTGCTCCTCGGCCCGGTCCGGGTCGAGACCCGCTTCACCGAGGACGAACTCCTGATCCGGGTGTTCCCCGACGAGTGGGCCGTCGACAAGTTCGAACCCCGGCCCACTGCGGCCGAGATCGCCGCCCTCGACGCGTACTGGACCGCGCGCTGGGCCGCCGCGCGCGACCCGGCGGCGCTGCGCGCCGCCGACCTGGAGCTGTCCGCGCGGATCGCCCCCGGACGCGCCGCCTGGCTCCTCGGCCTGCGCGTCCCCGCCAACCTCGCCCAGGAACCGGCCGCTGTCCCCGCCGGCACGACGGTGCTCGTCGTCCTCAGCCCGCAGCCGGTGTCCACGGTCGACGTGCAGCCGACGGTGACCTACTGGACCGCCGTCTGGCGCGGGCACGGCGACCGGCGCGCGCTGCGCCAGGCCGACGCCGCGCTGCTGGCCGCCGTCGGCGCCACTCGCGCCGCCGCCATCCGGGCCCGCCGCCCCTCGGGCATCGAGGCGGCGCCCGTCAGCACCGGCGACGCCGTGCAGGTGGCGTTCCTGGTGCTGCCGCCGCCCGCCGCCGGGACCACCGAAGCCGAGTCCTGGACCCGTGCGGCCCGCGCCCGGCTGCTGCCCGACCGCTTTCAGATCCTCGGCTACGTCGGCGGGACCCAGGTCCTCTCCGCGACCGGAGCTCCCGTACCGGAGACGCTCCCGGTGAGCCCCGACCCCGCCGCCGCCGACCAGCTCTCCGTCGACCCGGTCACCGGGGACCTGCACGTCCCGGACGAGTTGCGCTGGCTGACCGACTTCGACCGCGCGGTCCAGTCGGGCATGGGGCTGCGGGTTCCGCTGGAGGACCGTACGCGCGGCGGGCTCGACCGGCTGCTCGTGTTGGGGCTGCGCGACCGGCCCGACCCGGTCGCGTCCGCGCAGCAGCTCGCCGGCCTGATCACGCAGCAGTTGCGCGGCCCCGACGGCTACGCCCTGCTGCCGCAGGGCACCCCGACGAACAACACCGAGCGGCTGCCCGCGGGACAGAGCGAGGACGCTGAAGCGGAGTCGGCGCTTCGCCCCGCGACCGCACGGCCCGCGGCGCCCGCCGACTGGACCACCAAGACCGACGGCCTGCGCTTCGCCGAGCTCCTCGGACTCCCGCCCTCCGTCCTGGACGGCATGCCGCACGCCGACGGCACCGACCAGCGCGAGGCCCGCGCCGCCAACACCGCACTGTGGCCCGTCACTTGGGGCTCCTACCTCCAGACAGCACTCCACCCGGTACTGGACCGGGAGGCCGTCCGCCGGACCAGGGACTTCTTCCTCCGCTACGTCTCGGGGCGCGGCCCGGTTCCGGCCGTACGGATCGGCAGCCAGCCGTACGGCATTCTGGTCACCACCGCGTTCTCCCGCCTCAAGTGGCCCGACTCGGCCGTTCACCTGCGCGGTCTGGACCGTCTGCTCACGGCGGCCGCGCAGGACTGGCTGGACGCCGCCGCCGAGGTCCCTCATCTCGGCGCCGACACCGACGACCCCCACCAGCGCCTCCTGGACATCCTCGCCCTGCACCCCACCTCAGCCGAGTTCCACCAGCGGTACGCGCAGAGCGTCGAGGACGTCTTCAACCGGGAGAACCTCGGCGGCCGGGGCGCGACCGTCCTGCCCGCACTCGACCGCCTGAACCAGCCCGGGCCGCTGCGCGCGCTCCTGACCAGGCTCGGACACCACAACGGCAGCCCCGCACACGACCCGGACCTGCTGCGCAAGCTGTTCGTCGACTTCCAGCAGCCTCTGCTGGCACCGCTGGTCGACGATCGCCCGCTGTCGGAGACCGACCCGGTGCGCGCCTGTACCACCGACGACCGCAACTACCTTCAGTGGCTCGCCGACAAGGCGGCCCACGACCTCGACGCGGTCCGCCTCGAAATCGGCTTCACCGACGAACGGCCGCCCGCCGCGCTGCTGTACCTGTTGCTGCGGCACGCGGTCCTGCTCGGCTGGGCCGACGCGGCCCGCGATCTCGCCGTCACCGCCGGCGTGGCCACCCCCGACGAACTCGTCGCCGACCCGCCCTTCGTGCACATCCGGATACCGGCATCCGGCCAGTCGCTGCCGAGCGAGAGCCGGTTCCGGCGGCTGTACTCGCCGGAACCCGCCGTGACCGGGAACCCGGACCAGCTCCTGGCCGACTTCGTTCCCGGCGTGATCGGCAAGACGCCCGCCACCGCCGAACTCGCCGAACAGATCAAGGCCCTCGGCATCCTCGCCGACCTGCCCACCGCGCGACTTGAGCGGCTCCTTGCCGAACACCTCGACCTCGCCACCTATCGGCTCGACGCCTGGCGCCTCGGCCTGGCCACCGCGCGCCTCGAGGAACTGCGCTTCGGCACGAACGGCGACACCGAAGCGCACCCCGGCCTGCATCTCGGCGCGTACGGCTGGCTCGAGGACCTCCACCCCCGGACCACCCACCTCACGCCGGTCCAGCCGACCGGCGAGCTCGGCGAGATCTTCCGCGGCTCCACGCCGCTTCTGCACGACCCCGAGAACGCGGGGTTCGTCCACGCGCCCTCCCCCGGCCATGCCAGGACCGCCGCCGTCCTGCGCGCCGGGTACACCGCCAACTCGAGCCCCGCCGACCCCGGTACCTTCGCCGTCAACCTGAGCTCCGCGCGCGTACGGATCGCGCTCGGCCTCCTCGACGGACTGCGCCAGGGCCAGTCCCTGGGCGCGCTGCTCGGCCACCGCCTCGAGCGCGGCCTGCACGACCGGCACGAGGAGGCGGAGGTCGACCGCTTCATCACGGCGCTGCGCGAACGGTTCCCGCTGCGCGCCGGGAAGATTCCGCAGACCGCGCCCGACCCGTCCCAGCAGCCCCCCATCGAGCAGGTCGAGGCCCGCAACGTCGTGGACGGCCTCGCCCTCGTCCGGCACGTGACCCGTACCGAGGTCCCGGACAGCTACCCGTTCGGGCTCGACGACGTGCTGCCGCCCGCCTCCTCGGGCGAGGCCGCGGCGCTCACCAGCGAGGTCCGTGCCCTCCTCGACGTGCACGACGCGCTCGCCGACCTCGCCGTCGCCGAGAGCACCCACCAGGCGCTGGCCGGGAACACCGAGCGCGCCTCGGCGACCCTCGACGCCTACGCCAAGGCGGGCTTCCCGCCCGAGCCCTCCGTGGTCGAGACCCCGCGCGGCGGCACCACCCTCACTCACCGCCTGGGACTGCGGCTGCGCCCTGGACTGCGCCCGGACAGCCGGGCGACCCCCAGGGCGCAGGCCGAACCGGCCCTCGACGACTGGTTGGAGGGACTGCTGCCCGACGCCGACGACGTCGTCGCACACGTCACCTGGACCGACCCGGAGAACGGCCGGCCCGAAAGCCGCGACGTCGCCCTGGACGACCTCGGACTCGCGCCGATCGACCTGCTGTGGACGGTCCGTTCCGCGGGCGCGGAGGCGATGACCGACCTGGAGGACCGGATCATCGGCGCCGTGATCGACCGGGGCCGTCCGCGACCCGATGCCGTACTGACCATCCGCCACACCGAACGGGTCCCCGACAAGATCACCTTCTTCGAACTGTCGTCGCTCATCTCCGCGTTGCGCACCCTGCTGACCAGCGCACGGCCACTGCGCACCAGCGACCTGGTGCCCGCGGCGGGCGCCGCGCCCGTCGACCGCGCCGCCGACGACGCGGTGTCCCTGCCTCGCGCCCGTCCCGCGGCCGTCCGCGCCTCCCTCGCCGAACTCGGCGAAGAGGTTGCCGACTACGTCCACGACCTCGCGCCGCTCTACCCCGCCCCACCCGCGCCGCCGTCCCGAGCCGCAGTGCTCGACGCCATCGACGGATTCCTCAACCGGTACGCCGGACTCGTCACCACCGCGGCCGGGTTCGGGATGGTGCGCAGCGGCTGGGGCGAACTCGCCCAGTGGCGCAGGGGTGCCTACGCCGACGTACTCGCCGCCGTCGCCACCTCAGCGGCCCGGATGACCCGGGCGCTGGCCGAGGCCGACACGCTCCTCGCGCAGTACGACGTATTGCCGCCCGCCACGCCGGACGGCGAACGCTTCCGCATCCTCCAGCGGGCCGAGCGCCTCCTCACCACCACCCCGACCGACCCCCGCCCCGACCGGCCCGCACGGCTGCGCACCCTCGTCGGCAACAGCCGCCGCTCGTTCCACCGTCGCCTCCGCGATCTGGACGAGCAGGCGCACACCGACCGGGACACCCTCAGTGGGCTGCTCGCCCAGGTCTCCGAGTTGCTCCCGCTCACCGACATCGATCCGGCAGGGCTCGACCTGACGGCCGTCGAGGACCGGGCCGTCGCCTTCGGCCGCGAACTGCTCGACCGGGCCCGCGCGCTGGGCGCCGATGTCGCGGCACGGCTTGCCGCGGCCGACGCCGGACTCGCGGAGTACGACCAGGCGGTGACCGGGCCCGACCGGGTCGCCGCGGGCATCGAGACGCTCCGGGCGATGCTCGGGCCCGAGGCCCTGATCGTCCCCGAGTTCACGCCGCCCGCCGCGCTCGTCACCGAACTGCGCAAGGCCCGGGACGACGGCGACCGGCTCGTCCGGCACCTCACCCAGCCGCCGTTCAGCCGGGACTTCCCGCTCGACGACTGGATCCACGGGCTCGCCCGGGTCCGCGACATGCCCCGGCTGTGGGAGCGGACCGTGCTGCTCAGCGGCGCACTGCGGGACGAGGACGCCGACGCCGAGGAGCCCGGACTCGTTCCCCTCCAGCTTCCGTACCGTACGAACGACCGCTGGCTCGGCATGGAGTTCGCCCCCGGCACCGCGCTCACCGAGGACCGGCTGCTGTTCACGGCGCACTACGCGCGCGGCGCCGACGACGACGCGCCCCACTGCGGACTACTGCTCGACGAGTGGACCGAGGTCGTCCCCGCCGAGCGGGAGACCACCGGGATCACCGCCGACATGGACCGGCCCGACTCAGAGCCGCCCCAGGCCATGCTGCTGGTCAGCCCGCCGGTGCGGACCGGGACCTGGGACACCTCCGACCTGGTCGCGGCGCTCCACGAGACACTCGACCTGGCCCGGAGCCGAGCCGTGGAGCCCGCGCACCTCGAAGACAGCGCGTACGCACACCTGCTGCCCGCCACTCTCATGTCGGCGACCACGCAACCCATCACCATCAGCACCGATCTCGCGACCGCCAACGCGCGCTGGAAGGCCGATCATGACTGAGCCACGCATCGCGGACCTCGCCGGCGCGCTGAGGGACCGTACGCACCCCGCCGTAGGGGTCTGGAACCGGCTAGAAGGGCGGCCTCGCACCACCGACTTCGCGCGTGCGCTGCGCGCCGAAGTACGCGACGCGCTGTGGATGCTGACCCGGCAGTGGCAGCTCGGCGAGTTCCGGGGCGACGACGCGGGCTCGCCCGTGACCGCCAGGTACGCCGTCACCACCAGCACGCCCAGCCGGTTCCGCCCGGCGGGCCGGCCGCCCGAACCACTGCCCGGGGACCGGCCGCTGGAGACGGTCGCCGAACGCCGCCCGCTGCCCTTCGCCTTCGGCGCCGAACGCATCTCCTACGACCTCCGGCTCGCCCTCGGCCGCCGCTGGCTGAAGCTGGTCACCGGCACTTCCGTCTTCCGTGCGCACCAGGTCCCCCGGCAGTACATCGAGCGCTACCCGGTCCCGCTTCCCGACCCGGCCGACGAGGCCGACACCGGGACAGTCGCGCACCCTGAGGTGTGGGCCACCCTGCAGGCGCTCGCGGGGCGCCGCATGGACGGCCATCTCCTCTACCGGCATCTCAAGGACGGCGGACGCGCTTCCGAAGGCATCGACCTCCCCCGCCCGCACCGCGCGTCCCTCGACGCCCTCGGCCCGCGCCTCACCGCCTGGTTCGACGCGCTGATCGACCAGCCCGACGAGGCGCACACCACTTGGCAGCCGCGCGCCCTGGAGCACTCCTTCGCCGTCTCCGCCGCCGCGCCGGAGGGCGGCGAACGGGTCCTCGAGGCGGCCGAGTACCCCGGCGGCGGGCTCGACTGGTACGCCTTCTCCGCCACCCCCGGGGGCTCGCTCGGCGGCGCGGACCCTCAGCCGACCCCTACCCCGCGCACCGTCTTCCCCGCGCCGGTCCGGTTCTCCGGCATGCCGCTGCCGCGCTGGTGGGCGCTGGAGGACGGACGGACCAACTTCGCCGCCGTCAACCCGGACAGCACCGACCTGGCCCGGCTGATTTTCCTCGAGTTCGCCCTGGTCTTCAGCAACGACTGGTTCCAGCTGCCCTGCGACGTGCCCGCCGGGACGCTGGCCACGGTCGAGGGTCTGGCGGTGACGGACGTCTTCGGGGAGCGCCGGTGGATCACCCCGGCCGGCGTCGGCGAACGCCAGGACTGGCAGCAGTGGTCGATGTTCACCCTCGGCGCCGACGGTGGGACGGGGCTGCTCCTCCCGCCCGGCACGCCGAAGACCGCCACCGGACCCGCCCTTGAGGACGTGGCGCTCGTACGCGACGAGAACGCCAACCTCGTCTGGGGCATCGAGCAGACCGTCCAACTGGCCGACAGCGCGGGCCGCAACGCCGACGAGGCCGCCGCCGAGACGCTCGCCCACCGGCTGCGACTGCACCCTCCCGAGCCGCCGGACGATCCGCGCGCACCCCTCGCGTACCGGATCTCCGGCTCGGTCCCGGAGAACTGGATTCCCTTCATCCCGGTCCATGTGCCGGGCGACAGCCGCAGCGTCCAGCTCCAGCGCGCCGCCATGCCCAGCGCCGCCGACGGCACCGCGATCCGGCCGCGTACCACCCTGCTGCGTGAAGGGCTTGACGCGGGACGGCCCTACTTCGTGAACGAGGAGGAGGTCCCGCGCACCGGCACCCGTGTCACCGTCTCCTTCCACCGCGCCCGGTGGCGGGACGGGCGGGTCATCGTCTGGCTCGCCGCGCAGCGCGCCACCGGCCACGGCGAACGCTCCAGCGGCCTCGGCTTCGACCTGCTGACCACGGACTCCTCAGTTGAGCGATCTCATTCTGAAACGATCAGTCAGCCCTCCAGCTCGTAGGCGCAGGCGAGCAGCGTGCCCTCCTCGCCCTCGGCCGGGCTGGGGCAACGGACGTGCTCGTGGGTGCGAGCAGGGGTGGCGGGCACCCGCCCTAGGCGCTGAACACGGCGTTGCGACGCAGCTGTTCTGCGCACCACCGGAAGTGCCCGTCGCTGTCGTCCAGGCCGAAGAGGTCGTAGGTGGTGAGGGCGTATGCGGCCTGGTAGGCGGTGAGGGTCGCGGGCGCGTACCCGAGTTCGTGGGCGAAGAGCATGGTCAGTTCCGCTGTGTGCTCCTCGGCGTGGGGGCCGTACATGTCCCAGACGGCAGCGGTGACGGCGGCCTCGAAGGCCGGGTCGCCCGCGGTCGTGTAGAAGCCGAAGTCGAGCACCGCGACGGGCCTGCCTGCCGCGTCGATGTGGATGTTGGGCGGGACGAGGTCGCCGTGGATCGCTGTCACCGGGGCGTCGGGGAGTGCGCGCAGTGCCTTGCGTGTGCGTGCGACTCCCGCGTCGAAGTCCGGCACGTGGGCGGCCAGGGCGTCACCGTGCCGGGCCGCGGCCCGGGTGACCAGGGCCGCGAGGGCGTCGCGGAAGCTGTCGTGATCCCGCCACAGCGGGCGGTCGTCGCCCTGGACAGTCAACTGGCGCATGGAGTCGGTGCCGGGCACGGAGGCCAGGCCACGCAGTACGGCAAGCAGCGCGTCGCTCTGCTGGGTGGGCAGTTCGCGCTCGTAGTCCGCGTGTGCGGAGTCGACCCGCATCGAGGCTCCGGGCAGTTCGCGCTCGTACGTCACCAGGACGCCCTCGTGGTTCTCGACGTCGAAGATCTCCGGGGTGGAGAACGGCAGCGGGTGCCGCGCGATGTCCGCGTACACCTGGCGGGTGAGGTCGAAGCCGGCTGGCGGCCGACCGCTCCAGACCTTGGCGGCCAGACCCTCCCTCAGCCTGTAGACGACGCCTTCGACACCGGCGCCGAGGCGGCGGACCCCCGTGTGCCCGCGGTCGGCGAAGTGCGCGAGCCATGGGTCGGAGAGCGGGGCTTCCGCGCTCGGGCTGTTCTCCATCCTCGTATTAGACCAGCAGCCGTACCGACCTCTCGGGGTTGTCCCGCAATTCCGCCGATCTTGGCTCCAGCTGTGGACTGGAGGGGAAGTTCAGGCGTCACTGGGACCGGGGATCCAACCGGTGCGCTGGGCCCATGCGTCAGCGCGTCGGATGGTGTCCCACACGAAGGCATCTTTCGCTTGGACGTACCCGGGCCGGTCGTTACGGAACTGGGCCGCGCAGCGCCGTTTGGCTGCTGCGTACTCGGTCGCGGCAGACGTGTGGCAACGGAGGTAGTCGCGAAACAGGAGGGGGAACTGCTGGGAGAAGGTGCCCAGCTGTCGCACGTGCACGTGTGTGCGGTGCTGACCTGGCGGTTCCCGGAAGTACCGCTTGGTCCGTTCGGGGTTGTCCGCCCGGTACACGAAGCCCATGCCGGTGAGCGGGCCCAGGAACGCGTCCGTCGGCTCCAGCGAGGTCACTGAGATCTGGATGTCGATCACCGGCTTGGCTGCCAGCCCTGGCACCGAGGTGGACCCTATGTGGTCGATACGAACCGCGGCGTCATCGAGGGCTGCACGGAGGCCCACGCCCCACTTGGCGAACATGGTTGGCCAAGCGGGGTCGTAACGCATGATCTCGACTGGCTCTCCCATACCGAGGAGTGTTCCACGGCTTGTTGCAGCCGTGACCTGGGAGCCGAACCTGACTATGCGCCAGCTCGCCCCGCTCTTCGAGGTGTCCAAGTCGGCGGCGGACCGCGTCATCGACCACCTCGGGCCGATGCTCGCGCTCCACCCCCGCGAGCGGTACGCCAAGGACACCGTGCCCATCGTGGACGGCACCCTGGTCCCGGCCCGGGACCACGCGGTGGTCGGAGCAGTCCAAGAACTACCGGGACTCGACCGACCACCAGGTCGTGATCGACGCCGACACCCGCCTGGTCGTCGTGGTGGGCCAGCCCCTGCCCGGCAACCGCAACGACTGCAAGGCATGGGAGGAATCCGGCGCCAAAGCCGCCATGGGCAGAACACTCGCGATCGCCGGACAGACGAGCGGCCCGCAAGACGGCCGACGGCTCCCTGGGAAGCTCAGCGTTCACTTACGGGACAGCCCTAAGGTGCTCAGGTCCCTGGAATTCGCGAGTGTCGCGGGATTCGACCGGGCTGGGTGCCGCCGACGCCGCACCTGTTGGGATCATGAACCTATGAAGATCATTCTGCGCCGCGTCTGCGCGGTCATTGTTCTGCTCTCGGGTGCGTCCCTGGGCTTTTGGACCGTAGCCGGGTCTCCCCAGGAGTGGACGGGCGGGATGTGGTGGGTCCGTTTCGTGCTGGGCATGAGCGGGCTGGGACTGGTAGTCGCCAGCGCGCGGTTGATGTTCCCGGATGATCGCGGAAGGGGCCGGGACGACGACCGCGACCCGACAGCGGCGTCGTCCACGATGGCCGGGCCGGTGGACGACCTCTTCCAATGACGCGGGCAGACCTTCGATGCCTGTCGGCTCCTGGTCCACCCGGACGGCGTGCCCGTGGAGCCGGCATCGGCGGCCGGCGTCGCCGGGGTCCTGGACCAGCACGACCGCGGCCTGCTCGCCCCGGGCCGGCCGTCGTCATCCTCACCGGCGCCCCGGCCGACGGCCCGCTTCTGGGTACGGGGCGGCGAGAAGATGAGTGCGCCTACTCACGCCCGGGCAGCCACCGACGGCCGACGATGAAGATCCACATTGTCGAGCCCGGGAGACCGAACATGCTCAGCCGCCTCGCCGACGTCCTGGCGCCCGCCGTCGGCCGCCTCACGATCACCGCCGACGCGGGCGCCGAACTCGCCCCCGGCAGTATCGTCGCCGCCAATCACACCTCACTGGCCGACCCTCTCCTCGTACTCGCCGCACTCCACCGCCTCGGGGCCCGGCCGGTCGTCATGGCGGCAGCCGGGCTGTGGCGCGTCCCCGTGCTCGGCCACGCGCTCGCCCGCGGGGGCCACATCCCCGTCCACCGCCGGGACCGACGCGCGGCGAACGCCCTGGCCGACGCCGCCGAGGCCCTTCAGCGAGGCCACCTGGTGTTGATCTACGCCGAAGGTGGCCTCCCCCATCGCTTGGACGCCGCGGAAGCAGCACCCGGCACCTTCCGCAGCGGCTTGGCCCGGCTCGCGCGGCGAACGGGGGCTCCGGTGGTGCCCGTGGGGCAGGCCGGCGCTCGCCGGATCACATCGGGCAGCGTGTCCAAGCAGCTCACAGGCCTGCTCACGGCGCCTTTGCGCCGACCCGGGCTCCACGTACACGTCGGGCGTGCGCTCCAGCTGACCGGGCACGGCACCGCGCCGACGGAACAAGCTCACGCGGCGGTGACATCTGCCTGGCGCACGGCGGCCGCGCAGTTGGGGGAACGAGCGGCGCTCGCCGCGTGACGGACCAGAGGCTGAGCGGGTACGGCGCGTCGATCCACGCGAGGCGCTCGGCTGCGACACACTCGTCCACACGCTGCGCCGCCGGGGCGCCCTACGATGTGCGGTGCTGCTCGATCAGGGTGCGGGCCATCGCCTGAGCCCGGCGGGCCGCCTCGGCGTCGCCCTCCGCCGCCGAGATGATCGAGCCTTTCATCAGGATGTGCCACGAGCGGGCGAAGGAGTCCGTGTCACGCAGTCCCGCCTCCTCCGCCATGGAACGCACGATGGCCCGGATGTTCTCCAGGTACTGGATGCTCGCCCGCCCCAGCGGGTGGCTCCAGCGCATTTCCAGGAGAACGTTGATGAACGAGCAGGCGTCGAAGTCGTCTCGGCGGAACCACTCGTCGAACACGTCGAAGACGGCGAGCAGCCGCTCCTCCGGGGTGCGGCCGCGGTCACGGGCCCCGGCCTCGACGGTCCCGAGGGTCCATCGCTGCTCCCGGCAGGCGAGGAAGGCGAGCACCAGCGCGTCCTTTGACGGAAAGTGCCGATAGAGCGTGGCCTTCGCCACCCCGGAGCGGGCCACGACCTCTTCCACTCCGACATCACGGATGCCGCGCTGCGAGAAGAGCTCATAAGCCGCGTTCAAGATCCGCTCACGGGGCGGGAGTTCTGCCTGCATCGTCTGTCCAGAATAGGGCTGTACGGCGACACTCGCCGCTGCCAACGTGAAGCATGCGGTAAGAGACAGACCGGTCTTACTCCCTTCAGTCCAGTCTCGCTCACGCGCACACTGCCGAGAACTGTCGACTCGGACAAGGACGTTGTCACAGAGCCGCCAGTGGTGGCTCTGCCGCGTGGTCTGCAGTTGCCGCCGGAAGATCTCCCGGCGGCAACCGTGAGCGTCAGGAGCAGTAAGTGGTTCCTGATGCGGGAGGCCCTCCCTGTGCGGAATGCGCGGGATTACAGCCCGCACAGGGAGGACAAGGCCTTGCGGTACGTCGTGAGTCGAAGGCCGTGCACCCCCTCAGCCAGACCGTAGGTCGGCCCGGTGTGCCAGACAAGGCGCGGCGAAGACAGCATGGGGCTCACTTGGATGTGCCGAGGGTAACGATCACTCCGCCGAGCTGGATTTCTTACGCTGATTGGCGTTGAAGCGCGCCTTCTTCTGACGATTTCCGCACGTGTTCATGTCGCACCATTTACGGGTGCGACTTTGGCTGGTGTCGAAGAAGGCGGCTTGGCAGGTCGGTGAGGCGCACAGGGCCAGTTTTCCGTCTCGTTCGCCTGCGATGATGCTGATCGCGTCGGCGGCGATCACGCCGAGGGCGTCTTCCACGCAGGAAGCCGAGCCAAGCCGCCATCGCCGCGCCCCCTCGGGCGTCAGGATCGCCGCGGCCCGCCCCTGAGCGCTGCGGTCATTGATGACTTCGACGGCAGACGCGGGGAGAGCTTCCTGGAGCGCGGCCGCTGTCGCGGCGGTGTGGATCGACTCCCTCAGTTCCCGAGCGAGGTCGAGTTGGGCGGTGGTGCAGGAGTCCACGGCGAGGCCGTTCACTGCCAGCCAGTCGACGAGTCGATGCGGCGCGGGAATGCGCTCCACGGGGTTGCCATGACGCTCCGACAGGGTCCCCGTGAAGCTGGTCGCCAGCACGGTACCGAGGCGGAAGTCAGGGAAGCCAGCACTCATGGAACCACCTTAGCCGGTTGCAGCGTGACACGGCGGACTGCTAGAACCGTCTTAGACGGTTCACAGCAGGCTGTGGCCGGTTCCCTGAGGGTCAGGAGGTCTCATGCCCCGTCTCACCAGCGATGTACAAGCATGTGAAGCCCGTGCGACTGACGCTGAACTCGACGATCTGCGCGCGCGGCTGGCCGCGGCGCGGCTGCCGGAGGCCGAGACGGTCCGTCGCGCCGCGCCCGGCCCACGCCGATGGGAGCAGGGCGTTCCGCTCGCCGACCTCGTCGATGTCGTGGACTACTGGCGCACCGGCTACCACTGGCGGTCGTTCGAAGAGCGCCTCCATGAGATCGGCCAGTTCCGCACGACCATCGACGGTCTGGGAATCCACTTCCTGCACCGCCGATCCGCGCGCGCAGACGCCACTCCGCTGGTCTTGACGCACGGGTGGCCGGGCAGCATCGCCGAGTTCATCGATGTAGTGGACGAGCTGGCAGATCCGAAAGACGCAGGAGCGCCGGCGTTCCATGTCGTGGTCCCGTCGCTCCCAGGTTTTGGTTACAGCGACAAGCCGACCGTCACCGGGTGGGGAACCGAAAAGATCGCGGCCGCCTGGGTGGAACTGATGGGAAGGCTCGGCTACAACAAGTTCACAGCCCACGGTGGCGACTGGGGAGGCAATATCACCACAGTTCTCGGCGGCAGGTTCCCGGCGCACGTTCTCGGCATTCACACAACCTTCGCGGAGGGGCCGCCCGGGTTGACGACGGACGGGCTGACGCCGGTCGAGCGCAAGTGGACCGAGGAGACCCACCATTTCTGGCGCCACCGCGCGGCGTACGCGAAGCAGCAGGCGACCCGGCCGCAGACCATCGGCTATTCGCTCGTCGACTCACCGGTCGGGCTTCTTGCCTGGATCCTCGACAAATTCGCCGAGTGGTCGGACACCGAAGACAGCCCGTTCGAGAGGATTTCCATGGACAGGGTTCTTGACGACGTCACCCTGTACTGGCTGACGCGGACCGGCGCGTCGGCGGCCCGCATCTACTACGAAAGTCACAACTCGCTCGATCCCGAACTTCGGGTCGATGTCCCGTCAGCGATCAGCATGTATCCCCGTGACATCGAGAAGTGCCCGCGCCCCTGGGCGCAGCAGCGGTACCGGCAGATCGTCCGATGGAGGTCGCCCGAGAACGGGGGACATTTCCCGTCGCTGGAGGTTCCCGAGTATTTCGTCAAAGATCTCCAAGAGGGCCTCGCGGCAGTGCTGGCCGCCAGTCGGTGAACGCGGCCGGCTACCGGCGATCGATCACCGTCCGATCCGGTTCAAGCCGTTGCCCGACGGCTTCCAGACCGGGCCCATCGAGATGGCGGAGTGGCCTCAGGCGGCGAATCCCACACTGGTCACGTACTCGTACCGGCCCCACTGGCTTCCCAAGTCCACGATCTTTCCCACCCAGGCGTCATCCGGCGCCTCGTCGTCCGTGTCCGTCCAGGTCCGTACCAGCGCTTCCCTCTGACGGACATTCGAACTCCGGAACTCCACGACCCGCTGGCGCGGCCTGGGCACCTGAGACTGATTCAGCGGGTGAATCTCGACGCGCGTGCCCCGGCCTTCCGCAGCCAGGCACCGCAGGAGATACCGGGCGACGTTCTGTCGCCGCACCGCGTGGCAGGACCTCTCGATGCGCTGCAGGTCTTGCCGACTGAGGATTCCCCTCTATGTGAAACGGCCCTGGTGCGATTCTCCAGTTCGCCGTGGCGCCGCTTGGCGTCGGGTTGAGAGAGCCTGGGCGATGCAGGCTGTCAGCGCGGGAACGACCGCGGTCATCTCCGGACGCCAGCCCGGGACGGCATTCACTTCACAGATGGTGAAGGTGTCCTCGGAGGCGAACAACAGGTCCACCCCGGCGATGTCCAGGCCCAGGGCGCGGGCCGCGCGCGCCGCCAGCTCTTCCGCCTGCGGATAGCGGCCCGCGCAGCGCGTGGCGGCGCCGCCCTTGGCGATGTTCGCGGCGAGGGCGCCGTTGCCGGAGGTGTGCAGGACAGCGTCCACCGGTTCGCCGTCCACCACGATCACGCGCAGGGTGCGGCCGTGCGAAGGGGACACGTACTCCTGGAAGAGAAACGGCGCCTCCCGTGTGAGGCTGCCGGCCACCGTGCTGAGCAGGTGCGGGTCGGGGGCGAGAAAAACCTGTTCGCCCTTGGCGCCGTTGACGGACTTCACCACGCACGGTGTGCTCAGGTGGGGGCTGCGCACAACGCCTTCCAAGGGGGCGGTGGCGTAGGAGATGGTGTCGGGCACCGGCAGCCCGGCCAGGGCGAGTGCTTGCAGTTGCCGGACCTTGTTACGGGCCTTGAGCTGGGCGTCGGCTGTGTTGATGAGGGTGCTGCCCATGTGTTCGAGGTGCCGCAGCAGGGTCACCTCGCGGTCGTCGTGCATGGTGCTGGCCACCTGGCGAACGCACACCACCTCAGGAGCGGGCAGGTCCGCACCCCCCAGAGTGCGCAGCACCAACCGGCCGCCTTGGACACCGAAGAGCAGTTCGTCGGTATGCCAGACCGCGAAGCGGGGACCGTACACGTCGGCCAGGGCCGCTGCCAGATCGCGAGTGGACCGGCGCAGCACTGCTGGCCGCTGCCGCGCCAGGATCCACACATCGGCAGGTTCCGAAATCGCCGACAGGGCACGGGGCGGTGCGACCACTCTGGCTCCTCACAACTTTGCCGCCCACCGCGTGCGGGCCGTCGAGGGAGCCAGTCTCTCAGCTTCGTGATCGTGACGTCACGACGGGCAGAGGGCGGCGCCCTTCCGCGCCGCTCTCCGGCAGTGCGTCCTCGGCGGTGCGGTCCGCCCCGCTCCGGACCGGATGACCGCAGGTGACGGCACGTCAAAGGGCGTTGTCAGTGCCTCCCCATACAGTGAAAACATCACTCGGGGAGCCTCGGAGGGGGAGGACAACCGTGTCCGCACACAGGATCCAGCACAAGGTGAATCACGTCGCGCTGGTAGTGGACTGTTCGGGTTCCATGCGTCCGCACGAGAGTCAGCTCATTCGCGTGGTGGACGAGTTCGTGGCCGGCTTGAAGGCCGAGTCGGACAGTCTCGGGCATGAGACCCGGATCAGTCTCTACTCCTTCGACCACAGGGTGGAGAATCTGGTGTGGGACATGGACGTGAAGCATTTGCCGTCCATGCGGGGCCTGTATCAGGTCAACAATGGCGCTACGGCCCTGATTGAGGCGTCTTTGAAGTCTCTGGATGATCTGGGTCATATCTGGGAGGAGTACGGCGAGCACAGTTTCCTCCAGATCGTGGTGACGGACGGCGAGGAGAACGCCTCCGGCGGTGACCGGCGGCACGACGGGGACCCGGCCATCCTCGGGCCCTGGCTCGACAGGATCACGGCGACGATGGGCGGGCTTCCCGGGCACTGGACTTCCGCGATCCTCGTGCCGAACTCCCTGGCCAAGCGCACCGCGCAGAACTACGGCTTCCCGGCGGGGAACATCGCCATCTGGGACGCCGACTCCCAGAAGGGGGTCGAGGAGGCGATCGGCACCGTGCGTGCCGCCGCCACCAGCTTCCTCCGGGGCCGCGAGCAGGGTGTGCGGGGAACGAAGAACCTCTTCGCCGTCGGGCAGGACATATCCGTTGACGAGGTGCGCGCGAACCTCGAGCCGATACCCGCTGACAGGTACCGGCTTCTGAAGGTGGACAAGGAAGTCGAGATCCGGTCCTTCGTCGACTCACATCCGGGGGTGACCTATGAGCGGGGGTCTTGTTACTACCAGCTGGGGGCTCGGGCTCAGGTTCAGCAGAACAAGGAAGTCATCGTCGTGGAGAAGGACACCGACCGTGCCTATACGGGGGATGCAGCACGCAGTCTGCTGTTCGGTACGGGTATCCAAGGGACCGTTTCCGTGAAGGCGGGGAACAATCCCAAGTTGGAGGTGTACGTGCAGAGCCGTTCCGTGAACAGGAAACTCAAGCCGAAGACGCGTCTGCTCATCATGCTCTGAGGTACGGCAGCAGATGCGCAGTCCCTCCTCCCCCGGCCCTTCTCCGACTCCGACCCCTCCGCCCGTGTAGACGATGAGACATCTTTGGGAGACTGGAAGATATTCATCGGCTCGTTCGATCTTCCTAGAGTGATGCGCATCAGCCAGTTGGGGCGGCTGGGCGCGGGTCGTGCTCAGCCGCTCTGGGATATGTGAGGGAGATCGGTCATGCGTGCTGTCAGGCAGGAGACCTTCGGTGGGCCCGAGGTGCTGCGGGTGGTCGAGGTGGACCGTCCTGTTGCGCTCAGTGGGGAGGTGTTGGTGCGGGTGCGGGCGGCCGGGGTGAACCCTGTTGACGTGGCGGTGCGTTCGGGTGCCTATCCGTTGTTGGGTGAGCCGCCGTTCGGGGTCGGTTGGGACATCTCCGGGGTCGTGGAGGAGGCGGGCCCGGGGGCCCGCTTCGCCGTGGGGGATGAGGTGTTCGGGATGCCGTTCTTCCCACGTGCCGCGAACGGATACGCCGAGTATGTGGCGGTGCCCTCGCGTCAGGTGGCCCGCAAGCCCGCGGCTGTGGATCACGCGCAGGCCGCCGCCATACCGCTTGCCGGACTCACCGCCTGGCAGGGGCTGGTCGACGCCGCCGGGGTCGGCGCGGGACAGCGGGTGCTGATCCACCGGGCGGCCGGGGGTGTCGGGCACTTCGCCGTACAGATGGCCAAGGCCCGGGGCGCTCATGTCATCGCGATGGCCAGCGCGGCCAAGCACGACTTCGTACGCGACCTGGGGGCCGATGAGGTCATCGACTACCGGACCACCGACTTCACCGAGGCGGCCGGTGACGTGGATGTCGTGTTCGACTCCAGCTCCGAAGGGGAGCGTTCACTGTCCGTCCTGCGGCCCGGCGGAACGCTCGTCAGCATCATGGAACACGGGGACCGGGAGTTGGCCGCACGGGTGGAGGCCGCGGGGCGCCGCTTCGCCGGAATCTCCGTCGAGCCCGACTACGCGTCGCTGGAAGCGATCGCGCGGCTCGTCGACACCGGCGCCATCCGCCCCCACGTCGCCGAGACCTTCCCGCTCGCCGAGGCCCCCAAAGCACACGAGCTCGTCGCATCGGGGCGGGTCCAGGGCAAGGTCGTGTTGAGTGTCGACTGACGGCAGGACCGGACCGGGGGCGGAGGGAACGTAAGGTGGGGAGCCGGTTCGTCTGAGCTGGCGCGTCAGGGTCGACGCGCCAACGGGGCCCGTGCGCCGACGCCCGGGCCGGGGAGCACAAGCCGGGGCAGAGCGAGGTCGCCGCGGAGCGGGAGTCGGGGGCTGGGGGAAGTGATGGATGTCCTGACGGAAGCGCTGTCCTCGATGCGTACCGGGCGGCCCGCGTCCGTGCGTACCCTCGGCCGTGCCCCCTGGGGGCTGCGTCTGCCGCCGGTCGCCGGGGCCGGATTCCATGTGGTGCTGTCCGGGGCGTGCTGGCTGGTCCCGCTGGAGGACGCACCGCATCTGGCGCCGGTCGCTCTCGCCGCGGGGGACGTGGTCTTCCTGCGCGACGGCCGGGGTCACATCCTCGCCGACGACCCCGCCACCCCGGCGGTGGAGGAGCGGCCCGAGCAGTTCAGCGCGGGGCCCGTCCTCGGCACCCTCACCATCGGTGGTGAGGGGCCCCAGACGACTCTGCTCTGCGGCAACTACCACCTGGACCAGGGGCGTCCGCATCCGCTGGTGGGCCAGCTTCCCGAGATCATCCATCTGCCCACCGGGCACGGCCGCCACGGCGAGCTGAGTGCGGCCGTGCAACTGCTCAAGGCCGAGCTGGACTCTCCTCGTATCGGATCCGCCGGGATCGTTCCCGCGCTGATCGACTCCCTGCTGCTGTACATCCTGCGGGCCTGGCTGGAAGGCCAGGCACCTGCCACCGCCCGGGGCTGGGCCGCGGCCCTCGGCGACCGGGCCGTCGCTCCGGCCCTGTCCGCCATACACCAGTCACCGGCGGCTCCCTGGACCGTCCAGTCGCTGGCCCAGCGGGTCGGGCTGTCCCGCGCGGCGTTCGCCCGGCGCTTCACGCACCTCGTCGGCGAACCCCCCATGGCGTACCTGACGCGGTGGCGCATGACGACCGCCGCAACGCTGCTGCGGGAGACACAGGCGCCGCTGAACACCATCGCGGCCCGCACCGGATACAGCTCCGAGTACGCCTTCGCCAAAGCCTTCAAGCGCGAACACGGGCAGGCTCCCGGGCACTATCGTCGGCAGACCCACACCGCCTCGCGGCACTGAGCGGCGACCGAGCAGCAGAACCGACCGGGTGTCGGTGGGCGGCGTTGAGCATGCATTCATGGGTCGTTTATGACGATGCCGTGGGCTTGCTGTGTTGCCGCGCAGAGCGTTCCGGTCCCCGGGCCGGTGCTCGGCCGTCCTGGAGGGGCGGCTCGCGCGCGGCGTGACGCGGCCGGTGCACGGGAGAGCACCGGACATACGACCCGCCCCTGGGCCCCTCGCGCGGCTCGTCCGGGCCGCTCAGGCCCGTTCTGTCAGGCAGGTCACCCGAGTTCGCTCATGAAAGGGAGGCCGCCCGTGCCCGCGGGGGGTCTCCTGAAACGGTGCGGCGGAGCCCGGCCAGGACGTCAGGTGTCAGCGGGCCGCGCCGCGCGTGGGGGAGAAAACCGATGCGAGACAACCAGGGCATGGGTGCGTTCGTCGCCAGGGACGAAGAGCTCCGCACCACATTGGCGGCCGTGGTGGCCAGGCGGGGTACGGCGATCGTCGGTCCGCCGGGGGTCGGCAGGACGGCGTTGCTCTCCGCCGTCGCGCGGCGGCTGGCTACGTCGCGGTTCGAGGTGGTGTGGACGGCCGCGACGCGGGCGAGCCGGCAGGTTCCCTTCGGGGCGTTCCGGTCCGTCCTCGGTACCTGCGACCGGCTCGACGACCATCAGGCGTACGGTGCGCTCCACACCGAACTCTTCCGGCGTGCCGGGGCGCGGATACCGGTGCTCGTCATCGACGACGCACACCGCCTGGACGACCGGGGCGCGGCGCTGGCGCTGGGACTGGCCGCCGAGGGGGTGGTGCGGTTGATGGTCGCCGCCCGCTCCCAGCCGGCCTGTGCGGCGGACCAGCCGGTGTCGGACGCCGTGGTGGCGCTGTGGAAGGACGGTTATCTGGAACGCTTGGACCTGGCGGCGTTCGGCCGCGTCGGCACGCAGCAGCTCATCCGTACTCTGGTGGGCGGGCCGGTCGCACAGGCCACCGTGGACTGTCTGCAGCAGTGGACCGGCGGGAACCCGCTGCTCCTGACCGAACTCGTCCGCCACGCCCGCGTCTCGCGCCATCTCGTGGCCGAGGGCGGGCTGTGGCGGTGGCGCGGGCCGCTGACCGTGCCGCCGCGCCTGGCCGAGCTGTTCGATCACGAGCTGAACGGCCTCTCCCCCGCCGACCACGACACGCTGGCCGCCGTCGCGCTGGGCGAGCCGCTGCCCCTGCCCGTCCTGGAAGCGGTCGCTCCCGGCCTCGCCGGGCGCCTGGAAGACCTGGAGTGCCAAGGGCTGCTGCACACCGTCGACGGGCCGGGGCGTCAGCTCCTGGTGCGCCTGGGGCAGCCGATGCTGGGCGCCGCCGTACGGCAGCGCCTGCCCCGGCTGCGGCGGCGCCGACTGGCCGCCGCGCTGCTCGACGCGTGCGCGAGTCCGCCCGATCCGGTGACCCTGGCCCGCTGGCAGCTCGATGCCCACGGGTCCGTCGACGCCGGGCTGTTGATCCGCGCGGCCGAGACGGTCCGCGGGCATGACCCGCAGCTCGCCTGCCGCTTCGCCCGGCGTGCGCACGAGCAGTCCGGCGCGGCCGCCGTACCGCTGGCCCAGGCCCTGGTCGAACTCGGCGACACCGCGCAGGCCCGTGCCGTACTGGAACAAGCACACGCCCGGGCCGGCACGCCCGGGGGCAGGCTGGGTGCGGCCGTCGCGCTCGGCGCTCACCGATGCTGGGCGGAACGGGATCCGGCGGCCGCCGACCTCCACCTCTCACAGCTCCGTCCGGTCTCGCCCTCGGCCACGGCCGCGGTCGAGGGCATGCGCGCCCTGGTCCTGCTCTGCGCCGGGCGTACCGACCTCGCGCTCGCCCGCGCCGAGCGGGTGCTGCGCCACGACACACGCGGGCCGGGTTCCGGCTACGCCCGGCTGGCCCTGACCGTGGCCCTCGCCCTGACCGGACGCACGCTCGACGCGATCACCCTCGCCGAGACCACGGCCTCCAACCCGGCCAGCAGCCCCTGGGAACGTGAATGGGCGGCCGCTGTCTGCGCCTTCACCGAGATCTGGCGGACCACCGATACGCGGGCCCTCGTCGACGACCCCGTCCTCGGGAGTGTGCCGGAGAGCCTGCGGGGGACGGGAAGGACAAGTCGGGAGACGGGACGGACGGATGAGGAGGCCAGGCTCCGAGGGCCGCAGGAGCCAGGTCCAGCGCGCCCGGCAGGCTCAGCACACGCGGCGGGCCCAGGACACCCAACAGACCCGGCACGCCCAACAGGCAGTCCAGTCCAACCGGTTCGTCCGTGCGAGGCGGCTCCTTCCGGGCACATGAGCGGCGCCGTCGCGACGCTGCTCGGTGGCTGTCTCCAGTGGGCCCTCGGCAACCGGCCCGACGCGATCGCCCGGCTGCGCGAGGCGATGGTGCACCAGCTGAGCGGCAGGCGGTTGTTGCGGACCGAAGCGGTCTGCTGGCTCGTCGTGTGCCTGGCCGAGGAGCAGCGGCCGGACGACGCCGAACGCGCGCTCGCGGCCTGCCCGCCGGACGCGGTCTCGATCATGCCCGGACGGTGGCAGTGGGCCCACGCCGCCGTGGCCGTCGCGCGCGGCGACACGACGGCCGCGACCGGTCACATGCGCGGTGCCATCGAGGCCGCGCGGGCCGCCGGATGCTGGACGGTGGAGGTGGAGTACTTGGTCTACACGGCCTGGTTGACGCCCGCCCGGCCACCCGCCGATGTCATCGACCGGCTCACCACCGCCGTCCGGCACGTCGACGCGCCCCGGCTCATCGCTGCGGCCGAGGCCGTCCTGGCGCTGTCCCGCGGCATCGGCACCGAGCTCCTCGACCACGCCACCCGCCTCGACACCCTCGGCATGAAC
Source organism: Streptomyces sp. NPDC041205 (assembly GCF_055591765.1). Taxonomy (NCBI): domain Bacteria; kingdom Bacillati; phylum Actinomycetota; class Actinomycetes; order Kitasatosporales; family Streptomycetaceae; genus Streptomyces; species Streptomyces sp. NPDC041205. The sequence continues at coordinate 511,184 of NZ_JBVIZH010000004.1, read as the reverse complement.
GCACCGGCATGGCGGCTCGCCGAGCACGCCGCGACGACCCTGCCCGCGCAGGGCCGCCACCACAGCGACGCGGTCGTCCTGGCCAGCCGGTTGCGCCACCGCCTCGGCCTCACCCCGCCCCGGCCGCTGCCCGACGCGCTCACCCTGCGCGAGGTGGAGATCGCCTCGCTGGCCGCCGCGGGACTGCCCGACCGCATGATCTCCCATCGCCTGGGCGTGTCCGTCCGCACCATCGAGAGCCACCTCACCCGCATCTACCGCAAGCTCGGCGTCCACTCCCGCAAGGATCTACCGCCCGCCCTCCACCGCACCTGAGCCCGCGCGCGCCGCCGAGGCAGGAACGGGGGCGGGAGCAGGGGTGGGAGTCGCGGCGGGAGCCGTGGTGCCGACTGTTGCGGGTGCCGGGACCGTCTCGGCCGAGGCCGTGTCGGTCGGCCCCGTCCCGGCCGGCACCGTCTCGGAAACCGCCTCAGCTGGGACCGCCTCGGCCGGCACCGCCTCGGCCGGGACGGTGCCGGCCGGGCTGCTCTCGGCGTACGCGGCAGCATGCAACGCGTACATCCTCGCGTACCGCTCCTGCCGTGCGAGCAGTTCGGTGTGCGTGCCCAGCTCCGTGATCCGGCCGCCGTCCAGGACGACGATGAGGTCGGCCTGGCGGACGGTGCTGAAGCGGTGCGACACGATGACGGTGATGGTGTCCGCGTGGGCGCGGTCGGCACGCAGGTAGTGGCGCAGGAGTTCGGCCTCGCTGTCCGGGTCCAGGCTGGCGGTCGGTTCGTCGAGGAGGACGAGGAGGGGGTGGGTGCGCATCCGGGCGCGGGCCAGGGCGAGCTTCTGCCACTGGCCTGCCGAGAGGTCGGTGCCGCCCGGGTACGTGCTGCCCAGTTGGGTGTCCAGGTCCGCGTCGAGCCCGGCCACGACGTCGGCCGCGCCGGCCTTGTCGAGCGCTGCCCGTACCGCGTCGCGGTCCTCCAGCGCGTTGAGGTCGCCGAGGCCGACGGATTCGGCGACGGGCAGCTCGAAGCGGCAGAAGTCCTGGAAGCAGGCCGTCACTCCGGCCCGCCACACCTGCGGCGGCACCTCGCTGAGGTCGCGGCCGCCGAAGGTGATGCGGCCCTCCCCCAGTGGCTGCAGACCGGCGAGGAGGGCGACGAGGGTGGACTTGCCCGCGCCGTTGTCGCCCACCACGGCCACGGTGGCGCCCGAAGGCAGGCGCAGGTCGAGGGGTCCCAGGGCCGGTTGGGTACGGCCCGGATAGGTGAACGACACGCCGTCGAGGACGAGGTCGCCTCGGGGCGGCAGGGCGCGGCCCTCGCCGGTGAGTACGTGGCCCTGCGGGTAGTCGACCAGGCTCAGGTACTGCGCGACGGTGTCCAGGGCACGGCGCAGCCAGCCCAGGAGCCAGCCCAGTCCTGTGGTCGCGCCGACGAGCCGGGTGCTGAGCAGCAGGACCAGGACCGCCTGGCCCGCGGAGCCGCTGCCGTCGATCACGGCCCGGGAGATCAGGTACAGGCCGCCGATCAGCGCGGCGCTGAAGAACAGCCAGCCGCCCGCCACGGCCCACGCGCCCTTGGCCCGTGCCGCCTCGCGCGGGGTGCTCGCCTCGAGGAAGGCCGCCCGGTGCCGCGCCGAGAGTTCACCGCCCAGCCGGTACAGGCGTACCTCACGGGCCGGGGCCGGGTCGGTGGCCAGGGAGAACAACGCCATGCGGTGGCGGTCGGCCGCCGCGCCCGCCCGTTCCGCCTCCGCGACAAGGCGTGCCTGCCAGCGGTTGGCGGACGCCAACGGCACGATGGTGAACGGAAGCAGAGCGAGCAGCGGGTTGGCGAACGCCAGCAGGACAAGGGCGCCGATGCACCGGGCCACCAGGTTGGCGTTCTCCACCAGGGCCGCGAAGCCGGTGCCGAATTCGCCGCGGCGCTGCCGCACGACCTCTGCGGTGTCCAGGAAGTCCGGATCCTGGTAGTGCCCGATGTGCGCGGGTGACGAGCACAGGTTCATCAGGCGGCGGTCGAACTCGAGCCCGATGCGGTGCTGCAGCACGAGGCGTACGTCCGTGGCGATGGCGGCCGCCTGGTGCACGAACACCGTGACCACGAGCAGGAGCAGTCCGCCTCGCACGGTCTGCGCGCGGTCGTGGCCGGTGCTTCCGTCGACCATCCACTGCAGACCGAGGGCCTGGAGCGCCGCGACGACGTTGAGGAGCGGGGAGAGGATCAGGACCAGCAGGGCGCGGCGGGGGTCGACGTGGATCGCCGTGCCGACGAGCAGGCGGATCCCTGCGAGACCCCTGCGGCCCCGGGCCCGGTGTCCCTTGCCTGCCTCCCCTGCCTTCCCGGCCATCCCTGACCTGCGTCGGCTGTCAACCACTGTGGCTCCCCTGGCGTGCGTCGAAGGGTTCGGACTGCACGCGGAACATCCGCGCGTACCGCCCCTGGGAGGCGAGCAGTTCGTCGTGAGTGCCGTACTCGCTGATCCGGCCGCCGTCCACGACGGCGATCCGGTCGGCGAGACGCACGGTGGCGAAGCGGTGCGAGACCAGGATCGTGGTGAGTCCGGCGGTGATCTCCAGGAATCGGGCGTACAGCTCGTGCTCCGCCTCGATGTCGAGATGGGCGGTGGGCTCGTCCAGCACGAGCACGCGGGCTCCGTGCCGCACTGCGTACAGGGCGCGGCTCAGCGCCAGTCGCTGCCACTGTCCGCCCGACAGTTCCGTGCCGTCGGTGTAGGCACCGCTCAGGAGGGTGTTCCAGCCGCTCGGCAGTTCCTGTTCGACGCCGTGGAAGCCGCCGAGGCGCGCGGCTTCCACGAGGTGGTCGTCGTCGGTGGCGGCCGCTTCGACGTGGCCGAAGGTCACGTTGTCGCGTGCGGAGAAGGGGTAGCGGACGAAGTCCTGGAAGACGACGGCTACTTGGCGCCGCCAGGCCGCGTGGTCGAAGTCGGTCAGGTCCTGGCCGTCGACGGTGATACGGCCCCGGTCGGGGAGGTAGAGGCCGGCGAGGAGTTTGGTGAGGGTGCTCTTGCCCGCGCCGTTGTCGCCGAGGATCGCCAGCGAGGAGCCCGCCGGGATGGTCAGGTCCAGGCCGTCGAGTACGCGGGCGCCGGCACCGGGGTAGGTGAAGGACACCTGGTCGAAGCGGATCTCCCGGTCGGGCAGCGCCGCCGTCGCGGTACGGGTTCCGGGCTCGGTCCTGGTGTCCAGTTCGCCGACCGCGAGTGCCGCGGGCACCGCGGCGCTGGCCGTGTGCAGGGTCCACTGCAGGTCGCCGCTGAATCCGAGGGCGAAGAGGCCGAGCAGCGCCTGCAGGGCGACCGTCAGTTCCCTGACCGACAGGGAACCACGGGCCGCCGAGAACGCCAGCGTGAGGACGACGGCGAGGTGCGCGGCAAGGAGGAACACGATCGCCAGGGCGTGCCGTCGCGGGCTCACCCGCGCCCGGCGCATGTGGACCATGCCGTCCCACCAGGCAGTGCTGAAGCGTTCGACGAGCCAGGAGCGCATCCCGAAGAGTCGTACTTCCTTCGCCGCGGGCGCGGTGGTAGCGAGTTCCCTCAGGTAGGCGGCGCGCCGCAGTTGCACGGTGTTGCCGGCGTGGGCGGACACCGACCGGCCGATCTCCTTCTCCTGCCAGCGGCCGGTGATCACCCAGGCCGCGCCGAGGACCAGCGGCATCCACCACTGCCCGAACCAGCCCAGGAGGACGGCGGAGACCAGTCCGGTCAGGCGCAGCGGGACGAGCCCGGCCAGCGCGGTGACGGCTTGGCCGGGCGGGTGCGCGCCGAGTCCGACGGCGCGGGCCCGCTCGATGCGGTCGGCTACCCCGGTGTCGTCCAAGTGGTCGATCTGGGCGGGGCGCAGTGCGCCGTCGACGGTCCGCTGGGCCGTCGCGCCGTCGAGGGCGGTGCCGAGGCGGGAGGCCACCATGGTGCGGATCGGGTCGAGGACCACGTCCAGGATCAGGACGAGGCCGAGCAGCGCGAGCCCCACCGTCATGCTGTTCAGGGACTTCGGGGTGCTGGTGAGCGCGGCCACGAGGTGTCCGGTGGCGAGGGGCAGCAGGGCGCTGCCCGCGACCTGCGCGAGGATCAGCAGGGCGAGGGTGATGGTCAGGCCGCGGGCGACGCGCGGCAGTTGGCGTATCAGGGCCCACACGGCGCTCCCCGCCTGGTCCGCGCCGGTCGCGTCGGCCGCCTTGCCCGCCTTGGCCGCCTTGGCGTCACTCGTGGCTGTCATGGGTCTGTTCCCCTCCGCCGGTTCGAACCCGTCGGCCGTCGTGGCCAAAAGGGTGCGGTGGCCGCTCCGGCTCGGAAGCGGCCACCGCCCGCATGCGTCACCGTCAGTCGCCGACGGTCGGGGGCGGATACATCATGGTGATTCACCTCCTCTCCGTCTCGGGTGCACTGCGTTGCCGGAAAGGAACGCTAATCGGCGGGGTGGCCACGCAGATCCGTACTCGGGTACGCAAAGACGGAAGGCGACTACGGAAGACCGTCGGGCCGTATCACCTACGTACGGAACGTCTGCGTAGTGGAGTCCTGTGATTGCGTACCGCGTTACGGACGACGGGTTTCGGCAGGGGTTCCTAGGGTGCGAAGCCGGAATGCACGCCCATCCTCTGCCTGGAGAAACGTCCATGGAAAAGTCGCTCAGGAACCCCAACGCCGTGATCTGGGACGTCACTTTCGCGTGTCCCCTGCGCTGCGTTCACTGCTATACGGAATCGGGGCGACGGCCCGCGAAGAACCTCACGTACGAGGAAATGATCCGGGTCGCGGACGCGATCATTTCGATGCGGCCGAAGATGATTACGCTGTGCGGCGGCGAACCGCTGACCATCAAGCGCATCGTCGATCTGGCGCGGCATTTCGACGACGCGGGGGTGCGGGTCTTCCTCTACACCAGCGGGTGGGCGCTGCCCGCCTCGACGGTCGAGGCGCTCTCCGATGTGGTGACGAAGATCGTGGTGAGTCTGGACGGTGCCAGTGCCGCGTCGCACGACCGGATCCGTGGCCGCGCCGGGTCGTTCGCGCGGGCGACGGACGGTCTCGCCCGGCTCGACGCGGAGGTCGCCCGGCGTGAGGCGGCTGGGCTGCGGGCGCCGCGGTTCGGTATCGACTACGTCGTGATCCGGAGCAACTTCGACGAGCTTGAGGAGATGTGCGCGCGGGTGGCGCCCCGCTTCCCGCACCTGGAGACGCTGTACTTCGGCGCGGTGGTGCCCACCGGCCTGGCGAGCCGGCCGTCGTTCGTCGAGCACGAGTTGCTCAGTGACGACCAGGTCGCCGAGCTGACCGCGCCTGACACCCTGAAGCGGTTGCGCGCGGCCGCGCCGCCGTCCGTGACGGTGGAGACCACCGAGAACTTCGAGGTCCAGATGAACCCGGCTTTCCTGGCGCACACCCCGAGCTTCCGCCCCATGGAGATCGAGCCGGACGGCGAGGTGCGCGCGATGCCCATCTACGAGGGCACCGTGGGCAGTCTGCTCACCGAGGACCCGCAGGTGCTGTGGCGGCGGTCGTACGAGCGCTGGGACGATCCGTTCGTCGTGGAGACTCTCAACAGCATCCACAGCCGGGCGGACTGGGCGGAGGCGGTGCGGCGCATCGACCAGCGGTTCGCGTCGGACGAGGACCGGGCGCGGATCGCTGCGCGGCCGGTGCACGTACCGCTCGGCCTGGCGCGCTGACGTCCCAGGCGGCAACTGCCGTTGCCGCCTGGGGTCAGTGGGAGGCGAGCCCCCTGCCGTGCGGAAGCCCGGAAGGGGGCAGTGCTTGCCTTCTTGCGCGGGGGTCAGTAGACGCTGACGCCGTACGCGGACAGGGCTTCCCGCACCGGCTGGTGGATGGCGGAGCCGTTGGTGCCGGTGCAGCCGGAGCTGCCGGAGTGGATGCCGAGGGCGACCGTGCCGGCGAAGTGGGCGCCGCCGCTGTCGCCGCCCGCGGAGCAGGCGGTGGTGCGGACCATGCCGTGGACGGGCCCGTCGCCGTAGTTGACGGTGACGTTGACTGCGGTCACGGAGCCGCTGGTCACCTTGGTGGTGGAGCCGCTCTTCTTGATGGCCTGGCCCACGACTGCGTCGGCGGCCGAGGAGATCTCCTGGTAGCTGCCGTTGTAGAGGTTGACGTTGCCGGCGGGCGAGGAGCCGTTGGTGTAGCGGACGATGCCGTAGTCGTTGGTCGGGAAGCTGGTTCCCTCGCGCACGCCGACGGCCGCGCCGCCGGATGTGGCGGACCAGTTGGCGCTGAGGTTGGTGCAGTGCCCGGCCGTGACGAAGTACTTGGTGGTGCCCTTGGAGACGTTGAAGGCGGCCGAGCAGCGCGAGCCGCCGCCGTAGATGGCGTCGCCGCCCGCGACCTCGCGCTTGAAGGTCCCGGGCACGCGGCTGACGCGGACGGCTCCGTCGAGCGAGTCGGCGACGCGGTGGAGGCGGGCCAGGTCACGGGCGGAGACCGAGCGGTCGGCCTCGACGGCTATCTGGTTGCTGCGGGGGTCGATTCCCCAGGACGTTCCGGTGATCTTGGCGCGGGACTCCAACGTGTCCATGGCGGCGCCGAGTTGGGCCGCGCTGCGCTGGACGCGCTTGGGGGTGGCGCCGGTCGCGCGGACGCGTTCGGCGGCGGCGTCGCTGGTGACGGTGACGACGAGGTTTCCGGTTTTCCGGTCCAGGTAGGTGCCGGCGCTGTCGGCGCCGAGCTGCCGTTGGACCTGGGCGTTCAGAGCGTTGAGACGGGTCGCGGAGGGCGCCGGTTCGCTCTGGGCGCCGGCGGGGGTGACGCCCAGGGCGAGCGATCCGGTGACGAGCAGGGCGGACAGGCCCAGACGCGCACAGGTGGTGCGTCTCATGTGGGGGGCTCCTTTGACGGTGACGTGTGACGTACCGCGATACGTGTGGGACGTACCGAGCAAGGAAAGTGGCATGTATGCGTCAGTCGCGCAAGGGTCTGGACCTGCCCTGTCCGGGATCTTCCACGAGGGCGTGCCGCGGGGGCCGACGCACGGAGGCGTGCCCCGCGGGGCCCTGGCGGGCCGCGACCGGGCGGACGGAGCGAGCGCCGACTACGAGAGCTGCTCGGCGAGGTGATCGGGTGTCAGGCGGGCGTGTTCGCGGGTGACGGTGACCAGCTCGGCGATGAGGGGGTGCGGGCCGGGGCGGGTGAAGACGGACAGGGCGCGGCGCCTTCGCGGGGTGAGGCGCAGCGCGGCGCCGGGGAAGTCGGGGGTGAGGACGTTGGCCGGCACGAGGCCGACGCCCAGTCCGGCGGCGACGAGGCGGGGCACGGCGGCGGTCTGGGTGGAGCGGATCGCGGCGTGCGGCGTGAATCCGGCCTCGGCGCAGAGGTTTTCGACGGTGGCGGCCAGGGCGTGGGTGCGGCCGTACTGGACCCAGGGGCGCTCGGCGAGCTGTTCCAGGCGCACGGTCCTGCGTCCGGCCAGGGCGTCGCCAGGCGGGACCAGGGCGACGAACTCCTCGGCACCCAAAGGGTGGTGGGGGCCGTCCCAGCCGTCCGGGAGCGGGCCGATGGCCACGTCGGCGGTGGCGTCCGTCAGGGCGCGGGCGAAGGAGGCGAGGTCGGCGTACTCGTGCAGGACCACGTCGACGCGCGGATGCCGCTGGTGCCAGACGGCGAGGACGCCGGGGACGACGCCCAGGGCGACGCTGAGGACGGCGGCGAGGTGCAGTTCACCGTGGACCATGTCGGCGACGGCGCGGGCGGCGCCGGTGGCGCGCTCGGCGCCGGACAGGGCGTGGCGGGCGCCGGGCAGGAAGGCGCGGCCCGCCGGGGTGAGGTGAGCGCCGCGCGGGGTGCGTTCGAGGAGCGGGGTGCCGACCGTGCGTTCCAGGCTCTTGAGCTGCTGGGAGAGCGTGGGCTGGGAGACGTGCAGGAGGGCCGCGGCGTCCGTGATGGAGCCGGCCTCCACGACGGCCAGGAGGTATTCGAGCTGCCGGAGGGTCGGTGGGGCTGCCATAGCCTTACTCTATGGGTCCCTGTGAAGATGCGTCTTTGATCTATATCTGTGGGCTTCCTAGCATCGACGAGGTCGACGGCGCGGCACCGAGCTCTCCCCTGAGTGGCTCGGCGCCGCTCGTCTGTCGCCACCTTCCCTGCCGTCCTCGACGACTTGGAGTCGTACGCCTATGAACGCGCTCACCCTCACCGCTGTCGAGGAGACGGCCCGGGAGACACCCGGGGAGACCCGGCAGCGGGCCTCCCAGGACGTCTCCCCCGCACCGGCGAAGGGCCCGCTCAACGGCCTGGCTACGCTCGCGCTCGCCTACGGGACCCTCTCCGTCATCGGCGCCCTGATCCCACCGGTCCGCACGGTCACCGGCACCATCCCCGTTCCCGCCCTCGTCCTGGGCGTGACCGGGTGGGCCAACGCCCACCGCATGCACGGGGCGGGACGCAAGCAGGCGATGGGGGGCCTGGCGACCGGGCTGACCGGGCTGGTCCTGACCCTGTGCACGGTCTGATCAGAGTGCGGCGCCCGGCCCGAGTGCGACACCCGGACTGATGCGACCGCGGCGCCCGCTCAGGCAGCGGTGGCGACCTTCCACAGGTGGCCGTCGGGGTCGCTGAAGCAGCCGAAGTATCCGCCCCAGTCGGCGGCGGCCGCCTCCTTCACCACGGTGCCGCCGGCGGCCTCAGCGGCGCTCATGACCTCGTCCACCGCTTCCCTGGAGTCGGTGAGGAAGTGGTACGAGGCCCCGCGGAACCCTGATCCCTCCGCGGGGACACCGGCGTCCGCCGCCACCTCGTCCCAGGCGTAGAGCACCAACTGCGAGGACCCCTCGCCGAGGTCGCACTTGACGAAACCGGGGAATTCCTGGTTGATCGCGCAACCCAGGCCTTCCACATAGAACTTCTTGGCGCGCTCCACGTCCTTGACGCCGAGCATGATGGCACTGACCTTCAATGTGGTGTTCATGCTGGCCACACTAGGTGCGGCCGATCGCCGTCGCTTCTCCGTTCCTGACCGTTCGGCGCGGGCGGCCCGGCCTCACGCGACCGTGAGCACGATCTTGCCTCGGATGTGCCCTCGGGCCGCTCGTTCGTGGGCGCCGCGCGCCTCCGCGAGCGGATACGTGCTGTCGATGCCGACGCGCAGCGCGCCCGCGTCGAGCAGGCGCCCGAGTTCCGCGAGCTGCGGGCCACTGGAGCGCACCTGGGTGGCCGAGATGGTGGCGTCCAGCTTCGCGGCCTCGTCGGCGTCGTAGTCGCCGGGGAACACCGGGTACACCGCGCCACCGTGCTTGAGCGTGCGCAGGAGACGGCCGCTGTCACGGCCGCCGACAGCGTCGAGCACGAGATCGACATCGTGCGCGACGTCCTCGGGACGGCTCTTCGTGTAGTCGATGAACTCGTCGGCGCCCAGCTCGCGCAGGAACGACTCGTGCCCGCCCGAGGCGACCGCGATGACGCGCGCGCCTTTCCCCTTGGCGAGTTGCAGCGCGAAGTGGCCCACGCCGCCCGCCGCGCCATTGATCAGCACCGTCGTCCCGGCGTTCAGCGTCATCGGGCGATGGCGTGCCTCCTGGAACGGCGAGGGGTGGTCGTGGCCGAGCTCGATCAGGAACTGCCACGCGGTGAGCCCGGCCATCGGTACGCCCGCGGCGTGCACGTGATCGACACCGGCGGGCTTGTGGGCGAGGTGCGCGGCGGGCGCGGCGACGTACTCGGCGTACGCGCTGCCCTCGAGGCCGGGAAAGCGCAGGAGGCCGAAGACCTCGTCGCCGACGGCGAAGCCGCGCACGTCCGCGGCGACGGCCTCGACGACGCCCGACACGTCCGTGCCCAGGACGGCGGGCAGGGTCAGCGGCGGCCTCTTGTCCGGCGGGATGTTCCGCATGCCTTCGCGCACGTACCAGTCGGGCGGATTGACGCCCACCGCGCGCACGCGCACGAGCACCTCGCCGGGGCCCGGCTCGGGAATCGGCACCTCGTCGTGGCGCAGCACCTCGGGGCCGCCGAACTCGTGCACCCGGATCGCCTTCATCGTGCCTGCAGGCATGGCTCTCACCCTTCCCTGTGGGATTCCCCGCGGAGGAACTACTCTTAACGGAGCAGTGCTCCGAATATATGGAGCACTGCTCCGCTTAGCAAGGGTCGACAAGGAAGACCGGGCGAGGAAGGCACATGCGAGCCGACGCGAAGAAGAACTACGACCACCTGCTCGCCGTCGCGCGCGACGTCGTGACCGAGCAGGGCGCCGACGCGTCGCTGCGCGATGTCGCCCGCAGGGCGGGCGTCGGGCTCGGCACGCTGTACCGCCATTTCCCGACGCGGGAGGCGCTGCTCGAGGCCCTGCTCCGCGCGCGATTCGACGAGTTGGCGGCGCGGGCGGCGGCGCTCGAGACGCCGGGTCCGCCCGAGGACGCCCTCGTCTCGTGGCTGCGCGACTGCGTCGCGTGCGCCCATGAGTACCGGGGCGTCGTGGCGCTGATGGTGGCCGCCATCGAGGATCCCGAGTCCGCGCTGCACGCTTCGTGCGTCTCGATGCGCGCGGCGGGCACACGGCTCCTCACCCGCGCCCAGGCCGCGGGCGCCGCACGGGCCGACGTCGACGGCACCGATCTGTTCGCGCTGGTCGGGGCGCTCGCGTGGCTCAACGACCAGCCCTCGCTCGCGCCCCGCGCCGATCATCTCTTCGACGTCGTCGCGAGCGCGGTGCTGACCCAGGGACCGTCGGGCCGATAGGCCGCCCCGCAAGCACCAGCCCACTCACGTCCTGGTGCGCGGGGAGGGCGTCAGCTCACCCGCACACGCGGCCAGGTCCAGCCACTCCCCGACGGCCGGCACGTGTGCGCGCCGCCCGGCGTGCGTGCGGAACTCGCCCTCCGGGTCGCCGACCTCGACGTAGCCCGGAATCTTGTCGGACCGCTCCGTCTCGTAGTGCATCGGCACCGCGTGGCGGGCGTTGAGGATCTCCGCGGCCGCGGCGGACTGCCTCGGGTCCATCGCGGCGGGCAGCCGGCTCGGCGGCTGCAGGTGCGGCGCGTCGACCACCGTGCCGTTGGCGGGCAGGAACACCGCGTCGAACGGGCTGAACCGCGGACCGGTCCTAACCGCAGGCCGGACCGGGCACTGGCCGAGCACCGCACGCCGGATCGGAGATTGGCCGAGCCGGGACCCGCGGCAGCCGTACACGCGCCGGTCAGCGGGCGGCCCGGGCCTCGGCGATCGCCCGGTCCAGGATCGTCAGGCCGAGCGAAAGCTCGTCCTCGGTGGCGGTCAGCGGCGGCGCCATCCGCAGGACTCCGCCCATGCCGGGGAGCTGGACGATGTTCATGTGCAGGCCCAGTTCGAGGCAGCGGCGGGTGACGCGCGCGCCCAGTTCGCTGGAACTCGCCTTCGTCTCGCGGTCGACGACCAGTTCGAGTCCGGCCAGCAGGCCCCGGCCGCGGATGTCGCCGACGACCTCGTGGCGGGCGGCGATGTCCGTCAGGCCGTCACGGAGGAACGTGCCGAGGGAGCGGGCGCGTTCGTCGAGCCTGTCGGCGGTCAGGACGTCGAGGACGGTGTTGCCGACGGCGGCCACCAGCGGGTCGGCGACGTGCGTGGTGAAGAACAGGAACCCGCGCTCGTGCGCCCGCTGCTCGATCTCGGCGCTCGTGATCACGGCCGCGAGGGGCAGTCCGGCACCGAGCGTCTTGGACAGCGTGAGGATGTCGGGGACGACTCCGTCGCGTTCGAAGGCGTACCAGGTCCCGGTGCGGCACAGCCCGGTCTGGGCCTCGTCGAGGATCAACAGCATGCCGCGTTCCCGGCACTTGTCCCGCAGCGCCGCCAGGTACCCGACCGGCGGCTCGATGATGCCGCCCGAGCTGAGGATCGGCTCCACCAGGCACGCGGCGAGGCTGCCCGTCGACTGGGCGTCGATCAGGTCGAAGGCGAAGTCCAGCTGGCGCCGCCAGTCCAGGGAGCCGTCGGCCGTGGTGAAGTCGGGCCGGTACGCGTTCGGCACGGGGATGGCGAAGTTGCCGGGCGCGGACGGGCCGTAGCCCTTGCGGCCCGCGCTGTACGTGGCGGACGCGGCGGCCTGCGTCATGCCGTGCCAGGACCGGGCGAACGAGACGACCTCGTGCTTGCCGGTGACGAGCTTGGCCATCCGGATCGCGGCCTCGTTCGACTCGGCGCCGGTCGTCAGGAGCAGTGCCTTCTCCAGCGGCGCGGGCAACGTGTCGGACAGGCGGCGGGCGAGGTCGACCACGGGGCGGCTGAGCATGCCGCTGAAGAGGTGGTCGAGGGTCGCGATCTGGCGCTGGACGGTCGCGACGATCCGCGGGTGCGAGTGGCCGAGGATCGCGCTCATCTGGCCGGAGGTGAAGTCGAGGATCTTCCGGCCGTCGGCGGTATACACGAAGCTTCCGGCGGCGCGGTCGATGACCTCGCGGGTGAACTCGCCGCCGTAGCGGACGAGGTGCTTCCCGGCGTCGGCCCAGAAGGACTCGGTGCCGGGCACGGTGGCCGGGGCAGGGGACGGCAGACCGGTGGGGGCGGGGGTCGAAGCAGGCATGTCCTCGACGGTAGGACGCGCGCGAGCGACACGTCCATCTCACAATTCCGGCTGTCCTGTTCGGAGAATCCGCACAACAATGAGGGGGTGATGAACCCCTGGAGGCTGCGCCTGCTGAGCCAGCTGGACACCCTCGGCACCGTGCGGGCGGTCGCCCAGGCCGCGAACCTGAGCCCGTCGAGCGTGTCGCAGCAGCTCGCCGTCCTCGAGTCCGAGACCCGCACCCAGCTGCTCGAACGCACGGGGCGCCGGGTGCGGCTCACCCCGGCCGGGCTGATCCTCGCGCGCCGGGCGCGGGCGATCCTCGACCACATGGACGGCGTCGAGGCGGAGCTGCGCGGCTTCGGCGAGGAACCGGCGGGCCTGGTGCGGCTCGGGGCGTTCCAGAGCGCGATCCACACCATGGCCGTCCCGGCGGTGACTCGGCTGAAGCGGGCGCATCCGCATCTCGACGTGGAGGTGCTGCAGTTGGAGCCGCACGAGAGCATGCCCGCGCTGCGGGTCGGCGACGCGGACGTCATCATCACGACCACCGACTTCGACGAGCTGCCGCTGGGCCCGGACCTCGACCTGGTCCCGCTGGCCAGGGACCCGATCCTGCTGGTCGTCCCGCCCGGACACCCCGCGGCCGGGCGCGGCGCCGTCGACCTCGCCGCGTACGCGGACGAACCCTGGTCGTTCGACATGCCACAGTCGTACATGGCGAACCTCGCGCTGCGGCTGTGCCGCCAGTCGCGGTTCGAGCCGCGCGTGGTGTGCCGCTTCAGCAACTACATGATGACGTTGCAGCACGTCGAGGCCGGGCTCTCGATCGCACTGCTGCCCGGCCTGACGGTGGACCGCAGCCGCTATCGCGTCGCCACCGCGGAACTCGCGGCTCCCGTGACCCGCACGATCACGGCGGCGGTCCGCCGCGGCTCACCGCCGCGCGCGGCGGTGCGAGCCGTGCTGGAGGCGCTGCGCAATCCCTCGGAGGAGCTTCCGCTCCTGAGCCGGGAGTAGGGGCGGTCCCTCTGGCCGGGCAGGTCGGCGTACGCCCGGCGAGCGCACCCGCCACGGCCGGTCACAGGCGCGGGTCGCGGTGGGTCGGGTCGCCGTCGAGGACGGTCAGGAGCACCGGCAGGTCCGGGAGTTCGGTGGCCGCGGTGGTGAGGGGGTTCTCGGCGAAGACGGTCAGGTCGGCGCGGTGGCCGACCGTGATGCGTCCGGCCTCGTGCTCGTCCCCCGCCGCGTAGGCGGCGTTGACGGTCATGCCCTGGAGGGCCTCCAGGGCCGTGAGTGCCTGGTGCGGGCCGTGCGGGGGCCGGGTGAGGTCGCGGCTGGGGCGGCGGTGGCGGGCTCCGGCCATGACGGCCGACGGGGGGTAGGGGGCGATGGGCCAGTCCGAGCCGAGGACGACGACGGCGCCGGAGTCGTGCAGGTCGCGGCAGCGCCAGGCGCGTGCGGCGCGCTCCTCGCCGAGGCGGCGCGACCAGTTGTCGGTGTGGTCGGCGCGGGTGAAGTCGCAGCAGTGCGTCGGCTGCATGGAGGCGATGACGCCGAGTTCGGCGAAGCGGCGCAGGGTGTCGTCGGGGACGGTCTCGATGTGCTCGATCCGGTGCCGTACCGGTCGGCTGTCCTCGGCCTGGGCCTTCTCGACGGCGTCGAGGACATGGCGTACGGCGGCGTCGCCGATGGCGTGGGTGGCGATGGGCACGCCCGCCCGGTGGAGTTCGCCGACGACGCGGGTGTACTCCTCGGGGTCGGGCCAGAAGGCGTGCCGGGACTCGCCGTGGCAGTCGGGGTGCTCCAGCCAGGCGGTGCCGTTGTCGATGGTGCCGTCCATGAAGATCTTGACGCCGTCGGTGCGCCACAGCCGCCCGCCCGTGCCCTGCTGGGCGATGAGTGCGCGCAGGCCGTCGGCGTCGGTGCCGGGCTGGCACCAGGGTGCGACGCGCAGGCGCAGCGGCAGGTCGCCTGCTGCGTCGAGGTCGGCGTAGAAGGCGAGGCTGTCGCCGTTCGCGTCCATGGCGTGGCCGCCGGTGAGGCCGGTGGCGGCCATGGCGCGCAGGACGGCGGCGAGCCGGTCGCGGCTCTCGTCGCGGGTGGGCTGCGGGGCGACCCGTTCCACGAGTGCGCACGCGGCCTCTTCGAGGAGCAGGCCGGTGGGCCGACCGTCGGCGTCGCACACCACTTCGGCGGTGGCCTGGTCGAAGGTGCGGGGCCCCTCGACTCCGGCGAGTTCCAGGGCGCGGCGGCTGGCCAGCATGGAGTGCGCGTCGAAGAGCAGCAGCAGGGCGGGCACACCGTCGAGGACGGCGTCGAAGGGCGCGGTGTCGACGGGGGCCCCGGCGAAGACGTTGGGGTCGAGGCCCCATCCGTGCAGCCAGGCGCCGGGGGCGAGGTCCCGCACCTCGCGGGCGAGTGCCGCGCGTACCTGCTCCACGTCCTCGCAGCCCGACAGGTCGAGGCCGTGGGTCAGTTCGGCGCCCGTGACGGGGTGGATGTGTCCGTCGACGAGGCCGGGGGTGACTACGGCGCCCTTGAGGTCGATCACCGTGGTCGAGGCGTCGGCGAGCGCGCGGATGTCCGGGGCGTCCCCGAGGGCGGTGATGCGTCCGTCGGCCGCGGCGAGCGCGCTCTGCGGCAGGAGCTCGCCGGTGACGGGGTCGAGCAGACGGGCCGAGAGCAGGATGAGGGAGGTGCGCACGGGGGCTCCTTGGGACACGAAGACTCCTTGGACACGGGGGCTGCTGAGGGACGCTGGGACTGCTGAGGGACGCGGTAACTGCTGAGGGACGCGGGGACTGCTGGGGACATGGAGGACGCTGGGAGACGCGGGCGTGCAGGTGAGGCACGGGAGCGCCTTGAGGTACGAAGGGTCCTGCGGACGGGTCAGTCCGTTCCGGCGGACAACGTGCCGAAGGGCAGGCCGAGTTCGCGTTCCGCCGTGGTGACGGGCAGGCGCCGGACCGCGGGTGGGCCGCTGTCGGCGCTCGGGCTGTTGACGACCATGCCGAGGCCGTCGAGGACGACCAGGATCTGAATGGCCGTCACCAGCGGGTCCTCGGTGTGGAATTCGCCCTCCTCGACGCCGTCGCGGATGACTCCTTCGAGGCGGTCGCGCCAGGCGTCCTCCTGGACGGCGACGCGGTCGCGCAGGGCGGGCCGGTAGCGACTGAGGTGCCGGGCGTTGAGCCACAGCCTGCTGATGTCGTCGTACGCCTTCCCTGACGTACGGGCGAAGAACCGCGCCAGGTGCCGGGTGGGGGTGGCGTCGGCCCGGTCGGCCGGGAGGAGTTCGTCGAGTTCGGAGCCGACGGCGTTTCCGTAGGCCTCGGCCACGAGGTCGTCCACCGCGGGGAAGTAGTGGCTGATGAGTCCAGGGCGGACGTCGAGCTCCTCCGCGACCCGCCGCAGGGTGATGCACTCCAGCCCCTCCGCCAGTGCCACACCGGCGGCAGCCGCAACGATTTCCGCACGTCTGGCCGCTGGAGATTTGCGGATTCGCTTGTTCGGAACGCTTGACGACATGGATTCCATGCTATTGAGTGTGCGACCAATAAGCAAGCAGGTGGGCAACCAGCATCCGGAGGGGCCGCATGGCGTCCACGATTCCCGACCCGCCCGAGAGCACCTGCGCCGCGCGACAGGGAGCGGGGCCTTCCCCCGGCGGGCAAGCGGCACGGCCCCTTGACGGCGGTCAAGCGGCACCGCCCCCCGCCGACGGGCAGGCGGCACAACCCACCTCCGACGCCGTGAGCCGCGTCGAGGCGCACGGCATCGACTACATCCCCGAGCGGGAACGCCACGGCCGCCCACGGCAGTTGTTCTCCGTCTGGGCGGCGGCGAACGTCAACTACCTGAGCCTGGTGGTCGGCGGGACCCTGATCCTCACGGGTCTGACACTGGGCCAGGCCCTCGTGGTGATCGTGGCGGGCAACCTGTTCTGGCTCCTCACCGGGCTGCTCGCCATATCCGGCCCGGCCGCGGGCACGCCGAGCGAAGTGATCACGCGGGCGATCTACGGAATCCGCGGCAACCGCGTGAACAACGCCGTCGTCGGCTGGATGATCTCCGTCTGCTACTTCGCCCTGAATCTGGCCGCCGCCGCGACCGCCGCGTTCTCCCTGGTCGAGAAGGCCGGGATCACCGCGAGCACGGGCGTCAAGATCACCGCAGTCCTGGTCATCGCCGCCATCACCCTCACCATCGGCGTCTACGGCCACGGCCTGATCATGAAGCTGTATCTGCCGATCACCCTCGCCCTGGCCGCCGTCTTCGCCGTCGTCGCGATCGGGGTCCTCCGCCACACCGACTTCTCGTACGCCCCGCCCGCGCCGCCGCGCGGAGCCGACCTGTGGACGGTCCTCGTCGCCGGGGTCACCCTCATCGCCTCCGCGCCGCTGTCGTACACCACCAGCGCCGACTTCGCCCGCTACCTGCCACCCACGACCTCCGCGAAGGCGGTGCTCGGCTGGACCGCGCTCGGCGGGTTCCTGCCCGGCGTCGTCGTCTGCTCCCTCGGGGCCTGCGCCGCGACCGCGGTCGACATGGCGGACCCGCAGTCCGGACTCCAGACGATCCTGCCGGGCTGGTTCGATCCGCTGTTCCTGCTCGCCCTGATCCTCGGCACGGTCGCCCTCAACGCGCTGACCGCCTACAGCGCGGGGCTCGCCCTCCAGGCCGTCGGCATCCGCATCCGCCGTTCCCTCAGCGTGCTCGCCGACGGCACCGCGGCCGTCTCCCTCACCCTGTACGCACTCCTCATCTCCGACTTCCTCGACACCGTCAGCAACGTCCTCCAGCTCACCGTCGTCCTGCTCGGCCCCGCGATGACCGTCTACGCCACGGACATCTGGCTGCGCCGGAACCGCTACGACGGCCCCACGCTGATGGACGAGAGCCCCGAAAGCCCCTGCTGGTACGCCGCCGGCGTCAACCCGGCGGGCGCCCTGGCCCTCACGGGAGGCGTCACCGTATCGGCCCTGTGCGTCAACACCCTCTACACCGGGCCGATCGCACGGGCCTTGGACGGCCTGGACCTCGCCCTCCCCGCCGGGATCGCCGTCTCCGCGTCGCTCTACACGATCCTCAGCCGCGGCCGCCTCCGCTCGCCGTGAATGAGGGCGCGGCGCTCCAGGCGTCCGCGGGCCGAGAGCCCGAGGCGCCCCGTCCCGTTCTCGCCGCGTCGGCGTCCTGGCGGCCGGGCTCCCCCGGCCCGCCCGCCGAGACCGTCGGCCTCCTGCCATATCCCGCACGCGCTCCCGACGCCCCGCGCGCGGAGGAGACTTCCCGGTGAACCGCCTGCGCATCGCCCTGTGGGGCGTGCTGCCCTATCTCGTTCTCACCGTCCTCGTCACCGGTACCGCCTGGCGCTACCGCTACGACCGCTTCGGCTTCACGACCCGTTCCAGTCAGCCGCACGAGAACCGGCGCGCTGCTCGCGATGGCCCTGTTCGCCGCGCGGCCGTTCAGCCGTCTCGTCCACGCCTTCACCACGCCGGTCGGCTACCTCGTCCGCCCCTATGTCGTGTACCGGTCGCGGGGCGGTCGGCGCGTGCCCTCGCTCGGTCGTTCCGGTCCAGGCGGGGCTGTCGCCGCTCGCTCCGGCCCGCGGGGCAAACGGCCCCGGCCCGGCGCTGACGCGGCGGCGGACTCACCGACCGGTGCCGGGGGCTCGCGCCCGCGTGCTCCGCGCCGGTCATGGCCACCGGCATCGTCTCCCGGACGCTGGCACAGACGGGCGCCCGGGCCTTGCCCCTCGTCCTGTTCGGCGTCACGACGGCCCTTTGTGCCGTGCCGCTGTGCGCCACCGCGCTCAAGGCCCGGTGCCACCGCGGCGCCGTCCGAGCCGAACTCCGCGACCCCGCGCGGTTGTTCGGGCACTTCACCCTGCTCGCGGCGAGCGGCGTCCTGGCCGCGCGCCTCGACTCGGGGCCCGCCCGGGTCGCGGGGCGCGCGCCGCTGGCCGTCGCGGCGCGCGCGTGGGCGGTGCTCGCCCGCGCGGTCGCAGGGCTCCGCGGTCTCGGCTCGCGCGCGGCGCTCCGGCAGGCCGACGACACCTGGCTCCTGGCCACGGTCGGCCTGCAGGCGCTCGTCCTGACGCTCGTCGGCCTTCGCCCCGGCAGACCCGTCGTCACGCTCGCGCTCGTGCCGTGGGTCCGCGGGGTCCTGCTGTACGCGGCCACGCTGGCGGTCGCCGTCCGGCGCCTGGGATACGACCGCCGCTGGCGCCCAGCTACTGGGTGACCATGGGCGCCGCCGCGACCGCCCAGCTCGCGGCCGTGCAGCACATCGGTGCTCTGACACTCCCTCAGCAGCCGCTCGCGTGGGCGGCCCTGGCGGCGTGCCTCGCGGTCAGGGCGCGGCGGCTCACGACGCGGTGGGTCACGGGGCGGCCTTCGGCCAAGGCCTGAGAGGCCCCCAGGCACTCGGCCCGCCTCCCGCGCGCGGCGCGGGAGGTCTCGTACGGGCCGCTTCGCTTCCCGTCGCGGCGGGAGGGCTACTTGCCCATCGGCGAGACGGCGATGCAGCCCGCCACGACGTTCTCGCCGGAGGCCTCCTTGATGACCTTGCCCTTGTAGATCACCTTGCAGGTGAGGTCGGAGCCGGTCGGGTCCGTCGAGATCGGGACGACGGTGGGCGGCATGATGCCGCGCAGCGTCACCGTCTTCTTCCACGGCAGCTGCGCCTTGCTGACCTTCTCCAGCTTCGGGTTGGACGCGGAACCCTCGCCGGCGGCGAACTCGATCTCGTCGACGCTCTTGCCGGAGACCTCGTAGGTCACCTCGTACTTCTCGTTGACGGCCTTGTCCACGGCGTCGACGGCCTTCTTCTCGGCCTCCGAGCATGCCCCGAGCGTGAGCGCGAGACCGGCGGCGGCGAGGGTGCACACGGCGGTGCGAATGCGTCTGTTCATGTCGGCAGACAACAGTAAAGACCACGCAAAGTCAATCTGCGACCACGCCATAACCCCAGTTCAGAGGGAGATGGAGGACGTCCGTTCCGGCACGGCCCGGAGGACTCATACCCCGGCACGGCCTCGTTTAGGACAAGAACTGGCCTCTTTGGCTTCTACGGTGACGCGCATGGACATCGACAACGGCATCGACACCACCGAGCGCTCGCAGCTGTCGTGGCGGCAGGTATGGGACCGGCGCATGGCGCGGCACGGACTGTCCGGCACGTCCCCCTCCGCCCCGACGGCCCCGACACCCCCGACGCCTTCCCGGGTCGCCGACGTCGTGTCCGCCATGTGCGGCGCACACGCCCAGGTGATGTCCGCCGCCGAACTGTCGATCGGCGCGCGCCTCGACGGTGGCACCCGCGCGGAGGTCCGGGCGGCGCTCGGCATGGCGGACGGCCTGGTCAAGACGTACGGGCCGCGCGGCACCGTGCATCTGCTCGCGGCGCGCGACCTGCCGATGTGGACCGGGGCGCTGTCCGCCCTGCCGTCCGGCCCGAACGGGCTGCCGCAGGCGGCGCGCCTCACGGACAAGCAGACCGAGCAGGTCGTCGAGGCCATCGGCGTCGCGCTGGCGGACGCCGACGACGACGGGCTGACCGTCGAGGAGTTGGGCGACGCGGTCGTCGCGGCCACCGGGCCGTGGGCGGGCGACCTGGTGATGCCCGCGTTCCAGGGGATGTGGCCCCGCTGGCGGCAGGCGCTGGCCCTGGCGGCCCACCGGGGCGCGCTGTGCTTCGGCCCCGACCGGGGCCGCAAGGCCACCTACCTCTCCCCGGGGCGACGGCTGCCCGGCTTTCGTCCCGCGCCCGCCGACGCGGCCCTGAACGCACTGGTCGCGCGCTACTTGTACGCCTACGGTCCGGCGACGCCACGGCAGTTCGCCCAGTGGCTGGGGGCACCTCCCGCGTGGACGGCCGCCCTGTTCGACACCCTGGCCACCGCGGGGAGCCTGCGCCCGGCCGACGTCGAAGACAGCACCGGCTGGCTGAACGCCTCCGACGACGGGGACCCGGACCAGGATGCCTCCGACGCCGCGGGGACGCTGCGGCTCCTGCCCTACTTCGACGCGTACGTGGTGGGCTGTCACCCGCGCGACCGGCTCTTCCCCGGCCCGGCAGCCGCACGCGCCCTGTCCCGCACCGGCCAGGCGGGCAACTACCCGGTCCTGCTCATCGACGGGACGGTCGCCGGGGTCTGGCACCTGCGGCGCTCCGGACGCAAGGCGGACCTGACCGTCGAGCCCCTCGCCCCGCTCAGCGCGGCGCGGCGGCGCGCGCTGGACGGGGAGGCGGTGCGGATCGGCGCGTTCCTGGACACCACGGCCCTGCGGCTGACGGTCGGGACGGTGACGGTGGGCCCGCACGCCTAGGCGGCGTCCGGGTCACCGGGCGTCACGTCGACTGGAGATAGGGCAGATCGGGCAGTTGTCCCTCGGTGCGGGCGAGCACGATCTGGTCGAACAGGGCGCCGTCGCCGTTGCTGCGCAGGGCGAGCTGGTCGACGACCTTGACCGCTCCGGCGGTGAACTTCCACAGCTCGACGCGTACGACCTCCCAGTCGGCGGGGACCCGGCCGCCGAACCGCTTCTCGACCATGGACGTGGCCGGTGGCCAGTGCGAGTCGCCGATGGACGCCGATGGACGCCGAGGAGATGGGGGCGGACTTCGCGGGCCCGACCCTGAGGCTGATCCCCGAGGTCCGGGAGCTGAGCCTCTTCCAGGCGAACTGGAGGTAGCGGTACTCACCCCGGGCGCTCGGGTTCTCCACGATCCTGAAGTCCCAGTCGTGCATGGCGTGCCCGAAGGGGGCCCGCGACGTGGGGTAGCGCTCCACCGCCTTCTCCAGCCGCAGGCATCTCGTCCGCACGGCCGCGCCGCCGATCTGGATGTCGGCGGCCGAGGTGTCCTCGACGATGTCGCGCGCACGTCGTCCTCGCGGTCGTCGAAGAGGACGGCGAGGGCGTGGTCCTCAAGGCGTCCCGGTGGGAGTTGCCCACCACGGTGCCGTGGAAGACGAGTTCGCCGAGCCGGATGTTCCCCACGGGCCAGCTGCCGCCGCCGGTGGTGCGCAGCCGGAAGCGGGAGGAGGACAGGGCCCCGAAGGCGTGGCTGTGCACGGCGCCCGCGTCGGAGAGGAGCTTCGGGCCGTCCTTCCAGAGCCCGGCCCTGGTGTCCCACCACTGCAGTTGGACGTCGCGCAGCCACGGGGTCAGCCGGGTGCGCCAGCGTTCTTCGAGGGCGGCGGTGCAGCGGATCACGGTGCCCGTCCACGTGGCGACGAGGAGCCCGCCGTCGGGCAGCCAGGCCGACACCGGCAGCGCCTTGAGGTCCTTGGTGACCGGTGCGGGGAGTGGGTCTCGGCGGTCGCGATCACGCCGTCCGCGGTGGCCGTGATCGCCAGCGCCGCGTACCCGACCCGCCCGAACCGCTGCGCCGAGCCGTCCGGCGCGAGTCTCAGCGCCTGTCCGTCCGGGTGAGCGGGAAGCACCAGATAGACCTTGTCGTCCCGGCCGAGCCCCAGGTGCACGGCCGGGACGACGAACGCGGGATGGTGCCTGGACACGACGTGTTCGATGGTCCTCACGGTGACTCTCCCTCAGGAAGCCGTGCGCCGACCAGGCGCCGTTGGCGATGCCACCGATCAGCTTCTCGCCATGAACACGAAGAGGAAAATCGCCACGACGAGCGAATGGGCAAACTTCCGTGCGACTGCGCGTCCGAACTCGATGGTTCGTGGCGGGCCGGGATGGTCGCGGCCGCGGATCAGCGGACGGCGTTGAACTCGCGTACCACCTCCGGCAGCGCCTTCACGACCGTCGTGCTGTGGCTGTCGGCCTCCTCGACCTCGCTCAGCTCGTGTGCGGCGCCGTTGGCGGCCAGTTGGCGCGCGCAGTGCTCGGAGTTCTTGAAGGGCACGTCCTCGTCGGCCTTGGAGTGGAAGAGGTGAACGGGAACTTGCGGGCGCCAGTCGCACGTGGTGTCCAGGGCCCGCAGGTTGCGCCGGAGTTCACCCGTGGGGTTGCGGATCTTGTCGAGGAAGTCCGCGGTGAACAGTTCCTTGGACGTCTTCGGCAGCACGTCCGCGATCTCCGCCCCGCTGTGGTTGCCGTCGAAGAGCGACTCGATCGTCTTGTCGTACGGGGCGCGGAAGGCGTCCTTCGGCGTGGCGTAGAGGCCGTACATGCGGTTCCACGCGGTCGCGAAGTACGCGAGGTAGAGCGAGGAACGGGCGATCCCGTCGTCCGCCGCCGCGGCCTCGAAACCGGTCAGGTCGAACGGACCCGCGATCGGCGCGAGGGCGCCCAGGCGGAAGTACGGGTCGATGCCCTGTTGCAGGGCCCGCCCCAGCATCATCGTGGCGGGCCCGCCCTGGGAGAAGCCGCTGATGAGGACGCGCCGGTCGAGGTCGCGGCCGTCGCGTCGGACGAAGGCGCGTGCCGCCCGCAGCCCGTCGAGCGGCGCGGTGACGGTTGCCTTGGGGTGCCCGTAGGGGTGGGATCCGGGGCCCTCCCCCAGGCCGAGGTAGTCCGGGGCGGACACCGCGAGGCCGGTCGAGGCGAACAGCAGCGCCGTGTCCCGGTCCGTCGACTCGTCGTTGACCGAGGCCACCTCGCGCCGGAACACCTCGGTTCCGTGGAGCCAGGACACGACCCGCAGGGAGCGGTCGCCGTTCCTGGGCACCGCGACCAGTTCGCTGGCCGTGGTGGGACGGCCTTGGGTGTCGACCGTGCGGTACACGATCCGGTACGCCCGCACCCCGTGGCGCACCTGGTCCCCGTCGATTCCGGCCTTCGCGAGACGGGCCGCGACTTGATCGGCGTTCAGATCCAGCACGGGAGTCACGGAGACCACCGAGCCGCGTGCGGCGGCTTGCTGCGGGTGGGTGGCCTGCGTGGTGGGTGCGGGGGCATCGCGGCTGTCCGCGTGCCCGGTGCCCGCCAGTACGGTCGCGGCGCACACCAGGGCGAGCGCGCCGGACGTCGAGAGTCTTCCGCTTAAGCGTGTGAAGGTCATGACTGGACTCTGCCGCTCCCGGCACCCCGGGTGCACTGGGGTGATCCACCGCATTGCCGAGGGGGTGTGCCGGTGCGGAGTACGGGGGTTGGCCCCACGGTGCCCGCGGCTCCTGGCGTGGTCGTGCCGCTGAGCTGCTGGGTCACCTCCGGGTTCCCCAGTCACCGAAAAGTGCGTTCTTCCAGGTCAGCACGCGCTCTCCTAACGTTCCCGAGTAACCACAGGAAGCCGAGAGTGCTCTGGTCCGGGCGGCAGCGTGCGGCCTCGCAGGTGCTCATCGCAAGGAGGCGGACAGCATGGCCATCACCCTGGTCAACCCCAGCGGATTGCCCGAGATCGACGCGTACCGGCAGGTGTCGATCGCGACCGGGTCGAAGCTCGTGTTCCTCGCCGGGCAGGTCTCCTGGGACGCCGACGGGGTCACCGTCGGCGCGGACGACCTCGCCGCCCAGGTCGAGCAGTGCTACCTCAACGTCGCCACCGCGCTCGCCGAGGTCGGCGCTTCCTTCGCCGACGTGGCGAAGTTGACCGTGTACGTCGTCGCCTGGAGCCCCGACAAGATGCCGCAGCTCCTGGAGGGGATGTCCCGGGCGGCCGCGAAGCTGGGGAGCACGCCCGTGCCGCCGGCCACACTGCTCGGCGTCGCGGCACTGGACGTACCCGATCATCTGGTCGAGTTGGAAGCGACCGCGGTCGTCGACTGAGTCCGCCTCAGGCTTCGAAGCGTTCCGTGTCCGCCTCAGGCCTCGAAGCGTTCCGTGTAGGCCTCGGTCGGCGGGGCCGGGACGGGCCTCGTCATCCCCGCCGACCAGTAGCCCGTGGTGCCCGGGATGGGGACGACGTCGTTGAGGTAGGGCGCCGGGGCCGGTCCGGCGGGGCCGCGCACCACGGTCCAGGCGTCGCCGTTCCGGCGCAGGTAGGTGGTGCGGCTCTGGTCCTGGTAGTTCCAGCCCGATATCCACGCGGCGCGGCCCTCGCCGTCGGCGGCGATGCCGGACAACGCGCCGACGGCGAAGCCCGGTTGTACGCGCGTCCAGGCCGTGCCGTCCCAGTGGTTCAGGGCCGGGTTTCCGGGGCGGCCGGGCGGGCCGCCCACGCCCGCGTCGGTGCCCACCGCCCAGACGTCGTCCGGGGCGGCCGGATGCAGATCGCTGACGCTGAGCCGGGCACCCGTGACCGGGGGCAGGACCGTCCACGCCCCGTTCCAGCGGGCGACGAGCCCCGCCCAGCCGCCACCGGACGCCTGGTCACCGCTCACCCACACCTCGCCCGACGCGGCGACGACGACCCGGTACAGATTCGCGCCCGCGACCGGCAGCGGGTCCAGCCACCGCCACTGCCGCCCGTCCCCGCGCAGCAGCCGGGCCGCGCCGCCCCGGGCGCCGCAGATCCACACCTGCCGGTCGGCGCCGACCGCGACCCCCTCCAGGCGGACGCCCGACTCGCCCTGCCCCGGGAACGCGGCCGTACGCCAGGTGGTCCCGTCCCACCGCAGCAGCGGGCTCGCCGTCCCGGTGGGCATGCCGACACTCCACGCCGAGGTCGCGGACGTACCGGAGACGTCGCTCAGCCGGCTGTGCGCCAGGTGCGACAGGTCGGTCTTCGCCCAGGCGCTCCCGTTCCACGCCATGGCGAGGGCACGGCCGCGCGAGGGTCCGGCCCGGTTCTCCTCGCCCACGGCCCAGGCCAGTTGGGCGTCGGCGGCGGCGATGCGGCGCAGTTGGGCGGCCGGGGTGCTGCCGGGGGCCGGTACGGGTTGCCAGCCCGGCGCGCGCGAGGCCGACGTGGCGGCCCGCACCGGTTCCGTGCCGAGTGCGATCCCCGACAGCGCCCCGGTCACCCCTGCCACAAAACGCCTACGTCTCACGGTTGAACCCCTCTCACGGCCGATTCCTTCCACGCGCACAGGAGGGACCACCGTCGACGAGGGAGGCGCGCAGGACTAGCCACGGGTGTGACAAATCCGGCGCGGGGGCACCGAGTCGGTGGCTCCTCGGCCCAGGGCTCTGCGTCAGTGGCTCATCAGGCCCGGGGCGCTACGTCAGCGGCGCGTCGGCCGGGGGCGCCACGTCAGCGGCGCGTCGACCCGGGAGCCTACGACGACTCCACCACCTTCTCCTCCTCCCTCCGCCCCTCTTCCCGTCCCCCGCGCGTCGCGAGACGCAGCAGCACCGTCCCCGCACCGGTCCCCACGAGCAGGCAGGGGCCGACCGCCCACCAGCCGTCCGCCACGGTGACGGCGAGGCCGACCAGGGGCGGGGCGGCGAGCGCGCCGATGCTGCCGAGCTGGGCGACCAGGCCGTTCGCGGCGTCCATGTCGGAGGTGGCGCGCACGGCGAGGGGGATGGCCGCGAAGACCGACGCCACGACCAGTTCGTTGCTGAGCGCGACCACCAGGGCGCTGCTCACGGAACCCCAGGTGCCGCCCACCCCGCCGAACGCCACGAACGCCCCGACCGGCATCAGCAGCGCGACGAGGAACAGGTGCTTCACGTCCTTGCCCCGGCGCAGCAGGGCGCTGGCCAGGAAGCCACCGGCGACGCCGACGAAGGAGACGATGCCGGTGAGCGTTCCGGCGGTCTCGGTGGGGACGTCGAACTCCTCGTGCAGATACGTGGGGTAGAGGGTGACGCAGGTGACGATCGCGCCGCTGATCGTGGCGAAGCCCGCGCCCAGCGCGATGGGACGCGCCAACCTGCGCGCCCGACGGCGCAGGTCCCGGGGGTGCCCCGCCGCACCGCCCCCGCGCCCGAAGCGTGCGGCGCGCGCGGGCGCCGGGCGGTGGCGGGCGATGTCCACGGGCAGCCGCGTCGTCGCGACCGCGACCACCAGCGTCACGGCCCCCGCGATCGTCAGCCAACCCTGCCAGTCGAACCACGTGGACAGAACACCGCCCGCGAACGAGCCGACCGCGAGGCCCACCGGCATGAACGTGCCCCAGATGGCGAGCGCGGACGTCAGCCGACTGCCGCTGCCCAGACCGAACAGCAGGACCGGCGCGACGATCACCACGATCACGTAGCCGACGCTCTCCAGCAGCCGACCGCCGAACAGCGCGCCGAAGCTCGCGGTATGGGCGCAGAAGAGGCCCGCGACGCCCATCACGACCAGGCCGCCCACGAGCATCCGGCGCGGGTCGTGGGGACGCAGCAGATAGCTGACGAGCAGACCCAGTACGGCGGCGACAGCCGTCACCAGGGAGGCGATGAGCGCCACTTGACTCAGAGAGAGCGACAACTCCTCTCGCATTTCCACAGAAACCGGCGTAATCTTTCCCATACTGGTCGCCGCGGTGACGCCCGCGAGATAGATCAGCCAGAACTTCCACCAAAATCCGGACGCCTCGGCGGCGTCCGAAGGCGCGTCAACTCCGTGGCTCCGTACGGCTTTCTCAGCCTTCTCTTCCACGACGTGGGGTTTCCTCTAGGTCCGGGGACACGAATGACCTGGGCGGCACGACTTCTTTCGGGGGCACGATCCAGTGCGTATTCGGGGGCACGATCCAGTGGGTGATCGGGGGCACGATCCAATGAGTGATCGACGCGACGACCTCAGCGACATCGTCGTCATGGGCTCGCTCGTGATGGACCGCAAGTACTTCAGCGCCGGAACCCACACCTCGGCTGCGGGCGGCAGGACGCAGGCGGTCTGGAGCGTGGAGCGCCACCACGGCGGGGTCGGCCGCAATGTCGCCGTCAATCTGGCCAGGCTGGGGGCGCGGCCGACCTTCGTGGGCCTGTCCGGATTCGGCCCGGACGCCGAGGCGTTGGAGGACGAGCTGACACGACTCGGAGTCCGGCTCCAGGTGCTGCGCACCACCGGCGGCGTCGGCCGGTTCGACGTCACCCTGGACGGCCTGCGCCGCCAGATCACCTCGCGCATCGCCCTGCCCGACCCCGCGGCGGCCACCGCCCTGCGCGGCACCGCCCTCGACGCCCACATCGCCCGCGCCCGGGCCGTCGTCGCCGAGGGCGGCCTCGACGAGGAGCTGCTCGCCTGGACGTCCCGGCAGGCCCGACGGCACGGCACCCTCATGTGCTGCATGCCCACGCGCCAGGCCGACTTCGGCCCGCGCGCCCACCTGCTCCCGCTGTACGACGTCCTGCTCCTGAACGCGCGCGAGGCCCTGCACCTCCTGTGCCGGGCCGGGACGCCCGCCGAACAGGCCGCGCGGCTGCGTCATCTGGGCCCCCGCGTGGTCGTGGTCACCTCGGGCGCGGCCGGGGCCGCCGTGGCGTGCGAGGAGTACGACGAGGTCCTGTTCCTGCCCGCCGAGCAGGGCACCTGCGCGGACGACACGGGCGCAGGGGACGCGCTCGCGTCCGCCTTCGTGCTCGGCCTCAGCTCCGGCGCGAGCCCCCGGGCCGCCCTCGCCCAGGGGCTGCGGGCGGCCCGGGTGACCATCGGGTGCCGACAGAGCACCTGCCGTGCCGTGTCGGCCGCCACGGTTCTCAAGGCGCGATGAACCGCTTGGTGGACCCCACCCGGTGGGCGCGCATCGTGATGCCGTCCGCGGCGAGCCCCCGCGCGATGGTCTCGTCGTCGTACGCGGCGAGACCGGCGTCGGTGAGGATCTGGTAGTCCGTGGAGTGCATCCCGATGTCCCCGAGGCGCGCCTGCCTGATCTCCCCCACGTTGTGGCCCTCGTAGCCCGCGGGCAGCTCGTACGCGCGGTCGGCGAGGCAGGCGAACATCAGCAGGTGGTAGTCGCCCTCCGACCACTTGCCGGTGAACTCGTAGACGGCGAAGAGGGAGCAGGACTCCACCGCGATGCCGGTCTCCTCACGGGCCTCCCGCAGCGCGGCGGCCTCGGCGGCCTCCCCGCGCTCGATGCCTCCGCCGGGCAACAGCCAGCTGCCGGCGTACGGTCCCTTCAGCTGGTGGATGAACGTCACGGTCCCACCGGGGCCGGGAACCACGAGCAGCGCGGCGGGCAGCGCCTCTGCGAATCGACTCATCGTGCTCTGCGTCCTCGTTCCGTCGTCGTCGAACGTTCGGTCAGTACCGGCCCGGTCGGCACTCGGCAGGTCAGTACTCGGTCGGTCGGCCCTCGGGCGGGATGACCAGGGCCAGACCTATACGTTGCCCCTCCACCCTGCCCTTGCGGTAGTAGGGCTCGGTGCGTGTGGTGAAACCATAGGTCGCAAGCGCCTGGCCGGGGTTGGACAGGTCCGGGCCGCAGATGACCACCTTCGAGCGGACGTCGAAGGCCATCGCCTCCCGCACCAGTTCCGCGCTCGGTTCGTCGCACTCGATGTACGCGACGAACTCGCCCCGGGCCCTGAGGCTGTAGCGGACGGACCTGATCGGGTGGCCCGCCCCACGCAGGTGCGCGTACATCAGGTACTCGTTCTGGAAACTCATCAGGGTGAGCCCCGACTCGGCGCCCGCCACGATCGTCGGCATCGGCGCCCCCGGCGTGGCCGAGACACCGGTCACGGTGAGGACGTTGCTGCGGCGGGCCTCCGCGTAGTACCCCTTGAACTCCCCGAAGGGGCCCTCGACTTCGTCCTCCTCGTGGACGAGGCCGGTGATGACGTGGGTCGCGTCGTCCGGCACCGGCGGGCTGCCCGAGGTGCCGATGCGGTGGCCGAGCAGCCGCGAGGCGATTTCGTAGTCGTCGCCCTCGGCGGGGAGGCGGGACGCCGCGACGACGGTGACCGCCGGGTCCGCGCCGAGGAAGATCGAGATCGGCATGGGGCGGCCGGCCGCCAGCCACTCCCGCAGGTTGCGGTGTCCGTCGGTGCGCGGGTCGAGGAAGATCCGTGCCCGGTCGGGGCCCACCACCTGGGCGCGGTAGAACCCCATGTTGACGCCGCTGCCGTCCGGACGGGTCGTCACGCCGACCCCTGCGGTGAGGTAGGGCCCGGCGTCACCGGGGCGGTGCTGGAGCAGCGGAAGTTCCGCCATCAGGCCCGGCACGTCCCGCCGGACCACGACGCCCTGGCCGGGCACGGGCGCGGTGGGCACCGGCCGCGCCAGCCGGTCGGCCATCTCCGGCAGATGCTTCTCCTCGGAGGTGGTGAGCGCCGCGAGCAGGACGGCCCGTGGATAGGGGTGGCACAGCACGCGCGCCCCCGGCCGCTCGGTGAGGTCGGTGAACACCACCGTGGGCCGGGAGCCGTGCGTCCGCTCGATGTCGGCGACGGTGCGGGCCGCCTCGACGCGGGTGCTGACCGGAGCGTCGTACGTGTACAGATCGACGGCGTCGTAGCAACCGGGCAGGCCGGCCTCGGCGGCGCAGACGACGCGCGTGAGGCCGCTGCCCGGGTAACTGCCCTCGGCATGCGGGCTCCGACTCTGTCCGGTCGTCTCCGCGCTCATGCGCGCACCCGCAGTTCGGCCGGGAACGGGCGGCAGTCGGCGACGGACTCGCGGGCCGTCTCCCACGGGAAGACGATCCAGTCGTCGATGACGGCGGCGCAGTACTCGGGCACGTAGGCGCTGCGGTGGTTGCGGACGACCGCGGCGAACCGGACGTCGTCCGCCGTGACGCCCGCGGCCGACAGATGGTCGAGGATCACCGTGGCCGTCTCGCCGGTGCCGACGATGTCGTCGACGACCAGGACCCGTTGGCCCGGGCCGAGCGGCAGCGGGGCCGCGCTGTCGATGACGGGCGGGTTCTTCGTGGCGTACCGGCTGTCGTCGGCCGTGCGCCGGACGCGCACGACGTGCGTCACGGGCACGTCGAGGGCGCACGTGAGATGCCCGGCGGGGGTGAGGCCGCCGCGGGCGAGCGCGAGCACCGCGTCGGGCACGAAGCCGTCGGCGCGCACCTGGTCGACGAGGTCGTCGACCAGGGTGCCGAAGGAGGCCCAGTCCAGGAGGTAGGGGCCCTGCCGTGACCACATGGCGGGCGCTGCGGCCGGTTCTCGTGACTCTTGTGCGAGGGGGGTGTCCGTCATGTCCGTACGGCCTCCGCTACGTGGTCGACGTCGATCTGCACCGAGCGCTCCCGGGCGTGCGGCCCATTCTCCGCGCGGCCCGCGCCGGTGACGCGGATGAACTCGGCCCTCTCGCGGAAGGTTTCCAGGTCGGGCGCGCCGGAGTAGCTCATCGCCGACTGCACGCCACCGACGAGCTGACGCAGCGTCGTGGCCAGCGGGCCGGAGGCGGGGAAGGTGGCCTCCACGCCCTCGGGTACGTAGTCGTCGATCTCCTCCTGGGTGACCTTGCCGCCGTTCGCCCGGCGCAGCGTCAGCTCCATGCCGAGCGAGACGAAGCCGTTGCTGACGCGGTACGCCCGACCGTCCCGCTCCACAGGGGTCGCGGCGCTCTCGTCGGCGCCCGCGAGCGCGGAGCCAAGCATGACGGCGTGCGCCCCCGCGGCCAGGGCCTTGGCCAGGTCACCGGCCTGCCGGATGCCGCCGTCGGCGATGATCCGCACGCCCACCCCTGCCGCCGCCTCGGCGCAGTCGAGCACCGCCGTCAGCTGCGGCACGCCGGTCCCGGCGACGAGCCGCGTCGTGCAGACACCCCCGGGACCGATGCCGACCTTCACCGCCTGGGCGCCCGCCTCCGCGAGGTCGCGCACACCCGCGGCGGTGGCCACGTTGCCCGCGATGAGCGGGATCCGGGGGTAGGCCGCGGCCAGTTCCCGCACGGTGTCGATGACCTGGTCGCTGTGGCCGTGCGCCACGTCGACCAGGAGGATGTCGACGCCGAGCGCGGCCAGGGCGCGGGCGCGCTCCCGCCAGTCCCCCGTGACGCCGACCGCGGCGCCGACGACCAGGCGCCCGTCGGCGTCCAGGGTCGCCCGGTCCCAGTCCTCGGCGGTCTCGGTGTTTCCGTCGCTCCCGGCGCCGGGCTGCGCGGACTTGACCGCGTCGAGCTGCTGGGCCTGCTGGGCCACGGTCTGCATGCGGTGCAGGATGCCGACGCCGCCCCGCAGGGCCATGGCGCGCGCCATCCGGTCGCCCGTGCACCACTGGGTGTTGGCGGAGATCACGGGCAGGCGCAGCCGCAGGCCCGGGAGGAGTTCCGTCGTCGGGTCGGCCTGGCGTCTGCTGGTCAGCGCGGTGCGCTGGGGCACCAACAGGACGTCGTCGAAGCTCAGGCCGGTCCGCGGCGGGTCGGTGATGCGCATGGGTGCGGTCCCCTCTCGTCGGTCTCGCTGATCTCGCTGATCTCGTCGGACTCGCTGGTCTCGTTGCTCTTGCTGGTCACGTTGCTCTTGCTGGTCCCGTTGCTCTTACCGCGCTCGCTGGGCTCCGGAGTCGTCGGACTCGCCGGACTCGCCGGTTCCGGCAGGGCTGACGGGCCTGGCGGGCCGCTCGATCCCGCCAGGCCCGTCAGCCCTGTGTGTCCCGTGTGTCCCGTCGCCCCGGTCAGCCCCGGTGGTCGACGGTGAGGGCCGTCAGCTCCTGGCGCAGGGCGCTGTCCTTGAGGGCGCCGCGCCACACCGCCGTGGTCATCGTGGCGGGGGTGCGGACGCCGCGCATGGCCATGCACAGGTGCTCGCCGCGGCCGATGACGGCGACGTCGGGCGAGCCCGTCAGCTTCTCGATGTCGTCGGCGATGTCCTGCGTCAGCTGCTCCTGGGACTGGAGCCGGTGCGCGTGCTGGTGCGCGACGCGGGCGAACTTGCTCAGCCCGAGGATGTGTTCGCGCGGCAGATAGCCGATGGTGACACGGCAGGAGAACGGCAGCAGGTGGTGCTCGCAGAGCGACCACACGTCGATCCCGGACACAGCGACGAGGCTGCCGCTCGCCGTGGTCTCGAAGACCGTGTCGACGGAGCCCGGGTCGTGCTGGGTGAACTCGCGCCACCAGCGCGCGAACCGCCCGGGGGTGTCGCGCAGTCCGTCGCGCTGCGGGTCCTCCCCGATCTCCACGAGCAGTCGGCGGGCGACGTCCTCCAACGGATCCGTACCGGACGCCTCGCCGCTCAGCGCCACTTCCTCGGCCAGTACCTCTTCTTCGGCCAGTACCTCGATGCTGCTGGTCATCAGACCCCCCGTTTGTTTCCCCAGATGTTCACGTGCAGCCTTCCGGACAAGTTCCATTTCCGTGCGATCACCGCGTCCGCCAAGGTGCGGATGCCGCGGTCGATTTCCTCGGGCGTCTGTCCCCTCGGCATGATCCATACGTTGCGAAGACCGAATTCCTTCACGAACGTGTCGACTTCTTCGAGATCGCCTGTGTCGCCGCAGACGAACTTGAACGCCGCATTCGGGAGGCCCGCGAAGCACTTGAGTGCCTCGGGGACCTTGCGGCGGTGTTCGGCCACTCCGGAATGGGCGAGCTTCGGCGACACGTTGAAGCCCGCTCCGGTCGCCACCAAGGCGGTGGTGGGAATGACGGTGCCGTTGGTCTCGAATTCCACGGCGATGCCGCGCGCCCGCAGCGCGCGGACCGTCGGAAGGACCCGGTCCTGCTGGCTGAGCGGCTCACCGCCGGAGATGACGATCAACTCGACGCCGAACCCCAGCAGTCGCTCCGTCACGTCGTCCGCGCTGAGCGTGTGCAGTTCCTCGGCCGCCCGGTAGGCGATCCCGGTGTCCGACTCGCCCTTCCAGTCCCAGGTGTACGGCGTGTCGCACCACCGGCACGTCAGATTGCAGCCGCCGAGCCTGAGGAACGCGCACGACCTTCCCGTGGAAGGCCCTTCGCCCTGGACGGCGCTAGGTGGGTCCGAAGATCTCGTTGACCACGAGGTTCGGAACCGACATTGGCGTCACCCCCCTCACGCCCGCGCGGGGCGCATCGCATCGAGTCCCGTACTCCCCCGCCGCACCCGGCGTGTCCGGTGTCCGGCGGTCAGCCGCCCGCATGGCCCGTGCGCGCGCCGACGGCCGCCGCGGGCCGGTAGGTCGCCCATGTCTTCGGTGTCTCGGAGACCCGCACGGCGGTGAGTTCCGGAAAGTCGCCGATCCAGGTCTGGTAGATCCACAGGGCGATGTTCTCCGCCGATGGATTCCG
Source organism: Streptomyces sp. NPDC041205 (assembly GCF_055591765.1). Lineage (NCBI taxonomy): Bacteria > Bacillati > Actinomycetota > Actinomycetes > Kitasatosporales > Streptomycetaceae > Streptomyces > Streptomyces sp. NPDC041205. The sequence continues at coordinate 477,784 of NZ_JBVIZH010000004.1, read as the reverse complement.
GTCGCCGACGGCGCCGTTGAGGTGCCGGTGGTCCAGCGTCTCGTCGATCCATTTCTTGAACTGCCCGAGTTCCCCGTAATCGCGTACGAAGCCGGGCTCTGTCAGCTCGTCCGCCCCGGCGGAGAGTTCGAGCACCACGATGTAGTTGTGTCCGTGCATCCTCCCGCAGGGATGGTCCGGAGGCAGGTGGGCCAATTGGTGACTGGCGGAGAAATGGAATTCCTTCGTGATGGAGAACAAGCCCTCACTCCTTCTCTCGTCCGGGCGCACCGCACCGCGGTACGCCCGATGGACTTTTCATCACTGCTGCACTGCGCGTCCCGCGGCGGCGTCCGACTGCCGCGTCGGAAAAAAGGGGGAGCGGAGACGACAGCGCGCTTCGCCTCCGCGAGGAGAGGCCGGACGGCGGCCCGCTGCCGGATGCGGGGCGATGCGGATATTGGCTGGTGCTGACCCTCCCCCTTGGGTTTCACCACCGCCCAAAGGCACCGATGTGGTCGGCGCCCCGAGCCCCGGGGCCGCCCCTGGCCCCGTACTGGCACAACTGGCGCGAGGCGTGTCCTTCCCGAGTTCGAGAGGGAACGCGCGCCGCCTCAGACACAGTCCGGCACAGGCCGGTGTGCGCACACCATCGTCGTACAACCTACGCGGTCGCACAGGAGGGCATTGGGCGCGCGGACAGCGCGCACCGACGGATGCCGCACGGCGCTCAACGGCGCAGTGCGCTTCTCGGGGGCGCTCCTGTGCACACCCCGCTGTGCGGCCGGAGTGCGCCGAGGCAGCGGCCCTACGAGGTGACCGATCGGTGGCGTGAGCGGCAGGAGCGGACGACCGGGCTGCGGGACGTGACCGCCAGCGCGAGTCGCCGTGTGCTGTTCGCTGCCGAGCTCAGGGCGAGCCCGGCGGCGCGTGCCGCAGGTAGGCGAGGACCGCGCTGACCCTGCGGTGCAGTTGCGGTATTTCGGCGAGGCCGAGCTTGGCGAAGGTGGAGTTCACGTGCTTCTCGATGGTCGACTCGGACAGGCGCAGGGAGTCGGCGATGGCACGGTTGGTCTTGCCCTCCGCCATGTGCCGCAGGACGTCCAGCTCCCTGCGGGTGAGACGGGACAGGGGCGCATCGGCGCCGCGGGCATGGCTGCCCATGAGGACCTCCACGATGCGCGGGTCGACGACGGAGCGCCCGGCGGCGACCTCGTGCAGGGCGCGCAGGAGTTCGTCGACCTCGCCGATGCGCTCCTTGAGGAGGTAGGCGAGGCCGTCGGTGCCGCGCCGGAACAGGTCGAAGGCGTAGTTCTCGTTGGCGTGCTGGGAGAGCACGACGACTCCGATGCCGGGGTGGGCCTCGCGGATGGCGTGGGCGGCGGTGATGCCCTCGGTGTGGTGGCCCGGCGGCATCCGGATGTCTGCGACGACGACGTCGGGGCGCAGCCGCGCGACGGCGTCGAGGAGTTCGGCGGCCGTGCCGACGGCGGCGAGGACGTCGGCCTCGCCGGTGTCCTCCAGGAGGCGGCGGGTGCCCTCGCGCACCAGGTAGTGGTCCTCGGCGATGACGACGCGCAGCGGTGCGTGGCCCTGGGGGCCGGGCGCGGGCCTGGGTTCAGGCACGGGTGTCCTCCCTGACGCGTTCCGGGAGCCGGGCGCGGATGACGGTGCCGGTGCCCGCGCGGCTGGTGATGGTGAGTTCGCCGCCCACGGCCTCGGTGCGGTCCCGCATGCCGGTGAGGCCGGAGCCGTGGGTGGTGGCGGCGGAGAAGCCCGTGCCGTCGTCGGTCACTTCGACCTGGAGGCGGCCGTCGGCGCGGGTGATGCGCACGGTGACGTGTCCGGCGCAGGCGTGCTTGAGGACGTTGGTGAGTGCTTCGGAGACCAGGTAGAAGGCCGACTCCTCGATGTCGAGGGCGAAGCGCACCCCGGCCAGGGACTGCCCGCTCTGGACGGTGACGGGGATGGGCATGCGGCGGGCGCAGGAGGTGACGGCGGCGACGAGGCCCTGGTCGGTGAGGATCGGCGGGTGGATGCCGTGGGCGAGTTCGCGGAGTTCGTCGATGACGCGGTAGGCGTCGTCCTGCATCTCGTTCAGGGCGCTGTCGATGCCGCCGCCGCGGTGCAGTCGGTTGCGGGCGAGGGCGAGTTTGGCGACGAGGGCGACGAGGTCCTGCTGGATGCCGTCGTGGAGGCGGCGCTCGATGCGGCGGCGCTCGGTGTCCTGGGCGTGCACGATGCGGGCGCGGGACGCGGCGAGTTCGGCGGCCTGGCGCTGCATCTCGTCGGCGTGGGCACACAGTTCGGCGGCGAGGCGGACGTTGTGCACGGCGAGGGCGGCGGAGCGGGCGAGGGTGCCGCCGATGGCGTGGTCCTCGGGGGTGGAGCGGCCCTCGCTCTTGGGGCCGTACTCGATGAGGCCGAGGGTGTCGTCGCCGTAGAAGAGCGGGAACTGTTTGACGGGCCGGGCCGCGGCGGGCCGTTCGCCGGACTCGGCGGTGGACAGGGGCAGGCCGTGCCCGCCGAGTCGGACGCGCACCCACCGCAGACCGAGGCCCTCGCGCAGGCCGGTGGCGAGTTGGGGGGCGAGCCGGTCGAGGTCGTAGGCGTGCTCCAGGGTGGTGCTGAACTGGACGAGGAGTTCGAACCTGCTCAGGCGTTTGCCGAAGACGCGCCGCTCGACGAGGGCGTTGAGCCGGTCGCGCAGGGGCCGGAAGAGCGCTGTGGCGACGACGGCGATCAGCAGGGCCAGGCCGACGGGGAAGAACAGTCCCGCGGTGAGCCCGAGGGTGAGGGCCATGCCGAGGTACCAGCTGTTGATGATGAACCACAAGGAGCCGTAGACGGCGGAGGGCCGCAGCACGATGTCGACGCCGAGCAGCCGGTGCCGGAAGGCGGCGTAGACGAGGGTCACGGAGATCAGGATGTAGGGCAGGGCGCCGAGGAGCGCACCGATGAAGTAGAACATGCCCTGCTCGCCCTGCCAGGAACGGAACAGGCGGCTGGCGGCACGGGCCAGCAGGACGGCGGCACCGAGCGCGGCCCAGGGCAGCAGGGCGGCGATGTCGGCTCGTCCGGCGGTGCGGGCGCGCAGGCAGCGCAGGGCGAGGAGGGCGGCGCCGAGGCCGGGCAGCCAGGCCTCGGGGTAGTAGAAGACGACGTAGTAGACGATGTTCTGCGGGACTCCGGCGAGGGGCAGCACGATCGGCAGGGCCAGCAGTCCCCACAGGGCACGCAGGACGTGGCGTTCGTAGCGGAAGGCGTAGCGGCCGTCGGGCAGCAGGGCGAGCAGACGGACGATGAGGATGCTCACCGCGAGGTTGCACATCTCGTGGGTGATCTGGAGGCCGAGGTCGAGCGGCAGCACCGGGCCGACGACCTTCGGGCGGAGGTGCCAGCCGAGCTCACGGATCATCAGGTTCGTGGTGTGACGCACGGCGATGGCGACGGACAGCCAGGTGCCGAGCAGCAGGAGGCGGCGGGCCACGGGGCTCGACGGGGCGTGCCACCAGGTGAAAAGACCGGCGAAATAGCACGGGAGTACGGATCCGAGGACCCAGGGCAGAACATACCGGTTCTCCAACTGCGTTGTCCCGATAAGCGTTGCCCAGAGCATGAACACTCCGCCACTTACCGCGACAAGGCACATCCCCCTGCTTCTTCCTGCCACGGGCGCCATTATCGGCCGTCGTCACGACGGGCGTCCACGGAAATAATCCACCGCGCATGGAGGAAAACCGCCATACGGTTTGGGGGGTGCCCGGGTGCCGCGGAATGGCGCCGGCGACAACACTCGGAACTCAATCGCCGACGCGGATTCCTCGAGAACGGGTGGCTGTCATGAGTCGTTGTTCCGGTCCGGAAGTGGTCGTGTGGGACACCACGTACGCCTGCCCACTGCGGTGCTCGCACTGCTATTCGGAATCGGGGCGGCGGCCGTCGCGGCAGCTCGGACTTGAGGACATGCTGCGGGTCGCGGACGCGCTCGTCTCGCTCGGGCCGCGGGTCGTGGCCCTGTCCGGAGGCGAACCGCTCGTCGTCCGGGGCCTGTTCGACGTCGCGGAGCGGCTGCGGGCCGGCGGGGTGAAGCTGTCGATCAACACCAGCGGCTGGGTGATGAGCAGGGCGCTCGCCGAACGGCTCGCCGACCGCTTCGACGAGGTGATCGTCAGCCTCGACGGGGCGACGCCCGAGGTGCACGACCGCATCCGGGGCCGCAAGGGTTCCTTCGACCGGGTCCTTGCGACGTTGGCGCTCCTCGACGAGGTGGCGGGGGAACGGAGCGCGGCCGCACGGGGGCGGCTGCGCTTCGGCATCGACTGTGTGGTGATCCGCAGCAACTTCCCGCAGTTGGAGGCCTTCGCCGCCGACATCGCCCACCGCTTCCCACACCTGACCACCCTGGGCTTCAACGCCGCCGTGCCCGAAGGGCTCGCCAGCCGACCGGAGTTCTGCGCGCACGAGCTCCTCGACGACGACCAGGTCGCCCACCTGACGAGTCGGACACTCCGCTCCCGGCTGCGCGACCTGGCGCCGCCGTCGGTGTCCGTCCACACCACGGACAACATGAACCTGGCGATGAACCCCGAGCGCGTCGCCCGGCGCGTCGACACCCTCGTGATGCAGGTGGAGCCGGACGGCCTGGTGCGCGGGATCCCCGTGTACGAGGGGACCGTCGGCAGCCTCCTCGAGGAGCCGGCGTCGGTGCTCTGGGAGCGCACGCTCGCGCGGCTCAAGGACCCGTTCGTCGTGGAGACCCTGTCCTCCGTGCACTCCATGGGGACCTGGGCGGAGGCCGTCCGGCGCATGGACCGCCGCTTCGGGACCGCCGAGGACATCGCCCGCTTCGACCGGCGTTCGGTCCGTACGAATCCGCCGGAATTCGTCGACCCGACGGCAGTCACCGCCCAGGGGGCACCGGGGCGGCGCTCCGTCTGACGCCTCGGTTGTCCCTCCGTCATATCGCCCTCGCATACCAGCATTCCGCGGCGGACACCGGTCGGCCATTGCCCCGCCGTCACCCCTCCGCTTCCTGCCCGCCACCCTTTCTCCCCCTGTCCAGAACGCAGCTGATCTCTGTCCGGAACTCGCCTGTATTCCGTCCGGATTCTCCCCGGATTCCCCGTGCCGCCCCGTCCCTGAGCCACCGCCCTGCAGCGGGTTCGGCTCCTCATTCCGGTTGAAAGGACCGCGCCATGATGAAACTTCAGGACTACGACCGCTTCTACCGCGCGGACCCGGACTTCTTCGAATTCCCGGAACGGCTGGCCGACGACGCCACGGACCGGCTCGCCGCCGTCCTGCGCGAACCGCCGCGCGGCTGGGAGCGCACGGAGGCCGGATGGTGGGTGCGACTGCGGCCGCCCGCCGCGCGGACACCCGGTCAGGGCTGGCGGATCCACGTCTCGGTGACGCTGGGGGAGCTGGAGCGCACGGCGGAGATCGTCCGGGAGTACTGCGTGCACCGGGGCCTCGCCTGCGACCTGGTCCGTGGCCTGACCGCGGCCCGCGCCCTCGCCGACGTCCGCGCCGACCGCCTCACCAGCGCCGACCTCATGGTCCTGCACCCGGCCGACGAGACCGAACTCGCCGCCGCCCTGGCGGACCTGACCGCGCTCCTCGCCCTGCTGCCCGGCCCGTACGTCCCGGGCGCCCTGCGGCACGGCCCCGGCCCGCTGTACGTACGCTACGCCGCCGCCGAGAACCGGCGATGTCCCGCCGGCGGCCACCCGAGTGCCCCCGGCGACGAGCACGACCTGGTGCCCGCGCTCGAGCGGCCCGACGGCACGCTCGTGCCCGAGGACCGGCGCCCCGTCTTCCGCCTCCCGGACTGGGTCGCCCTGCCCGAGGTCCTGCACGCCGACCTGGAGGGCCTCCTCGCCCCGCCCCGGTCCCCGTTCCCCTACCGCGGGGTCCGCGCCGTGTCCCTCACCACCGGCGAGGGCACGTACCGCGCCACGGAGACGACCACGGACCGGCCCGTCCTCCTGCACGAGGCGCGCCCACACGCCGGTCTGGACGTGCGCGGCGACGACGCCGTCACCCGCCTCACCCGCGAACGCGCGCTCCTGGAACGCCTCGCGGACCTGGACTGCGTGCCCGAAATCGTCGGCCGGCACGTGCGGGCGGGGCACCACTTCCTCGCCGTCGAGGCCCCCGAGGGGCGCACCCTCGCCGAGGCCGCGGCCACCGCCTTCCCGCTGACCACCGAGGACCGCGCGCGCAGCGAGGCCGCGGACTACGCGAAGTGGGCCCTCGACGTAGCCGACCGCGTCGCCGACGCCCTGGGCGCCCTCCAGCGGCACGGCGTACGCCTCGGCGAACTCGACCCGGACCACATCGTCCTGCGCCCCGACGGGCGCGTCGTCCTCACCCGCCTGCGCACGGCCACCGACCTCACGGACGACCGGCCCCCGAGCGTCGGCAAGGAGGGCTTCACCGCCCCGGTCGGCCTGCGCGGCGCCGCCGCCCACGCCCATCTGCTTGACACCCTGAGGCTGTGGCTGCTGCTGCCCGTGCCCCACCGCGCCCCCGCGACGCTGCGCGTCCTCACGGAGGCGGTCGACGAGCTCTACCCGCTGCCCCCGGGCTTCGGCGCCACGCTCCTGTCACGCCTGCGCCGGGGTGCGGGACCGGGCGACGCCGACGGCCCTGACGACGCCCGGGCGCTCGCCGCGGAGGCCCCCGACTGGCCCGCCCTGCGCGAACGGCTGGTGGCCGGGCTGCACGCCATGGCCACGCCCGAGCGGGCCGACCGGCTGTTCCCTGGCACCCCGTTCGGCCCGGCGGCGCTCGGCGGCACGTCGTTCGGCCACGGCGCGGCCGGTGTCCTGTACGCGCTGCACCGGGTGGGCGCTCCCGTCCCCGGCGCATACGCCGACTGGCTCGCGGACGCGGCGACCCGCGACCCCGACCCCCGGCCCGGGCTCTACGACGGCCTGCACGGCGTGGCCCTCACCCTGGACCTGCTCGGCCACCGGGGCCGGGCCCTCGAAGTCCTCGAACGGTCCCGTCCGCTCGACGCCCGCACGGTACGACCGGACCTCGCGGGCGGCCAGGCCGGAATCGCCCTGAACCTGCTGCGGTTCGCCCGCGTCACCCACGACACCGCGCTGCACGACGCGGCCCTGCGCATCGCCGACGACCTCGCCGCGCTCGTCCTGGACGGCCCGCCCGTCCCCAGGCCCGGCACTCCCCCGCCCTACGGCCTGCTGCACGGCCCGGCCGGGATCGCCCTGCTCTTCCTGCACCTGTACGAGGACGGCGGCGCGGCCCGGTTCCTGGAACTCGCCGACCGCGCGCTCCGGTTCGACACCGCCCGGTGCGCGACCGGACCCGACGGCGCCCTCACGCTCTTCGACGGCACCCACCACCTGCCGTACCTGCACGGTGGCAGCGGCGGGCTCGCCTTCCCGCTGCGGGCGCTGCTGCGCCGCCGCCCCGACCCGGGCCGTGCCGCCACGCTCGCCGCCGTGCGGCACACCTGCCGCGCCCTGTACGTGCGCAACGCCGGGCTGCTGCGCGGCCGGGCGGGCGCCATCGCCGTGCTCGCCGCCATGGACGGGCCCGGCGACCGGGAGGCCGCGCGCGCCCAGGTGCGCCGCATGGCCTGGTACGCGCACTCCTACCGCGGGCAGCTCGCGTTCCCGGGTTTCCGGATGCTGCGCCTGTCCGCGGACCTCGCGACCGGCGCGGCGGGCGTCCTGCTCGCCCTGGACTCCGCGTTCGAGGGAGGCGGGCCCGTCCTGCCCTACCTCGACCCGCGGTCGACGTTCCCACCAGCCGGCGGAAGGAGGTGATTTCGGATGTCGGAGATCTTGGACCTGCAGGAGCTCGAGGAGGAGACCCCCTCCCTGTGGCCCTGCGCCAACAGCTCGCACAGCAGCATCGGCATGGGCTGACGCGCGCCGCACCACGCGTCCCGCCCGCCACCACAGCGACCGTACCGAGGGGGTGACACACATGGCGGAGATCCTGGAACTGCAGGAGCTCGAGGAGGAGACGACCTCCCTGTGGCCCTGCGCCAACAGCTTCGAGAGCGCCCGCGGCGTCGCCTGACGCACAGCTAGCTTGCCACCCCGATCGCCTTCCGGCAGTGGCCCCTCACGGTCGGAAGGCGATCGGTGCCACCGGTGGCAGCCGGGGCTCCTGGCCCTCTCCCGGTCCAGGAGCCCCGTGCGCCGCACCCTCCACCGCCCCTGACTCCGACCCCCTTGTCTCCGAACGACTCCGGAAAGGAGCACGCGTCATGCTCGCCCAGGGCCACCTCATCGCCGACGACTGCTTCGTGGACGCGCTCGACCGCATCGACGACACCGGGCAGCGCTTCGTACGCACCAGCGATCCGACGCCCTCGGGGTGGGTGCGAACGGAACGCGGCGGCTGGGTCAGCCTGCACCGCGACGGCGTCCCCCTGCCCCGCCAGGGCTGGAAGATCCACGCCTCGGCCACGGCGGACCGCGCCGAGCACGTCGTCGACACCGTCTGGGACCACTGCGTCCGACACTCCGTCAGCTTCAAGTTCCTGCGCAGCTCCGTGCTCCTCCACCACATGAACAGCAAGCAGGCACCCCGCTCGGCCAGCGGCAAGCTCGTCACCGTCTACCCGGCCGACGACCGGGAACTCGAACGGACGCTCACCGAGCTGTCGGAACTCCTCGACGGCGTCGAGGGTGCGTACGTCCTGAGCGACCTGCGCTGGCAGGACGGCCCGCTCTACGTGCGCTACGGCGGGTTCCAACTGGCCTACTGCTTCGCGCCGGACGGCGAGTACGTCCCGGCGGTGGAGGGCCCCGACGGCATTCTGCTGCCCGATGTGCGGGGCACGTCGTTCCGCGTGCCGCCGTGGGTGGAGCCGCCCGGCTTCCTCGCGGCGCGCATCGAGGCGTCCCGCGCGGCCGCGCCCGGCGGGTTCCCGTACAGGGTGGAGAAGGCGCTGCACTTCTCCAACGGCGGCGGGGTCTACCGCGCCGTCGAGAAGAGCACCGGACGCCGCGTGGTGCTCCGTGAGGCACGGCCGCACGCCGGTCTCGACGACCGGGACGCGGACGCCGTGGTCCGGCTCGCGCACGAGCAGGGGATGCTGGAGCGCCTCGCCGGGCTCGGCTGCGTCCCCGCGCTCCACGGCCGCGTCCGGCACTGGGAGCACCACTTCCTCGTCGAGGAGCTCATCGAGGGCGAGACGCTGCAGGAGGCGGTCGGCCGTCGGCACCCGCTCTTCCGGGACGGCGCGGACGAGTCGGAGCTCGCCGCGTACACGCTCTGGGCCCAGGGCGTCATCGGCCGCGTCGAGGAGGCGGTGGCCGCCCTGCACGCGCGGGGCGTGGTCTTCGGGGACCTCCAGCCCGGCAACATCATGGTGCGCCCGGACGACAGCGTGTGCCTGGTCGACTTCGAGACGGCGTTCGAGGACGCCGAGGACCACCGGCCCGCGCTCGGCACGCCCGGGTTCACCGCCCGCTGGGCGCGATCGGGCCGCTCCGTGGACACGTACGGGCTCGCGGCGGTGAGCCTCGCGCTCTTCTGCCCGCTGACCCCGCTGTTGCGCTTCGACCGGGACAAGTACGTCCAACTGACGGACTGGACGCGGGGACGCTTCCCCGTGCGGCCCGAGTTCACCACGCGGCTGCGCGAGCGACTGGCCCCGCCGCCGCACTGGCCGCGGGCCGACGACGACATCCCGCCGGACGGCTCGCGCTGGCCGGAGGAGCCCGGCGCCGACGGGCGCGCCGCGCTGGATTCGCTGGCCGAGGCGATCCGACTCAGCGCCACGCCGGAGCGCGAGGACCGCCTCTTCCCGGGCGACGTGCGGCAGTTCGACAACCAGGGCGCGTCGCTCGCGTTCGGCGCGGCGGGCGTCCTGCACGCGCTGCTCGTCTCCGGGTACGGCGACGACCCCGCCTTCGAGGGGTACGCCGACTGGCTGGCGCGGGCGGCCGAGCGCACCCGCTGGCCGCGGCCGGGGCTGTACGACGGGCTCGCGGGCGTCGCGTACGTCCTGGACGAGCTGGGCCGCGCCGACGAGGCGCGCGCGGCCCTCGACCGGATCGACGGCATCGGGCTCGACCGGTGCGGCGCGGGCCTGTTCGGCGGCCTCGCGGGCATCGGTCTGGCGCGGCTGCGCTTCGGCGACGTGGAGGCCGCGCGGGCGCTGGGGGAGCGCCTCGCGCGGATCGTCACCGGCGGGGGGCGGCTGCCGGGCCCGGCGGACGCCGTGGGGCTCACCCACGGCTGGTCGGGCCCGGCCCTGCTCTTCGTCCACCTGCACGCGGCGACGGACGACGACCGGTGGCTGCGCCTCGCCGAGACCGCGCTGGCCCGCGACCTCGGCCGCTGCGGGGCGCCGCGCGAAGGCCGGGTCCAGGTCCGGGACGGGCAGCGGTGGCTGTCGACCCTCGACCGCGGCAGCGCCGGGATCGGCCTGGTCCTCGACGCGTACGTCCAGCGCGCCGACGACCCCTACTTCGCACGCGTACGCGACCGCATCCGCGACGGCCTGGGGACGGAACTCCTGCTCTCCCCCGGCCTCCTGGGCGGTCAGGCGGGGCTCCTGCACGCCACCGCCCACCTAGCCGGCCCAGGCTCCGCACTGGCTCCGCACCTGCGCGGCCTGGGCCTCCACTGCGTGCGCTTCCGGGGGCGGCGGGCCTTCGCGCTCGACGGACTGCTCCGGCTGTCGATGGACCTGGCCACCGGTACGGCCGGGGTGCTGCTCGCCGTGCACACCGCGCTGCGGGGCGGTCCGACGGACGCGCGGCACGTGGCGCTGCCGTTCCTGGAGGCGCGGACGCCGGCCGGGGTGCCGAGGTGACGTACAGGAGTGTCGCCGTGCGGCGTGGGGCCCGCGCGCCCGACAGCCTCCGCCACAACCGGGACTTCCAACTCCTGTGCGCCGGACAGGGTTTGTCCCTGCTCGGCTCGGGCGCGGCCGCCATCGCGCTGCCGCTGCTCGTCCTGCGCTCCACCGGGTCGCCGTTGCACGTCGGCCTGGTGGAAGCGGTGTGGACGGGCTCGCTGGCGCTCGCGTGCCTGCCCGCGGGGCCGATCGCCGACCGGTTCGACCGGCGCACGGTGCTGCTGATGTGCGAGGCGGGCCGGGCGGTGGCGAGCGCGGCCCTCGCGGCGGCGGTCCTCGCCGGACTGGCGTCCCTTCCGGTGCTCCTTGTCGCGGGGGCGGTCCTCGGGTTCCTCACGGCGCCGTTCAACGCGGCGCTGCTGCCGCTGGTGCGGGAGGTGGTGCCCGAGCCCAGGCTGCCCACGGCACTCGCCGTCAACCAGGTGCGCGGGCAGGCCGCCTACCTCCTTGGTCCTGTGGTCGGCGGCGCCCTGTTCGGCGTGGGGGCGAGCTGGCCGTTCTGGCTGGACTGCGCCTCGTACACGACCTCGGTGTGCTGTGTCCTCGCGCTCCGGGTGCGGCCTGGCACTCCGCCGGGGGCGCGCGAGGGCTGGTGGCCGTCGTTCGCCACGGGGCTGCGCTTCCTGTGGCGCCAACGCCTGCTGCGGCGGCTCACGTTGGTGGCGTCGGCGCAGAACTTCGTCTTCGACGGGGTGTACCTGGCGATCGTGGTGACCACCGCACGGCAGGGTGTGTCCGCGCTGTCCGTGGGGATGGTCACGGCGACATCGGCGGTCGGGGCGATGGCCGGGGTGATGCTCGCGCCGCTCGCGGGCAGGCGCCTGCGTTCCTCCACGCTGCTGCTCGCCACCGGGGTCGTGTGCACGGTCCTGGTGGGCGCGATGGCCCTGACCTCGACGGCGGCGGGCCTCGCCGCCCTCCTCGCGGGGTGCGCCCTCGCGGTGGCCGTCTCGGGTTCGGTCATGACCCTCGCCCGCCTGCGCCACACTCCGGACCACCTCCAGGGCCGCACGAACAGCACGATCGGGCTGCTGTTCATGGCCACCCCTCCGCTGGGGGCGACGCTGGCCGGGGTGATGCTGGAAGGGATGCCGACCGCCGCGGTGTTCCTCGTCTTCGGCGGACTGCTCGCGGTGCTTGCCGCGGTGTCGCCGGGCGAGAGGACGTTCCGGTCGCCCGCCGAGGAGGAGTGCACCCCGGAGCACGCGGCCGACGGAAACCGACCCCCGCCTGCGACGCCCCAGGTTCCCCGGCCGCACGAGGCCGGGGACGCGCACATAGGATGATCTTCCGCTTCCCGGAAGAAAGGCCTTGGCGCCCCAGGTGACCCCGCTCCGCCCGCACACCCTGTTCTCCTTCGGCACGCTGCTGGACGAGCGGGTCCAGACCTCCCTGTTCGGCCAGGCCGTACCCAGCACCCCGGCGTCCCTCGCGGGCCACACCACCAGGCCCCTGCCGATCACCGACCCGGCCGTGATCGCCACGAGCGGCCTCGACGTCCACCTCACCCTGGCGCGGAAGCACGGCGCCGCGGTCGAGGGCGCCGTCCTGCACCTCACCGACGCCGACCTCGCCGCGGCCGACGCCTACGAGGTGGACGACTACGTACGCCGCCGGGTCCTGCTGTCCTCCGGGGAGACCGCCTGGGCCTACCTCGACGCGAAGCCGCTGCGCCCGGCCGCCCGCGTCGTGATCGTGGGCGACAGCATCGCGTACGGCCGCTGCGATCCGGACGGCGGCTGGGCGGCCCGGTTCGCGGCCGCCCACATCGCCGCCGACGAGACCGAGCACCGGGTGTTCAACCTCGCCATCCCCGGCAGCACCCTGCGCGACGTCAGCGCGCAGACGCCCGCGCTCCTGGCCCCCCGCCTGCCCGACACGCTCCTGGTCGCCGCCGGGATCAACGACTCCGCGCTCCCGCTCACCGGTCCGGCGGCCCCCGACGACTGGCTGACGGACATCGCCGCCGGCCTCCGCTCGCTGGCCGCCGCGGCCCTCGGCCACAACGCGCGCCTCGTCGTCGCGGGACCGACCTGGGTCGACGAGGCCCGGACCCGCGACTACGAAGGACTGCGCTTCACCCAGGCCCGAGCCCTGACCCTGCGCGCGTTCCTGCGGAACTGGTGCGAGGAGAACCACGTCGACCACCTCGACGTCTGGGAGCCCCTGCGTGACAACGCCGCACTCCTCGTGGACGGCCTGCACCCCACCGCCGAGGGCCATCAGGCACTGCACCGGCACCTCCAGGACCTCAGCGGCTGACCTTCGGGACACCGCCGACCACTCCCCCGGCCCGCGTTCCGCGCACAAGGTGCGGTCATGCCCCTAGGAAGTGCGAGGCCCTGTCGTTACCCTCCGCCGCATGATTTCCACGGTGGTCTGGGGCACAGGCAATGTGGGGCGGGCGGCCGTCCGCGCCGTCGACGCCCACCCTGCGCTGGAGTTGGCGGCCGTGGTGGTGCACGACCCCGCCAAGGTCGGCCGGGACGCCGGGGAACTCGCCGGGCTCGGTCGCGGGCTCGGGGTCGCGGCCACCGACGACGTCGACGCGGTGCTCGCCGCCCGGCCGCGGGCCGTGGTGTACGCGGCGTCCGGTGACATCCGCCCGGACGACGCGATGGCCGACGTCATCAGGGCGATCGGCGTCGGGGCCGTGGTCGTGACGCCGTCCCTGTACGCGTTCTACGACAAGGTGGGCGCCCCGCCCGAACTGCGCGACCCCGTCCTCGCCGCGGTCGCGGCCGGGGGCGGCTCGCTGTTCGTCTCCGGCGTCGACCCGGGCTGGGCCAACGATGTGCTGCCGCTCCTGGTCAGCGGGCTCGGCACCACCCTGGACGTGATCCGCTGCCAGGAGATCTTCGACTACTCGACGTACGACCAGGAGACCTCGGTCCGCGATCTGATCGGCATGGGTCACCCGATGACGTACGAGCCGCTGATGCTCGCGGAGTCGGTGCCGACCATGGTGTGGGGCGGGCAGATACGCCTGATGTGCCGCGCCCTCGGTGTCGAACTCGACGAGATCCGCGAGACGGTGGAGCGCCGCCCGCTGGACACGACGGTGACCACCCGGACCATGGGGCGGTTCGAGGCGGGCACGCAGGGCGCAGTGCGGTTCGAGGTGCAGGGCATCGTCGCGGGCGAGCCCCGCATCGTCATCGAGCACGTCACGCGCATCCACCCCTCCTGCGCCCCGGACTGGCCCGCTCCCCCGGACGGCGACGGCGCGCACCGGGTGCTGATCGAGGGCCGCCCGCGCATCGCGGTCACCGTCGAGGCCACCGACGAGGGCGAGAACCGGTCGGCGGGCGGCAACGCCACCGCGGTCGGCCGCCTGGTGGGCGCCATCGACTGGCTCGCGGCGGCGGAGCCCGGTCTCTACGACGCCCTCGACGTCCCGCTGCGGCCCGCGGTGGGCAGCCTGGGAAGGAAGTTGCCATGATCATCGACATTCCCGAAGGACAGGAGCCGATCGGGTACGTGTGGGGCGAAATGGTCCCGGGCATCGGCGCGGCCGCCGCGAACTTCTCCCTCGCGGTGTACGAGCACAGCACGCTCGGGCTGCGCGAGTTCGAGGCCGCGCGGCTGCGGACCGCGCAGATCAACGGGTGCGTCTTCTGCCTGGACTGGCGCACCGAACGCGACGGGAAGAAGGTCGAGGACGGCTTCGCGGACGCGGTCACCGCGTGGCGCACGACCGACGCCTTCGACGACCGCACCCGCCTCGCCGCCGAGTACGCCGAGCGGTACGCCCTGGACCACCACGGACTCGACGAGGCGTTCTGGGCGCGGATGCGGGCGCACTACAGCCAGGTGGAGATCGTGGAGCTGAGCATGAGCATCGGCTCGTGGCTCGCGTTCGGCAGGCTCAATCACGTGCTCGGCATCGACAGCGTCTGCGTCCTGCCCACGCACTGACTCCCCTGACTGGCGAATGCGTTGACCGTCGCCCGCGCCGACTTCCTTGCTCCGTAGGGCTGTTGCCGTTCGGTGACATGACGGACAGATCCGTGACATGCGCGGGGGCAACGGGTGCGGGGTGCCGCGGGTCGTATGAGGCGTAATGGGTCGCCGTGCACGGGGGCGGTCAGATCGGCCCGGAACGGCGGGCCGACGCATCCGACTTGGGGAGATGTCGATGATGAGTGTGCGTGTGAATGTGAAGCTGCTGGCGATGGCCGCCGTGGTGGCCGCATCGGGCGTGGCGGTGGGGACTGTTCCGGCCTCGGCCGCCGAGGGCACGCCTCGCTTCCTGTCCCCGTCCGAGCTGCCGCCGCACGCGTCGTCGGCCTGGCACGCGGGTCCGATCACCTCCGGCCAGCCCGACCCGCTGCCGATGTGCGGCGGCGAGGCGCTGCCGTCGACGTCCGTGCACCGCGCCTACCGCACGGACCTGGACACGGGCGCCCTGCAGGTGACGGTGGTCGAGCGGGACGTGCAGCGCGCCAAGGCCTTCGCCGAACTGCTCCGCAAGGACCTCGCGGGCTGCGCGAAGAAGGTGATGGCGCAGTACCCCGACGTCACCGCGGCGCAGAAGTACTACGGCAAGGTGAACGTCGAGGAGGGCGCGCACGTCTACGGCGTCCACACCGAGGCGAGTTGGGGTGCCTCCGACATCAACATGTACGCGGTCGGCCGGGACGGCAGGACGGTGACGCTCGTGCACTGGGGGCAGATGGGCGACTTCTCCGACGCCCCGGTCTCCGCCTTCAAGACCACGACGGCCACGGCGGTGAAGAAGCTCTACTGACGCGGCTGTGCACCGTGCCCTGGCCCGGCCCCTGTCGGCCGGGCCAGGGCATCATGTCCGGATGAGTGATCTCAGAGAGATGCCGCCCGGGCTCGACACGGAGGCGCTGCTGGCCCTGGCCGACGGGCACCACGCCCGTACCGCCCGCGCCCGCCCCGTCCGCGAGGCCGGTGGTCACGTCGTGAAGGTGTACGCCCTGGAGGCGCCGGGCCGTACGGTCACCGTGCAGGACGAGGCAGCCGCGCTGCGGCTCGCCGGAGCCCATCTGGAACTGGGGCGCGCCCGCGGCTCCCTTGGCCTCGCGGTGCTGATCGTGCACGCGGGCGGCGACGGTGACTATGTCCTCGTCTCCACCTGGATCGAGGGCCACATGTCCGACCTCGCGGTGTTCGTCGGCCCCGCCGGACAGCCCGACCAGCTGCGGCCGGGGCGGGTCGGCCTCGCGCCCTGCGTGTGGGAGGCGGCTCTTCTCGCCCATGAGCGCGACGCGTTCACGCGGCACGTCCTGGACGGCGGCGGCCGGATCGCGGACCGGGTGGTGGCGTGGAGCAAGGACGTCCTGTCGGGAGAGGTCCGATGACGTCGGTGCGGCACGCACGCGCCGCCGACCTGCCGCGGGTGGCGGAACTGGCCGCGGAGCACGCCGTGTACGAGAAGGCCGCACCGCCCGCACCCGACCTCGCGGAGCGGCTCGGCGTCCTCCTCTTCGACACCCCCGCACCACGCCTGCGCTGCCTCGTGGCGGAGGCGGACGACGGCGAGGTCGTCGGCTACGCCACCTGCGCGCCGGAGATCTCGACGTGGGACGGACGCGAATACCTCCACATGGACTGCCTCTTCCTGCGCTCCGCGAACCGCGGCTCGGGCCTCGGCGGGGCGCTGATGGACGCCGTCGTGGCCGAGGCGCGCGCCCTCGGCGCCGAGGAGGTGCAGTGGCAGACGCCCGCGTGGAACGAGGGCGCGATCCGCTTCTACGGCCGTCTCGGCGCCCGGGCGAAGGAGAAACTCCGCTATTCCCTGCCGGTCCGGGCCTGACGGATCGAGCCCGCACCGCACGAGCCCACCACCCGTCCAGGAACACGGAGTTCGGGTCCTTCTCAACCACTTCGTCACCCTGCGCGGTCTTGCTACGCGAGCGGCCCCTCCGCACCACCGGCCAGGAACCTCGGCTGTCGCGGCGGGACCGCACGCGCACAGCTCAGTGGAGACGAAGGTGAGGAGTACGGGATGACGTTACGCAGGAGTTCCAGGATCGGCGTGGTGGGTCTCGCGGCGGCCGCGGTGGCGGCCACCGCCTTCACGGCCCCCGCCCAGGCGTCGCCGGACCCCGGTGCCCGGGCGTCCGGTCATGGGGCGACGCAGCGGGCGATGGACGCGGCCGTGCGGGCGGGTGTCCCCGGCGTCACGGCCCAGGCGCGCGACGGCCGCGGTGTGTGGAAGGCGGCGTCCGGCGTCGGCAACCTCAAGACGGGCGAGCCGCGCGGCAAGAACGACAGGTTCCGCGTCGGCAGCATCACCAAGACGTTCATGGCGACCGTGCTCCTCCAGATGGAGGCGGAGGGAAGACTCAGCCTCGACGACACCGTGGACCGCCATCTGCCCGGCCTGGTACGCGGCAACGGCAACGACGGCCGCAAGATCACCGTGCGTCGGCTCCTCAACCACACCAGCGGCCTGTTCGACTACCTCACCGACAAGAAGTACAGCGAGACGTACATGGAGGGCGACGGCTACCTCAAGCACCGCTACGACACCCTGCCGCCCGAGAAGCACGTCAAGGTCGCCCTCTCCCACCGGCCGCTGTTCGAGCCCGGCGCCAAGCACTCGTACTCCAACACCAATTACATCCTCGCCGGGCTGATCGTCGAGAAGGTCGGCAAGAGGACGTACGAGGAAGAGGTCCGCGACCGCATCATCAAGCCCCTGGGCCTGAAGGCCACCTCCAACCCGGGCGACAGCGTGCACCTGCCCCGGCCGAGCAGCCGCGGCTACTCCAAGCTGTTCCGGTCCCAGCCCGACCGGATCGACGACATCACCGAGATGAACGGCTCCCAGGGCTGGGGCGACGGCGACATCATCTCCTCCGCCGGGGACCTGACCCGGTTCTACGGCGCGCTGCTGCGCGGGAAGCTGCTGCCGCCGCGCCAGCTCAAGGCGATGAAGACCACCGTCAGCACCCCTGACAGCCCGGACACGGCCTACGGGCTCGGCCTCCAGCGGTTCAGGACGAGCTGCGGCGGCACGGTCTGGGGTCACGGCGGGGGCATGGTGGGCTGGCTCTCCCTGGCCGTCACCAGTGAGGACGGCCGCCACCAGCTCGCCTTCAACTACAACGGGGACTGGGAGTCGGCGTCCATCCCCAAGATCATGGAAGCCGAGTACTGTTGATCAGCACGTGATCCCACCAGACCTCCGGGGCCCGCACTCTCATGGCGTACGTCTTCATCCTCTGCTGCTTCCTCCTGATGACGGGGGTCTCGCTGCTCGCCGCCCGCGTCGGGCGCCGGGGTGAGGTCGGCGACCGCGAGGTCGGCTACGACGTGCCGGACGAGGTCAAGCGCGACCCCGAGCTGCGCGCCCGGGCGAACCACCTGGTCGCGCACTGGTGCACCGGGGCGGCGATCCTCAGCGTCGCCCCGCTGGTGCCGCTCGGCAGCGTCCTGCTGTCCGACGGGGACCGGGCGATCGGCACGACGGGGATGCTGATCGTCGCGGCCTACGGCCTGGTCGTCGTGGCCGTCGCCGGGTACCCGTTCGAGAGGATCAAGCGCCTGGCACGCTGAGCGCGCGCCCCCGACCGGCCTTCGGTGACGTCCGTGTGCTCACGCGGTGCGCCTGTGCAGCGAGTCCAGGGCGGCCCGTTCGTCCGGCGAGAGCCGCAGCGCGCCGGCGGCGATGTTCTCGGTCAGGTGCCGAGGGTCGCCGGTGCCGGGGATGGCCAGGACGTGCGGCCCCTGGTGCAGGGTCCAGGCCAGCCGGATCGCGGCCGCGCCCGTGCCGTGGGCGCGGGCCACGGCGAGCACGTCCTCGTGCTCGGTGGCACGCGCTCCGGCCGTGCGTCCGGTGCCCGCGATCGCGTAGAACGGCACGAAAAGAACCTCACCGCGCTGCGCGACGCGGGCCTCGTCAGCGCGCACCGGGCCGGGCGGTCGGTGCTGTACGCCCGGACCTCCGCCGCCGAGGCGGTGCTCCGCGCACGGCCCGCGTGAGCACGGGGACGGCCCCGCGAGCCGTGCCTCCCCCCGCGCCCCGACCTGCACGGAACCGGAGCCCCACCTTCATAAACCGGAGCCCTCACCTTCACAAAACCGGAGCCCTGGCCTTCGCAAAAGTGGAACCCATGCTGCTCATGCGTCACATCTATCCCTCCCGTTTACGGCCGAGTAGCGTGCCGTCCCGCCGCTGTTGTCACGCTGGGGAGGCTGAGGGCCAGTGATCGTGCTCGGTTACAACGGATTCACCAAGGGTGCAGAACTCTTCGGGCGGCTCTACGGGGCGACGGGAATCGACCGCAACCTCTTGGTGGGCCACGACGCCGCGGCGGCGCTGGTGATCGACGGCGAGGTGGTCGCCGCGGTCGAGGAGGAGCGGCTGAGCCGGGTCAAGAAGACGGCCGACTTCCCCGAGCAGGCGATCAGGTGGTGCCTGGAATCCGCCGGGGTCGGCCTCGACGAGGTCGACATGTTCGCCTTCCCCTGGCGTTTCTCGCCGACGGTGGGCGAGCAGATGATCGCCCAGATATGTGCCACCGACCTGTCGGTGCCGGCGAAGTTCGACGCCCTGCGCCGCACGGGCGAGCTGTACACGGACATGCTCAGCCGCGAGGCCGTGCACGGCGACTTCGTACGGCGCACCGGCCATGAACTCGACCCGAACAAGCTCGCCCTCGTCCCGCATCACCTGGCCCATCTGATGTGCGGCGCCTATCTGGCCGGAGGGGGCGACGCCGCGTTCCTGGTGAGCGACGGCCGCGCGGAGACCCTGTCCGCGGTGATGGGCGAGCTGCGCGACGGCGTGGTGCGGGTCTTCGACGAGAGCTCCGTCGAGATGACCAGCTCCCTCGGCGTGGCCTACGGGAGGATCACCCGCTATCTGGGGTTCGTGCCCAACAACGACGAGTACAAGGTGATGGGCCTGGCCGCGTACGGCCCGCCGCCGCTCCACAACCCCCTGCTCGAACGCGTGGTGCGGCTGCACGAGAACGGCTCGTACACGATCTCCGTCCCGCGGGACAGGCAGGCGTACTACGCGCTGTTCGACGAGCTCTTCGACGGTGACAGCGTGAAGCGCGAGGAGTTCGACTTCCGCGTCAAGGTCGCCGGTCTCGCCCAGCACATGGTGGAGGCCATCACCGCCCATCAGCTGCGGACGCTGACCGCGGCCTCCAGCCTGGACACGCTGCTGTTCGAGGGCGGTCTCGCGCTCAACTGCGTCGCCAACTCCAAGATGCTGGAGCGGTCGTCGTTCACCGGGATGGAGGTCAGCTTCGGGGCCAGCGACCCGGGCGTCGCCATCGGCGCGGCCGTGTACACCGCGGGTCTCAGGAACCGGCCCGCGAAGGCCGTCACCACCCCCTACCTGGGCCCGTCGTTCGACGAGCGGCAGGTCCTCGACACGCTGGCCGCGTACGCGGACCAGGTCGAGTGGCGTGAGGAGGCCGATGTCGCCGCGGTGACCGAAAGGACGGCGGAGCTGCTGGCCGAGAAGAACGTCGTGGGCTGGTTCCAGGGGCGCACCGAGTTCGGGCCGCGCGCCCTGGGCAGCCGCAGCATCCTAGCGAACCCGGCCTTCCCCGACATCAAGGACATCATCAACGTCCGGGTGAAGCACCGGGAGCCGTTCCGTCCGTTCGCGCCGGTCGTCCTCGAGTCGGACGCTTCCCGCGTCTTCGAGATGGGCAAGAAGACCGCGTCTCCGTACATGACGTTCGTCTTCCCGGTGCGCGAGGAGTACCAGGAGCGCATCCCGGGCGCCTGTCACGTGGACGGCACGGCGCGCGTCCAGACGGTCGACGAGCGGCAGAACCCCGTCCTCGCGGGGCTGCTGCGCGCCTTCACGGAGCGCACCGAGGTGCCCTGTCTGCTCAACACGTCCTTCAACGTGGCCGGTGAGCCCATCGTCTGCTCACCGCGGGACGCGCTGGAGTGCTTCCTCGCCACGGAGATCGACTTTCTGGTCATCGACCGGTTCGTGGTGACGAAGAAGCACCCGTCGGACAGGTCCTAGGGTCGGTCCGGTGGGTCGGCGGCGCGCCGACCCGTCGGACACACCTCAGTCCTGCCGGCTGGTGACCTCGATGAGGTGCTGGCCGAACTGCGTCTTGACCGGGCCCTGAACCGAGCCGACCGGGGCGCTGAAGACGACCTGGTCGAACTCGGCGACCATCTGGCCCGGTCCGAACGAGCCGAGGTTGCCGCCGTCGCGGGACGAGGGGCACGAGGAGTGCTTCTTGGCGAGCTCGGCGAAGTCGGCGCCCCCTTCGATCTGCTCCTTCAGCTGCAGGGCCTCGGTCTCGGTCTTGACCAGGATGTGACGAGCGGTGGCACGGGGCATCGTGTTGCCTTTCGAGTGGAGGTTCATCAAACAAGCTACTCGGCATGTTACTGATCACGCCCGGGGCGGGCACGGCGCCCCGGAGACGCGGCGACGGGAGCCGGGCAGACCCCGGCCGCCGGCCGCGGCGCGGTCAGTCCCCGCCACCACCTCCGCCGCCGTCCCCGCCACCGCCGCCGTCCCCACCGCCGCCGCCTCCGTCGCCGCCGTCCCCGCCGTCCGAGCCCCAGCCGTCGCCGCCGCCGGAGTCGTTGTCGTCGCCGCCCCAGCCGAGGTTGCTGAACCACGGGGAGTCCCATTCGATGACCACCGGCTCGCCGCCGCGGGCGTTCCGCGGCTTCTCGGCGCGGAAGCGATAGGCGCCGGTTGTGTCGCCGAGACCGAAGGCGACGGCGAAGGCGTGCGCCATGACGGCGTCGAGCGGGTCGGGGGTGTCGTGGCGTATCTCCGTGAGCGGCAGCAGGACCGTGTCCGGCACCGGGCGGCGACGCCGCTCGGGGCGCCTGATCAAGGCGACGCGGCGCCCGTCGCGCAGGAGCTCCGAGGAGAGGGTGTCCACGCGCCGCAGTTCCCAGAAGCCGTGCGGGCCCTGCGCGCTGACGAAGCTCCGGGACTTGCGCCAGACCTTGGTGAGAGTGAGGGAGACGGCGGCCTCGCCCACGGTCAGGACGAGCCCGCGGCTCGGTGACCTGTCGGTCGTGACGAGGCCGTGCGGCGCCCGGATCCGGACGGCCGGGGCGTAGGGCCCCCAGACGTCCACCCGGATCAGGCGGCGGTCGACGGCCACGGTCACCGGCCCCGCCGGACCGGGAGCGGACCGCCGGGCGAGCCACAGGGGCACCCCCTCCACGTCGGCCTGCGTGGCCAGCGCCGCCACCCGCGCGGCGCCGCCGCTCTCCCGCAGCGCCAGCTCCCCCAGGCGGTGCGCGAACTCGCCTGCCCTGCGGACCTTGATCGGCTTGGTGGTGCCGGTGACACGGGTGACCGGCACGACGCCCGGCCCCTCCGGCAGTTCCTCGAGGCCGCGTTCCGTGCCCCCGCCGCCCAGCCAGCGCCCCCTCCGGTACGCGTCCGCCATCGCGGCCAGGTGCAGCTCGCTCAGCGGCGTCGTGCGGTAGTTGGCCTTCAGCCCCTGCTCGGTCAACTCCACCAGCTGGGCGAAGGGGTTGCGGGACCGCTCGGCGTAGATCACCTGATTCACGCGTCTCCCCCGTCATTTCTCGGACGTCATGAGGAACGAATTTTCGCACGCGGTGTGTGTACGCCTCGCGACCTGCGTTTCACAGGTTCGTCCCAGGGCGCGGGGCTACTCCGGCGCGGCCGGGTCCGCCGGGTCCGCCCGGTACGCGATCGACCCCTCCTCGGGACTCCACTCGGTGGCGTACGGCATGAGGTCCTTGATGCGGACGCTGCGCAGGCCTTCGGCGGTGGGCAGGATGACGCGGATGTCCGGGTGGTAGTCGAGGAGCACCTGCCGGTCCCTGCCGCATGGCCCGACGACGCCCCGGCCCATGTTCCCCACGGCGACGATCGTGGTCAGTTCCCGAGCGCCGGAGGCGCGGGCGTTGCCGAGCGCGACCAGCTCGGCGCAGGGCCCGCCGGTGAAGTGGTAGACGTTGATTCCGGCGTGCGCCGTGCCGTCGGCGGCCCGTACGGCGGCGCCCATGGTGTGGATTCCGTCCTCGCCGTCGGTGTTCGCGTCGACGACGGCCCGGGCGAGGTCGATGAGTTCCTGGTCGGCGGTGGTGAGGTCCCGCGTCGGGATGTTGATGTGCATGGCCGCAGGCTATGAAGACGCGGGTCGGATGACGAACGACATTCCCGGCCGCCGGGTTCTGCTCCCCGTCGTCAGGTCCTGTTCCCCGCCGTCCGTCGCTCAGCTGCCGACCGGCTCCAGCTGGAGGTAGTCGAGGTTCCAGTTCTGGTACGCGGAGGGGTCCAGGGAAAGGCGCAGGGTGTGCCGCCCCTGCGTCAACTGCCGGGCCTGGCGGCTGTCCTGGAGCGCGAAGGCCTGGTGGGACGTCGTGTTGGCGACGGCCACGGGCGCGCCGGGGGTGCCGCCGTCGACGGCGACGCGGTAGGTCCCGGCAGGGGCGTACGGTGACGACACGCGGGCTGTGAGGGTGTAGCGGCCGGACCGGGGCACGTCCACCTCGTAGGCGAGCCACTCCGAGCCGCGCATCCAGCACACGGCCACGGCGCCGTCGAGGTCGCACACGTCGACGCCCTCGCCGGTCCGGCCGGGTCCGTCGCCCCGGTTCCCGGCGTCGGCGTCGTGGTAGCCCACCCCCTCGCCGCCTGCGGCGTAGTCCTCCGCCTGGACACGTACCGCGCCGGTCGGCACCGCGCCCGCCGCCCCCGTGGCCAGGTAGCTCTCCAACGCCTCGACGTTGTCCGTCTGCAGGACCGACGCCCCGTAGACACCGATGAGCGTGGCCCAGCCGCGTGCGGGCGCGATCAGCGAGGCCTCGTCGGTGTACCGGGCGGCGAGGGCGTCCCGCATGCTGTTGATCCATACGCGGCCGGTCGACCGCAGCCTCCGCAGGAAGGCCGCGTCGGCCACCGCGTCGCCGGCGTCGTCGAAGACGACCTCGAACGCGGGTGGCCGGTCCGTCCCGAACTCCGTGACGGAGGCGGCGTTGGTGTCGTCCACGAGGTGCATGTAGAGGGCGTCGGGATGGCGGGTGCGGAAAGCCCGCACCTCGGGGACGGGTGCGGCGGACTTGAAGAGGCCGTTGCGCACGGTGCCGGTCTCCGTCAGGACGCGCCAGACGGCCTCGCGGTCCTTCCATGCCTGGTCGAGGTTGACGAGGCCCCTGGCCCGTGCGGCTCGCATGGCCTCGGCGAGCGTGGGGATCCGGTGGCCCGTGAGCGCCGCCTGCCGGCCGCCGAGGCCCGCGCGCAGGCGCAGGGCGCGCAGTTGGGCGTAGCTGAGGTCGGCGACGCGGCCGGTGCCGTCAGTGGTGCGGTCCACGGTCGCGTCGTGCATCAGGACGGGGACGCCGTCCTTGGTCAGCCGGATGTCCGCCTCGACGATCTCGGCGCCGTCGGCGAAGGCCGCGCGGAGTGCGGCGAGGCTGTTCTCGGGGGCCTTCCGCCACTGGCCGCGGTGGGCGGCGGTCATGACGGAGATGCCGGGACCGTGGTCGAGGAAGTCGCGGTGGGCGCGGTCGGCGGGGGTGTCGGTGGGGGCTTGGTGGTGCGTGGGCCCGGTGGTGGTGCCCGTGGGGGCCTGGCGGTACGTGGGTCCGGTGGCCGTTCCCGTGGGGAGTTGGCGGTACGTGGGCTCGGTGGCCGTTCCCGCGGGGACTTGGCGGTACGTGTCCTTCGCGGCGGTGCCCGTGAGAGTTCGGTGCTCCGCCGCCGTCGCGCCCGGGGCTGCGCCCAGTGCCGTCGCGCACGCGGTGGCCGTGGCGAGGACGGCGAGGCTATGGCGTCTGGTGGGGGCGGCGGTACTGCTCGGGGCGGGAGGGGCGCTGCTCGGGGCCGGAGAGGTGCTGCCCGGGTGGGACTTGTCGACGCGGCGCACGATCATGAGCGGGGGCATGGGTGAGAGCATCGGGCCGCGTGCGCCGTCCGTCCACGACCGCGCCCCGGCCTGTCGCCGGGGTCAGCCACTCGCCAGCGCAGCAGATCCGTTCCCGCTCGGGGGCACCCGGACCCGGCGGGACGGCGGCCCACCTCGCGCCGAAGCCGAGCGGGGCCCCACACGCCGGATCCAGCGTCAGGCCCCCACCCCCGGCAAGGGGGTGAGGGCCCATCGGCGCCCCACTACGCCGCACGCCGCGCCGCACGACACATCACGCCGCCGCCAGCGCCTCCGTCGGTGGCAGCCGGGCCGCGCGGACCGCCGGGTAGAAACCGGCCAGGCCGCCGATCAGGAGCGTCGCGCCCACCCCACCGACCATGGCCCACAGAGGAACGACCGTCGGCCACCCCTGGTATCCGGCGTAGCCCGCCGTCACCCCGATGCCGAGGACCACGCCGCCCAGGCCGCCGAGGGCCGACAACAGCTGGGACTCGCACAGGAACTGGGTACGGATCTGTCCTCGGGTCGCGCCCAGGGAGCGGCGCAGGCCGATCTCCGCCCGGCGCTCCAGGACGGAGATGACCATCGTGTTGGCCACTCCGACCCCGCCCACGAGGAGCGCCACCGCCCCCAGGCCGAGGAGGAGCCCGGACAGGGTGTCGTCCGTGGCCTGTTTCGCCGCGAGCGCGTCGGAAGGGCGGGAGACGTTGACCTCGTTGGGGTTCTCGGGGTTGGCCGTCGCGCCCAGGACCTGCTGCACGTCGCTCACCGCGCCGCCCTCGGCGCGCGCGTACACCGTCGTCGCGAAGCCGTCGAAGTCCAGTTCCCGCTCGGCCGCGGGCCAGCCGACGAGCGCGGCCGAGTCGAGCTCGGGGGCGAGTTCGTTCGGCGCGAGCAGGCCGACGACCGTGAACCACCTGCCGCCGAGCCATACTTGGGCGTCCGGCCCCGACCCGTACACGCCGAGCTGCGCGGCGGCCTTCGCCCCGAGGACGACGGCCGGGTAGCGGTGCGTGGCCGCGGTCAGCCAGCGGCCGTCGGCGACGTCGACGCCGACCGTTCCCGGCAGGTCGGTGCGGGCCGCGTAGACGCCGATGCCTCCGGTCACCTCCGTCGGCACGTGGTCGTTGCGGTACACCTTCGCGTCGGTCTTGCCGATCGCCGAGACCGACTCCACGCCGTCGATCGCACCGACCATCTCGACGGCTTCGTCCGGCAGGTGGGCCGCGCCGCCGCTGAAGGACTGGCCGGGCGCCACTGTCAGCAGGTTGGTGCCGAGCGCCGCCAGTCTGCGGTCCAGTTCCTCCTGGCTGGAGGTGGAGATGCCGACGACGCCGACCATCGCGGCGATGCCGATCGCGATGCCGAGGGCCGAGAGGAAGACGCGCATCGGGCGCGAGCGCAGGCCGGAGCCGCCGGTCCTGACGACGTCCGCCGGGCTCAGCCGAGCCGGAGCCGGCCGTGGTCGCGGTCGCGTCGGCGTGGCCGTGCTCATGCGCCCACCCGTTCCGCGACGGCTTCCCCGACGGCTGACTCGGTGGCTCTTCCGGCGGCGGAGTCGTGCTCGATGCGGCCGTCCTTGATGCGTACCTCCCGGGGCAGCGATGCCGCGATGTCCCGGTCGTGCGTGATGACGACGACCGTCGTGCCCGCCCGGTGCAGTTCGTGGAGGAGTTCCATGACCACTTCGCCGGACCGTGAGTCGAGCGCGCCCGTCGGCTCGTCGGCGAGCAGCAGCGGCGGGTCGCCGAGCACGGCCCGCGCGATGGCCACGCGCTGTTTCTCGCCGCCGGACAGCTGGTGCGGTTCGTTGTGGAGGCGCTCGCCGAGCCCGACTCTGCGCAGCGCGCGCTCCGCGAGCCCACGCCGCTCACCCCTCGGCAGTCCGCTGTAGAGCAGTCCGTCGGCGACCGCGTCCAGGGCCGGTACGCCCGCCGCCAGGTGGAAGGCCTGGAAGACGAAGCCGATGGTGCGGGCGCGCAGCGCGGACAGCTGACGGTCCGACAGGGCGTCGACGGTGTGGCCGTCGACGCGGACCGTGCCCGCCGAGGGACGGTCCAGCGTCCCCATGATGTTGAGCATCGTGGACTTTCCGGAGCCCGACGGTCCCACGATCGCCAGCATCTCGCCGCGCCGCACGACGATCCCGGCCCCGGCGAGCGCGACCACGTCCCCGTACGTCTTCGACACCCCCTCCAACTCGACGACGGGCGGCGGCTCTTCGGGCCCCGACTCTCCCAGGGCCGAGCCCACGACGGGCCACGATTCCTGTGCTTGCGGCCTCACTTCGGCACCGCCACCTTCAGGCCCTCGGTGATGCCGTCGCCGGACACCTCGACCATGCCGCCCGCGAACAGGCCGAGTTCCACTGGCAGGTACTGCACGTCCGAGCCGGTGACGGCCTGGACCGCGTAGCCGCCGCCCTTGCGGGCGACGAGCGCGTTGACGGGGACGGCGAGGGCGTCCTCGCGGCTCTCCGCGGCCAGCGTGACGTCGACCGGGGCGGCCTGGTAGCGGCCGAGCTTCCTCTGGTCCTTGACGGTGAGTTCGACGGGCAGGGTTGCCTCGTCCGCGCCACCCTCGGTGTCGCCGCCCTCGGAGGGCTTGGCGGTGGCGGCGTTGCCGACGTCGGTCACCCGGGCTTCGGCCTCGGTGCCGTCGGGCAGGGCGACGGTCGCCCTGGTGCCCTCCTCGACCAGGTCCTCGTACTGCGCCTCCAGGTCGACGGTGACGGTCCGCCGCGTACCGGTCCAGGTGAGCACGTCGCCGGAGGCGGAGTCGCCGCGGGCCGACTCGACCTGGGCGACCCGCCTGGCGCCGGTCGCCACGACCGCGTCCCCCGGCGCGACCTTGCCGGTCTCCTCCCGTCCCAGGTCCCGCTGCCAGTCCTCGACCGCCCGCGCGGTGCCCGAGGTGTACGTGTCGTCGACGGTGAAGCCGGTGTGGCCGAGCGCCGCCAGGTTCTTCTCCAGGAGTCGTACGTCGTTGCCGTCGGCGCCCACGTCGAGCGTCCGGTAGAGCGGTGTGGAGCCGTACAGCAAGGGGACCTGCCGCGCGTCCACGCCGTACACCGTGTCACCGCGTTCGAGGACCTCCCCCTCGTCGGGGAGCCAGGTCAGCGTTCCCTCGGAGCCGGTGGGACTCCCGCCGCCCTTCGCGTCGGCCCCCGCCTCCGGCTCGCTCTCGCCGCCCGCACCGGCCCGCACCGGGGTCGCCTCGCCGTACCCGAGCGTGCCGTCGACGGTCTCGCCCCGGGTGAGCGTCCTCTTCTCGACGGTGGCGGTCCGGGCCGGGCCCGCAGGAGCGGCATCGGACGTGCCCGTACCGTCGCCGCCGAGGGTGCCGGTCGCGGCGAGTCCGCCCGCTCCGGCGACGGCTGTCGCGGCCAGCAGGACCAGCGAGGTCCGCACCGGGCGCCGTCGGCGACGGGAGGGCCCGGCGGCAGGCCCGTCGGTGTCGGCAGCGACAGCTGCGCCGACATCCGCATCACCGGCGCCGCTGTCGAGCACGGTGCCCTCAGCGCTGCCCTCGGCCCGCGCCCTGTCCTCGGTCTCCGGCCCGCTCACCGGCCGCCACCGCCGCCCCGCATCATGACGCCGCCGCTCGGCCGCTTGTCCCGGCAGGCCTCCATGGCCTTCTCGAACTTGGGGTCGTCGCCCGCCATGCCGACCGCCGACATGTCGATGACCATCGAGCCGCCGTCGATCTCCGGGTCGGGGAACTTCGGCACGCCGTTCTCGCGCATGCACGCCGCCCACGCGGCGACCTTCGCGGAGTCGAGCGGCTTGCCGCCGTTCGGGCCGCCGTCCCCCTGGGGGGAGAGGTCCTTGCATGCCTCCTGGGCCTTCTTGAACTCCGGAGAGCCCATGTCGACGCCCGAGTCCGGCCCGAGCCTGATGCCACCGCCCTCCGGGTCGGGGAACTTCGCCACCCCGTTCTCCCGCATGCACTTGGCGTACGCGAGGCCGCGTTCCTGCGGGCTCGTCGGCGACGCCTGCGCCTGCTCGCCCGTCTTCTTCCCCGCGTCCTTCTCGGTCGTCGCCCTCGACGGTTCGTCCGAGCAGGCCGTCAGGAGTGCCGCGGTCAACGCGAGCGGCACGAGCAGCGGGGCGGCGGTGCGTATGTGCGCGCTGGTGCGCTTGGTCGTCCTTGTCATGCCGTCCAGGTCTACGTAGCGGGGGGTTACACCGCAGGAACGCTGGTTGTTATGCCGGTGTAACCCCGCCTCCGGCATCCTGACGGCTATGCGCGTGCTCATCGTCGAGGACCATCAGGAGCTGGCCGTCACCGTGGCCACCGGCCTGCGCCAGGACGGCATGGCCGTCGACCTCGCGTTCGACGGCCAAGAGGCCCTGGACCTCGCCGCCGTGTACGACTACGACGTCGTCGTCCTGGACCGCGATCTGCCACGGCTGCACGGCGACGAGGTGTGCCGGACCCTGGTCGAGAGCGGCGGCCGCTGCCGGGTGTTGATGCTCACGGCCGCCACCACCATCGAGGACCGGGTCGACGGCTTGTCCCTCGGCGCGGACGACTACCTGCCGAAGCCGTTCGCCTTCGCCGAACTCATCGCCCGGGTCCGGGCCCTGGCCCGCCGCGCGCACCCGGCCGTACCGCCGGTGCTCAGCCGCGGCGACCTCACCCTGGACTCCGCGCAGCGCGTCGCCCGCCGTGACGGACGGCGCCTCGACCTGTCCCCGAAGGAACTGGCCGTCCTGGAACTCCTGTTGAGCGCGCAGGGCGGGGTCGTGTCCGCGGAGCAGTTGCTGGAGCGCGCCTGGGACCAGGCCACCGATCCGTTCACCAACACCGTGAAGGTCACGATCAGTCGGCTGCGCCGCAAGCTGGGCTACCCGCCGGTGATCGAGACGGTCCCCCATGCCGGTTACCGCATCTGACCCGGCGGGCACATCCCCCGCGCCGCGCCGCTTCCGCTGGACCGTACGGCTGCGCCTGACGCTCCTGTACGGCGCCCTGTTCCTGGTGTCCGGGGCCGCGCTGCTCATCATCACGTACGTCCTCGTCGCCACCCGCGATCCCCAGGTCATCCGCAAGACCACACCGGGCCCGGCCCCTTGGTTGCCCCATGACACGGATCAGCTCCCCGACGTGGGCGGCGAGCAGCGCGAGGCGATGCTGAAGCAGCTGCTCACGCAGTCCGGGATCGCGCTCGCCCTGATGTCGGCCGTGTCGGTGGCACTGGGGTGGCTGATGGCGGGCCGCGCGCTGCGCCCGGTCCGGACGATGGCCGACAAGGCGCGCCGGATCTCCGAGCGCAATCTGCACGAGCGCCTCGCGGTCAGCGGGCCGGACGACGAGCTCAAGGACCTCGGTGACACCTTCGACGGTCTGCTCGGGCGCCTCGACACGGCCTTCACCACGCAGCGGCGCTTCGTCGCCAACGCGTCGCACGAGCTGCGCACCCCGCTGACCCTGCAACGGGCGATGATCGAGGTGGCGCTCGCCGATCCGGCGGCGAACGCGGATTCGCTGCGGAGTGTGTGCGAACGCCTGCTGGCCACGGGCGAGCGCCAGGAGCATCTGATCGCGGCGCTCCTCACACTGGCCCGCAGTCAGCGCGGGCTGCAGCGCCGCGAGCACACGGACCTGGCGGCGATCGCGGAGACGGTCCTCGTGGAGCAGGCCGCGGAGGTGCGGATCGACCTGTCGCTCGCCCCGGCGGCCACGGTCGGCGACCCACGGCTGCTTGAGAGCCTGGTGACGAACCTCGTCAGCAACGCTGTGCGCCACAACGTCCCCGGCGGCTGGGCGCGGGTGCGCACCGGGGTGCGGGACGGCCGGCCGGTGCTGCGGGTGACCAACAGCGGGCCGGTCATCCCGCACGAGCGCGTCGAGGCGCTCTTCCAGCCCTTCCAGCGCTTCGAGACGCGCGCCGGGACTCCGGACGGCCACGGCCTCGGCATGTCGATCGTCGCCGCCGTCGCCGAGGCCCACAGCGCGCCGGTGACCGCCCGGCCCGGGTCCGAGGGCGGCCTCGACATCACGGTGACGTTCGACCCGGCGGCGCGGGCCTTGGAGGGGGCGGGCGGCGAGTGACAGCGGACGTACACGCCTCCGCTTCCGTCACGCCCACGCCCACGCCCCCGTCGCCACTCAGGCGGTCAGACGCACCGGCAGCTCCCGCACGCTGTTGCCCACGAAGCCCTCGTGCCGGGCGAGTTCGGCCTCGGGGACGGCCAGGTCGAGTTCGGGGAAGCGGGTGAACAGGCGCTCCAGGGCGATCGTCGCCTCCAACCTGGCGAGGGGCGCGCCGAGGCAGTAGTGCGCGCCGTGCCCGAGCGAGAGGTGGCGTGTGGCTCCGGTGGTCCGGGCGGGCCGGGTGACGTCGAAGAGGTGGGCGTCCGGGCCGTACGCCGCCGTGTCGCGTCCGGCGGCGGAGTAGCCCGCGAGGACGGGTGTGCCCTGGGGGATGAGGGTTCCGTGCAGGGTGAGGTCGCGGGTCGGGTAACGGAACGGGAAGTAGCTGACCGGGCTGTCCCAGCGCAGGGTCTCCTCTACGACGTCCGGCCAGTCGGCCTTGCCCGCGCGCACGAGCTGGAGTTGGTCGCGGTGGGCGCACAGCGCGCGGACGGCGTTGGTGATCAGGTTCAGGGTCGTCTCATGACCGGCGACGATCATCAGGAGCAGGGTGCCGATCAGCTCCTGGGGGCTGAGCCGGTCGCCGTCCTCGTCGCGGGCCGCGACGAGCGCGCTGGTCAGGTCGTCGCCGGGGTGCTCGGTGCGGCGGGCGACGACGGCTGCGAGCGCTGCCGTCATCTCGCGGTTGGCGGCGATCGCCTCCTCCGGCCCGATGGCCGTGCTCACCACCTGGTTCGACAGATGGTGCAGGAGGTCCCGGTGTTCGGTGTCCACGCCGAGCAGTTCGCAGATCACGCCCATCGGCAGCGGCAGAGCGAAGGAGGCGCGCAGGTCGGCGATCCCGCCGCCGTCGACGGCCGCCTCGGCCAGCCCGTCCAGGAGTTCGGCGGTCAGCGTCTCGATCCGCGGCCGCAGCGCCTCCACCCGGCGCGCGGAGAACGCCTTGCTCACCAGGGTGCGCAGCCGCCGGTGGTCGTCCCCGTCGGCGGTGGTCATGCCGGGGACGGTGGCGAAGGTCCGCAGCGGCCAGCCGTCGGGTATCGCGCCCTCCCGCAGCGCGGTGAAGTGCGCTGCGCCCTTGGCGACTTCGGGATGGGCGAGGAGTTCCTTCAGCGCCTCGTGTCCCAGGACCGCCGCGCCCGGCACGTCGCCGGGGAGCACGACGTCGGCCACGGCGCCCTCCGCGAGCAGCCGGGCGTTGTCCGTGTGCGGGCAGCCTCCGGCGGGGTCCATCCGGTACGGCGTACGACGTGACGTGTTCAAGTGATCCCTCCCAGGGCCGGGGGTGACGCGCCTTGTCCGCACGGTGAGCGTCCCCCTGCCGTGCCCCGGGGGGCTACAGGCGTGCACGTGATCGCTAACGTGGCGTCGGACGGGCGGGCCAGGTCCACGGACTGTCTCCTGCCGACCCGCCTGCCGCCCGCCTCGTGCCGACCGACCCCGCCCGGCCACCCCTCCGACCGCCCCCGACCGAAGAGTGCTCATGACTGTCCCTGGACGAGATGTGCTCGACGCTTTCGGCCTGGCCGGAAGCCCCGTTCGCCTGGTGGGCGGGGAAGGCCGCAGTGTCCGGGTCGACGACGTGGTGCTCAAGCCCACCGGCCCCGACGTCGAGTTCGCGCAGTGGCTGGCCGACCTGCTGGACGTCCTGCCCGAGGACGGCTTCCGCGTCGCACGGCCCCTGCGCGCCCGCACCGGCGCCTGGACGTACGACGGGTGGAGCGCGTCCCGCTTCGTCCCCGGCACCGCGCCCGATCACGCCGCCGCGCCCCGCTGGCTGGACATCGTCGCCGCGGGCCGTGCCTTCCACCGGGCTCTGGCCGACGTACCGCGCCCCGCCTTCCTGGACCGGCGCCGGGACCGGTGGGCGCTGGGTGACCGGGTCGCGTGGCAGGAGTGCGAGCCCGACCTGCTGCCCGGTCTGCGCGGGCCCTACGAGGAGTTGGTCGCGCTGTACGGCCAGGAGCCGCGGGGCCGGGCCCAGCTCGTCCACGGTGATCTGACGGGCAACGTCCTGTTCGCACCGGGTCTCGCGCCGGCGGTCATCGACTTCTCGCCGTACTGGCGGCCGTCGGCGTTCGGTGAGGCGGTCGTGGTGGGCGACGCCCTGATCTGGCACGGCGCCGGGACCGAGTTGCTGCGTGCGGCCGCGCCCGCGTTCGGTCCCGGCTTCGTCGGCTGTGTCGCCCGCGCAGTGACCTTCCGCCTCGTCACCGCCGGGGAGCAGGGCCGCGCCCTGGCGCGGGAGCCGGTCGGCCAGAGCGCCACGACCGCCGAGGCCCGGCGCTATCGGCGTGCCGTGGAGCTCCTCGCCGCATTCGGCTGACGCAGGTCAGCGCACGGCGTAGACCTGCCCCGTCTGCGCGCCCTCGACGGAGCGGACGTACGCCTCGGTGACGCGGGCGAGGTCGACGGACGGCATGCCGGGGAAGAAGGAGCCGTAGTCGTCGAGGCTCTCGGTGAAGACGGTCGGGCTCACCGCGTTGACGCGCTGCGGGGCGATCTCGATGGCGGCCGCCCGGACGAAGGCCTCGACCGCGCCGTTCGCCATGGACGCGGCGCTCCCGGTGGGGATCGGCTCGTCACCGAGGACGCCGGAGATCAGCGTGAAGGACCCGCGTGCGGCGACGTGCCCGACGCCTTGGCGGACGAGCTCGATCTGGCTGAGGACCTTGCCGCGGAACGCCGCTTCGTAGTCCTCGGGCGCGATCTCCGCGACGGGCTTGAAGGGGGTGTCACCCGCCGCGCTGACGACCGCGTCCACGGGGCCGGCCGCCGCGTACAGGGCGGCGATCTCCGCCGGGTCGGTGATGTCGTGGCGCAGGTCGCCGCTGGTGCGGCCGACGGTGACGAGCTGGTGGCCGCGGGCGGTGAGCGTCTGGTGGACGGCGGCGCCGAGCTTTCCGGCGGCACCGATCAGGAGGATCTTCATGGTGAGGACCCTAGAGCGGCCCGGAGCCCGCCGGGAAATGTCCGACACGCAGTGCTTATGCTTCCTGGTTATGAATGCTGGGAGCGGGGCTGCGGGAGCCGTGCGGGCCGGACACGGAGACGCCGCCGACGTCGAACTGCGGCATCTGCGCGCCCTCGTGGCCATCGACGCCGAAGGCACGATCACCGACGCCGCGATCGCCCTCGGCGTCAGCCAGCCCGCGCTTTCGCGCACCCTCCGCCAGTTGGAGAGCCGACTGAGCACCCGTCTCGTCGACCGCACGACCCGGTACGTGGCGCTCACTGACGCCGGTCGGCGCCTGGTCGAGCACGCCCACCGCATCCTGCGCCTGGTCGACGACGCGCTGGCCGAGACCGCCTCCGACGGGCGCCCCCTGCGCATCGGCTTCGCCTGGTCCGCGCTCGGCCGCTACACGGTGCCGCTGCTGCGCGCCTGGCGCGAGAACCGGCCCGAGACCGCCGCTCAAGTGCTGCGCCGCGACGACCCGGAGGCGGCGCTGCGGCGCGGCGAGGTCGACCTGGCGCTCGTCCGCACGGAGCCCGTACCGGACAGCGACCTGGTGTGCGTGCCGCTGCTGCGCGAGCGCCGTGTGGCCGCTCTGGCTGCGGACCACGCGCTCGCGGACCAGGAGGCCGTCCGCCTGGAGGAGCTGTCGTACGAGCCGGTGGTGATCTGCTCCACGGCCGCCACCACGGCCGCGCGTCTGTGGCCGGCCGGGCGGCGCCCGCAGACCTTCGAAGTGCCGGGCGTGGACGAATGGCTCACCACCATCGCCACCGGGGAGGCCGTCGGCGTCACCGCGGAGAGCGCGGGCCACAGCCACCCGCACCCCGGCGTCCGCTACGTGCCGCTCGCGGACGCGCCCTCGGTGACCGTCC
This sequence comes from Streptomyces sp. NPDC041205, assembly GCF_055591765.1. Taxonomy (NCBI): domain Bacteria; kingdom Bacillati; phylum Actinomycetota; class Actinomycetes; order Kitasatosporales; family Streptomycetaceae; genus Streptomyces; species Streptomyces sp. NPDC041205. Next base: position 443,185 of record NZ_JBVIZH010000004.1, on the reverse strand, counting down.
ACCTCGTCCACCCGCGCGTACCCCGGCACCCCGCGACCGCCGAGTTCCTGGACCACATCAGGATGCTGCTCGCCGAGGCCACGGGCGCGGGGCGGCCCTGATCGGCACCCTCCAGCCGTGGCACCCACTACCCGTGGCGCCCTCTGACCGTCGCGGGCCTCGCCGACAGGGACGCCATGGCGGGCGGCGAAGGAGCGGACCGCGTCGACGAAGGGTCCCGCACCACCGCTGGGGGCCAGGTGGCCGGTCCGGACGGAAGGGTGCCGTCCGTACACCCGGATCATGGCGTGCGCGCGTCACGCACGTCGGGGAGAGGCCGGGCGGCGGCCGCGCCCCTCTCCCCCACACGGAGAAGACCAGCGAGATCCAGCCGCGTTCCGTCACGTTTTCGGGGTAGAGGCGTTCCTGTGAGACACGGCTTCAGAGCGGGCGGGACGGACCAGATGGATCGGGTTGCGGCGGAGTGCGACGCGTCGTCGCTGGTCGGCGGCGACCTGTCGGTGTCCCGTGCCTTCGAGGGCAGCGAGGAGATCGGCGCCGCCCGGGACCTGGCCCGGGCGTTCCTCACCGACATTCAAGCCGTGCACGGGCTGCCCGTCTCCCTGCGTGTGCTGAGCACCGTGCAGCTGGTGGTCAGCGAGCTGGTCACCAACGCCCGCAAGTACGCGCCGGGGCCGTGCCTGCTGACGCTGGAGGCGCACGGCGGGGCCGTCAACGTCACGGTGTGGGACAGCGAACCCGCGCTGCCCGCGGTCCTGCCCGCCGACCCGGACCGGATCGGCCAGCACGGCCTGGAGATCGTGATGGCCGTGTGCCAGAGCCTGCACGTGCAGCGGGAGCCCGTCGGCAAGCGGATCACCACGGCGATCGCGCTCGCCGACGATCCCGGCGGGGACGAGGCCGGCCGTCGGCTGTGACCACCGGCCGCCGACCGCGCCCCGGTCCGGCTAGGGAAGCTCCACGGGCTCGTTCGCCCCGTCCTTCGTCTCCACGACCAGGAACGACAGGACGTCCTCACCGATGTTCTTCAGGTCGTGCAGGTGGTAGCGGCCCGCCTCGAAGGGGAAGTGGAGGGTCTGCCCGCGTACGTATGTGATCTCGCGCGAGGCTCCGTCACTCGCGTGCTGGCGGGCCCGGCCGTCCGTGAGGGCGATCCACGTGTAGTCGAGGACGTGCCGGTGGACCGGGATCCGCTCGCCCGGCTCGAGCGTGGTCTCCCAGACGCGCAGCGTCTCGGTTTCTTTGAGCAGGGTCTGGCCGACGCAGCCGTTGTGGACGTTGTCGTCGAACTCCTTGATCAGCGGCGGGCTCCAGCGGTCGAAGTTCTTGGCCACGACCGTGCTGGTCAGGGACGGGTGGGAAGGGGCGGGGTGTGGCTCGGTGCCCACGGGACGGGTCCTTTCCGAGGGATGTCGGGGTGGTTGCGGGCGGCAGCGTCTCTTCTGGCCGCCGCATGAGCGGCTGGCTCACAGGGCGAAGGACAGCGCTTCCAGGAAGGCGTCGTTCGCGCGCTGGTTGCCGATGGAGACGCGACACGTGGCGGGGATGACGTGGCCCGTGTCGGCGACGGCGATGCCGGCGTCGCGCAACCGCTCCATCACCAGGTCGTGCTTGTGGAGGCGGACCAGCAGGAAGTTGGTCTGCGAGGGGAACACCCGGTCCACCGCGGGGTGATCGGCGAGGGCTGCCGCCAGCCGCTCCCGCTCGGCGCGGATGAGCTTGATGGCGGCCAGCGCCGGGCCCGCGTTCGTGAGCCGGTCCCGCACGGCGCGCTGCGAGGCGTCGGTGAACCCGAAGGGCACCTGGAGCCGTCGCAGGGCCTCGATGACGCCGGGCTGCGCGAGCGCGACCCCGCAGCGCGCCCCGGCCAGGCCCCAGGCCTTGGAGAGGGTGCGGAGCACGATGAGGTTGTCGTGCCGGGCGACCAGGGCGGCGTACGAGGGGTTCTCGCTGAACTCCACGTACGCCTCGTCGATGACCACGACGCCGCTGGTGCCCGTGACGAGGGCGTGCACCTGCTCCAGGTCGAGCCTGGTCCCGACGGGGTTGTTGGGATCGCACAGGATGGTGACCCGTGGGTCCGCGGCGAGGATCCGCTCGGTGTCGAGCTCGCACAGGTCGTCGCCGCGCAGCGGCACCTCCACGAGCGGCAGGCGCAGGACGCGGGCGAAGTGGGTGTACAGCGGGAACGTCGGGGGCGTGACGCAGACGCTCTCGCCCGGCGAGGCCAGCGCCGCGAGGAGCAGCATGACGCCGTCGACCGCCCCGCTGGTGAACAGCACGTGGTCGGTGCTGAGGGCGTCGACGCCCTCGTGGCCGGGCAGCGCCGCGATGGTGCTCAGATAGGTGTGGGCGAGCTCCGCCGTGTCGAGGTGGGGGTACTGGCCCTCGGGTCCGAGGAACGGGTTGGTGTTGCTCGTCAGGTCGACCGTGTCGAACCGCGGCTGGTGGCGGAAGCGGGCCGGGCCCGGGACCGGCACCGTCGTGACGGGCGGGGCCGTGAACCGCGAGAGTTCCGGTTCCTCCCGCCCGCCCTCAGGGGCCGTCACCTCCGGGGCGCGCAGCCAGTGGTCGAGGGGGACGAACAGGTCGGCCCCGAGGCACCGCATGCGCTCGGCGTCCCCCCGGCCGAGGTGCACCCACTCCAGGCCGGAGGTCCGGGCTTCGACGTACAGCTGGTACAGGGTGGCCTCGTACAGGTCGTCGCGCACGGCGGCGTCCTCGTGGTCGATGGCCTGCGTGAGGCAGTAGACGCCCCGGCCGTTGTGGGACGTCGTCGTCAGTCCGACCTGGACAACGGTGTCGTCGCGGCGGCGTACGAACATCTGGGTGCGGTCGGCGAGCACGCCGTGGGCGAGGGCGTCGAGGGCGTCGGCGTTGTACGGGTGGTGGTGGCCGTCGCCCTGGGGCTGGTCCGCCGCCTGAGCCCCGTGCTCCGCCTGTTGCCTCCGCTCCGTCTGGCGCCGGTGGAGGTCCGCGAAGGCCGCGCGCGCCCACGGCTTCCCGTCGAGGTCGCGCAGCCTGATCCGCTCCCACGTGGTGTCCTGGGACACCGCGTGGTGGCGGCGCCGGACATCGCGGAGCCGGTCGGTGCCGACGCGGGTCCGCAGCACGTCGTCCACCTCCCCCGTCAGCCGCACGACGCACTCGGGGTCGGCGGGGACCGGCGCGAGGCCCGCGGCCCGCAGTGCGCGGGTGTCGTCGCTGCGGCGCACGCCGGGCACGAGGATCTGGCGCACGTCCAGCGTCTCCGCGCGGCGGACCAGCTCCGCGAGGGCGTGCGGGGCCGGGACGGGGCTGGTCGGGCTGTACAGGGATCCGCCGCCGATGAGGGTGGGACGTGCGAGCACCGCGGGGTCGAGGACGGCGAACGCCCCGGTGTCCTGGCCGAGTTGGGCCAGGGGGGCCACGGGCTCGGCGGAGCCGAGGGCCGCGCGGAGGACCTGCTGGAGCGCGTCGAGATCTGAGGGCCTGCGCATGCTAGCTCCGTTCGCTGTCGAGGCGGGTGTCGAAGTACTCCCCGATGCGTTCCTGGTACTCCTCGAACAGCTCCGCCAGGGTGCGGGCGATGCCGGTCTTCCAGGCGACCGAGCAGTCGCCGATCAGACCGCGGCGGGTGCTGTGGTCGAAGATCGCGGTCTCGCGGCTGTAGTCGCCCCGCTCGAGGCGCACGGGCACGCCGGTGAGCGCGGACATGTACTCCAGCAGGTCGGTGACGCCGACCTCCTCGTCGCCGCCCCAGTTCACGACCTGCGCGGGTGTCCGCGCCGCCTCCCACAGCAGGGGCACCTGCCGGACGACGTCGTCGGTGTGCAGGAGGTTGCAGTAGTTCTGGCCCTCGCGCGGCACCGCGCACGGCTCGCCCCGGCGCATCTCGTTGAAGAGGATCATCGGGACACCGCCGTGGCCGTACGGGCCGTAGGCGATGTTGAGCCGGGCGATCACCGAGGGCAGCGCGAGTGCTTCGGCCAGGCCCCGCACGACTCCTTCGGCGGAGAGCTTGGCGATGGGGTAGGTCGGCAGCCAGGGCGCCGTGCCGCCGAGGGGGTCGCCCTCCCGGTAGCGGTGGGTGCGGTCGGCGCGGTGGTAGACGACGCCGGACGACACGTACAGGAACGCGTCCGCGGTGGCGCAGTGCGTCATGAGCCGCGCCGTGCCGACCGCGTTGATGCGCGCGGTCGCCTCGAAGTCGGCCCTGTCTCCGCGGTGCACCGCCGAGTGCAGAACGTGGGTGAAGTCGCGCGGCAGGTCCTCCAGGTCGCCGTCGGCCATGTCCCAGGTGTAGGTGTGGGCGCCCTGTTCCTCCAGGGCCTTGCGGGCGGTCAGGTCGCCGAAGCGGCCCAGGCACCACACTTCGTTGTCGGCGGCGAGCGCCTCGGCGACGGGCCGCGCCACCTGGCCGGTGCCGCCGGTGATGAGGATCTTCTTGCCTTGCATGGTCAGTGGCTCCCGGTGGTGTCGGCCGTGTCGGTCTGTCCCGCGAGCGCCCGGCCCAGTTCGCGCCGCAGGGTCGCCTGGAAGGTCTGTACGTGCTGCGGGCTCATGAGGGTGTAGTGCTCGCCGTCGACTTCGATGTACCGGTTGGTGGTGCGGGTGAAGTCGTCCCAGTGGCGGAGCTGGTTGTTCAGCCACTCCTCCTTGGTGCCGCGCAGCGGGGTGCAGTAGAAGACCTGCGTCCGCGCGACCGACCCGGAGGGTTCGTAGGTGCGGCCGAGGTGGACCATGCTCTGGGCGAGGTTCACCCAGGCGGTGAACCGCTCGACGGTGAGGTCGAGTTCGGTGAGGCGGCGCGGCGGGGCCTGGTCGATGAGATACGCGAGCTGGTCGGCGTCGGGGAGGTCGCGGAGCCTGGTGGTGAGGGCTTCGACGTCGGCGGGGCCGATCAGTTCGAGGAACAGGGCGAGGTTGATGGCGCCGTCGGTGAAGGTGATCTCGTTCATGCGGCCGGAGATGCTCGGCGGCAGGTTGAAGACGCCGACGAACTTGACCTCGTCGCCGTCGGCCTCCAGCCGCTTGGCCATCTCGAAGGCGACGGCCGCGCCGTAGGAGTAGCCCGCGACGGCGTAGGGCCCACTGGGCTGTGTCCGCCGGATCGCGTCGACGTACGTGGACACCATCTCGTCGAACGAGGCGAAGTGGCTTTCGCCCTGCCCGAACCCGCGGGCCCGCAGCGCGTAGAACGGCCGCTCGCCGGTGAAGTACTTGGCGAGGTTCACGAACACGAGCACCTCCCCCAGGCCGGGGTGCACGCAGAACAACGGCGTTCCGTCCCCGGTGACCTGTAGAGGCACCAGCGGGTCGTAGGCGGTGTCTCCGTCGGCGCTCCGCCCGCCGGTGAGGCGTCCGGCGAGGGCTCGTACGGTCGGGGCCTGCAGGAGGGTCGCCATCGGTACGTCGTCGATGCCGAACCCGGTCTGGATCTCCAGCTTGAGCCGCAGCACGTCCAGGGAGGTGCCGCCCAGGTCGAAGAAGCTGGCCGTGACCGGCACCGTTTTGACGTTCAGGACGCGGGCGTAGATGTCGGCCAGCGCGGTCTCGGCGGCTCCTTCGGGTGCCACGTGGGCGCCGAGGAACCGGGTGCTCACCTCGGCCGCCCGGTGGGCCGCCCGGTCGAGGCCGCCCGCTTCGACGGCCGTGCGCAGCCGGGTGCGTTGGATCTTCCCGAGGTTGCTGCGGGGTATCTGCTCCTCGGTGACGGGGAGGATGAGCTGGGGCCGGAACCCCCAGTGCATCACCGTGGAGCTGCGGATCGCGACGAGCGCCCGGTACACCGCCGTGTCGTCGGTGGGGTCGTCCGCCGGGACGAACGCGACGGCGAGTTGTTCGGAGTCGGCGCCGTCGGGCCGGATCGGGAAGGCCGCGACCTGCCCCCGCCGCACGTCGTCCAGCTCGTCGAGGGCCGCTTCCAGGTCGTGGCTGTAGTAGTTGACGCCGTTGACGATGATGGAGTCCTTGGTCCGCCCGACCAGCGTGAGCCGGCCGTCGGAGTCCAGGGATCCCAGGTCTCCGGTGCGGAACCAGCCGTCGGCCGTGAAGGCCTGCGCGGTGGCTTCGTCGTTGCCGAAGTACCCGTCGGTGACCATCGGGCCGTGCAGTTGCACCTCGCCCGCGTCGGCCGACCCCGGCGCGTCGGTGGAGGCGAGGACGTGCCCCTCGCCGTCGGTGATCCGGATGCGCAGGCCCCGGACCGGCCGTCCCAGCGGCGGGAACTCGGTCCGCAGGTCGCGGGCGGCGAAGTCGCGGTTGAACACGCTGCCCGCGCACGTCTCGGTCATCCCGAACGCGGGCACGATGACGTCCTGGCGCAGCCCGTACGGGGCCAGCGCGGCCAGGAAGTCCCGCACGGTCGCGGTGACGGTGGCCTCGCCGCCGGAGATGATGTGCCGCACGTGCGACAGGTCCACTTCGTCCCGCGCGGGGGGCCGTTGGGCGAGGGCCTGGTTGATCTGCCCGAACAGGAAGTTCGGGGTGAAGGTCACGCGCACCCGGTGCGCCGCGAGCAGCCTGAGGAACTCCACCGGGTCCGCGAGGACCGTCGCGGGTGTGGCCATGACCTGGTCGGCGCCGTTGAACATCGGCAGCAGATGCGCCTCGATGGCGGCGATGTGGTCGGTGGAGATCCAGTTCAACGAGGTGTCGGTGGGGCCGAGGTCGAGGGCTCCGGCCTTGCCCGCCTGTGCGGCGAGGAGGTTGGCGTGGGTGAGCCGGACGGCCTTGCTGGATCCGGTGGACCCGGAGGTCAGCATGAGGAGGGTGAGGTCGGCGGGATCGGGTGTGTGGGAGTCGGCGGGGTCGGGTGCGGCGTGGCTCAATTCCTCCACCGTCACGGTCCGCAGGCCGATGTCGGGCAGGTCGGCATGGGTGGCCTTGGAGGCGACGACCAGCGGGTCGTCCAACAGGGCACGCAGGTGCTCCAGTTGTGTCTGCCACCGGGAGGGGTCGGCGGGCGGCGCGACCGGGCACGGTACGAGGCCGCCGAGGACGCAGCCCCAGAAGGCGCGGAAGAAGGACTCGGGGTCGTTGGCGGCGATCAGTACGCGGTCTCCCGGGGCGGCGCCCTGGCCGCGCAGCCCTTGGGTGATCCGGCGGGCGCTGTCGCGCAGTTCGGCGTAGGAGAGGAACGAGCCGCCGATGAAGGTGATGCCTCGGGTGGTGTCACGTGCCGCGCTCTCCAGGAGTCGCGGAAGCGTCGAGGCGGATATGTGTTCCGGCATGGGGGCGGAGACCTCCGATCAGAAGGGTCGGAAAACGGCCCTGAATTTCCATCACGATGGGGTGTTTTAGGGATGGCGAAGCCGTACGAGGAGAGGCGGGGCCGCTGCTGCGCGCCGGGGCGTCCTCGTGCTTCGGTATGGGAAAGGGCGTCTGTGCCGCCCGGATCACCGCTTGCTGTGTGTCACGGCCTCAGGGCGTCATGCCGTACACGGATAATCGAGGGCCGACAGCTGATGTCAGTCGGCACACATGGGCGCGCATGGCCTTTCGGGCGCGTCGAGCGGGTGGCCGTGAGGTGCTTTCGGCGGGGCTCATTGTTCAGCCGAGCTCATTGAATCGCACGATGTCCTCGATCTTCTTCTGCAGGTTCAGCTCGTCCGGGTCGGATACGATCGCCTGCCCGACGCGGCCGTAAGGACCGAGCGGAGTGTCGGGCGACGACGAGTACTGGATCTCGTCGAAGACGAAACGCCGCTCGAAGTCCTCCTGGGTCAAGGTGTTTCCTTCAGGGCGACGCAGTAGGAGGTATCCGTAAAAGCGCTCAGGCGCGCTGTCTCCCAACGTCAGTCTTATCGGCTCTCCGAGCGCGAGGCTGATCTCGGCGTCGAAGAGGTCGACCCCGAAGGTCAATTGGTTGACGTTCGGAGACAGCGCCCCTGGCAGCCGGACAGCGCACTCGCCGAAGGTCAACCCGGATTCCTCCACGAATACTTCCAAGTGGAAGACACAGTCGGGCGCACCCAAGTGGGAGAGCGTCTGTCGGGCGATTTCCTCCGTCCGCTGGAAAAGCGCCGCGTGCCGTCGTTTGTCGAGGATGTGCGCGGCAAGCACGGCGCCGTGTGCCGCACTCAGTGGTGAGAGGTGATAGCGGGTCATCGACGACCACAGGAGATCACCGTCGCTCCAGATGCCGTCCATATAGACTTCCGGCGCGTCGATGAAGGACTCGGCGACGATCTGCACGTCCGACTGTCCCGGAAGCACGTCCACGGCGCGCGCGAACTCCTCCGGGGAACGCACGATATTCGTCCGCACGGAACCGGCGCCGGTCGCCGGTTTGATGACGAAGACGTCCCCCAGATCGCCGACGAGGTCCGCGTGGGAGGTGTCCTGGGTGACATACCGGCAGTGCGCCCGCTTGATCTGCGGCGGCAGCTTGCTCTTCTGCAGATACTTGTCCCGGAAATACAGCGCTGTCTTCGAGTCCTTGTTGCCGGGAAGGTTCAGCTGCTGCCGCAGATAGGCCGCCCCGAACACACCCATCTCATGCACGCTCAGCGCACCCGCCACATCGTCGACGCGCGCGGCGAGCACGGCCCGCAGGACTTCCTGGACGTTCTCCATGTCGGCGACCCGCGTCCACCTGCGCCCCGGCGGCGGGCTCGCCGGTGCCTGCACGATGTAGTGGGGTTCCAGGCCCCGGCGCCGCAGCGCCCGGTCCAGATCCTCCCGGTACCCGATGACGATCATTGTCGGCATTCTCGTCTCCCCCGAATGCAGCCTGCCGCGATGCTTGTGCCGACCGAGCCTGACGGAACGTCCGGGCTCAGCCGAGCTCGTTGAAACGCACGATGTCCTCGATCGTTTTCTGCAGTTGCAGCTCGTCCTCGTCGGACACGACGGCCTGCCCGACGCGGCCGTACGGGCCGAGCGGCGCGTCCGGCGACGAGGGGTAGTCGATCTCGTCGAAGGTGAAGGCGCGCTCGAAGTCCTCCTGGGTCAGGGCCCGGGAGCGACGCAGAAGGATGTAACCGTAGAAGCGATCCGGTGCTCCGCCGTCCAGTTCCTGAGTGATCCGCTCCCCGAGCGCGAGGCTGATCTCGGCGTCGAAGAGGTCGACGCCGAACGTCAATTTGTTGACGTTCGGAGACAGCGCCCCGGGGAGCCGGATGGCACATTCACCGAGAGTCAGCCCCGACTCTTCGACGAACGCCTCCATATGGAACACGCAATCCGGTGCGCCCAGACTGGCGAGTACACGCCTGGCGAGTTTCTCCGCCCGCCGGAACAGCTCCGGTTGCCGCCTCCTGTCGAGGATGTGCGCGGCGAGGACACCTCCCTTCACGGCGCTGAGCGGCGCAATGTGATTGCTGCTCATGGACGACCAGCGAAGCTCGCCGCCCTCCCAGATGCCGTCCATATAGACTTCCGGGGCATCGATGAAGGACTCGGCGACCACGCCCACGTCCGACTGGCCCGGCAGCTCCTTCAGGGCTCGCGCGTATTCATCCGGCGTGCGCACGATTTCCGTACGCAGAGAACCCGCTCCGGTCGCGGGTTTGACGACGAAGACGTCACCCAACTCGCCGACGAGTTCGGCGAATGAAGTGCCTTGTGTGACGTACCGGCACCGGGCGCGCCTGACGTCGTCCGGCAGGCAGCTCTTCTGCAGGTACTTGTCCCGGAAATACAGGGCCGTCCTCGAATCCCGGTTCCCGGGAAGGTTCAGCTGCTGCCGCAGATAGGCCGCCCCGAACACACCCATCTCATGCACGCTCAGCACGCCCGCCACATCATCGATGCGCGCGGCGAGCACCGCTCTCAGCAATTCCTGAGCGTTCTCCATGTCAGCGACGCTCGTGAACCTTCGCCCTGGCGGCGGGCTCAACGGCGCCTGCACGATGTAGTAGGGATCCAATCCTCGACTCCGCACCGCGCGGTCAAGGTCATCACGGTATCCAACAACAATGACAGATGACACTCTTGCATCCCCCGAATTACGTCCAGCCAACACCATCAACAAGTCGTTCTCAGCAAGACAAGACCTACGTCGAAAGCTTCGCAATCGGTTACTTCGGCCATGGGCAATCCGTTGGCATCGTGCCACAACCAAACAGCTGTGTGGATATCCCAGACCAAGATCTTTCACGGGCGAGATGTGACATGGATCACAAGTCAAATCTTTCCCTAGAAGGCCCCCGAAACCGTGGGCTCAGTCAAGGAGAAGAGGGTTCGGCAGTGCCGCCTCATGGTGCATCCGCAGCAGTGTGTGCAAGACGCCCGAAAGACCCGACATGAGGCTCGGTGAGAACGCCTCACGCGCCAGACCGCCGACCGGGCCGCGCTGTTCGAGGCCGGTGAGGATTTCACCGTCGAGGTCGGAAGCGGTGCCGAAGTCCACGTCGGACGCGCTGCCGAAGTCCACGGACGTGAGGAATTCCCAGAGGCCGAGGTCGCCGTGGCACAGGGTGTGGCTCCAGCCGAAGCCCTCCGCCGCACAGGCACACGCGGCACGGCGGACCATGTCCAGGTGCACCGGATCACCCGTGCGCCGGTGCAGATCCAGCATGCCGACGCCGATTCCCGCGCTGCCGTGGCACCAGCTGGTGAAGAAGTCCTCCTCGGCGCCGACGCGCACATCGAGCCAGTTGCCGTCCGCGGGCCGGTACAGGGACTCCTGGAACGCGAAGGCCCGCTCGCCGAGCCGGAGCCAGCCACCCCGTTCCGCCGCCGTGCCCGCGTCGCTGAGGGCGAGCCTGGTCAGCGCCCAGCCGATGCCGGTGGCGCCGTGGGCGAAGCCGCCGATGCCCTCGGGGTTGAGCCGCGTCGTCCAGCGCGCGCCGCTCCCCTCGACCGTGGCCAGGCCCTCCAGGCGGCGGCCGACGTGCGCGGCGGCGGCCAGCCACCGGTCCTGCCCCGTCGCCGCGGCCAAGTTGAGCAGCGGCACGACCGCGCCCGCGGCCCCGTTCAGCAGGTCCACTTCGACGTCGTCCTCGATCAACCGCCCCGCCGGTGCGAGCAGTTCGGCCCGCGCCGCGGCCCGCTCCAGGAGCCAGTCGTCGCCGAGGACCCGGTGCAGCGCCAGCCACGTCCACACCTGCGACGCCGCCCCGCTGAACGCCCCCGCCGACGGCGTGGCCGTCCGGTCCTCCGTACCCACCAGGACCCGCAACGCCCCCTCGAACGTCTCGGCGACACCCGGCACCGGGTCCGCCCGCCCCGCCCGCACCTCGCTCACGTACTCCGCGAGCGTCAACGCCACCCCGCCCTGCCCGGTGTAGAGGTCGGCGGGCAGCACCCTGATCGACCATCCCGCGGGCGTGAAGACCGGGCTGATCCAGGTGACCGTGCCGTCCTCGCCGCGCACCGCCCCGTCGCACAGCCGCCGCACCATCTGCGCGGCCAGCTCCCGCCGGCGCCGCTCCCGGTCGCGGGCGTGCGGCTCATGGGCGGCCGCCTGCACCCGGGCGGGCAGCGAACGCTCGTTGAGGTACGCGCCCACCAGCGCGTCCTGGATCACCGACTCCTCCAGCGCCAGATCGGCGCCGTGCCAGTCCTCGACGGTGGCCCCGATCGCGGCCGTGTCCACGGTGAAGCCGAACATCGGTACGTCCCCGACCAGCAGGTCGGCGATCTCGGCGTCGATGGCCGCGCGGTCCGTCGGCGCGCCGGGCAGCACCTCGGCGTTGCGGCGCAGAATGTCCCGGGCCCGCTCGACGGCCGCCGTCTCGTCGTGCAGCGAGGCGGGGTGCCAGAGCATCCGGCCGATGTCGACGTAGGCCTGCGTGGGCCGCAGGATGCGCCGCGCCCGGGTGCCCTCGAACCGGCGCAGCAGCCGGTGCGGGTCGGTGCCGGGCCGGTGCAGTCGCGCGGTCATCTCCCGGAACCCGGCCAGGATCCGGTCCCAGTACGTGCTCAGTACGGGTGCGGGGCTGGGGTGGTTGCCCGCGGTGGGCATCGCCACCAGGTCCACCTCGAAGCGGGCCGCCGCGGTGCCGCCGTCGGCGATCACCGGGTTCGGGATCAGCGGCTGCTGGCCGGGCAGGGCCCCGACGCCGGAGATGTCCACGCCCGCGAGCGCGAAGCCGGTGCCGCGCACGGGCAGCAGTCCGGTGCGCAGGACGGTGCGGCGGATCGCGGCCGCCGCCACGTCGACCGCCTGGCCCTGGCCGCTGGGCGGGAACGGTGCGGGGGCGTCGAACAGCGTCTCGCCGTCCACGATCACCGGCACCGGGCCCGCGGCGATCATGTTCTCGGCGTGCATGTCGGTGCCGCCGGTGAAGCGCAGTACCGCCAGCCAGTGGCCGACGTTCCGGTAGAACGCGGCGAGTTCGGCGTCGTCCGCGCAGTAGCGGTGGTGGACGAACTCGGCCCAGCCGTAGCCCTCGCGTGCCAGGGTGCGCGGCACCCGGATGCGGCGGTCCGGCGGCGGGGCGTCGGGCAAGTCCGCGAACAACTCGTCCAGGAGGGCGCCCAGGGCGACATCGGTCCCGGACGGCCGCGGCTTGTACATGACGCTTCCGGCGGCGAAGTCGGCCCGGCTGACGGTCAGGCCGCCCCGGTGGCTGTCGCCCGCGCCGAACGCGAGGGCCTGTAACTCCCCCGCGGGCGCGCCGAGGAGAGGCCGCAGCAGTGTGCGGTCGGCGCCGAGCCGTTCGGCGAAGCCCGCCGTCGCGGCCACGGAGAGCCGTGCCACCGCCGCGATCCGGGCGCCGAGGGTCGGGTAGCGCTCGGCGAGCCGGTCGACGTATCCCTCCTCGCAGGCCTGCTCGATGAACGCGGCCCAGGTCTCCGTGTCGGACCCGGCTCCGGCGCCCTCGTCGGCACGTCCACCGGCGGCCGACATGCGCAGCGCGTGGAGTTCGATCAGGAACAGGCGGGACAGCTTGGCGTGCAAGGACCGCAGCAGGGAGGTGTGCCCGGCCTGGAGGATCACGTCCCGCTCGGCGCGGCCGAGCCCGTCCACGGCAGCGAGGCGCCGGGCCAGTTCGTCGTGCCAGGGGCGGGCGATGGCGCGTACCGGCTGGGCGAACCAGTCCGCCTCGTGCCGCTCCTCCTCGTACCGCTGCTCAGGTCTGTGCCCCGCCGCCGATCCGCTCACCGTCCACCGTCCCCCTGTCCGACGACCCGCACGACCACAACGACCACCACAGGGCGCGAGGAACCTCGCGACACGCCCGGGCACGCGACGTCACGCGCGGTCCCCCACGCCCGCGTGTCGGTCAGCAGCACCAACTGCCGTGCGAGCCGCTCGGGCTGGAACAGAAGCCGTAGAGGGAGTCGCTCGGGTCGGTGAGCGCGGCCTCGGCGGCGGTGCCGCCGACGTACAGCGGCCCGGCGGGGTTCGCCTGGCCGTACGCGCTCTCGGCACCCGACAGCCAGGCGGTGAGGACGGCGGTGGTCGGAACACTGGTCTGGTGCATCAGCGGCCTCCGGACATGGGGAATGCGGGACGGATCGCCCAGCCCTGAGTATCAGCCGGAATTGAACCCTCGTCAGACGACAATTCCGGCCACAGTGCGACGGCGTTCCCGCGACGGATCGCGGTCCGTGAGGCGCCCCTGCCGGACACTCCCGGCCGGGTGGCGGGGAGGGTCTAGGAACAGGTGGGGCACAGCCCGCGGTAGGTGACCTCGACCTGCGACACCGTGAAGCCGAAGCGCTGGTCCTGCGGCAGGTCGGCGAGGGGGTCGCCGCTCGGGTGGACGTCGCGGATGGCGCCGCAGTTGGAGCACACCAGGTGCTGGTGTGGGTGGTGGGCGTTGGGGTCGTACCGCTTGGCGCGGCCGTCGGTGGAGACCTCCATGACCTCGCCGAGGGAGACCATCTCGCCCAGGGTGTTGTAGACCGTCGCCCGGGAGATCTCCGGCAGCAGGTGCGCCGCGCGGGCGTGCACCTCGTCGGCCGTCAGGTGCACGTGGTCACCGTCGAGGACCTCCGCGACGACACGCCGCTGGGAGGTCACCCGCCAGCCACGCCCTCGCAGTCGCTCCAGCAGGTCGCTCATATCGGTTCACCCATTCAGGCTCGGTGGCGTACTCCAAGTTTACCGGGAGCCGTACGGATTCTGAATCAATATGAATCAGTTGAGCTTCTTGACCTGGACAGCGTCCATCGTAGGATCGGTTTCCTACGATGACCAAGGGAGCGGGGCGGTCCGTTTCGATCGACCTCGTCCCCCTGCCTGACCTTGTTCCGGCGGTCACCGTTCCTCGCGCGCAGCCCTCCAGCACCACGATTCACTCAGTTCGAAAGGCTTCCCATGGCTGAGAACCCGGACGCAATCGTCACAGACGCGAAGGTCGAGGAGGGCGGAGGCTGCCCGGTCGCCCACCGTGCGCCGCACCCCACGCAGGGCGGCGGCAACCGCCAGTGGTGGTCGGACCGGCTGAACCTGAAGATCCTCGCCAAGAACCCCGCCGTGGCCAACCCGCTCGGCGAGGAGTTCGACTACGCCGAGGCGTTCAACTCCCTCGACCTGCCCGCCGTCAAGCGGGACATCGCCGAGGTGCTCACCACCTCGCAGGACTGGTGGCCCGCCGACTTCGGCAACTACGGCCCGCTCATGATCCGGATGGCCTGGCACAGCGCGGGCACGTACCGCATCAGCGACGGCCGCGGCGGCGCCGGCGCCGGCCAGCAGCGGTTCGCGCCGCTCAACAGCTGGCCGGACAACGCCAGCCTCGACAAGGCCCGCCGACTGCTGTGGCCGGTCAAGAAGAAATACGGCAAGAACATCTCCTGGGCCGACCTGATGGTCCTCACCGGCAACGTCGCCCTGGAGACGATGGGCTTCAAGACCTTCGGCTTCGCCGGCGGCCGCGAGGACGTGTGGGAGCCGGAGGAGGACGTCTACTGGGGCCCCGAGACCGAGTGGCTGGGTGACGCCCGCTACACCGGTGACCGTGAGCTGGAGAACCCGCTCGGCGCGGTCCAGATGGGCCTCATCTACGTCAACCCCGAGGGCCCCAACGGCAACCCGGACCCGATCGCCGCGGCCCGCGACATCCGCGAGACGTTCCGCCGCATGGCGATGAACGACGAGGAGACCGTCGCCCTCATCGCCGGCGGCCACACCTTCGGCAAGACCCACGGCGCCGGTCCCGCGGACAACGTGGGCGACGACCCCGAGGCCGCCCCGATGGAGCAGCAGGGCCTCGGCTGGAAGAGCACGTACAACACGGGTGTCGGCAAGGACGCCATCACCAGTGGTCTCGAGGTCACCTGGACCACCACGCCGACCCAGTGGGGCAACGGGTTCTTCAAGAACCTCTTCGAGTACGAGTACGAGCTCACCCAGAGCCCGGCCGGTGCGAACCAGTGGGTGGCGAAGAACGCCGAGGCGATCATCCCGGACGCCTTCGACGCGTCGAAGAAGCACCTCCCGACGATGCTCACCACGGACCTCTCGCTGCGCTTCGACCCGATCTACGAGCCGATCTCGCGCCGCTTCTACGAGAACCCGGAGGAGTTCGCGGACGCCTTCGCCCGCGCCTGGTACAAGCTGACGCACCGTGACATGGGCCCGGTCGTCCGCTACCTCGGCCCGGAGGTCCCCGCCGAGGAACTGCTCTGGCAGGACCCGCTGCCCGCGCGCACCGGTGAGGTCATCGACGCCGCGGACATCGCGAACCTCAAGGAGCGGGTGCTCGGCTCCGGCCTCACCGTCTCCCAGCTCGTCTCCACCGCCTGGGCCGCGGCCTCGTCCTTCCGGGGCAGCGACAAGCGCGGCGGTGCCAACGGCGCCCGCATCCGCCTGGAGCCGCAGCGCAACTGGGAGGTCAACAACCCGGACGAGCTCGCCCAGGTGCTGCGCACCCTCGAAGGCGTGAAGGAGGCCTTCGACTCCGCGGGCGGCAAGCAGGTCTCGCTGGCCGACCTGATCGTCCTCGCGGGCACCGCGGCCGTCGAGAAGGCGGCCAAGGACGGCGGCGTCGAGGTCCAGGTGCCGTTCTCGCCGGGCCGTGTCGACGCCACCCAGGAGCAGACGGACGTCGAGTCGTTCGACGCCCTGGAGCCCGCCGCCGACGGCTTCCGCAACTACACCGGCAAGGGCAACCGCCTCCAGGCCGAGTACCTGCTGCTCGACAAGGCGAACCTGCTGACGCTGAGCGCCCCCGAGATGACCGTCCTCGTCGGCGGCCTGCGCGTCCTCGGGGCCAACCACGGGCAGTCCAAGCACGGCGTCCTCACCGACAAGCCGGGCACACTGACCAACGACTTCTTCGTCAACCTGCTGGACCTGGGGACGACATGGAAGTCGACGTCCTCGGCGCAGGACGAGTTCGAGGCCCGCGACGCGAGCGGCGCGGTCAAGTGGACCGGCACCCGTGCCGACCTGGTCTTCGGCTCGAACTCCGAGCTGCGCGCGCTGGCGGAGGTCTACGCGAGCGACGACGCGAAGGAGAAGTTCGTGCGCGACTTCGCCGCCGCGTGGGGCAAGGTCATGGACCTCGACCGGTTCGACCTCGCCTGAGAATTCCCTGACGTCAATTGATCGTTGACGTCGCCCGGAAACACGAACGTCCAGGTCGGCCGCACTCGGTCGACCTGGACGTTCTTGGTGTCGGGTGTGGCTCAGCAGGTCGCGTCGACCTAGCTCAGCCTGTTGTCGTGGTCGGGGTGGAGATCGCCCTTGAACCAGCCCGGGAGCGGGCCCAGGCGTCCGGTGCAGGTGCCGTCGTAGAGGATGACGGTGGTGGGCGTCCTGTTCCAGGCCGAGACGGGAACAGCGGCACGCCCCGCCACGCGGGCACCTCGTGCCCGTCGACGGTGACCGTGACCGGCACGAGGCCGGGCTTGTTGCACTGGCGGAAGAACGCCGCGATCGCCTTCGGGTGGGCCAGGAACAGCTTGGTCTTGCGGCGTATGGAGAGGAGTTCGTCGAGGTCGTCGGGTGTGGGCGGGCCGGTGTAGGTGCTGATGCGCCGGCCGTAGTCGACGCTGTGCAGCAACCCGAACTCACGCGTCCAGGTGCGCCGCGAGGGAGGGGGCGCCCTCCACGATCGGCTGCAGGGAGTCCCAGGGCAGCACGAGGACGACACCGGGCGTCTCGGCCCGCACCGAGCTGAGCCACAGCGGGTCGGCCCTGCCGACGGCCCGTCCCCCATCTGATCGCCGCCGGTGAAGACGCCGATGACTCCCTCCTCGCCGAACTCGCCCGTGGCGTAGCGGGTGATGCGGCCGTGCACGACGAGGTAGGCCTCGGCGACGGGCTGTCCGGCGTCGAAGAGCACCTCCCCGACGCGCACCTGTCGTACCCGCAGCCGGGAGACGATCTTCTTGAGGACGCCGGTGTCGGAGTAGCCGCGCGGTTGCGGTCAGGGGCGGGTTCCAGGGTGGTCGGCGCCGTGGCGACAGCGTTGTGACGGAGCGTGCGGCCGAGAGGTGCGGGCTGCACGAGGCTGCATGGGCCATGCAAACAGTCCCGGAAGGCAGCGGGGAACCCCGCACGGGCGGCGGTCGGACGCAGACGGTGGTACGGACCATTCGCAAGGGCGTGCCCAGGAATGGCGCACGCCGCCGCGCCGGTACCCCGACGTCGCGCGCCGGGCGTGGCGGGCGCACGGGAGCCTCGGACGGCAGGGAGGACAAGGGAGGGCGTGCACCTCCTGTGCTCCGGTGGACGTGGGGGTCAGCGTTCCAGCGTCGGCAGGTACCGCGGCGCCCGCCAGGCGTTCAGGCGGCGCTCCACCGCCGCCCCGAGCGAGAGGAGTTCGGCGTCCTGGCGGTCGCCCGCCATCAGGAGCAGGCCGACCGGCAGTTCGCCGACCTGTCCCGCGGGCACCGAGAGGGACGGGTATCCGGCGACGGCCGCGGGCGTGGAGGACGGGATGACGTCGTTGTCGCCCCGGGCGCAGTCGGTCGTCCAGGCGGGCGGGTTCGTGGGCGCGGCGATGGCGTCCAGGTCGTGGGCGGCCATGGTCTCGTCCAGCGAGCGCCCGGAGAGGTCCTTCAACTCGGCGCGCATGGCCCGGTACTTCGGGTCGGTGGTGGGCGGCGCCGCGAGGGCCTGCTCGAAGAGTTCCTGCCCGGCGAAGCAGGTCCGCTCCGCGGGGTGGGCGCGGTTGAACTCGATGAGCGCGGCGAGGTCGCGGGGGCCCTTGCGGGTGCCGAGGTAGGCGTCGATGTCCCGGTGGAACTCGCTGAGGAGCGCCGGGAACTCGAGCTCGGCGAGCCGGTCCTGGTATGGGGGTGTCACCTCGACGACCTCGGCTCCGGCGGCGCGCAGCTTCCGTGCGGTCCGGGTCATCACGGCGTCGACCTCGGGGCCGAGCGAGGGCAGCCGCCACAGCCCGATGCGCTTGCCGCGCAGGTCGCCGTGGATCGTCCCGGCGTCGCTCAGCGGGCCGCGCGTGCCGCCGGGGCGGGGCGTGCCCTCGCCGGAGAGCACCGAAAGAGTGAGCGCGGTGTCGACCACGTTGCGCGCCATGGGACCCGCGGTGTCCTGCTCCGCGGAGATCGGCACGACGCCGCTCTGGCTCACCAGGCCGAGGCTCGGCTTGTGGCCGACCACGCCGTTCATCCCGGCCGGGCACACGATGGAGCCGTCCGTCTCGGTGCCGATGGCCACCTGGGACAGCGAGGCGGCGAGCGCGGCGGCCGAGCCTGAGGACGAGCCGCAGGGATTGCGGTCGAGCACGAAGGGGTTGTGGGTCTGGCCGCCCACCGCCGACCACCCCGATGTGGGCTTGGCCGCCCGGAAGTTGGCCCATTCGGACAGGTTGGTCTTGCCCAGGACGACCGCGCCCGCGTCCCGCAGCCTGGTCACGAGGGCGGCGTCGGTGCCGGGCGGGCTCCCGGCCAGGGCGAGGGACCCGGCGGTCGTCGGCATGTCGCGGGTGTTCACGTTGTCCTTGAGGAGCACCGGGATGCCGTCGAGCGGGCCGAGGGTGCGGCCGTGCCGGTGCCTCGCGTCGCTCGCCGCCGCCTGCCGCAGCGCCTTCGGGTTGGTGCGCAGGACCGCGTGGATCTTGGGGTCGACGGTCTTGATCCGCCGCAGATAGGCACGGGTGAGTGCGGACGAGGTCAGCGAGCCGTCCGCCATGCGTGCCTGTAGTTGAGGGATCGTCACCGTGTCGAGGTAGCGGTCGGGTACGTCGGTGGCACCGGCCGCCTCCGTCCGGGACGAGCCCGTCGGTGCCGGGCCGTCGGCGTCCGGCGCGGCGGCCTCCGCCGGTGGGTTCGGCGTGCCCGTGAGCAGGGCTCCCGCGGCGATGACGGCGATCAGTGAAGCAATGCTCCTCTTCCCCATGAGGGACAGGTGACTACACGGGCCACGTCCGGCGCAAGAGTCCCGGGACCGCACCCCCGGCCACTCGGCCACCGGGCGCCTGCCCCTTCGGCCACGTCCTGCCCTTCGGGCCCACCCGCACACGCCTAGACTCGGCGGATGGCCAAGTACTTCGACGTGCACCCCGAGAACCCGCAACGGCGCACCATCACCACCGTGGCGGACAGCATCCGGTCCGGCGCGCTCATCGCGTACCCGACGGACTCCTGCTACGCGCTGGGGTGCCAGTTGGGCAACCGTGCCGGCATCAGCCGCATCCGCTCGATCCGCGACCTCGACGACCGTCATCACTTCACCCTGGTGTGCCAGACCTTCGCGCAGCTCGGCGAGTTCGTGCACATCGACAACGACGTGTTCCGCGCGATCAAGGCGGCGACGCCCGGCAGTTACACCTTCATCCTGCCCGCGACGAAGGAGGTGCCGCGCCAGCTCCTGCACCCGAAGAAGAAGACGGTCGGCGTCCGCATCCCCGACCACGTCATCACCCAGGCGCTCCTCGCCGAGCTGGGCGAGCCACTGCTCTCCAGCACCCTGCTGCTGCCCGGCGAGGACGCCCCGATGACACAGGGCTGGGAGATCAAGGAGCGCCTCGACCACGTCGTGGACGCCGTGCTCGACTCCGGGGACTGCGGCACGGAGCCGACGACGGTCATCGACTTCTCCGGCGGCGACATCGAGATCGTGCGCCGCGGCGCCGGGGACACCACCCGCTTCGAGTAGCGGGTGGCCGACGCCGGGGCCGGGCCGAGGGGAGCCGGACACCGGCCCCCGGCGCGCGAAGAGGCATGGTCGTCGAGTGCACCCGCAGGTGGCCAGTAGAATCGACGCCTGTGGCGGACACCCAGTACGAAGACCTGTTGACGTTGGTGCTCACCTCCGGGACGGCCAAGGCCGACCGGACGGGCACCGGCACCCGAAGTGTCTTCGGGCACCAATTGCGCTATGACCTCTCCCAGGGGTTTCCGCTGGTCACCACGAAGAAGGTGCACCTCAAGTCCATCGTGTACGAACTCCTGTGGTTCCTGCGCGGCGACTCGAACGTCGGCTGGCTCAAGGAGCACGGCGTCACCATCTGGGACGAGTGGGCCGACGAGAACGGCGAGCTCGGCCCGGTCTACGGCGCCCAGTGGCGTTCCTGGCCCACCCCGGACGGCCGGCACATCGACCAGATCAGCGAGGTCCTCGACACGCTGCGCCGGGACCCGGACTCCCGCCGGATGATCGTCTCCGCCTGGAACGTCGCCGAGCTGCCCGCGATGGCGCTCGCCCCGTGCCACGCCTTCTTCCAGTTCTACGTGGCCGACGGCAAGCTCTCCTGCCAGCTGTACCAGCGCAGCGCGGACCTGTTCCTCGGCGTCCCGTTCAACATCGCCAGCTACGCCCTGCTCACGCACATGGTGGCGCAGCAGGTCGGCCTCGAGCCGGGTGACTTCATCTGGACCGGCGGCGACTGCCACATCTACGACAACCACGTCGAGCAGGTGACCCAGCAGCTTTCGCGCGCCCCGTTCGCGTTCCCCCGGCTGCGGCTGCGCCAGGCCGACTCGCTCTTCGGCTACGCCTACTCCGACGTGGAAGTGGTCGACTACCAGCACCACCCGGCGATCAAGGCCCCGGTCGCGGTATGAGCGCCGGGCTGAGCGGCAGGAACGCCGGGCCGAGCGGCATGAACGTCGGGCTGATCTGGGCGCAGACCCTCGAGGGCGTGATCGGCGCGGACAACGGCATTCCATGGCGGCTGCCCGAGGACATGGCGCACTTCAAGGCCACCACCCTCGGTCATCCCGTGGTGATGGGGCGCAGGACCTGGGATTCGCTGCCTCCGCGGTTCCGTCCGCTGCCCGGCAGGCGCAACGTCGTGGTGACGCGCGATCCGCTCTGGGCGGCCGAGGGCGCGGAGCGTGCGGGGTCCATCGCACAGGCCCTGGAGCGCGCGGCCGAGCCGCCGGTGTCCGCTGCCCCCGCCACGGCGTGGGTGATCGGCGGCGGTGAGATCTACCGGGCGGCCCTGGAGCACGCCACGACTCTCTCGGTGACCGAGGTCGACGCGACCGTGGAGGGCGACACCTACGCCCCGGCCCTGGGCCCGGCGTGGAAAGTCGCCGAGGACAAAGGCTGGCAGACCTCCACAACCGGGCTGCGCTACCGCATCCGCACCTACACCCGGTAACTGTCGAATCCCCACCCGATCAATTACCGATTCATCGGCCTGATCAATTCCGCAACCGATCCCTGCACTCAAATACACTGGTCAGATTCCGGTTGCGGACAACGGTTTACCAGTATCCCCTGATCTCTTTCCGCATGGCACCTTCGCAGAGCTGAAAGCAGCAAATCAAGATTCATTGCGACGCCAGTCGTACGACCCTTGACAAACCTTTCAGCAGGAAGAAACCATGGTGAATCTTGCTGGCGCGGAGTCAGCCAGGGGAGGCCGTGAATGACCATCACGGAACAGCCGTCAACATCGCGACTTGAAGCTGATCTCTTCTTATTGCACGCGCCCAGTGTCTATGAATTCCGTGAGCGCGACGACATGCTGTTCGCGTATCTCAGCGACAGCGACAGCGTCAATGTCACCTCGGTCTACGAGATCTACCCCATCGGCTGGTTCTCGATAAAGCAGCGTCTTGCCGACTGCGGGTTCGACACGAAAATCGTCAATGTCGCCTCATTGATGCTGTTGCATCCCGAACTGGACGTCAGGAAACTGCTCGCCCGCTTCGAGGCACCGATCTTCGGGTTCGACCTGCACTGGATGGCGCACTGCCACGGCTCGGTCGAACTCGCGGCCGTGGTGAAGGAAGTGCACCCCGAGGCGCTCACCGTCTTCGGCGGCATCTCGGCGACGTACTACGCCGAGGAACTGATCCAGTATCCGAGCGTCGATGTCGTCGTTCAGGGGTACGACACCCTCGACCCGGTCACCGCGCTCGTCACCGAGGTCCGGCAGGGCGGCAGGGACTTCCGGTCCATCCCGAACCTGCTGTACAAGGTCGACGGCGAGGTCCAGGTCACCGGTTTCTCGCACACGCCGGACAGCAACTACAACAATGTGCGCAACGACTGGTCGTACTACCGCGAGGCACCCGACGGCGGGCCTTCGGCGTCCAAGCTCATCATGACGCTGCCCAACACCGGATGCGCGCACGACTGCGGCTGGTGCGGCGGATCGCGGTTCGCCTACCGCAACATCATGGGTGTCCGCAGGACCCTGGTGCAGAAGGACAACGACCTCGTCGTCGAAGAGCTGCGCACCATGCGTGAGGCCGCGCAGCGCACCTCGATCTACGCACTCCAGTGTTACTCCGAGAACCGGACGCGGATGCACCAGTATCTCGACGCCGTGAAAGAACTCGGCTACAAGAGCGTCCACTTCGAGCAGTTCAGCCTGACGCCCCTCGACATTCTCAAGAAGATGGGCGAGTCGACGGATTCCTACATCATGCTCTCCCCCGAGTCCCACGACCTGAAGATCAGCAAGGCGGCCGGTCGCGGGAACTACACCATGGCACAGATGGAGGAATGGATTCCACGCGCCCTGGACGCGGGCGTGAAAGGAATCATGATCTGGTTCTTCATCGGCATGCCCCACCAGGACCGGCAGTCGGTGATGGACACGATCGCGTACTCCGAACGAATCATCCGCAAGTTCGGAGGATGGGCCGCCCTTCCCCTCATCTGCCCGATGGTGCCGTTCCTCGACCCGGGCTCCCAGTTCTTCGAAGAACCGGAGAAGCACGGATACCGCATTCACCATCGCACCCTCGAAGAACATCGCCGGGCCATGGTCGAACCCCTGTGGTATCGGCGGCTCAACTACGAGACGCGGTGGCTGAGCAGGCGGCAGCTACAGGACGTCTCCTACGAGGCGATCACGCGCCTGGTGGAGATCAAAGGTGAGTACGGAGTGCTGCCCACCGGATTCTGCAAGGCCGTTCTCAGAACCATTGAAGAGACCCGGGAACTGCTCGGGGAAATGGAACGAGCGCTCCTGCTCGACCAGAAACTCCCACCCGACCTGCGCGACGAGATCCGTCACTACAACCGCAAGGTCCTCGCCTACACGAACGACCAGATCATGCCGGTCCCCCGGCCGCTCGGCGGCCGCTGGTTCGACGACGCCACCGTCCCACCCGAGATGATCGAGGACATCCTGACGTCGTCCGCCGCCTCGTCCCCGGTCCGCGGGGCATAGATGGACGCGCCGCCGGGGACCGAGGACGCACCAGCAGACCGCGGGAGGTCCAGGTGCGGATCGCTGTGATCGGCGGCGGACCCGGCGGGCTGTACTTCAGCGCGCTGGCCCGTCAGCTCGACCCCACGCACGAGATCACCGTCTGGGAGCGGAACGCACCCGACGAGACGTTCGGGTTCGGCGTGGTGCTCTCCGACCAGGCGCTGAGCGGGATCGAGCGCGCCGACCCGGCCGTCCTGTCCGAGCTGCGGCCGCTGCTCGCCCGGTGGGACGACATCGATGTGCACTACCGCGGCACCACGTTCACGGCGGGCGGCAACGGCTTCGCCGCGATGAGCCGCGCCGGGCTGCTCCAGACCCTGCAGCGGCGCTGCGCCCAGCTCGGCGTTCCGGTGCGCTACGGCAGCGAGATCACCGACGTCGACGCCCTCACCGCCGACCATGACGTCGTCGTGGCCGCCGACGGGGCGAACTCCCTCGTCCGGGAGCGGTACGCCGAGGCCTTCCGGCCCACGGTGCGCACCGGGACCTGCCGGTACATCTGGCTGGGCACCGACCTGGAACTCGACTCGTTCGAGTTCCACGTCATCGACACGCCGGGCGGGGCCGCGCAGGTGCACGCCTATCCCGACTCCCGTCATGCCAGCACCCTGATCCTGGAGCTCTCCGAAAGCGCCTGGCACGCGGCCGGGTTCGGCGCCGCCGCTCCCCCGCGGCTCGCGCCGGGAGAGAGCGACGAACGGTCGATCGGCATCATCGCCGAGCTGTGCAAGGACATCCTCGACGGCCAGAAGCTGTACGGAAACAACTCCCGCTGGCTCCGCTTTCCCACGGTGCGGTGCGACACCTGGCGGCACGGCAACGTCGCGCTGATCGGCGACGCCGCGCACACGGCTCACTTCTCCATCGGCTCGGGCACCAAGCTCGCGATGGAGGACGCGCTGGCCCTCGCCACGAGCCTGCGGGAGCAGCCGGGCACGCAAGCGGCGCTTGCCGCGTACGAGGCCGAGCGCCGCCCCGCGGTCGGCTCCCTCCAGCACGCGGCACAGGCCAGCCGGGAGTGGTTCGAGAACGTCGACCACTACACCCACCAGGAGCCGCAGCAGTTCGCGGTGAACCTCCTGACCCGCAGCCGCCGGGTCTCCTACACCGGCCTGCGCCGACGCGACCCCGGGTTCACCGCCCGGGCGGAGCGCTGGTTCGCCGAAGCGGCGGGCGGCGCGGCGGGCCAGCCGATGTTCCAGCCGTTCTCGCTCGGCCGCCTGGAGCTGGTCAACCGTGTCGTGGTGTCCCCCGACGCGATGGCCCCGAGCCGCGACGGTGTGCCGGGGGACCTTCAGCTGGTGCGCCTGGGCGGCGCGGCCCTCGGCGGGGCGGGCCTGGTGTTGGCCGGGCCGGTGGCCGTCTCCGCCACGGGCGCGGCCGTGCCGGGCGGCGCGGGGCTGTACAGCGGGGAGCAGATGGCCGGGTGGCGGCGGGTGGTGGACTTCGTCCACACGAACTCAACGGCGAAGATCGGCGTACGACTTGGCCACTACGGACCCGTCGGCTCGGGCGAGCCCCCGGGCGGGCTGTGCCGCGAGTTCGCCGCCGCGGCCCGGCGCGCCGCCACCGCCGGGTTCGATCTGCCGGATGCCGACGGGTTCGACCTGCTGGAACTGGACTGCGCCCACGACAGCCTGCTCTCCTCGCGCGAGCGGCTGCGCCACCAGATCGACGTGTTCGACGCGATCCGCACCGTGTGGCCCGACGAGCGGCCGCTCAGCGTGCGGATCTCACCGGCGCGGTGGTATCCGGACGGGGACGGTGCCGACGCGGTGGCCGGGATCGCGAACGAGTTCGCCGCGCACGGCGCGACGGCAGTGCACGTCTGTGCCGGGGCGCGGGCCGACCGGGACGTGTACGCGGACCGGGTCCGCAACCAGGCGGGGCGCAGAAGCGAGTTCGCCGTGATAGCAGCGGGCTCGATCGCCACGGACGACGTCAACACGATCGTCCTGGCCGGGCGTGCGGACCTGTGCGTCGTGGACCAGCCAACCCTGAACTCGCCCTCGCGCTTCCCGCGCGGGACACCGGATCGCGCTACTTCACAAGAGTCGTCCTAGCGGAGGAGGATGCCGTGCTCCCTGTCGCAGATCTTGGCCTGCTGCCCGAAAGCGCCGCCGAGGACCACGGCGAGACCCCCCTGTGCGCGGACACGCCCTGGACCTCGGCGTGCCGCACCTCGAACACGGTGAGCGACTTCGCGGTCGTGGTCGCGGACTACGCCGACCGGTTGTGGGCGGCCGGAGTGCGGCCCGGCGCGGTCGTCGCGCTGGTCAAGGCCAATCATCTGGACATCCAGGCCATCCAGTGCGCCATCGTCCGCATCGGCGCGCTGCCCGCGCTCCTGTCGGCGACGATGGAGCCGGCCGATCTCCTGCACTGCCTCAAGGAACTCCAGCAGCCTCACCTCCTGACCGACACCGGCGGCGCCACGGCCCTGCGCCCCTGGCAGGACCACCTCGGCGAGATCGTCACCGGCGTCCTCACGCTCACCCCCCAAGCAGCGCTGACAGGGGCGGTCGAACTCGGTGAGTCGGCACCCCACCAGGTCACCCACCGTCCCGGCACGGACCCGACCCTCATCACGCATTCGTCCGGCACCACCGGGAAACCCAAGCTCCTCGTGCACACGGTGGACTCCCTGTACGCCCACGTGGCTCCCCAGATCAACGTCGTGCAGTCGCTCGACTACGCCGGGATCAGCGCGAAGTGCCTGTCCTTCGTGCATGTGCGGATGTCGACCGGGATCCTCACGGCGCTCAACACGGGAGTGCCGTTCCTCGGCATCTCCTCCCCCGACCTCGCCTCGGTGCGCGCGGCACTCCTGCGCTACCGGCCGCAGACGCTGGAAGCGCAGCCCAACATGTTCCTGCACTGGGAAGCGCTGGCACGCGAGACACCGAACCCGTTCAGCACGGCCGAGCGCTTCATCAGCAGTTTCGACGCCCTGCACCCACGGACCCTGCGCACGCTCCTCGAAGCGACGGACCATCCCGACCCGACCTTCATCCAGGCGTACGGACAGACCGAGACCGGCCCGGTCACGATCCTCATGACCACGCGGTCCGACATCCGGGAGCCGGGACGGCTCGACTCCCGTGACGTGGGCGTGGCGTTCCCCGGCATGGAGATCCGCGTCGTGGACGACAGCGGAGCGGTGCTCCCGGCCGGCACACCCGGACGGATCGAGGTGCGCACCCCCGCCCGGGCCGAATCGATGATCGGCCACCCGCCGCTGCCCGACCGTGACAGCTGGTGGCCCATGGCCGACATCGGCGTGCTCCGCCCGGACGGGCACCTGGAGCTCCACGACCGGCAGGTGGACCAGGTCCCCGGCGTGCCCAGCACCCTGCGTGCCGAGGACATCCTGCTCGACGAACTCCCGGACATCGCCGAGGTCGTGATCGTCGGCAGGGACGGGACGGTCACGGCGGTGGCGGCCACGGTCGACGGCAAACCGGTCGACGAGGGCCGCTGGCAGCACGCCCGCGACAAGGCGGGGCTGCCCGAGGACACCAGGGTCGACTACCGGCCGTGGGAGGAGTTTCCGCTCACCGGCACGATGAAGGTCCGCCGCCATCGGCTGCTCTCGCCCGGAACCCTCGGATGAGTGGCTCCGCCACGTCGGCGGCATCGGTCTCCCACCGGTTCCTGCCCGCGGAGCGAAGAGCGGCGACGCTCGTGCTCGGCGCCGCCTTCATGCTGCTCGCCGACACCTCCATCGTGAACGTCGCCATGCCGAGCCTGCAGCGCGACCTCGGGGCGAGCGTGCCGGAGGTGCAGCTGGTGGTCGCGGGCTACGTGGTCGCGTACGCCGTGATGCTCATCACCGGCGGCCGCCTCGGCGACCTGTACGGCAGACGGCGCATGTTCATGATCGGTGCCGTGTCCTTCACCCTGGCGAGCCTCGCCTGCGGCCTTGCGCAGGGGCCGGGCCAGCTCATCGCCGCCCGGGTCTGGCAGGGCCTCTCCGCGTCCGTGCTGTTCCCGCAGATCATCGCGACCCTGCACATCTCGATCGCCGCGGCACGGCGAGGGCGGGCGTTCGCGCTCCTCGGCGCGGTGGTGAGCTGCGCCACGATCGCGGGCCCGATCATCGCCGGGCTGCTCATCGCCGCGGATGTCGCCGGATGGGGGTGGCGCCCGATCTTTCTCATCAACATTCCCGTCGGCATCGTCCTGATCACGCTGGCGCCCCGGATGGTGCCGGCGCACAAAGGGCTGCGTCTGCGGCTCGACTACGCGGGCTCGCTCACCGTCGTCCTGCTGCTGATCGCGCTGTTGGTGCCGCTCACGATCGGCCGTGATCAGGACTGGCCGCTGTGGGGGTGGCTGCTGCTCCTGTGCGCGCCGGTGCTGCTCGCCGTCTTTCTCCGGCTCGAGTCGGCGCTGGAGCGGCAGGGGAAGGTTCCGCTGCTCCGGCCGGGGCTGTGGAGCGATCCGGCTTTCCGACTGGCCCTGGCCCTTTATCTGGTGTACTTCTCCGCGGTCGTGCCGTTCTTCCTCTATTTCTCCATCACGCTTCAGTACGGCCTCGGTTACGGGGCGCTCGCGACGGCCGCGGCGATGGCGCCGTACGCGGTGGGCAGCACGATCACTTCCTTGTGGTCGGCGCGCGTCGTGGCCCGACTCACGGCGCCCCGTACCCTTCTCGTCGGCTGCGCCCTCTGCGCCGCCGGCAGCGCTTTGATGATCGCCACCATCGGCTGGAACAGCTCGGGGCGGCATCTCGGGTGGGCGATGGCGCCGACGATGGTGGTCACCGGCCTGGGTCTCGGCCTCGTACTCGGGCCGTTGCTGAACTTCGTGATGGCCCGGGTTCGCCATGACGATTCCGGGGCGGTCTCCGGGACGCTTTCCACCGCGCAGCAGCTCGGTTCTGCTCTGGGCGTGGCCGTGATCGGGCTGGCGTTCTTCCGGGGGTTCCACGGAGATCTGACGGACCTCGACTATCCGCGGCTGCGGACCGACATGATGCTCGGGCTTGTCGTCGTGGTGACGGCTTTCGCCCTCGCGTCCGCGCTCGTGTGGCTCATGGCGCGCGAAAGCCGCACCGACCGTGACAGTCCGGCTTCATGACAGGAAAGGTGGGAGTGTACGTGGACGGATCCTCGCCGCCGGGTGCCCTGACGATGCGGCAGAAGATGCTCGATGTCATCGCCGCGGGCACCACCCCGGTGCCGCCCTATGTCGCGCGCCTGTGCCTGCGGGTCGTCGCGATGGAATGGCGGTCGGGGTTCGTCGCGGTCACCTTCCACATTCCCGATGAGCTGTGTGTGGAGCCGGATGTGGCCTTCGGTGGCCATGTCGCCGGAATTCACGATCAGGCCGCCGGGTTCGCCCTGTTCAGCGTCCTGGAGGACGACATGGTGTTCGCCACGACCCAGTTGAACGTGACGTACCTGACGATGACCCGCCCCGGAGACGTGCGCGCCGAAGCCAGGCTCGACTCGATGGACGAGCGCTCCGCCACGGTCCGTGTCTCGCTCCTGCAAGGCGGAAAGGTGACAAGCGAGTCGGTGGTCACCGAAGCGATCAGGAAAGCCAAGAGATGACCCGGGTGTGCGTGTACACACGTGACCGAATGGTCGCCCATGCGCTCCGATGACGAATCGGCGGAGGAGACGAGAATGCCGTGTTGACCGACCGGGATGTGCGGGAGTTGGTGGCGGGCGTCCTGGAACTCGACGTCGACGACATCGGGATCGACAAGTCGTTCTATGTGGACCTCGAAATGGATTCGCTCCACAAGGCGGAATTCGTCGTGGCCCTCGAACGGGCCACTGGAGCGGAGTTCGACCCGGCGGACGCCGCGGAGATGGACAGTGTCGGGGACGTGATGCGGCTGCTCCAGGACCGGCATCAGGTGCCATGAATCCCGCCACCGGCATCGCGAACCCGGTCGAGCTGCTGCTCGACCATCCCGGCGGTCGGCGCTGCGCCGTGGACCGCCGGGTCGGTGCGGTCAGTTACGCCGACCTGCGGGACGCGGTGACGGACCACGCCGGGAGCCTCCGGGCGGCCGGCGTGCGGCCCGGCTGCCGCGCGGTCGTCGTGTCCGACGACAGCGTCGCGGCGGTCACCGCCGTCCTCGGCCTGTGGTGGCACGGGTGCGTGCCCATCGTGCTGCACCCGATGCTGCGGCCCGCGGAGGTCGCCTTCATCGTGCGGGACAGCGAGGCGGAGTTCGCCGAGCTGTACGTCGCCCCGGCACAGGAGGCGGCGCTGCGGGCCGAGTTGGGCGAGGTCGACGCGGAGCGCCGGACGGCCGGGCGCGCCGGGCTGCGCATCGGCCCCGGTCCCGGAAACGCGGGCCAGGCCCCGCCTCCTTGCGCCCGCTTCCGCGACACCGATGAGCTGCTGGTCCAGTACACCTCCGGCAGCACCGGCAGGCCCCGGGGCGTACGGCACTGTCTGCGGGCGGTGCACGCGGTCCTGCGCGGTGTCGGCAGCACGCTGGCACTCACCCCGGACGACGTCGTCCTGTCCACCGCGAAGCTGTCGTTCGGGTACGGGTTCGGCAACTCGCTGCTCCACCCCTGTGCGGCGGGCGCGAGTGCGGTGCTGCTCGAGGGGCCGGCGGATCCCTACACCGTGGCGGCGGCCCTGGACACATACCGGCCGACCGTGCTGTTCTCCGTACCCCGCCTCTACGCGGGCCTGCTCAAACTCGCGGAGCAGGGCAAGGCGGTCGAGACCGGCTCGCTGCGGCTGGCCGTGGCCACCGGCGAGCAGTTGCCGGGTGAACTGGCCACCCGTATCACCGAGGCGTTCGACGTGCCGCTGCTCAACGGCTTCGGCGCGACCGAGGTCCTGCACACGGTCGTGGCGGCCGCCGTGGGCCAGGGCGAGGCCGCCGGTCCGGGATCGATCGGCTTCCCGGTCCCGGGGGTGACGGCCGCCATCCGCGATGACGACGGCCGACCGGTCCGCGACGGGATCCCCGGCCGCCTGCACCTCACCACGGAGTCGGCCGCGCTCGGCTACCTCAACCGGCCCGACGA
The DNA here is from genome assembly GCF_055591765.1 of Streptomyces sp. NPDC041205. Lineage (NCBI taxonomy): Bacteria > Bacillati > Actinomycetota > Actinomycetes > Kitasatosporales > Streptomycetaceae > Streptomyces > Streptomyces sp. NPDC041205. Next base: position 412,710 of record NZ_JBVIZH010000004.1, on the reverse strand, counting down.
CACCGTCCGCGCGTTCGCCGACGGCGGCGTCTACACGGGCGACATCGCCTTCCGCGCGACCGGCGGCGACCTCTGCCACGTCGGCCGCGCCGACGACATGCTCCTGCTCGGCGGCTACAAGATCGCGCCGGCCGAGATCGAGCACGTGGTCCGGACGGTCGCCGAGGTCGCCGACTGCGCGGTCGTGGGCAGCACGGACACCACCGGGCTCGAACAGGCCACGGTGTACGTCGTGGCGCGGGACCCGGCCCGCCCGGACGAGGCCCGCACGGCGGTACGGGTGGCGCTGCGCGCCGACTTGGCACCGTACAAGAGGCCGTCCCGGGTGGAGATCATCGACCGCCTCCCCGTCACCGCGAACGGCAAGCTGGCCCGCTTCCGGCTGCGCCACCGGCCCGGCGGCTCCGTCGGCACTCCGGAGGGCGGCCCATGAGCTGGGAGATCAGCGGCATGAGCGCGATCTGTGCGCTCGGCGACACCGTCGCCGCAATCCATGACGCCCTGTGCTCCGGGCAGTCCGGCCCGGCACCCTTCTCGACGTTCGACCCGTCCAAGTACCGCGCGGGCTCGGCCTACGAAGTGCTGGACCGGGCGCGCCCCGGTGTGGACGAACCGCTCCGGGCGACCCGCTGGCTCGTCCGTGTCGTCCGGGAGGCCCTGGCCGACGCGGGCCTGCCGGAACCTGAGCCCAGCCTTCCGGTCCTGGTCGGAACCACGCACCGGGAGATGCGGACCGCCGAACTCTGGTGGGGCCACGAGGGCTCCCTCTCCCCCACGGACCTGCACTTCACCTCGGCTCTGCGGGCCGCCTTCGGCCTGTACCACGTACAGACGATCGCCAGCGCATGCGCGGCGTCGCTGTACGGACTGGGGATGGCCACGGACCTGATCGCCCTCGGCGAAGCGGACACCGTGGTGGTGGCGGGCACCGACTCCATCACCGAGAGCTCCTTCGGCGGGTTCGACCGGATCCAGTTCCCGCCGCCGGACACGATCCGCGCGTTCGACCGGTCCCGGCGCGGCATGATCATGGGTGAGGGCGCGGTGGCGGTGGTCCTCCGGCGCGCCGGTACGAGCCCCGGCCTCGTCCACGGCCTGGTCCGGGGTGTGAGCATGAACTGTGACGCGTCCCATCCGACGGCGCCGGACGCCGCGGGGATCGTCCGCGCGATCGAGGAGGCGCACGAGCGCGCGTCGGCCGCCCCTGAGGACATCGGCCTGGTGATCGTGCACGGGAGCGGCACGGCGCAGAGCGACCTGGCCGAGGCGGTCGCGCTCAAGGACGTGTTCAAGGCCGCCGATCCCGGCCCGCTGGTCACCGCGATCAAAGGCGGCATGGGCCACATCTCCGGCGGCGCCGGGCTCCTGAACCTCGTCGTGGCCCTTGAGTCGATCCGTTCCCGGGTCGTGCCCCCGATCAGCGATCTCACCGACCCGATCGAGGAGGCGCGAGAGCTGCGGTTGGTGTCCGGTCGGCCAGCGACGGGGCCGCTCGGCGCCGCGCAGGTGCACGCCGTCGGCATGGGCGGCATCAACGCCGTGGCGATCGTGGAAGGGGCATCGCGGTGAGTACTCGGGCGCTCGTGCGGACCGCTGTCACCGGTGTGGGCTGGGCGGTGGCGGGACCCGGTTTCGACCCGGTGACCGCGCTGGCCGGGCGGGGCATGCGGCACAAGGACCGGGCGTCGCGGTTCGCGGTGCGGGCGGCACGGCGGGCGATCGAGGACGCCGGGCTGCTCGGCGCGCCCGAGCTCGGCGGTGCGGCGGTCGTCGTCTCCAGCAACTTCGGGAACCTGGACCCGGTGTGCGACACCGTCGCGACGCTCGCCGCCGGCGCCAGTACGGACATCAGCCCGATGCGCGTACCGCAGCTGTCGAGCGCCGTGTCGGCGGCCTGGATCGCGCTCGATCACGGCATCCGCGGCCCGAATCTGACGTTGTGCAACGGTGCTTCGAGCGGGCTCGACGCCGTGGCCGCGGCACGGAACCTGATCGCGGCGGGCCGGGCCACGGCGGCCCTGGTGATCGGCGTGGAGCCGGACAGCCCGGCGGTGGCCAGACTGCACCAGGAGACCGGCGGCAGCAGGTGGCTCGACGGAGCCGTGGGCCTGGTGATCGAGCCCGTGCGGCACGCCGTGCGCCGCGGTGCGCGGATCCGCGCGGAGATCGCCGGATACGGCAGGGCGGGCGACGAGCGGTCCGCCGTGCGGGCGGCGGGCGCAACGGCGGTCCGGCGGTGCCTGGACGGTGAGCCGACCGCGCGGTTCGGGCGGTGCTCGGGGGCCCTGGGCGTGGTGCAGTGCGCGCTGGCCGTGGAGCGACTGGACGGTGAGGCGGTGCTCGCCGTCGCGGGCGCCGGGAGCGGGGAGGGCGACGGGACTTCGGTCTCGGCGCTGGTCCTCACGCCCGCTCGAGGGAGGGACACATGAACACGTGCGCAAGGGACCGACGTGTCGTCATCACCGGCCTGGGCGCGATCTCCTGCCTGGGCACCGGTGTCGCCGCGCACTGGGACGGCTTGCTCGCGGGTGGCGGGGAGCCCGCTGAGGTGCCGCTGCCGCACCTCAACATGCGTACGACGAAGATGTATCTGGTCGACCGGGCGCAAGTGCCCGCCAAACCGGCCGTCTACGCCGGGGTGGAGCTGGGGAGCGGCCCGCGCCTCGCGGTCGCCGCGGCCGAGCAGGCGCTCGCCGACGCCGGTGTGGAGTACGGGGCACGCGCCGCCGTTCCCGTGGTGCTCGGGGTGGAGCTGGGCAACGCGGACATGCAGGAGATCCAGCGCAGCGCGGGCCGGACGGCGTGGACGACGCTGACCCCGGCTGCCGCTGTCGTGGGGGCGGAGATCGGCTCCCGGGCGGCGCCGACCAGTGTGGGGAACGCCTGCTCGGCCAGTGGCTACGCGCTCACGATCGCCTTGGACATGATCCGCGCGGGTGAGGCGACCACGGTCCTCGTCGGTGGCGCCGAGGGGGTCACACGGGCGGGGATCGGCGCTTTCAACCGGCTGGGGGCCGCGGATCCGGTGCGCTGCCGGCCCTTCGACCGGAACCGGGCGGGCACGATGTTCGGCGACGGCTCGGCCATGATCGTGCTGGAGGCTGCCGAGCACGCCCGGCGGCGCGGCGCCGAGCCGTACGCCGAGTTGGCCGGCGCGGCCTGGAGTTGTGACGCCTACCATCCGACGGCCCCCGATCCGTCGGGGGACCAGGTCGTCCGCGCGATGACCGAGGCGCTGGCCGACGCGGGCCTGAGCAGCTCCGAGGTGGGCTGTGTCATTCCCCATGGGACGGGGACGCCGCTCAACGACGTGGTGGAGAGCCAGGCGCTGCACCGGGTGTTCGGCGGGCGGACGCGTGCGCTGCCGCTCTTCTCGCTCAAGGCGATGATCGGTCACACGACCGGTGCGGCGGGCGCGTTCGCCTGCCTCACGGCGACGCTCATGCTGCGCCACCGGACGAGCCCGGCGAACACCCCGATCGACCAGGACCCGGAGTGTGACGTCTGGGTTCCGCAGGAGCGTCCGGTGCCGTTGGCGGCGCCCGCGGTCCTGGTCAACACGTACGCGTTCGGCGGCAACAACGCGTCTCTCGTCGTCAGGGACGTGGCCGGGGAGAACGCGGAGGAGGCGTGGTGAGCACCGGTGAGCTGGCCGTCGTGGGCCTGGGGATGGTGGCGCCGGGCGTCTGTGGGGCCGAGGGAGCGCTGGCTCCGGCCGAGGAGGCGGTTCCCGGCTGGTTCCGGGCCGAGGTCGCGCTGCCCGGGCGGGGCTACCGGCGGCTGCCCGACGCGTGCAAGTACCTCCTCGCCGCGTCGAGGCTGGCGGTCGGCGACGCCGGGGACCGGTTCGCGCGGACCGAGCGGAACCTCCGGGCGGCGGTGGTGGCCGTCAACAACACCGGCGCCGCGCTGCTGGAGGAGCTGGACCACATCATCGTGCGGGAGGGCGCCGACGAGATGTCGCCGTCCAGCAGCCCCTTCATCGCCATGAGTTCGTTCGCGAGCAGGCTGTCGATGGAGCATGACATCACCGGCTTCAACCTCACCGTCAACTCCCCCGTCACCGCTGGTCTCGAGGCGCTGCGGATAGCGGCCCGCGCCATCGCCGCGGGCCGGGCCCGGGCGGTCCTGGTGGGCGCCGTCGAGGAGGCGCTGTCTCCCGCCCAGTCGACCGGCCCGCGCTCGGAGGCGGGCGCCGCGGTGCTGCAGTGCGAGCCCGTCGCGGGGACGCACGCGCGCTATGGCACGTGCTGGGCGCGCGGCGCGTTCCTGGTTCCCGGCTCGGCGGAGAGCGAGGTCGACGCTGTCTTCGGGCCGTTGGTGGGCGACGATCCGCCGGGCCGGATCGACGCCGTCCTTGACGACTCGGCGGTGGGGACGGCCGCTGCCCGGTGGCTGGACCGTCTGAGCGGCGCGTGCGACGTCGTCGTCGTGCCGTCCCCGGCGCAGGCCGGCTGCCTCGTCCCGTTGCGGCGCGTCCTCGGCCTGTTCGCGCAGGAGCACACGGCCCCCACCCGGCGCGCGGTCCTGGCGGCGTCCGCCCAGGGCACTCTCGCGTGGGCCGAGATGACCGTCGCGCCCCATCGCGCCGGGGAACCGGGCGTGCGCACCGAACCGAGGGCCCGCACCTGACCGTCTCGGCTCCGACCAGCAGGGAGAAAACCGATGTTCGTTCCCCTCAAGGGATCCTGGGCCTTGATATTCGGCGTCTCCAGCGGCATGGGCAAGCAGACCGCGCGGGCCCTGGCCGACGCGGGCTGCAACATCATCGGGGTGCACTTCGACCTGGCCGAGGGGCAGCAGCGAGCGCAGGAGTACGCCGAGTCGCTGGGTGAACTCGGCGTGGAGGCACACTTCTTCAATCGCAACGTCGCGGCGAGACAGGCCCGCGCGGAGCTCGTCCCCGTCATCCGTGACCTGACGTCCGGCGCCGGGACCCGGGTCGTCCTGCACTCGGTCGCCTACGGGACGCTGACGTCCCTCCTCCCGGCGCGGGGCGGCCAGGAGGAAGAGTCCCCGGAGGTCACGCCCAAGCAGCTCTCGATGACCGTCGAGGTCATGGGGCACAGTCTCGTGTACTGGATCCAGGACCTGGTGAGGGCGGCGTTGCTGCCGCGCGGGGCGAAGGTCTTCGCCATGACCAGCGCGGGCGGCACCCGGGTCCTTCCCGGGTACGCGCCCGTGTCGGCGGCGAAGGCGACGCTGGAGGCCCATGTCCGCGACCTGGCGGTGGAACTCGCGCCCCACGGCGTGGCGGTGAACGCGATCCGGGCGGGCACCACGATCACCCCGGCGCTGCGGAAGATCCCGGGCAGCGAGAAGCTGATCGCCCACTGCCGGGAGATCAACCCCGGCGGCCGCCTGACGCGTCCCGAGGACGTGGCCGAGGCGATCGTCACCCTGTCCTCGTCCGACTCGTCGTGGCTCACCGGAAACGTCATCGGAGTCGACGGCGGCGAAGCCCTCGTCGTCTGAACCGCGATCGAGTCGCCCGAACCGCGACCGAATCGAAAGGAGAGCCGCACCATGGCGGACCACCGGACAGCCGGAGTCGACCTCGAGGACCTGCGCGCGCTGATCGCCGAAGAGCTCGAACTCCCCGTCGAAGAAGTGACCGACGAGGCCCATCTGAAGAACGACCTCGACGTGGACTCCCTGACCGCGATGGAGGTCGCCGTCCAGATCGAGAAGAAGTACCGCGTCAAGATCGACGAGGAGGAGATACCGTCCCTCACGTCGCTGACGGCCATTCACCGGCTCGTCACCACCAAGGTCGAGGCGACCTGATGGCCGACGGGGAAAGGCCGGTCGCGGTCGTCACCGGCGGCTCGCGCGGCATCGGACGGGCCGTCGTGCTCCGCCTCGCGGCCGACGGCTTCGACGTGGCGTTCTGTTACCTGTCCAGCCAGAAGAAGGCGGACGAGGTCGCGGCCGAGGCCCGCCTCACGGGGGCGCGGGTGCTCGCCCGCAGGACCGATGTCTCACTCGCGGGCCAGGCCGAGGACCTCGTGTCCGAGGCAGAGGCCGAACTCGGCCCCCTGGCGGCGGTGGTGGCCAACGCCGGTGTCGTACGTGACCGGCAGCTGGCCCGGATGGGCCACGACGAGTGGGACACGGTGGTCCGCACGAATCTCGACGGCACGTTCCACATCTGCCGTGCCGCGGCGCGCTCACTGATGCGCCACGGCAGCGGCACCCTCGTCACGATCTCCTCGGTGGCGGGTATCTACGGCAACGTCGGCCAGTCGAACTACGCGGCGTCGAAGGCCGGGATCATCGGGTTCACCAGGTCGATCGCGAAGGAACTCGGCCGGTTCGGGGTGCGGGCCAACTGCGTGGCACCCGGCATGATCACGACGGACATGACCGACGACCTCAGCGAGGCGAAACGCAAGGAACAGCTCGACAGGATCCCGCTGCGCCGTCCGGGCACCCCCGACGAGGTCGCCGATCTGGTGTCCTTCCTGGTGTCCCGCCGTGCCGCCTACATCACGGGGCAGGTCCTCGGAATCGATGGTGGCTTCTCGCTCTGACGCCTCACCGCCGAAAAGCTGATTCCTCGGCGCGGACGGGGCCGACGCCTCACCGTCGGGGTGCGGCCCTGCCCGCCGCCTCGGCTACTGGAACAGCTCGAAGGTGACGTGCGGGGACAGCGCGCGCAGGAAGGCGTCCGCATCGAAGAGCTCACCCGCCGACGCGACGCCGGTCGTCCTGGTCCTCCCGGTCAGGGCGCGCTCGACCGCCTCCACGGCGAGGGGCGCGCTGACGGCGTAGATGTCCTGGCCCCGTGCCACAGCGCGGCGTTCCTCGGCGCCGGAGCGCACGACGACGTCGAGGAGGAAGGTCTGCGCGGAGCGCCCGCTGTCGTCGACCGGGGCGGGCGCCGGTGTGTCCGGGGCCGCGAGGTCCCGGACGGCCTCGACCGTCATGTAGCCGCGCACCTCGGGCACGGGCAGATGGCTGGAAATGGTGACGGCGTCGGCCATCGTGAAGTCCCCGATGACGGCCCGGGTGCCCATCGGGTCGGGGAAGTCCCACTTCAGGGTGGGTGCTTCGTCGTCGCGGTACTCCAGGCGCCCGTTCGTGTAGAGGACGCGGCGGCTGTCGCGGCGCTCCCGGGAGACCGCGCCCGCGGTGCGCGTCCCGGCGGTGGGGTGCCAGTTGCTCAGGCCGTACGCGATGTGCACCTCGTCGGCCGTCGTCCAGTCGCCGAGCGCCGCGGTGGCCAGCAGGTCGCCGAGGCCGCCGTAGAAGGCCATGGCGGGCACGATCACCGCTCCCTCGGCGCGGGCCCGGTCCGCGTACCGCGCGAACGTGTCGACGTTGGCCTCGATCTCGGCCGCGACGTCCACGTACGGGATGCCCGCGCGCAGCGCCGCCTCGATGAGCGGGGCGGCCGTCGTGGCGAAGGGCCCTGCGCAGTTGATCACGGCGGCCGTGCCCGCGAGCGCGCGGTCGAGGGAGTCCGCGTCGTCGACCGTCGCCGGGCGGGTCTCCAGCCCCTCGTGCGCCGTGGCCAGGTCGCGCAGCTTGTCCGCGTCGCGGCCGGACAGGACCGGCACGAACCCGCGGTCCCTCAACCGCGCGACCACGAACCGCCCGGTGTGCCCGTACGCGCCGAACACCAGCACTCGCTGTCCCGTACCCATGACCTCGACCTCTCCCCGTTTCCTGTGTGCTCTGAGTTGTCTGCGTTCTCTGTGTTCCTTGAGTGACTCACTACGTTCTCCGTGTGATCCACTACGACCATCCTGGCGGTCGCGGGCAGCCACGACGAGTGTCTGGAACGACGCGACCCGTACAATTTCCGACATGGGAAGTGTCGCGCTGGCCGTCACCGACGGCATGATGCCGTTCGAACTGTCCGTGGCGTACGAGGTGTTCGGCTCTGCTCCGCCGAGCATGCCGGGGCCGTGGTACGACCTCGCTGTCTGCGGTTCGGGCGCGGTGCGGGTCGGCCGGTTCACGCTGGAGCCCGACGAGGGCCTCGACCGGATCCCGCGCGCCGACACCGTGATCGTCCCCGCCTGGGCGGATGTCGACGTCGCTCCGCCCGCCGACCTGATCGACACGGTGCGCGCGGCCCATGAGGCGGGCGCGCGCGTGGCGTCCCTGTGCACGGGCGCGTTCGTGCTGGCCGCCGCAGGGCTCCTGGACCACAAGCGCGCGACGACGCACTGGGCGCACACCGATGTCCTCGCCGAGCGCTACCCGGAGGTGGAGGTCGACGCGGACGTCCTGTACGTGGACAACGGGAGCGTGCTCACCTCGGCGGGCAAGGCCGCAGCCCTTGATCTGTGCCTGCACCTGGTCCGCCTCGACCACGGTTCGTCGACGGCCAACGCCGTCGCCCGCCGCCTGGTCGTGCCGCCCCACCGGGACGGCGGCCAGGCCCAGTTCGTCGCCACGCCGGTGCCCGCACAGTCCCAGCATCCGCTCGCCGCCCTCTTCGCCTGGGCGATGGAGCGGCTCGACCAGCCACTGACCGTGGAGGACCTGGCGCGGCAGGCGCGGATGAGCTCGCGCCAGCTGACCCGGCAGTTCCGGGCGGCGACCGGCACGACTCCGCTGCAGTGGCTGCTCACGCAACGGATCCACCGCGCCCAGGAGTTGCTGGAGACGACCGGCGACAGCGTCGACGCCGTCGCCGAGGCCACCGGCATGGGCACGGCCACGACGCTGCGCCGCCACTTCAACCGGACGGTCGGCGTGCCGCCGGACACGTACCGCCGTACGTTCCGCGCGCGGTCCGACTCCGACCCGGGCGCGTGACGTTCAGGGCTGCCGCCCGACGAAGCAGAGGAACGCGGTCTGTGCGTCGGCGCCCGGCGGCACGGGCACCTTCGGGCCGAACGCCCAGGGCTGGCGCAGCGCCTCGTCCATGGGCTTGAGGTGCGCGTGGACGTGCGCGACCGCTTCGGCGTCGAGGCGTTCGTCGCCGCCGGTGGCGCGGGCCAGGTCCCAGGTGTGGATGAGGACGTCCTCCGGCAGGGACTCCACGATGTCGGCGAACGGCATCAGTCCGGCGAAGGTGGGCATCTGCGCGCGCAGACAGTCGGGGTCGTCGATCGCGGCCGTGAGTCCGGCGCCGATCTCCTTCCAGGCGGCGTGCGGATCGGCGTCCGCGTCGAGTGCGGGCAGGGCGCCCATCTCGGCGACGGCGACTCCGTACAACGGCTGGGGCCCGACTCCGCGCACGGTGGCGAGGATGCGCCGCGCCTCGTTGATCACGTGGGCGGCGATGTCGCGGGCGCTCCACGCGGGGCAGGGGCTCGGGGAGTCCCACCTGTCGGCCGGTACGGCGGCGATGCGGTCGGCGAATCCGTCGGCGGTGCGGCGGAATCGGTCGGCCGGTGCGGACAGAGGCATGGCTGTCTCCTTGAGTGTGCGTTGGGGGGGCGGCGCGGACCGCGGTGGATCGCGGGGGCGGAGCCGGGCCGGGGTGGTCAGGACCAGGCGGGCAGGGACAGGGGCTTGCCGGTCTCCAGGCACGTCTTGAGGTTGGAAAGGACCATGGACCAGCCGCCCGCGACGACGTCGGCGACGCCGCTGCCGTCGGTGCGCCGGTGCTCCCACGGAGAGCCGGGGCGCCAGTCCGAGATGTTGGCGTGCCCCCAGTAGACGGCGGTCGTGTCGGCGTCGGCCAGGGCGTGCCACACCTGGTCCGGGGTGGCCTCGATAGAGGCGGTGTGGACGAACGACTGCTTGGTGGTCATGCCGCGCTCGGCTTTCTGTGTGCGTGCGCCCGCCGCTCCGGTCGGGGCGTACGAACGTGTCGATCCGCCGCTCCTGGACTTCGTGAAGCGGTACGGAAGGGGGACGGGAGCTTTACCCGGTGCGTGCGGCCGGTCCGCTTGGCGTCGGCGGGTCGCGTCGGACGGAGCGCTTGGGATGAAGCACGTCGAACGAAGCGCCTCGGATGAAGCGCGTCGGATGAAGCGCAGAGCCTCGACGGCTCATCCCGTGGAACCCCGACGGCTCGTTCCGTCCAGCTCAGCTCCCTCACTCTCGATTATGCAAGCATTTACTTGCATGTCAAGCGTGACCAGTGTGTACGGCAGCGACTGGAGCGGGGGCCTGCCCCGTGGGCGGCCGGATCGACACACGTACCATCCCCGGGACATGACGACGTCACCGGACCCGAGGAGCACCGCCATCCGCGCCAGCCAGGCCATCCACCCGTTCCGCATCGACATCCCCCAGGACGCCCTGGACGATCTCCACGACCGCCTCGACCGGACCCGCTGGCCCGACGAGTTGCCCGGGGTGGGGTGGGAATACGGCATCCCGCGCGGCTACCTCAAGGAGCTGGCGCACCACTGGCGGCACACGTACGACTGGCGGGCGGCGGAGTCACGGCTGAACCAGTGGCCGCAGTTCACCACCGAGATCGACGGTGCCACCGTCCACTTCGCCCACGTCCGCTCCCCCGAGCCCGGCGCGACGCCGCTCCTGATGTCGCACGGCTGGCCGGGGTCGATCGCCGAGTTCATCGAGGTCGCGGGACCACTCACCGACCCGCGCGGGCACGGCGGCGACCCTGCCGACGCCTTCCACCTGGTCCTGCCGAGCATCCCCGGATTCGGCTTCTCGGGCCCCACCCGGGACACGGGCTGGGAGTTCCAGCGGGTGGCCGCCGCGTTCGGCGAGCTGATGGAGCGCCTCGGCTACGACCGGTACGGGGTCCAGGGCGGCGACTGGGGCGCGGGCATCACGCGCGAGCTGGGCCGGACCCGGCCGGACCGGGTCATCGGCGTCCACCTGAACCTGCTGCCGAACTCGACCCCCACCCAGGAACCCGCCGCGGACGAGCTCGAAGGCCTCAGCGCGGCCGAGCGCGAGCGCACGCTGGCGTCGTGGGCACGCTTCCAGGCGTGGAGCCGGGACCGTCAGGGCTACGCGGACATCCAGTCGACCCGCCCGCAGACCCTGGCGTACGGCCTGACGGACTCACCGGTCGGCCAACTGGCCTGGATCGCAGAGAAGTTCAAGGAGTGGACCGACTCCCGGGACCGTCCGGAGGACGCCGTCGACCGCGACCAGTTGCTCACCAACGTGATGCTCTACTGGCTCACCGGCACGGCCGGGTCGGCGGCCCGCATCTATTACGAGCGGGCACACGCCGCCTACCAAGGCGTCCCGCCGCAGCCCTCGCCGACGCCGACAGCCCTGGCCGTCTTCCCGCACGACAACTTCATCCCGCTGCGCCACATCGCGGACCGGACCAACAACATCGTGCAGTGGACGACCCATGACCGGGGCGGGCACTTCCCGGCGATGGAACAGCCGCGGCTCCTCGTCGACGACGTGCGGCGGTTCTTCCAGACGCTGCGGGCGCGGGCGGGCGGCGGGTGCTGAGACGACCGTCCCAGCACCCGCCGCCTCACGTGTTCCGGCTGTCGGTCGGTCCTACGTCCCGGACGTGCCGGGCTTTCCGCCGATGGACTCCTGATAGACGTCCGCGTTGGTGCGCGATTCCTTGATCAGGTCGTCGCAGAAGGCAGCGACGTCGTCGCCGATGAGTTCCAGGACTCCCTTTCCGGCCGCGACGCCCCCTTCGAAGAAATCGACGATCCCCGGGAGCAGGGGCCCGTCGGGCAATGCGACCGGTCCGACCTTGAAGAAGTACTTCTGCATCTCCTTGTAGACGATCTGGTAGTCGGGTGGGAGCGCCTTGACTCGCGCCATGTGCGCTCGCCACTCCTTCTTGCCCTCGATGATGTCCTGGATTCCCACGTCAGCCTCCCAGCCGGCCCAATTTCCTCGCGACGTTCCGGTTCAACTGCTCGCGCCACCGGTCCCGATAGTCCCGAGACCCTTCTCCGCCGGCCAGCGCCGCACAGAAGCCCTTGATGTCGTCGCCAAGCACCTCGCGAACGCTCTGCCCGTCCCCCGCCGTCTCCTCCAGCAGCCCCAGGGCGCCGTCGAGGATCGGCATCAGGTTGCGGCCCGTGAAGTCCCCGTAGGGGGTGAGGTGCAGATTGATCTGCCCCCACGCCTCCTGATATTCGACCGGCAGCACCTTGGCCCGGGCCTCGAACGCCTTGTATTCCCTGTTGAGATCGCTGCCGGTGATGGTTTCCCAGAAAGTCATCTCCCGCCCTCCTTGAGCCTGTCGATGCGCGAGGAGAGGTACTGCCATTTCACCCAGAACCTCCCGAGTTCTTCGTGGCCCGCGTCATTGAGCGCATAGAACTTGCGCGGCGGACCCATTCCCGACGGCTTTTTCGTCACCTGGACGAGCCCGTTCTTCTCCAGGCGCAGCAAGATGGTGTAGACGGTCCCCTCGACGACGTCGGTGAAGCCGAGTTCGTTCAGCCGACGCGTGATGGCGTACCCGTAGGTCTCCTCGCCGCTGATGATTTCGAGCACGCAGCCCTCGAGCGTGCCCTTCAACATCTCCGTCAGGTCGTCCATCGCGGGCCTCCCCTCCGTCCCCTCCAGTACTGCGTAGTACTGAGTACCACTACACAGTATCACCGAGTAGCTGGACTGTCAGGGGCGCTCACGGCCGTCGGTTCGCGCGGCCTCAGAGCGGCGGGGTCGAACGGGGGGCCATGTCGGTCGTCTTCGCCGCGCGACCGCCTACGGCGCAGGGATTGTCGCGTTCAGAGATCGAGTACGGCGCGGAGCGCGTTGTCGACGAGGGACTGCTGCTCGGGGCCGATGTTGCCGAGCAGCGTGCCCGTCTCGAACCGGGACGCGGAGAGCTGCAGGACGTTGACCGCGACGACCGAGGCGTCGACCGGCGCGGTCAGGCGCACGCTCATCGCGGTGTCGGGGTGCACGGCGGGGGCGTGCAGGACCAGGGCGACGACGGCCCCGTACGCCTCGGCGAGGCCGTCGAGGCTGACGACGAGCACCGTCCGGCTTCCCTTGCCGGTGTCGATGTCCCAGACGTCGCCCTTGCCGATCGTCACAGGGAGTCGCCCTCGCCGTCGAGGTCGAGCGGCGCGATGAGGGCGAGTTTGCGGCCCGCGTCGAGCGTCATCTGCCGGCGCACGGCACGCAGGATGTAGTCGTTCAGCGACGGCGCATCGGCCGCGGCGTCGCGCAGCGGCTGATCCATCGCGTCGGGGATCCGCAGGGTGATGGCAGTCATGACGTCAAATGTAGTGGCACGGGTGACGTCACGACAGGGCTCCGGATGTCGCGTGGGGAGTTCCGCGTGCTCCGTCTCAGCCGAACCTCAGAATCCGCGGCGCGAAGGTGCCCTCGGGCCCTCCGGCCCTGCCGACCGCCCACACCGTCGCCGTGCCCGGGACCGCCGCCAGGCGCAGCGCCGAGGAGTCGCCCTCCCCCGGCACCACCGGTTCGCTGTGCTCGGCGAAGGACTGGCCGTTCCAGGCGAGGAAGTCCGGCCCGGGGATCAGCGGCGGGGTGCTGCCCGGCGGGCCCCACTTCAGCGAGCGGGCCACCGCGACCCAGCCCAGCTCACCGGACGCGGTGGGCGCCAGGGAGGTGATCCCGCCGAAGTCGGTCGGCATGACCACCCGGTGCCACGACTGCCCGTCGAAGCGCGCCAGCAGGGGCGGAATGGGCCTGCCCGGCGGGCCGCCGACGAACCCGGCCGTGCCGCCCGCCCACACCTCGGTCGGCGACACCGCCAGAATGCTGCCCACGGCCGACCGCGGGAACCCGTCGACGCGCGTCTGCTGCCACGCCTTCCCGTCCCAGTGCGACACGGCCGCGCTGTCGTCGGCGGCGCCCGCGGCCCAGACGTCGTCGGCCGCCTTGACGTGCAGGCCGTACACGACTCCCGGCGGCACCGGCATGTCCTGCCAGCCGCGTCCGTCCCAGCGCAGGAGTGCCTGCCCGCCGTCGCGGCCACCGAGCAGCCAGGTCTCGCCGCCGCCCGCGACGACCTTGGAAAGGCCGACCCCGCGCGGCGGTCGGCTGTCGCGCCAGGAACTGCCGTCGAAGCGGAGCAGACGGCTGCCGCCCGCCGCGTCGCGGCCGACGGCCCAGGCCGCGGTCGGTGAGGTCCCGGCGATGGAGAGCAACTCGCCCTGCCAGCGGATCCCGGGCAGGCTCTGGCGCTGCCAGGCGGCGCCGTCCCAGCGCAGCACCAGCGGGAAGCCCGGCGCCTCGCGGCCGACGGCGTCGGCGCCCACCGCCCAGGCCCGGTCCGGGCCGAACGCCACGGCTTCGTTCAGGGCGGTCTGCGGGCGCAGTTGTGCCGGGACCGGAACGTGCTGCCAGGACGGTGCTTCCGCCGCGGCCGAGCTCATGACGGCCACGACGGTCATGGCGACCGCGAGGGCCGCGACGAGGAGTCTGCGTGCCATGGTCGGTCTCGGTGCCATGGTCAGCCTCCCAGCCGCTCGCTCATCAGGTTCGGTTTCGAGCCGTAGATCTCGACGGTCCCGATGGACAGGAGCGCGGACCCGGCCCTCGCCAGTGCCCGGGGTTTGACGTCGATCGCGTTGGTGCGCTCCGGACCGCGGGTGAAGGTGGTGCGGCGGCCGTCCACGCGTGCGTACTTCGACTGGAACGCGCGGTCGCTGCGCACCTGCACCCACAGCGCGCCGTCCGGGCCGCGCACCATGTCCTCGGTGTAGGTGTCGCCCAGGGGCGGGTAGGTGGTGCGCCAGGCGTGGCTGTTCCAGGTCGTCACGTAGGTGCGGGCCACGCCGTCGGTGTACTGGCTGCCGCCGATCGTGACGCGCCCGGAGCGTTCGGGCAGGATCGTGTGCACGTTGCTGTTCGGCGGCAGCGGCACCTTCGCGTACCGCCACCCCGTGCCGTCGTGGCGCAGGACGGTCCGCTCGCCGGTGCGGGTGCTCGCCCAGGCCCAGACGTCGGTGGAGGTGCGCGCCGTGACGCCCATCAGGAACAGCACGTCGTCCGGCGTGGACTCCGTGGTCCAGCGGGAACCGTCGTAGTGCAGCACCTTGAGGCCGTCGCCGTCCTCACCGACCACCCAGGCGCCGCCCGGTACGGCGGTGAAGTCCTGGTAGACCCAGAGGGTCTGCGGCAGCGGGACGGCGCTCCACTCGCCCGCCGCCGACCGGCGCAGGACCTCGCCCTCCCCCGCGCGGTTGTGGAAGATCCACACCTCGTCGCCGACGAACTGCGCCTTGCCGAGCCACCCCGGCTCACCGGCGCCGGGGAAGGTGGTGTCCCGGCTCCACTTCGCGCCGTCCCACCGGTACAGCATCGGCTTCAGGTCGCCGAACTCGCCCTCGTAGCCCGTCGCCC
Organism: Streptomyces sp. NPDC041205; assembly: GCF_055591765.1. Classification (NCBI taxonomy): domain Bacteria; kingdom Bacillati; phylum Actinomycetota; class Actinomycetes; order Kitasatosporales; family Streptomycetaceae; genus Streptomyces; species Streptomyces sp. NPDC041205. Next base: position 397,509 of record NZ_JBVIZH010000004.1, on the reverse strand, counting down.
ACGCCTCGCGCGGCCCGCGGGCGGCGAGGTCCTTCACGGTCACCGGCGGGGCGGCGGCCGGTACGGGCAGCGCCTCCCAGCCCGGTGTCGCCGCCGCGGCCCGTGGCACGGGCGCGGCCGGCGACACCACCGCGGCACACGCGAGCACGAGGCAGACCAGGAGCGCACGGAGACCGTTCACGAGACCCCCCATGACGTGAAGGTCGCAGAGCCTATGGGCGTTGCCCTCCCGTGAACAGACGGCATTCGGCCATCACGGTTCCCTTTGAGGGACCGTGGCTCCAGGAGTCCCGCCGCGGCGCCCTGGCGCGCTAGCGGCGCCCGCCGCACTCCCAGTCATGGACCTCGATGGCGGCGTACCGGTCCCCGGTCAGCACGGCGCGTGCCGTGTCCGCGTCCGGGGCCTGGAGCAGCACCGCCGTGCCCAGCCAGGCGGCGCCGTCGTCGGAGAGGAGCGGTCCGTACGCGATCAGGTCGTCCCGGTCGGGCGGCACATCGGTGTCGGCGGCCGGTCCCGAGCCGAGGCCGAGGACCAAGTACCGGTTGCCGCCGGTCAGTCCGCCGGGGAAGTCCCACATCGTGCGTCCCAGGAGGTTGCGCCAGCGGCGCAGCAGCACGTCCCGGTACCCGCCGGCCTGGTAGGTGGGCTCGTCGAAGGCGAACGCGCGGGCCGAGGCGGGGTCCGGGGCGTCGACGATGTGCACGCTGCCGGTGGGCGTCTCGCCGTCGGCGGCGAAGGTCGGGCCGCGCGCGATCAGTTGCTTCGCGAAACGGTCCATGTAGGACCAGTGCTCCTCCTGCAGCTCCTCTCGCAGGGGGAGGGAGTCGGGCCGGTCGCGGTGGTAGCAGAGGAACTCCATGGTCAGAGTCTCTCCCAGCGTATGACGGCTGCTCAACTCCCTTTGTCGACGGCGGCTGCCCGCGCGCGTCAGCCCGTCGTCCAGAGCCTGAGCTTCTCCGGGTTCCGTACGGCCCAGATGTGCTTGATGCGGTCCCCGACGACCTCGAACGCGAACACCCCGATGGTGGCGCCGTCCTGCTGCGCCACCAGACCGGGCCGACCGTTGACCGTACGTTCCAGGATGACCAGGTCCGGCACCCGGCCGACGATGCCGATCAGGCCGTGGGCGATCTGCTCGCCGCCCGCCACCGGGTGGAGCGAGGCGGCGACGCGGCCGCCGCCGTCGCCGGTCGCCAGGGCGTCGGGGTCGAGGAGGCCGATGAGGGCGGTCAGGTCCTTGGACTCCCACGCCTGCTTGAAGTCCCGGACGATGCCCGCCTGTCGGGCCGCCGGGGTCACGGGAGGCGCCGAGTCGCGGACCCGGCGCCGGGCCGACGAGGCCAGCTGACGGCATGCCGCCGGGGTCCGGCCGACGATGTCGGCCACCTCGGCGAAGGAGTAGCGGAAGACGTCGTGCAGGATGAACGCGACACGTTCGGCCGGGGTCATCGACTCCAGGACGACGAGGAACGCCATGGTGATCGACTCGTCGAGGGTGACCCGGTCCGCCGGGTCGGCGGTGGCCGCGGCGGCGCCCGACCGCCCGTCGACCCACTCCGCACGACCGGGCAGCGGCTCGGGGATCCACTCGCCCACATAGCTCTCCCTCCTGACCCGTGCCGAGCGGAGCAGGTCGAGGCAGATGCGGCTCGCGACCTTCGTCAGCCAGCCCCCGGGTGACGCGATGGCGTCGTGCTGCTGCGGAGACATGGCATACCAGCGGGCGTACGTCTCCTGCACCACGTCCTCGGCGTCGGCCAGTGAGCCAAGAAGCCGGTAGGCGACTCCGATCAGCTGCCGCCGCTCGCTCATGATCGCGTCGAGGCTCGGATCGAGCAGGCCGGGTCCGGATGCGGAAGGGGTGGTCATGGTGCGGTGGGCTCCCTCGGTCACGTGCGCTGTCACCCCTATGACGAGCCAGGCCCGCGAAATGTGAGATCGGCGCGTCGGCGGGCGGACCCGCTCACATCTCACCGGGCCGTGTCGTCGGTGAGGTGTCGCGGCGACGTCGGCGGCGACCTCCGCACGACGTCCACCCTGACGCCTCTCCGCCCCCGCCACCCCTCGCCCCTCCAGGAGCAACCCGCCATGACCACCACGACCGCCCTCAACGAGCTGGCCGGTGACTACGTCCTCGACGCCGCCCGCAGCCGGACCGGGTTCGTCGCCCGGCACACCATGGGCACCAAGGTGCGCGGCCACTTCGAGTCGTTCGAGGGCAGCGCGCACCTGGACGGCGACGACCCGTCGAGGTCGAGTGCCGAGCTGACCATCCAGGCCGCGAGCGTCCAGACCCACAACCCGCAGCGCGACGAGCCCCTGCGCACCAAGTTCCTGGACGCGGACGCCCACCCGTACATCACGTTCCTGTCGACCCGGGTGGCGCAGGTCGACGGGACCCGTTTCAAGGTCACCGGTGACCTCACCGTCCGGGGCGTGACCAAGCCGGTCACCGTCGACTTCGAGCTGACCGGCGCCGAAGAGGACCCGGCGAACGGCTTCCGGGTCGGCTTTCGAGGCGGCGTCACGATCAACCGCAAGGACTGGGACGTGAACTGGAACGCCGCGACCGGGGTCATGGTCGGGGCGAAGGTGACCCTGGAGTTCGACGTCGCCGTGGTCCGCTGCTCCTGACCCACCCGTCCGTGGGCGGCGCCTCCCCGCCGACGTACCGCCGCGCGGGCTGTGACCATCCCAAGATTCACTCGTTTGACGGAGGGCAGCGGCCGATGTCATCAGCCTTTGGGAGGCGGCCTCTCCATGCCCACGTCCGACGCCCGCACCTCGGGTCCCGCGCAGCGGATCTCTCTCGGCCAGGCCGAGGCGGCCCTCGTCGACCGCTACACCAACCTGGTACGCCTCGCCTATCTGATCCTTCCGGTCACGCTCTCCCGGCACCGCCGGGTCCTCGTCGCGCACGCGCTGGTGCAGCGTGCGCTGCCGGGGCCCTGGGGGTTCCGTTCACGGGACACGGCCGCGCGGGTACCCGCGCAGCGCACCGGCGGCGGGTCCACCGGCGCCACCTGGCTGCTCCTTCGGGTCGTGCGGGCGGCGTTGGCGTACGAGCGGCGTCCTCGCGGCTGGCCGAAACGGCTGCCGCCGCCGAGGGCGCTGCTGGTGGTGCTCCCCGTGGTGTGGGGACTGCGGTTGTTCCCGCGGGCGGGCGGTGTCGACGAGGTCACGCTCGGGCAGGCCTGCGCCCAGGTCTCGCCCGCCGCCCGCGCCGCCTTCGTGCTGCGCCGCCTCGACGGGCTCGCGGACGCGGAGGTCGTGGAGTTGCTCGACGCCGCGGGCGCCGAACGGCCGAAGGACGCGCTACGGGCCTCGTACCGCCTGGAGGAGCTGGCAGGCCCGGCGGCCGCCTCACTGCTGCGGTCCCGGGAGTTCGACGCCTGCTCCGTGCAGACGCGGCCCACCGACCTGCTGCGGCGCAGGCGGCGGGCCCGGCTCGCCTGGGCGGCGGTGGCGCTGCTGCTGCTCAGCGGCCTGGTCCTGACCGGCCTTGAGGCGGAGGGCGACAAGGGGACCGGCCTCGCGACCGGGCCCGCCGCGGCCGCCGCGGACCGGCTGCTCCGGGCTCCCGCAGCGGAGTGGGCCGACACCGCCCGCGTCGACTTCACCGCCTGGCCGCCCCGGGGACCGCGCACGGACGACCGCGCCCTGCTCGTCCGCGCCCTCGCCGTCTGGGCCGGCCCCGGCCGCGGCGTGCGTGTCACGTCCGCACCGGCCACGGCCACCGAACCGCCCGGCCGGGCACCGCGGTTGCTGTACGCCGGTGTCGTCGGCGGCCGTACCGTCGTGCTTTTCCACGACGCCGAGCGCGTCGTCCGTTACAGCGAGGACTCCTCGGGCGACGATCCCGCGCTCGACTTCGCCCGCGCCGACAACGCCGATGTGACCACGGCCGCCGCGGTCGCCGTCAGCCGCGCCGACGGCCGCACCCGGTACCTCACCGCGCCGTGGATCGCCGAGACGCACACCCGTGATCTGCTGCGGCCCGATACGGCGAGCAAGCCGTTGAACGTCTCGGCCGACGGGATCACCGCTCCCGTGCCCGACCCTGCCATCGGCCGCTCCTGCGACGCCTGGCCCGCGCTGCAACTGCGCTCCTCGTCGCGCATCGCGGAGAAGCACGCGTTCCTGGTCACCGACCTGGGCGGGCTGCTGCCCGTCCATCTGACGTACACGCCGCTGCCCGGCTCCGGTGCCCCCGCCCGCCAGCCGCGCGAGGCGATGAGCCCGCAGGCGCTCGCCGGTTGGGCCCGGACCGCCTGCCAACTGCCCGAGCTGCGCCGGGGCACGCGGTCGGTCAACGTCTGGGACTTCGCCGAGCAGGACCTGCCGGAGGACGACGGGCGGGCGCTGTGGTCCTGCGCCCGCGCCACCACCTGGCGCGGCCCCGGCGATGTGCTCCTCCAGTTCAAGGCACCGGCGGCGCGGGCCACGGCATCGGCTCCCGTGATCGCCCGCGCCCGGTCCACGGCCGCCTGCGGCCGGTTCGGCCAGCACGTCGTGGCGAGCACCACCTGGCGGGCGGACTCGGGCAGGCGATATCTGCTCGCCGCCGGGAGCCGCGAGGTCACTGGCATCGACGTCACGGGGGACGTGGACGCCTCCGAACGGGGCCGGACCCTTGCGGAACCGGCGCCGCGCGACGCGCACGCACGGGTGCGCGCGCGTCTCAGCACCGGCGAGACCCTGGCCCCGCCCGGAGCCGCACCCGCCCCGGGGCGCTCCGGATAGGGCCCGCGCGTCCCCGCGACCTGACCTCGTGATCGCTGGGGGTCAGGAGGCGTGGGGTGCCCAGCGGCGCAGAGCATCGATCGTCGTCTCCGGTGAGGTGTTGAAACAGAAGCGGATCCCGGGGGCCTCGGCGACGAGCAGGTTGATCAGCCGCTCGAACAGCAGGGTGTGTTCGGGCGCCATGCGCACGCCGCCACCGCACATGGCCAGTTCCACGGAATCCTCGGCCAGGGCCGCGCGTACCGTCTTCTCCGCCTCGTCCGGATCCACGCCGATCAGGCAGTGCTTGGCGTCGAAGCCCGCCGCCCGTACCGCCGCGAGGCCCTGCTCGATCCGTGCGCCCAGCGTGGCCTCGTCCAGGTCCGGATGTTGGCTGTAGTCGATCGCGCTCGGGTGGAGGCCAACCATCAGAATCTTTGCCACGTTCATCATTCCTCACGGGAGACAGAACCATGTCGATCGAAGAACCCGTCGCCAGTGTGAGGGTTCCTGCCGGTGGCGGGTGATCCGGGGGCCCGCGGCGGCGCCCTTCGACACGGGGAGAACAAGCAGCCAACCACCCGTCAAACACCCCATGTACGGCGCATGCACGCTCAGCGAGCCCTACAACCACCCACAGCGCTCCGCGTGTCGAAACCTGTGCCGGGACCACCGGCGCCACCGACACCCGACACCCACGGAGTTCCCGTGCACCTGCGTACCCGTCCACCGGTCGCCCGGCTGACCGCGGCCGCCGCGCTCGCCCTCGCCACCCTCGCCCTGGGCATGGCGCCCGCCCACGGCACGGACACCGCCCGCGCGACCGACGACCCGCCGGAGGCCCCCTACACGGTGAGCCTCACCAGCAGCGGGAGCACGACCGACTACGCCCACCGGGACGTCGACCTCACCGGCACGGTGTCCCGCGCCGACGGCACCCCCGTGGCCGACGCGCCGGTCAAGCTGCTCAAATCCGTGCTGTACGACACCTGGAACCCGCGGGGCGACCCCATCGACCCGACCGAGCGGGAGACCCTGAACCTGGGCACGGTCCACACGGACGCCAAGGGGAACTTCACGCTCGCCGACGTGAAGGCGGACCGCTGGGAGGACAAGCCGAGCGTCTTCCTGTTCCCCCGTCACCGCGTGGAGTTCCAGGCCTCCTACGACCCTGGCGACCCCACGGACAACGAGATCTACTTCGGCGACACCACGGTCGCCGCCCAGCCGGTCGCCGGCACCATCACCCACAAGGTCAACCGCACCAAGGTCCGCAAGGGCGACACCCTGATCGTCACCGGCAAGGTCACCTGGCCCCGCGGGCACGGCCCCGTCGCCGGTACCCGCGTACTGCTGCGGACGTACTACGAGTCGGCGTACAACGCGCAGACCAAGACCGACGCGAGCGGGAAGTTCACCGTCCGCGCCAAGATCCGTGACTACGACAACGAGTTCGTGGTCTTCTCCGCGCCCACGGACTACTACATCGCCGGGGCCGCCGAGGACCTGCCCGTCAAGAACGTCACCAGGCCGGTCGGCGCACACGTCGCTCCCTGACCGAGCGGTTCGCCGGGCGGGGCCGCACGCGCCCCGCCCGGTTCGGATCCACCTGGACGTGACGCAGGTCCCTGCGCGCACCGGCGCGGGCCGCTACCGTGGTGCGGGTGCTTGGGAAGTAGGCACATCAACAAGTGACTTGCCGGCTGAAGCGGGGAAAGAGTTCGGCCGCGAGTATCCAAGGACACGCGTGTGTCCACGGACAGCTGATGTGTGCTGTGCCCCAGGCTGCGAGGGAGACCGAACCGTGAGTCAGGACCACCTGGACTCAAGCCCGACCGACTCCGGCCACGCGGCCGACGCACCGCCCGCGACCGACGCGGTGCCGGAACCACGGCAGCAGGATGTCGCCCTGCGCAACCGCCAGTTGGCGCACGCCTGCGTCGCGCGCGCCCAGGGCGTGCTGATCGGCCGCTACCGGCTCGAGTCGTCGCAGGTGGCGTTCGATCTGCTGCGCCGGACGTCACAGCAGATGAACATCAAGCTGCACACGCTGGCCGACGCGGTGATCCGGGTGCCGGGCCCCGACGCGGACGCCGAGCTGTGGTTTCCCGGGCGGGCCCGCTACAGCCCGCCGCCCCTGCCGGGTCTGGCGCAGCCGGAGGGCGACCACAGCGGGCAGGGCGCGGTGCTGAAGTCCACGCTGCGGCGGGTCCTGCACGTCACACAGGCCGGGATGGGCAACGTGCAGGTGGCGGAGCACGGAATGCTGCGCCTGGAGAGACACGTCGGGCTGAGCCGGGAGTTCACCGACTTCTTCGCCTTCGTGCAGGACTCGACGACGTCGTGCGCGCAGGCCGCCGAGGAGAGCCGGCAGGTGACGGTGAAGGACGTGGCCGTCGCGGAGATCTTCGACGAGGACTCCCGGCGCACCATCCTGCGGGCGGGCAGCCGCGCCTGCCACAGCGTTCCCCTGACGGGGCCGGGCGGTGCGGTGCTCGGCATGGTCTCCTCGCACCACGAACGCCCCCTGCTCGGGTTCACCCGCACGCAGCTCGGCGAGTTGGAGGCCGTCGGTGAACAGGTCGGCCGCTGGCTGGCCTGGCACCGCAACACGCGCGTCCTGGACGCCCTGGAACACCTCCACGCCGCCGCTGCCGCCCTGCGCTGACGCGACGGGCCCGAGCGTCCGCGCAACCGGCCCGACTCCCGGCGGACCAGCCGACCATACGCGCAACCAGTCGACTCCCGCGGGCCGAGCCGCCCCTGACAGCGCGCAGAGCCGAGCCGCCACCAACCATCCCCACGAGCCCACCTCCGGCAGGCCCCCTCACACCCGCCGCCACCGCGCGCACGCCCAGGAGAAGAGGCCGAACGCCACCAGCGCCAGCGCCACCGCGACGAGCAGCCACGGGCCCGCCGGGGTGTCGCGGAACGAGCGCAGGACGTCGTCCATGCCCTTCGCCTCCCCCGGCTCGTGCCGCACGGCGGCCACCAGGACGAAGGCCCCGGCCGCGGCGAAGACGGCGCCGCGGCCGCTGCCGCCCACCACGCCGAGGGTGTCCACGGTCCGGCGTACCGGGGTGGACATCTCGTTCATCCGCAGGTGCTTGTGGTACTTGCGCCGCACCGCCCGCACGGCGATCCACACGCCGGCCGCGGCCACGCCCGCGCCCGCGGCGCCGACGATCCACTGTCCCGCGGGCCAGCCAAGCGCGGTCGCCGTCACATCGTCGCTCTGACGGTCGGAGGAGCCGCTGCCGCTGCCCTTGTCCCCGGTGACGTAGGCCAGGACGGAGTAGGCGACCACGCCGTAGAAGACGGCCCGGCCCGCCGACGCGAGGCGCTTCCTGGCCCGGTGGCCGTCCGGTCCGGCCTGCCCGAACAGCGCCTCCGAGAGCCGCCACAGCGCCATGCCCACGAGGGCGAGCCCCAGGAGCCACAGCAGGACACTCCCGAACGGCTTGTCGGCGATCTCCGTCAGGGCGCCGCCCCGGTCGGCCTGCTGCCCGCCGTCGTCGGCGAACGCGATGCGCAGCGCGAGGACGCCGACGAGCGCGTAGAGGACGCCGCGCGCCACGAATCCGGCGCGTGCCGCCGACCCTACGGCACGCCCCTTCGCCACTCGGCGCGCCTGCTGTGTCCCGTCGCGTACGACCCCGTCGAATCCCATGGCCCGCGAGTGCCCCGGTACAGCGGCACGATGCGCGTGGATCGTGCACACAGGAGCGCGGGCGGGACGGCAGGGCGTCGGCAAGGGGCGGTTCTCACCCTGCGCCCTGCACCTGAGAGTTCTGTGCCCTGTGCATGAGGGCCGTTGAAGCGGCGCGGAGCGGGGTACTCGGAGGGCAGGCTGTGCCAACCGTGTGAGGGTGCGTCATGTCGGATGCTTCGCTGCGGGCCGTCGGCTGGGCCCAGTCCTTCCCCGTGTCCCGAGGCGTCAGAGCCGGGCGGGAGTGGGCCCGCGCCCATATGGAGTCCCTGGGGTGGGCGCGCACGGACCCGGACGCGGTGGACTCGGTCGTCCTCGCGGTGTCCGAGCTGGTCACCAACGCCCACCACCACGCCCGCACCAGCGCCCAGGTGGTGCTGACCTGGGACGGGCAGGGGCTGCACCTGACCGTCCACGACTCCGGGCCGGGATCCCCCGCGCCGCGCCCCGCGGACGACACCAGCGTCAGCGGCCGCGGCCTGGCCATCGTGGACGCCCTCGCCGACACCTGGAGCATCCATCCCACGGCGGACGGCAAGACCATCACCGCCTGCTTCAAGGGCCCCGGCGACGCGCCCTGCTCCCGGCGCGACACCTGAAGGCACTCCCTCCGGACTCCCCTCTCGTGAAGAGCCCTCCGCACAAAGGGCTCCCCGCGAAGAGCCGAGCCGTGGCGAAGGTATGGACTTGACCGCGTGCTCTCCCTACGCTCTGCCGCATCACGAACTGAGAGCGCTCTCAGCAACTCTGGTCCACCACACCCGCGTTGGAACGACGAGAGGTCCCCCACTGTGAGACGCACCGTCCCCGCGAGACGCGCCGGCAGCGCACGCCTCGGCCTGTCCGCCCTGCTCCTGATGGCCACCTGCGCCGGCACCGGGCTCTCCTCCGCCGCTGCCGCCGACCGCGCAGCGACCCCCGACCGCACGTCCCCACCACCCGCCTCCGCCGCCCTCCTCGACGCCATGGAGCGCGACCTCGGCCTGACCCCCGCCGCCGCGCGTGAGCGGCTCGCCGACGAACAGCGGGCCACCGCGACCGAGAGCGCGGCACGCAAGGCCGCCGGTGCCGCGTTCGGCGGCGCCTGGTTCGACGAGAGGCGCGGCGGCCTCACCGTCGCCGTGGCACAGCGGCGCGCCCTCGCCGACGTCCGCGCGACCGGCGCCGACGTCCGGCTCGTCGAGCACAGCACCAGGGAGCTGAACGCGGCGAAGGCCCGCGTCGACAAGCTCGACGCCCCGGCGGACGTGGCCAGTTGGCGCGTCGACCACAAGGCGAACCGTGTCGTCGTCGAGGTCGTCGCCGGACACCACGGCGACAACGATGTCAGCAGCTTCCTGCGGAAGGCCCGCGCCGTCGCGCCCCTGCGGGTGGCGACGGTCCCCGAGGGGCCGCGGACCTTCGCCGCGGGCACGGTGGGCGGCGACCCGTACTACACCGGCAACGTCCGCTGCTCCATCGGCTTCTCGGTGCACGGCGGCTTCGTGACGGCCGGGCACTGCGGGCGCGCGGGCGCGTCGGTGCGCGGCTGGGACGGGTCCGACATGGGCACGTTCCAGGGCTCCTCGTTCCCGGGTGACGACTACGCGTACGTGTCCGTCGGGCACGGCTGGTGGACCGTGCCGGTCGTCCTCGGCTGGGGCACGATTCCCGACCAGCTCGTGCGCGGCTCGGCCGAGGCGCCCGTCGGGTCGTCGATCTGCCGCTCCGGGTCCACCACGAAGTGGCACTGCGGCCGGCTGCTCGCCAAGAACGAGACCGTCAACTACTCGGACGGCACGGTCGTGCACCAGCTGACCAAGACCAGCGTCTGCGCCGAAGGCGGCGACTCGGGCGGCTCGTTCATCAGCGGCGACCAGGCCCAGGGCGTGACCTCCGGCGGCTGGGGCAACTGCACCAGCGGCGGCGAGACGTGGTTCCAGCCGGTGAACGAGATACTCGGGCGCTATGGGCTGAGGCTGCACACCGCCTGATCGCGACCGGCCGGAACGAACCTTCCCGAGTGGGCCCGGCCGGTCCCGCCTGATCACGCACGACCGATCAGACCGTCAGACCGCGCCGGGGCACGTGAACCCCGGGGTGCCGACAGACCGCGCACACGTGACGCGGCTGTCGGCGCCCGGTCCCGCTCAGTCCTCCAGCGCGTCCACGACGTCGTCGAGGCGGACGAACTTGAAGCCCGTGGCCTCGCGTCCGGACGCATGCGGGGTCTCGTCGCCGTCCTGGACGACGAGGAGACCGTGCGGGTACTTGGCGCCGAGCGGGGCGTTGAGCGCGGCGGCCCCGTCGCACTCCTCGGAGCCGTCGAGGGTCGCGGAGGCAGCGGTGACGCGGAAGCCGCCCTCGTACTCGTTGTCCTCGCCGCGTTCGCGGTCGTACGCGGCGAAGGTGTTGTCGCCCTGGCTGGAGGCGAGCAAGTAGCCGTCGCCGTCGCGTTCGGTGAGCAGCGTGAGGCCTTCCACGTCGGCGGCGAGCCGCTTGCCGCCGTAGCCGGGGTCGGCGCCCGGCACGCACTCGTCCGTGGCCTCGTCGTAGGTGCCCGGCACGCCGTACTCGCGCACCTTGTCGACGAGGGTGGGCGTGCCGGTGAGGTCGGCGCGCAGCCGCCAGATGCCGACGTCCTCCTGGCCCGCGTAGAGGGTGCCGTCGGCGGGGTCCACGACCATGCCCTCGACCTGGGGCAGTTGGCCCGGTTCGGCGCACGGCGTCCAGGAGGTGCCGTTGGGAAGGCGGAAGGCCGACGGCAGGTCAAGGGTGCGTATCGTGCGGTAGCCGACCGTGCCGGAGCGGCCGGGCAGCAGCTCGAGGAGGGCGACGCGGGTCCGCTCGCGCCGGCTGACGACGGCGTACGAGCGACCCGTGGCCCGGTCGGTCCAGGTGGCCAGGCCGTAGGCGGTGCGCTGTTCGTTGATCTCCCCCTGGTCCGCGGAGAAGACGGGGGCCGCGGCCGGGTCGGTGACGTCGGTGAGCGGGCCGCCGGGGCGGTCGCGGTCGATGCGGTAGAACCGCAGCCGGTCGTTGCCCCGGTCGCTGGTGACCGCGATGTCGGCGCGGCCGGTGGACAGCTTCAGCCCGTGGACCAGGTCGACGTTGTTGAAGCGGCCGGGGGCGTCGCCGGGTGCCGGTCCTGCGGGCGCGGGCAGCTCCTGTACCTGCCGGGCGTCGAGGTCGTACACCCTCAGACCGCCCTCCTTGGCCGTGGCGACGACCAGACTGCGGCCCGGGTCCGCGGTGTTCCGCCAGATCGCCGGGTCGTCGGCGTCGGAGTTGCCGCCCGCCTCGTCGTCGTACAGCGGCGCCGTCTCGGCCCGGGGGGTGAGCGCGGGCAGGGCGCCGGGCGCGTGCGCCTGCGCGGGGGCCGTGGCGGCGAGGGCGGCGAGGGCGGTCGCGACGGCGAGGACGCTCGGTATGCGGATACGGACCTTGGGCACGGATGGGCTCCTTCGGTTCCTCACGGACGCAACTCGTGACGGCTGCGGTTCACGGCGGACTTCGGCTTGTCCTGGACGCGCGGCGCACCCGGCGTCCTGCCCGACCGTGTGCGCTCGCAGGCTCTTAGGTACTGATGCGGGGTGAGGGGCGGAAGTACGCCCGCGGAAGAGGACACGTCATGCACATAAACGGCATGCGCATGACGAGGACACCGGCGCGAGAACGCCGCCTCCCGGGCCCCTCCCCCGGCCGACAATGGCGGCAGGGGGACACGGGGGGACGGGGCATCCGGTGAGGTGTTCGTGCTGCCCTGACGGAACGTGGGAGCGGGCCGCCGACCGCCCGGCGCCCGCGCTCAGGCCCGGCGTCGTGGACCGAATCGCCGGACAGCGGCACGCCATCGAACTCCTGCAGGACATCGGCCGGTTCGTGCCCCAGTACACCGGCACCGTGGAGCACGAGGTCGTGCACCGTCCCGGCAACGACGGCCGCGCCTACTCGCAGAGCAGCAACACGATCCGCGCCCACACCGAGGCGCCGGGCTGGGACCCGAGCCCGCGCCACCTCGCCCTGTACTGTCACCAGCAGGCCCGCTGCGGCGGCGGCCACACGGACCTGCTCGACGGACGGCTTCTGGAGAAGCGGCTCTGCCCGGCCGAGCACGCCCTCCTCACCGAGCCCCGGCTCGCCTTCCCCGGCCCGGGAAGCGGGACCGTCACCGTGCCGACGCCGTACGAGGAGGCCGACGGCCGCCCGGTGCTCAAGTTCGGCGACAACCTGCTGACCGCCGCCGACTACGACGCCGCCCTCGACGCGTCCCCGGAGCCGGAGCTGCTGCCGCTCGGGCGGGCGCGGCCCTGGCCCGCCGGGCGGGCGAGCTGTTCGACCAGTACCGCACACGGTTCCTGGTCCCCGACGGGTGTCTGCTCATCTGGGACAACCAGCGGATGCTGCACGCCCGTTCCGCGTACGAGGACTACGAGGACGCGGACCGCCATCTGAGCCGCTACTGGATCGCCGCATGAGCGGCCCGGGAACCCGCACGGTGTCGGGCCGCAGGCTGGCCGCGCTGGTGCGCGACCTGTGCGCGGACGCCAGGCTCGCGCACGATGTCGACGTGGTCGGCCAGGTGCTTTCGTTCAAGCTCAGCGGCCATGTCATCGACCATCTGGTGGACTGGAAGAGCGCCCCGGACGACCCGCCGTTCCGGCCGCTCTTCCCGCACCGCGACATGATCGACCCGGCGCACTTCCGGGCCGTGGAGCGCACCCTGGGGGACCCGGCGGCGCTGCGGGCCGCCGTGGCCGCCGTCCGCCGCGACCTCACCCCGCACCCTGGCCGACCACCCCACGTCACAGCCCGCCCCGGGATCCGTCACCGCCGCGCTGCGGGACGCGTATCAGGACACGGTGACCGGCGAGAAACACCCCGTTGTCCGACTGGCTGACTCCCGTGCCGCGCCCTCGCGCCTAGGCGGCCTGGCGCGGCTCGGCAGCCTGGGCGAGCGCCCACAGCTCCAGGTACGCCCGCTGGATGAACGTGCCGGTCAGGGCGGGGCTCGTGTTGGCGAGCGCGACGAGCGCCACATGCTTGTGCGGGCTGAAGCCCGCGAAGGCGGTGAAGCCCCGGGTGCCGCCGGAGTGGTGGTAGAGGTCGTGGGTCGGCCGGGGGCGGATGTTCCAGATCAGGGCGATGCGGCGGCCGGTGCGCGGCAGGGCGATCCGGGGCGTCGTGACGTCGGCGAGCGCGGTGCGCAGCGTGGCGGGGACAGTGGCGGGTGCCGAGGCCGGGTCGAGCAGGGCGTCCAGGGAGGTCAGCAGGTCGCGGGCGCTGGACCGGCCCGCTCCCGCGCCGGGCAGGGCGGGGATCTGCCAGGTGGGACGCGCTCTGCCGTGCCAGTAGCCGGTGGCCTGCGGCTGGTCGGCGGCGCAACTGGTGCGGGTCAGGCCGAGCGGGTCGAGGACGCGGGCGGCGAGCAGGGGCGCGAAGGGGACACCAGGGCCGTGGGCCGCGTGGGTGAGGAGGGCACCGAGCAGGCCGACGCCGAGGTTGGAGTAGCGCACGCGGGTGCCGGGGGCGGCGCGGGGCCGGGTGCGGGCGAGGGCGGCGCGCAGGTCGGTGGCGGAGAAGGCGGCGTACGGGTTGCTGAACCAGGTGGTCGCCCCGCTGCGCAGCAGTCCTGGGGGCAGCCGGGGCAGGCCGGAGGTGTGGGTGGCGAGGTGCAGCAGGGTGATGGGGGCGCCGCGCAGGTGCGGCGTGGCGGTGCGGGGCAGGAAGCGGGAGATCGGGTCGTCGTAGGCGACCTCGCCGCGGGCGACCATCTCGGCCAGGAGCAGGGCGGTGAACGTCTTGGTGAGGGAGCCGATCTCGAAGCACGTGTCGGGGTCGGCCGTCGTGCCGCCGCGCAGCGCGGTGGAGCCGGTGGCGAGGACGGCGTGGTCGGGGCCGCGGCGGACGCCGACTGCCACCGCGCTGGCGCCGGGGGCCGCGGCACGCAGGGCGGCGAGCAGGTTCACCGCCCAGGCGGGCTCCCCCGGGCTCACCGCTGCTCCGCCGCCCCGCCCAGGGTGCGGGAGACCGCGAGGGTGCCCGCGATGGCGGCGACCACGGCGGTGTGCTGGTGGTCCTCGAAGCGGCGCCCGGGGTCGTCGGCGACGGGGTCGCCGTCGCGCGGCACCAGGCCGTCGGCGTGCTGGACGCGGGCGAGCCGCTCCCAGTCGGCGGGCTCGCAGTACGGCTCGGGCAGACAGCAGCCGACGATCATCAGCTCGGCGACCAGGTCCCACTGCTCGATCTCGGCCCAGATGTCGATCCACACGGGCAGCCAGGTGGTCACGTACGCGGCGAGGTCGTCGGGCAGCCCGGCGGGGTGGCCGCCCCAGTCGGTGAGGTGGAAGACGGTGTGGGTGACGCAATAGCCGGTCATCCAGTCGATGAGCCAGGGCTCGGGGACGGCGCCGAGCCAGGTGGCGCGGGCCAGGGCGGACCAGTCGTAGGCGTGCGCGCCCTGGTCGAGGCCCGCGACGCGGGCCGCGTTGGCGACGGCGAGCCTGCGGTTGGGCAGGACCTCGGCGCCGCGCACCGAGCGCAGTCCGCTGGTGTGGGCGAGCAGCCGTTCCAGGGGTTCGTGGCGGATGCCGCAGCGGGCGAAGGGCGCGTACGTCTCCAGCGGGTCGGTCATCATCGAGTACCGCAGCAGCCGTTCGTACAGCATGTCGCCGTCGCCGAACTGCTGCCAGCAGAAGTCCATCAGCTCGCGGGCAAGGCGCAGCTCGGTGCCGCCCGCGGCGGACTCGCGCAGCACGAGCGAGGCGGCGAGAGCGCTCTCACCGAGGGGTTTGTAGACGCTGTCCGGATCGCCGAGGTCGGCGGTGGTGTCGGCGGGCAGGGCGCCGAGCTCCCGGTGGGTGTGCAGCCAGGTCAGGGCCCGCGCGCTCACCTGGTGCGCGGTCCGCGTCACGGACGCCGTCATACGGTCTCCAGTCCGAGCAGCCGTCGGGCGATGGCGACGTCGAGCGCGAGCCGCGGGCCGCCGCCGTGCAGGCGCAGGTGTTCGAGCAGGGGCGCGGGGTCGAGCGGGAGGGGGACGCCCTCGGCGCCGAGCAGGGCGAGCCAGCGTGTGATGCGGGCGGCGGTGGGGAAGTCCCGGCGCAGCACGGCGCGGGTGGCGCCGCGCGCGAGGGCGAGCGGGGCGGCGCGGGCGGCGGAGTGCACGGGCCCTTCGAGTCCGGGCAGGGCGAGCGGCGAGAGCTGGCCCATGCGGACGGACCAGCGCTGCCAGCCGGTGTCGAGCTCGGGGGCTCCCGTGGGCCGTGGCGCCAGGGCGCCGCCCGGGCCCGCGTCGGTGAGGCGGGCGAGCAGCGCTGCCATGGCCCAGTCGCGCCAGGCGACGACCCAGGGCTCGGCGGCCCCCGCGGGCGGCGGGTCGGGGGTGTTCACCGGGGGTGGGAAGAGGGCGAAGGACTGGGTGACGGCGGCCGCGTCCCGGGGGTGGAAGACGGCGTCGGCCAGCAGGTAGGGGGCGAAGGCGTCGGCGCCGACGACCCGGATGGCGGCCAGTGCCGCCTTGGGGTCGTCCGCGTGTTCGACGTGCTCGGCGACCATGGCGGTGCCCCCGATGCCACGGAGGGCATCGAGGGCACGAACTGCCAGGTCAGCCGCTGAAGCGGCGTACGCCGTCTGCGACCGATCAGGACTCACTTGCCCTTCGGCTCCTTCGGCTCCTTCGGCGATACGAGCGCGAGGAGCAGCAGGAATCCCGCCGCCTCGGGCGCGTACGTCGGCGCGTCGCTCAGGGCCGCCTCAGGCTCCACCATGGCCGCGCCAAGCGCCGTGGCGTCCGTCGGAGCGACAAGAAGCGGTGTGTGCTGAGCAAGCATCGGTGCCTCCTCAAATAGACGTCGCCACTACATCCAGTGGCGCCCACCCTTGCCCCAGTTTATGGCAATTCATCATTATTGCCTGTTCAGTTCGAATCGATCACCGCGCCGCGACCTCGATCGGCCAACTGCTCCAGCGTCCCCGCGAAGCCGTCCCACGCCACCTGCGTGTCGTCGCTCGCCTCGTGCGGGCCGCGGAACCAGTCGGTGAACTCGGCCACGTCCAGCAGGCTCCACCGCAGCCGGTAGAGCGCCAGCGCGGCCGCGTCGGGGGTCCGGCCGGTGAGCCCGGTGTAGTGGGCCAGCGCGGCCGGGTCGTCCGCGAGCAGCGACAAGTCCCTTTCGGGCAGGGCGAGTCCGACCGTGTCCCAGTCCACGAGCAGATATCCGTCCGCGCCCTGGATGAGGTTGCCGGGATGCGGCTCGCCGTGGGTGACGACGAGCGGGGCGCCGCCGTGGCGTACGCGGCTCGCGAGCGCGTCGAATTCGGCCAGGCGGGCGCGCAGGGTCGTGGTGTGGGCGGCGAGCAGGCGACGGGCCGGTTCGGCGTACGGGCCGCCGGACCAGGTGCTGGCGAGGTCGTCGAGGGCCGTGCGGATGCCAGTGAGACCGGCGGGCTCCAGGGTGGTGGCCGGAGTGGTGGCGGGCGGCTTACTGCCGTGCAGTCGTGCGAGCAGGCCGAGGACACGGTCGCGGTCCGCGACGCCGAGGCGGTCGCCGAACTCGCCGGTGCGGCCCGCGACATGAGGGAAGACCGTGAGGGCGTACCGCTCCCCCAGCGGCACCACCGAGCTCCCGTCCGTGGCGGCGACGGGGGCGACGACGAACCCCAGGCCGTCGCGTGCGCGCAGCGTCAGCGCCGTGTCCATGGCCTGCCGCAGCCCGGTGCCCGCCGTGGCGGCGTCCGGCCCGCAGTGCGCCTTGTGCTCCAGGTCGGAGACGGTGACGAACCAGTCGCGCCCGTCGTCGCCGGTGACGTTCCAGTGGTGGTCACCGAAGCCGACGGGCGCGTAGGTCAGAGCGGTGGGCGCGATGCCGTAGGCCGCAAGACCGCGTGTGAGGGTTTCATTTCGTAGATTTTCAGGAAACACCTTCATGATCGCACGCTAGCAACCGCCTTACGGCGGCGGACACTTGGCACCGCGCGCCCGCCGCCGGCGTACGGGGAGGGGGCTCTCCCCGCGGTCAGGCGGAGAGTTCGAGCAGCGCCGCCCACTGGTCGATGGAGGGCCGCTCGGCGAGGTCGGTGAGCGCCACGTCCACTCCGTACGTCTCGCGCCAGCGGCCGACCAGCGTCATCAGGCGCACCGAGTCGAGGCCGTAGTCGACGAGGTTCTCGTCGAGGGGGATGTCGGCGGGCTCCTCGCCGAGGACGTCGGCGATGTCCTGGCGGAGCTGGTCCAGGGTCAGGGTCGGGGTCACAGCGGTCAGTTCCCTTCGAGTACGGAGTCGGTGGTGGTCACCACGGCGCAGCGCCCGGCGGCCCAGCGCAGCGCCATGGCGTGGTCGTCGGCGGAGAAGTCCGCGACGGCGTCGGCGACGACGAAGGCCTGGATGTCCCGCATCCACGCGTCGCAGGCCGTCATCAGCACGCCGATGTGGGCGTAGATCCCCGTGATCACCAGCTGGTCGCGGCCGAGGGCGCGCAGGTGGTCCTCCAGGTCTGTGCGGACGAACCCGCTGTACTTCCACTTCGTGAGGACCTTGTCCTCGGGTGCGGGCGCGACGGCGTCGGCGATGGCGGCGGCGTGCGGGTCGTCCGGGAGCCCCGAGCCCCAGAAGTCCTGCTGGAGGCCGCGCTCCTCGGGGGTCTGCCCGCCGGGCTGGGCGGTGTAGAGCACGGGCACGCCGAGGGCGGCCGCGCGCTCCTTGAGGCCGCGCACGTTGGCCAGGAGTCCGGGAACGGGCGCGGCCCCGGTGTCGTACGCGGACAGGAAGTAGTTCTGCAGGTCGTGCACGAGGAGCACGGCGCGGGCCGGGTCGACCTTCCAGTCGACGCGGTTGGCCGGCAGCTCGGCGGCGGTCGGCAGGGGGTAGGGGGTGATGGCGGGCAGGGCCATGATGCTGGGATTTCCGTTCGGCTGGTCAGAGGGTGCCGGGGCGGGGCCCGGCGGGGTCGGCTGCGGGGGCCTCGCCGGTGTCGGCGGCACCGGCCCTGAGGTCCTTCTTGGAGATCTTCCCGACCCCCGTCCGCGGGAACGCGTCCACGAACTCCACGCGGTCGGGCACCTTGTACGCCGCGAGGCCGCGCTCGCGCACGAAGCGTTTGACGGCGACGGGCTTGAGCGGCTCGGCACCCGCCTTGAGGATCACGTAGGCACAGGTGCGTTCGCCGAGGTACGCGTCGGGTTCGCCGACGACGTTGGCGTCGTGGACGGCGGGGTGGGCGAGGAGGTGGTTCTCGATCTCCTCGGCGGCGATCTTCTCCCCGCCCCGGTTGATCTGGTCCTTGGCACGGCCCTCGACGACCAGGTGGCCCGTCGGGGTGAGCCGGACGATGTCGCCGGTGCGGTAGAAGCCGTCGGCGGTGAAGGAACGCGCGTTGTGCTCGGGCGCGTTCCAGTAGCCGCGGATGGTGTAGGGGCCGCGGGTCAGCAGATGGCCGGTGGCGCCGACGGGCAGGTCGTTGTCCTCGTCGTCGACGACCCGGATCTCGTCGTCCGGGGAGATGGGACGGCCCTGCGTGGTGACGATGGTCTCCTCGGGGTCGTCGAGGCGCGTGTAGTTGACCAGCCCCTCGGCCATGCCGAAGACCTGCTGGAGGGTGCAGCCGAGCGCGGGCCGCACCCGACGGGCCGCCTCCTCGCTGAACTTGGCGCCGCCCACCAGCAGGACATCGAGGCTGGTGAGGTCGTGGGACGTGGTCGCGGCGGCCTCCGTCCACAGCAGCGCGAGCGGGGGGACGAGGCCGGTGAGGGTGACGCCCTCGCGCTCGATCAGCGGGAAGGCGGTCTCGGGCGCGGGCTGGGGGCAGAGCACGACGCGGGCACCGGCGTACAGCGCGCCGAGGGTTCCCGGTGAGGACAGCGGGAAGTTGTGGGCGGCGGGCAGCGCGCACAGATAGACGCTGTTCTCGTCGACGCCGCACAGCTCGTTGGAGCCCCACAGCGAGTAGATGTAGTCGTCGTGGGTGCGCGGGATGAGCTTGGGGACGCCGGTGGAGCCGCCCGACAGCTGGAGGAACGCGAGGTCGTGCGGGGCGGGCCCGGCCATGGGCTCGGCGGGCTCGACGGGCACGTCGGCGAGGGCCTCGAACTCCCCCGGCTCGCCCTGCGCCACCCACACGTGCCGCAGCGTGGGCACGTCGGCGCGGACCTTCGCGGCGAGCGTCCGGTAGTCGTGGCCGCCGTGTTCGGCGGCGATGACGTAGGCGGCGGCCTCGGTGAAGCGGCAGAAGTAGGCGATCTCCGTCTCGCGGTGCGCGGGCAGCGCGAACACCGGCAGCGCCCCGACGCGGAACAGCGCGAAGACGACTTCGAAGAACTCGGCGATGTTGGGGAGCTGCACCACCACGCGGTCGCCCGCCGTGATGCCGCGGGCGAGCAGTCCGGCGGCGAGCCGGTCGG
Organism: Streptomyces sp. NPDC041205; assembly: GCF_055591765.1. Classification (NCBI taxonomy): domain Bacteria; kingdom Bacillati; phylum Actinomycetota; class Actinomycetes; order Kitasatosporales; family Streptomycetaceae; genus Streptomyces; species Streptomyces sp. NPDC041205. Next base: position 377,700 of record NZ_JBVIZH010000004.1, on the reverse strand, counting down.
CGCGGGTGTCGAGTTCGCCGTAGGTCCAGCGGCGGTCGGTGGTGGGGTCGACGACGGCGATCCGGTCGGGGTGCGCGGCGGCCCGTTCGCGCAGCACGCCCCCGAAGGTCTCGCCGCGCCACCAGCCCGCGGCGCGGTAGCGCTCGGCGAACTCCCTCGGCCAGGTGGGCGCCTGGGACTCCCGTGCGGTGTCGGACGCGACGGTCACAGCTCGGCCCCCACCGCGGCGAGGAACGTACGGAACTTGGCGGCGGTCTCCGCCGTCTCGGCCTCCGGCTCGGAGGCGGCGACGACGCCCGCGCCCGCGAAAAGGCGCAGGGAGTCCCGCTCGGCCTCCGCGCAGCGGATGGTGACGACCCATTCGCCGTCGCCCGCGGCGTCGCCCCAGCCGACCATGCCGGTGAAGAAGCCGCGGTCGAAGGGCTCGCTGTCGCGGATGACCTCGCGGGCCGTGTCGGTGGGCGTGCCGCAGACGGCGGGCGTCGGGTGCAGCGCGCAGGCCAGTTCGAGCGCGGAGGCACCCGGGCCCGCGAGGGTGCCGGTGACGGTCGTCGACAGGTGCCACATGGCGGCGGTGCGGATCAGGGTGGGTTTGGCGGGGACGGTCATGTCCGCGCAGTGGGGCGCGAGGGCCTGGTGCACGGCGTCCACGACGACGGCGTGCTCGTGCAGGTCCTTGGCCGACTGCAGCAGCGCGGCCGCCCGGCGCACGTCCTCGGCGAGGTCGTCGCTGCGCGGTATGGAGCCCGCGAGGGGGTTGGCGATGACGCGCCGCCCGCGCCGGGACACCAGGAGCTCGGGGCTCGCGCCGATGAGGGTGCGGGCGGGTCCGGTCGGCAGGGCGAAGGTGTAGCCGCCGGCGTCGCGGCGGGCCAGGCGCTGGAGCATGGCGGGGACGTCGAGGGGCTCGGCGCAGTCGAGTTCGAGGGTGCGGGCGAGGACGACCTTGCTGAACTCGCCGCGCCACATGCGGTCGACGGCGGCGGCCACGGACGCGCCGTACACCTCGGGCGCGGGGACCTGACGGATGCGCCAGTCCACGCGGGCGGGCGGCTCGGCGGGCAGTGCGATCAGCGGGTCGGCGGCCAGCGGCGGCGCGGTGCGCAGGGCCGCGGGCACCGCGAGGGCGGCCGGGGCCGTCTGGTCGAAGGGCACGGCCCCGATGACGACGGGCGACTCGGCCCCGTCCGCGCGGGCCTGCCCGAGCGTCTGGGCGACCCGCGCCGCCAACGGTCTCTCGTCGTGCGGCACTTCACTGTGCGCGCCCTGCCCGAGCAGGGTGCGGGTGGGGGTACCGAGGAACCGGGCGCCCGGCCGGTAGTCGGCGAGGAGCGCGGTGGCGGCTCCTACGGCGGGGTGGGCCGGGTCGGCCAGGGCGGGGACGTGTGTGGCGACATCGGGTGCCGTCGACACGGAGGGCTCCGTTTCTCCCGGGGCCCGCGCCTCCGGTGGGAGGTACGGCCGCGGGTGCGGGGGGGGGAGGGGCACGTGTGTCCTGCCGGTGGCGGCGGACGTGCGGGGGCGAGGGGACGGCGGGTCACCGCAGGGTGGCGCCGCCGTCTACGTAGAGCTCTTGCATGGTGATGTGCCGCGCGCGGTCGGAGGCGAGGAACAGCACCGCCTCCGCGATGTCACGGGGCGCGGCGATACGGCCAAGGGGGATGCCGGTGCGGAACGTGGCGGGGTCGCCGTCGACGACCCGCTGCGGGGCCGCGTCGTCGGTCCACAGGGCGCGTTGCATCGCGGTGTCCGTGGATCCGGGGGCGACGATGTTGCAGCGCACGCCGCTGCGGGCGAGTTCGAGGCCGAGGCATTTGGTGTACATGGCCGCGGCGGCCTTGGAGGCGGCGTAGGCGGCCATGCCGGTGCGGGGCACTCCGGCCGCGTTGGAGCCGACGGTGACGATGCTGCCGCCGCCGCGCGCGGCCATGCGGGACCCGACGGCGCGGGAGGTATGGAAGACGCCGGTGGCGTTCACGGCGAAGGTGTCCGCCCAGTCCTCGTCGCTGAGCCGAACGGCGGGACCCGGGCGAAGGATTCCGGCCACGTTGACCAGGATGTCGAGCGGGCCACGGTCGCGTTCGACGGCGTTCACGACGGCTTCGACGGCCGCGGCGTCCGTGACGTCCATGACCTGCGCGGTGATGGTGCCCGTAGCGGTGGCGCCGTGCGGGGGCGGGTCGCCCACCGGTGCGGCGGTCAGCTCCTCCAGGCCGTCCGCGGTACGGTCGGTGGCCAGTACGTGGGCGCCCTCGGCGGCCAGCAGCCGGGCCACGGCCGCGCCGATTCCTTGTCCGGCCCCGGTGACCAGGGCGGTCCGGTCGGCCAGTTCCGTGCGGTCGCCGGATATGGATACGGGCATGATCAACTCCCCCCGTTGCTCTTAGGTAAGCCTAACCTTAGATGATCGAGCGCGGACATCGCCTCGATCCGGGTCGCTTGTTTGGTTAGGCTAACCTCACTTCATGCAGTCGCAGCACACGGGGCCGTCACATCCCGCAGCCGAAGAGGACCCGTCACCGGGCCAGTTGACCGACACACCCGTGCAGGGTGGTGTTTCGGCCAGCACCGCGATCTCGCCGTCGGCGGTGGAGGGGGCCGTACGGGAGACGGGACCGGACGCCGCGCGCCAGCAGGCGGACCCGGTCACCGACCGGCCGTCCGCTCCGGACCGCGCACGGCGCCGGATCCACCTCTGGCTCGCGGGCCTCGCCGTCCTCCTGTTGGTGCTGTGCGCCCTGTCGCTGTCCATCGGGGCCGGTGAGGTCGGACCGGGCGGCGCCCTGGACTATCTGCTCGACCGCGGCGGCGCCCGCGACGACGCGCGGCTCGCCCTCGTCATCGGCGACCTGCGGCTGCCCCGCACCCTCACCGCCGTCCTCGTCGGCACCGCGCTCGGCGTGGCGGGGTGCCTCCTCCAAGCCGTCACCCGCAACCCCCTCGCCGAGACGGGTCTGCTCGGGGTCAACGCGGGCGCCTCCCTCGGCGTCGTCGCCGGCATCGCGCTCCTCGGGTTCGACTCCGGATACGCCTATCTGGTCTGCGCGTTCGTCGGCGCCGTGGTCGCCAGCGCCCTGGTGCTGCTCATCGCCGGGCGCGGCGGCGGCTCCCCGATGCGGCTTGTGCTCGCCGGGTCGGCCCTCGGCGCCACGTTCGGCGGGCTCACCAGCGTCATCGTCGTGAACTCCGCCGAGACGTACGACCGTTTCCGGTTCTGGGTGCTCGGCTCACTCGCCGGTGTCGAGGGGTACGGGGAACTCGCCCGCCTCGCCCCGGTCCTCGGCGTCGGACTGCTCGTCGCCGCGCTCGTCGTCCGGCCCCTCTCCGCACTGGCCCTCGGCGACGATCTGGCCCGCGGCCTCGGCCACCGGCCGTCGGTCACCCGTACCGTCGTCGCCGTCGCCGTGACGCTGCTCACCGCCGCGGCCGTGGCGCTCGCGGGCCCCATCTCCTTCCTCGGCCTGCTCGCCGGGTTCGTGGCCCGCTCCCTCGCCGGGCCCCGCCTCGCGGTGCGCCTGGTCCTCGCGGGGCTCGTCGGAGCCGGTGTCCTCACCACCGCCGACGTCGCCGCCCGCGTGGTGTCCCGGCCCTTCGAGGCACCCGTGTCCGTCATCGTCGCGCTCATCGGCGCGCCCGTCCTGATCGGCATCGTGCGCTCCAAGCAACTCGCGACGATGGGGATGACGGACCCGGCCACGGAGGAGACGGGCGGCGGCAGACGGCGGCTCGGGGGGCCGCTGCGGGCGTTGGCGTTGCGTGCCGTGCGCTACGGCCGCGCGCGCGGCACTGATCGCCCACGCGACGGCGACGCCCCCGGCAGCCCGAACCATCCCGCCAGCACCGCCAGCACCGCCAGCACCGCCAGCACCGCCAGCACCGCCAGCACCGCCAGCACCGGTCAGCGTGCCCGACCCAAAAGCCCTACTCGCCCCCTCCGCCCCGAACGCACCGACGGCCTCATGGCCCTGCGCACCGGGCCGATGTCGTTCCTCGTGGCCCGCCGCCCCGCCTTCGCCGCCCTCGGCCTCGCCGCCCTCCTCGCCTGCGCCGTCGTCCTCTCCGCGTACGCCGGGCAGAGCGACATGGGCATCTCCCGGACCTTCCACGCCGTCCTCGGCCAGGGCGACCGCTTCGACGTGCTGCTCGTGCAGAAGTTCCGGCTCGGCCGGATCGTCGCCGGGCTCGTCGCGGGCGCGGCCCTCGGCCTCGCGGGCTGCCTCACCCAGACCCTGGCCCGCAACCGCCTCGCCACCCCCGAACTCCTCGGCGTCAACGACGGCGCCACCGCGGCCGTCCTGCTCTCCGCCGCCCTCAGCTCGTCCGGCTCGTTCGGCGCCTGGTGGGCGGGGCCGCTCGGCGCGCTGGTCGCCGTGATCGTGGTGACCGCCGTGTCCGGCGGCGTGGGCCGGCGCGGCTACCGGGTCCTCGTCGTGGGCCTCGCGATGTCGGCGCTCGCCTCCGCCGTCACCCAGGTCGTGCTGTCCCGGCGCTCCCTCAACTCGGCCAGTTCGCTGTACGTGTGGACCTCCGGGAGCCTCAACGGCCGCGGCTACTCGGTCGCCGGGCCGGTCCTGATCGGCCTCGCGGTGCTGATTCCGGTGGCCCTGGCCGTCGCCCGGCATCTGGCAGTGCTGCGGTTCGACGACGACACCGCCGCGTCCCTGGGTTCGGCCCCCGCCCGCACCCGCGTCGTCTGTCTGCTGCTCGCGGTGGCGCTGGCCGGTCTGGCCGTCGGTGTCTGCGGACCTGTCGGGTTCGTGGCACTGGCCTCGCCGGTGATCGCGTCGCGGCTCGCCGGGCCGCTGCGGGTGCCGTTGATCGGCTCGATGCTCACCGGGGCCGTGCTGGTGGTCGCCGCCGACACGCTCGGGCGGATCGCGTTCTCCGGTTCCGAACTGCCCGTGGGCATCGTGACGACCGTCCTGGGCGGGCCGTTCCTGCTGTGGGTGCTGCTGGGCCGCTCGGCGGCGACCCGCGTCTGAGACGGCTCCCCCGCCGACAGGGCTGCCGTACCCGAGACGGCGCGCCTACCGAGACGGCTGCCGTACCCGAGACTGCTCCCCTGCCCCAGCCGGCTCCCGCGTCCGACGCGGCTCCCCTGCCGCCGCTCCCGGCACCGCCCCACCCCGCAGAAGCCCCCCGCTCACCCCGCCCCGACAAGCCGACCGCGCCGACGCCCCCGACCTTCCCTCCCTCCCCCGCCCTCCCCCGCCCCACCCCGTCCCGCTCGACCCGTGAGAGGTACCCCCACGTGACCGACACCCGCAGCCCCCTCCTGCGCTCCCTGCGTCAGGCCGTCCGCGCCCAGGTCGCGGGCGCGGAAGCGGAGTTCTGGCTCCGCGCGGAGGCGCTGGGCACCCCGCTCGTCGAACCCGACCCCGAGGGCGACCCCGCGTACCGTCTGGTCACGTTCGTGTGGCGCGACGACCCCGCGGCGCCCGTGTCGGACGTCCTGGCGCTGCTGCACACCGTCACCGACCGGGCCCGGCACGCCGGTGATCTGACCGCCCATCTGATGGACCGCGTGGACGGCACCTCGGTCTGGACGCTCAGCCACCGGCTGCGCGCCGATCACCGCGCCTCGTACCAGTTCCTGCCGCACCGCGGCTTCCGTGAGGACGTCCTGCGCACCGACCGGGCGTCCTGGAGGGCCGTACTGGACGCGGCGGTTCCCGACCCCCTGAACCCCTCCCCCGTCCTGCCGTCCCGCGACGGCCGCTCCCCCGCCTCCGTAATGTCCCTCCAGGACGCCCCCGCCGAGCCGCACACAGGCCGCAGGCCCGGCGTGCCCCGGGGCCGCGGCGTCGACGCCGAGGTGCAGGGGCGGCGGATCACCGTGCACCTGCCGCCCGGTCACACCCCGGAGGGCGGCCCGTACGCCGTGGCGGTGCTCCTGGACGGCGAGATGTGGGGTCCCGTCCTGGGCGTCGGCGATGTCCTCGACAACCTGCACGCCGACGGCGCGCTGCCGCCGACCGTAGCCCTGCTCGTCGACACGATGGGCCGCCGGATGGAGGACCTGTCGTGCAGCGGGCCGTTCGTCGACTGGCTGGCGGACGAATTGCTGCCGTGGGCGGCCGGACGGTACGGCACGGAGACGCGGCCCGAGCGCACGGTCGTGGCCGGTCAGAGCGCGGGCGGCCTCACCGCGGCGTTCGCCGCGCACCACCGCCCGGACCGGTTCGGCCTCGCGCTGTCCCAGTCCGGGTCGTTCTGGTGGCCCGACGACGAGCGCGGCGCCGAGTGGTTGACCCGGCAGTACGCGTCCACCCCGCGCCGACCGGTCCGCCTCCGCCTCGAAGTCGGCCTCCAGGAGTGGCTGCTCCTGGAGGAGAACCGCAGGCTGCGGGACGTCCTCAAGGAGCGGGGCTACGACGTGTCGTACGCGGAGTTCAACGGCGGCCACGACTACGCCTGTTGGCGGGGCGGCCTGGCGTCGGGCCTGACGGCGCTCCTCTCGGAACGCTGAGCGGGCGGGTCGGTCACGCCACGGGGGCGGCCAGCGCCGGATCCTGACCGGAGCGGCCGAGTGCCTCGGCGACGAACCCCGACGCCGTCAGCTCGGCCACCGTCTCGCTCAGGAACCGCACCGTCTCCGGACGCCGGTCCCTGGTCGTCCCCACGGCCTGCCGGATGGTCATGAACGCGGGCTCGACCAGCCGCAGTTCGGGCCGCTCGGCGACGTGCGCGGTCAGTGGCTGCCGGATGCCCGCCCCGGCCTCCAGCTTCTCGGCGTGGAAGACGTCGACGCCCTCGGGGCCCCGGACCACGGTGGCGTGGCGCAGGGTGCGCGTCAGATACAGGTCGTAGGCGGAGCCCTGCTTCACCCCGATGCGGACTCCCGCGCTGTCCACGTCCTGCGGCGTCCGCAGCGTCGAGTCGGCCAGGACGGCGTACATCCCCTCGATGTGCACGTACGGAGCGGTGAACGCGATCTCCGCCTCGCGGGCCGGCTCGACGGCGAGGAAGCACAGGTCGGCGTGGCCGGTGGCCATCGCCTCGTAGGACTTGCGGGCCGCGTCGAAGCACCGGAACTCGACGGGCAGGCCGAGGCGCCGGGCCATCTCACCGGCGAGGTCGACCGTGACTCCGCGGGGCGCGTCCGGGGTGCCCTGGGCGAGGACGGGATTGCCGAGGTTCACGGAGGCGCGGAGCACGCCGGTGGGGGCGAGGTCACGGGCGAGGGCGGCGATGTCGGTGATCTCCATGGGGCCGAGTCTAGGAACGGCGGGCGGACGCCCACCGCGCGGACCCCACCCGAGCGCGGCTCAGGCCACCACCGCGTCCCCCTCCTCCTCCGCCCTCTCCACCTCGTCCTTGTCCTCGTTGTTGTCCTCGTCCTTGTCCCCGTCCTTGCCCCCGTTCCTGTCGTTCTTATCGTCCTCGTCGTCCTCGTCGTCCTCGTACGGCGGCGGCTGCGGCGCCTCGGCCGGGAGGCGCAGGGCCACCAGCGCGCCCACCGCCACCAGCGCCGCCGTCCCCCACACCGCCGCCCGGAACGGTCCGGCGTCCGGGGTGCCGCCGTGGCCGCCGCCTCCGATGACGGCCGCGCAGAGCGCGATGCCGACGGCTCCGCCGAGGGTACGGACGATCTGGAAGAGGCCCATGGCCTGGCCCATGTCGGGCGGGGCGATCGACTCGAACCCGGCGAGCTGCACGGTGAGTACGGCGGTGCCGAGCACCAGGCCGACCAGGAACATCAGGAGCCGGACCGCCCACGCGTCGTCGGCGACGCCGGGCACGCCGAGGAGGGCGAAGACGACGGTGGCGAGGAGCAGCGCGGGTACGGTGAGGCGGCGTGGGCCGAGGCGCGGCAGGAGCCGGTCCACGAGCTGGGAGGCGAGCATCAGGCCGAGCGCCTCGGGGAACACACTGAGCCCGGCGTCGAGCGCGGAGGCGCCCATGGCCGCCTGGCAGAGCAGCGGGAAGACGAAGAGCAGGCCCATGAGTCCGGCGGCGGTGAGGACGGCGAGAACCGAGGCCGTCCCGTAGTTCCGGTCGGTGAACAGGCCAAGGCGCAGGAGGGGTTCGGCGGTGCGCCGGAGGTGGCGGACCGCGGCGACGAGGAGGGCCGCGCCGAAGACGCCGGCGGCGGCCACGGGCGGGCTGCTCCAGCCGTGTGCGGGGCCGTACCCGAGGGCGTACGTCAGCAGTCCGAGGGCCGGGGTGGCGAGCCAGAAGCCGGTGCGGTCGAAGGGGCCTTCGGTGCCCTCGACGTGCTCGCGCAGGCCGAGGGCGCCGATGAGGAGCGCGGCGAGGCCGACGGGCACGTTCACGAAGAACAGCCAGTGCCAGGAGGCGTGTTCGGTGAGCAGGCCGCCGAGCGGCGGGCCGAGCGCGGGCATGAGGGCGGTGGGGACGATGAGCGCCTTGGCCAGCTTGCCGCGTTCGTGCGGGGCGTACGTACGGAACAGCAGGGTCATGCCGACCGGGGTGAGCAGGCCGCCCGCGAGGCCCTGCACCGCGCGGGCCGCGATGAGCGTCGGCAGGTCCTGGGCGAGGCCGCACAGCGCGGAGGCGGCGGTGAACACCGCTAGCGAGCCGAGGAACACGCGCTTGGTGCCGCAGCGGTCGCCGAGCCAGCCCGCGACCGGCAGGGTCAGGGCGAGGGCGACGAGGAAGGCCGTCTCGACGGCGTTGGCGGCGGAGACGGGCCGGCCGAAGTCCTCGGCGATGGTGAACAGCGCCGGGTTGACGATCGTGGAGTCCAGGCCGTTCATGCACATCGCGGCCACGTAGACGACCACGACGGCGGCTCTCGGCGAGAGCAGGCCTGCGCGTACGGAGCCTTCCTTCGGCGGGTTCGCGTCGGAGTTCTTCACGGGGTCTGCGGAGCTGTCCTTCACCGGGCGAGCGCCCCGGCGTCACACGCGGTGATCCACTCCAGCGCGGCGGCGCGCGGGCAGGGCCCGTACCCGACCGTCCAGCCGTCGGGGACGGCTGCGAACAGCGGCCACAGGGAGTGCTGCCGCCGTTCGTTGACGAGGACGACGAAGGCGCTCGTGGGGCCGTCCGCGTCGAAGGGGTTGGCGGGGGCGTCGCCGGTCACGGACATGGGGGTCACTTCTCCAGATGGGTCAGGCGGTCGGCGACCACGCGGGCGATGTGCGCGATCGGCTCGGGCAGGGTCATGTCCTTGTGGGAGCAGGCGACATCGGTGTTGTCGACGCGTCCGCTCACGTAGGGCGTCCAGGTGTCGGGCGTCAGGGCGTCGTCGATGGTGTCGACGGTGGCCCGGAAGAACAGGACGTCGCCGTCGAACCGGCGGTGGTCGTAGCGCCGTACCAGGTCGTTGGTGTTGAGGTAGATGTCGGCGAGGGCCTCGATGGTCGTGGTGGAGAGCGCGGCGAGAGGGCTGTTCTCGCGGTGGAGCACGTCGACGACGTTGGCGGTCGTCAGCGCCTTGCCCTCCAGGCTGTCGGGTCCGTAGCCGCCCATCGTGAGGAGCGATTCGAGCGCTTCGGCGCGGTCGGACTCGGGCAGGTCGCGGAAGCCCTCGGCCGGGTAGGCGTCGAGGATCGCGAGGAGCTGCACCTCTTCGCCCGCGGCCTGGAGGTGGGCCGCCATCGCGTGCGCGATGATGCCGCCGGTGGACCAGCCGAGGAGCCGGTAGGGACCGTGGGGCTGGACCTCGCGGACGCGGGACGCGTAGTGCGCGGCGAGCTCTTCGAGCGTGGCGGGCAGCGGCTCGGCGGCGGTGGCGGGGCCGACGCCCTGGGCCTGGAGGCCGTAGACGGGCACGTCCGGCGGCAGGTGCCGGATGAGGCCCGCGTAGCACCAGCTGAGCCCGCCGGCGGGGTGCACGCAGTACAGCGGGGCGCGGTCCCCGGCCGGGCGCAGCGGCAGCAGGACGTCCAGCGGGTCGTCCTCGCGCTCGGCGTCGAGTACGGCGTCGAGGGCGGCGACGGTGGGCGACTGGAACACGGTGCCGATGGACACGTCGGCGCCGAACGCCGCCTGGACGCGGGCGGCGAGGCGCACGGCGAGCAGCGAGTGCCCGCCGAGGTCGAAGAAGTTGTCCTCGACGCCGACCCGTTCGAGGCCGAGCACGTCGGCGAAGATCACGCAGAGCTGTTCCTCGCGCGGGGTGCGCGGGGCGCGGCCGCCGCCGGTCGCCGCGGGCGCGCCGGGCGCGGGCAGGGCCTTGCGGTCGAGCTTGCCGTTGCCGGTCAGCGGGAGGCGGTCGAGGAGCACGACGGCCGAGGGGACCATGTGGGCGGGCAGGTGCCGGGCGGCGTGGTCGCGCAGTTGGGACGCTTCCATGCCGTCTGCTCCCGGGGTGGGCACGGCGTAACCGACGAGGCGCTTGTCGCCGGGGGTGTCCTCGCGGACGACGACGGCCGCGTCCGCGACGTCGGGGTGCGCGGCGACGACCGCCTCGATCTCGCCGAGTTCGATGCGGAAGCCGCGGATCTTCACCTGGTGGTCGGCGCGCCCGAAGTATTCGAGGGTGCCGTCGGCGCGGCGCCGTGCGAGGTCGCCGGAGCGGTACATGCGGCCGCCGCGCGCACCGAAGAGGTGCGCGTAGGGGTCGGCGACGAACCGGGTGGCCGTCAGGTCGGGCCGTCCCAGGTAGCCGAGGGCCACGCCGTCGCCCGCCACGTACATCTCCCCGGTGACGCCGGGCGGCACCGGCTGGAGGCGGTCGTCCAGGACGTACACGCGCAGGTCGGGGATGTTGACGCCGATGGTGGACGAGGTGGCAGCGGCGGCGGTGGCACGGTCGAGCGGGAAGTAGGTGACGTGCACGGTGGTCTCGGTGATGCCGTACATGTTGACCAGCGTCGGCGCGTCCGCGGCGTGCCGCTCGTACCAGTCGGCGAGCCGCCCGAGCTCCAGCGCCTCGCCGCCGAACACGACGTAGCGCAGCGCGAGTTCGGTACCGGGCGCGTCCTGGTCGGCGGCGGCCAGCTGGTAGAAGGCGGAGGGCGTCTGGTTGAGGACGGTGACGCGCTCCTCGGCGAGCAGGCGCAGGAACGCGCCCGGGTCGCGGCTGGTGAGGTGCGGTACGACGACGACCTTGCCGCCGTAGAGGAGGGCGCCCCACAGCTCCCACACGGAGAAGTCGAAGGCGTAGGAGTGGAACAGCGTCCAGGCGTCGTCGGGGCCGAAGCCGAACCAGTGGTCGGTGGCGGTCAGGAGCCGGGTGACGTTGTGGTGGGAGACCACGACGCCCTTGGGGCGGCCGGTGGAGCCGGAGGTGTAGATGACGTACGCCGGGTCCTCGGGGGTGAGGGGCCCGGTGCGGTCCTCGTCGCGCAGCGGTGTGTCCGCGTACGAGCCGGTCGTGTCGCCGTCGACGGTGATGACCGGAAGGTCGTGGGCGGGCAGCCGGGGCGCGGTGGCCGTGTCGGTGACGACGGCGGCGGGCCGGGCGTCGGCGAGCATGTACGCGAGGCGCTCCGCCGGGTAGTCCGGGTCGAGCGGCAGGTACGCGGCGCCGGACAGGGACACCGCGAGGAGCCCGGTGACGAGTTCGGGCGAGCGGGGCAGGGCCAGAGCCACGATCGAACCCGGGCCGATGGAGCGGGCGGCGAGCAGCCGGGCCAGGCGTTGGGCGCGGGCGGACAGTTCGGCGTAGGTGAGCTGCTGCCCGTCGTGGCTGACCGCGACGCGGTGGGGGTGGCTGCGGGCGGCTTCCTCGTAGCGCTCGGCGAGGGTGGCGGGCTCGGCGTGGCCGCCGGGCAGGGCCTGGGCGTTGCCGTCAACCAGGGCGCGGCGCAGTTCCTCGGGGCCGAGCAGGGGCAGGAGGGCGAGCGGGGTGTCGGGGGCGTCGGCGGCGGCGGTGAGCAGCCGCGCGAGGCGGTCGGCGAGTGCCTGGGCGGTGGCGCGGTCGAAGAGGTCGGTGCGGAATTCGAGGAATCCGCCGATGCCGCCGCCGGGCAGTTCCCCGGCGTTGAGGGTGAGGTCGAACTTGGCGGTGCCGGACGGTACGGCGGTCATGCGGGCGCTGAGGCCGGGGCCGAGCGGGAAGGCGGTGTCGGGGACGGACTGCCAGGCGAGCATGGTCTGGAAGAGCGGGTGCCTGCCCAGGGAGCGGGCCGGGTTGAGCGCCTCGACGAGGTGGTCGAAGGGCAGCGCGTCGTGTTCGTGGGCACCGAGGGTGGTGGCGCGCACCCGGTCGAGCAGGGCGCGGAACGTGGGGTCGCCGGAGGTGTCGGCTCGCAGCACGACGGTGTTGGTGAAGAACCCGACGAGGTCGGCGGTGGCGTCGTCGGCGCGGCCCGCGACGGGCGTGCCGAGGGGGATGTCGGTGCCGCAGCCGTGCCGGGTGAGCAGGGCGGCGAGCCCGGCCTGCACGGTCATGAACACGCTGGTGCCGGTGGCGCGGGCGAGCCGCGTCAGGGCCGTGTGCGCGGCCTCGTCGAGGTGGAAGGGGACGGTGTCGCCCCGGTGCGACGCGACGGCGGGGCGGGGCCGGTCGACGGGCAGTTCCAGCTGGTCGGGCAGTCCCGCGAGGGCCTGCTTCCAGTACGCCAGGTGCCGTTCGGCGAGTGCGGTCGGCGCCTGGGCGGGGCCGAGGAGGCGCTGCTGGTGGGCGGCGTGGTCGGCGTACTGCAGGGGAAGCGGGGCGAACTGCGGGGCGCGGCCCGCGAGCCGGGCGGTGTAGGCCGTGGCGAGATCCCGGGCGAGGGGCGTGGTGGAGGCGCCGTCACCGGCGATGTGGTGCAGGAGCAGCAGGAGGGTGTGCCGGTCGGGGCCGGTGGTGAACAGCGTCGCGCGCAGCGGGGGTTCGGCGGCGAGGTCGAAGCAGTGGCGGACGGCGCCGCCGAGGTCGTCGCCGGGCGCGGCGAGGTGCAGGACCGGCCGGGCCGCCGGGTCGTTTGCGTCGAGGATCCGCTGGCACGGCAGGTCGTCGCAGGCGCCGTCCGCGACGGGATACACGGTCCGCAGCGTTTCGTGGCGCGCGCTCAGGTCGTGCAGGGCCAGCGTGAGGGCGTCCCGGTCGACGGGGCCTTCGAGGCCGAGGGCGAGCGGGATGTTGTACGTGGCGCTCGGGCCCTCCAGGCGGTGGAGGAACCAGAGCCGCTGCTGGGCGGGCGACAGGGGCAGGTCGCCGGTGCGGGGGACGGGGGTGACGGCCGCGCCGGGGTTCGCGGGCGCGGTCTTCTGGTCCTCGCCCGGGGTGCCTTCGGCCTCCCGGGCCCGGACGAGCGCCGCGAGCCCGGCGGGCGTGGGGGTGCGGAAGACGTCGGCGAGGGAGACGGCGGCGTGGAAGGTCTCCCTGACGCGTGCGGCGAGCCGGGCGGCGAGCAGCGAGTGCCCGCCGAGGTCGAGGAACCCGGCGTCGGGGGCGACCGGGCCGTCGAGGCCGAGGAGGTCCGCGAAGAGCCCGCGGATGGTGTCGGTGTGCGGATCGGCGGTGGCGGCCGCAGCGTCGGGCGTGCCGGCGGCGGGGGTCTCCGGCTCGGGCAGGGCGCGGTGGTCGAGTTTGTCGTTGGCGGTGCGCGGCAGCGCGTCGAGGAGGGTCACGGTCGCGGGGACCATGTGCTCGGGGAGGACGGCGGCCAGGTGGTCGCGCAGGGTGGCGGGGTCCGGGCCGGTGGCGAGGTCCACGCCGATGCCGGGGCCCGCCCCCGCGCCGGTGCGCGGCACCGCGTACGCGAGCAGCCGCTTGCCCGTGACGCCGTCGCGGGCGATGACGGCGGCCTGCGCCACGTCGGGGTGCGCGGCCAGGACGCTCTGGATCTCGCCGAGTTCGATCCGGAAGCCCCGGATCTTCACCTGGTCGTCGGTGCGCCCCAGGAACTCCAAGGTGCCGTCGGCCCGGCGGCGCACCAGGTCCCCGGTGCGGTACATGCGGCCGCCCGGCACGCCGAACGGGTCCGCCACGAAGCGCTCGGCGGTCAGGTCGGGCCGTCCGAGGTAGCCGCGGGCCAGGCAGGCGCCCGCGACGTACAGCTCCCCGGCCACGCCGTCGGGCGCGGGGCGCAGACTGGAGTCGAGGACGTAGGTGCGGCTGGCGCGCACGGGCCGCCCGTCGGCGTCGGCGCCGGTCCAGTAGTAGGCGTCGACGGTGGTCTCCGTGGGCCCGTACAGGTTGAGAGGATGCAGTCCCGCGACGGCGGACAGGCGCCGCCACAGGGGCTCCGGCACGGTCTCGCCGCCCACGACGAGGACGGCGGGGTGGTGTCTGCCCTCGTCGAGCAGGCCCTCGGCGAGCAGGGCCTCCGCGTAGGAGGGCGTGACGTCGAGGTAGTCGACGCGGTGGGCGTCGACGTAGGCGGTGAGGGCCGCCGGGTCGCGGTACGTCACGTCGTCGAGCAGGTGCAGTTCGTGGCCGTGGACCATCCACAGGACGGGGTCCCAGGACGCGTCGAAGGCGAACGAGGCGCTGTGGGCGACGCGCAGGCGGGCGCTGCCGGTGCGGGCGACGGCCGGGGCGATGTGGTCGCTGCCGTGGCTCGCGAGGAGGTTGGCCAGGGAGGCGTGGGTGACGACGACGCCCTTGGGGCGGCCGGTGGAGCCGGAGGTGTGGATGACGTAGGCGGCGCTGTCCGGGGCGGGCGCGGCCGCGGGGACCAGGGCGGGTCTCGCCGCGAGCGCGGCCCGCACTCCGGGCTCGTCCAGGGCGAGTTCGGGCACGGTGTGCGACGGCAGCGCGGCCAGGGTGTCGGTCGTGCCGAGCACGCACACGGGCCGGGCGTCCGCGAGGACGGCGCGGGTGCGGGCGGCGGGGTGGCCGAGGTCCAGGGGCTGGCAGACTCCGCCCGCCTTGAGGACGGCGAGCAGGGCGACGACCATGTCGATGCCGCGCGGCAGGGCGAGGGCGACGGGAGTCTCGGCGGTGACACCCCGGGCGGCCAGTTCGTGGGAGAGCCGGTTGGCGGCGGCGTCCAGCTCGGCGAACGTGAGGGCCCGGTCGCCGCAGCGCACGGCGACGGCGTCGGGGGTGCGGGCGGCCTGCGCGGCGAAGGCGGCGGGCACGGTCGTCGTCGCGGGCTCCTCGGTCCGGCCCGACGTCACGCGGCGCACCTCGTCGGCGGCCATCAGGTCGAGGGCGGCGAGGGGGCGGTGCGGGTCGGCGAGGAGCTGGTCGGCCAGGGCGCGCAGGAGGTGCTGGAACGCGGCCTGGTGGCGGGTCAGTTCATCGGCGTCGTAGCGGTCTGCGGCGGCGTCGAGGCTGAGGGCGAGGCCGCCGTCGCGGCTGGGCCAGGCCCCGATCGCCAGGTCCTCCACGGGGCCCGCGGCGAGATTGCGCACGACGCCGGGCAGGCCCGCGAAGTCGAGGGGCTCGCCGTCGAACGGCTTGACGTTGACCATGGGGCCGGTGAGGGGCGCCGCCGCGGAGCCGAGGCCGAGGTCCCGGCGCAGGTCCGCCTGCGGGTAGCGCTGGTGGCGGCGCACGGCGCGGATCTCCAGGACGACGCGGCGCAGCAGTTCCGCCGCGCTGTCCTGGGGGCGGACGGCGAGGCGCAGCGGCAGCACGTTCACCGTCATGGCGGGGGTGCGCAGGGCGGCGGGACCGCGGCGGTTGGTGACGGGCAGGCCGAGCACGACCTCAAAGGCGCCGGTGATCCGGTGCAGGTAGGTGGCGGCGGCGGCCACGACGAGCTCCGCCCAGGTGGCCTTGGCGGCGGTGGCGGCGGCGGAGATCCGGTCGAGGCCCGCCAGTTCGGCCGTCGCCTTGCGGAGTTCGCCGGCGGCGCCGGTCGCGGGGCGCCCGGAGAGGGTCACGGGCGCGGGGGCGTTCGCCATGCGCTCCGCCCAGAACGCCCGGTCGGTGGCGAGGCGGTCGCTGGCCAGGTACTGGGCCTCGTCCTCGACGAGTTCCCGCAGGGGCGCGAAGCGGCAGGCGGGAGCGGGTGCTTCGGGGTCGGCCGTGAACGCGGTGTACAGCTCGGCGACGCGGCGGCCGATCAGCTGGAGGGCGTAGGCATCGACGGCGATGTGGTGGACGCGCTGGTACCACCAGGTGCGGTCGTCGGCGATCCGGATGAGGGCCTGCGTCATCAGGCCGTGCTCGTCCCCGGCGCCCCCAGCGTCTCCGGCGTCCCCGGCATCGGCCGGGCGGGCCAGGTCGGCGCGGATCCAGGCGTCGGCGGCCTCCTCCGGCCGGTTCTCGGCGCGCAGGTCGATCCGGTGCACGAGCATGTCCGTCGCGTACGCCGCGTCCCGTACCCACTGCCGCGGCTCGCCGTCCACCTCGGTCACGCGCAGGCGGAGCGTGTCGGCCTCCGCGACGGTCCGGCGCACGGCGCGCTCCAGCCGATCCTCGTCCAAGGCCCCGTGGATCTCCATGAGGTCCGCGGTGTGGAACGCGGCGCCGCCGGGATCCAGTTGCTGCGCGTAGTGGATACCGGCCTGCGGCGTCAGCAGCGGGAACACGTCGTCCGGACGCGGATGCATGCGTACAACTCCTCGGGGATCGAGCGCACCGGACCACCAGCGCGAAGTTAGGTAAGCCTAAGCTATGTTCTCGGGGGCGATGACGCGAACCGTTCCGTCCGCCCCCGCACACGAAGAGGACCGATGCCACACCCCACCCCCGGCGAAGCCGCAGCGACACAAGGCGCCACCACCGCACCCGACGGCCTCAAGTCCGCCGTGCAACAGCGCGTCGACGCGCACCGCGACGACCTCGTCGCCCTGAGCCGCCGCATCCACGGCCACCCGGAGACGGCCTTCACCGAGCACCGCGCCGCCGCCTGGTGCGCCGAGGCCCTGACGGCGGCCGGATTCGCGGTCGACTCCCCCGCGTACGGCCTGGACACCGCGTTCTCGGCAGCCATCGGCTCGGGGCCGCGGACGGTGGCGATCGTCTGCGAGTACGACGCCCTGCCGGACCTCGGGCACGCCTGCGGCCACAACCTGATCGCCGCCGCGGGGGTCGGCGCGGCCCTCGCGCTCGCCCCGTTCGCCGACGAACTCGGCCTGCGGATACGGGTGCTCGGGACGCCGGCCGAGGAGCGTGGCGCGGGCAAGGCCCTGATGCTCGACGCCGGGGCGTTCGACGGGGTGGACGCCGCGATGATGGTGCACCCGTGCCCGTTCGAGATGTCCGACTTCCGATCGTTCGCGCTCGGCACGCTGTCGGTCACGTACACCGGCCGCGCCGCGCACCCCAGCCTCAACCCGCACGAGGGCCGCAACGCCGCCGACGCCCTGACCGTCGCGCAGGTCGCGCTCGGCCTGCTGCGCCAGCACCTGCCTCCGCGGTGGCGGGTGCACGGCATCACCACGGAGGCGGGCACGAGCCCCAACGCGGTCCCGGTCCGCGCGACCGCCTCGTACGAACTGCGGGCGCTGGCCGCCGAGGACCTCGCCGAGCTGCGCGCCCGTGTGGAGGACTGTTTCCGCGCCGGGGCGCTTGCGACTGGATGCGACGTCACGCTGGAGCGGCCCGAGCCGGACTATCTGGACTTCCGCGGCGACCCCGCGCTGATCGAGCTCTGGACGCGCAACGCGCGGGCGCTCGGGCGGCCGGAGCCGGTGGAGCGCCCGCCGTTCGCCTGCACCGACATGGGCAATGTGTCGCACGAGGTGCCGTCCATCCACCCGGTGCTCGACATCAGTGGCGGCGCCTGCGGCCCGCACGAGCCGGAGTTCGCGCAGGCGGCGCTGTCCCCGGCGGGGGAACGAGCGCTCCTTGACGGGGCGACGGCGATGGCGTGGACGGCGGTGGACTTCGCCCGCGCCGCCGGGGAGACACCCGGCGGCTGACGTCCATGTGGCCTGGCGTGGCCGCTCCCCGGGCTCCAGCGGGAAGCGACCACGGCCACATGACGGCCCATCGGGACCGATCAGCGACCGGCTGCCGACGGCATGTCAGGACTCACAGAACCCTCAGGCGTCTCAGAACCCTCAAGGCCCCCAAGACCCTCAATGCGCTCAAGGTCCCCAAGACCCTCAGGACTTGGACAGCGCCTTGGTGATGTCCTTCAACACGACGTCGCTGGCCAGCGGCCCGCCGCGGGTGGACCAGACCGACCCGTTCACGGTCACGACATGATTCTTCTTGACGGCGCCGAGCTCCTTGTACGCGGGCTTGGACTGGACGTCCTTCAGGGCCTTCTCGCCGTCGGACGTCAGGGTCGAGAGGAACAGCCAGTCGCCGTCGATCTGGTCGATCTTCTCCAGGCTCAGCGACGGGGTGTGGGCGTTGCCGTCCTTGTTCTGCGCCTTGGGCCGCTTCAGCCCCATCTCCAGGGCGACGCCGCTGGCGAACTGCTTCTTCTCCATCCAGCTGGGGCCGTCCGGGTTCCAGCGGACGATGGACACCTCGGCGCCCTTGTTGGCGCCGAGCTTCGCGCCCGCGGCCTTCGCGGCGGCCTCGTGGTCAGCGATGACCTTGTTGGCCTTGTCCAGCTTGTTCACGGCGTTGCCGATGCCACGGAAGGAGAGCTTCCACTCGTCGGCGGGCGCCATTGTGACCAGGGTGGCCGGGGTGATCTCGCGGAGCTGCTTGAGGACCTGCTCGTCCTGCATGTCGCCGGCCAGGATGAGGTCGGGCTTGGCGGCGACGACCTTGTCCATCACGGGCTGGAGCAGATTGCCGACGACGTCGATGTCCTTGACCTTGTCGGCCAGGTACGCCGGGGGCTTGTCGAGGCCCTGGCCGTTGGTGATGCCGACCGGCTTGACGCCGAGGGCGAGCACCGCGTCCAGGTCCTCCTGGGTCAGGGTGACGATGCGCTTGGGGTGCGCGGGGACCTTGACGGTGCGACCCGTGGCGTCCTTCACCGTGCGCGTACCGGAGGCCTCGCCCGCCGAGGCACCCTTGGAGTCCTTCTTGTCCGAGCCGGAGTCGGAACCGCATCCGGTCAGCAGCAGCGCGGCCGCCCCGAGGGCTGCGACTGCCTGCGCCGCGCGGCGCGGCACGAGGGGAAGGGATCTGCGGGGCAGGTTCATCGAGGGCTCCGTGTTCAATGGGACATGACTGGGCCGGGGCGCGCGCAGCCATCCGGCCGCGCCATCCCACGACGCAGAGACTAAGGTTAGCCTTACCTTACAGTTGCGAGGCAAGGGGTTGCCTCATCCCCCCGGGAAGGACGAGGCACACCGTGGAACTGCGCGTCGAGCGAGTCACCGCCGGATACGCCGGTCGCACCGTGGTCGACGAGGTCGACCTCACGATCGGCTCCGGCCAGGTGGTGGCCGTCGTCGGCCCCAACGGCTGCGGCAAGTCGACCCTGTTGCGGACGATGGCCCGGCTGCACACGCCGGAGTCGGGCCGGGTCCTCGCCGGCGACACGGACGTGTGGCGGCTGCGCCAGCGCGACGCGGCGCACCGCATCGCGCTGCTCCCCCAAGCCCCGCAGGCACCCGAGGCGGTCACGGTCGCGGGTCTCGTACGCTACGGCCGCCACCCGCACCAGGGCCTGTTCCGCCAGTGGTCCCGCGAGGACGAACAAGCCGTGACCAAGGCGCTGCACGCCACCGGCACGACCCCGCTGGCCGAGCGCCGCCTCGACGAACTCTCCGGCGGCCAGCGCCAACGCTGCTGGCTCGCCATGGTCCTGGCCCAGGAGACCCCGGTGGTCCTGCTCGACGAGCCGACCAGCGCACTCGACATCGGCCACGCCGTGGAGGTCCTGGACCTGGTGCGCGACATCGCCGCGGGCGGGCGCACCGTCGTGATGGTCGTGCACGACCTCGCCGCCGCGGCCCGCTACGCCGACACCGTCGTCGCGATGCGCGACGGCCGCGTCGTGGCGTCCGGCCCGCCGCGCGAGACCATCGACGCGGACCTGGTCCGGGAGTTGTACGGCATCGACACGGAGATCCTCTTCGCGCCGTCCGACGGCGCTCCGGTCGTCGTGCCGACCGCGCGGGTGGCGGCGACGGCCGGGGACAGCCGCTAAGGGCCCGGGGCGCATGCGATGGCCGGACGGGTGGCTCGACGCGGTGGCCGGATGCACCGACGGAACCACGGACCGCCCCCGGCCGCCCCCTCCCACTGCCCTCTGGCTCCCTCAACTCGCCCGCACCGGAAGGGATTCGACGACGTGACACCCCACGCAGAGCCCGACCACCCGGCCGAGAGCCCGGCGGCCGCGGCCACCCGCCTCACCGGCCACGCGGCGTCGGCGCAGCGCCCGTTGTCCGGAGCGCTCGCCGAAGTCGCCCTCGACGGCGGGCAGTCGGTCGTCGTCAAGCGCGCCGACGCGCCGGGCGCGGTGCGGGCCGAGGCGGCCGGGCTGCGCTGGCTGGCCGCCTCCGGCACGGTGCGGGTCCCGGCCGTGCGCGGGCACGACCGGCGCTGGCTGGTGACCGACCGCGTACCGCAGGGCGCGCCGACCGCCCGGGCGGCCGTCCGGTTCGGCCGCGACCTGGCGGCCCTGCACGCCTCCGGCGCCCCCGCGTTCGGCGCGCCGCCGCCCGACGGCACCGAGGACGCCTACATCGGACTCGCCCCCATGCGGAACGTCCCCGGCGACGACTGGCCGCGCTGGTACGCCGAGCACCGGGTGCTCCCCTACCTTCGCCGCGCCGTCGACGACGGGACGGTGCGCCCCGCCGAGGCCGACGTGGTCGAGCGGGCCTGCGCACGGCTGCCCGAACTCGCCGGGCCCGCGGAGCCGCCCGCCCGGCTGCACGGCGACCTGTGGAACGGCAACGTCCTGTGGGGCGCCGACGGGCAGGCCTGGCTGATCGACCCGGCCGCGCACGGCGGCCACCGGGAGACCGACCTGGCCATGCTCGCCCTGTTCGGCTGCCCACACCTCGACGACGTACGGGACGGCTATCAGCGGGAGGCCCCGCTCGCCGACGGCTGGCGCGCACGCGTCGGCGTGCACCAGTTGTTCCCGCTGCTGGTGCACGCCGTGCTGTTCGGCCGGGGCTACGCCGAGCAGGCCGTCGCGGCGGCACGGGCCGCGCTCACGAACTGACCTGCCCCAGGAGCCGGGTTTCGGCTCGGGGATGGCCTGCTCGATGTGTCAGAACGCATGCGGAGCGGTCGGGCCCGCGCAGCCTCACATCCGAGATCTCAGCACGTCGACCTCGCAGCCCGGCGCGAAGGGGTCGAAGCCGTGCCCGGTCAGCCAGCGGACTGCCAGCAGGCTTCGCAACGACCACCACGCGTGGATCACGTCGAGGTCGATGCCGGTGCCATAGCCGGCGATGACGTCGTCGAGGTGCTCCTCATGTCCGAGCGTGAAGGTGGCGAGGTCGTACAGGGCGTCACCCTGACCCGCCTCGGACCAGTCGATGATGCCGGTGACCTCGTCGCCGTCGACGAAGACGTGTGCGATCTGCAGGTCTCCGTGCGTGAACGCCGGAGTCCACGGCCGGAGCGCCGCCTCGGCGACCTGGCGGTTGCGGGTGACCAGGTCGGCGGGCAGGACACCGTTCGCCACGAGCGACTCGCACTCGTCGTCGAGTTCCGCCGCCAGCGCGGCGCCGCTCCGCCCGGCCCGGCCCGAGCGGGGCGGCAGGGGCGCTTCGTGCAGCTTCCGGATGGCGGCGCCCGCCGCGGCCCACGCCCCCGGCGACCCGGTCGACGGCCCGCCGAGGCGCCCCAGCGTCGTCCCCGGGAGTGCGGCGATCGCGAGCACGGGCGGCTTGCGCCACAGGACCTCCGGGGTCGGGACCGGTGCGAGGGACATCGCCTCGACCTCGGCGTCCATGCGCGCCTGGTCGGCGTCCACCTTCAAGAACACGTCACCGACGCGCAGCGTCGCGCGCTCGGAATGGGCGACGACGACGTTGACCTCATCCATGGGCGACCAGTATCCCGGGGATGGTTGCCGACGTCGCCAGGTTTATCGCGTGCGGAGACGCGGCTGGCCACGTCCCGCTCCCGGCGTCCTCGGCCACGACACCGACCGGCGACCAGGCCCAGCCCACCGCTCTTGTCGAAGCCCTACGCGGGCACCCGCCGCCCCCTCTTGGTCGCGCCGTCCGTCACGGCGACCCCCAGTCCGCCGGCGACGGCCTTCCGAGGTGCTTCGTCGATCGGCACCACGGCCCGTACCGCGCCGAACGCGGCCGCCGTGGCCCTGCGAGCGATCTCCTGGGTGGTGCCGTCCGCCTCGGTCCACTGAGAGGTGAGTTCGCGGTAGTCGTCGACGGCCGCCTCGACGGCCTTGGTCATGCGGCGGTGCAGGGCGATCTCGCGATCGGCGGCGGGGCGGGCGTAGAGCGCGCGTATCGCGGCGCGGAGTTCGGCGGCCTCGTCGGGACGTATGGCGTGCTGCTCGCTGCGGTCGACGAGGTGCAGAAGCTGGTGGAGAGCGTAGTGCTCGTTCATGGGTCGCCTCCTGTTGTGGGCCGCCGAGACAAGTGCCCGCCGCCGTGAAGCGCGACGAGCATGATCCACGCATACCCCCGGATCGCGTCGCCGCACCCCGATCGGGGAGAACTTCTGTCCGTGGGAGCGCTCCGACCGGTTCCGCACCCCTTGGAGCGGAACACCGGCTGATTCCGGTCTGCCCGGAAAGGCTCATTCCTCCCTCCTGTCCCCCTCATTCCCCTGGAAGTCTTCCGACGTCCCTTCAGCCGCACCCGTAAGGAGACTTCATGAGCAGAACCCGTAGCGGTCTGACGGCTCTCGCCGCCACCGCAGTCCTCGCGCTGACCCCGGTCGGGCTCGGCCTGACCTCGGCGCACGCGGCCCCGGCCGCGTCCGCCACCGGCAGCACGGCGAGCATCGCGTCAGGGGTGAGGGCGAGCGACACCGACACGGTGATCCGTGGGACCAGCGCCCTGGAGCGCGGCCAGGCGTGGCACTCGCCGGACGGCCGGACCACGCTCGCCATGCAGACCGACGGACACGTCGTGCTCTACCACGACGGCTCCGCGATCTGGACGGCCCCGGGCAGCTACGGCATCGGCAACACGCTCTACATGCAGGCCGACGGGAACCTGGTCGTGTACGACGCGGCCATGCGACCGGTGTGGAACAGCCGCACCCACAACCACCCGGGCGCCCACCTGGCGATCCAGAACTCCGGGAACCTGGTCGTGTACCAAGGCGGCACCCCGCTGTGGTGGTCCAACCACCGCCCCGGCACGGGCCCGGTCGACCCGCCGGAGTGCCGGCCGACACCGCACCAGCTCTGCCCCTAGCCCTCCGCCAGTTCCCGCCCCACCGCCCCCACTTGCTCCTCCTGCGTGAGGGCGGCACACGCCCCGCCCCGGCCGCGGTCGTACGCAACCGGGCTCGGTACGCGGTCGGCGCGACCCCCAACTGCTGTGGGAACACCCGCCGCGGCGACTCCGACGACCCGAACCCGGCACGCCGGGGGACCTCTTCGACGATGTCGGGCCCGGCCTCCAGCAGAGCCCGGGCGGCCTCGAGGCGGACGGCTTCGACGTGCTGCCCGGGCGTCATGCCGGTCTCGGCACGGAAGAGACGGCCCCGGTGCCTGGCACTCACCCCCGCCTGGCGGGCCAGCAAGTCGAGGCTGTGGTCGTGCGCGGGGTCGGCGGTGACGGTGTCCATGACCTGGCGCGCGACCGTCCGCTTCCGTACCTCCAGGATCACGTCGGCATGAGGACGGCGCCATGGCTGTCCGGCCAGGTATCCCACAGATCGGGACATCGGGGCGGGCAGCCGTGCCCCCGTATAACCCATGGCCCGGACCGAGCCCCCCGGCCTAGGCTCGACGCCATGAGCAAGCCCCTCATCGCCCTCCTCAGCGGAGCCGGCATCTCCACGGACTCCGGCATCCCGGACTACCGCGGGCCCAACGGCCTGTGGCGGCGCGACCCCGAGGCGGAGAAGCTCGTGACGTACGAGTACTACATGGGCGACCCGGAGATCAGGCGCCGCTCGTGGCAGATGCGGCGCGCCAACCGCACCCTCCAGGCGGAGCCCAACGCGGCGCACCACGCGGTGACCGCCCTGGAGCGCTCCGGGGTGCCGGTGCGCGTCATCACGCAGAACGTGGACGGCCTGCACCAGCTCGCCGGGATGCCCGACCGCAAGGTCCTTGAGCTGCACGGCACCGCCCGCACGGTGATGTGCACCGCGTGCGGGACGCGCGGCCCGATGACGGACGTGCTGGCCCGCGTCGAGGCGGGCGAGAGCGACCCGCCGTGCCTGGAGTGCGGCGGCGTCCTCAAATCCGCGACGGTGATGTTCGGCGAACGTCTCGACCCGGCGGTCCTCGGCGAGGCCGTGGCCATCGCCGAGGCCTGCGACGTGTTCATCGCGGTCGGCACCACCCTTCAGGTGCAACCCGCCGCCGCCCTCGCGGGCCGCGCCGCCGAGCACGGCGCCCGCCTGATCATCGTCAACGCCGAGCCGACGCCGTACGACGACCAGGCCGACGAGGTCGTACGCGAGCCGATCGGGACGGCACTGCCCTCGCTCCTGGAACGGATCGCCGACTAGGCAGCGCCGTCGGCCGACGAGCCGGCTCCGGAACCTCAGCCGAGCGTGTTCCTGCCGCAACTGCCGTGCGCGGTGCCGAGGATCCGGGAAGCCTGCTTCCCGGTGAGCCGAAGTTCCCGCTTGGTCTTCTTCGCCTGGTCGACGAGGTCCTGTCCGCGGGCGACGCAGAGCGCGTTGCCATGGGTGACGAGCACGTCGTCGTTGATGCGGTCCAGGTCCGGGTAGTGGTCCCGGATCGTCTTGAGGTAGAGCTTGGCTGACAGCCCCTTCAGCTCGCGTACGTCAGCGGGGGCCGCCGATGGGCTCCCGGACGGGGTGGCCGAGCCGGACGCGGACTCGGCCGTCGGTGTCGCCGGGGTGCTCGACCCACGGTCATCGGACGGGCCGCACGCCGAGGCGCCGAGAGCGGCGAGGACGAGACCGGCGGCGAGCAGGGGCAGACGCTTGTGCATGAATCTCCTGGTACAGAGGTGAACCTGGAGATTCTCCCCCATGTCCGGCGCGCCCCACGACTGCGTTTGCTCGTGGAACGACGGCGGGCTGCCACCCACTGATCACGACGTGATGGGGCACCGCGCCCCGCGTGGCTTGTTCACGCCTTCCCGGCCTTCCGCGCCGCGCGATGTGGCATCGTAGATCAACTGTTGATCCGGGCCTCTGAGCGTCCACGTAGGGGGATTTATATGCGCTTTCGTACCGTCGCGGCCTCCGCCGCACTCGTCCTCTCCGCCACGACGGGCGCAGCGGCCTGTTCCTCCTCGTCCGATGCCGCGGACACCACCCGGCCCGCCGGTCCCTCCGCCCCCGAGAAGCCTGCCGCCGCCGAGGACTTGAAGGGCCGTATCGAGACGGGCAAGCGCCAGGCGGGCGCGCCGAAGGCAGCGGGGCAGGACGCGACGGAGTGTGCGACCTCCGCCGCGGAGATCCCGGAGAAGTGCGCTCTCGACGTCTCGTTCACCGAGAGCACTGACGGCGAACCGGCTGCCGGAGCGCCTGTCACGCGGTGAGTGAGGGACTTCCCGCACAAGCGACTTCCCGCCCGCAAGGAGCCCCTTCCGCCGCATCCGAAGATCCATTAACCTCACACCTCGTTCACAATTGAAACAGTGACCTCGAATCAGAGGTCTGGGGGCGGGGGTAGCGGATCATGCGTGTGAACTGGCGAGTGAAGTTGAGCGTTCTCGCAGGTGCGTCGGCACTTGCGGTCTCGGTCGTCGTTGCGGCGCCCGCACTGGCCGACGAGGCACCGGGGGGCCTGCAGGAAGTGCAGATGCCGGCAGATGTGGAGATCCTCGAGGGGGTCGCCCCGGCGCCCGAGGCCGCCGTTCCGTTCACGGGAGCCGCGCTGAAGGCCGCCGCCGCGTCCGACGCGTGCCTCGGATCGACCTCCGCCTACGGCGCCAGGGGTTGCTTCCAGCACAGCGGCGACATCGTCTGGGCCCGCGACACGGAGAAGGACGGCATGTCCGCGGCGATCGGGATCTACACCGATTACGGCCGGCCCGCCGCGGTCTGTGTCAACAAGCTCGGCGTGGACACCTGGGCGACCTGCAACAAGGACTACCGCGAAGACGGGAAGGTGCGTCTGCGGGTCATGCGCTACGACGGCGGCAACGGCAAGTTCTACCAGCCCGAGACATGGTCCGGCTGGATTCCGGTCGACGGGCAGTACTGACTCCGGACGCGTCGGGGCATTGTCACGGCCTGGCTACGGGATCGGTCGGGAACCGCTCGGGCCAGGAGGCGTGCGCGAGGGTGTTCGGGACGGGGTATGCACCGGGCCGAGGGCCAAGTCCTCGGCCGGTCATAGGAGTTCGAGGAGTCGACCATGTCCATCACGTTCCGCAAGTCGTTCCGGGTCCTTCCTGGGGTCCGCGTGCACATCAACGGCCGCAAGTGGTCGATCACGCTGGGCGGGAGGCGCGGGCACCACACGATCAACTCCGACGGACGGCGTTCGTCGTCGTTGGATCTGCCGGGGTCGATCCATGTCCGGCGCGACCACCACCGGCACTGAGCACGCGCCACCCCCGAGGAAGGGCGTCGCCGCCAAGAGTCCGCCGCGGCCGCCTCAGCCCGGCCGTACCGTCACGACCACGTCGGTACCACCGGGCGCCCCCACCCACACCTGACGCGCCCGCCCGGGCGGCACGCTCCGCGCACTGGCCCACGCCCCCCGGCCCGACACCGTGATCCGCCAGCCGGTGGTGCTCGGCGGCAGGGACAGCACGCTGTGGCCCGGCCGCTTCGCCGCCCGGTAGGCGAGGCGGTACGTGCCGCGTTCCGCGTCGTGCCCCTCGGCCCGCACGGCGCCCGCGACGGCGGGGGCGTACGGCGTGGCGGTGCGCTCCTTGTTCGTACGGAAGCGTCCTTCCCGGTCGAGGGCGCAGTAGCCGCCGCCGTAGCACCAGACGTAGGCCGCCCACCCCGATGAGTAGCGGGTGAAGGAGGCGAGCGCGTCGTCGTGGAAGCGGCGCATGTTCGGCAGGCCGCTGTTCAGCGGGCCCCACTCCCCCACGACGACCGGGATCGACTGCTCTCGGGGGTAGGCGGTGACGGCTTTCTCGTACGCCGTGATCCAGCCCGCTGCAGGGTCGTAGTCGGCGCCCGCCTCCATCGCGGTGTTGTAGAAGTGCGGTGCGTACACGACCCGTTGGTCCTGGATGCGGCCGAGGCCGGTGGGTACGCCTTCGCCGACGATCGGGGTCGGCTCGACGAACAGCCAGTTCGAGCGGTCCCGGGTGCGGATCGCGTCGGCGAGACGGTTGTACATCGGGGTGAGGTGCGTGGCCTCGATGCGGCGGGCGGCGGTCGCCAGGTCCTCGCCTTCGCGCAGTTCCCCCATCGGCTCGTTGATCAGGTCGTAGCCGAACACGGCGGGGTGGGTGCCGAAGCGGTCGGCGAGGAGGCGCCACATGCGTTCCTGGGCGCGCCGCAGGTCCGCGTCCTCGTAGAGATGGGTGAAGGCGCGCTGGACGGCGGGCTCGAAGTACTCGGCGAACCAGTCGTCGGGGTGCGGGGTGAAGGGCAGGCCGTCGGTGCGGGTCGCCCACTCCGGGATGCCGCGGTGGCCGAACGCGGGCCCGAACACGTCCTGATGGGCGTCGATGACGACGTGAATCCCGTGCCGGTGCGCCCAGTTGAGGATGCGTCGGATCTTGCGCAGGTACGACTCGCTGTACTGGCCGCGCCGCGGCTCCAGGTCGTCCCAGAAGACCAGCAGGCGGGCGAAGTTGAAGCCGTTGGCGCGCAGGTCGGCGAAGTGCCGTTCGGTGATGGCGCTCAGGGCGTCCTCGCCGGTGTGCTGCTTGTCCTCGACGTTCCAGCCGCGGAGGGTGAGGGCGCGCCCCCGGTCGTCGGTGAGGCGGGGGATGCCGTCGGCGGACGGGGCTGCGGGCGCAACTGCCTTACCGGTCAAGGACGATGGCCCGCTGCGCGCGCCGTCCCCGACCTTCCGGTTCGGGGCGGCAGGGGCCAGGCCCGCGCCCAGCAGCGCGGTGGTGATCAGCGCGACCAGGGCCACCAGGCCAAGGCGGTGTGTGCGGCGCCCGCCCAGGACGCGCGAACTCTCTCCCCGGACGCACGAGCGTCTCCCCATGGCGCATGCCCCTGACTGCGGAAGGCGTACGAAGCCTCCACACTGACGGATGAACGGGCCTTGGTCCAGGACACTCTCAGAACTGCTCGTTCCCGCGCGTACGAGGCAGGGCGGCCCGCCGCCCTTCGCCACGGGCGGCTCCGTTGATGTCTCGGGCGTGGAGGACGGAGTGGTGTACGCGGCGGTCCTGCTCGCCTCCTCACGGGCGACGACGTGGCGATCGACGACGCGGAGCGGTTCAGCGTGATTCTCCTGTCGACCCTGCACGGCATCGCCGCCCTCGCCGCCCTCGCCGCCTGGCGCACCTACCGGGCGCTGCCCCTGCTCATCGACGTGGAGGTCGCCCGCGACCTGGAGCAGGAGACGGGCCTGTCCATGGCCGACTACGACGTCCTGGCCGCCGTGACGGCGCCGGCCTCCGCCGACACCTGCATCCGCGTCAGCCGCCTCGCCGCCCACCTGCACTGGGCACACAGCCGCCTCTCACTGCACCTCGGCCGCATGGAGCGCTGCGGCCTCGTCGCGAACACGCCCGCGCCCGGGGGCGAGACATGCCCGCCCCGTGTGAAAGGGGAATCCGGCGGCTGTCTCAGCCTCGGATCATCGACATCAGCAGCCCATGGGTCTCGGCGTCCGCCGCCGCCACAAGTCCGCGGCCCCCTTGCCCGATCGGGGCGCCGTCGACCCCTGTGACCACGCACCCCGCGGCCCGGCACAGCGCGATGCCGGCCGCGAAGTGCACGCTCCCCGACAGGTCGCCGCCGTCGGTGACGTACGCGGCGCGCTTGCCCGCCGCGACCCAGGCCAGCGCCAGCGTCGTGGACACGACCCGCGGCCGGAACCGCCCGCCGAAGTCGGGGTGGGCCAGCAGGTCGACGGCCCAGAACCCGGGGGCGCTCGGGAACGGCGGGTCCAGATTGACGTCCACCAGCTGTGTGGCGGGCGTCGGCTCCAACGGGGTGTCGACACCGTCCTGCCGCACCCAGGCGGAGGTTCCGTCGGTGCAGAACACCTCGGCGCCGAACGGGTCGGCCACCGCCGCCGCCCCGTCGCGCAGCGCCACATTCACGGCCACCAGCATGTTGCCGACGGCGTAGTTCAACGTGCCGCACAAGGGGTCCACCAGCCACCGGCGCGCGGCGTCGTCGGCGCCGTGCCGCCCGCCCTCCTCGCCGAGCACCGCGTCATCGGGCCGCGCGGCACGGATGACGTCGAGGATCGCCTCCTCGGCCTGCACATCGGCGGCGGTGGCGAAGTCCCCGGCACCCTTGTCGATCCGGGAGAGCCGCTGCCCGTACAGGGTGCGCACCACCTCCGCGCCGGCGCTCGCCCCGGCTGTCGCAACCTCGACATCCGTAGCATCCACATACGAGTTGATCATGCCGCGCAGACTATCGCCGCCCGCCTTCCCCTCCCCCTCCCCCTCCCCCGGAGCCGGCCGGCCGGTTGATCCCCGGGACCGTAGGGCCTGTCCGACGGATCATGCGCAGAGCCAGAGGGGTATGTGCAGGTCACCCGCCGATATTCTGGGTGCGCTCCTTGGGCGGCCATGACAGGCTCCGTCTATGTCGATCGTTGACGTGTCCCCTGAGGTATCCATCGCGTACGAGAGCTTCGGCGACCCCGGAGACCCTCCAGTCCTGCTCGTGATGGGTTTCGGCGCGCAGATGCTCGCCTGGCACGAGGACTTCTGCCGAGCACTGGCAGACCGCGGGCGTTACGTGATCCGGTACGACAACCGGGACTGCGGACTGTCCACCAAGTTTGACGATCATCCTGTGGACATGGGCAAGTTCATCGCCGCCGTCAGCTCGGGTGACCTTCCCGCCGCCCTCGCGATGGTTCCCTATCGGCTGCTCGACATGGCGGACGACGGCCTGGGCCTGCTCACCGCGCTCGGTGTCGAACGGGCCCACGTGGTCGGCGCCTCAATGGGAGGAATGATCGCCCAGACGATGGCCCTCTCCCGCCCGGAGCGGGTGCTGACCTTGACGTCGATGATGTCCTCGACCGGCGAGAGTGAATACGGCCGCCCCAGCCCGGAGGCCCAGTCGGTGCTGTTCAGCCCCAAGCCCGCAGACCGTGAGGGGTACGTTGCGGCGGCGGAGCGGGAACTGGTGTGGGCCTCCAAGAGATACGGCGACGCCGTGGCCTTGCAGGAGCTGGCCGCCGCGAGCTACGACCGCGCCCACTACCCCGCAGGGACCGGACGTCAGCTCGGCGCGATGATCCTCAGCGGTTCACGGGCGGATTCCCTTCGCGAACTGCGGGTGCCGACGCTGGTGATCCACGGCCTGGACGACACGCTGATCGATCCAAGTGGCGGGAAACGCACCGCGGAGCTGGTGCCCGGCGCCGAACTCCTGCTGGTCCCCGACATGGGCCACGACCGCCCGCGCGCACTCTGGCCCCAGCTCATCGATGCCGTGGTGGCCCACACCGGGTGAGCAAGCACGTCCGGTCCCATGTGCCGTCCGCCGACCACCCCAGCCTCGCTCCTCAGGCACCCAGAAGCACGGCCAGCCTCTCCAGGAACGCCCGCTGCCCCGCCACGAGCTTCTCCCCCGCCCGGTCCAGCGGCAGCCAGGCCACCCGGTCGAGCTCCGGGAACTCCTGGACACGGCCCGAGCCGCGCGGCCACTCCATGCGGAACGTGCCGGGGACCACCGTCTCCGGGTCGAGGTCGGCCTCGACGGCCCAGACGGTCACGGTCTTGCCGCCCGCCTGCCGCACCTCGCCCAGCGGCTGGTAGGGCCCGGCGGGGGCGGGCAGGCCGAGTTCCTCCTCGAACTCCCGCACCGCCGCGGCCAACGGCTCCTCCTCGTCGCCGTACTCACCTTTGGGAATCGACCAGGCCGCCTGGTCCCGGCGTGCCCAGAACGGTCCGCCCATGTGTCCGACGAGCACCTCGGGCACCGGGCCCGGGCGGCGGTGAAGGAGCAGTCCGGCGCTGCGGCGGCCGGTCATGACGGCGTGTCGTGTGGGGGCTGCATGTCAGCGGACCCTACGCCCGCGTCGGCGACGGAGCGGGGCCGGACGCGGCTCCTCCAGGGTCCACGGCGGGGCCGATGGCCGTCGCGTCACCCGAGTGCGGTACGAACTCTCTGTGAACCAAGAGATCCAACCCGAGACCGTGCGTGTGTTCATCGCGCTCGCCCCGCCCGACGACGCGAAACAGGAACTGGCACGGGAACTCGGCCCCGCCTACCGCGCGCACCCCCGGATGCGTTGGAACCGCATCGAGGACTGGCACATCACCCTGGCGTTCCTCGGCGAGGTCCCGCCCACGGCCGTCGCGGTGCTGCGCCCGCCGCTGGCGGACCTCGCGGCCGCCCACCGCCCCCTCACCCTGGTGCTGCGCGGGGGCGGGCACTTCGACGAGCGGGTGCTGTGGAGCGGCGTCGACGGCGACCTCGACGAGCTGCGTCTGCTCGCCGCCGACGTGCGTGCCGTGGTCAAGGAGTGTGGAATCCGCTTCGCGGAAAGGCCGTTGCGCCCTCATCTGACACTGGCCCGGGCCCGCCGCGACACGCCTTCGTGCGCGGTCGAGGCCGCCGCCGGACTCAGCGGTTTCACCGGCCGCCCCTGGCAGGCCGAGCGTCTGCACCTGGTCGCCAGCAACTTCGGCCGCGGTCCGGGGCCCATCCGCTACCGGGACGTCGACGCCTGGAGCTTCGCCGGCGAGGGCCATCACGCCGGTTAGCCTGCCCCCGTGCCGAAAGCCCGGTTGCGCGAGGGGCCTCTCACGTCCCCTCGCGCGACCGGGCCCCGTGGGCCGCGAGGCCTACAGCGGCTGTACCGAGATGTTCCGGTACCGCACCGCGTTCGCGTGGTCCTGCAGCCGGACGGCGCCCGCCGTCGGGCCCTCGGGATCACCCGCTCCCGTCGGTCCGTCGATCGCCACGTCGTCGTGGACCTTGACGCCGTTCCACACCAGCGTGAGCCGGGCGTCGTCCGTCTTCTTGCCGCTGTCGTCGAAGCGGGCGGCGCGGAAGGTGATGTCGTACGTCTGCCAGGTTCCGGGCGGCTTGGCCGCGTTGGTGTCCGGGGCCTTCTTCTTGTAGATCGCACCGGCCTCGTCGTTGGCCGGGGAGTCGTCGCCGTAGGAGTCCAGGATCTGGATCTCGTAGCGCTCCTGGAGGTACACGCCGCTGTTCGCGCGGTCCTGGCCGGTCACGTCCGGCGGCAGCTTCGGCAGCCAGAACTCGACGTGCAGCTTGAAGTCCTGGTACGCCTGCTTGGTGCGGATGTCGCCGCAGCAGACCTCCATCGCGCGGTCCCCGACGAGCGGCCACTGCGGGGTGCGGCCGTCGGTGTGCTGCCACGGCGAACGGTCGGCGCCGTCGAAAAGGGTGGCTCTGGAGCCCTGGGGGTGGACGGCCAGCAGATCGAGGTTCAGGTGGCCGGTGTCGCCCTCGTCATGGCGGTACGTGATGGTGTTGGCGCCCGCCCGCAGCTTCAGCCGTTCGGTGTGGGTGGACCACTTGTCCCAGGTGCCGGTGGAGAGGAGCTTCGCCTGCCGCACCTTCTCGCCGTTGACGTGGACGCTCAGCGTCTTGGTTCCGGCCTCGGGATACGGGCCGTTGGCGTACCGCAGGCCGACGTCATAAGTGCCGGCCTTCTTCGCCCGGACGTCGAAGGTGGTGGCGGCGCCCTTGGTGCCGTAGCCGTCGACGAAACCGCTGCCGGAGTACGCGGCGTGGTTGCTGTTCGTCCTGGCACCGCCGTCGAGCCGGGCCTCCTCCGCCTCGTACAGGGACTGCGGGGCGGGCTTCGCTCCGGGGATGCGGTTCAGTGTGTACCACGCCTCGGTGGACCACAGGCTCTTGCCGTCCTCGGCGGTGAAGGGGCGGGGCGAGCGCACATGGACGACGCGGTCGGGCTTCAGGCCCGGGATCTCCAGGGTGACCCTCTTGCGGTCGGACGAGAGCGTCGCCGAGCGCACCGGCAGGATCTCCTCGTCCACCTTGGGGCCCCCGTACGCCGCGGTCGGTACGTAGCGCCACTGGGCCACCTGGTAGCGGGCGGCGAGTTTCTCGGCCGTCGCCTGGGACACCGGCTTGGTGTACTCCATCTCGAAGCCGGTCCTCGTGGCGCGCATGGCCTTGATGTCGAAGGCGTCGTCGCCCTGCGGCGTCAGCTTCTGCAGACCGTGCTTCAGCTTGCCCGGCTGGCCCCAGTTGCCGCCGGCGCCCAGACCACCGGCGTACAGGGCGCCGTCGGGGCCCGTGCTGATCCGGTTGACCCCGGCCTCCAGGCCCTGCGTGAAGCGGAAGACCGCGCCCTGGTACTCGCCGCCGACCTTCTCCAGGGACGCGCGCTGCACACCGCCGTAGGTCACGTCGCCGAAGAGCAACTGCCCCGCGAAGGTGCCCTCCTTCAGGAGGACCGGGGTGCTCGGCGAGTTGCCGATCTCGTTCTGCGGCAGCCACAGCACGGGCCGCGTGACGGGCTTGTCGTCGAACGGTCCGTCGGGGTTCGTGTGATGGTTGAAGAAGCGGCCCTGCTTGACGTGCAGGAGCTTCGACGACGGCAGCCAGCCGCCCTGGTTGTCGGTGGCGAAGAGCTCGCCGTCGGGTCCCCAGCCGATGCCGTTGGGGGTGCGCAGGCCGCCCGCGACGTAGGAGACCTCGCCGGTCGCGCGGTTGACCTTGATGGTCGTGCCGCGGTTCTTCGCGGGCTGCGGGTCGGTGGTGGCGCCGCCGAGGTCGATCGCGACGGACAGGTTCAGATAGAAGAAGCCGTCCCGGTAGAGCAGGCCGAAGGCGAACTCGTGGAAGTTCTTGCCGAACGGCCAGGTGGCGACGGTCTCGTAGGCGTCGGTGACGTCGTCGCCGTCGGCGTCCTTCAGCCGGGTCAGCTCGTGTTTCTGGGAGACGTACAGCGAGCCGTCGACGTACTTGAGGCCCATCGGCTCCTTCAGTCCCTCGGCGACCTTCTTGGTGGTCACCTTGTCGGGGCCGGTGCTGCCGGTGACGTTGTCGAGGAGGTGGACCTCGCCCTTGGTGTTGTCGGTGCCGCCCCACGTGGCCACGGCGAGACGGCCGTCGGGCAGCCAGTCCATCGCGGAGACCTGCGGCTCGAACCCCTTGGGCCTGAGGTCGGTGAGCCGGTAGTCGGGGTGGACGCCGTTCAGCGGCAGTCCGTCGCCCGGTGTCTCGGTGGAGTTCGCGCACTCCTTGCGGCCCGGCGCGGTCACGCGTACGACGCCCTTGTCGGTGCTGAGGACCGAGTTCGGCACGACGGCGAAGTCACCGGCGCCCGGCGGCTTCCAGACGAGCGTGACCTGCTGTTCGCCGCCTGCCTCGAAGTGCTCGATGAGCAGGGCGTGGTACCCGGCCGTCAGCTCGACCGAGCCCTCCTTGGGGCTCGGCGCGTGCTGGCCGTCGTGGTCGACGACCCGCTTGTTGTCGATCAGCAGCCGGGAGCCGTCGTCGCTGGTGAGGCGGAAGGTGTAGGTGCCGTCCCGCGGGACGTTCAGGTTGGCGATGGTGTGCGAGACGAAGTTGTCGGCGAGGCCGCCGAAGTCCGCGGCCTCCTTCCAGTCGACGACCGGCTTCAACTCGTCGACGTTCGGGGTCTGCCCTGGCTTGAGCTCGCACAGCTTGTTCAGGGGCTGCTGCATGTCGTAGACGCGCTGGGTGACCCCCGGCTCCTGGGGCGGGAGTTCGACGAAGGGGCTCGGATCGTCGGCGGTGGGGGCGGAGGCCGGTGCCGAGGCGGGGGCCGCCCAGGCGGGTCCGGTGACTCCCGTGGCCCCGGTGAGTCCGGCGAGGAGGGATCCGACGGCCAATAAGCTCAAGCGAGTACGGAATCTTCGGTACGACCGTGCGCTCATTGCTGCTCCCGGCAGGTGATGAGGCGAAGGGACCTGGCGTTCCGGCCACCTCGACGCGTGTCCCGGAAGACCGTGCGGGTCCGCGGACTGCGCGGGTCCACGCGTCTTCGGTGCGCGGGTGCGCCTCGCGGCGCGGGGTGGGGCATCCGGCACCACAGGGGCTCCGGGCGTGTGCGGGTGACTTGGGGCGGGACGCTAGTCAGCTTTCATCGAACCCGGAAGCCCTTGCGCGACAAGGAACCCAACTTTTTCTCGCAGCAGGACAAAGCACGGTCCGGGGACCCGGCGGTGCGGGGCGCGGCCTCCCCCGCACCGCCGGGTACGGAGCGGTCGCCGCTCAGGGAGCGATGCCCACGCCCGGGATACGCCCCCACCCCCGCTCCTGCGCCGCAGTCATCGCGGGCCAGGAGTGTCCGCCGGGGCGCGGCCGCACCCGCGAGGCGTACTCCCCCGGCACGAAGCGGGGGTCGTAGAAGCAGCCCGTGCCGTACGTCGCGTCGAAGGCCGGGCAGGAGGCGGCCACGGACGCCGGGGTGGGCTTCCTGCCCTTGCGCACCCATGTGTCCAGCGCGGCAAGGGAGTTGGCGTACTCGGCCGCGCTCAGCCCGCTGTGCTCGTGCTCCCGTGTGAACGTCTGCACCAGATGCCGGTCCCGGCCCGCTCCGCGCAGCGACGCGCGGTAGGCCGCCTCGTGTTCGACGAAGGCCGTGGGGTCGTCGATCGCGTGCAGCGTGAGCACGGGGATCGCGACCTTCCCGGTCAGGTCGCTGTCGTACGACAGGTCGCGCGCCGCGGTGGGGTCGGCCGCGAACCGCTGCACCCCGGCGTTGAGGGCCTTGTCGTCGTGGGACCCGGAGTAGCGCACGCCCTTGTTGCTGAAGGGGTTCCGGCCGCCGAGCCGCTTGTCGACGATGTCGCGGAAGGTGAACGTCGCGAACTTCAGGTGGGATTCCAGGGCGCGCTCCGGGATCCGGGTGACGGCGAGGATGTCGTCGAGGTTGCGCTGCTGGCGGGCCGTGCGGGCGGCGGGCGCCGAGGCCAGGCCGGTGCACTTCTGAAGCCGGGCCACGAGGTCGGCGCCGGTCATCGTGGAGTCCTTCGGCAGGCCGCTCCACAGCGGGTACTGGGGCTCGGACGGCCGGGGGTGGTTCTGGCAGTAGTACTGGTAGACGACGCGCAGATCCACGCGGTAGTCGTAGCCGCGCGACCCGCCGCCGAGCACGCCGTTGGTGAGCAGCGCGCCGTCGTAGGGCCGTCCGCCGCGCGAGCCGTAGGTCTCCACGGCCTTGGCGGCGACGTCACCTCCCCAGGACTGGCCGTGCAGGTACGTCTTCCGCGGCTTGCGGAACTCCCGCACGAAGAGCTTGCGCAGGTTCTCCGTGTCCGCGGCGGCCATACGCGTGCCGTAGCCGCCCCGGCGGTAGGAGGAGCCCGCCCACGCGTACCCCTCGTCCACCATCACCGACCAGCGGTCCAGGTCGTCGGCGCTGCGCTGCGGGTCGGAGCGGGCGCCGAGGTCAGGGCCGCCGTGCGCGTGCAGGACCAGAGAGCCGTTCCAGTCCCGGGGGACGGCGATGGTGTAGTACGCGCCGTTGCCGTCCCGGCCGGCGTAACACGCGGCCTTCGCGCCCACACCCGCCGGGCAGTCCACGGGGCGGGGGCGTCCGGGGTCGGCCGCGGTGGCGGGCACGGGTCCCGCGAGGCCCGCCGTGAGGACCACGGCGACGCCACCGGCGAGGACGGCGGCGCACCACCGCCGGTGGGACATGCGTGCACGGCGCTGTCGGCGTGCGGTCAGCCAGTTGCCCATGAGTCGTCCTTCCCCGGGCCTCCAGGCGCGGCCCTCGCGCGGAGGGCTCGATGCTAGGCACCGGTGAAGGGGTGGACGAGGCCTCGGGGATTGCGTTCATATTGATCTCTGCGGCCGCCCCCCTGTCGACCTCCGCGGTCCCCCTATTGACTCTGCGACCCCCTTGTTGATCTCCGCGGCCGCCCGCGCCGGGCACCACCGCCCGCTCAGGTCGTCACCGCCAGCTCAGGTCGCCACTGCCCCCCACCCCGGCGAGGCGCCACGCCAGATACCGCTGGAACTGCCACAACGGACGCTCCAGATGCGAGAAGCGACCGCCCGACGGCGCGGGGTCGGTGGCGAGGCCGCGCTGGACCCCGTGGATCGCCACCAGGTCCTCGGCCTGGATGATCTCGAACCGCTGCCGGGACGCCTCCACATAGGCGTCGAAGCCGGGCCGCTCCTTGGCCTCCGCGGGGACCAGGACGGTGAAGACCGCGTCATGGGCGGCCGGGCCCCTCGGGATCCAGCGCGCGAACGCCACGCTGTCGGGCATCAGGGCCATCGCCATGTTCGGGAAGACGCCCGCGACCGTCATGCCGGAGAGCTGGCGCATGCCGAGTCCGGGGATGAGGGTGCCCACCAGGTCCATGCCGTCCGGCCCCTGCGGGATCTCCATGTCGGGTGAGAACGGGGTGTACATGCTGAACCCGCGCCCCTCGCAGGCGTCGACGACGGTGTCCTTGCCGGGGAGGATCCGTTCGAGGGTGTCGGCGTGCGAACCCATGTGGTGGTAGTTCTCCGAACCGTTCTCGAACGCAACCTTCCAGTTCGCGGGAACGCCGTCCCAGCGGGCCGTGAACCCGACGACGAGGTCCGCGAGGCGGTACGGGGCCACCGTGGCGTCGAGCGCGGTCAGCTGCGGGGCCAGCGGGTCCGCGTCCGGGGCCGCGTTGACCATCAGCAGGCCGTGCCAGACCTCCAGGCGGTGCTCGGGGAGTCGGCAGGCGGCACGGTCGAACTCGACCTTGTTCATCAGCGGGGCGCCCGCGAGCTGACCCGCGAACTCGCCGTTCAGGCGGTACGTCCAGGTGTGGTACGGACAGGTGAGCCGTTTGAGCGAGCCCTGGTCGGGGGTTGTCTCGGGCGGCAGTACGTCCATGAAACGGTGCCTGCACACCCTCGACAAGGCGTGCAGGTCGCCGTTCTCGTCGCGGGTGATGACCAGGGGCTCGCCGAGGTCGTCCGTACGCAGATAGTCGCCGGGGCGGGGGACCTGCGAGACATGGCCGACGCACAGCCAGTCGCTGCCGAATATGCGGTCCCTCTCCAGCTCGTGGAAGTCCTCGCTGGTATAGGCACGGGCGGGAAGGGTCTCGCCGCGCTCCAGGGGAAGCTCGGCGAGCCGGGCCAGTTCCCCGAGCAGGGCGGGCAGTCCGCTGTTCGAGGATCCGTCGCGCGGGGAGAGGTGTCCGTCGCGCGCGGAAAGACGTCCGTTGTGCGGGGAGGAAGGTCCGCCGCGCGGAGAGGAGAGTCCGTCGTGCAGCATCGTGGCACCGCCTTCAGTCCGGGATCTCCTTTCATGCTCCGCCGCGGCCGACGGAGCGGGATCGACAGCCTGAACGACATTCGGGTACATCCTTCGGCTGACCCGGGCAATCCGGATGTCCGATGCACGGGAGACAGGCGATCGGCGTAAACTCGCCGCCCACCTAAAGGTCTAGGCCAATGACTGACACCTGAGGCACGGGAGGCAGGGGTCGACAAGCGAACGACCGCTGCCCCGCGATCACCCCAAACCCCCTGCCCGTGCAGCACATTTGAGCACACACCGGCACGGAACGACTCCTTGACGCGGTTGATTGGTATAGGCCAATATCCACCTCGTTCGCACCGCTTTCGCCGCGGTCGACCGATCCGCCGATCCCGCACCCCGCTCCTCCGGAGGTCCCTCATGGCAAGCGACAGCCACCCGCACCTCACCCGGCTGGCCAACTCCGTGCTCCAACCGGGCTTCGCGGGCACCACCGCCCCGGACTGGGTGCGCCGCCGGATCGCCGACGGGCTCGCATCCGTCGTGCTCTTCGGCCGCAACA
The DNA here is from genome assembly GCF_055591765.1 of Streptomyces sp. NPDC041205. Classification (NCBI taxonomy): domain Bacteria; kingdom Bacillati; phylum Actinomycetota; class Actinomycetes; order Kitasatosporales; family Streptomycetaceae; genus Streptomyces; species Streptomyces sp. NPDC041205. Next base: position 339,096 of record NZ_JBVIZH010000004.1, on the reverse strand, counting down.
TCGAGAGCCCCGAGCAGGTCGCCGCCCTCACCGCGGCCCTGCGCGCCGAGAACCCGGACCTGATCGTCGCCATCGACGAGGAGGCCGGCGACGTCACCCGCATCGGCGCCCGCACCGGCGCCTCCTGGCCGGGCAACCTCGCGCTCGGCGCCATCGACGACCCCGACCTCACCGAGCAGGTCGCCCGCGACATCGGCCGCCAACTGCGGTCGATCGGCGTCTCGTTGGACTTCGCGCCCAGCGCCGACGTGAACTCCAACGCGATGAACCCGGTCATCGGGGTCCGCTCCTTCGGCGCGAGCACGGACGTGGTGGCCCGGCAGACCGCCGCCTGGATCCGCGGCCTGCAGTCCGTCGGCGTCGCCGCCTGCGCCAAGCACTTCCCCGGCCACGGCGACACCGACGTCGACTCCCACCACGGCCTGCCGCGGTTCACGGCCGACGCCGACGAGATCGCCCGGACCGCCCTGCCGCCGTTCGCCGCCGCGATGGACGCGGGCGTCCGCGCCGTCATGACCGCGCACATGCTCGTCCCTGCCCACGACGACGAGATGCCCGCCACGCTCAGCGGCCCGATCATCAACGGCCTGCTGCGCGAGAAGCTCGGCTTCACCGGCCTCGTCGTCACCGACGGCATCGAGATGGGCGCCGTGACCGGCCCGTACGGCATCACCGGCGCCACCGTCCGAGCGGTCGCCGCGGGCGTGGACGCGGTGTGCGTCGGCGGCGAGAGCGCGGAGGAGTCCACCACCGTCGACCTCGCCGACGCCCTCGTGCGCGCGGTGCTCGACGGCACGCTGCCCGAGGAGCGCCTGACCGAAGCGGCCGCGCGCGTGGGCGAGTTCGCCACCTGGTCGGCCGCTCTCGCCCGGCAGGCGGACCCCGAAGCGGACGCCTCCGACATCGGCCTGGTCGCGGCCCGCCGCGCCGTACGCGTGCATCGCAGCGGCAACGGCGCCGAGCTCCCGCTCACGGCCGACCCGCACGTCGTCGAACTCTCCCCCACCATGAGCCTCGCCGTCGACGGCGCCACCCCGTGGGGCGTCGGTGAGCCGCTGCGCGCGCTGCGCCCCGGCACGACGTCCGTGCGGATCTCCGAGTCCGAACTGACCGGCGGGGACGACCTCCTCGACCGTCTCGCCCTGGCCCCCGCGAACGGCCGGGACCTGATCGTCGTCGTCCGTGACGCGGCCCGGCACCCGTGGATGTCCCAGGCGCTCCAGGGCCTGGTGCGCCGCCGCCCGGACGCCCTGGTGGTGGAGATGGGCGTTCCCGCGGGCGAACAGGTCGGCGCGGTCCACGTGACGACGTACGGCGCCACCCGGGTCTCCGGCATCGCCGTCGCCGAGGTACTCACCGGCGCCTCCTGAGCGCCGGGGCGGCCCGGTGACGGGCCGCCCCGCAGCCGGTCCACGAAGGCGGTCCGCGAGGCAGTCCGAGGCATCCCGAGCCCCCCGCACGGCCCTCCGAGACGACCCGTGAAGCCCTCCGGGGCAGCCCCGAAGGGCACACCCGCGGGCCGCACACATGCCCGTAAAGGCAGCAACACACCCGGTTCGGGCGGGGGTTGACTTCGCCCTTGGTCTAGTCCATCTTTGGTTGAAACCGAAGCTGGTCTAGTCCACTCCGGGGAGGGTGCGCGCCGGATCCAGGAGTCCGGTGCGGGTCCACCGCCGAGGGGGACGACCGGCAGCGCGCGTCCACCGCGGCCTCTTGCCCCGGGAGCGGCGTCAAGTACGAGGAGGTAGCACCACCGGCTCTGTCGACACCGAGCGCCACGGCGCCCGTGCCACCGGCACGACAGTGCCCCGCAGCCCTGCCACCCCGCTGCCCCTCCTCCCGCCACGCCGCCCGCCCCGGGCGCACCTCGCCGAGGGCGCGGCCCGGCGGACCACGGCCGAGTACCCTTCGGCCGCGCTCCGCCGCCACGATCCGCACGCCATGCCACCATCGTGGCCCCGGACCGACCACCCCCACGCCACGGCAGCCGCACCGACCGTCCGTCACCCCTCTCGCCCACCCCCGCACACCGCGTCCCATGCGGTCGGCGGGAAACGAACCCGCACGCACTCCGACCTCGGACACACCGGGGCACGTCGTCGCATGACGCCCCCGCGACCGGACGCCCGCGGCGCGTGCCGCCCCGGTATCTCCACCCGGCCCGGCGGGCAGTGCCGCTCCCGGACCGCGACGACGGCAGCTCGTTGGCCCTTCTCGTCGCCGCCTCCCCCAGCGAGGCCTCCCCCCACGCGCGAACCCGCCGAGCCGCGGCCCCCGCCTGCCCTTTCGCCGTGCCCACAAGTGCCCCTTCACCGCGTCCCAGCAGCCTTGGAGGACCCCGCATGTCCACCCCGTACGAATTCCTGCACCGAGCCGCGTCGGACCGCCCGTACTTCAGCTCGGACGGCGAGACGTACCTGGCGCAGTTCCCGCTGAACGAGATCAAGAAGACACACCCGCTGCGCGTCCTCACCGAGGAGCAGTTCGCCTCCTGGCAGACCTACGGCTATGTGGTGGTCCCGGAGGCGATATCCGCCGAGGCCGCGGGCCGTCTGCTCGACTTCACCTGGGAGTTCCAGGGACTCGACCGGTCCCGGCCCGACACCTGGTACGAGGAGCGGGAGTTCAGCACCGACCTGGAGCGGGACCTCTACATCTACGGCTTCGTGGAGGCGTACCACCACCAGCTGATCTGGGACAGCCGCCAGACGCAGCGGGTCTACGACGCGTTCGTCGACGTGTGGGACTGCGAAGAGCTGTGGGTGACCCTCGACCGGCTCAACCTCAACCCGCCGAACGTCAGGAACCGTGACCGCGCGCTGATCGCGCCCACCGACGAGGGCTTCGACATCGAGCTGCACTGGGACGTCGACTCCACGCGCGGGGTGCTGCCGCAGCGGGTGCAGGGCATCATCGCGCTCCACGACACCCAGCCCGAGCTGGGCGGTTTCCAGTGCTCACCGGAGCTGTTCCGGCAGTTCGACCGGTGGAAGCTCGACCAGCCCGCGGACCGCGACCCGATCCGGCCCAACACCGACCGCGCCGAATTCCCGGTGGTGAGACCCGAGTTGAAGGCGGGCGACCTGCTGATCTGGAACGGCATGCTGGCGCACGGCGTGGCCCCCAACACCTCCGACAACGGGGTCCGCTCGGTGCAGTACCTCTCCATGATGCCGGCGCTCGAGGAGAGTCACGCGCTGCGCAAGTCGCGCGTCGAGTCCTGGCGGAACCTGTCCACGCCGGACTGGAACGCGACGCTCGTCGGCGACGCCACGAAGCACGAGTCGCTGCGCTACGGCACCGCCGAACTCAGCGAACTCGGCGAGAAGCTCCTCGGCCTCAGTTCCTGGCACGCCGACAACGCCTAGTGGTGAAGCGGAGAACCGCCATGCGCAAGATCTGCCTGACCCTGCCCACCAACAGGGCGTGCACCGCGATGATCGTGGCCCTGCTCCAGGAGGCGGAGTACGCGGCCCGCACCTTCGACGTCGAGGTGCACGTCCTGATCCTGGACTCCTCAGGACCCGCGACCTTCGCCGAGCACGCCCGCGCCGCCCGGACGGCGCCCGCCGCCGCGGGGATCGTGGTCCATCACCTCGGCGAGGACGAGCAGCGGGACTTCCTGCGGGAGGTGATCGACGCCTCGGGCGCCGTGAAGCAGGAGCTGCTGCTCGACCTGATGCTGCCCGCCGCCGTGTCGTACGGCGCCTGCACCAACCGGGCGTTCCTCGTCGCCGCCGCGCTCGGCTGCGCGTCGGTGCACCGCAGGGACTCCGACAGCGACTACCAGGTCCTGGGCGGTGAGCCCGTCTACCCCGTCCACCACGAGCTGATGTCCCTCGGCAAGCGCGCGGCCGACGCGGCCGGGGGCGTCACCGGGACCGACCTCGCGGCGGAGCACGCGGACAAGCCCGTGGTGCTCGTGGGTTCGTCGTTCATCGGTGAACTGTCCGTGGACATCGGCGAGATGCGCGACCTGGACCGCGACGTCTACTACGACGTCGTCAGTCTGTGGGCGCCGCCGGAGTGGTCCGCGGAGCAGAAGCGGGAACTGGTCGACGAGTCCTTCCGGGGCGCCGGGCACGAGCCGTTCACGGGCGACCGCGCGGACCTGACCCTCGTCGACCCCATGCGTGTCGACATGTGCAACGTCAGCTTCCACGGAATACACGAGCGGGTGCCGCTGCCCCCGGCCACCGACACCATCGGCAGCGACTACTTCCTGCTGCATCTGGTGTACGACGCCACGCTGCCCGGGGTCGTGCACAACCGCAACATCGTGAACTTCTACACGGGCGAGCGCAGGACCCAGTCCGGCTTCGTCGCGTACCAGAACCGGTTCGTGAAGTTCTTCCTGTCGATGCTGTACCTCAACCACGTCTACCGCGAGATGACGGCGGCCGGGTCCGCGCTGCTCGACGAGCACCACGAGGTGCGCGTCCCGAGGATCGCCGAACTCGTCCGGGAGAGCACCCGGTTGGACACGGCGGAGAACGTGGCGCGGCTCGACGCCCTCGATCGTTCCTACCGGAAGCTGGGCGGCAAGTACGCCGCGTTCGCCGACACGCTCGTGCCCCGGCGCGGGCGGCTGCTCGACGAGGCACGGCAGGACATGGAGGACTTCGCGCTGCTCATCGAGGGCTGGGCGGCGCTGGTCCGGGCGAGCCGGTCCACGCGCCTCGGCCGACGGCACGCGTAGCGGAACAGGGCATCCACCATGTACGAAACGACCAACCTGCGGGCGGCCCTGGCGGCCGCCACGGAGGACCAGATCGTCTACGACCTCCCCGGCATCGCCGACCGGCACGACTCCCTGGTGCGGGAACTGCCGGGCGTGGCCGTCCGGTTCGCGATGAAGGCCTGTCCGGTCGACGAGGTGCTTTCCTGCCTCGCGGGGCGGGGCGCCGGGTTCGACGCGGCGAGCCCGCACGAGATCGCGCAGGCCCTCGCCACCGGCACCCCGACGGACCGGATCCACTACGGCAACACCATCAAGTCCGACCGGCACATCGCCGAGGCGTACGACCTCGGCATCAGGGACTTCGCGACGGACAGCGTGGAGGACGTGCGTGCGCTGGCGGCGCTCGCCCCCGGCTCCCGGGTGTTCTGCCGCCTCGCCACCGACGGCGAGGGCGCCCTGTGGGGCCTCAGCCACAAGTTCGGCTGCTCCCCCGCCGACGCCCTGCGGGTGCTCTCGACGGCGCGGGCGTCGGGTCTGACGCCGTCGGGTCTGTCCGTGCACGTCGGCTCCCAGCAGATGACGGCCGAGGCGTGGCACGCCGCGTTCGACCGCATGGCCGACGTGCTCGTGGCCCTGGAGCGGCGCGGCATCCGCCTCGACCACATCAACCTGGGCGGCGGCCTGCCCGCCCTCGGCTACCGGGACCGGCACGGCAGGCCCCTCGACCCGCCCCTGGACAAGATCTTCGCCGTGATCCGGGAGGGCATGCAGCGGCTCAGGGCCGTCACCGGGACCCCGCTGGACTTCGTCATCGAGCCGGGCCGCTATCTCGTCGCCGACCACGGCGCCGTCCGCGCCCATGTGTCGCGCCTTTCCGCGCGCGAGCAGGTCAGCGGGGAGCGCCAGCACTGGCTGTACCTGAGCTGCGGCAAGTTCAACGGCCTGTACGAGATGGACGCGCTCCAGTACACGCTGGTGTTCCCCGAGTACCGGGGCAGCGACTACGTCCCGGCGGTCGTCGCGGGTCCCACCTGCGACAGCGACGACGCGTACAGCCACGAGGGCAGCCTCGTGCACGTGCCGCGGAGCGTCGCGTCGGGCGATCCGGTGTGGATCCTGTCCTCCGGCGCGTACGCGGCGAGCTACACCACGCAGGGCTTCAACGGCTTCGGCCCGCTGCCCTACACGTGGATACGCGGCGAGGGCGACACCGCGCCCGTCGTCTCCTCGGCGGGAGGGCGCGCGCGATGACTCACGACGTACGCGTCCGGCTGCGCCCCATCGCCGACGGCGACTGGGACGGCATCGCGGCGCTGGAGGCCGAGGTGTACACGCCGCTCGGGCTCTCGGAGGGGCGGGCCGCCCTGGAGTCACGGGCACGGGCCTCGCCGAGCACCTGCTTCGTGCTCGACTACGCCGGGGGGCCCGCGGGGTATCTGCTCGCGCTGCCGTATCCGCCGTTCGAGTCGCCGGACCTGGCGCGGCCCGAGGAGCCCGTGCCCGGCGCCGACCCCGGCTCCCCCCAAGCCCCCGCTTCCCCCGCCTTCCCCTCCGACAATCTGCACCTGCACGACCTCGTCGTCGCCGAGGACTTCCGGGGGCGCGGGCTCGCCCGGCGGCTCCTGCGGCATCTGGCGACGACCGCGCGGTCGCAGACGTACGAGCAGATCTCCCTGGTCGCCGTCGCGGGGAGCGAGACCTTCTGGTCGGCGCAGGGGTACCGGGCCCATCGGGAGATCCCGCTCCCGGGCAGCTACGGCACGGACGCGGTCTACATGTCCGCGGCGGTGCCGGAAGGACGAAGAGGCTGAAGACGCTCATGCAAAGATCGCTCGTTCGCGATGAGTTCCGGCGCGCACAACTGGCCATCGCGGCGCTGTTCTGCGTCCTGGGCTTCCAGTACGCCACGTGGGCGGCCAGGCTGCCCGCGCTCAAGTCCCGGCTCGACCTGTCCGAGGCCGAGCTGGGGCTGCTCCTGATGGCCTGCGGTGTGGGCGCGGCGGCGTCCTTCCCGCTGGTCGCCGCGCTCACCCGGCGCTGGGGCTCGCGGCGCCTCGCGCTGGTGTCGGCCCTGTTCCTCGGCGTGCTCCTGCTCGCCCTCGCCGCCGCGCCGAACTACCCGGTCGCCCTCGTCGTCATGTGCGCCGACGGCGTGGGGGTCGGATGTCTGAACGTCGCCATGAACGCGCAGGGCGCCGCGCTGGAGGCCCGGCACGAGCGGACGGCCATGTCGCAGCTGCACGCGACGTTCAGCGCCGGTTCACTGGGGGCCGCGCTCCTCGCCTCCGGCATGAGCGCGCTGAGTTCGTCGGTGGCGCTGCACTTCGGCGTCGCCACCGTGCTGGTCCTGCTGTTGACGCTGTTCGCCCAACCGGCGCTGCTTCCGGACGAGAAGCCCGCCGACGCGGCCACCGAGCAGGACGTCGACGAACCCGCAGACGGGGCGCGGAAGAAGGCCCGGCGCGGCTGGAGCCTGCCCTCCCGCGTGACCCTGTGGATGGGCGGCGCCATGGTGTGCGGCACCGTGGCGGAGGGCGCCATGAACGACTGGTCGGCGCTGTACATGAAGGAGGTCGCCGACGCGTCGGCGCGCCTCGCGCCGCTCGGCATCGCCGTGGTCTCCGTCATGATGGTGCTCGCCCGGCTCTTCGCCGACGGCTGGCGCACCCGGTTCGGCGACGGCCTCGTCGTGCGCGTGGGCAGTCTCCTGGCCGCCGCGGGCCTCGCGTTCGCCCTCCTCGCCGGTGGTGTCGTACCGGCCCTGATCGGCTTCGCCTGCATGGGCCTCGGCATCGCCGCGGTCACGCCGTGCGTGTACGTGGCGGCGGCGCGGCAGGGTTCGGAGGCGCTGGCTCTTGTCGCCGCGATGGGTACGACGGGCCTGCTCGCCGGGCCGCCGCTCATCGGTTTCCTCGCCCACGGCACGAGCCTGGTCTGGGGCATGGCGGCGGTGGCGGTCTCGGCGTCGCTGGTGTCGGTGTGCGCGGCACGCATCGGCTGGCCGACGGCTGCGGCGCGGGGGACGGAGGCTGAGGCGGAGGCGGAGGCGAAGGTGTGAGGGGGTGGGCGGGGTGCCTCGGGGACGGGGTGCACGCCCGCCAGGAAGTGGACCGCCTCGGCAATGCGCCGGGGCGGTCGGCTTTTTCGGCCGGGGGCCGCTTGGGACCGCCTTTTCGGCGCGCGCCCGCCTCGGGCCGCCGGTTCCAGCGCCCCCATCACGCCACGGCGCACGCCTCCACCCGACAAGCCGCCACCGCCTCCTCCGGCGTCATCGCGCCCCCGCGCCGGTACGCGACCCCGTACGCCTCCTCGTCCAGAAGGCCGCGTACCGCCGCGCTGATCCGATCGACGTCGCCGTGTTCGGCGGGTGGCAGCGGCATGCCGACCGACTCGCGGGCCGTGTGTGCCGCGCCGAGGAGCACGGCGGCGCACACGGGGCTGCCATCGAGGGCGTGGGCTCCGGCGAGGCCTTCGAGGGCGAAGGCCTGGGCGCGGGCGTCCCCGGTGTTGCGGGCCGCGGCCCAGCCCTCCAGGTGGAGCCGCAGGGACGCCGCCGCGTCACCGCGCTGTTCGGCGATGAAGCCGAGTTCGGCGAGGACGAGCGCGATGCCCGGTTCGAAGGCCATCCGGGTGAGCCACGGCAGGACTTGGCGCAGCCGGGTCTCGGCGGCGTCGAGGCGGCCCGCACGGCGGGCGCCGAGGGCGAGGCCGACCTCGGCGCGGATCACGCCCGGTGTGAAGCTGTGCTCCGCGGCGAGCCGCATGGCCCGTTCGTGGAAGGCGCGCGCCGCGTCGTGGTCCCCGGTGAGGGTGGCGGTGCTGCCGAGGCCGCAGAGCTGGTCGGCGGCCTCGGGCCAGAGCCCGAGGTCCTCGGCCAGGCGCAGCCCCTCCTCGTGCAGCCGGGCGGCCCGCCCGTAGTCGCCGGTCATCTGGGCGAGTCCGGCGAGGGGTTCGACGGTCAGCAACTGCCCCCAGCTGTCGCCGAGTCCGGCGAAGAGGTCCGCGCTCTGCCGCCCGGCGCGTTCGAGGGTGCGCAGGTCGCCGCGTACGTGGGCCTGGTTGGCGCGGACGCACAGGGCCGCGGCGAGGCCCCACTGGTCGTCGAGGGCACGGAATCCGTCGAGGGCGAGGCGGATCAGCTCCTCGCTGGCGGCCTGGTCGCCCACGCCGAACAGGGCGAAGCCGAGGAACCACTGGGCGCGGGCGCCCTCGCGCCGGTCCGTGATGTCCTTGGAGAGTTCGACGGCGCCCCAGTTCCACTCCGCGCGGTCGGCTCCGTCCCCGACGAGCACCGCGAATCCGGCCTGCCAGGCCCGTGCCTGGGCCCGGGCGGAGGCGACGGACTCCGAGGTCGCGGCGGGTCCCGTGTGCCGCGCCGCGTCGAGCGCGGTCTCCAGGGATCTGCAGGCCTCTCTGAGCCGACCGCTCAGGAACCAGTACCAGGCGAGCGCGTTCACCAGGCGCAGCGCGTGGTGGGCGGCGCCGTCGCGCACGGCCTCGTCGAGGGCGCGGCGGAGGTTGGCGGCTTCCGCGTCCAGGAGCCGCAGGTGGCGCCGCTGGTCGCGGCCGCGCAGGTGGGGTGCGGCGCGTTCGGCGAGCGCGGTGTAGTGGTCACGGTGGCGACGGCGTACGCGCCCGGCCTCGCCCGCCTCCTCCAGGCGGGCCGCGCCGTAGTGCGCGACGGATTCCAGGAGCCGGTAGCGCAGCCCGTCGCCGCTGTCGACCGCGACGACCAGTGAGCGGTCCACGAGGCGTGCGAGCAGGTCGAACACGTCCTCGGGCAGCAGGCCTTCGCCCGCGCACACCTCCTCGGCGGCCGCCAGTGTGCAGCCGTCGGCGTGCGCGGCGAGCCTGCGGAGCACGGTCTGCTCGGGCGCGGTCAGCAGCTCCCAGCTCCAGTCGATCATCGCCCGCAGGGTCTGCTGCCTGGGCGGGGTGCCGCGTTGCCGGGCGGCGAGCAGCCGGAACCGGTCGTCGAGCCGGGCCACCAACTCCCTGACTCCGAGGGCCCGTACACGCGTGGCGGCCAGTTCGAGGGCGAGCGGGATGCCGTCGAGCCGGCGGCAGACCGTCGCGACGTCGTGGGCGTTGCCCGCGTCGAGGCGGAATCCGGGGGCAGCGGCGGCGGCTCGCGCGACGAAGAGCCGCACGGCGCCGGCGCGTGCCACGTCCGCCGCTTCCTCGTCCCGCGCGGGGTCGGGCACGTCGAGCGGCGGTACGGCCCAGATCGCCTCGCCGGGGATGCCGAGGGGTTCCTGGCTGGTGGCGAGGACCCGCAGACCGGCGGCGCGGCGCAGCAGCACGGAGGTCAGGTCGGCGACGGCGTCGACCACGTGCTCGCAGTTGTCGAGGACCAGCAGCAACCGCTGGTCGTCGAGCGCCTCGGCGAGCCGGTCGACCGGTGCGGCGGGGCTGTCCGGGGCGGCGGCTTCGGTGGCGGTCTCCTCGCGGATGCCGAGCGCGGCCATGACCGCCTCCGCGACGGCGTGCGGGGCGTCCGCCGGTTCCGTACGCCCCCGGGACGCGAGCTCGACGAGCCGGACACCGTCGGGGAAGTCACCCGCCACCTGCGCCGCCACGGCGAGCGCGAGCCGGGTCTTGCCCACCCCTCCGGCCCCGGTCAACGTCAACTGCCGCACCGAGCCGAGCAGGGACGTCACTTCGGCCAACGCGCCCTCGCGGCCGATGAGTTCGGTGAGGGGCACGGGCAGGCCGGTGTGAGGGCGAGGGGCGGGAGGCGGCGCGGGGCGCGACTCGTCGCCGCGTACAGAGCGGTCTTCGTCGCGTCGTACACAGGGGTGGTCGTCGCCACGGACAGAGCAGTCGTCGTCACGTCGTACGGCCCGGTCCTCGTCGCCGCGTACCGACCGGGAGCCGTCGGCCGGCATCGCGCGGCCCCGAGGCTTCACCCCCGCCGCCCCGAGCGCCGGATCCTGCTCCAGGATCGCCTGCTGCAGGCCGACAAGCTCCGGGCCGGGGTCGATCCCCAGCTCGTCCGCGAGCAGGACCCGCAGCTCCCGGTACGAGGCGAGCGCGTCACCCGCCCTCCCCGCGCCGTGGAGCGCGCGCATCTGGACCGCGCGCAGCCGCTCCCGCAGCGGGTGCTCCGCGACGAGCGCGCCGAGTTCCCCGGCCACGTCGCTGTACGCGCCGAGTTCGACGCGCGCCTGCCCGTACTCCTCCACGGCGGCGAGCCGGGCCTCCTCCAGGCGCGCCACGACCGGCCGCGCGAACGCGGTGTCCTCGAAGCCCGCGAACGCCGTACCACGCCAGAGCGCCAGGGCGTCCGACAGGAGCCCCGCGCGGACGCTCGGGTCGTCGGCGGCCCGCGCGCGGGCCGTCAGCGCGCCGAACCTGCCCGCGTCGACGCTGTCCCGGCCCGTGCGCAGCGCATAGCCGCTCTCCTGGAGCGTCAGGAGCCCGCGGCCGCCGGGCTCGGCGTCCTCGAAGGCGCGCCGCACCTGCCACACCTTGGTCTGCAGCGCCGCCGCGGGCTTGCCGGGCAGTTCCTCCTCGCCCCACAGGTCGTCGATCAGCCGGTCCGCGGACACGGGCCGCCCGTCGTGCGCCAGCAGCGCGGCCAGCAGGGCGCGGGTCTTGGTTCCTGGCACGGTGACCGGGTCGCCGTCCGCCGTCCGCACGGCCAGTGGCCCGAGCACCCCGAATCGCATGGCGTCACCGTAACTCAGCGCTGTGACCAGCGGGATGGCGGGCGTGAGGGTGCCGTGAGCGGACGGAGAGCGGTTCGTGAGCGCCCTGCCGCAAGCTGGCGTCCGCCCCGGTGATCAAGCCCGGGAGCGAGCACTGTCCCCTTGCGGAAGGCCCATCATGACCGCGTCGAACACACCGAAGGCGACGAACGCAACGGAGGCCGCCACTAAGGCCGTCACGACGTCCACGAACTCCGCGACGCCCACGCCACCCACGCCACGTACGGCCTCCGGTGCCCCGCCAGAGGCGGAGCGCGGAGCAGGGCCACGGGAATGGCTCGGCCTCCTCGTGCTCACGCTGCCCACGATCCTGCTGGCGCTCGACGCGACCGTGCTGAATCTGGCCGTGCCGGAGATCAGCGCCGATCTGGAGCCGAGCAGCGCTCAGTTGCTGTGGACGGTCGACATCTACGGCTTCATGATCGCCGGTCTTCTGGTGACGATGGGCACGCTGGGCGACCGGATCGGCCGCCGCAGGCTCCTGATGACCGGTGCCCTGGGCTTCGGCCTCGCCTCGGTCCTGGCGGCGAAGTCCACCAGCCCCGAGATGCTGATCGCCGCCCGGGCGCTGCTCGGCATCACGGGCGCCACCCTGATGCCGTCCACGCTCGCCCTGATCAGCAACATGTTCAAGGATCCGCGACAGCGCGGAGTGGCCATCAGCGTGTGGGTGACCTGCTTCTCCGTGGGCATCGCCGTCGGCCCGGTCCTCGGGGGTGTGCTCCTGGAGTGGTTCTGGTGGGGTTCGGTGTTCCTGCTCGGCGTCCCGGTCATGGTCGTGCTGCTGGTGGCCGCTCCGCTGCTGCTCCCGGAGTACCGGGACCCGGCGGCGGGGCGTATCGACGCGGCCAGCGTGGCGCTGTCCTTGGTGACGGTGCTTCCGGGCATCTACGGCGTCAAGCGGCTCGCCGAGCACGGCATCGACGCGCTCGCGGTCGCGGCGCTGCTGACCGGTGCGGTCTTCGGCGTGCTCTTCGCGCTGCGCCAGCGCCGTCTGGCCGACCCGCTGCTCGACCTGCGGCTGTTCCAGAACCGCGCGTTCGGCGCCGCGCTGCTCGTCCTGCTCCTCGGCCTGGGCGTGATGGGCGGGCTCTACCTCTTCATCACGCAGTACCTGCAGTTGGTCGAGGGCCTCTCGCCGCTGAAGGCCGGACTGTGGCTGCTGCCCGCCGCGGTCGCGCTGATCGTCGCCTCGTCGCTGACCCCTGCCCTTGCCCGTCGGATTCGTCCCGGGTACGTCGTCGGCGGCGCTCTGCTCGTCTCGGCGGCCGGCTACGCCCTGATCACCCAGGTGGACAGCGGCGGCGGGCTGCCCCTCCTGGTGACCGGCTTCGTCCTCGTCTACACGGGCATCAGCCCCATGATGGTCCTCGGCACGGACCTGGTGGTCGGCTCGGCCCCGCCGGAGAAGGCGGGTTCGGCCGCGGCCATGTCCGAGACGGGCATGGAGTTCGGGATCGCCCTCGGCATCGCCGGTCTGGGCAGCGTGGTCACGGCCGTCTACCGCGACGAGACCGTCGACACGCTTCCCCCCGCCCTCCCTGAGGACGCCGCGCACGCGGCCCGCGCCACGCTCGCCAACGCGGACGCCGTGGCGCGCGAACTCCCCGGCCCCCTGGGCCAGGAACTCCTCGAACCCGCACGGGAGGCCTTCACCGACGGCCTGAACGTCGCCGCCGGAGTCGCGGGCGCCGTCGTGGCGGTGCTCGCGGTGGCAGCGCTGGTGCTGCTGCGGCAGGTGCGGACGGGCTTCGAGGAGAGGGCCGAGGGCGAGGCGACCGCCGAGACACCCGAGGGGGCCGCGGAGGCGAGGGTTCCCGTGGGTGAGAGCCACTGACGACGACCCGACGGGGGGGGCGGTGTGGCGGACGGCGGAGCACGCGCCGTCCGCCACACCGCCCCCCCGTTGCCGCATACCGCTTACCGCATCACCGCTGGAGACCCAGATGGAATCGCGTGTAGTCCGCGAACTCCGCGACCCGCTCGAAGCCCAGGCGCCCGAGCAGCGCCACGCTCCGGTCGTTGCCGTGCGTCACCCCGGCGGTAGATGTCCGTCGCCGCGAGCCGGCGCGCCGCGTGGCCGTACAGCGCCGCGCACGCGGCCGTGGCGCGGCCCGCGCCCTGGTGGGCCTCGTCGATCCAGTAGCCGGTGCCGTAGTTCGGCGGGTCGACGGCGATGAGGTCGACGCGGCCGATCAGTTCGCCGCCGAGGCGGATGCCGTAGCGCAGATCGGGGCCAGGGGCGTCGGACAGGTGCGCGCGGACCCAGGCCGGGGTGGCGCGGCTCTCTTCCTGGTAGTCGCCGAGGCGGCTCAGCTGCTGCCGGTTGCGGTCCAGGAGCGCGTAGTACGCGTCGGCGTCCTCGGCGGTCAGTTACCGCAGGACCAGGTCCGGCAGCCCCGTGGGGAGGTCGGGAACCCCGTCGCGGGGAGTCACGGAGCTCGTCACGCCACCGAACGTACGGGTGCGTGAGCCCAGTGCTCAACAGGATTACGGGGCCGGGCGGGTGACTCCCGGGCGCACGGTCCAGATCGAGCCCAGCGGGGTGAGGCCGAGGGGGCGGGCCACCGCCTGGGAGGCGTGGTTCGTACTGGTCGTGCTGGTCGTGCTGGTCGTGCTGGTCGTGCTGTAGGAGAGGACGTCCTTCGTGGGGCGTACCCGCCCCGACCAGGCCGCGACGCAGGCCCGGGCGAGGCCGCGGCCCCGGTGGTCGGGGCGGGTCCAGACGCCCGCTTCGGCGGCCTGGGCGTTGGCCGCGGGGGTGTGGGTGCGGGGGGCCGGTCCGGGGCGTACGGCTCGTCGTCGGCGTGGACGGCGGACGCACTCTCCGCGCGGACGGGGCGCGCGACGCCGGGGCCGAGTGCCCGCAGCCGGGCCCGCGGTGACCACGCCCAGGCGGCAAGCACGGTCGCGTCCCGCACGGCGGGCGGCTCCCCCGAATCCGGTACGGGCCCGTGGTCCCGTACGAGCCCGTGGATCGCGTCGACCTCCAGGGCCGGCGGCCGCGCCTCGTCCCCGATCAGCCCGCCCCGGACCGGCTCCCCCCTTCTCCACCCCACCGCTGCTCGACATCCCGGCAGGCTAACTCCGCAGGATCTTCAGGGCCTTGTCGAAGGCCGAGTCCTTGTTCTTCTCGAACTCCTCCTCCGTGAAGACCGGTTCGGTCACGTGCGGGGGGATTCCGGGGCCGTCGAAGGTCGTTCCGGACCGGGTCAGGAACTCCTCGTTCGGCAGCCACGTCCCCATGCCGCCGAAGGGCAGCCTGCGCGGCAGGATGTCCGAGAACACGCCCTGCGTGGGCTGCCCGATCCGCACGGCCGAGCCGGGCCGGTCGATCAGCGCCTGGACGAACGTCTCGCCCGCGCTCACCGTCGACCCGCCGGTGAGCACCGCGACGGGTCCCGTGTAGCGGGGCGCGGCGGCAGGCGTGACGTGGATGGGCTGCGGGCGGGTGTGGCGCGTGGGGTCGGCGGGGTCGTTGCGGGCGCGCTTGGAGTACGCGACGTAGCCGGTGTCGGTGAGGCGCCCGGCGAGATGCACGCCGAGGGCGTCCGAGCCGCCGCCGTTGACGCGCAGGTCGATGATCAGGCCGCGCAGGTTCCGCGTGCGGTCCTTGGTGAAGACGGCGTCCAGTGCCCGGTCCAGCTCGGCGAGTTGCTCGGCGTACGAGCCGCCGTCGCCCGCGTATCCGCTGAAGCCGGAGATCCGCAGATAGCCCTGGCCGCCCGGCAGGTCGGCGTAGGTGATGCGGCCCTTGGCGAAGTCCTGGACGTGCTCGGCGCCCTTCAGGTCGCGCGCGAGGACGAACTTCTTGACCCGGGCGTCCAGTTCCTCGCTGGGCGGCACCGTGCCGGACCGGCCCCGGTTGAAGAACCGGTCGCCGTATCCCACTCCGGCGTGCATGTCCTCGAGCGGGTCGAGCATCTCGGAGAAGACCGCGAGCAGTTCCTCGGGGGTGGTGTCGGCGTGCACCTTGGGGCGGTACCGGTCGCGCACGGCGTGCCAGTCGATGCCCTTGGCGGCGAAGAACGGGTAGTTCTCCTCGTACGACTGCCAGAAGACGTCGAACGCGGCCACGGGGCCTTGTGGAGCCGGTCGCGTGCAGGTGGCGGGGAGCTTCCCGACGCGCCGCAGGTCCTGGTGGCCCGTGGAGCCGTCCATGCTCAGGGTCGCCCGGTCCCGGCCGGGCGCCGTGCGCAGGGTCAGGCCGCCGCCGAACTCGGTGACGTAGCGCCCGGGGCCCGTGCGCTTCGCGACGTCGCCCTTGAGGCAACTCACGGACGTGGTCTCGTACTCCTGGAGCACGCCGTCACGTATCGACCAGATCGCAGCATAACCATCCACACGCCACAAGCCGGATGTCGGCGACTCCACCTTGGCTGCTCTCGGTACGTCCTTCGCTGGTGCGACCGCTGCCGCAACCCCCACGGTGACGACCAACCCCATGGTGAGAGTCAGGACCGTCAGCGCAGCCGTCGTTGTCCTTCGCATGTGCGTTCCTCCCGTTTCGGCGATTCCCCTCCTTCGAGAACATGTCCCGGGCGTCACATCCGAAAAACGTGACCCGGCTCTCAAAGCAATCCCTTCGCTTTCTGTTATGTCGCCCCTGCGCGCAGGATCTCCCCATCGGCGGGTCACACAGGATCCAGGAGAGGAGGGCGTGGTGGAGCACGACCGGCACAAGCCCGAGCAGCGCCCCGACCGCGCCCTGGGACGGCAGACCGTCGGCGTTGCGGCGGAGGCGACTCGCGCGCCCCACCCGCGCGTGCGCCGCGCGCACGGGGCACGGCGTGCTCCGCACTCCCACGAAGGTGCTCCTGGCCGGTCTCGCACTCGTACCCGCGCCGACGGCGGGCACCATCCACCTGACCGCCCTCACCGACCCCGGCGCGACCCGCCCACGCCGACCTCCTCATCTCCCCTTCCGACCACATCGAGGCGCTCCCCCACACCATGAATCCACAAGATCCGGCAGACCCGCTGTCCCACCCGCACCCCGCCGACTCCACGGCGCCCGGCGGCCCCTATCCGCATCACCCCGACCCGTACGCGTACGAACCGGGCACCGGCCCGGGGCAGACTTACCCCTCGCCGCACAGCGGCGACCCGCACCTGGCCGAGGGCGTCACGGCGATATCCCCGGCCGCGTCCGGCGCCCCGGGCTCCCGAGCCGAGCTGCGGCAGCGGCGCACCACGCGGCGCCGCCGGCAGGCCATCGCGGCGGGCGCGGGCATCGCCGCCATCGCGACGCTGACCGCCGTCATGCAGTGGGGCTCGGACGGCTCCGACACCCCGGGGAAGACCGCGGCCGCGGCCATGGACACGGACGCGGGCACGGGCGCGGGCACGGGCGCGGACGAGCCCACGCCGGCGAGCGAGGCACCGTCCCCCACGCCGAAGGCGAAGAAGACGAAGTCCGCGTCCCCGTCGGAGTCCGCCGAGCCGAAGCAGCCGAAGTCCGCGAAGCCCTCGAAGGAGCCCGGGAAGGCACCGGCGGCGAAGCAGGAGAAGCCGAAGCCCCCGGCGCCTGTGAAGACGAACCGCCCGACCCCGACGCCCAGGGCCCCCTCGGGCGTGGACGCGGGCTCCGGCTCGACCGCCCAGCAGGTACTCAACCTGGTCAACGCCGAACGCCAGAAGGCCGGTTGCCGCCCGCTGACCACCAACAGCAAGCTCGCCACGGCCGCGCAGCGGCACTCCGCCGACATGAAGGCCCGCAACTACTTCTCGCACACCTCCCCCGACGGCACCGACCCGGGCAAGCGCATCACCGCGGCGGGCTACCGGTGGAGCACCTACGGCGAGAACATCGCCCGCGGCCAGCAGACCGCCACGGCGGTCATGACCTCCTGGATGAACAGCGAGGGCCATCGCGCCAACATCCTCAACTGTTCGTTCAAGGAGCTGGGGGTGGGCATCGTGAAGGGCTCCGGCGGGCCGTGGTGGACGCAGAACTTCGGCGCCCGGTGACCGGGGGAACTCGGCGGGCGGTGGGCGGCTGACCTCGACACGCGATGAGCGGTTGACCTCGGCGGGCGGTGAACAGGCGCGCAGGCGACCTCGGCGGGCGGTGACCTCCGGGCCTCGGCACGCTGTGGTAACCGGCCGTCGGCCGCCACCGCACCGGCACACCGCCGCCCCCGGCCATCGCCTGGGCGACCCCAGTAGCCGGTGACGTCGGCGGCCTCGACGTCCCGGCGGCCCGCGCAGCGCCGCCGGGCGAGGGCGAGGTTCCTGCGACTGGTGGCCACCCGCTGGTGATCGGGGACGAGGGTGCGGCAGCGTGCGCTCAGCACCGCCTCGTTCTCGGCCCTGGCCTCGTCCGCCCGGCCCTGGTCCAGGAGGATCGCGGCGTGGTTGCTGCGGCTGGTCAGCGTGCCGGGGTGGTCGTCGCCGAGCACCCGCCGACGGCGCAGGACGGACGGTTCGAGGAGCGCCACCGGGACCGGCGCGGCGGCGAACGCGACACGGAGCCCGCTCCCCGACGTGCGGGCCACCGTGCCGCCAGCCCATTGGGCCCCGGTTCCGGACATCAGGGATGTCGCATTCTCCCCCTTGGAGAAAATCTGAAGAACGTGAAGAATCCGTGACCGTCCTGGCACGTAACTCGTGTGACATCCGTGAGGAGAAGCCTTGCGCCCGATCAAGTTGGCTCTGCCCCTCGGCGCCGCCGCCCTGGTGGTGGCCGCCGGAGCGGCGAGCCCCGCCGCGGCCGCGCCGGACAACAACGGAAAGGCGATGACCTGGACACTCCTGTCCGACGGCCCCAGCGGCACGGTTCAGGTGGGCGGTGGCCCGCTCAGCAACGCGTACACCGGTGACACGGACATCACCACCGCTCTCCCGGTGCTGTGTCTGAAGGTCGACAACAGTGCCGCACCCACGGGCATCACCCCCAATTTCTACGCCGGTTGGGCCCGCGGCACCGTCGCCGCGAGCAACCCGATCCGCGGCACCCGTCTGACCAGTCGCTCCGTCGCCGACAGCGTCTGCGCGAACACCTTCGGCACGGGCTGGCGGATGGCCGAGTTCCACGACGGCCGGTACGGACCGAACCTGGAGAGCTCCGGCGGCTGGAGCTACTGGGCCAAGGGCGAGGTGCCCGCGGGCACCCGCTTCTGGACGGCGATCAACGACCAGCCCGCCAACCCCTGGAACTGATCCGCCCGCGCGAAGCCGCTCCGGTCCGCTGCCCCCAGCGGCGGGCCGGAGCTCCGCCCGAGGCGCGGACCGTCCGCACCCGCGAGGAACCGGCTCCGGTGCGGTCAGAGCCCGTTGCCCACGAGGAGCGCCAGGTCCACGAGCCGGTTGGCGTACCCCCACTCGTTGTCGTACCAGCCGACCACCTTCACCTGCGGGCCCAGGACGCGCGTGAGCCCGGCGTCGAAGACGCAGGAGGCCGGGTCGCCCGCGATGTCGGTGCTGACGAGCGGGGCCTCGGTGGCGGTGAGCAGGCCCTTGAGCGGGCCCGCGGCCGCCTCTGCGTACGCGGCGTTGACCTCCTCGACCGTGGTGGCGCGCGTGGTCGTGACGGTCAGGTCGGTGACCGAGCCGGTGGGAACGGGCACCCGCAGCGAGAACGCGTCGAGGCGGCCCTGGAGTTCCGGCAGCACCAGGCCGATGGCCTTGGCGGCGCCGCTGGAGGTGGGGACGATGTTGAGGGCCGCGGCCCGGGCCCGGCGCGGGTCCTTGTGCGGGGCGTCCTGGAGGTTCTGGTCCTGGGTGTAGGCGTGGACCGTGGTCATCATTCCGGATTCGACACCGACGGCGTCGTGCAGCACCTTGGCCAGCAGGGCAAGGCAGTTGGTGGTGCAGGAGGCGTTCGAGATGACGGTGTGGCGCTCGGGGTCGTACGTGTCCTCGTTCACGCCGAGCACGATCGTCGCGTCCTCGCCGTCGGCCGGGGCGGCAATGATGACTTTCCTCGCGCCACCGTCGACGTGCGCCCGCGCCTTCGCGGCCGAGGTGAACACGCCGGTGGACTCGATGACCACGTCCGCGCCCAGCTTCCCCCAGGGCAGGTCGGCGGGGTCGCGTTCGGCCAGGACCCGCACGGTCGCGTCGCCGACGCGGATGCCCGTGGGCTCGGCGGTGACCTCGCCGGGGTAGCGGCCGAGAACGGAGTCGTACGCGAGCAGATGGGCCATGGTGGCCACGTCGCCGAGGTCGTTCAGGGCGACGATCTCCAGGTCCGCGCCGCGGGCGGCCGCCGCTCGGAAGACATTGCGGCCGATCCGGCCGAAGCCGTTGATGCCTATGCGCACAGTCATGGGGCTGTCCCTTTCTTGCGTCTACGAGGCGTGCGGCGCCCCTCGTGCGAAGGTCTGTCGAGGTCGCGGGGCGCCGACGAGAACATCATAAGCAACTTAATTAAGTGTGCGATATATTTTTGGAGTGGACGACACCATGAAGAACAGCGCGGGAGACGGCGTCGACGGCGGCCTGGACGTGGAGGCCTTCGCCGCCGCGGTGGAGAACTTCAACCGCTTCTACATCCGCCTGCCGGCCCTGGAGAAGCTGTCCTTCACCACGCTCTCGGTCCTGGACACCCTCGCCTTCGGGGACGGCCCGATGCGCCTGAGCGACCTGGCCCGCACCGAGCAGGTCAGCCAGCCCGGCATCACGCAGCTCGTCACCCGCCTCGAACGGGACGGCCTGGTGGAACGCCACCCCGACCCGAGCGACGGGCGTGCCGTGCTCGTCCACATCACCGAGGCCGGGCGCCGCATCGGCAGGTCCCGCCACGAGGACCGGACCCGCCACCTGGCCCCCCTGATCGCCGAACTGACCCCGGAGCAGCGCCAGTCCCTCACCGAGGCTCTGCCGGCCCTGACCCGCCTGGCCGAACTCGGGCGCGCCCGGCGGTGATCCGTCCCCGCACCGTCGGAACCAAGCCAATCCGCAAGTTCACCCAATGGGGTGACATGCGTGGCCGCCTGTAGACATGTGCCCCGTGGTGCCAGGGAGCCTGGAAGCGAGGCGTCTCGGGGAGGGGGCAGGCATGTGGCAAGCGGTTGCCGAACGCGGCGGGACGCGGGGCGTCCGTGATGCACGCGCACTGCCGCACGCCCGCGTTCCCGGGTCCGTGGTGCGGGTGGCCGGGTGCCTGACCTCCCCGGTCGTACGCCTTCCGAGCGGCGCGAGTCGGCCGAAACCGGCGGAGACGATAGCCCCGCGCGTGCGATAGAAAGCGTGTTGCACAAAAGGGAACCACTCGTCACGGGTCCGGTCCCCCCTCACGGGACTCACCCCACCGCACGTCCGCTCCGGCGGTCTCCCACTCAGCCACGTCTTCACGTCATCCACGTCTCCGCGCGCCGACGTGTCCGCTCCGGATCCACGCGGCTCCGCGCCTTCGCATCTCACCGAGCGTGTCCCCGAGCACGGCAGTCGTCGGCGCCGTCGCCGTCGCCCTGAGCCAGCTCTCCGACCACGCCCGTCGCACGTTTCCAGCCCGACACATGGTTCGCGTGGGCCCCGGTCCGGCCGACGTCCCACGTCCAATGTCCCACGGGGGAATCGCATGTCCGTGCCACCGTCACCTCAGCCCTACCGACTGCTGCGCGCCACCGACCTGCTCGACCTTCACTTCCTCTTCCAAGGGCTCCGCCTCGACCGCCCTCTCATCGGGCCCCGCCGCCTGATCCGCGAGGCCCCCGCCCAACCGGCCTACCTCGTCGTCACGTTCGGCCCTCAGCACGTCGCCGAACAGGCCTTCTTCGAGGTGAGCCCCGGCATCCCCGAACCGGAGCCGCCGGCCGCCCCCGGCGGCAGCGAGCCGCACAAGCCACCTCCCGTCGCCTCCCGCATCGGCGGCCGCAGCGTCCTCGTCTTCGCCGTCGGCCCCCAGGACGTCATCCCGTACACGGAATCCGGGCTGCTCACCGCCATGCGGACGCTCCCCCTGCGGGTCGTGGACGCAGCCCGGGGACCCGCCGTCGCGGCAGGACCGCGCCAGGCCATGACCAGTCGGCCCGACGACGTCTTCCAGGCGCTGCGTCTCGCCCGGACCATGGCGGAACTCTCCTCGCGGCACGGCCCCCACGGCCCCGTCGCAGCGGGCCTCCGCGCCGCGCCCGCCCCGGCGGACCCGTTCGAGCGGTCCGCGGCCGAAGCCGTCGGCCCCGGCCCCGAGAACCCCCTGGCCGACCCCGCCAACCCCCGTACCGGCATCGAACTCCCCTACCGGCTGCTCCTGTCCCCGCCCCAGACGGCGACCTGGACGCACACCACCGAACTCCCCGACCCCGACGGCCGCATCGAGCTGTGGCACACCCGGATGCCGGCGGGCGACGCCCGTGCGGTGTGGACGCGCGACACCGGCTTCAACCCCGCACAACCGCGCCCGCTGGACGGCCCCAGCGAGTTCACGATGGCGCTGACCAGCGGGGACCGATCCTCCGTCGTGCACCTGAGCTCCAACACCAACCTGCCGGACGGCTTCACACCCGCGCCCGTGAAGGTCGACAACCTCATCCTGTCGTCCCTCGGCGGCTGGCTCGACTCGCTCGGCGTGTGGGAACGGCCGCCCACCAACTTCGACGTCACGCAGTGGCGGCACCGCGCCTCCATGGGCCGCGACCACTACGTGCGCGTCATGTACCGGGGGCGGCTCTTCCCCTTCGGCCACCTCGCCGACCTGGTGAAGGTCACCGAGCGGAAGTTCGACCACGACCGCCCGGACAAGGCGGCCTACCTCAACCAGCGGTTCTTCATCATGGTCCGCGAGCCGGTGCGCGCGTACGGCTCGAGGACGGACGACGACGACCAGAAGCGACTGCGCAGGCTCTTCCCCTTCAGCAGTGTCCGGCTGCTCACCCTCGTCACGCCGGACCTGCTGCCTCCGGAGCCGATCCCCGGCCTGTCCTCCGCGGGCGGCGACCCCAACGACAAGTTCGCCTTCTTCCCGGTGACGCTTACGGAGGACCCGTTCCGGTTCCAGGTGAGCATGGTCGACATCGACGGCCGCGTCCTGGAGTTCGCCACGCCCATGGCGTTCGTGGGCAAGCGGGTGCACGAGAACACCGCCGACGTCGAGAAGATCATCCAGCACTACCACGGGCTGATCGACGACGCGCGACGGCCGGAGCCACCGGACCTCACGAGCGCCGACGTGCGACGGGTCGTCGCCGACGTACGCGGCCAGTCCGTGGCGTACGCGCCGAGCCGCAAGCCCGACGACACGACGCTGCCCACCGGCCAGTTCGTCTGGGGCGCCGTCACCACACCGTCGATCCTCGCCCTGGACCCCACCGAACACCCCCGGTTCCTGCCGACGGTGCGCTGGGCGCGGGCCGTCGTGCCCGCGCTGAGCCAGTTCACCACCGGCTTCGGCGGTGACCAGACGCAGTCGGTGTTCTATCCCGAGCCGTACGTGACCAACGCCTTCACGGAGGCGAACAAGGCGCAGCTGTTCATCGAGCTGGCCGAGCCCGTCGACCTGACGTTCCGCAACGGCGGGCAGACGGCGGGGGCTCTCGCCCAGCCCAACTTCCCCGTGGCGGGGCTCTCCCGGCTCACCGGCCCGGTCGCCGCGACCCCCACCACCGCCCTCGGCTCCGAGCCGGGCGCCGGACCCGGCGTCGACAAGTGGGCCAAGCTCGCCCAGGGCCGGTTCAATCCGCTGGACTTCTTCGGGCAGCTGTCCGGGGCGAAGCTGTTCGGGATGTTCCCGCTCACCGAGATCATGAGCGAGATCGGCCTGGACAACCTCAAGGCGCCGAACTTCTTCACGGCGACGGTCGACGCCGTCACGGGATTCCTCAACGACCTGCGCGGGCTGCGCGATCTGCTCGCCTCGGTCGAGGAGCAGTTCCCACAGATCGCCGACCAGGTCATCCGGGTGACGGACGCGGCGGCGCTGTTCGCCGAGACCCTCGTCGAGTTCATCACCAGCCATCTGGAGCAGGACCCCGACCCGATCCCCATCGGCGAGGTCGAGAACGCCTTCAACGCGTTCTCCGAAGCGCTGACCGCGCTGCGCGTCGCCCTGCCCGCCGCCGTGGACACCGGCGTGCGGCAGCTGCTCACCCGCATCGCCGAGCAGGCCGCCACCTGGGACAGCGCCGTCGGCCAGGCACTCGCGCTGAAGAAGGCGATCGAACTCGCCGCCCTCGGCACCAAGTTGCCGGACGTGGTCAACTCCCGGCTGCAGTGGCAGCCCGACATCAAGCCCTGGTCGCCGGACAAGCCGACGCCCACCGACCCCGAGCACGCCGTGTTCTGGCCCTTCGGCAAGCTGACGCTGGTCGCCGACCTGCGCGGCTCGCTGCGCCCGGACGTGCCCCAGGCCGCGGACGTCTCCTGCACGCTGGACAAGTTCCAGCTGCGCATGGTCCCCGGCTTCGACGCGATCGTGCTGAAGTTCGACCGGATCCGGTTCGGCATGCGCGCCGGGCAGAAGCCCGACGTCGAGGTGAAGTTCGGCGGCATCGACTTCGTGGGGAACCTGGCGTTCGTCCAGACCCTGCGGAACATCATCCCGCTGGACGGCTTCAGCGACCCACCGGCGATCACCGTCGACGGCTCGGGCATCCACGCGAACTTCTCCATGCAGCTGCCGAACGCCGCCGTCGGCGTCTTCAGCCTGGAGAACCTCTCCCTGAACGCCGCGCTCTCGGTGCCGTTCATCGGGGACACACCGCTGCAGGCCGGGTTCTCCTTCTGCCGCCGCGAGGCGCCGTTCCGGCTGACCGTGTCGATGCTGGGCGGCGGCGGCCACTTCGGGATCGTGCTGAGCCCGAAGGAGATCGCCGTCCTGGACGCCGCCCTGGAGTTCGGGGCCGCCGTGTCCATGAACTTCGGTGTGGCCAGCGGCAGCCTGTCGGTGATGGCCGGGATCTACTTCCGGCTCGAACTGACCGGGGGCCCCGGCTCGCCCCGCAACAAGGTCAAGCTCGTCGGCTATCTCCGGGCGCGCGGCGAGGTCGACGTCCTCGGCATCGTCTCGGCGTCCATCGAGCTCTATCTGGAGCTGGGCTACGAGGACGGCTACGCGGTCGGCCGGGCCAGCCTGACCATCAGCATCGAGATCGGCTTCTTCGAGACGTCGGTGACGATCCGCTGCGAGAAGCGGTTCGCCGGGAGCGGCGCGACGTTCGCGCTCGCCGGTGGCGCGGCCGCCCCGGGCATCGCCCCGCCGACGTTCACCGACCTGATGTCCCCGTACGTGGACCCGGTGACCGGAGCGCGCGTCGACCCCGTCTTCGACTACTGCACGGCCTTCGCGGAGGTGGCGTGACCATGGACAGCATCCGATGGACGGTGCTCCCGGACGGCGTGGTGGAGGGCGACGCGGTGCGCGTCTCGGTCCTCGTCAGCCCCAGCCTGTCCGGGATCGACACGCTCGCCGGCTCCGGGTACTTCGTGAACTGGCCGGACAAACTCACCCGACTGCTGCCGGGCTTGTGGCTGGAGTTCGACAGCCCCGCGGGCACCGTCGTCAAGCAGTGGCAGCCCACCGGCCGCTACGCAGCGGCCGACGCCACGCTGTGGCAGGCCCTGTTCTCCCCCACCACCTTCGTCCGGCGGCCCGAGGACCCCACCGCGTTCGCCGCGGCCGAGCGTCGCACGCTGCGGTCGTACCCGGGCAAGCTCGTGCACGACGAGGTGACGGGGGTGTACGAGGCGGTCGCCGTGCACACCACCCGGAACAGGCTGGGGGCGCACTGGGCCCGCGAGGAGCGGATGCTGTGCGAGGAGCCGCCGACGGACCACCGCGGCTGGGAACTCCCGTCGGTGTACCGGATGACGGACATCATCTCCCAGCAGGTCCTCGACCTCGGCCAGAACGTGCAGACCGGGTTCGCGGCCGTGGAGGAGGCGCTCGAACCGCACGGTGACGGCCCGCGGGCGGCGGCGCCCGAGCACGAGCCGCGCTTCATGAACCGGCAGAGCGACGTGTACACCGACGAGGAGAAGCGGCGGATGCTGCCCCTCGCCGAGGCGGCCCGCTTCTACGAGCGCGGCAAGGAACCCGCCCCGCTCGCCGACGAGCCGGAGCACCGGGTGGACTTCCACGAGGCGTGCGGCCTCATCGGCGACTACCCGGAGCTGCAGCGCAGATTCGGTCTCGTCGTCGACCTGCGCTTCACGATGCCGTCGGGGGTGGCCGACGGGGCGAAGGTCCGGGTGCTGTTCGACGACGGCGTCACCGGCGACGCCCAGCTCAACGCCGACGGCAAACGCCCCTGGACGAGGATCCGGTTCAGCCGCGGCAGCGTCTTCGAGGCCGCCGAGGAGACCCCGGGGGCGCTGACCGGCCGGGTCCTGAACCTCGGCGACCCCGAGTCCTGGCACCTCACCGAACTCGACGTGGACGGCGCGGCCCTCAAACACATCGACTACGCCCGCTCCATCGACAGCCTGCGGAGCAGCGGCCTGCCCTCCGGCATCGGCTCCGTCGCCCAGCAGGTGACGGGCACCGGTACCCCCGCTGCCCGGGGCTCCGGCATCACGCTCCTGCACACCGACAGGGACCGGCAGCTCGCCGGTCTGATCGGCGCCGACGTCCGCCGCCGCACGGCGGCCGCCGACGCCCACCTGACCGCCGAGAGCCTGGTGCGCGGCTATCGGGTGGACATCGGCGCCGTCGACCCGGCCACGGGTCTGGTGACGCAGTGGCGGTCGCTGCTGCGACGCCGGGGCCGCTACGCGATCCGCAGGCCCGGGCAGCCGCCCGTCGAGATCCAGGTCCGCCCCGACGAGGGCACCGTACGAGCCAGCGTGGTCACCGAGGACGGGGCGGACGACCGTCAGCTGTACGGCCACCAGGCCGTGTTCGGCTGGCACGGCTGGAGCCTCGCGGCGCCCCGTCCCGGCCGCACCATCGGCCTGGGCGACGCTCCGGAGGAACCCGATCCGCCGGTCTCCCCGGATGTGCCGCTGGACACCAAGTTCACCCCGGAACCGGGCTCGCTGCCCGCGCTGCGCTACGGCCGGACGTACCGGATGCGGGCCCGGGTCGTCGACCTCGCGGGCAACAGCCTGGAGCACACGGCCAGTACGCAGGAGGCCGTGCACTCGGAGGCGATCACGTACGGCCGCTGGGAGCCGGTGCCGCAGCCGGTGGTGCTCCCCCTGCTTCCGTTCAACGAGGGCGAGTCCACCGAACGGCTCGTCATCCGCAGCACGGTCACCGACGACGGCCGGGAGATCTCCACCGACGAGTACGTCCTGTGGCGCTCGAACGTCCCCGACCACAAGGCGCACTCCGACGTCGACGGCCTGGACCGGCGGTACAAGGCCATCGCCGAACGTCATCTGGCGCCGCCCAAGACCGCCCTGCAGATGGCCGAGGAGCACGGTGTGTTCGACGCCGCGTTCGGCGCGGGGAAGCCGGAGCGGCTGCGCAAGGAGTACTTCACCGTGGCCTCCCGCGAGGCCGGCTCCTTCCTGGACACGGTGGTGCGCGACCCCGAGTGGCCGTATCGGGAGCACGACCTGCTGCGTGAGGACAGCATCCACGTCGCCAAGCACGACGTGCACGATCCGCTGCCCCTCACCCCGCTGCCGCTGCCCCGGCGCGGTGCGGGGCTGGAGCAGGGCGAGTTCGTGGTGCACGACTGCGACCAGCTGATCCTGCCCTACCTGCCGGACGTCCTCGCCGAGGGCGTCATGCTGCGCGGCCTGCCGGGCGACCGGGAGAACCGCAAGATCCCCTTCCCCGGGCCGTGGCCGCAGGCGAAGCCGTTCAAGCTGCGCGTCCTGGAGGGCACCGGGGAGCCGCACTGGCACGACGGCGTCATCGAGCGGGTCCTCGAGGTGTTCCTGCCCAAGGGCGAGATCGCCAAGGTCCGGCTGAGCTGCTACCTGGACGCGGCGAAGCTGCCGCTGCTGCGGCAGTGGAACCTGCTGACCGCCTCGCAGTTCTGGACGGACCTGCCGGAGCGGGACAAGACCTTCGTGACGCGCGCCAGCGCCGACGGCGAGAACTGGATGCTCACGCCCTGGGTCGAACTGACCCTGGTGCACGCCGTGGAGAAGCCCGTGCACCCGCCCGAGCTGAACGGCCTCGGGTCCACCCGGGAGGCCGAGAAGACGGCCGCCCTGCTGACGGGCGAGCTGACCAGCCACGCCGAGAGCAGCGGCCATGTCGAGCTGGACGCGCACTGGAGCGAGTGGCTGGACGACGTCACCCAGGCCGCGCCCAGCCGCGTCGACGGCCACACGCACCTGGAGGACATCACGCTGGCGTACACCGACGACGTGGAACCGGTCCGCCGCACGCACGAGTTCGGCGACACCCGGCACCGCAACGTCCGCTACACCCCGACCGCCGTCACCCGCTTCCGCGAGTACTTCCACCCCAGCATCACCCAGGACCGGAGCAAGGTCATCCGCGTCGGCCCGACGCACGCCCCGCTGCCGGTGCCCAGTTCCCGCAGGCCCGAGCCGCCGGTCGTGGCGTACGTCGTGCCCACCTTCCGCCGCGGGCGAACCGTCGACCACCAGCGCCTCACGGTCACCCAGCGGCGCACGACGGCCGGGCTCCGGGTCTACCTCGACCGGCCGTGGTACTCCTCCGGCGACGACGAGATGCTCGCCGTGGTCCTCGACCCGGGCACCGACCTCAAGGATCACCTCGCCACCCGCTGGGGCGTCGACCCCGTCTGGTCGGGCACCGCGCCGCTGCCGAAACCGGCGGCCGCGCACTTCCCGAACGCGGAGCGGCGACCCACCGGGCTGCGCCTCGCCGAGTCGCCGGACTCCGCGCCGGTCCTCGTCGACGCGGTGGCCTTCACACCGAAGTACCACCAGGAGCGACAGCTCTGGTACGTGGACATCGATGTGGACTTCGGCGCCGTCGCCGGTGCGGCGGCGTACTTCCCCTATCTGCGCCTCGCCCTCGCCCGCTACCAGCCGTACTCGGTCGATCCGCTGCACCTGTCGAAGGTCGAGGTAGCGGAGTTCGCGCAGGTCCTCCCGGAGCGCACTCTCACGGGCCGCCGGGAGGGCGATCGCCTCGACATCAAGCTGACGGGCCCGGCGACGTTCAACGAACTCGGTGAGATCAGCGGCACCGGCGCGAGTGCGGCGGCGGCGAGCCGCCGTGTCGTGGTGACCCTGCAGAGCCGGGCGAGCCTCGGCGAGGACGACATGGACTGGAAGCAGGCCGCCGCCCCGGTGGACCTCGCCTGCCGGGCCGAGGGGGGCGGCTTCGTGTGGAGCGGCGGCGTCCCCGCGCCCGGCGGCCAGTTGCTGACCCTCTACCGGCTGCTGGTACAGGAGTACGAGCTGTACCGCACCGACGAGGACACCGCCACGGACACCGTCACCGTGAACGGCCGGCCCGTGGCGGCGGCCCGCCGCCTCGTGCACGCCGACTACTTCGGCCTGACCGTCGGCCTCCTCGGCCGCCTCGACTTCGAACTGTAGGAGGACCGGGATGCGCAGACAGGCGATCACGGCCTGCGTGGCCGCGCTGATGATGGCTCTGACGTGGTCGACGCCCACCTCGGGAGCGCCCGCGAGCCGGGCCAACGACCCGCAGCCGCACCGGGGCGGCGCCGACCTCGTCGTCCACCGCAGCGAGGGCGACTTCGGCTGTACATCGGGGTTCACGGTGCGCCGCTGGGACGACGGCAAGCGCGCCATGGCTACGGCAGGGCACTGCTCGAACGCCCTGACCGGGGTGAAGGTGACGTCCGGCGAGTACGCGTACGGCTCGTTCTCGAAGGCCGCCTTCGAGGAGAAGGCGGACCTCGGGCTGATCACCGGCACGGCGAACAGTCCGCAGACGTACGCGCCCACCCTCTGGACGGACGGCGGCCCGGCCGGTTCGCCGGTCGCCCGCCGGGTGCTCGGCAAGGCCGACGCCCCGGCTCGGGGGTCCACCGTGTGTATCAGCGGGAACATCACCAAGCTGGTGTGCGACATCACGGTCCGGCACCTCAGCGACGGCGTGGAGTGCGAGAAGGATCCCCCGAAGCGGTGCACCAGGGGGCTCGCCCGCGCGGTGAAGGGCGGCCAGACGATCTCGGACTTCGGCGACTCGGGCGCGCCGGTGTTCGTACCGATCGACACGGTGATCGACGGACATCCGGTGCACGGCGCGTTGCTCGTCGGGCTGTTCGTCGCCGGTGGCAAGCAGAATCCGACAGGGCCGGACGACACGGTCCTCTTCCACACCGTGAAGCAGGTCGAGTGCTTCCTGAGGGTCCAGGTGCTGACGTCGCAGGAGGCGGACTCGGGGAACACGACACCGCCGAAGCCCCGGCCCGACTGCGGCTAGCTCCACGCCTCGCGTCCTCCACTGTCGGCCACTTGGATGACACCCGCGTACAGGCGGCGGATCCGGGAAAGCGAACGGTGTCCAGGAGCCGCAGAGCGACGGGAGGTTGCCATGGTGCACTCCCCAGGGGAGCAGCGGGTGTGCCGGGAGTGGAGACGGGACGCGCCGACGTCGGCGGCGCAGGCCCGTGCGATGGCACGGGACTTCATGGCGGCCGCGGGCTACGACGACGAGAGACACCGGGACGCCGTCCTCATCGTGGTGTCGGAGCTGGTGACCAACGCCCTGCGGCACGCCCGCGGGGTGACCGGCCTCCGGCTCAGCCACCACGACCGGGGCCTCACCGTCTCGGTCCGCGACGCCGGCAACCGGCCGCCGCGCACCTTGCCGCCGGACCCGGCCCGCCCCGGGGGCTTCGGCCTGCATCTGGTCCGCGGCCTCACCGAGGGCGTGCGGGTGGAATGGCGCCCCGGAGGCAAGAACGTCTGGGCGACGGTGCCGCAGCCGGGGGCCGAGGGTCGGTGAGCGGGACCGGCGTTCCCTGACACAGCTGTGCCTCTGCCCCCGCGTCCGGCTACGGGGGCAGAGGCAGGGAGCTCACCTCCGAACTCTCCCGGGAGCAGCCCGGCCGGTGGACTCGCCACGGGCCGGGTTCCCGGATGAGCGGGATCTATCCTGCGGGATCGATCCTGTCGGGTCGCACCGCTGTTCCCGGGTCAGACCCCGGCCGGCATCAGGCCCGCGCGCAGGCGGCCGAGGATGCGCTTCAGGAGCCGGGACACCTGCATCTGGGAGACGCCGAGACGGTCGCCGATCTCGCCCTGGGTCAGTTCCTCCACGAAGCGCATGTGGATGATCTCCCGGTCGCGCTCGGAGAGTTCACCGATGAGGGGGGCCAGGCTGTTGAAGTCCTCGACGAGTTCGTACGCCGCGTCCTCCTCGCCGATGAAGTCGGCGAGGGCCGCCTCGCCGTCGTCGTTGCCACCGCCCATGAGAAGCGCGGCGTTGAGGGACGTGGAGGTGTAGCCGTTGGAGGCCTTGCGGGCCTCGATGACCTCTTCCTCGGACAGGGACATCAGCTCGGCCAGCTCGGCGGTGGTCGGGTCCCGGTCGAGCCGGGTCGCCAGCTCCTCGGTGGCCTTGACCAGTTCGATGCGCGCTTCCTGGAGTCGGCGCGGCACGTGCACGGCCCAACTGGTGTCGCGGAAGAAGCGCTTTATCTCGCCGACGATGTAGGGGACGGCGAAGGTGGCGAACTCCACCTCGCGCGTCAGGTCGAACCGGTCGATGGCCTTGATCAGGCCGATCGTGCCGACCTGGACGATGTCCTCCATGTCGTCGCCGCGGCCCCGGTAGCGCGAGGCGGCGTAGCGCACGAGCGAGAGGTTCATCTCGATCAGCGTGTTGCGCACGTACTGGTGGTCGTGCGTGCCCTCTTCCAGAACGGCGAGGCGGTCGAAGAACTGCCGGGAGAGCACCCGCGCGTTGTGCGGCTCCACGGTCGACGGTGCTTCGATCAGTGGCAGTTCTCCCTCCACGCAGGCCTCGGCCCTCGTCGACCGGATCCCGGACACTGTCGGCCTGCGTGCACCCATCGCGGCAGCCACACGATCCACCCTTCTCTCGACGGCACCCCGTGTCACGATCCGGGGACTCAAGACGCGTCTGCCCCTCGCTCCCGGTCCCACACCTGACGATCCGGAATTGGCTCGCGCACCCCGCTGTGAGCTACCTCTCGACACGGCCCGCGGCGAGGGCCAGGCGGGCGAGTTCGGGATGGAACACGTCGAAGTGCGCGCCCTGCGGCGGCACTCCGCCGCGGACGACGGCGGAGGCGTCGACGCTGACGTATCCCGATCTGGGCAGGGCGTCCTCGGTGAGCGCGTCGGCGAGGGTGAGGGTGGGGCAGCCCTCGACGCCCTGCACCCCGTCGTAGCCGAGCGCGCCCCAGAGCCGGTCGGCCCCCACCAGGGAGGGCGACTCGCCGAGCATGCGGGAGGCCAGCGGGAACAGCAGGCCCAGCTCAAGGTCGTGGTGCGAGTACGCGCACACCACCGGCCCCGCGACACTCTGTGCCACCCCGGCGAGCGCGCCGCCGCCGCGCATCTGCTGCGGCAGGTGGGCGGCGAACGCGAAGTGGGACAGGGCGGCCTGAAGCAGCGTCACGGAGGCGGGCCTGCCCGCCTCCGTCTTGAGCCCTTGGACGGCGTACGCGACGAGCCGGGCCCCGGCGCCGTGGCCGACGAGATGGATGCGCGTGTCCGGCAGGGCTTCGGCGAGCTGTCCGAGGGCGGGGGCGAGCCCGGCCCCGCCGATCATGCCGGCGCGCCGCCTAACGGCGTACGAGACGGCCTGGCACAGGAGTTGTCGCGCGCCGTCCCAGAGCCGGTCGAGGGCGCGCTCGGACTCCGCGGATCCGAAGGGGCGGGTGCTGGGGGTGAGGGGGTCGGGGCGGGCGAGCCAGTCGGTGGGGGCGTCGGCGGGGCGGGGTCCCGCGGTCTCGGCCTCCGTCAGCGTTCCGGACTTCGACACCGTGGGCGCCTCGGTGCCCCGTCCCGGCTGCTGAATCCGCTCGGGGCGCTGTTCGGCGCGCTCCGCCTCCTCCTGGGCCTGTTCGAGGGCGCGGGCGAAGCCTTCGCAGACGTGCGCGGAGCTGTCGAACAGCATCGCCGGGTCGGACTGGGGCAGCAGTTCGTCGCCCATGTCGGTGGCGTAGGCGGCGGCAGGAGCGTGCAGGGGTTCCTCGACGAGGCGCCGCAGCAGCATCCCCACGTCGTCGACGGCGCTGAACCGGCGCGGCCGTTCGTCCACGAGGGAGCGCAGGTCCGCGATGAGGCCGTCCTGGCCGGGGAACGTGCGGCGGAGCGCGGACTCGGTGGCGTCGGTGAGCCGCGGCTCCGGCGCGAACTGCATGCCGGGCCAGTGCACGCTCGCGAAGCCCACGCCGTCGGCCTCGGTCCCGTCGGTGAACAGGGCGCGGAAGCGGGTGTCGACGTCGGCGGTGGTCTCGGCGTCGTTGTGCGCGGTGTGCGCGAGGAGCACCAGGTCGCGGATGTCCGCCGCGCGTGCGGCGTCCGCGACCCGCGCGCACTGCTCGCCGTCCGCCTCGCCGCCGTCCGCGTCGAACTGGATCGCCCAGCGCGGCCGGGTGCTTTCCGGGTCGTTCTCGGAACTGCTCATGCGTTCCCCCGAGCCGGTGGTGGTCTGCGTCGAGCCGGTGGCGGATGCCGTCCACGCAGCATGCTCGGTCGGGGCCGCGGTGGCTAGGGGCGTGGGGCCGGGAGCGCGGCGGCCGACGGCTGTTCGCCCGCCGGTCGCCAGGGATGCCGGATGCCGAGGCGGACAGCCAAGAGGCCGCCTACCGCGCGCCGTGTGCGGCCGCCGGGTGCCGCACGCGGTCGTCACTCCGTCGCCTCTCCCGCCGAGGTCCGCACCGTCTCGTGCGCTTCGCGGATCATCGCGGCGGCGCGCGGGAAGTCGCGAACCTCCGCGCTGAGGACGTCGAGTGCGTGCAGCAGCGACTCCACCGGTACGTGGCGTGCGGCGAGGACGGCGGCGGTCCAGCGCCCGAAGGCGGCGAACAGGCCGGAGTCGTCGACGTAGAGGGCGGCGGCGAGGAAGGCGACGATCTGAGCGACGTCGTCTGCGGTGTGCTGGTACTGGGCTTCGGTGTAGTCGAGGAGGGCGGGGAAGCGGGAGCGCAGTCCGTTGAGGGTCGCCCGTACGAGTTGGGGTGCCGAGCGGCTGATCAGCGTGTACTCCTGGTCGAGGAGGTGCTTCAGCGGTTCGTGGGCGAACGGCTGGCCGGTGCGCCGTCGCGGCGGGCGCTCGGTGAGCCGTGCGGCGGCGGTGCGGGCGTCCCCGGCCCAGAGTTCGGCGCCGAGCAGTTCGGCGTGGCGTCCGCCGGGCCCGAAGGCGGCACCGCCCGCGAGGACCGGCACTCCGGCGGCCCGGCAGGCGGATATCGCGGCGTGGGCGGTGGGCAGCCGGGTCGCGAGGGAGCCGGACAGGGCCACCGCGTCGGCGCCGGTGTGGTGCAGATGGGCGATGAGGTGCGCGGTGGGGACCTGCGCGCCCAGGAAGTCGACGCGCCAGCCGCGCAGGGTGAGGACTTCGGCGAGGAGCCGGGCGGGCAGGGCGTGCCACTCGCCGTCCACGCAGGCGACGGTGATGCGGGCGTGCGCGGGTGTACCGGAGGGTGCCCGGGTGCCGAGCAGGGCGTCGTGGGGGTCCGCGGCCGGTGGTTCGCCGGGCCGGGGCGGGGCGGGGGCCGCTGCGGGCGGTCGGGAAAGAGCCGCGATGACGCGTTCGTTGATGGCGGTCGCGGCGTGCTCCTGGGCGACGGTCAGCTTGTTGGCGGCCCACTCCTCGCCCACGCGCCGCTGCACGGCACCGATCACGTCCAGGAGCACGCATTCGGCGTCGAGGCCGCCCCGGAGTGCGGCGCGGGCGGTGTCCGTGGCGGTGGACTCGTCGCCCGCCATGACCGCGTGCCAGAGTGCGGCGGCCCAGGGGGCGGCCCGTTCTTCGGGGGTGGTGGCCGTGGGTGTCATCGGGACCTCCAGCGGGGGTTGCGGTCCGCCGGGGCCGGGCGGGGCCGGGCGGGTTCTCGGGGCGGGGCCAGGACCCGGGAGTGGATCCGGGAGCGGGCCGGGGACGGGGACCCGGCGCGGGGCATCAGTCGCGGGGCGCCTTCCACGTGACGCGGACGGTCTTCCCGCCGGAGTACACGTACACGTCGAGCGTCGTCGTCAGCGTGGCGGCGAGCAGCATGCCCATGCCACCGGTGCCGTCGTGGGTGTCGGGGAGGCGCGGCACGGGCGGCTGCTCGCTGGCGTCGTCGATGTCCGCGATCAGGCCGTCGTGGTGCCCGTGCAGCCGCAGCCGCCACCAACCCGTGGCGTGTCTGAAGGAGTTGGTGCACAGCTCCGACACGACGAGCGCCACATCGGCGGCGTCGACGGCGGGGCAGCGTACGGCGGCGTAGGCGCGGGCGGCCCGGCGGGCCCCGCCGATGCCGCAGTCCTCGGCGTCGACCGCGAGGAGCGCGGGACGGTCTCCGGCCGTGGGGCACCATGCCCCCTGAACCGTCGCCCGGTCGCACAGCGGGCACGGCGCCGTCACGCCGTGGGCCGCGTCGCGCGCGGTCACGTCCGGGGAGTGGGTCATGGCGCGCACGCCTCCTCCAGGGACTCGCACACGTGGAAGAGCCCGAGGGTGCCTGTCACCCGCAGCAGGTCGCGCAGCTGCGCGGGTATCGGGCCGAGGATCCGCAGGTCGCGTCTGCGGTGGGTGCGGATGAGGATGTTCAGCAGCGTGGAGTCCGCGAATTCGAGCCGGGTCAGGTCGAGGACCAGCCGGAGCGTCAAAGGAGTTGCCTCCAGGGCGAGTTCGATGTCCGGCTCGTACTCGACGTCCATTTCGCCGACCACCGCCACTACCCGCACCCCACGTCTCTTGTCGGCGTGAACTTCGACCGAGCACTGGGTCGCCGCATCATCATGCGTCCACTGCATGCCGACAGTCTCGACCCGCCGGGCACGGTCCCACCCCGGCCATCCCCCCATGGGGGACCCGTCGAATTCATGTCTGACGGTCGGGCCTCTTCCGCTTGGCTCGCCGCAACGTTTCAGCACGTCGGGGCGGTGGTCTCATGTCGTCACGTCGGCCCGCCGGGCCCGGAACTCCCCCACGTAGCGCGCGCCGACGGCGAGCAGCACGGCGCACAGCGCGAGGGACAGCGTCGCCCAGTTCATCCACACGTAGTCGGCATCGCTGGAGTAGACGGTGCCGTCGTCGCGGACGCAGTCGAAGCCCAGGGGCAGATACGAGGACCGGGCGTGGGAGAAGTTTCGAACCGTGTCCTCGTCGAAGCCGTCATGGCAGACCGGAGTCGGCACCGAACCCGCACCGTCGCCGACCGCCACGTCGGCCGTCAGCACGGCGAAGAACCCCAGGGAGTAGACGGACGCGGCCGCACAGGCGGCCATCGCCGCCGCGCGCCGCAACAGGTGT
Organism: Streptomyces sp. NPDC041205; assembly: GCF_055591765.1. NCBI lineage: Bacteria > Bacillati > Actinomycetota > Actinomycetes > Kitasatosporales > Streptomycetaceae > Streptomyces > Streptomyces sp. NPDC041205. Next base: position 303,458 of record NZ_JBVIZH010000004.1, on the reverse strand, counting down.
GCCGGCCAGGGCTCGGGCCGCCCGGGAAGCACCATCGCGACGACGCCCGCGGCAGCGATCAGCGCGCCGATGGCGCAGACCGCGGGGACACCGAAACCCACCAGCACGGACCTCACCCCCTCTCCTCGGCAAGGGCTCACCTCACCAGCCCCGCACCCGGCACGCTGTGGCGGAAGCCACTCCTCCCGTCACAGCGGTGCCACAGGGCGCACGGCCCCCAGGCGTTCGTCCTGGCTCAGGGGGCAGGGGCCGCGGTGAGGTGGGTACGGCGACGGGGTACGGCGATGACCACCAGGCCGATGTCGTCGTGGCGGCGCCCGCCGAGCCAGTCGGCGACGAGCATCTGCACCCGCTCGGCGACCGCCTCCGGCGGATGCCCGGCGCACTCCGCGAGCGCCGCCCGCAGCCGTTCCTCGCCGAACTGGTCGGTCCCGAGCGGGCCGCCCTTGGCCTCGGTGACGCCGTCGGAGTACAGCAGGCAGGCTTCTCCAGGGCGCAACGTCGTCTCGTACGACTGCGTGAACACCTCGGGCAGGGCGCCGATGAGGGTGCCGTGGGTCGGGGCGGCGAGCACACCCCCGTCGCGCCGCACGATGAGCGGCGGCGGATGTCCGGCGCTGGTCAGCCGGAGGGTGACGGCGCTGCCACGACGGCGGACCGAGGCGAGCACGAGGGTCGCGAAGCGGCTGTCGTCGGTGCCGAGCAGGGCGGCGTTCAGCGCGCGCAGCAACCGCTGGTGGTCCGGTTCGAGCAGGTGCAGGGCGCGCAGGGTGGTGCGGATCTTCCCGGTAAGGGCTGCGGCCTCCAGGCCTTTGCCGCATACGTCGCCGAGGACCACGTGGGTCTCGCCGCCCGCCTCGGGCGCGGTGCTGATGTCGACGAAGTCGCCGCCGACGCCGAGTTCACCGTCCGCGGGGCGGTGTCCGACCGCGAACTCGACGCCGTCGACGCGGCGCGGGCCGGGCCGGAGCGTGTCCTGGGTGAGCAGTGCGGCGACGGCCGTCTGCTCGGTGTGCAGCGTCGCCGCGGACAGGGCGGCCGCGGCGCGCACCGCGAAGAGGCGGGCGAGGGCCTCGTCGTCCTCGGTGAAGGGCTCCGCCCCCGCCCGGCGCATCAGGACCAGCGCGCCGAGAGGCGTACCGCGCCCCGGCAGCGGCGTGACCATGAGCGCCCCCGGGACCTCGGAACCGCCGGGCGCGGTGGCGGAGTCGGGGCCGTCGTAGGGGTGGGAGCCCGCGGGCGGGCGCGGATTGCCCGGGGAGCCCGGACCAGCCGCGGAACTCGGACCATCCGGGGAGTCCGAACCACCCGCGGAACTCGGACCATCCGGGGAACCCGGACCAGCCGCAAAACTCGGCCCACCCGCAGTACCCGAGCCGCCGACGGAGCCCGGCCCACCAGCGAAGCCCGGCCCCGCGCCCGAACCCCACCCCTCGAAAGCCTCGGGCAGCATCCACGACGGCAGAGCCGCCGGGTCCAGCCAGCGTGCCGGAACGGGCGGAAACCCCTGCAACGCCTCCGCGAGCCCCGGCACCTCGGCCGGGTCACCCGCGAGCCGCCCGTGCGTGACCTGCCCGTCGCGCCGGGCGGCGGCCACCGGTGGGCGCGCGCCCCGGCCCGCGCCGATGACCACGGCCGCGTCGGCGAGATGCCGCGCGGCGAGCAAAGCCGTACTCCCCCTGCACTCCTGAGGGTTGAGGCGGGCGAACAGCTCGTCGGAGACGTCGGCGAGGAAGCGGGCGCGCTCGCGTCCCGTGCGCGGCGCGGTGGGCGGCCCGGGGTCGTCACGCAGCCACCACAGCACGCCCTCGGCGTCGCCCGCCGCGGTCGCCTCGGCCCGCACGGCACGCCCGGCCACGGCCCCGGCGGCCTCACGGTCGCGGCGCGCGTGTGCGTCGGCGAGCCAGGCCGGGGCGTGCCGCGCCAGGGAGGTCCCGGCACCGACGCCGGGGAGCAGGGCGGTCGCCGCGGTGTTGACCCACCGGACGCGTCCGTCGGCCCCGGCGAGGAGGAGGGGCCACGGCGCGGACTGCAGGGCGGCGCTCACCGCCCGCGCGGCGGGCTGCTCGGTCGGGGTCCTGGTGTCTCGCCTCACGTACCGGAACGCCGTGCCTCGTGGGCACGAATTCCCCTCACCCTCTCGTCACCCCTTGGATCCTTGAACGACCGCGCGCCCTCTGGGTCGTTGAACGGCCCGGCACGGTCCCGCAGCGGCCGCAGCACGGCCGCACGCTCCCGCGCCATGGAGGGCCGACGATCCTCCAGATGAGCGCTCCGCACAATCCTTGCGCGTGGGCTCCGGCGCGCTCACCGCGTCCCGCACCGGCGGAATGATCACTTCGGGCGACAGCCCGAAAGCTCCTTCGGGTTTTGACATTCCGTGGCGCGAAAGGTTGCACGCGACACGCGTGGCGATCAACACAATGATGGAGATGACGTGAAGACCGTATTGTCATCCCGTTCACATCTCTCGCCGGGCACCACTTCTGACCCGGCATCATCCCGTGGGGGGATCCATGCGACACCGCACTCGCGTCGCCATGCTCGGCTCGGCCCTGGCCGTGGCAGCGGCGGGCTTCGCCGCGCCCGGCGCCGTGGCGGCGCCGGCCGGCGAAGTCACCATCGACAAGGTCGTCGTGAACGGCGGCAAGCCGGTCGTGCTCGGCACCACCGCCGGCAAGACCTTCACCGTCTCGGTGACCGCGTCGGACGACTCGGGCATCGAGACCGCCGACCTCTCGCTGTTCGGCGGCGGCGCCGGCCACGCCCTGCCGACGGGCAACCCCAAGTGCGTGGCGGACAGCACGACGACGTCGACCTGCACGGCGAAGTTCACGCTCGACCCGGACACGGACTTCTTCGACAACGCCCCGGCCGGCACGTGGTACGTCGACGCCCTGGTGACGGCGAACGACATCGACACCATCCTGGCGGAGAAGGCCGGTTCCTTTAAGGTCCAGCGCCAGGCCAAGCTCACGGTGAACGCCTCGCCGGAGCCCATCAAGAAGGGCAAGACGCTCACCGTCACCGGCGCGCTGACCCGCGCCAACTGGGAGACCCACAAGTACGCGGGCTACACCGGCCAGTCCGCGAAGCTGGAGTTCAAGAAGAAGGGCGCCACGTCCTACACCGCGGTGAAGACCGTGAAGACCGACAACAAGGGCAACCTGAAGACCACGGTCAAGGCCTCCGTCGACGGCAGCTACCGCTGGACCTTCGCCGGCAACACGACGACGTCCTCGGTGAGCGCCACCGGCGACGCCGTCGACGTGATCTGATCACTCTGATCACTCGGCAGTAGCACGCTCGACCTTCGCCGGGCGCGTGTGGATCCACGCGCGCCCGGCGATCGCGTTCCCCGCACGACGCGCCGACGCCCCGCGCCAGTTCCTCAGCGCGCGAGCCGGGCCAGCTCCGTCCCCGCGAGCAGGAAGGCCCCCACGCCGAAGTCCGCGGTGCTCTCGTACGTCACGGGCTGGCTGGACTCCGGCCGGTCGCCGACCTTCTGGACGAAGCCGAGGAAGCCGTCCGGGCGCACGGCGGTGGCGACCATCCCGTTCCACGCCCGCGCGGCCACCGGCACATACGTCGCCGCGTCGACCAGCCGGGCCGCCACCGCGTACGCCGTCCCGTAGACGAAGAAGGACGTGCCGCTGGTCTCCGGCCCGGACAGATGGGCGGGGTCGGCGAGGTTGACGTTCCAGAAGCCGTCCGGCCGCTGCGCCTTCGCCACCGCCGTGACCAGGCGGGTGAGCGTGGCGCGGTACTCGGCGGTGTGGCGTGCGCTCGCGGGCAGCGCCTTGAGCGTCTTGACGTGACCGCCCGCCACCCACCCGTTGCCGCGCGACCAGAGGACCGGCCTGCCGCCGGGCGAGACGATCCCGCCGGGCAGGAACCGCTTGTCCCGGTACCAGAGCCCCGACGCGCCCGCGTCGTACAGACCGGGTCCGCCCTCGGCCGACTTGGTGTGGCGGTACAGGGCGAACAGCTTGTCCCAGTAGCGCGGGTCCTCGCGCAGCGCGCCGAGCCGGGCGAACGGCGGCATGGCCATGTGCAGGGCGTCGTCCCACCACCAGTCGTCGTTCTTGGCCGGCTGGTCCGTGAGCGTCATGCGCCGCAGACAGGTCTCGATCGCGGTGAGCTTCCACGCCTCGGGCTCGAGTTCGTACAGGTCGAGGTAGGCCTGGCCCGCGCACTGGTTGTCCGCGTGCCGGGTGGTGACGCCGCCCTTGAGTCCGTACGCGTGCTTCTCCGCCCAGCGGCGGGCGTACGCGAGGTAGGGCGCGGCGCCGGTCAGGCGGTGCAGGGCGAGGAGACCGCTGAAGAACGTGGCGTTGGCCCAGCCGTTGTCGCCCGGGTCGGTGTGCGCGCCGATCCAGTGGTCGGCGACGCGGCGCAGTACGCGGCTGATCTCGTCCCTGGACGGCAGTTCGGGGGCGGGTGCCGTGCGGTCGGCGGGCGCGGGGGCCGCCGCCAGGGCGGTGGAGGTCCGCCACGGTGACGCGAGCGCCGCGGCGGACAGGGCGGTGCCGCCCACAAGCACTTGACGTCTACGCATGTGAACCTCTCCTTCATCCGTGGTCGCACACCATCGTGAGGGTCGACTCCCCGCGCTGTCCATGGACTGTGGGGGAACTTCTCCGCCGCACGGGGTGATTCAACTCGCCGACCGGCATTCAGAGTTGCGCACCGGAGAGCGGGACGGCACGGACGCGCCCCCGCACCAGCCGTCGGCCTCGACGGCCCGCACCCGCACCCGAGCCGCGCGACACCCGCCGTCCCAACGGCCGCCACAGACCGCACCGTTCACACCCTTGACGCGGACACGGCTATCGGTATGGTCTAGTCCAACGAAGCGGAATCCCGTTGTCCGGCGGGCACTTGGCTGCCCACACCCACCGTCCGGCCCGCGGCGGTCCGCGCTCCGGCACCCGGACCGAACCCCACACACGCACTTCACACCGCCGTTCTTCGGCGTCCCCCCATGGAGTGAGCCATGCGATCTCGCATACTCGGACTACTGACCGCCACCGCGTCCGCCGCCGCGCTGCTGACGTTCGCGTCGCCGGCGTCGGCCGACAAGACGGACAAGGCCGACAAGCCCTCGTCCGGCAAGGCGGCCGCGGCGTTCATCGTCAGCGAGTCCCAGTTCAACCAGATGTTCCCGAGCCGGAATCCCTTCTACACGTACAACGGCCTCACGGCGGCCCTCAGCGCCTACCCGGGCTTCACGAACACCGGCAGCGACACCGTCCGCAAGCAGGAGGCCGCCGCCTTCCTCGCCAACGTCAGCCACGAGACCGGCGGTCTTGTCCACATCGTGGAGCAGAACCAGGCGAACTACCCGCACTACTGCGACAAGACCCAGCCCTACGGCTGCCCGGCGGGCAACGACAAGTACTACGGCCGCGGCCCCATCCAGCTCAGCTGGAACTTCAACTACAAGGCCGCGGGCGACGCACTCGGCATCGACCTCCTGAACAACCCCGACCTGGTGCAGAACGACGCGGCCGTCGCCTGGAAGACGGGCCTTTGGTACTGGAACACCCAGAACGGCCCCGGCACCATGACCCCGCACAACGCCATGGTCAACGGCGCCGGATTCGGCGAGACCATCCGCTCCATCAACGGCAGCCTGGAGTGCAACGGCGGCAACCCGGGCCAGGTGCAGAGCCGCATCGACAAGTACAAGGCCTTCACGCAGGTCCTCGGTGTCGACCCCGGCGGCAATCTGAGCTGCTGAGCACCCCCGGACGCCGAAGCGTCGGCGGCCACTGACGGCCGCCGACGCTTCACGGTTCCGGCGGCACGTCCCCGCCGCCGGAAACACTCGGTTCAGACCCCGGCGGGTCCGTAACTGCGCTTCCCGCGCCGGTACGCGATCTCCCCGAGCGCGATGTCCACGGCCAGGAACGCCACCAGCGGGATCCCCAGGAGCGGCACGAAGTAGCCGAGCACCGCGACCACGGCCATCAGCGGCACCAGGACGTACGCCGGAACGTGCTGCCAGGCCCCGCGCGGCAGCGGACGGCCGAAGGCACTGCCCCGCCCGCGCTGCCACCACATCCGGTAACCCCACACGATCAGCAGGACCAGACCGATGGCGATGACGCCGAGCACGACCTGGTTGGCCAGGCCGAACAGGGTGCCGCTGTGCGCGTCGATCCCCCACCGCGTCAGCTTGGCGAGCACCGGATAGTCGTCGAACCTGAGTACGTCGACGACCTTCCCGGACGCCGGATCGACGGCGGCCGAGTCCTGCTTCCCGGGCAAGCCGCGCTGGATCTCCTTGACAACGTACGCGGACGACGCGTCGGCCGGCGGCACGACCTCCACCGGGCCGGAGATCCCCCGGTCACGGGCCGCGGCCAGCACGGCGTCGATGCCGACGTCCTTCCCGTCGCCCGACGTGCCCGCACCACCGGACGCGCCCCCGCCGTGCTCGGCGTGCTCTCCCCCGGTCTGGCCGCCGGACTCCCCCGCGGCCGCCAGGCTCGTCGACACCGTCGGCGTCGTCTGCCCCACGGCCTCGCGCAGGTCGGCGATGCTCTGTCCCGCGTACGCCGACCACGTGAGCCCCGTCGCCGACAGGAAGACAAGCCCGGCGGCCGTCCACACGCCGACCGTTCCGTGCAGGGTCAGCGTGCGGCGGCGGCCCGTCGTGCCCCGCACCTTGCGGCGGGCCCGGCGCCGCCCGAACCACAGCACCAGGCCGCCACCGCCGAGCACCCACAGCCAGCTCGCGGCGATCTCGCTGTAGAGGCGACCCGGCTCGCCCAGGTGCAGATCGCGGTGGAGTTCGGCGACCCAGGTGCGCAGCGGCAGCGCGCCGCTGGAGCCGTACTGCTCGAGGGCGCCGCGCACCTCGCCGGTGTAGGGGTTCACGAAGACGGCGAGGGTGCGCTCGGGGTCCACGCCCGGGACGCCCGACAGCAGGACCCGGGTGGTCTCCCCGCCCCCGGGCGCCGGTCGGACCGCGCTGACCTCGCCCTGCGGGTGGGCCGCGCGGGCCGCGGCGACCTGCCGCGCCACTGGCAGCTTCCGGTCGCCGACAGGGACGGTCAGCTCATCGGCGTACACGATCTTCTCCGCCGTGTACGAGCCGGCGTACAGCAGCCCCGTCACCGCGGCGACCAGCAGGAACGGCGCGATGAGCACACCGGCGTAGAAGTGCAGGCGCAACACGAGCGGGCGGAGCGGGGCCAGGGCGGAGCGCCGTGGGGAGGGATCCGGTGGTGGAGCCGGTGGCCCGTCGACGGGGGCGGGGGCGGTGGGTGCGGCGGGCATGACGTGCTCTCCTGGGTGCCGGACGGTGGTGCGGGCCCGGTCGGGTGGTGACCTGGCCGGTCCAAGGGTCGAGCGGGCGGGAGAGGGAGTTCCCGGAAGGCTCTGTAACGTGCGTCACGCCTGGGGGCGTCATCGCGCGCTCGGCCACGGCGCCCCCGTTCGGGCGGTGCGGCGGGCCGGGCGGCGATGTGACCTCGCGATCTTCATTTGAGATGGGGTGGCCGAGAAGAGCGTTCATCACCAAGCAATGCGTGAACAGGGGTAGTTGGCAGAGTGAAATCCGCGCGACGATGGCACCTATGACCGCGGCACAACGCGCCATGACCGAGCTGGAGTCGTGGCCGAACCTCGTAAGTGGCTCTGCCCGGTGCGCTGTCGGACGCTCCTTCGGGATCGCGGGGGCGCCGGGAGCGACGGGCTACGACATCGTCCACTTCCACTCCGACGGGGCGGCCGACGTGTGCCTGACCCGCGCGGCCGTCGACCGGCTGCGCCCGCAGCTGGCCCACAGCTCCGCGATCCGGGTGCGCCCCGGGGCGTCGTGGATCACCGTGCTCCTCGACTGCGACATCGACGTCGCGCTCCTGCTGACGTTCGTCAGCGTCGGGCTCAAGGCGCACGACGACGACCTCGCCGCGGCGGACCGCGCGGGCCAGGGCGGCACTTTCGCCCACTCCCCCGCCCCGCCGTGCGACTGGGAGCCGCTCGCGTTCCGGCAGCCGGCCGCCAAGGTCCCCGCCCCGGCCGGGCCGCCCGACGTCGAACGTCGCGGCATCCTCGCGACGTGGAAGGCGGTGGGCCGGCTCATCCCGCACGGCCACTGAGGCCCGCGCGGGCAGTCGACGACGGCGCGGGACCCGCCGGGTCGTCGGGCCGCCCACGCCGAGCCACATCAAGCCGTCCACCGCGCCCGGCGGTCCACTCCGCCCGGGCGCTCACTCATGTCCGGGCACCCGGAAACCCCGGCTCCCCGGCCTGCCCGAGCACGCCCCGCCACACCCCGACCCACGCCGGACAGCACTGCCCCGCGCCCCCGCAACGCGCCGTTTGAGGCTCCCGCCCGCTCCTGCGGCCCGTCACGCTCCCGGCGTTCACGGACGGAGCATCGACTTCACGCCATCCGTGCCGAACGCCGCAGCTCAGCGGTCCTCTCAGCGCATCAACACGTCACCACATCAACCTGTCGGCCCACCATCCCGCCGACTCAGCAGCCCGCTGGCTCAGCGCCCCCAGTCGTTGAGGCGGCGCGGCCGGGGACGCCCAGGTCGTTGACACCGAAGTGGATCAGGACGCCGACCGACACGTTCGTATGATCGTCGGTGACCTCGTGGCCGGGGCCGATGTTGAGCACCGCGAGACGGTCGGGACGGCTGTTCTCCCGGGTGCCGGCGCCTCCCCGCCAGGTGGTGCGCGGCTCCGGCAGGGCGAGGGATCAAGGAGCACGCAGTGAAGAGCAGTTGGACGCGCAAGGCCACGCGCGGGGTACTGGTGGCAGCGATGTGTGCCGTGCCGCTCGCCCTGTCGACGGGCGCGGCACACGCCGACGAGACCCACCACAGCGGCTCCCACAACGGCCCCGTCATCGGGCTGATCAACACCGGCCAGATCGACGACCCGATGGAGGACGTGCTCGAGCACACCCTGAACTTCGGCGACGGCTACCGCTGGGACTGACCGGCACCCGCACCCGTCCGCGCCGCGCCCGAAACCCCCGGCACGGCGCGGCGCGGACGGTCCCGCCTCACCTCCAGCCGTACGCGTACGCGGCGACCCATGTGACCTCGAGCTGCGCGCTGCTGCCCGGCGCCGCCGTCGGCCCCTCCAAGGCACTCTCGTTCTGCAGCACCCAGGACAGCGGGCGGTCCGGTACGTCACGGGTGTCGTGGCCCACCTGGCGGCCGTCGACGAAGAAGCGGACGTGGCCGGGCGTCCACTCCGTCGACACGGTGTGCCACTCGGTCCAGTCGTCGGCGCCCTGGAACGAGCCCTGTTCGCCCCCGCCGCACGGGTGGTGGAAGGCGCTGAGCGAGCCCGTCCACTCGCCCTCGGGGTGGTCCATCTCGCAGCCGCCGCCGTAGTGCAGCCACGCCGACTTGTAGCCGGGCGCCAGATCGGTGACCTTGATGCGCGCGCTGTACTTGCCGTACTTCATCTGCATCACGGCGCGCGGTACGACGGCCGCCGCGTGCACGGGCCCGCCGTCGTCGGGCCGCCACATCCGGATGCGCATGCGCCCGTCGCCGTTCTGCGCAGGGCCGACGCTCACCGTGTCCTCGGGATGGTAGACGCCGACGACGGAGCGGTCCCGGTCGTTGGCGGTGTCGCGCCAACCCGTCGGGTACGCCCACCAGTTGTCGCGGTACGAGCCGCGAAGGCCGCCGCAGTACGCGGCGGAGGTGTCGACGTGGTGGTCGCAGTCGCTGAACGACCCGAGCGGCACCCGGTCGCCGTCGAAGTCCTCCGCGAGGACCTGCCAGAACGGGCCGCAGTCACCGCGCGGCAGCCCGGTGCCCGTGGTGCGGCAGAGGTCGGCCGAGCGCGGCGCCCCGTCCGCGCGCGGGATGCCGAGCAGGGCCGCGAGGAGCGTGGCGCCCACGGCGGCGAACAGTGTGGGTCTGCGGGTGCGCGGCGCTGCGTGTGTACCCATCGCGGTGCCTTCCTCCCGTCCGGCCCCTGGCGCGGTGCGTCGCCCCGGGGCAACGCATCCTTGCCGTGCGCGAGGGAAATGGCCAGAGCGCGGCGGGGCCCGGCGGATGCACACGCCGGGGGGCGCGGCTCCGCACCGGCGGCCCGTGCGGCGCGTGTCCACGCAGCCGAGGTCTGCGGACGGCCCCCCGGAGACCCGCCCGGCGCCCGGCCTATCCTGACGGAGTGATCGATCTTCCGCTCTCCGCCCTAGAGGTGTCCATCGTCGAAGCCGGCACCACCCCCGCCGACGCGCTGGCCAACTGCCAGCGCAGCGCGCGGGAGTTGAGCCGCCTCGGCTACCACCGGCTGTGGTTCGCCGAGCACCACCGGTCGCCCGCCATCGGCGCCTTCCCGCCGGCGCTCCTCGCCGCCCACACCGCCGCCACCACGCCCGGCCTCCGGCTCGGCTCCGGCGGCGTCCTCGCCCCGAACCACGCTCCGATCACCATCGCCGAGCAGTTCGCCACGCTCGCGACCCTGCACCCCGACCGCATCGACCTCGGCATCGGCCGCGGGCCCGGCACCTTCCACGAGCCCACGGCCCGGGCGCTGCGCCGCGGCGCCGACCCCACCACCGACGACGAGTACCGCCGCGACGTCGCCGCGACCCTGGATCACCTGCTCGACGTCGGCATCGGCGAACTGCCCGAGCCCTGGCTGCTCGCGTCCAGCGACGCGGGCGCCGACCTCGCCGCCTCGCTGGGCCTGCCGATCGCGTTCGCGCACCACATCCGGCCCGACAACACCCTCGCGGCCCTGAAGCGCTACCGGGACGCCTTCCGGCCCTCGCGCTGGAGCACCGCCCCGCGCGTCCTGGTGTGCGTCGAGACGGTGTGCGCGGACACCGAAGAGCGGGCGGCCGAGTTGGCGAGGCCCATGGACGTCATCAAGGCGGGGCTCCTCAAGGGCCGCGGCGAGCGGCCGTTCCCCACGCCCGCCGACGCGGCCGCCCACCGGTTCACCGCCGAGGAGGAGCAGGCGCTCGCGGCGTTCACCGGCCAGCAGGCACGCGGCACGCGCGAGACGGTCGAGGCCGCGCTGACCCGCGTCGTCGAGGCCACGGGCGCCGACGAGCTGATGACCGTCACGCCCGTCCACAGCACCCCCGACCGCCACCGCTCCTTCGCCCTCGTACGCGACATCGTGCGCCGCGCGTGACCACACGGACGCGGCGGCCCGGATCCGCCAGGGCCGCCGCGTCACGCTCGTGCTTCTCAGAAGCGGCCCTCGGCGCAGAGCACGGAGCCGTGGGGCAGGCCGCGGCCCCCGGGCGGTCCGCTCCGACGGGTGATCACCGCGGACGCGTCAGACCGCGCGCCACAGCGACGGCGCCGACGGCGGCTCCCAGCCGCGCTGGGCCGTGTGGCCCTGGAGGCAGACGTAGGCGCGGCCGTCGTGGGTGACGCGGTCGCCGACTTTGTAGCCGGTGCCGACGGCCCAGGTGCCGCCCGGCGGTTGGGTCGGGGGGTCGGTCGGCGAGGGCGTCTGGGGCACCCGCAGGACGAAGTCGAAGTCGGCCTCCTTGGTGTTGCCGACGTCCCGGACGTTCATGAGCAGCCGGGCGTCGAAGATCGGGTCGGTGTTGTTGCGCGGCTCGTTGGGGAAGTAGAGCTGGGTGGTGAGGACCGGGCGGCCGGGAGCCTGCAGCTTGACGTGCAGGTGGCGGGTGCGGCCGGGGTAGAGGCCGGGGAAGATCGTGGTGAGCGTGAACGCGCCGCGGGCGTCGGTGAACTGGTGCCCGCGCATCCGGAAGCCCACGTTGTCGTAGGCGCCGCGGGCGTCGGCCTGCCAGAAGTCGAGGAGCACCTGCGGGATCGGCAGGCAGGCCAGGCCGAACACGTAGCCGGTGACGGTGAGTCGGGTGCCCTGGGTGCCGGGCTCGATGAGCGAGGTGCGCCGGGGCGAGTTGGGTTTGAAGTACGGGCCCTCCGTCTGGGGCGGTGTCGGGTCGTCTCCGTCGTCGCAGGACGGGGTGACCTCGGGGGCCTTGCCGCTGCCCGCGCTGGTGCGGGCGAGCGCGGGGACGCCCATCATCGCCACCGGCGCCGCGACACCCGCGGCCAGGGCGGCACGGAGCACCGTCTTGCGGCTCGGGCCGGGGCGCGGGGCGCGCGGGGCCGGGTCCGCGGGCTCGGCGGTCGGGGGGCCGGAGGGCTGTTCGCTGATGTCGTGCCCGTTGGTGGGCGTGTCGCCGTCCATCGCTCCTCCTGAGTGGGGGGTGGGGATCGGCTAAGAAGCTATGCGGCGGGCCCGGGCGGGGCGATGGACGCAATGCGGTGGTCGTGGTGAATATCGCCACCGCCACGGCGGAAGTCACCGGGAGTGGCGCCGGTCTCGCGGCGGAAGAAGCGGCAGAAGTACGCGGGGTCGGCGAAGCCCACCCGATCCGCGACCTGACGGACCGTCAAATCTGTGCAGGCGAGCAGGCGTTTCGCCTCGTGCACCCGGGCCTGGCGGAGCAGTTCGCCGGGGGTGCGGCCCATGGCGGCCTTCACTGCCTCGTTGAGGTGGCTCACCGAGACCCCGAGGTGTCCGGCGCAGTCGCGCACGGACCAGGGCAGCGCGCGGGGCGTGCTCACCAGGGCGACGAACTGGGCGGCCGCGGGGGCGGGGCGGGCGGCCTCGGGAGCCGGGACGCCCTGCGGGTGCGACCGGCCGGGGGCGGGGAGGCGCCCGGCGCGCACCACGAGGATGTGGAGGAGGGCGCGCAGGACGCCGCCGAAGCCCTCGGCGCCCGTGCGGTACTCGTGGTCCATCTCGGCGACGAGACGCGCGGCCCAGTCCGCGTCCCGCTCGGGCAGTTCCAGCCAGGGGCGGCGGCCGAGACGGCGCAGCAGGGCGCGGTCGGCGGGGTGTTCCAGGAGGAAGTCGTCGGTGAACACGACGACGCACCCCTCCAGGCCCCGGACGCCGTCCCAGTAGTGCACCTGCCCGGGCGCGATGAAGCACAGGTGGGGCGGGCGCAGGGTGAAGCGGGTCAGGTCGACGACATGACTGCCGGTGCCGCCGGTGACGAGCACGATCTCGTGGAAGGTGTGCCGGTGCGGGAAGGAGGCCCGGGACATCGGGCCGATGGTGTCGAAGGTGCCGATGGCGAAGGGCAGCGTGTTGGGCATCGGCACCTCGAGGCGGTGGATCGGCAGGCCGCCCGCCTCGGGATGGCTTCCGTTTCCCTGACTCGTACCGGGCAAGACCGTCGACCCGCGCATGCGTACGCTCCCCTCACCGACACAGCCCGCGCGCGCAGTTCGCCGTAACGACGCGCACCCCGGACAGACTTGTCAGGTCCATACCATTCGATGGTCCACGATGTCATGGGCGGGAGTGCGCACCCACCGGTTCTCAGGCCAAGTTGGGCGCCCGCGCCCGGCCGCGGAGGCGGGCGGCGCGTCCTGTCGACAGGAAAGCGTTAAGAACGGGCTGAACGGTGTTGCGTTCTCGTCCGGACACGGGTGGAGCCGCCGCCCGGGCGGGGCGACGGCTCCTGGTCCTGCGCGAGGGTGAGGTATCGGGACAGGGACCGGTCGGCTCGGATCTCTCCCGCGCTTCTCGTTCGTTCGTCTGTCGTCCTCTCCCCCGCTCCCCGCTCACCTGGCGTGAGCGGTCACGCTGTTCACACCTCCACTTCGATGCACACGAGCCGCTTGTCCTTGCGGGCCGTGAGCGCCGCTTCCCACATGGGCTTGACGAACGGCGGAATCAGTGACGCGTCGATCCGCTCCGGGGACGCGAAGCGGTACTGCCCCGCGCCGTCCTCCCGCAGCGTGATGGCACGCCGTTGCTCGGCGGTGACCTCTCCGGCGTCGAAGATGTAGTACACGCGAGGCATCAAGCCGTCGGAGTCGACCCAGGCGACCACGAGCAGGTCCCCCATCTCGACGTCCAGACCCAGCTCCGCACGGACTTCCCGGGCGCAGGCGGCGCTCGGGCTCTCCCCCGCTTCGACATGGCCACCGGGAAGGTTCCAGTAGGCCGTGTACATCGGGTTCACCATCAGTACATCGCCATGCTCATCGGCGATGATGGCCCCCGCCGAAGCGGCTAGGGACGTAGCAGTAGCATCCATGGCATCTTCCTGAATTAGCCCCGTCATGACGTGAGCACGGCTCATCAGGATCAGGTGGCTCGGCGAGCGGGGGCCCCACCCCCGCCCAGCGGAAGCGAGGACGGGCGTCGCTCGCTCCCTGCAGCGGCGGGCTCCCCCGGGCAGGGGCTCCCTTCGTCCCGTTCGGGACCGTGACCGCTGTCTTTCCTCGGGCCGCACCACCAAGGAGCTCGGGGTGCCGATTGGTGTCGTCACCTGTTGATCGCTCCTCCCCGCCCCACCGCGGCCCCGGTACGGGCCACGGCGGTCCTGGCATCACCTGACGAAACGCTCGTTCCATTCGCAGGGGCCGACCAATCCCCGAAAACGACGGCGCAGTTGGGCGGGCACCCAGCGTGCGGCGACGCGGCACGAAGGCCGATCAGGGCATGAGCAGGACCGATGACTCGTCGTCGGGCTTCCCCCGCCCCCACGCGGGAAGCCCGAAATCAGGTCATGCGGACGAATGGAACATCCGGGCAGGCTTCGTTCCCCGTCAGAGCCGGCCTGCCCCCGGCCCTGGCGTGAGACAGATCCTGATGCACTATCACAGGCGGTGTCAACGATTGAGAACGATGCATGTCATGGGCGTGCGCCTCGAATGAACCCGCAGAGGCATCGCCTCACTGTTCTCCCTGCACCACAACGCGCGTAGCGCACCCGCGCTACGGACGCCCGCCGCCGCCCTCCGGGCCCCGCCCGCCTTACGTCCCTGAATCACCTTGCTTACGCCCCTGAATCACCTTGACCAGTTCGTCCAGGGCCGGGAGCAGGTCCCGCAGCGTGTCGATCTGGGCGCCGTCCGCCGTACTGCGCAAGGCCACCGAGCGCGCGCCGAGCTCCTGAAGGACAGCGCGCGTGGCGAGTTTCGGCAGGTCCTCGTTGACCATCCGGCGCAGATACGCGATCAGCGCGGCGCCCTCGGTGCGGGAGCAGAAGCCCTCCGGCACCCGGAAGAAGAGCTCCAGGCGGGCCGCGTGGTCGTGGTTCGCACCACGTTCGCCGTTGAGCAGGTTCGACACGTGCTGCGCCGAGATGCCCGTCGCCCGTGAGATCTCCCTGAGCCCATAGGGCTCCTTGCCCGCAGCGGTCTCCTTGAGCCGGGTCCGCTGCAGGAAGCGCAGGCGCTGCTGGAACAGCGCCTTGCGAAAGCCCTCCCGTGCGTTCTTCTCCCGGGGCTCCTCCTCGGGGAGTTCACCCGCGAGCAGGGCCCGCACCCGCTCCGGCTCGATGCCGGTCGCGCGGGAGATGAGCACGACATCCAGCAGGCGGCCGCGCGAGGTCCCAAGACGCAGGGCGTAGGCGTCCACGTCGGCGAGGAGACGGGCGATCTCGTGTCCGGGCGCCGGTTGGTGGTCGGCTGCGTTCACCTGAAGGTCTCCATGGGCCACGGAACTCGTTGGGGCGACCTGAGAGTATCCGCCCCAACCGTCCCCGGCCAGCGCCGTCTTCAATTGTTGACACAGGCTCCGGCCGTACAGTGTTCGACTTCCGGTCGTAACCACCGCCCGACCAGCGCCGCGGTCCAAATTCCGGACCGGCGCCGTCCGTTGGCTGACACGCGGTGCCGCCGAACCGTTACGTCACCGGCCTGATACTGTCCCTGCGCAGGTCAGCGGGCACACGCCCATCACGTAGGGAACGGGGAGCGTGAACGGCCTATGAGAGGCGCCAGCAGACGGGCACAGGTCCCGTGTCTCGCGGAACCGGAACGCAGAGCGGCGGCGGCACGACTGGCTCGACCGGTCCCAAGAGCCGTGCCACCACCGGGTGCCGGGCGCGCCCGGCCCGGCACCGGACCGAGCCGGGAGAGCTGACCCGTGCCGACCGTCGTCGCCCCCGCCGTGTGGAGCCACACCGGCCGGGCGCGCGTCGCCGACGCCTCGCACCGCATCCGCTCCGCCGTGCGCAAGCGCCGCGCCTGGGCCAGGGCGCGGCGGCGGGCCATCCGCATCATCCACGACGACCTCGGACTGCGGCCGGGCCAGGGGCTGCAGACGCTCCTTGACACCGTCGCCCGCGCGCGCGGCCGGAACATCACCGTCCAGAAGCTGCCCCTGCCCTCGCACATCAGCGGGTTCTGCGTCCAGGGGGAAGCCGAGGACACCATCGTCATCACCGCCAACACCAGCGAACGCCAAGGGCTGCACGTCCTGTTGCACGAGCTCTACCACCTGCTCAGCTCGAGCCCCGCGGACGTCGATCCGCACGCCGTCACGGCCTGCGACCTCCTGGAACCGCACCTCGTCGCCGAGCAGATGCCCTCGTTGCCCGCCGACGTGGTGCGGGAGGTGCTGACCCGGCCCGTGCAACTGCGCACCGGCTACGAGGAGGACGAGGAGTGGTCGGCGGAGGTGTTCGCCACCGTCGGCATGCTGTTGCTGTCCCTCGATGACGACGGCGGCCACACGGCGCCGCTCACCTCCTTCGCCAACCGGCGCTCCAACCTGTGATGTGGCACGCGACCCTGACCGCGGTCGGTCTCACCGCCGCCGCCCTCGCCCTGCTCCTGGCCACCGGCAAGGCGCTCGCCGCCCGGCGCGAACCGGCGGTCCTGCTCAAGGTCTCCGCGTCGTCCCTGTTCCTCGCGAGCGTCATCTTCCTGCTGGCCACGCCCGCCGTGTACCGCGCCGTCGACACCGCGTTCGCAGCGCCCCATCTGTCCGCCCTGCTCGCGAACATCGTGGGCCTGCTGTGCGTCGGCCACGCCCATCTGATGTCGGTGCTGTGGCACCCCGAGCAGCACACGGACGGCGCGCCGCACCGCACGCTCCTCGCCTGGGCCCCGTTCTACGCGGCCACGGTCGCCGCCATGACGGTCCTCTATGCCCGGGCCGAACCGAGCGGCGAGGCGCGTCCTCTTCTCTTCGCCCCGGACTACGTGCACACCCCGGACGCCGTGGCGTTTCACCTCGTGTACTTCGCCATGGTGACCGCCGTCGTCATGACCACCGTGCGGCGCTGCCGCGCGCTGCTGGCGTCTGCGGGCCCCCGGCTCGCTCCCGAACTGCGGCGGTGCGTCCTTGAGTTCGCGCTGGCCGTCGCCCTCGACCTGCTCCATGTCGTCTGCGTCCTGACGGCGATGGTCGGCGCGGCGGGCGGCCTGCCCCTCGAGGGCTTCGCCGAGGCCGCGTGGCTGACCACCGCCGTCAGCGGCCTCGTCGCCAACTACAGCCTGGTCCGTCTGTCGGTCACCGCACGCAGACGGGAGCGGCGCGACTACCAGGCCCTGCGCCCGCTGTGGCAGACGGTCGTGCGCGCCGACCCGCAGCTCGTTCTCGCCCCCGGCCTCCTCTGGGGCGGCTGGGACACCCGGATCGCCCTGTCCCGCAGGCTCGTCGAGATCCGTGACGGTGCCCGCAGCCTGAGCCCCTGGATGAGCAGTGCGCCCGCCCGGGCCGTGGACCAGCTCGCGCGGCGCGGGTTCGTCGGCTTCGACGTCGTGGCGGCGCAGGCGGCGGCGACCCTGCTGTACGCCGCCGACGCGCGCGGCCGGGGGCTGCCGCCCGCCGACACCGACATGCTGCTCGCGGCGCTGCCGGGGGAGGACGTGCCCGCCGCCGCGGAACGCGACCATCTGGTGCTGGTCGCGCGCCACCTCGGTCATCCGGTGGTGCTTGAGGCGCTGGTGCACGCGCGGCGGACGGCGGCGGCTTCGGAGGTACGGGGGTAGGGCGGGGCGCACGGCCGGAGGTGCGGGCGTCCGGGCTCGGCGGGCCCGGACCTGGGTGCGGCTGCGGCGGGTCGGCTCAGCGCCGGACGACCGCACCGTCCAGGAGCGGGCCGAGTTCCTGCGCCACTGTCGTCAGCGCGCGTACGTCCCCTTCGGCGCGGGCGATCAGCAGGGCGCCCTCCACCGCGCTGATCATGACGGTGGCGAGCGCTTCGGCCCGGGCGGGCGGCACTCCCATGTCGGCGAGCGCCGCGGCCACCGGGAGGGTCCAGGTGGCGAACGCCGCCGCGGCGGCCTGCCGTGTGGACTCGCTCGTGGCAGCGCGGTCCACGACGGCCGCGACGACCGGGCAGCCGGACGTCTGGCCCGCCGCCGCGAGCTCGTCCGTCCACTGGCGCACCATCGCGGCGAACAGCCCGCTCGGCGTCGGCTCTGGCAGCCCCGCCACGAACCGTGCGACACGGCCCGCCGCGTACCGGCCCGCCCACTCCACGGCCTCGTTGACCAGTTGCTCCTTGCCCCCGGGGAAGTAGTGCTGGAGCGAGCCGCGCGGCGCCCGCGCGTGCTCGACCACGTCCCGCATGCCGGTGGCGCCGACCCCTCCCCGGCGCAGCAACTGGGCCGCGCTGAACACCATGCGCTCACGCGGCCCCCGCCCGGACGCCTCACCTGCGGTCACGCTGTCGCCTCCACCTCACGCGTCGCGTCGTACGCGAACCTCTCACGCCGTACGCGGACCCGGCACCTCACACGCGGACCGGGCACGTCGCACACGGTGGCCCGCTCCCCGCACGAACTCTCCTGTGCCGAACCGTACTTCCCCCGCTACTATGACAGCCGTCATAGACGGCCCGGCCGATGACCTCGGCCGCACGGCCTCGACGTTCGGGGACGGGAGTTCGGGATGGACGTGGGGTTCATGGGGCTGGGTGTCATGGGGCAGCCCATGGCGCTCCGGCTCGCGCGGTCCGGGGCGGAGTTGATCGTCTGGAACCGCACCGCCGCCCGATGCGCGCCGATGCGCGACGCCGGGGCGCGGGTGGCGGTGGACGTGGACGAGGTGTTCGAAAAGGCTCCCGTCGTCATCCTCATGCTGGCCGACAGCGCCGCGATCGACGCGACGCTCGGCCGGGACACCCCGGCGTTCGGCGCCCGGGTCGCGGGGCACACCGTCGTGCACATGGGGACGACCTCACCGGAGTACTCGCGCGCGCTCGGCGCCGAGGTGCGGGCGGCGGGCGGGCGGTACGTGGAGGCGCCGGTGTCGGGGTCGCGCGAGCCCGCCGAGGCGGGGCTGCTGGTGGCGATGCTGGCGGGCGCGGAGCGGGACGTGGCCGAGGTGCGGCCGTTCGTCGCGCCCATGTGCCGGGAGACGTTCGGGTGCGGTTCGGTTCCGGGCGCGCTGCTGATGAAGCTGGCGGTGAACCTGTTCCTGATCACCACGGTCACGGGCTTCTCGGAATCGTTCCACTTCGCGGAGCGCCAGGGCCTGGACACGAAGCTGTTCCTCGACGTGCTCGACGCCGGGCCGATGGCGAGCGGCGTCTCCCGGATGAAGGCGCCCAAGCTGCTCGCGCGGGACTTCGGCGTGCAGGCCGCGGCGCTGGACGTCCTGACGAACAACCGGCTGGTCGCGGACGCGGCACGGGCCTCCGGTGTGGCCTCGCCGCTGCTCGACGTCTGCCACTCGCTGTTCGCCGACACGGTGGCGCTGGGGCACGGCGGCGAGGACATGGTCGCGGTACTGCGGGCCATCGAGGCCCGCACGGACGCCCTGGACGCGGCCGGGTAGCTGGGGCACCGGGCCCGGACCCGGCTCGTCCGGACAGCGGACGGCGCGCGGCCCGGCCACCTGTAGGCGGCCGGGCCGCGCGCCGGTTCCGATCCGAGCGGTTAGGGGGTTCAGACCCCGGCGCGCTCGGGAGTCTCCGACTCCGCCATCTTCCGCAGCACGGGCGTACGCGGCGCGTGTGCCGCCTTCAGCCCGAGCAGGGAGACCGCCGCGACCAGGACGAAGGCCGCTCCGGCGATGGCGAAGCTCAGCGTGAACTGGCTCTCCTCGGGCAGCGCGGGCATCCCGGCCGGGAGCTTGATGGTCTTCGACGCGAGCAGCGAGGTGATGGTCGCGCTCGCGATGGCGCTGCCGACCGAGCGGGAGATGGAGTTGATGCCGTTGGCGATGCCCGTCTGGTGGGCCGGGACGCTGGCGACGATGAGCGCCGGCATGGCGGCGTACCCGAAGCTGATCGCCAGGCCGACGACCATGCCCGCGCCGATCACCGAGGCGGTGGTGCCGTGCGCCAGGGTCAGCCAGGCGAAGCCGATCACACCGAAGGCGGCACCGGCGGCCAGCGTGACGCGGGCCCCGATCCGGCGGACCAGGACGCCGCCGAACTGGGCGCCCACCAGCGAGACGAGCGTGGTCGGCAGGAGGTAGACGACCGAGGCGTCGAGCACGGAGGCACCGAAGCCGTAGCCGGCCAGTTGCTCGGGCATCTGCACCAGGTACGAGACGCCGATGAACTGGGCGAACATCGCGAAGCCGAGCAGCAGGCCCGCCAGGTTGGTGAAGAGCACGGGGCGGTGCGTGAACATCTCCATGTCCACCATCGGCTCCTTCACCTTCTTCTCGGTGAACACCCACACGCCCGCCATCACGACGGCGGCCGCGAAGCTGCCGAGCACACGGCCGGACGTCCAGCCCCACTCATGGCCCTGCGAGATCGGCAGGAGCAGCAGGACGAGGAGCGCCGCGAGGGTGAGCGCGCCGAGCCAGTCCGTGCGGCCGCCCGTCTTCGAACGCGAGGCGGGCACGACGAACAGCACGCCGACGAGCGCCACCACGGCGAGGACGACCGCGAGCCAGAAGACCCGGTGGTAGTCGGGGTCGGAGCCCTGTGTGAGCAGGCCCGCGCCGACCAGGGCGAGGCCGCTGCCGAACGCGAGCGTGCCGCTGACCAGGGCCATCGCACCGTGCAGCTTCTCCGGCTTGATCTCCTCACGCAGCACGGACAGCGCGAGCGGGAAGATCGCGGTGGCCGCGCCCTGCATCACGCGGCCGACGATGAGCCAGGTCAGCGAGGTCGTGGTGGCGGCGAGGACGGAGCCCGCGATCATCACGAGCAGCACGCCGACCAGGGTCGGCTTCTTGCCGTGCATGTCGCCGAAGCGGCCGAGGAGGGGCGTGAAGACGGCGGCGGACAGCAGCGTGGCCGTGGTCACCCAGCTGACGTTGGCAGTGGTGGCGTCCAGTTCGCTCTGGATGATCCCGAGGATCGGGACGACCAGCGTCTGCATCATCGAGACGACCATGGCGGCGAGCCCGAGCACCAGGACGACCGCGGTCTGCCCGGAAGCCCGTGCGGGGGCCGTGTGCTGTGCGTGAGACACGGAAACTCTTTCCCAACTACTTAAGAACCTAGAAGCTTGAGAACTTCAAGTAATGCCTTTACGGTAGACGTCAATATTTGAGATGGTCAAGTTTCTGGGCGTAAGGTGGATCACATGCCAGGACACCCGCGCGTCGGCACGGGCCAGCTCATGGAGCTGCTCTCGGTGTCGCTAGGCGCCTACTACGGCGACTTCACGGCCGCGGCCGCCCGCGAGAACCTCACGGCGAGCCAGGCCAAGACGCTCACCGTGCTGCGCCGCGGCCCCGCCGCGATGCGTGTGCTCGCCGAGACGCTGGCCTGCGACGCCTCCAACATGACGGGCATCGTGGACCGCCTCGAGAAGCGCTCGCTGGTCCGCCGCGAGCCGAGCCCCGGCGACCGCCGCGTCAAGAACGTCGTCCTCACCTCCGAGGGCGAGCAGACCATCGACACCATCCGCGCCAACATGCACACGACGACAGCAGGCCTCGCCACCCTCGACGACGAGGACCGGGCGACGCTGTACGCCCTCCTTGGGCGCGTGTTCACGGGCAAGGAGGGCTAGAGCCCGCCCCGTGCGGCCCGTGCCGTCGCGGACCGGGGCGGCGTGCGGCGTGCCGGGGGCGTCCTGACGTCACTGCCGCCCGTCGCCCGTCCCGCCCTCGGGAAAGGCCCGCTCCACGAACGACGCGATGTGCGCGTGCAGGGCGCTCGCCGCGCCGTCGCCGTCGCCCGCCAGGGCGAGCCGCAGGATCTCGCGGTGCTCGGCGGCCTCGCGCCGCCAGGACGGCTCGGCGGCCCAGGCGACCGCCGAGACCAGCGCGGCCTGGTCACGGACCTCGTCGAGCATCCGCCCGAGCAGCGGGTTGCCGCACGGCAGATACAGGGCGCGGTGGAACTCCCTGTTGGCGAGGGAGCGTTCGGCGGCGTCCGCGGCCTCGTCGGCGCGGGCCAGCGCCTCGGCCGCGGCGTCCAGGGAGGCTCCACCGCGCACCGTGCGCCGCAGCGCCTCCGGTTCGAGGAGCAGCCGTACGTCGTAGACCTCACGCGCCATGTCCGCGTCCACGGTGCGCACCGCGACGCCCTTGTACTGGTTCATCACGACGAGCCCGGTCCCGGCCAGCGTCTTGAGCGCCTCGCGCACCGGCGTCTTGGACACTCCGAACGACTCGGCGAGCTCGGTCTCGACCAAGGGCTGCCCCGGCGTCAACTGCCCGGTGAGGATGCGGTGTTTGATCGCCTCCTGCACGAACTGGGTGCGGGAGGGGATCGGTACGGGCACGGAGGTCATGTCCGCCTCTCGGCTCTCACGTATCACGTCTCATATCTGACGTACGACTGGACGCGTCGAAGGTAGAAGCGGGGTGACGGTTCGTCAATGCCGCCGGCGCAGGATCAGGTCGTCCGCTCAGTGGAGCAGGTCCCCGAGGACCGACACGCCCTCCCGGATGTCCGACGGCGTGCTCGCCGCGTAGCCGAGGACGAGGCCCGGCCGCCCCGGGCGCTGGGCGTGCCAGGACAGGGGCTGCACCTTGACGCCGCGCTCCAGGGCGGCCGCGGCCAGCGCGGTGTCGTCGCAGCCGGGCTCCAGGGTGACCGTCAGGTGCAGGCCCGCGGCGGCGCCGTGGACGACGGCTCCCGGCAGCCGGTCCGCGAGAGCCGCGATCATGGCGTCCCGCCGGCCGCGGTGGCGCCGGCGCAGGAACCGCAGATGGCGCTCCAGCTCACCGGACTCCATGAGGTGGGCGAGGACCAGCTGGGGCAGGGCCGCGTTGCCGAGGTCCGCGAAGCGCTTGGCGTCGACGAGGGCGTCCCGGTAGCGGCGCGGGGCGAGCAGCCAGCCCACGCGCAGGGCGGGCGCGAGGAGCTTGGAGACGCTGCCCGCGTAGGCGACGTGGTCGGCGAGGGTGGAGCGCAGCGCGGGCACGGGCGGGCGGTCGTAGCGGTGCTCGGCGTCGTAGTCGTCCTCGATGATCAGTCCGCCGTCCCGGGCCCAGTCCGCGAGTTCGCGGCGCCTGACGCCGTCGAGGACGACGCCGGTCGGGAACTGGTGGGCGGGGGTGAGCAGCGCGACCCGGGCTCCGGTGGCGCGCAGCGCGTCGACGCGGACGCCCCGCTCGTCGACGGGCACGGGCGGCGACTGGAGGCCGGAGTTGCGCAGGTGCTGCCGGATGCCCAGGGAGCTGGGGTCCTCGAGTGCGACGTGCGTGACGCCCTCGTCCTTGAGGACCAGGGCGAGCAGGCCGAGCGCCTGGGCGGTGCCCGCGACGACGAGGACCTCGTCCGGGTCGGCGGCGATCCCGCGGTTCAGGGCGAGCCAGCGGGCGACGGCGCGGCGCAGCGCCGGGGTGCCGCGCGGGTCGCCGTAGCCGAAGTCCGACGGTACGAGTCCGGCGAGCACCGCGCGCTCGGCACGCAGCCACGCCGCGCGGGGGAACGCGGCGAGGTCCGGGAGGCCCGGCGAGAGGTCGACGCGGGCGGGTGCGGCACGGAGCGCGTCGAAGACGCCGGTGTCGAGGGGGTCGTCGAACAGCGCCCGCTCCTCTGACGCGCTGTCACGCACCCCCGCCCGGCGCGCCGCGGACCGGCGCTCCCCCGCCCGTCGCCCCGCCTGGCCGGACCCCACCCGACCGCCCTCCCCCAGGCCACCCTCCGCCGGCCGGGCGAGCGGCGCCGCCAGAACCACGGTCCCGGCGCGCCCCCGCCCCTCGACGTGCCCGTCCTCCGTCAGCCGCCGGTACGCCTCGGTCACCACGCCCCGCGACACGCCCAGCTCATCGGCGAGGACCCGGGTGGCGGGCAGCCTGCTCCCGGGCGGCAGCAGCCCCTCGGCCACGGCTCGCCGGATCTGCCGGGCCAGCCAGTCCGACATCCCGCCCCTGGGGGCGTCGGCCGGGTTCAGCTGCAGAAAGTCGGAGGCGGCCACGGCCTTGCCGACCTGCGTTATGGACCTGTGGGAGGGAGATCCATTGGACCTGTTCATGAATCCATTGTGGCGGGAGAGTCAAGCCATGGAGTTCCTGCTGACCACGCTCATCCTGACCGTGACACCCGGCACCGGCGTGCTGTTCACCGTCGCGGCCGGTCTCTCGCGGGGCACCCGGGCCGGTGTCGTGGCGGCCGTGGGGTGCACCGTGGGCATCGTGCCGCACATGCTGGCCGCCCTCACAGGTCTCGCCGCGCTGCTCAACACCAGCGCCATCGCGTTCCAGACGCTCAAGTACCTGGGGGTGGCGTATCTGCTCTTCATGGCGTGGAAGACCCTGCGCGACAAGAGCGACCTCGCGGCCGAGCGGGACGGCGCGCCGCGCTCGGTCGCCGACGTCATCACGTCGGCCGTCCTCATGAATCTGCTCAACCCGAAGCTCACCGTCTTCTTCTTCGCCTTCCTGCCGCAGTTCGTCGACAAGAACGATCCCCACAGCTTCCTGCGCATGGCCGAACTCAGCGCCTGCTTCATGCTGGTGACGCTCGTGGTGTTCGCCCTGTACGGGGTGTTCGCCGCGGCGGTGCGCGACCACGTGATCGGGCGGCCCCGGGTCATGGCATGGCTGCGGCGCGTCTTCGCGGGCGCGTTCGCCGCGCTCGGTCTCAAACTCGCCTTCCTCTGACCACGCCCCGCATCGCCCCGCCCCCCTGTCTCCAGATGTCCCGCCCCTCCTCCCGACCTCCCGATCTCCCGACCCCTCCCGAACGGAAACACCGTGCACTTCCAGCATGCGAGCGACCTCTGGCAGGACTTCCCCCAGCTGGTCCCCGGGGTGATCTTCACTCGGGGCATCACCGCCGACGCGTCGGTCGACCGGCCCGTCGCCACGTTCGGCGCGGCAGCGGCCGAACGGCTCGCCGCCACGCAGGAGAGCGGCCTGCCCGAGGTGCGGGCCTGGCGGCGCGCCTTCGCCGCGATGGGCCTCAAGCCGACCCAGTACCGCTGCGCCTCCGAATCCCTCCTGCGCCGCTTCCGCAAGGAGGGCTCCCTGCCCCGCATCCACCCCCTGATCGACCTCTGCAACGCCGTGTCCCTCGCGTACGGCATCCCGGTCGGAGTCTTCGACGTGTCCCTCATCTCCGGGGATCTCGAAGTCCGGTACGCCGACGGCGACGAGGTCTACGAGACGTTCGCCGGGACGGAGGAGTGCCCCGACCCGCGCGAGGTGATCTTCGCCGACGATGCCCGCCGTGCCCACGCCAGACGCTGGACCAACCGGCAGAGCGGCTACTCGGCGGTCCGTGACACCACGACGGACGTCCTGATCATCGTGGAGGCGCTGCACGAGTCGGCTCCGGCGGACGTGGCGAAGCTGATGGACGCGCTGACGGCGGAGCTGCGCGGGGTCTGGGGCGTCGAGACCACGTCGGCGGTGCTGTCCCGGTCGGCGCGACGCTTCGAATTCTGAGGCCCGAACCCCTCTTCAACTCCCTTACTCCACAGGGCCCGTGGGCAGCACCACACGCCGGTACGCGCCCGCTCCCCCGCCCTTCCGCTCCCGTATCCGCTCCATGAGGAGGCGCCCCGCCACGCGCCCCAACTCGTCGCTGTCGTACGTGACGAGGGTGAGGGCAGCCCCAGCGCGTCGGCGAGTTCGAAGTCGTCGAAGCCCGCGAGGGCGGTGTCCGCGCCGGTGGCAGGCAGGGCCCGGAACGCCCCTGTGGTGTTGCGGTTGTTGGAGCAGAACAGCGCGGTCGGCGGCTCGGGCAGGGCGAGGAGTTCGGCGGCGCGCTCCGCCTCAGCCGGTTCGGTCTGGCCCTGGCGGACGAGGCGGGTGCGGGCGGGCACGCCCGCGGCGGCGTGGTAGCCGCGCGGGCGCTCGGTGCCGGTGTACACGGCGGCGGTGAGCCGAGGAAGCCCACGCGCGGTGGTGGCTGTGGGCCGGCAGGCGGGCGGGCGCCGCGCGGGCGCCGCCGAAGTCGTCGACCAGGACGCAGTCGGCGTCGAAGCCCTCGGGCGGGCAGCCGGCGAGGACCGCGGGAACGCCCTCGGCCGCCGCGGCGAGGCGGCGCTGGTCGAAGCCCGCGGGCACGGCGATGATGCCGTCGACGCGCCGGGCGCTGGCGAACGCCACGCGGTGACGTGGACGCTTCGGGCCTGGCGCGCTGGACCCGGAGCGGTGACGTGGGCGCTTCGGCCCTGGCGCGCCGCCGCCGACGCGGTGACCCGGGCGCGGTGACGCGGACGCGCTTACGCCGAGGACTCGCCAGGTGCGGGGTGGCTCCGCCCACCCCGCACCTCCCTCGCCACAGCGCGCCGAGCACCGCCCCACGTCGCACGGGACCGCCCCCCTTCCGCCGCACCCCGCTCGCCCGCACCACCCGGCACCGCACCGCCGCCCCGCACCACCCGGCTCCGCCCCACACCACTCCACAAATTCACTTGCCCGAGCGCCGACCCTCGCCACACGATCTGCCCATGTCGTTCATCCCGCGCGTGCCCCTGAGCACGCTCTCCGCCGCCCCGCTGTCGCCCGCCTCCACCGGTCGTCCGGTGAAGCGGCAGCAGCGGTCCGGCCGACGGTGGGGGCCGACGCTTCCGCGACGGTGACCGGGTATCTGGTCGGTGGCCTCCTCGCCGGGTACGGCATCGCCATCCCGGTCGGGGCGGTCGCGGCCCACCTGATGGCGCTGACCGCGCGCACCTCACTGCGGACCGGCGCCTGCGCGGCCCTCGGGGTGGCCACGGCCGACGGCGTGTACGCGCTGGTCGCCACGGTCGCGGGCGCGACGGCGGCCCCCGTCGTGCGCCCGCTCATCGGCCCGCTGCGCTGGATCTCCGCGGGCGTCCTGATCACCCTGGCGCTGCGCTCGGCCACGCAGGCCCTCGCCGCGTACCGCCGACCGCACACGGCCGGGCGGAGCGACGAGAACCCGGTGACACCCGCCCGGGCGTACACGAGCCTCCTCGCCCTCACGCTGCTCAACCCGATGACTGTCATCTACTTCGCCGCGCTCGTCGTCGGCAGCCAGACCGACGCGGCGCCGGACCGCCTGGACCAGGCGGTGTTCACCCTTGCCGCCTTCGCCGCGTCGGCGAGCTGGCAACTGCTGCTCGCCGGGGGTGGCGCACTGGTCGGCCGGGCCCTCACGGGCCGCCGTGGCCGCCTCGGCACGGCGTTGGCGTCCAGCGCCCTCATCGTCGCCTTGGCCGTCCACCTGCTGGTCTCGGCCCCATGACCCCCACCGGAACCATCACCGCCCACCACCCAGGAGCACCTCGATGACCGCGACCGCCGCCCGCTACCTCTATCTCGCCCGGCAAGGCGAGGCGTCCCCGGACGAATCCGACTGACCGACCGCGGGCGCCGCCAGGCCGTCCTCCTCGGCGAGCGCCGCCGCGGCACCCCGCCGGCGGAGATCAGCCACGGCCCGTTGCCGCACGCCGCGCAGACCGCAGGGCTCGTCCACGACCAACTCCCCGACGTCCCCCTCACGCTGTCCGAGGCCGCCGGGGACTACATCCCGCACCTGCCGACCCGGGGCGAGTTTCCGCAGGACTCGGACGCCACCGTGCTGGACCGGCTCGCCGCCTTCCCCGCGTGCGAGCGGGAGCGCGGCCCCGCCCTCGCGCAGGCGGCCCGCGACCGGTTCACCGGCCCCGTCGAGGGCGACACGCCCCGCCACGAGCTGGTGGTCACCCACAACTTCCTAATCGGCTGGCTGGCGCGTGCCGCACTCGACGCGCCCGCGTGGCGCCGGCTCGGCCTGAACCACACCAACGCGGGCCTCACCGTGATCCGTTACGCACCCGGCCGCCCGGCGTCCCTGCTCCTCCACAACGACACCGGGCATTGCCCCCCCCGAGCTCCGCTGGACCGGACTGTCGCCCGAACTGCACGTCTGAGCACGCCGGTAGGCGCCCGAAGTTGTCACCGGCCGTCAGTGAGCGTGTGGTTCACGCCGATGCGTGGGGCCGTGGCCGTTGGCGCAGTGGGGTGCCGTGGCACCGCCGGTGGACGCGGACGCCGACGCGGCGGCGGGGTGCGGGGCGTCGTCCTCGTGGTCGATCTGGAGCGTGGTGTGGGTGAGGCCGTACGTCTCGGCGAGGACGTGGTCGAGGTCGCGGCGTACCGCGTGGCAGTCGCCGCCCGGGTGGACGAGGACATGGGCGGACAGGGCTGGCTCGCCGGAGGTGATGGTCCAGATGTGCAGGTCGTGGACCTCCGCCACCGCGGGCGCTGCGGCCAGCCGGTCGCCGATGGCGTCGGGGTCGAGGCCCGCGGGCGCCGCTTCGAGCAGGATCCGGCCGGAGTCGCGCAGCAGCCCGCAGCCCGCCTTGACCATGAGGACGACGACGAAGAGCGTGGCGAGGGTGTCGGCGCGGGCGAAGCCCGTGGTCATGACGACGACACCGGCGACGGCGGTGCCGATGAACGCGAACAGGTCGTTGAGGATGTGCTGGTAGGCGCCCTCGACGTTCAGCGAGGCGCGGTTGGCCTTGGACAGGCACCAGGTCGCCGCGAGGTTCACGGCGACGCCGGTGAGCGCGGTGGCGAGGACCATCCAGCCGGTGACCTCCGGCGGGTGCAGCAGCCGCACGACGGCCTCGTACGCGAGCCACACCGCGGCGAGCAGCAGGGTGAGGCCGTTGGCCTGCGCGGAGAGTATCTCGACGCGCTTGAGCCCGAAGGTGTACGTGCCCTTCGCCGGCCGCGCGGCCAGCCGCATCGCGACCAGGGCGAGGACGATGGAGAAAGCGTCCGTGAGCATGTGGACGGCATCGGACAGGAGCGCGAGCGAACCGGATATGAATGCGATCGCCGTCTCCACCGAAATGAAAACGCCAATCAATACAAGCGCCAGCGAAAGCCATCGCCGGTCGGCGTCGGCGGAGACGCCATGGCTGTGCCCGCCATGGCCTCCTGCCTGGTGATCGTGCCCGTCGTGGTGCGTGTGAGCGTGCCCCACAGGAAGGTCCCCCCGGCTGGTCTCGGCATCCGACGCACGGCAGTCAAGCGCAGATCGACGAGGTCCGCAAAGGCTGCATCGGTGACCGTTTTCAATGCCGGGAATAGCGAGTGTCGAGGGCTTCACGAATCAACGGAATTCACCGTCGAGACAACGGCTGATTAACGCCGTTGGCCACCAGGGCATTTCCCCGT
Organism: Streptomyces sp. NPDC041205; assembly: GCF_055591765.1. Classification (NCBI taxonomy): domain Bacteria; kingdom Bacillati; phylum Actinomycetota; class Actinomycetes; order Kitasatosporales; family Streptomycetaceae; genus Streptomyces; species Streptomyces sp. NPDC041205. The sequence goes on along the minus strand of NZ_JBVIZH010000004.1, from coordinate 274,262 downwards.
CCGACAACTACAGGTCACTTGTGAGTGGCCTCCGGTGCGACACGCCGCCTGACGTGCAGATGCCCCGGCGCGGGAAACGGCGGTCTGACGGGCAGCACCGCGTGCAGTTCGTAGCCGGTGTTCCCCGCGACCCGGCACGAGGCGACGTTGTCGACCTGATGCAGCAGCCGCAGCCAGTGCAGCCCGCTGTCACCGTACGTCCCGAACGCCCAGTCCGTCAGCGCGTCGAGGGCCCGCGACGCGACGCCCCGGCCGCGCGCCGCAGCCACCGTCCAGTACCCGACCTCACCGACCCCGGTGGCATTCCGGGGTTCCTTGAGCGCGACGTTGGCCACCAGCTCCCGTCCTTCGCCCCCGCGCTCCTCCTCGACGGCGAAGCTGACGTAGTCCTCCGTGGCCCACCCCTTGTGCCGCACCGCCAACCAGCGTGCGGCGTCGGCGTGGTCGTGGACGGGCATCCGCGTCCACCGCCGCAACACAGGATCGCGGTACGCGTCGATCAGCGCCGCCGCGTCACCGTCCTCCCAGGGCCGCAGCACCATGCCGGGCACCCCGTCCGTCGCGCCCACGCGCAGCGTGACGGTCATGGCGCCTCCGGGCCGAACACGTACAGCACTTGCGGCTCGCCCCACTCCACGAAGGCGTCCGCCTCGCGGGCGCCGAGGGTTTGGAGCAGGCGCACGGAGTGGAGGTTCGCGCGCTGTGTCACCGCGACCACGCCGGGCGCGGAGGATCGGACGCCGCCGCGGGCCCAGTCCACGACGGCGCCGACGGCCTCGCGCGCGTACCCGTGGCCCCAGTGCTCGGGCAGGAGTTGGTACGACACCTCCGTGCGGCCGTCGCGGGCGTCCGGCTCGGCCACGACCAGGCCGAGGACCGCGCCGTCGGCGGTGCGTACGACGCTGAACAGGCCGGGCGCGCCCGCGCACTGCTCGCTGCGGGCGCGCACGACATCCTCCGCGACGGGGCCGCCGAGGTGGCGGCGTACCTCCGGGTCCGTCCACAGTCGGGTCACGTCGGGGACGTCCTGCTGCTCGACGGGACGCAGGGTCAGGCGCGGCGTCGTGAGGGAGACGGGCCAGTCGACCGCCGTACGGGCAGGGGCCGTCCGGGGCGGCGTGGGCCGTGGTGCTGTCATGGACTCATCCCAGCACAGCGGCCCGTCACTTCCCGTGGGCGGCCCCGCCCGGTGCGCGCCCGGGTCCGGTGCGTGCGCTACGGCGCAGGCACCGTGTCCTCGAACGCCGTGCCCGCGGCCCGGTACGCCGCGACCCGCTGGGTCGCCTGTGCCGGGGTGAGGACCTGGTCCTTGACGTGCAGGACGTAGTCGACCTGCTGGTGGTAGGAGCGGGGCTGGGTGGCGGGCTGGCCCGCGAGGTCGATCAGCCAGTGGTTGAAGTTGATGGACATGGGACGCTCGGGCAGGTAGGCGGCGTCGTGGGTGCCGAAGTGCCGGCCGTCGATGTAGTACGTGATGGCCCGGTCGTCGATGGTGAGGACGAGGTCGTGCCAGCCCGCGAAGCTCTCGCGACGTTCGGTGTGCTGGTTGACGGCCTGCCAGGGGTCTGGGGCGTAGGTCTCCCAGGACGTCGTGTACAGGATGTTGCCGGGCTCGCCCCAGCCGCCGTTGGGCAGGTACTCGAAGTCGTACTCGGCGTAGTCGTCCGCCATCGGGGCCTTGAGGTCGTTGATGGTGAAGAACGTCTGGACGACGCGGTCGCCGTCGGGGCCGGACGCCGGGGCGTCGCTGAACTTCACGCGGGCCGCGTAGGTGCCGTTCCTGAACTTGGTCGACCGGGTGAGGATCTCGGTCTGCTCGGTGCTCGCGGCGGTGCCCGCGGTCTTCGTCTCCAGGTCCATGACGGAGGTGCCGCCGGTCGACGGGAACGTGATGTTCCGCGGCACCCAGGACGCTCCGGGCACCCCGGGGCCGCCGGAGTCGGAGCGGACGCTCCAGCCGTGCGCGGAGACGCGCGGGTCGTCGTGGGCGGTGTAGGAGAAGTCGTCGAACAGGACCGCGTCGGCCGCCCCGCGCGCGTCGGCCTGCCGGGAGTCGCCCCGCGGGGAGTCCGCGGCGGACGCGGCCGCGGGCAGGACGGCGAGGGCGGCGCAGCCGAGGGCGCAGGCCAGGGCGGCAGCGGCGCGGCGGCGCGGGCGCCGGGCGGGTGCGGGAGGCGGGGGCGAGGCGGGCGTCAAGTGCTGGGTCATGACGGGGCGTTCCTCTCCGGAACTGTGGGGGGAAACCGGTCGGGTCGGCGTGCCGGTCCGACGACCCTCGAACTGACCAGTTGGACAACTGGTCAGCTGACCTCTTGCCGGTGAATGAAGGTGGCACGGCACCAGGGACCCGTCAACCCTGGACGCGCGAGACCACACAGCCCCCAACTCACCTACTCTCGTATCGAGTTGACAGGTTCCGTACACCGGCACCATGGCTACACTTCACCTGACCAGCGAGGTGACGGAGGACGCCATGGAGACCGACGCACCGGGGACGGTGCTCAAGCGGGAGCGTGTGCGCGACTTCGTCCTGGAACTGATCGAGTCCCGGCAGGCCGGTGACGGCATCCCCTCCGAGCGCGCCCTGTGCGCCCAGCTCGGCGTGTCCCGGCCGACACTGCGGGCCGCGGTCGACGAACTCGTCGCGGCCGGACTGCTCGTCCGCGAGCACGGCCGCGGCATGTTCGTCGCGCCGGAGAAGATCACCCAGGAGCTGGTCTCGGGCCGCGCCACGCTGTCGGTGCCGCAGGCGGCGGGCACCTGGTCGAGCCGCCTCCTGGAGTTCACCACCGTCCCGGCCGGCGCCCGCGTGGGCCGCAGGCTCCGGATGTCACCGGCCGGGCGGATCGTGTACGTGGCACGGCTGCGGCTCGTCGACGGCACGCCGATGGCCGTCGAGCACCTGCACCTCAAGGCGGATCTGGTGCCGGGTCTGACAGCGCGCGAGCTGGAGTCGGGCGACCTGTACGCGCACCTGCGCGAGCGGCACGGCGTACGGGTCCACGAGGCCACGCAGACGATCGAGCCGACCGTCGTCACCCGCTCCGAGGCCCGCCTCCTGGACGTGCCCGAGCTGTCCCCCGCCCTGCTCTTCGAGCGCCTCACCACGGACGCGGCGGACCAGCCCGTCGAGTACGTCCACTCCCTCTACCGGGGCGACCGCTACCGCATCGTCTCCCGCCTGGCCCTCGCCCCGACCACCCCGCCGGACGCCGCGTCCGGCGGCCACCACCCCGGCATCCCGCCCGGCGACTTCGCCGAGGGCGACCCCCTGGCCGCGTCGACCCTGGGCGACGTACAGGACACGCCCGAACAGGCGTGACCTCGGCCCCTCACCCTTTGCTCACGCACCCGTTCGAGTCCCGAACCCCCGTCGTACCACCCCCTGCGCGCTGACATAATCCTGATCATCCGCGCCGCGGCCCCTCCCTGCCCCACCCGCACTGGAGTCACGTATGACGGCAGCATCCGAACCCCACGTGATCGACACCAGCAAGCCGCACCCGGCGCGGGTCTACGACTGGCTGCTCGGGGGCAAGGACAACTATCTGGTCGATCAGGAGCTGGCGCAGAAGCTGCCGCCGCAGTCGCGCGAGAACGCGCGGCGCAACCGGGCCTTCATGCAGCGCGCCGCGGCCTGGCTGGCCGGCCAGGGCATCGACCAGTTCCTGGACATCGGCACCGGCATCCCCACGGAGCCGAACCTGCACCAGATCGTGCAGGCGATCACGCCCGCCGCCCGGGTCGCATACGCCGACAACGACCCGATCGTGCTGCGGCACGCCGAGGCACTGCTGGTCAGCGCGCCCGAGGGTGCCACCACCTACATCCAGGCCGATGTCCGCGAGCCGGGCGCGATCCTCGAACACGCCCACGGCTTCCTGGACTTCGACAAGCCCGTCGCGCTGTCCCTGATCGCGCTGATGCACTTCATCATGGACGACGAGGATCCGTACGGGCTCGCGCGCGCCCTGGTCGACGCCCTGCCGTCCGGCAGTTACCTGATGTTCTCGCACGGCACCGCCGACGAGCACCCGCAGTTGGAGCAGTCCGTCTCGACCGCCTACAAGGACGGCCGGGTGCCGCTGCGCATGCGCTCGCGCGCCGAGGTGGAGCGCTTCTTCGACGGCCTGGACCTCGTCGAGCCCGGCCTGGTGACCGCCACCGAGTGGTTCAGGGACGGGCCCGCCCCGCAGCGTGAGCTGAGCGGCTTCTACGTGGGTGTGGCCCGGGTCCCCGGGACCCCGCGCGGGTGACGTCCGCGGGCATCGCGAGCGGGACGGCCGAGGCGGCAGGGACTCACATCGGGGGTGTCGCCGGGGCCGGGCCGAGGGTCGTGGTGCCGGGGGCCGCGCGGTGGCCAAGGCCGGTGCGGTAGGCGTCGAGGGCGGCCTCGACGCGGCCGGTGCGGCGCAGCAGGTCGCCCAGGAGGCGGCACAGGTCCGCCAAGTCGCACGCCGCGCTGGAGCGTTCCAGGAGGGAGAGCGCGGCGCAGTAGTGCTCCTCGGCGCTGTCGGTGTCGCCGCGCTCCTCGGCGATCAGGCCGAGCAGCCGGTGGGCGCCGCCCGCGTGCACGGCGCCACGCTCGGCGCCGAGGGCGCCGACGTCCTCGCCGGACGTGAGCAGGGGCCGCAGCAGCGCTTCCGCCTCGTCGGCCTTGCCGCGCCGCCGCAGCACGTCCGCGAGTTCGACCTCGACCTGCACGGTGAACAGGGCGGCGCGCTTGGAGGCGAGCATGTCGCGGGCCGTGCGCAGTTCGGTCTCGGCGCCCTGGAGATCGCCGTCCTGCGCGTGGACGTAGCCGCGCATCCAGTGGCAGTGGGCGAGTTCGGTGCGGATGTGCAGGTGCCGGTAGAGCTCCTGGGCCTTGGCGAGGGACGCGTCGGCCTCCGCGGTGCGGCCTTCGGCGATGAGGGTGCGGGCGACGCCGCGGTGCATATGGGCGACCAGCGCGGGATCGCTGACGCTCGGGGCGAGCGCGAGGGCGAGTTCGGCGGCGTGCGCGGCGCGGGCGTGCGCGCCCATGTCCATGTAGGGCGCGATGGACGCGGTGTAGAGGAGCAGCAGGGCGTCGGGGTCGTGCAGGCCCGAGGCGTTGAGTTCGTCGAGGGTGGTTTCGAGCAGGTAGCAGGAGTAGCGGAGTTCGCCGGTCAGGAGGTGGGCGGTGGCGCGGCCGCGGATGGCGGGGACGCGCACGGGCAGGGGCTGGTCGGCGAGGAGGCGTTCGGCGGCGGCGAAGCAGTCGCGGGCGTCGGTGAGTTCGCCGGACTCCAGGAGGCAGTCGCCGAGGCCTTGGAGGGCGGTGGCCTGCTCCTCGACCAGGGTGTGCGCCACGGCCTCCTCGTGCAGGGCGCGGAAGAGTTCCGCGGCGTCCTCGGGGGCGCCGGTGGCCAGGGCGCGCCGGGCGTCGGTCAGGCGCAGCCGCAGGTCCGTGGCCAGGCGGGCGGGGCGGCCCGTGGCCAGCTCTTCGTAGTCGACGCCGAGGCGTCCGGCGAGGTGTCGCAGCGCGGCCTCCGAGGGCCGCACCTTGCCCGACTCCAGCGTGGAGACGTACGCGGCCGTGTAGGCGGGTTCGGCCACCTGCCGCTGCGTGAGCCCTTGTTCGGTACGCAGCCTCAGCACGCGGCGGCCGATCTCGACGGCTTCCTCGGACCGGGCGGCCTCGGGACTGTTCTCCGCCACCTCTCCCCTTCCCTAGGTCAGGCCCTGAGCTAAGTCGATGACGGCGGTCATGCATAGATGCCGGAGGGAATTCAGGTGTCTGTCAAGGGTACGGCCACCAGGAACCCGTGTCCGGTGAGCGGGCGTTCCGGCTCCGCGGCCGCCCCTCGTGGCGCCACGGCCACCGCCACCCCTGGCGTGAACTCATCTGTCTCATTACATATCTTGCGCCTCGCCATTGCCTGCACGCCCCCGAAGCCTCTACGTTGAGCGACGCCTTAAACGGCTTTAACTCGCCACTTACACGGCGGACTTCGGAAGGACCCCCACCATGCGCAGACGCAAGTCCGGCATAGCCAGACGTACGCCGCTCAAGATCGCGACAGCCGCCGGGATCGCCCTGGCGGCGACCCTCGCCGCCACCGCGGGCGCGACCGCGGAGCCCGAATCGCCCTCCCCCCGGAGCGGCGCCGACTCCACCCAGCACGTGGAGTACTTCACCGGCCCGGAAGGCCACCCCCGGCACACCGAGGTGCCTGCTCCCGACCCGCTCACCGCCAAGGAGCGCAGGACCGCCGCGGACGACGGCACCGTCGTCCCGATCGTGCAGAACGGCCCGGTCGGCTCCAAAGCCGACGTCGTCTTCATCGGCGACGGCTACACCGCCGCCCAGCAGGAGGACTTCCACGCCGACGTGCGCACGAAGTGGGCGGAGGTGTCGGCCGTCGAGCCGTACGCCTCGTACAAGAACCTCTTCAACGTGTGGGCGGTGGACGCCCACTCGCGCCAGTCGGGGATCTCGGGCGACCCGACGAGCGACGTCCGCAAGGACACCGCGCTCGGCTCGGCGTTCTACTGCGACGGCATCGAGCGGCTGTTGTGCGTCGACACCAACAAGGTGGAGGCGTACGCGAGCAAGGCCGCCGATCCCGACCTGGTGATCGTGCTGTCCAACTCCACCAAGTACGGCGGCGCGGGCTACAACGACATCACCTCGCCGTCCGGCTACGACGGCATCGCCACCGCCTCCTCCGACAACGAACAGTCCTCGCAGGTCGTCGTGCACGAGACGGGGCACTCCCTGGGCAAGCTGGCGGACGAGTACGTGTACGACGAGTACGGCACGTACACGGGCGCCGAGCCGTGGGAGTCGAACATCAGCAAGCTGACCGCCGCCCAGCTGACCGCGCAGAAGAAGAAGTGGTACCGCTGGATCGGCCAGTCCTCGCCCGACGGCGGCACCGTCGGCGCGTACGAGGGCGGCGGCTACTACCCGCGCGGCCTCTACCGGCCGACGGACAACTCGATCATGCGCACCCTCGGCCGGGAGTTCAACTCGCCCGGACGCGAAGCCATGATCGCGGGCTTCCACCGGCACGGCTCGGCCGTCTCCGCCGTCACCCCCACCGACAAGGAGGTGCGGCGCGGCCAGCGCGTCAAGGTCCTCGCCGCCGAGGGCGTCCGGCTGCGTTGGTCCGTCGACGGACGCGCCGTCAAGAAGGGCGTCGACGCGCGGTCCATCACGCCGAAGGCCCTGGGCGTCCCCGCCGACGGCCGCGCCCACAAGGTCACCGTGCGCGCCACCGACCCGACCCGCGCGGTCCGCGCCCCGGAGCTGCGGAAGCTGCTCAAGGGGTCGCTGACGTGGCGGGTGGCGCGCTGAGACACCCTGCGGCCGGGTGACACCGTGCGGCCGGGTGACATCGCGTGACCGACGGGGGTGCCCGCCGGGTCGCCGCCTCCTCAGGGACTCCTCAGGGAGCGGCGAACCCGGCGGGCACCCTTGCGCATGCCGTCAGACGACCGCGCCCGTCCCACGGTGCCGCTTGGCCTCCAGCGGACTGCCGTCCTTCGGCCGGTCCCGCTCCCCCGCGGGCCGCCGGCGCGGCGGGGCGGGCTTGCGGCGCTCCAGGGACACGGCGACCGGAACCGCCACGGACACCGTCGACGCCACGCCGACGACGACGCCGGCGATCAGGGCCACCGAGAAGTCGGCGAGCGAGTCGCCGCCGAGGACCGCGAGGGCGGCCAGGACGAACAGGGCGCCCATGCCGGTGTTCACCGTGCGGGGGAGCGTTCGGATCACGGCGGTGTTGGCCGTTTTGGCCAGGTCGGCGCGGGGGTCGCGGCGTCGGGCCTCGCGGACGCGGTCGAAGACGACCACCGTGTCGTTGACGGAGTAGCCGATGACGGTGAGCACGGCGGCGAGGAAGACGCTGTCGACGGTCTTGCCGAGCCACGCGAAGAGACCCACCACCAGCAGCACGTCATGGACCATCGCGGCGACGGCCGCCGACGCGAACGTCCAGCGGAACCGGACGGTGAGATAGATCAGTTGGGCGGCCACGGCGATGCCGAGGGCGATGAGCGCCTTCTGGCGCAGTTCGTCGCCGAGGCTCGGGCCGATCCGCTCGTCGCGTTCGACGGTGGCCCGGCCGCCGCCCTTCTCGGCCAGGGCCTCCTTGATCTTCTCCTGTTCGGCGTCGGTGAGTTCACCGGTCCGTACGGTGATGTCGTCCGAGCCGGACTCCTGCACCACCGCGCGCGGAAAACCGGCGTCGGCGACGGCCTTGCGGGCGGTGTCGGCGTCGACCTGCTTGCTGGTGCTGTACTCGACGAGGCGCCCGCCGGTGAACTCGACGCCCAGGTCGAGGCCGCGCAGCGCGATGCCCGCGACGGCCACGGCGACGAGCAGGGTACTGGCGCCGAGCCAGCGGCGCCGACGGCGCACGATCTGCGGCTCGCGGCGCGCCAGCAGGGTGCGCAGCCGCCCCGAGGTGGCGAGGCCGGTGAGGCGGGGGCGACGGCGCACGAAGCCGCGGCGGACGGCGGTCTCGGCGAGCACCCGCGTGACGACGAACGCCGACACCATCGACACCAGGACGCCGATGGACAGCGTCACCCCGAAGCCCTTCACCGGTCCGGTGGCGAAGGAGAACAGCAGGCCCGCGGCGAGCAGCGTCGTGACGTTGGAGTCGATGACGGCGCTCCAGGCCTTGGTGAAGCCGGTGTGCAGGGCCTTGGGGAGGCTTCTGGCGCCCGCGCCCCGGTCGCGGGAGTCCGGGTTGGTGGCGCGGGCGCCGAGGTACTCCTCCCGCGCGCGTTCGAAGACCAGCACGTTGGCGTCGACCGCCATGCCGATCGCCAGCACGAATCCGGCGAGCCCCGGCAGCGTCAGCGTGGCGCCGAGCGCGAGCAGGGCCGCGTACGACATGAGTCCGTACAGGGCCAGCGCCACGGTGGCGAGCGCGCCGAGGAGCCGGTAGACGAAGGTGATGAACAGGGCGGTCAGGGCCAGGCCGATGAGGGCGGCCTGGGTGCTCGCGGCGATGGCCTCGGCGCCGAGCGTGGGGCCGACGGTGCGCTGTTCGACGACGTCGACGGGCACCGGCAGGGCGCCGCCCTTGACGAGCGCGGCCAGGTCCTTGGCCTCGTCCTCGTCGAACCCGCCGGTGATCTGGGTGCTGCCGCCGGTGATGCCGGTGCCGCACCGGACGTCCGCGTTCACGCCGGGCGCCGAGATGACCTTGCCGTCGAGCACGATGGCGACGCGCCGTTCGGGAGCGCCCTGCGGCGCGCACGCGGCCTCACCGGTGACCCGCGCCCAGTCGCCGCCCGCCTTGCCACGGAAGTCGAGCGTGACGTACCAGCCGTTCATGGACTGCTGGTCGAGGGTCGCCTCGGCGTTCTTGACGCCCTCGCCGGTGAGCGCGGTCGGGCCCAGCACGACGTAGCCGCCGGGCCGGTCGGGGTCGGGCAGGGTGCGGGAGCCGTCGGCGGCGGGCCGGGCCGAGCCCTTCCGGTCGGTCTCGGCGGTCACCGGGTGCACGGTCAGCTGCGCGGTGCGGCCGATCACTTCGGAGGCCTCGCGGGGGTCGCGCACCCCCGGCAGTTCGACGACGATCCGCCGGTCCCCGGCCTGCGCGAGGCTCGGCTCGGACACGCCGAGGGCGTCGACGCGCTGCCGCAGGACCTCCAGGGCCCTGCGCGTGGCGTCGGCGTCGGCTTCGACGGTGGGTGAGTCCTTGGTCTGCAGGACGATCTGCGTACCGCCTCTGAGGTCGAGGCCGAGGCGGGGTGACTGGGTGAGGGCGAGGTACAGCGAGGCGGCGACGGCGACGAGCGCGACGATCGCCCGCCACAAGGGTGCGCGGGGCATGGGAGTTCTCCACATCCACGGGGACCCATGGGGCCCGGGGGCCGTGGGGCGGTGAGGCCGATCGGTCCGGGCGGGCCAGGAGTCCGTGAGGTCCATGAGTTCGTGGGGTTCACGGGTGCGTGAGGTTCACGGGTGCGTGAGGTCCACGAGGAAGGCATGACGAAGGGGGACGGCCCGGGGACCGGTCCGGGCGCGGGGCAGGCTCGTGCCCCGGCGGGTCCGGCCTGGCGGGCGGCGTCCGGTGAGGTGTCGTCAGCTCTGTCGGGACGGGGGTCCGCGCGGCTCGGGCGCGGCGTCCGCGAACCGCGTGGACGGTGTGGAGGTACTCGGGTGTGCGTCCGGTCCGCCGAGGGCCCGCAGCGGCGCGTGGTCGGCACTGGGGCCGGCGGCGCCGGGGTACGGCGGGTGCGGGACGTGGGCGTGGTGGAGGTGCGCGACGGTCGCGTGGACGGCGCGCGGGGTGTCCTGGCCGGACGAGACGTACGGGCCGTGGGGCCTGGGGCGTTGCTGGCCCGGGGAGTTGGAGGTGTGCGGAGGGCTCGGCTGGGTCGCGGCGGTCCAGGCCTGGACGGCGGGTCCCGTGGCCGCGCTCGCGACGCGGGACGGTACGGCGAACGCCAGGACGGCGACGACGGCCGAGAGCAGCGACGCGGCCAGCCGAGCCGACCGGGTGCGATACGGCACGCGGGGCCTCCTGGTCGAGTCGGTGCCGGAGCGGCGTGTGATCGGCGGCGGTCGGCGAGCGGGCAGGTGGTTCGTACGTGTGGTTCGTACGTGAGCGGGTGGGACGCGAGCGGTGGGGACGTGGAGTTCGGTGCGAGGTCGGTGTGCGGTGGGCGCCCGGGGCGCCAACCGCTTCAACGCGCGGGGCAATTGATTAGGTTCCCGACGACGCGCTCCGGCGTGTCGCGGACGAGCGTGCCCCGTGCCCGGCTCGGCCATGCGGCGCGCCCACCCCAGGACTTCGCCCTGGACCTTCCCCTTTGGACTTCTCCCTTGCACTTCGCCCTGGGCAGAACGCGCTACGCCATCGGCAGAACGCGAACCACCGCGGGAACACCACTCCTAACCTGAAGCCGTGAGCAGCCACGCGACGAACCCGACGAATCCCACGAGCCCTCCGCACCAGGCGGGCCGGGCCGCCGCCCGCGTCATCCCCCTGCGGCCCGCGCGCCCCGCGCGCCCGTCCCGGGACCCCGAGGCCGCAGCGCCGCAAGCCACCCCGGCCACCGCGCCCGCGCCCGGCGCCACCCCGGGCCCCGGCCCCGCCCCCAAAGAGCCCCTGTGGCGCCACCTCGTCGGGAACGTGCTGCGCCGCGAACGCCGCGCCCAGGAGCGCACGCTGAAGGATGTCGCGGACGCGGCGCGGATCTCGGTGCCGTACCTCTCCGAGGTGGAGCGCGGCCGCAAGGAGGCGTCCTCCGAAGTGCTCGCCGCGGCGGCCGCCGCCCTTGGCCTCGACCTCGCCGACCTCCTCGCGCTGGCCCACAGCGAACTGCTCGCCGCCGCGCGCCGCCCGCGCGCCCGGGACCAGCGGGTCGCGACGCCCACCGCGACGGCCCGGCAGCGCCCGGCCACGGCACCCCAGCAGCGCGCGGTGTCCATCGTCACCACCCCGCTCGCGGCGCCGCGCGGCACAACGAACCACGGCACGCACCGGGCCCAGCTCCGGCTCGCCGCCTAGGCCCAGGGTGCCCGGAATCCCGGCCGGGACGACCGGTCCGGCGTCACCCCCGCCCGGCGTGGAGCTCCTGGACGTACACCGCGTCCGCCTCGTGGAGGCGCCCGCGCCCGAGCCGCCGCCGTGGGAGCGGCTGGCCATGGACCGCGTCTGGGACGAGGCGGTCCGGGCCAACCCGAGCCTCTTCGACGGACCGGTGGCGGCGTGCACGGGGCTGACCCGGGAAGGCTCGCACGGCGTGGTCCTCACCTGGGCCAGGACGACGTACCGGCGCTACGCGCTGCGGTGGGTCCCGGGGGCCACCGCGCGCCTGCCCGGGCTCTTCGTCGACGTCGTGCAGCCGACCGGCGACGGCCGCCTGCTCGTGGGCCGCATGGGGCCCTCGACGTCCACGCCCGGCCGCTGGCTGCTGCCGGGCGGCTGCGTGGAGCCGCCCGCCGACGGCCAGGTCCTCGACCTGGCCGCGCTGCGCGGGCACGCCGCCCGGGAGCTGGCCGAGGAGACCGGCGTCGAGTCGGTGCCCGGGGAGCTGCGGCTGTGGCTCGTGACGCGCGGGGCGCACGGCAGCGTCGGCGTGCTGTTCCTCGCTCCGCCCCGCGCGGCCGTGCTGCTGCGCGAGCGCTTCGCGGCCGTGGTGTCCGCCGAGACGGCCCGGGGCCGCGAGCCGGAGCTGGACCGGATCGCGTTCGTCGGCTCCCGGGCCGAGGTGGCGGAGCTGGCCGGTCCGCACGCCGACCCCGCGCGCCGTGCCGACTATCTGGAGCCGGTCGTCACCCGGTACGCGGCGGGCGCGCCGCTCAGACCGCCACCGCCCGGCGGCGGCTGACGACCTCGTCGGCGAGTCCGTAGGCGACCGCCTCCTGCGCGGTGAAGACCTTGTCCCGGTCGGTGTCCGCGCGCAGCGTCGCCACGTCGTGATGGGTGTGCCGGGCGAGGACCTCCTCCACCTGGGCGCGGATCCGGACCATTTCCTTGGCGTGCAGGCTCAGGTCCGACACGGTGCCCTGCTGGCCGCCGCTTGCGGGCTGGCCGAGCAGCACCCGGGCGTGCTCCAGGACGAACCGCCGCCCGGGGTCGCCGCCCGCGAGCAGCACGGCCGCGGTGGAGGCGGCCTGGCCGACGCAGAACGTCGAGATCGGCGCGCCGACGAACGTCATGGTGTCGTAGATCGCCATGAGTGAGGTGACGGAGCCGCCGGGCGAGTTGATGTAGAGCGCGATCTCGTGCTCCGGTGCGGCCGACTCCAGGTGGAGGAGCTGGGCGATGACGACGTTCGCGACGCCGTCGTCGATCTCGGTGCCGAGGAAGATGATGCGCTCGGAGAGCAGTCGGCTGTAGACGTCGTACGCGCGCTCGCCCTGCGGGGTGCGTTCGACGACGGTCGGGATCGTGTACTGGCTCATGGTCATCGGGTACGGGCCCGCCTGCCGCGTGGAGTGGTCCATCTCTACAGCCCCATCCGTCGCTTCGAGGCCGCCGGGCGGACGTCGGCGAGCGACGTCACGACGTGGTCGACCATGCCGTACTCCTTGGCCTGTTCGGCCGTGAACCAGCGGTCGCGGTCGCCGTCGCGGGCGATGGTCTCCGGGGACTGCCCGGTGTGCTCCGCGGTGATCCTCTCGATGGTCCGCTTGGTGAACTCCAGGTTCTCCGCCTGGATCGCGATGTCGGCGGTGGAGCCGCCGACACCGGCCGACGGCTGGTGCATCATGACGCGCGCGTTCGGCAGCGCGTGGCGCTTGCCGGGGGTGCCGACGGTGAGCAGGAACTGGCCCATGCTGGCGGCGAATCCCATGGCGAGCGTGGACACGTCGTTCGGGATGAGCCGCATCGTGTCGTAGATCGCGAGTCCGGCGTACACGCCGCCGCCGGGGCTGTTGATGTACAGGCTGATGTCGGTGCGCGGGTCCTCGGCGGACAGCAGCAGGAGCTGGGCGCAGACACGGTTCGCGGAGACCTCGTCGACCTGGGTGCCGAGGAACACGATGCGCTGGCCGAGGAGTTGGGCGGCGAGCTGGTCGTCGAAGCGGTTGGCGGGGGTGTCCCCGTCCTCGGCGCGCGGGAACGCCGGCCTGGGCGTCCCGGCGGTGTGCGGCAGGGTGTACGGCGGTGTCATCGCACGGCCTCCTCGTCGTGGTGCGGTCGGTGAGATCCACTGTGGATCGCGAGGAGGCGGCCCGGCCTGCTTCTTGGCCGTCGGCAGATTCGCCGACGGCAGACGCGCTACGGCGGCTCGACCCGGTGACGGGATGCGGGACCGGCGCCCGTGGTGGCGCGCCGGTCCCGCGGGGACGGCCCTACGCCTTGGGCCACCACGGCGCGGTGGCGTCGCGCAGTGTGTTGGTGCCGCAGTGCACCTCGCCCATGCCGAGGTGGTACGTGTACCAGTCGTCGATGTAGGTCGTCTTGAAGCCCGCCTTGGCGTACACCGAGGTCACGGCGTCGGTGAAGATGTCACGGCCGCCGATGACCGGGCCCCACTGCTGGGGCGCCAGGTAGCGCGTCGGGGTGAGCAGGACGCCGTTGACGGCGCCCGGCACGTAGGCGCTGTGCGTCCGGGTGGGCGCCTGGCGGGCGGCCGCGCCGTCGCCGCCGCGGTCCTTCTGCTCGTCGGCGCCGCGCAGCTGGTTGAACTTCTGCAGCCGGTCGGGGCCCATGCGGCGCAGCTTGCGGCTGTCGCTGAGGGCGCTGCTCTCGTCCCCGTCGCGCGTGAACAGGCCGGGCACCTTGACGATCTCGTCGTCGGTGATGCCGGTCTCGCGCTTGAGGATGTCGAGGTTCGCCTTGATGCGCTCGGCCGCCAGCTTGTTGTCGGCGTGGAACTTCGACGAGGCGAGGACCTTGTCGATGGTCTCCTTGGGGGCCGGGACGTCAGGGGAACTCGGTACGGAGAACATCTTCTTGGCGCCGTGGCCGTCCCGCTTGGCCTTGGCGAGCAACTCCACGCCCATGGCCGGATCGGCGACGCCGATGCGCCAGCCGCGCGGGGTGTCGGCGGGCAGGAACTGGATGAACTCGTCCACGTGGCCGACGGTCAGCCAGGACGTGTCGAGCAGCAGCGGCGCCTGCACGCCCTGCGACTTCAGGAACGTACGCATCGCCTTGGCGGGCTTGGAGCCGGAGTCGGCGCGGTAGCCCTGGATGATGCGTCCGGCGGGGTAGCTCTTGCCGTTCAGGGTGTACGGCGGAATGGTCTCCAGGTTGCCCATGGAGTTGAGCGTCCACTCCTCGCTGTCGCGCACCCCGTTGACCTGCACGACGCCGACGTCGGGTCCGCGCAGCTTCTCGAACAGCTCACGTCCGGCGTCCCGGTCCGGCTGCGCGGAACGGATGAGGACGCGCATGGTGTGCTGCTTGCCACCCGGGCCCGGGACGCTCGCGTAGGCCGGTTCGACGAAGTCCTGCGCCCAGGGGTCGGCGTACTTGGTGAACTTCGTCATGGGCTTGGCTATCCCGGCGTCCTTCACCTTCTTGGCGAGGTCCTTGACGAACTTCTGCTGGGCGCGGCTGTAGGGACCCTGGCCCTGCACCTCGGTGACGAGGACTTCCTCGGTGCGCTGCAGGTGGTGGTGGGTGAGGACCGGGGCGGTGCGCAGCACGACGTCGTCGGAGCGGGACGTGCCGCCGCCGGTGACGGTGAAGCGGACCTTCACCTCTCCGTTCCACTTCGCCGCGTCGCGCACCACGTCGGTCGCCTCGACGCCCAGCTCGACGCCGTCGCGCAGTTCCTTGGTGGTCAGCTTGTCGGTGGGCCGCAGCAGGGTCCAGCGGCCGTCGCGCTTGATGAACAGACGGGACTTCTTGGCGCCGGCGCCGACCGTCTTGGCGGTGCCGTGGCTGCCCGCCGGGGTCTTGGGCAGCGGCACGGTCTTGAGCCGGGCCAGGTCGGCGGCGTCGCGCGCGCCGTTGACCTTGGTGTCCGACGCGTCGTTGCAGCGGGCCAGCTTGGCGTCCGTCAGGGGCTCGCCCTGCGCGTCCTTGACGGGGCAGCGCTTGGCGTCGTCGTCGACGTTCGGCAGGACGACGGCGCCCCGGGTCGCCGTCCAGGTGTTCTCGCCGGCCGAGTCGGCGGTGCCCTCGACGTCGACGGTGCCGTCGCGGTTCACGTCGGCGCGCAGGTCGGGCACCTGGGGTGTGGCCTGGGTGCTGCCCGTCTCGGCGACGGCGGTCGCTCCGGTGGCGGCGAGCACCCCGGCCATGCCGGTGGCAAGAGCGGCGTTTCTCCATCTGTGCGTGCGCACAGTTCCCCTCCTTGTTCTGGCCCCCTGGTCAGTTGGTCAGGACGAGGGCCGTTGCGAAGGAAGAGTCATCTCGGGCACGGGAGGTTGATGCGCGGGAGGAAGAGATGGAAAAAATGCCGCCCGGCCGTGGTCAGGGCCAGGGTCAGGGCTTGCGGGCGACGCCCCCGAAGTCGTCGACCTCCGCGGGGGGCGTGGATCCGCCGGGCTCCGGGCGCCACCGGGACACGGAGACGAGGCCGGGCTCGACGAGGTCCAGGCCGTCGAAGAACCGGGCGAGTTCCTCGGGGCTGCGGTTGACGCGCGGGTTGTCGCCCGCCTCGTTCCACTGCTCGATCATCCGGCGCATCTGCTCGGGCCGGATCACCTCGGTGTCGTCGCACAGGACGAGGTGGCTGCCGGACGGCAGGGCGCCGGTCAGGCGGGCCACGACCTCGTACGCGGAGTCGTCGGTGAGGTGGGCGGTGATGCCGAGCAGCATCAGGGCGATGGGCCGCGTGAAGTCCAGGGTGGCGGCGGCGCGTTCCAGGATGGTGCCGGGGTCGCGCAGGTCGGCCTGGATGTAGTCGGTCGCGCCTTCGGGGGCGCTGGTGAGCAGGGCCGCGGCGTGGGCGAGGACGATCGGGTCGTGGTCGACGTAGACGATCCGGGACTCGGGGGCGGTCCGCTGGGCGACTTCGTGGGTGTTGTCCGCGGTGGGCAGCCCGGTGCCGACGTCCAGGAACTGCCGGATCCCGGCCTCGGCGACGAGGTAGGTCACCGCGCGTGCCAGGAAGGCCCGCTGGGCGCGGGCGATCTCGGTGATCTCCGGGTTGGCAGCCCGGATCTCGTCGCCGACCCGACGGTCGACCTCGTAGCAGTCCTTGCCGCCCAGCCAGTAGTTCCAGATGCGCGCCGAGTGCGGCACGTTGCTGTTGATGAGCGATACGTCGTACGTCATGACGACTCCCCCTGGTCGGTCGGCCCCTGCCGCCCTCAACCTAGCCCGCTGTGGTCATGGCGTCACGGGAACGGAGGGGACCCCGGCTCCGGCGTCAGGCCGGTAACAGAATTCGCCGAAACGCTTCTCCTGGTTCATGCGGGGCTGGTGGGCTGACCGCGCTCAACTCACCGATCAACAGGAGGCGTGCGTGAATCTCGTCGTCAACGGCGACGCGGAGAGCGGGGCGGGCGGCACGGCCGACCCCGTCGCGACGGTCCGCGGCTGGAAGGTCGCCCAGGGAGCCCCCGCGCTCATCGCCTACAGCCTCGGCGGGGGCTACCCGACGCCCGCGGACCCCGGTCCGGCCCGGCGCGGCAGCCGCTTCTTCGCAGGCGGGAACAGCCCGCGGACCACGCTGGTCCAGGACATCCCCCTGCCCCGGAGCGGCCCCACGGGGCGGCGCGCCGTCGACGCGGGCAAGGTGCGGTACACCGTGACGGCGTGGCTCGGTGGCTACGCGACGCAGGAGGACGGCGCGCGCCTCTCCGTGGAGTTCCGCGACGCCAAGGGCACCCCGGTCGCCCTCAGCGTCCTCGGCCCCGTCGGCGCGGCCGACCGCGAAGGCCGCACGGGGCTGCTTGAGCGCACGGCCGAGGCGGCGGTGCCGCCCACGGCCCGCTCGGCGCGGGTCCTCCTCGTCTTCACCCGCAGCGGCGGCGGAACCTCCAACGACGGCTACGCGGACGCCCTTTCCCTCACCCTCGAGCCCGCCGGAGACCGCCGATGACCGTCAACCGCCGTGACCTGCTCAAGTCCGCCGCGGCCGCCGGCGCGCTCGGCCTCGCCTGGCCGCTCGCCTCCGGCCTGACCCCCGCGCAGGCGCGCGAGGCGGCCGAGAACCTGGGCGCCGAGTACGACCGCGCGCCCTTCACGCTCGGCGTGGCCTCCGGTGATCCGCAACCGCACTCGGTGGTGCTCTGGACCAGACTCGCGCCCGAACCCCTGGCTGCGGAGCAGAGACTGCCCGAGGTCGTCGAGGTCGACTGGGTCGTCGCCAAGGACCCGGGGCTGCGGCGCGTCGTCGCCCGCGGCACGGCGCCCGCGTCCGCGACGCTCGGCCACAGCGTGCACGTGCCGGTCGGCGGCCTCGCGCCCGGGCGCCACTACTGGTACGCGTTCAAGGCGCTCGGCAGGACCAGCCGCGTCGGGCGTACGAAGACGGCGCCGCGCGGCCGCGTCTCCAAGGTGACCTTCGCGGCCGCGAACTGTCAGGCGTTCCATGACGGCTTCTACGCGGCGCACCGCGGGATCGCCCGCGAGAAGATCGACTTCGTCGTCCACCTCGGCGACTACATCTACGAGCACGGCCAGGTCGGCGGCGTACCCGAGAAGCACGTGCGCGACCACGACGGCCCGGAGATCCTCACCCTCGCCGACTACCGCAAACGGCACGCTCTCTACAAGGGCGACACGTCGCTGCGCGAGGCGCACGCCGCTCACCCGTGGTTCCTGACCTGGGACGACCATGAAGTCGTGAACGACTACAGCGGCACCGGCGGCGGCGCGCCGTTCATGCGGCGGCGCGCGGCCGCGTACCAGGCGTGGTTCGAGCACATGCCGCACCGGGACTCCTTCGGCGGGTCGGCCCTGCCCGACCCGGAGATCCACCGCGTGCGCCGCTGGGGCGACCTGCTCGAACTCGCCGTCCTCGACCTGCGCTCGTACCGCTCGGCGCAGAACCTGCCCGACGGCACGATCCTCGGCGCCGAGCAGAAGGCGTGGCTGAAGAAGACCGTCGACCGCGCCCCCGACGCCTGGCACGTCTGGGCCAACTCGATCATGCTGAGCCAGCTCCGGGGGCGGCCCGGCGGCTCGTACATGTTCACCGACCAGTGGGACGGCTTCCTCGCCGAGCGCAAGGAGGTCCTCGGGCACGTGCACAAGAGCGGCCTTGAGGACCTGGTCGTCATCACCGGCGACTGGCACTCGGCGTTCGTCGACGACGTCCGCACCGACTTCGACCAGCCGGAATCCCCGCTGGTGGGCACGGAGTTCACCGCGCACTCGGTGACGTCCGGCGCGTACTCCGCGGAGTGGAACGCGGCCAACGGCCCCCTGATGGGCAAGGCCAACCCGCATCTGAAGTACTTCGAGGGCAACCGGTACGGCTACGACGTGTACGAGGTCACGCCGGAGCGCTTCAGCGCGCACATGCGTGTCATCGGCGACCGCCGCGACCCGCGCTCGCCCGTCAGCACGCTGACGACGTTCCACGTGGACCGGGGCAAGGCCGGTTCCTACGAGGACGAGGGCACGAAGAACTCGCCCGCGCAGTACCGCAGGGACTAGCGCGGCGGCACGTGAGCGCGGTCCGGCCCGTGTGCCGGGGCGCGCTCACCCGCCGTACCAGCCGTCGGACGGCGCGCCGTCCGAGGGGTCGAAGGACTGGTGCAGGCCGACGAGCGCGCTCACCAGGCGGGGGGTCCCAGCCCTCCTCCAGGACCTGGTACTCGTCGGCGATGCCGCGGAAGACGAGGTGGGCGCGGCCCGCCCCGTCACGCCAGATCACCCGGCGGGGCGGACCGAAGCCGCCGTCTCCCTCGCCGAGCAGGGTCGTGATCGTCACGACCAGGGCGACGGACCATCCGAGGGGCCACCACACCGCCCACCAGAAGAGACGTCCCTTGCGGCCCCGGACGGCGGGGCCCACGGTGGGCTCCAGGGTCCACTCGGTCCGGCGGAAGGGGCGGCGGCTCGGTTGCGGGCGGGGCGCGCACCGGCCCCTCGGGGCATTCATTCATGTGAATGACCATCACGACCGAAGCGGAGTGCGCCTAGAGTGCGGGTGTTTTTAGCCGCTATGCACCGTATAGATGGTCAGTCACATGACCGTGGCAGGGCCACGAGAGGGCTCGGGTGCGGGGTCCTACGCGATCAGTTGACAGGTACACATCCGAGGCTTAGCGTGCTCCCTCACCTGACAGGAAAGCTTCCTAACGGTTCAGATCCGACGCCAACTCCTTCTCGGCGTCCAGCACCTCGCCTCCTCCCCCCTCCCCCCAGCACCAGCTCCCCTGGAGGACACCGTGAGACGCACCAGCCCCCGGTCGTCCAGGGCGTTCGGCGCCCTGGTGGCCGTGGCCACCACCGCCGCGCTCTGTGTGGCCCTGCCCACCGCCCACTCCGCTCCCCTCCCCCGCGCCGCGACCTACGAGGCCGAGTCCGCCCAGGTCGTCAAGGGCAAGGTGGAGTCCAACCACGCCGGTCACACCGGCACCGGCTTCGTGAACTTCGACGTGGTGTCCGACGCGTACGTCGAGTTCACCGTCGAGGCGGAGCGGCCCGGCGCCACGAAGCTCGACTTCCGCTACGCCAACGGCTCGTCCGCCGACCGGCCGCTCGACGTCACGGTCAACGGCGCCCAGGCCGCCGACAACCTCGCCTTCCCCGGCACCGGCGCCTGGACCACCTGGAAGACGGCCACCGTCACCACGACGCTGACGTCGGGCCCGAACAAGATCCGCGCCACCACCTCGGGCGTGGACGGCCCCAACCTCGACAGCCTGACCGTCACCCCGCAGGGCCCGGCCGACACCGAGAAGCCGACGGCTCCCAAGGACCTGCGCAAGGACAAGGAGCCGACCACCACCTCCGTGTCCCTCGCCTGGGCCGCGGCCACCGACAACGTCAAGGTCACCGGCTACGACGTGTACCAGCACGGCCAGTTGATGAAGCAGGTCGACGGCGGCACCCTGGCCACCACGGTGACCGGCCTGACGCCCGAGACCAGCTACGACTGGACCGTCTTCGCACGCGACGCCGCCTCCAACGTCTCCGACGCCAGCAACGCCGTCACGATCGCCACTCTGCCTGCGCCCCCCGACGACGAGCCCCCGAGCATCCCGGAGGGGCTGCGCACGACGGGCAAGACGGCGACGAGCGTCGACCTGGCCTGGACGCCGTCCAGGGACAACATGAAGGTCACGGGATACGAGATCCACCGTGACGGCGCCGCCGCCGGCACCTCGGAGACCGCGTCGACGACCGTCGCGGGCCTCACGGCGAGCACGGCGTACACGTTCAAGGTGCGGGCCGTCGACGCCAAGGGCAACAAGTCGGCGTTCGGGCCGGAGATCAGCGTCACCACCGCTGGTTCCCAGCCGGGCGGCACCCCCGACCCGGGCGCCGTGAGGACGCTCGCGAGCGGCGTGGACGTCGCCTGGGGCGTGGCGTTCCTGCCGGACGGCTCCGGGATCTTCACCGAGCGGAACACCTTCAACGTGCACCGCCTGACCAAGTCCGGGCAGAAGACGCCGCTCGGCAAGGTGCCCGACTCCCAGACCACGGGCGGCGAGGGCGGCCTCATGGGCGTGGAGGTGTCCCCGAACTTCGCCACCGACCACTTCGTGTACTTCCTGCACACCTCGTCCGACGGCAACCGCATCGCCCGGATGACGCTGGAGAACAACACGCTCAGCGGCTACAAGGTGCTGCTCGACGGCATGGCCAAGAGCCGCTTCCACAACGGCGGGCGGCTGCGGTTCGGACCTGACGGCAAGCTGTACGCGGGCATGGGCGACGCCCAGAACGACTCCCGCGCGCAGGACAAGAACTCCCCCAACGGCAAGATCCTGCGCATCAACCCGGACGGCTCGATCCCCTCGGACAATCCGTACGGCAACGCCGTGTGGTCCATCGGCCACCGCAACCCGCAGGGCCTGGACTTCGACTCCAAGGGCCGCCTGTGGCAGGCCGAGTTCGGCGACGGCACCATGGACGAGGTCAACCTGATCCAGCGGGGCGGCAACTACGGCTGGCCGAACTGCGAGGGCACCAGCGGCAGTTGCTCCGGCTACATCGCACCGAAGAAGACCTGGCCGGTGGCGTCCGCCTCTCCCAGCGGCCTGACCATCGTCAACGACCACGTCTTCGTCGCCACGACCAAGGGTCAGCGCGTCTACCGGCTGCGCATCGACTCCAGCTCCAACCTGGTCGAGCAGAAGACGTACTTCCAGGGGACGTACGACCGGCTGCGCACCGTGGAGGTCGACCCGGACGGTGACATCTGGCTGACCACCTCCACGGACAAGGACGGCACGGCGGGCAACGACCGGATCCTGCTCATCGACGTCGTCTACTCCGGCGGACCCGACCCGCAGCCCGGGGACTTCAAGCTGTCCAGCACCGCCTTCGCCGACAACGCCACCATCCCCGACAAGTACACCTGCGCCGGGGACGGCACGGCGGGCCAGGACACCTCACCGCCGCTGGCCTGGGGCGCGGGGGACACCGGCGCCAGGGCCTACGCCGTGGTCTTCGCCGACGTCGCCAACAACGGCAACAAGCTCCACTGGGCCCTCTGGGACGTCCCCGCGGCCCGCCCCGCGCTCCCCGAGAAACTGGGGTCGGGCTTCGACGTCCCCGGCCTCGACGGCGCGAAGCAGAAGGCCATGGGCAGCGGCGCCAACTCCCGCCAGTACTTCGGCCCGTGCCCGGGCGGCTCCTCGCACCCGTACACGTTCACGCTCTACGCCCTCAACACCGCGAAGGTGCCGGGACTCACGTCCAGTTCCTCGATGTCCCAGATCGAGACGGCCATCAAGAACGCCAGCACAGCGTCCGTGAAGCTGCGTGGAAAGTCGGACGCGGGAACATGAACCAGCCAAAGGGCGGCCGGCCGGCCTTCGGGCGACCGACAGCGTGTGCAAGGACTGGAAGTCCAAGGCGGCCGATTCGGCTCTGCATGGCACAGGGCGATGAGCAGGCGACCGTCCGGAACACGGCCAACCGCGCCGCGGCCTTCCAGGAGAGGGGAATGCGGGTGCCGGTCGTCGACCTCGGCGCCGTCGACCACCGGAAGTCACGGCACCTCGGCTCGAACGTGCGGGCAACGGCGGAGGTGGTGCGCTGGTTCAGCACCCGCCGGCCGGGCAGCGACCGATGGCCCGTCCCCCCCCCTTCGCCCTTTCGCCGGATGCCTCGGCCGGGGTCCGTCATGGCGGCGGCTGCCCGTATGCCCGGTCTCAGCGGGCGACGGGTGCGGGCGTGGCGTACTCAGCCATCCGTGTTCGGGACGCCGAGCCTGACCCGGTAGCCGCCGTCCGGTGTGGGGCCCGCGTGGAAGGTGCCGTGCAGCAGGTCCGCCCGCTCGCGCAGGCCGATGAGTCCCTGCTGGGAGCCGGGCAGGGGCAGGGAGGGGCGCCCGGGCGGGCTGTTGGTGACCGTGACGCCGAACTCCGTGCCGTCGTCCCACAGGTGGACGCGGGCGCGGGCGCCCGGCGCGTGCTTGCGCACGTTGGTGAGCGCCTCCTGCACGGTGCGGTACAGGGTGCGCTGCGCGGGCGTCGCGATGTCCGGCGGCAGCGCGCCGGTCAGCTCCGCCTCGATGCCGCTGGAGCCGACCAGGGCCCGGAGGTCGGCGAGGGTGGGCTGCGGCGTGAGCTCGGTGGCGCGGCCGCCGGACGCGCGCAGCAGCGTGACCATGTGCCGGAGCTCGTCGAGGGTGTTGACGCTCAGGGAGCGGATCGTACGGGCCGCCTCCCTTGAGTCGGTGTCCTTGGCGGCTACCTGCCAGGCGCCCGCCCGCACCGCGATCAGCGACACCTGGTGCGAGACGACGTCGTGCATCTCGCGGGCCAGTTGCGCGCGCTCCCGGGCGAGCACGGCCTGCGCGTGCAGCGCCCGCTCGTGCTCGCGCACCTCGTCGATCTCGGCCAGGCGGCGGGAGAGGTCCCGGCGCGCCTGGGTGAGCTGGCCGAGCAGCACGGGGGCGGCCGCGGTCGTCAGCGTGTAGACGAAGTAGATCAGGGTCCCGGTCTGGTCGTCGGACGTCAGCGAACCCGGCGGCCAGGGGAAGGCGGACGCGGCGGCCGACAGGGTCGCGCACGCCGCGAGGAGCCTGCGGTCCCGCGTCCGGTCGGCCAGCGTGAACAGGGCTGCGAACGGCGGCACCGTCAGCTCGACCATCAGACTGGACGGCAGCGTCAGCAGGACGACGGCGAGCGGGAACCGGCGCCGGAGGACCAGCGCGGCGCAGGCCACCGCCGCCGCGGTCAGGGCCTCCGGGGTCTCGTCGTAGAAGTCGGTGCTGAAGGCCATGTCGATCACCGCGCAGACGACGATGACCAGGTCGATGAGGTACGGGGGGAGGCGGCGCGGCCACGGGGCCTTGAGTGCCGCGAGCATTTCGGCCCGGTCGGCCGACGGCCGTGACGTCCTGCGGTCCGCTGAGGGGAACGAGGCCCGGCGGCCCGCCGCGGAGCGCGACGCCTGCTCGTCGTCCGCCGCAGCCCCGTCCGCCGCCGTCGGCCCCGCCGTCGGGGTCGACACCCCCTCGTCGTCCGCCCGCTCGCTCACCGCGGGTCCTCCGCCCGGCCCTCCGCGTCCAGGAGCCCCGCGCGCTCGGCGAGCAGGGCCGCCTGGACGCGGCTGGTGACGCGGAGCTTGGTGAGGATGGCGCTCACATGGTCCTTGACGGTGCCCGCGCTGAGGTGGAGGCGGGTGCCGATGTCGGCGTTGGTCAGACCCTCGGCGATGAGGACGAGGACGGCGCGCTCGCGGTCCGTGAGGCGCTCCACGCGGGCCCGGTCGGCGCCGGACGTGCCGCCGCCGGGATCCGGGTAGGCGCGCATCATGGAGCGCGAGGCCTTGGGTGACATCACGACGCCGCCCGCGGCGAGGGTGCGCACCAGCTGGGCGAGCTGGTCGGGCTCGGTGTCCTTGAGCAGGAACCCGGCCGCCCCGGAGCGCAGCGCGGTCACGATGTACTCGTCGGTGTCGAAGGTGGTCAGCATCGCCACCACGGGTGCCTCGGGCAGTGCCCGCAGCTCCCGCAGGACGGTGAGGCCGTCGACGTCCGGCATGCGGATGTCGAGGAGCACGACGTCGGGGAGCTCGCGCCGCACGGTGTCCACGGCGTTGCCCCCGGCAGCGGTCGCGACGACACGCACGTCGTCGGCCGCGTTCAGGATGAGCTCGAACCCGGACCGCACCAGGGCCTCGTCGTCCACCACCACTACCCGGATCACGCTGTCCCGCCTCGCCGTCGTCGTCCCGCGGGCCGGGCGACCGGCCGTCCGCGAGGGGAGCGCCCTCGTGATCGTCCCCGGACGACTCTAGGCGGCGGCGTCGGCGGCGCGCGGGGGCAGTCCCGTACGGCAGCCACCCGGCGTGGGGGTTCCAGCCGTTCGGGGGGAGAGGCGGGCCAGGCGGCGGAGCGGTGCCGGACGACTGCCGGATATGGCGCGCGGTTCCCGCCGCCAAGGCTTGCGGGCATGACACAGAACGCAGTGGCACCGGCCGCGCCACCGGTGGCCGACGCGCGGTCGACCGGCCGTCTCATAGGCGTCGACCTCGCCCGTGGCCTCGCTGTCTTCGGCATGTACGCGGCCCATGTGGGTCCCGACCCCACGACGGCGGGCGGCGTGCGGGGGTTCGTGATGGAACTGGCGCACGGCCGGTCGTCCGCGCTCTTCGCGTTCCTCGCGGGCTTCTCCGTCGTCCTGATGACGGGGCGCCGGGCGCCGAAGACCGGCCGCGCGGGCCGCCAGGCCGTGGCGAAGGTCGCGCTCCGCGCCGTCGTGCTCCTCGCCCTCGGCACCGCACTCACCATGACCGGCACGCCGGTCGAGGTGATCCTCGCCTTCTACGGTCTGTACTTCCTGCTCGTCCTGCCGCTGTACCGGCTGTCGGCGCGGACGCTCGCCGAGATCGCCGTGGTGACGGCGCTCGTCCTCCCCCAGCTGCTGTTCTTCATCGCGCGAGCGGTGTACGAGGACGGCGCCCTCGGCGGTGGCGCCACCGGCCCCCTCGCCTGGCCGCGCACCGCGGACGGCCTGGTCTCGCTGCTCTTCACCGGCTCCTACCCGGCCCTGTCCTGGCTGCCGTTCGTCATCGCGGGCATGGCCGTGGCACGGCTCGACCTGGCGGACACCGCCGTCCGGATCCGCCTCGCCGCCACCGGCGTGGGCCTGGCCGTGCTCGGCTACGGCGGGTCCTGGTTGGCGCTGCACCACCTGCCCGGCGTCGCACGGGCCCTGCGCGACGCGGGCTTCCAGGCCGGCGGGACGGGCACGGCCTGGTGGTCCGACGTCGCGGGCTGGCCCGAGGAGGACACCTGGGGCTGGCTGTTCGTCGCCGCTCCGCACAGCGAGACGACCCTGTCGATCGTGGCGAACACCGGCGTGGCCGTCGCCGTGCTCGCCGCCTGTCTGCTCGCCGTCGACGCGCTGCCGCGCTTCCGGCGCCTGGCAGGTCCGGTGATCGCGGTCGGCAGCATGTCGCTGACCGCGTACGTCCTGCACATCGTCGCCATCCGCCTCCTCGGCGGGGACGAACTGCCGCAGTCGACGCTGGTGCTCCTCGGCTTCGTCGCGGGCGTCACCGTGTTGGCGGCGCTGTGGACGCGGTTCTTCCGGCGCGGCCCGCTGGAGGCGCTGCTCCAGCGCGTGACCAAGGTCGCGGAACGCGTTCCCTGAGGGGCCGCACGCCCCCGCCGTACGACATCGGTGGCACAGGGGAACCCGTCTCGGAACCTCCGGATCAAAGGTTCCGAGACGGGTTTTGGGTGTCAGTCGTCCCAGCCGAAGTACTCCGGCTGCGTCTGCACGTTCAGCTCATGCATCCGGACCCGCTCGGCGGGCTTGGTGCGCTTGTCGTTGAGCTTCAGTACGTCGAAGCCCTTGACCATGTCGTTCGAGTAGATGTGGCCGTTGTAGTAGTACGCCGACCAGGAGCCGCCGCCGACGAGTTGGTCGGCGGAGAGGGGGCCGCGCTCGAAGTAGGCGATCTCCTTGGGCTTGGTGGAGTCGGTGAAGTCCCAGACGGAGACGCCGCCCTGGTACCAGGCCTGGACCATGAGGTCCTTGCCCTTGACGGGGATCAGCGAGCCGTTGTGGGCCACGCAGTTCTCGGTGTCGGCCTGGTGGCGCGGGATCTTGAAGTAGCTCTTGAAGACGAGCTTGCGCTTGTCGCCCCAGCCCTTGATCTCGTAGATGCCGTCGGCGCCGCGGTTCGGACCGATCTCGGCGTTGCAGGTGGCGCCGCCGCCCCCGCCCAGCTCGTCGGTGAACACGACCTTGTCGGCACGCTGGTTGAAGGTCGCCGAGTGCCAGAACGCGAAGTTCACGTTGTCCTGGACGCGGTCGATCACCTTCGGGCGTTCGGGATCCTTGATGGAGAACAGGATGCCGTCCCCCATGCAGGCGCCCGCCGCCAGGTCCTTGGAGGGCAGGACCGTGATGTCGTGGCAGCCGGTGGTCTTGGAGACGCCCGGGTTGGTGGGCCCGCCCGGGTTGCCGCCGCCGTCCGGACCCTCGCCCGGGAACAGCACGGGGAAGCCGACGACCTCGGCCTTGTGCGGGGCCTTGCGCGGCACCTTGATGACGGAGATGCCGTCGTGCGGCGGCTGGCAGTCGGGGAACGACGCGCTCGGCGCGTACGAGGAGACGTACACGTAGACGTTGCGGCGCTCGGGGACCAGCGTGTGGGTGTGCGAGCCGCAGGCGGTCTCGACGGCGGCGACGTAGCGCGGGTTCCGCTTGTCGCTGATGTCGAAGACCTTCATGCCCTCCCAGGACGACTTCTCCGTGGCGGGCTGCGTCGTGCTGGAGCAGGAGCTGTCGCTGCGCGAGGAGTCCGTCGACAGGAACAGCAGGTCGCCGGAGACCGACACGTCGTTCTGCGATCCGGGACAGAGGACCTGCGCGACCGTCTTGGGCTTCTTCGGGTTGCTGATGTCGAAGATGCGGAAGCCGTCGTAGTTGCCCGCGAAGGCGTACTTGCCCTGGAAGGCGAGGTCCGAGTTCGTCCCGGGCAGCGCGTCCTTGGGGATGTTCGTCAGGTGCTCGATGTTGTCGGAGTGGACTATCTCGTCCGGCGCCGGAATCTTGCCGTCGGATATCGCCTTCCTGGTGTCGGCGGCGTCGCTCTTCGACACCTTCTTGGGGGCCTTGGGGGTGTCACCCGGGTCCGGGGTCGCCCCGGCGGGCGCCGCGGTCAGCAGCGCGGCCAGCAGCCCGGCCGCGGCCGCGACAACTCCCAGGCGTCTGCGGCGCGTTCTGGGTTCGTTCAACAGGGTCACTGCGTCCTCCCTTGTGCCCGTTCGGGGACGAACGGTTCACGGACACCCGCAGTATCGTGCTCCTCATGTACAAATCAACAGATGGCAACGCAGTCGTAATGAACATTTCTGATCACTGATGCTCATCGGCGTGCTAGGACGTACCCAACCGCCCCGCGTGTCACAGGAGGTCGCCGTGCCCCACCGCCGTACGTCCGCCGCCCGTACGTCCCCCGCGTACGCCGCGTCCGTCCAGCGCGCCTGCGTCGCGACCGGACTGCTCACGGCGGCCGTCCTCGTGCTCGGGGCCTGCGACTCCGGCTCGGACTCGGACTCCGGGAGCAAGGCCAAGTCCCCGTCCTCGACCGGCCCTTCGGTCATCGCGCCCGGCAAACCGGGCGAGACTGCGGCGACGCTCTCCGCCGAGGACGCCGCGAAGAAGAGAACCGACGACGACAGCCCGAACTCCGCCGACTTCGAGTACGTCGAGAAGATGATCCCGCACCACAGCCAGGCCCTGGAAATGACCCAACTCGTCCCGAAGCGGGCCAAGTCCACCAAGGTGAAGCGTCTCGCCGACCGCATCACCGCCGCCCAGAAGCCGGAAATCGGCGCGATGGAGCGGTGGTTGAAGGTCCACACCAAGAAGGGGAAGCCAGGGGCGAAGCCCTCGAAGCCCGGACACGGCGGTCATGACGGTCACGGCGACCACGCGGGCATGCCGGGCATGGCGACCCAGGCTCAGCTCAAGCAGTTGCGCGCGGCCAAGGGCGAGGCCTTCGACCAGTTGTTCCTGAAGCTGATGATCACCCATCACACCGGCGCGGTGACGATGGCCACCGACGCGCTCTCCCAGGGCAACAATCTTCTCGTCGAGGAGATGGCCAACGATGTCGTGGCGCAGCAGACGAGTGAGATCAACCGGATGCGCGGGATGGGCTGATGGGGCACGCCGGGGTGAGGTGGCGGCCTGACCGGCCGGGAGGTTGAGGCGGGCTGCGCGCAGGGGCGCGCGACCGGAGACCCGAGGCCGCCGACGCCCCCGGACACGGGTGCCTAACGGCGGTGGTGGCGCGACATCAGGAGCCCCGCGTCCCGCGCCCCCGCGATCAGGCGCAGCGACTTGCGGCGGCTGCGCCCCGTCGCGCGCATCACGGCGAGCACGGGGTCCTCGCCGTCGGCCAGCGCCCCGCGATAGGCCTCCGCCGCCGCGTTCCGCACCGCGCCGCCACGGCGCGCGGACGGGCGGCCCCGGCGCGTGCCCGGCGGCTCCTGGGCGGGGCCGCCGCCGTTCCGGCAGGGCGTGTCGACGTTTCCGTGCCGGTCGGCCAGGCCGCGGAAGGCGTCGTTGAGGGGGCCCTCGATCCGTGCGGCGAGCGCCGCGAGGTCGTCCAGGGGAAGCGGAGGGCGGGCGCGCATCTCCTCGATGGCGATCCGGCCGTCCGAGACGACCGCGAGGACGTCGGCGCCGCGGGGCGCGTCGGGGCAACACCGGCCCTCGGCGCCGCCGTCGGCGCCGCCATGTCCGGTTCCGCCACCGGCGCCGTCGCCGCCGAAGGCGAGATGCACGTGGAAGAGCGACGGCGGGGCGTCATCCCGCAGCGCCGCATCCCCCGCGCCTGCGACCAGATCGGCGCTCGCCGCGCCGAAGTCGCCACCCCGGCCCATGGATGGGACGAACTCGCCTCCCGGGCCCACGGGCGGGGTGAACTCGCCTCCCGGGCCCACGGGCGAGGTGAACTCGCCTCCCGGCCCCACGAGTGGGACGAACCCACCTCCCGGACCCATGGGTTGACCGATGCCCCCCTCCACCTCGGCTTCGACCACCCCTGCCGCATCCCCCGACCACCCCTCATCCACATCCCTGACCCACCCCGCCGGCCAACCGGGCCCGTCCACCACAGACTCCGCCCGACCAACCGCACTCCCCACCGACGGAACGCCCCACCCCTCCGGCGCACCCGCCCCCACACCCCCCGCATCCGCCCACCACGACGACACCTCGGCCAGACCCTCCTCCCCCGGCCACCCGACCCCGGCCGCCCCCGGGGCCACCCGCCCCTCCAAACCGTGCGCCCCCGGGGCGGCGTCACCCTCCACACCGGCCGGACCCGCCACCAGCCCAGCCAGCCCCGCGGGCCCCACCCCGCGCGGCTCCCCCACCCCGCCATACACCTCCGGGCCCCCCGAACCCGACCCGGGCACCGACGCCGACGCCTCCCTCTGCGGCTCCCGCCAGGTCCGCCCGCCATCCGATCGGAAATGATCATTCTCGTTGCGATATGAACCTTTCTGCACAGTCGCACGGTAGCCGTACAGTCACATTCCGCCAGGAACGGCGCGCGCGAGGGTCCGGGGCACGGCACCCTGACAGCGGCACACGGCTCGCGGGCGCCGCCACGCCCGCCTCCGCGCGTCGCGGCACATCTCCCCCTGGGCGCACAGGGGTGCGATGCTGATGCCAGGCGGGCAGCAGCCGGCCGCAAGGCGTCCCGGGGACACCCTCGCGGAAGGAGCGCCACCGTGCAGGTCGCCGTCGTGGGATCGGGTCCGAGCGGGGTCTACACCGCGCAGAGTCTGGTGCGGCAGGACCGCGTGCCGGACGTGCGGGTCGATGTGCTCGACCGGTTGCCGTGTCCGTACGGACTGGTGCGCTACGGCGTGGCGCCGGACCACGAGAAGATCAAGTCCCTCCAGAACAACCTGCGCACGGTCCTGGAACACGAGCGGGTGCGGTTCTTCGGAGGCGTCGAGATCGGGCCCCGGGCGCTGTCACCGGCGCGGCTGCTCGGCATGTACCACGCGGTGGTGTACTGCGTGGGCGCGGCCACCGACCGGCACCTGGGCGTGCCCGGCGAGGACCTGCCCGGCAGTTGCTCGGCCACCGAGTTCGTGTCCTGGTACAGCGCCCACCCGGATGTGACGGTCAACGGCGCGGGGCCGCCCGACCGCTTCGTGCGCGGGGTGGAGTCGGCCGTGGTCATCGGCGTCGGGAACGTGGCCGTGGATGTCGCGCGGATGCTGGCGCGCGGCGCCGCCGAGCTGATGCCGACCGACATTCCGCAGGAGGCGCTGGGCGTCCTCGCCGAAAGCCCGGTACGCGAGGTGCACGTGGTAGGGCGGCGCGGGCCGTCGCAGGCGCGGTTCACCACGAAGGAGCTGCGGGAGCTCGGTTCCCTCCCGGACACCGAAGTCGTCGTGGATCCGGCGGAGTTGGCGCTGGACCCGGCGTACGCGGATCCGTCGGGGCTGCCCGCCGCGAACCGGCGCAATGTCGAGGTGATGCGCGGCTGGGCGGCCGGGCGGCCCGAGCAGGCGCCCGCCCGGCGGATCCGGCTGCGGTTCTTCCTGCGGCCGGTCGCCGTGCTCGACGCGGACGGCCGGGTCGGCGGGGTGCGGTTCGAGCGGACGCTCCCGGACGGCCGTGGCGGGGTGACGGGCTCGGGGACGTACGAGGACATCGCGGGCCAGCTCGTGCTGCGGTCCGTCGGCTATCGCGGGGTGCCGCTGGCGGGGCTGCCGTTCGACGAGGGGACCGGCACGGTGCCGCACGCGGCGGGGCGGGTGCTGCGCGACGGCACGGTCTCCCCCGGCGAGTACGTGGCGGGCTGGATCAAGCGCGGCCCCACAGGCGTCATCGGCACCAACCGCCCCTGCGCCAAGGAGACGGCGCTGTCCCTGCTCGACGACGCCCCGGCCCTGCTGGAGCGGGCGGTGCCGGGTGATCCGGCGGCGGCGCTGCGTGCCGCGGGGGCCGAGCCGGTCGAGTGGCCGGGATGGCTGGCGATCGAGCGGGCGGAGGCGGAGCTGGGGCGTTCGCTCGGGCGCGGCTCCGTGAAGATCCCGGACTGGCCGGGACTGCTCTCGGCGGCGCGCGGCGGACCGCCCGACCGGGCGGGCTGAGCCGACGCACACCTCGGCGCCCACTCCGGGCGGGCCGAGCCGACATGCACCCCTGCCCCCACTTCGCGCGGGCCGAGCCCACGCGCACCCCTCCACCCACTCCGGGCGCACGGCCAGCCGGGCGCCAGACCCCCAAGCGAGGCAGGCCCGCCGCAGAGGTCAGGCACCGAGCCGGTCCACCTGCCGCGCGGCCGCGTCGAGGACGCTGTCGAGGAGCCCGGGGAACAGCGCGTCCAGGTCGTCCCTGCGCAGCCCGTTCAGCTTCGCCGTGCCCCGGTAGTTCTGCTGGATCACGCCCGCCTCGCGCAGCACCCGGAAGTGATGCGTGGACGTGGACTTGGTGACGGGCAGGTCGAAGTGCGAGCACGTCAGGCCCGCCTCCTCACCGGCGGCCAGCTCCCGCACGATGAGCATGCGCAGCGGGTCGGACAGCGCGTGCAGCACGCCTTCGAGGCGGATCTCCTCGCGCGCCGGGTGAGCGAGCGCGCGGGCGCTCGGTGCGGCGGTCGTCATGGCGGCTCCACTCTCCCTGGGCGGCCGGGGGCGCCCGTGTGCGGTGCGGACGCCTCCAGTGTACGAGTTGTACGAGACTCATCGTAGTTTGACAGATGCCGTACTACGATGCTTATCGTACGAGTGGGAGGCGCCCCCATGGCCCCGGCCGCAGGCGCCCCCTTCCGTACCGCCGCCGTCACTACTGGAGGCCGCCGTGAGCGCGCTGTTCGAGCCCTACACCCTGCGATCGCTGACCATCCCGAACCGCGTGTGGATGGCGCCGATGTGTCAGTACTCGGCGGCGGCGTCGGGCCCGGAGGCGGGCGTGCCGACCGACTGGCACTTCGCGCACTACGCGGCGCGCGCCACCGGCGGCACCGGCCTGATCCTGGTCGAGGCGACCGGCGTGAGCCCCGAGGGCCGCATCTCCCCGGCCGACCTCGGCATCTGGAACGACACGCAGGTCGAGGCGTTCCGCCGCATCACCGGCTTCCTGAAGCAGCACGGCACCGTCCCGGGCATTCAGCTGGCGCACGCGGGCCGCAAGGCGTCCACCGACCGGCCGTGGCTGGGCGGCGCGCCGCTCGCGCCCGGTTCGGCGGAGGGCTGGCAGCCGGTGGGGCCGAGCCCGGTGGCGTACGACGAGCGGCACAGCGTACCGACGGAGCTGACCGTCGATCAGATCCATGACGTGGCGCGGCAGTTCGCGGACGCCGCACGGCGCGCCCTGGACGCCGGGTTCGAGGTCGCCGAGGTGCACGGCGCGCACGGCTATCTGGTCGGCGAGTTCCTCTCGCCGCACTCCAACCGGCGCACCGACGCCTACGGCGGGTCGTTCGAGAACCGCGTCCGCTTCGCCCTGGAGGTCGTGGACGCCATCCGCGCCGTGTGGCCCGAGGACAAGCCGCTGTTCTTCCGTATCTCCGCGACCGACTGGCTGGAGGAGGGCGGCTGGACGGCGGACGACACCGTGCGCTTCGCCGCGCTCCTCAAGGAGCACGGTGTCGACCTGCTCGACGTGTCCACCGGCGGCAACGCCGCGGGCGTCAAGATCCCGGTCGGGCCCGGCTACCAGGTCCCGTTCGCCGCGCGGGTCCGCGAGGAGACGGGGCTCCCGGTCGCCGCGGTCGGTCTGATCACCGGCGTCGAGCAGGCCGAGAAGATCGTCGCCAATGGCGAGGCGGACGCGGTCCTGCTCGGCCGTGAGCTGCTGCGCAGCCCGTCGTGGGCACGGCAGGCGGCGCGTGAGCTGGGCGCCGAGGTGCGGGTGCCGCAGCAGTACCTGCGATCCGTCTGAGCTGAGCTGTCGCCCGGTGCGGGGTGGGCCCCACCCCGCACCGGGCGACGTTCGCGGCCTCCGGGCTCACACCCCGGGATCACAGCAGCCGTCCCGCCGCATGAGGCGGCCCACCTTCAGCCAGTCGGAGCCTTCGTGGGCGTGCCGGGTCGCCTTCGGGAACGCGGACACCAGGTCGTCGGTCTCGTACGGAGTGCCGCCGCGCAGCACCGCCACGGTCCGCACCAGCGACGTGAAGTCCGTGAACGGGTCGCCGTCCACGACCGTCAGGTCGGCGACCTTGCCCGACTCGACTGTCCCGAGGTCGTCCGCGACGCCGAAGAGCCGCGCGGGCAGCACCGTCACGGTGCGCAGCGCCTCGACCGGGGAGAGGCCGCCGCGGTGCAGGGCGCGCAGGCCCAGGTGCAGGGACAGGCCGATCGGGACGAGGGGCTGGTCGGTGCCGAGCGCGACGAGGCCCCCGGCGGCGAGGACGCGCCGGTAGATGTCGGTCTCCGTGCGCAGCGTGGCCAGTTGGGCGGCCGTCGGCGGGGTGCCCGCGCCCTTGACGACCGCCGCCGCGTCCCACGGCGCCATCACGGCGGTGACCCGGGGGTCGTCGGCGAGGCCGGGGTCGGCACCCAGGAGCGGTGCCGAGGTGAACGGCGTCGCGATCATCGCGAACCGCGCTCCCCGTGCGCTGTAGATCTCCGTGACGTCGTCGTAGGCACGCCCTGACGCCGTGATGGCGTGCCCGAACTCGGCGCGCTGGGTCGCCTGCAGATGGGTCGTCAGATCCTGCCCGGACTGGATGCCGGGCGACAGGAAGTGGCTGCCGGAACGCACACCCAGGCGTTCATGCGCGAACCGGGCGGCCTCCTCCATCACCCAACTGGGCGCCCGCACATAGGTTTTGACGAAGTCCCAGTCGAGTTGCGCGGCCCGCTCCAGGGAGCGGCGCAGGCCCGCGCGGGTACGGTGGGCGCGGCCCATGCTGTACGCGACGCGCCCGCCGTCGAGGAGTTCGCCGGTGGTCAGCAGGCGGGGCCCGGCGAGTTGCCCGGTGGCAACCGCCTCACGGATGCGCGCCTGCTCGTACGCGAAGCCGCCGAGCGAGACGGCCGTGGTGATCCCGTACGTGAGCTGGCCGACGGTCTGGCGGCCGCCGTAGGTGCTCTGCCACGGGTGGGTGTGGGTGTCCCACAGCCCCGGCAGGACGGTGCCCTCCGAGGCGTCGACACGCCGGAGGGTGCCCTCGCGGGAGGCGCGGTGCGGTTCGACGGCGGCGACGCGCCCACCGCGTACGACGATGTCGACGTCCTCCCGGACCGTGTCGCCGGTGCCGTCCCAGAGCCGTCCGGCGTGTACGACCGTGTCGGCGGGCGCGGGCCTGCGCTGGTCGAGCGGGACGCGCACGGTGCGGGCGTGGCCGCCGTCGACGCCGATGAGGCGCAGCTTGGCGCCCGAAAGGTACAGGAGCGTCTTCGAGTCGCCCGACCAGGTGGGGTGGTCGGCGGGTTCGGTGGTGAGGGTGCGCAGCTCGCCGCGCGGGCTGCCGTCGGGGGCGACGGGCAGCAGACACAGCGCGGACTCGACGATCACCGCCATCCAGCGCCCGTCCGGCGACCAGACGGGCCCGGAGTCGTACCGGTCGGCGACGGACGTGTGCGGCGCGACGGCGTGCAGCCGGGCGGTACCGGTGCCGGCGTCGACGACACGGATGAGGTTGTAGCCCTCACGGAAGCGGAGGTTGAGGCGGTTGCGGTCGCACAGGGCGAGCAGACGGCCGTCCGGCGACCAGCTCGGCCGTCCGGGAATCCCGCCGCCGCCGAGCGGGTCGGCGAGGACGCGTTCGGTGCCCGCGTCCAGGTCGCGCACGACGAGCCTGCCGGTCATGTCGAGGCAGGCGAGCCTGCGGCCGTCGGGCGAGAGCGCCGGGTGCACCCGGCCGCCCGTCGCCAGCGCGGTCTCCTTGCCGGTCGCCAGGTCTCGCCGGTAGACGCCGAGGAGTCCGTCGCGGTCGTCGGCGTACACCAGGGAACGCCCGTCCCGCGCCCACGACGGGGCGAGGAGATAGCGCGTGGGCTCCGCCCTGCGCAGCCGCTTCGGTGCCCGGCCGCCCTTCGCGTCCGCGAGCCACAGCGAGTTGAGGGCCGCGAAGGCGACCTTGCGGCCGTCCGGAGAGAGCGCGGGCAGATGCACCCCCCGCACGGGCCGCACCCGCTGCTCCACGAGCCCGAGGTCGTACTCCTTGACCCGGTAGCGCGGCCGGTCCACGCGCAGCACACCGTCGAACGCGAGCGCCTCCGCCGTGCCCGGTGCTTCCGGGCGTACGAGGGTGAAACGGCCGTCGACGGTCAGGAGCAGCTTGCCGTCCTTCGTCCAGCGCGGTGGTACGGGCGCGATGTCGCCGGTGACGTCCACGCGCTTGCCGTCGACGACGAGCGCGCAGGACGCGGCGGGCGAGGGGGTGGTGCGCAGATACGCGAGGCGGCGGCCGTCCGGGCTCGGGGCGGGCGTCATGACCTGGGCGTTCTCGGTCTCGGTGTGTTCCACGACGACCGGGCCCGCCCCGTCGGCCGGGGCGACGGCGACGGTCCGTGCCTCCAGGGCCAGGCCGGTGGCCGTGGTGACCCCCTTCGCCCGGACGAACAGGATCCGCTTCCCGTCCGGCGACCAGGCGGGGTCGAAGTCCTCCCAGGGGCCGTCCTGCAGCGGGCCGTCCTGCCCCGGCACCCCGGTGACGCGGGACAGCTCGCCGCTGCGCAGATCGAGGACGTGGACGCGGTACGGGCTGCCCACGACCGGGTCGCCGCCGCGCTCCGAGGCGAAGGCGAGCCGCGTGCCGTCGGGCGACCAGGCCGGACCGCGGTCGTCCCAGGGGCCCTCGGTGCGCTGCTCGACCTCCGAGCCGTCGGGACGCATGGTCCAGATGTGGAAGCCGCCGCCCTGGAAGGCGCAGAACGCGACGAGTCCGCCGTCCGGCGCGTACACCGGCCGGTTCGGTTCCAGGCCGGGCGGGGTGAGCCGGGTCGCCTTGCCCCCGCCGCGCGGCTGGGACCACAGGACGTGCTGCACCTCGGCGACCAGCCGGTCTCCGGAGGGCGAGAGCGTCGCCGAGCCGTTGGTGGCCCGTCTGAACGACAGGGGCACACCGGCGGATTCCCGCGCCGCGGCGGGCCCGGCGCCCGCCGCCCCGACGGCACCGACGGCACCGGCCGCCCCGGCCACGCCTGCGGCGACGAGCAGTTGACGGCGTGACGGCTGGAAGGAACGAGGAGGAGGGAGGGGGGTGTGGTTCCTGTCGCGATCCATGCCAGGAACACTCGCTCACCACGCTGCGCTGAGCAACACCGCCTGCGCGGGGGGTCACAGGTGTCACTGGGCTGGCGGGCAGGGGCGTGGCGGAACGCGTGGGCACGGGCACCCCCGCCGCCGCGGGCTCACGGGCTCACGGGCTCACGGGCAGGCTCAAGGGGCCGGGCAAGGGGCAGGCTCAAGGGGCCGGGCAAGGGGCAGATACGCGCCGGAGGCCCTGTTCGCTGGGTGCCATGATCGGCGCCATGTGCCCGTCCCCCGTACCGCTGCCGCCCGCGGCCCCACCCCCGCCGTCCGTCGTCCGCGCCCTCGTCGGCGCGTTGCTGCCGCAGGGACGCGACCTGCGGCGTCGCCCGCGAGGGGCCTGGCGCCGCAGGCTGCGGCCCGCGCACCACGCGCACCTTGTGCAGCGCGCGCACCGGACGCCCCCAGCACCTACGGTCACAACTCCCTTGCCACCCTAGGGATTTCCCTAGGTGCCGCACCGACGCGGCGCCCGGCGGGGCGCTTCTACTCTGGGCGGCGTCGCCATGCGTCACGGCTCACGTCCTGGGCCGGTCCCCGGGAGGCGTTGTGCGCTATGTCATCGAGGTGTACCGCGAGCACGACGGTGTGTGCGGGAGCGTCGCCGCCGAGAGCTGCGGGAGTCCGCGGCCCTTCCACGGCTGGCTCGAACTCCTCGCGCTGCTCGAACCTCCCCTGCCGGAAGGCGCGGGCCTGGACGCGCCGCCGCACCAGGAGTCGCCGGGCGCCGGGCGGAACACGCCGCGCCGGGAGCCGCCGGGCGGCGGGCTGACCGCTCCGTAACGGGCGGCCGAGCGAGCGCCCGCACGGCCGCGGCCAGGCCGGTCCTCATGCACGGAAGTCGGAATTCGCCTTGTGCGGAGCGCCGGTCGCCCATCATCGTGGTGTCCTGGCCATGCGCCCGGCACGGGTCACTGTCCCTTTCGGGTCACCCGCGGCCGGTGCCGATGCGCGGGGGCGGTGATGACACCCGAGGACACAGCGAACGACCTGTTCCACGCCCCGCCGCCCGGCGACGCGTTCTGCGGCCGCACGCACGAACTGGCGGCGCTTCAGGAGGACTTCGCCGCTGTCTGCGCGGGCTCGCCGCGGCTCGTGCTGCTCGAAGGGCCCGGCGGCATCGGCAAGACGGCACTGGTGCGCCGGTTCCTCGACTCGGTGCACGGCACCTGTGTGCTGCACGCGAGCGGTGAGGAGAACGAGAGCGCGCTGCCGTGCGGCGTGCTCGCCCAGCTCGTCGGGCAGAGCCCGCTGCCGGTGCCGGAGACCCTGGCCGGTCTCGTCCGCGTACCGCAGTCCCTGCACGCCAACCTGCCGCCGCTCGCGGCCGGGTTCGGGCTGCTCGACCTGCTGAGCGAGGTGCAGGGCAAGGGGCCCGTGATCCTCGTCGTGGACGACGCGCACTGGTCGGACCCCGAGTCCCTGAACGCGCTGACGTTCGCGCTGCGACGGCTGCGCCACGACCGGGTCCTCGCGATCGTCGCGCTGCGCGACCCGCAGGTGCCCGAACTGCCCGACGGACTGCGCCGCCTGCTCACCGACACCCCCACGCGCCGCCTCGCCCTCGACGGCCTCAGCCCCGGCGAGCTGGCCGCGCTCAGCGTGCGCCTGGGCTCCGCGCGCCTTCCGCACTCGGCGTCGCAGCGGTTGCACTCCCACACGCACGGCAATCCGCTGCACGCCCGCGCGCTGCTCGGCCAGGTGCCGCCCGACGTCCTGCTCGACGTGGCGACGCCGCTGCCCGCGCCCCGGTCGTACGCCATGCTGGTGCTCGCCAACCTCGCCGACTGCGGGGCGGCCACCCAGCGCCTGGTGCAGGCGGTGAGCGTGCTCGGACTCTCCTGCCGACTGCGCACCGCCGCCCACCTCGCGCGGGTCACCCAGCCGCTGCCCGCACTCGAACGGGCCGTCAAGACGGGCCTGTTGCGCGAGACCCCCGCCGGGGTGGCGCCCGAGGTCGCCTTCCCGCACCCGCTGGTGCACGCGGCGGTCTACCAGGACATCGGGCCCGCCCAGCGCGCCGCCCTGCACACCCGGG
Organism: Streptomyces sp. NPDC041205; assembly: GCF_055591765.1. Taxonomy (NCBI): domain Bacteria; kingdom Bacillati; phylum Actinomycetota; class Actinomycetes; order Kitasatosporales; family Streptomycetaceae; genus Streptomyces; species Streptomyces sp. NPDC041205. The sequence continues at coordinate 235,488 of NZ_JBVIZH010000004.1, read as the reverse complement.
CCGCGGAGCTGGTCGACGACGAGTACACCAAGCTGCGCCACCGCGTCCTCGCCGCCACCGGACCCGACGAGCAGCTCGCCGACGCGCTGGCGACCTGCGCGCGCCGCGAGGCCGCCACCGGCCAATGGGCCGTCGCGGGTACGCACTTGCGGCACGCCGCACGCGTCGCGACGAGCCCACGGGAGCGGGACCGGCTCACCGTCGAGGCCGTCGAGGCACTGCTGCTCGACGGCCGCGTGCAGGAGGCCGCCGAACTGGCCAACGGCGTGCCCGACGGGGCCGATCCGGCGCTGCGCGGGTACGTACGCGGCTATGTGGCGCGTGTACAGGGGCGCACGGAGGCGGCCCGGACGCTGCTCGCGGACGCCTGGGAGCAGTGCGACCGCGAGCGGGACCCGTCCCTCGCGGCCCGCGCCGCCGAGCAGTTGAGCTACGCGGCCGTGATGTGCGGCCGGGCCGCGCTCGCCGCGCAGTGGGCCGAGCGCGCCCAGCGCCTGTCCACCGCGCAGGGACCGAGCCGCATGCTGCGCTTCAACCACCTCATCGCCCTGGGCCTCAGCGGCCGCGCCAAGGAGGGCATCGCGATCGCGGCGGATCTGCCCGACCCCATGATCGTGCCGCTGAAGAGCATCGATCTGCTGCTCGCACGCGGGCAGTTGAAGCTGTGGTCGGACGACCTGCCGGGGGCGCGCCAGGATCTGCTCGGCGCCGTCGCCAACTGCCGTACGACGACCGTGCCGTTGCGGCTGCTCTCGGCGTCCGCGCTCGCCCAGACCCTGCACCGGCTCGGCGCCTGGGACGAGGCGCTGATCCACGCCGAGTCGTCCGCGTCGATCGCCGACGACACCGATCAGTCGTGGCTGAAGCCCGTCACGCACGGCGTGTCCGCGCAGATCCTGGCCGCGCGGGGCGCCTGGGAGCGCGCGTCGGACCATCTGCGGACCGCCCTCGACGTGCCGGGCGGCGCCGAGACGCCCGTCGCGTACGCGTACGCGGTGTGCGCGCGGGGGCACTTCGCGGACGCGCGCGGCGAGCCGCGGGAGGTCGTGGACGCGCTGCGGCCGCTGCTGCGGTTCGCCGAGCAGGACGGCGTCAACGAGCCGGGGGTGGTCGACTGGCAGCCGCTGCTCGGCGACGCGCTGGTGCAGGTCGGCGAGTTGGACGAGGCGGAGGCGGTGCTCGGCCCGTTCGAGGAGCGGGCGCGGGCCCGTGGCCGGCACGGGTCGCTCGCCGCGGCCGCGCGGGCCCGGGGCAATCTGGCCGCCGCGCGCCGCGACCCCAAGCGCGCGCAGGCGGCGTTCGCGCGGGCGCAGGACCACGCGGCGCAGGTCCCGATGCCGTTCGTGCGGGCGCGGGTGGAGCTGGACCACGGGTCGTTCCTGCGCAGGATCGGCCGCCGGTCCCTGGCGATCGCGCAGTTGCAGGCCGCGTACACGACGATGACGGCGCTCGGCGCGGGGCCCTACCGGGCTTTGTGCCTGAGGGAGTTGAACGCCTGCGGCCGGGCGGCGCCCGACCTTCCGGCGGGCGGCCGGGAGCGGGACGCCGCCGCCGACGCCCTGGACGGGACGCTCACCCCCCAGGAGCTGGCCGTGGCACGCCTCGCCGCCCAGGGCCTCACGAACCGTCAGATCGCCACGGCGCTCGCCCTGAGCGTCAAGACCATCGAATACCACCTGGGGCACACCTACGCGAAGCTCGGGATCACCTCACGGATCGGCCTCGTCCGACGGATCGGGCCGCCGTCCTCGTCGCCGTCGGCGGGCTGAGCGAACCGGGGTAATCCCCGGCACGGTCCCGGAGGCGCGCGCCGCGCCCCGCTCGTACGGTCGAGCCGGTAGGGCAGGGCGAACGCGGGAGCCCACTGGAGGTGGCCCGATGGTTTCCATCAGGTACGGGGCGGCCGGGGAGGAGCGGCCGACACTGCGGCTGCGGCTGCTCGGGGGATTCCTCCTCAGCCGGGAGGCGCCGGAACCCGCCTGCGGGAACCCGGACTGCACCGCCGTGTGTCCGGACGACCCGGGCTGTCTCGACGCGCGCGCCGGCGAGCCGCTGGACGTCCCCGCGAGCGGCCGTCAGGTGCTCGCGCGGCTCGCGCTGTGCGGGGCGGCGACGCGCTCGGCGCTCGCGGGCACGCTGTGGCCCGAGGTCACCGAGGCGCGGGCCCGCGCCAGCCTGCGCACCGCCGTGTGGCGGCTCAACGGGGCGGGTTCGGCGCTCACCGACACCCACGACGGCGCCCTCTCGCTCAGCCACCGGGTGCGCGTCGACATCCAGGACCTCACCCACGCGGCGCACCACGTGCTGTCCGGGGACGCCCTGTCCGCCGCGCGGGAACGGATGCGGACGGCCTACCACGTGCTGCTCTGCGGCCGCGAGTTGCTGCCCGGCTGGCAGCAGGACTGGGTGTCTTTCGAGCGCGAGCGGCTGCATCAGCTGCGGCTGCACGCCCTGGAGGCGCTGTCGGCGCGGCTCGTCGCCCGGTGCCTGTACGCGCCCGCGCTGGAGGCCGCCCTGGAGAGCACCCGCGTCGACCCGCTGCGCGAGAGCGCCCACCGCGCGGTCGTGTCCGTGCACCTCGCGGAGCACAACCTCACGGAGGCGGTGCGGCAGTACGAGACGTTCCGCGAACTCCTCCTGAGGGAACTCGGCGTGGAGCCCTCGGGCCAGTTCTCGTCGATGCTGCGGCACGCTCTGGTGTGAGGGCGCGGCGGTCCGTCCTCGTGCGGGCGGGAGGGCGGCACGCTCCGGGTTCGCGGGGGCGGGGCGCCGGACACGGCACCCACGGATGATGTGACGCCGCGGTGACGCCCGGCCGTCACGATGGGACGTGCCCCGTCCAGGATGCGGGGAGAAGGGGGATCTCCCCTGGTTGAGCGACGCGCCGGCCGTCACGGCCACCACCTGGGTGGTCGCTCACGCCCTGGACGGGGTGCCCAAGTTCCGCGGGAGGCCGCGACACGGCCGACCCGCGGGGCACCTGCCTCTCCCCGCGCGCCCTCGCGGCCCACCGGCCGTCGCGCGTTCGCCGTCCGCCTGCCTGCTGGCTTTCGCCGTCCACCCGCCTTCAGGACTGCCTCGCTTCACCGCCCACAGGCATGCCCGCGCACCCATGCCGGAGGGGCCGGGCTCCCCCGAGCCGCCCGGCCCCTCCACTCATCCCCCGCCCCGGGGCCGGTCCCCGCTGCCCGACCCGGCCCGGCCCCGCTCAGCCCTCCCCCGACTCCCGCAACCGCTCGATCGCCCGCTCCACCGGCCGGTGCGGCAATCCCGTCCTGCGGCACAGCTCGTCGCGCGGGACGTCCCGCAGGACCTCGTCCACGGGTTTGTCGGCGAGGGTCGCGATCTCGCGCACGTACGCCTGGACCCGGTTCACCGGGTCGGCTGCCGAGGGCCCGGCGGCAGCCGCCGTGAGGCCGCCGCGCGCCCCCGCCGCGGGCCGTCGGTCCTCCTCCAGCCACGTCGTCCAGACACCGCGCCCGACCAGGTGCTCGGCGACGCTCTCCGCCGTCGAACCGTCCTTGATCACTCCGGGGTCGGCGCCGTCGGCCCGGATGAGGAGCTGGCAGGAGGCGGCCAGCATCGGCGGCGACGAGACCTGCGGGGCCGCCCCGTCGAACAGCGTGCTGAGCGCGGCGAGGTCGGGGTGCCCGGGGACGTGCGGGGCGAGGCGCTGCACGACCTGGTCCAGGCGGCGCAGGTCGGGCGCCCGGTCGAGGAGCATCGCGTGCGCGCCGAGGATGCCGAGGAACGGGTCGAGGCGCTCCGATTCGAGCATCGGGAACAGCTGCCGTTCCGACGTCAGGTCCATGCCCTGGCGCAGCCCGGAGAGGGCGGCCTCGCGGGCGAGGTTCAGGGCCTCGTCGGCCGGGCGCCAGCCGGTGCCGAGCGGGGCCATCTCGACCGTGGCGTGCTGCGGCAGCGGCCCGTACGGCCCGTTGCCGACGAAGACGAGGGTCGTCCAGCCCTCCGACACCCACAGGGCCTGGGCCAGCGGCAGCCCGTCGCCGGACGGTTCGCGCAGCCGCAGCCGGTAGCCCCCGGGCGCGAGGCGGCCGCTCCAGGCGGCCCAGCCCTGCTGCGGGTCCGCCCGCCAGCCCGTCTCGCCGCCGTCCACGGCCGTGCCGCTCCCGTCGGTGATCTGGAGGGCGCCGGGGTCGAGGTGCCAGTCGCGGCGCAGGTTGCGCAGCAGCACCATCAGGCTGGGCCGGCCCCGCCGGTGCGTGGATTCCGTGCTCCAGCGCAGGGTGGCCTCGCGGTGCGCGGCCCGCGTGGTGACGGTGTGTTCGACGGGGGCGGGGGCGGGGACGCGGGGCAGCGGGAGGCGGGCGGTGAAGGCGGTCGTGCCGACCTCGACGAACTGGCTCGCCACGGCGCCCGCGAAGCGCTGTTCGATGCGGTAGATGCCGGGGGCGACGGTCGTCTCCATGGTGCCCATGCCGTGGGCGACCTCGGTCAGGGCCTCGTCGGTCACAGTGATGAGGACCGACGGGGTGTCGGGGACGACGACGAACGGCACCTCCGGACGCCGCTGCGCCTCCTCCGTACGCGACTGGTCAGAACTGGACAACGCTGCCACCCCCGGTCACCACCTCGAAGAATCCGCCGTCCCTGAACTCCGGCGCGGTCAAGCTGTCCGCGACGACCTTGTAGAGCCCGGGCACCAGGGACGCGACATGGTCCGCCCCGTCGATGTCGAGCCTGCGCGGCTCGTCGAAGCCCCGGCCGCGCAGCTCGACGCCGCCCGTGAAGCCCGGCGGGAAGCGCAGGGTCACCGGGTACGATCCGACCCCGCCGAGCCCTCTGGCGAAGACGATCGGGGTACTGGTCTCCCGCAGGAACCGGGCCTCCTGCGGGACGAGTTCCCCGGCCGTGCGGTCGAGGACGTGGCGGCGTACGTAGCGCGCGAGGCTGTCGGAGGTCACCTCGCCCTCGGTGGTGACGGTGCCGCCGCCCGCCCCGCGCAGGCCCTCCAGGAGAGCGCTGGTGAAGTGCCCGCGCGACTGGTCGGGGTGGGGCGAGAGCTGTTCGTAGGCAGGGTCGCCGAGTGCCGAGCCGTAGCCGACGAAGCTCTCGACCTTGTCGGGGGCCTCCGTGGTGTCCGTGAAGGGCGGCCCGAACGCGGTGACGCCGCCGAAGCGGGTGCGGCAGCAGTCGGCGAAGAAGACGATCTCGTGGAACGGCGACGCCGACTCGTACCAGGAGAGATACGGGCGTACGGCGATGTGGTTGCCGAGCAGGTCGATCGCGGCATTGGCCATGAGCAGCGCGGCGTCGCCGCCGAACGGCGCGATGCCGTGCCCGGCGAGGAACACGTACAGCCGGGTGTTGGCCCAGTCGCCGCCGGCCGCGACGGCGGCGCGGACCGCGCTGTGGGTCAGGTACAGGGCGCGGTTGACGTTCTCCCGGGTCGGGACGGCGCTCATCACGTCGGCCTCGCGCTCGTCGCGTTCGGTGGCCGTGACGAGCGCGACGTTCCGGGCCGGTACGTTGCCTCCGGCCGAGTCCACGAGCCAGTCGTGAAACCGTGCCGCGTCGCCGCGGGCGCCGCTCAGGTCGCTGATCGCCGGATAGCGGTTGATGCCGACGACCACGGCGTAGTGCAGGTCGTTCATCGGGCTTCCCCCTCGTGCACCCGTGTGTGAACCCGTGCGCCGGTCAGTCGGCGAGCATCCGCGCGAGGCTGGCCAGGACCTCGGGGTCGTCGTCGAACGCGCCGTGCGTACGGGCGCCGGAGCTCAGCCCCGGCTCCCCCGCCGCCACGGGCGACCACACGGTGCGCCGCGGGTCCGCCGCGAGGAACGCCCGCAGTTCCTCGGAGTCCCGCCCGCCGAAGGCTCCGTCGGCGGTGTACCAGTGCTGCATGCCGACGATCGGCGCGACGGCCGACTGCCGGGCGGGCCCGCGCTCCAGGACGCCGGAGATGAAGTACAGCAGCGACCTCGGGTAGAGCAGCGGCACCAGGTGGTCGGCGCGTTCGGCCGGGTCGGTCATCGTGAACATCCGCAGCCGGTCGAAGAGTTCGCGGCGCAGCCGCACGACCGGCGCGAGCTGGGTGACGGTGCAGGCGGGCGCGAGCAGCACGACGTCGCGGACGCGGAAGTCCGCGGGCAGCGGGTCGTCGGCGGCGGCGCGCCTGCGGGCGAGGTCGGTGAGCAGGTTGCCGATGAAGACGGCGCCCGCGCTGTGCCCGACGACGGTGACCTTGGGGCGGCTGCCGGAGGCGAGGAGCTGGCTGAAGCGGTCAAGGAAGTAGCGGCCCGCGCGGATCTCGTCGGACGCCGCGAACGTGTCGGCCGTCTGCCGCTTCATGGCGTCCCAGACGGCGGCGCCCACGTTGGCGAGGTAGAACTCCCGCAGGATCTCCTCGACGACGGTCGGGTACAGGCCGTGGTCGGTGCGCAGCCGGAAGCGGCCCACGACCGCGGCGATGACGCGCACGGTCTTGCGCACGAGGAGCGCGGACGTGACTAGGGCGCGCCGGTTGCCCCCGTCGGTGTCCGCGGCGAGTTCGGCCACCGTGTCCGGTGACATGAGGGTGGCGACCGCCGCGCGCCCCCCGTCGATATCGCGCGCGGCGGTCGTCGTGGGCGCCGACCGCAGGACCGAGCCCACGATCTCCCGGTTGCGGTCGGCGAGTTCGGTGTCCGCCGACAGTTCGGCGGTGATGAGGACGCGTTCGGCCTCACCGAGCGGTGGTACGGCGGCGGGCGGGTTCAGGCGGGCGTAGGGTTCCTGGCCGGTGCGCAGCAGGGCGAGTTCGGCGGCCACGGCCCGGGCGGGCGGGGCGGTGAGCGAACCCGCGGCGCGCTGGCCGGGGCGCCGGAAGACGACTCCGGCGGCGTAGCGGGTCACCCGGTTCAGGAGCGTCTGGAAGACGCCCTCGCTGAGGATCTGCGGCAGGTTGCCCTGCAGGATCTCCAGGAGGCCGCTGCTCCACACGAAGAACACGGGCTCGGCGCCCGCCGCCTCGTACACCGGCGTGAGCCGCTCGGCGGTGGCGAACCCGAGCGCGTCGTCGACGAGCCCGCCGTGGAAGTGCAGGACCACACGCGGCCGGTCCTTGAGGCTCGCCACGAGCGCGTCGATGTCGTCGGTGCTGGTCGTGGCGAGCCGTCCGCTCGTCCCGCTGTGTACGCAGCGCCTGCGGGAAGGGTGCATGTCCGGACCTCCGGCCGATAGCCGCTCACCAGGAGCCCCCCGTCGCAGAAGTCCCCCGACTCCTGCCGCTCCTGGCGCTGCCACCGTAGAACCGCCGCGCGCGCCGCGTCCTCGGGGGCGGGCCCAGGGATTACCCCAAGGCGGGCGTTCCGCGCTCCCCCAGGCACTCCCGTACGGCCGCGACGAGGCGGTTGGCGCGCGTGTCTCCGTGCCCGATCATCTTGTTGGCCACGTACGCGAAGCCCACCCCGAACTCGTCGTCGCCGAAGGCGAACTGGCCGCCGGCACCGTCGTTGGCGAAGCTGCGCGGCCCCAGGGTGGGGCGGAAGTCCGGGGCGTCGAGGAGGAAGCCGGAGCCCCAGCGTGCCCCCATGTCGAAACCGAGCCACGAGGTGCCGCCGGACTGCTCACGCACCGCGTCGGTGACGGTCTCGCGGCTCAGCAGCCGCTCGGATCCGTCGACGCCGGTCGCGGCGGCGGCGTACAGCGCGGCCAGGCCGTGCGCCGAGGAGACCGCGCCCGCGCCGGGGATCTCCGCGCCGAGGAGCGCGGGGTCGTTCCAGCCGTGCGGGACGTCGACACCGGGGAAGACGAAGGCGCCGTTCATGGTGACCATGCGGGTGAGCATCGATTCGGGGCCGGGCATCGGCGGCCTGCCCGGCGCCTCCACGAGCCGCGCCAGGGTGCCGAGTTCCCGCTCCGGCAGGCCGATCCAGGTGCGCAGGCCCAGCTGGTCGGCGACGGCCTCGCGGAAGTAGGCGCCCGGGGTGAGTCCGGTGACGCGGCGGATCACCTCGCCGAGGAGGAAGCCGAAGACGTGGGCGTGGTACTCGTACGTCTCACCGGGCGCCCACAGCGGTTCCTGCTCCTCGATGGCGCGCACCACCGGCGTCCACGCGGTGATCTCCGCGAAGGCCGGGGAGGCGTCGAGGACGGGGAGCCCGGCGCGGTGGCCGAGCACCATGCGCGGGGTGATCGACTCCTTGCCGCCGCGGGCGAACTCCGGCCAGTACGTGGCGACCGGGGCGTCCAGGTCGAGGCGCCCCCGCTGTGCGAGCAGGTGGGCGCAGACGCTGACGATGCCCTTGGCGCAGGAGAAGACGGGCACGACGGTGTCCTGCTGCCAGGCCCGGCCGGTGTGCTGGTCGGCGACGCCGCCCCACAGGTTCACGACCTCGCGGCCGTCGACGAACACGGTGACGGCCGCGCCGAGTTCGTCGAACTCGGCGAAGTTCTCCGCGAAGACGTCCGCGACCGCCCCGAACCGTTCGTCGGCCCATCCGCTGTGTTCCACTGCCCTGCTTCTTCCCTGAGAGACGCCGCTGACCAGGAAAGATGCCCGGTCGGCCAGATGACCGCGCCACAGTACATGGCCCGGCCACCTACCTCCATCGGATTACTCCAGCCACTCCGCCTCGTACGCCGCGTACGTCCCGTCGTGCGTCGCGAGGTGCACGAACTGGTCGACGTACTCCCTGAATCGCGCGTCCGCGCGCGGCACGGCGTAGGCCTTCTCGGCGAAGGTGAAGGGCTTCTCGGGGTGGAGCGAGCACAGCTCGGGGTGGATCTTCGCCTGGTAGCGGGTCTCGCTGGCGTCGGTCATCATCACGTCCGCGCGGCCGTCGATGATCTCTTTGAAGATCGTCGAGTTGTCCGGGTGCACGATGAGGGAGGCCCGCTTGATGTGCGCGCGGGCGAACTGCTCGTTGGTGCCGCCGGGGTTGACGACGACCTTGGTGCCGGGCTTGTCGATGTCGGCCAGCGCCCCGTCCCCGAAGCGGGCCTTGTCGGCGCAGCGCACGATCGGTGTCTTGCCGTCCTCGCGGGTGGGTTCGCTGAACGCCACCTGACGGGCACGCGGCAGCGTGATGGAGACGCCGCCGACGGCGATGTCGCAGCGCCCGTCCGCGACGTCGTCGGCGATCTCCTTCCAGGTGGTGGCGACGAACATCGGCTCGGCGTCGAGGGACTTGGCGAGGTCGTGGGCCATCTTGACGTCGATGCCGCTGTACTTCCCGTCGATGTCGCGATGGGTGAAGGGGCGGTAGTCGCCGGTCGTGCACACCTTGAGGACGCCCTTCTTCGGCACGGAGTCGAGGAGGGTGCCCTTGCTGGGCCCGGGGTGGTGGTCGCGGCCCGCGTCCGGCGCCGCGGGCGCGGCGGCGGTGACGGCGAGCAGGCAGACGAGAGCGGACAGGGTGGCGGCACGCTTCATGCGGGCGGTTCCTCTCTGGCGTCAGGCGCGGTGCGGGGAGAGCGGCGGCAGCAGGGCCGCCGTCAGGTCGGGGCCCGCGCCGTCTTCGTACGCGTCCTCGTCGAAGGGGTACAAGGGCCGCTCCACGCGGTGGTGCCCGAGCCTCTTGAGGTCCTGGTCGACGCCGCCCGGGGTGAGCGCGAGCAGCCAGTCGGCCGCCATGTCGTACAGCTCCGGCTCCAGGTAGCCGATCTTCACGACGACCAGGTCGTACGTGCGCGGGTCGATGCCGAGGCCGCCCTCGGCCGGGCCCGTGAAGTCGGCGAGCGTGTGGAAGGGCTTGCGGCGCTCGACCAGGATCAGGGTGAGCCCGCCGACCCGGACCGCCGCCATGTCCACGCCCCGGTCGTAGGCGCCGCCCTCGGCCCGGTCCTTCCGGTCGGTGGCGCGCTGCAACGCCTCGACGGTGCCGGTGAGTTCGTACGGTCCGCCGTGGTGGGCGTCGACCTTGCCGCCGACGGAGAGCGTCACCTCGGCACCCACGCCCGCGTCGAAGCAGTGGGCGACCGCGACCGGGTCGGTGATGCCCGGGTGCACGGCGGTGACCTCGCCGGAGCGGATCGCGTCGTTCTCCAGGAGCTTGCCGAGCATGTACGCGAGATCGCCCGCGCCGCCGGCCGTCGGGTTGTCGCCGGAGTCGCTGATGAGGAACGGCCGTTTCGTCGAGGCCACGGCCTGCTCGACGCACTCCTCGGCGCTGCCGGTCGGGCCGACGAAGACGAAGTCGCGCCGGGCGTCCCAGTAGCGCCGGGCCAGTTTCCGCGCCTCGGCGGCGGCGCGTTCGGCGTCGTCGCCGGTGACGACGATCGCGGCTTGGCAGCGCGGCTCGTCCGCCCAGGCGTAGCCGACCCACATCGCGGCGTCGTGGATGCCGGGAAGCTTCTCGATGTCGGCGAGCGAGGCGTACAGGGACGCGGCGGGCTCCAGGCGGGTGCTGGTCTTCTCGCCCGGAAGGAGGACGGGCACCTGCACCCAGGCGCGGTGCGGGCGGCTGCCCTCGCGCAGACAGCGCACCAGGTTGCGGGCCGCGCGCTCGCGGGTCTCCCAGGCGTCCTCGTGCGGGGCGAGACGGTGCGCGGTGAGCAGGTCGACGGGCGCGGCGAAGCGGTGGGAGACGTTGCCGTGCAGGTCCATGGCGGTGGAGATCATGGGGCGGCCGGTGCCGTCGGGGGTGCCGACGGAGTCGAGGGCCGCGCGGACGGCCTCGGTCAGGTCGGCCTCGGCGTCGGTGAGGCCGACGACGCTCATGGCGCCGTGGATGTCGTACACGAGCCCGTCGAGGGGGCCCGCCTGCCGGATGCGGGTGACCAGTTCGTCCTTGAGGGCCAGATACGACTCGGCCTCCACCGGGCCGCCCGGGAGCGCGGTCGCGTGCAGCAGGGGCACCCACTCGACGAGGTCCGCCAGGTCGGAGTCCGCCTGGGTCCAGGTGTAGCGGTCCAGGAGTTCCTGCCCGCGGGTCTGGCGGAAGTCGTCGGCGGTGGAGCGGTGCGGGCAGAACGTGGAGGACTCGATGCCGATGCCACCGATGCCGACGCGCAGGCGGCGGTGGGTGACGGCCGGGGCGGTCGCGGGGGCGGCCGGGGCGGTGGTCATGCGGATGCGCTCTCTTCCTGGTCGGCGGGGGCGGAGGGCTCCTCGGGGGTGGAGTCCCGGGCGGGGGTGCCGGACGGCTCCTGGTCCGTGGCGGGACTCTGGGCGGCGGGCCCCGTCCGCAGGTGGCGGCGCAGGGCGGTGAGGCCCGCGCCGAGCAGCCCCGCGTCCGGGCCCGTCACCGTGGTGGTGATCTCCAGATCGGCGGTGCACACGGGCAGGCAGCGTTCGTACAGCACGCCCCGGACGGCGGCGACCAGCGGCTCGGCGGTGGCGAGGACACCACCGAGGGACACGGCCTGCGGGTTGAAGAAGTTCACGACGACGGAGAGCACCGCGCCGATGTGGCGGCCCGCGGTGCGCACCAGGGTGGTGGCCAGCGGGTCGCCGTCCGCGACGAGCCGGAGCAGCTCACCCGTGGTCGCCACCTCCACGCCCTGGCGGGCGAGTTCGCGGATCAGGGCGGCGCCGCTCGCGACGGTCTCCAGGCAGCCGATGTTCCCGCAGCTGCACGGCCGGTCGCCCGCCTCCTCGACGCGTACGTGACTGATGTCCCCGGCCGCGCCGTTCGCGCCGTCGTGCGGGCGGCCGGAGGCGATGACCCCGCTGCCGATGCCCCGGCCGGCCTTCACGACGACCATGTGGTCGAGCTCGGGGCGGGCCACGGCGTGCTCGCCGACGGCCATCATCGTGGCGTCGTTCTCGACGGACACGGGCAGGCCGAGTCGGTCGGCGAGGACCTCGCGCAGCGGGTAGCGGTGCCAGCCGGGCATGCGGGACGGGCTGAGGACGCGGCCCTCGCCGGGGCGGACGGGGCCGGGGAAGGCGACGCCGAGGGCGCGCACGGTGCGGCCCGCCGCGCGTTCCCGCGCGGCGAGTTCGGTGACGCGCTCGCACAGCCAGTCCACGGCCGACTCGGGCCCTGCGGTGATGTCGTGCGGCAGGTCGGCGGTGTCGCGGACGGTGCCGTCGAGGTCGACCGCGCCGAGCCGGGCGTGGTGGCTGCCGAGGTCGGCGGCGAGCGCGATGCCGCCCTGGGCGCGCACCCGCAGGAGCCGGGGGCGGCGCCCGCCGCGCGACGCGCCCTCGCCGGACTCGGTGAGCACTCCGGCGGCGACGAGTTCCTGGACGCGCAGCGACACGGTGGACGGCGCGAGTCCCAGCTCCCGCACCAGGTCGGCCCTGGAGGCGGCCGCGCCCGACGAGACCAGCCGCACGATGTGCTGCGCCGATCCGGGTTCGCCGTGTGCGTTGCTGGCCATACGGACCCCGTTCGTTCGACGAGTTGCTTCGAGTACGAGCCGAACACTAGGTCGCGACGAACGAAGTTGACCAGACCTTCCGAGAAAGGCGCCCGAACTTCCGACCTTTCGCATTCTTTGCCGAACGAAGCTCTTGACTTGCTTTTCCTCGCAGGCCTAGCGTTCGGGCCTCCCTACCGCTCACGTGTACGGATCGGTCCCGGCAGTTCCTGGAGGCCCACCACCATGCGCTCACTCAAGGCGGCCGCAGCCGCAGGCCTCGTGCTCGCGGTCCTCACGGGGTGCACCCGCGAGGGCGGCCGCGTCGACATGGGTCCGACCGGCGGCGTCCCGGTCGAGGGCGGCACCGCGACCATGGCCCTGCCGCCCAACGCGACGCCCAACTGGATCTTCCCGATCGGCCCGCCGGGCTATGGCGCCTCGTACAACGCGGGCATCCAGTTCCTGCTGTTCATGCCGGTGTACGACGCCGTCCTCGACAAGGACAAGGGCGGGCTGACCACGCACGGGCCGAGCACGCTCGGCCTGAAGCCGAAGTACTCCGACGGCAACAAGACCGTGACCGTGCCGCTGCGCAAGGGCGTGAAGTGGTCCGACGGCAAGCCGGTCACGGCCCGCGACCTGGAGTTCTGGTTCAACCTCCTGAAGGCCAACAAGGCGAACTGGGGCAGCTACTCGGTCGGCACGATGCCCGACAACGTCAAGCGGTTCGAGACGCTCGACGACCACACGGTGCGGCTCCGCCTGACCCGGGCGTACAACCCCGACTGGTTCACCGCCAACCAGCTCACGCTGATGCGGGCGCTGCCCCAGCACGCCTGGGGCGCGCGGACCGACGGCGGCCCGGTCGGCGACTTCGACCGTACGAAGAAGGGCGCCAAGGCCGTCTTCGCCCGTCTCACCCAGCACGCGAAGAGCCTCGGTTCGTACGGCTCCGACCCGCTGTGGAAGACGGTCAACGGGCCCTGGAAGCTGGCGGGCTGGCGCGACAGCGGTCAGGTCACCATCGTCCCGAACGAGAAGTTCACCGGGCCGAGGTCCCAGCGCCCGCACCTGGACAAGGTCGTCTTCAAGCCCTTCACCACCGCCGACTCCGAGTACAACGTGCTGCGTTCGGGCGGTGTCGACTACGGCTACATCCCGCCGTCGGTCATGGCGCAGAAGGGGAAGTTCGAGGACAAGGGCTATCGCGTCGATCCGTGGGAGGGCTGGGCGGCGACGTACATCGTCTACAACTTCAACTCCACCCACGCGGGCCCGCTGATGCGCCAGCTCTACATCCGCCGCGCGATGCAGCACCTCGTCGACCAGAAGGCGATGAGCGACGTCGTCTGGCAGGGCAGCGCGACGCCGACGCTCGGCCCGGTGCCGGTCACGCCGAAGAGCCAGTACCTGTCGAAGGCAATGGAACGCAATCGCTACCCGTTCTCCGTGGCGAAGGCCACGTCCCTGCTCAAGGCCCACGGCTGGGAGACGAAGGACGGCACCGCGCGCTGCGTACGCCCCGGCACGGGCGCCGACGAGTGCGGCAAGGGCATCGAGCGGGACGATCCCCTGGAGCTGACCCTGCTCTCGCAGTCGGGCTCCACGGAGACGACGAACATGATGCAGGAGCTGAAGTCGTCGCTCTCCAAGGCCGGCATCGACCTGACGGTCCGCCAGCAGCCGCTCAACTCGGTGCTCGGCAACTCCGTCCCGTGCACGGCGAAGGACCCCGGCTGCGACTGGGACATGTCCTTCTTCGGCACCGCGGGCAGTTGGTACTACCCGCTCAACCCGAGCGGAGAGCAGTTGTTCTCCACCGGCGCGTCGGCGAACTTCGGCAACTACAGCGACAAGAAGGCCGACCGCATCATCCGCTCCGTGCAGTACTCCCCCGACATGAAGGCCGTGCACGAGTACGGGGCCTACCTGGCCGACCAGTTGCCGGTGATGTGGATGCCCAACCCCGCGTACCAGGTCTCGGTGATCCGCAACGACCTGCGGGGCATCGAGCAGAACCCGACGGTCACGTTCGCGCCGCAGGACTGGTACTACGTCAAGAACAAGAAGGAGGCCGACAAGTGACCGGCTTTCTGGTCAAGCGCTTCCTGCAGGCGCTCGTCGTCCTCTTCCTGGTGTCGATCATCGTCTTCGTGCTCCTGCACATGCTGCCGGGCGGTCCCGCGCGCGCCATCCTCGGCCCGAAGGGCACCCCGCAGCAGATCGAACAGTTCAACCACCAGCAGGGGTACGACCGTTCACTGCCGACGCAGTACCTCATGTACCTGAAGCGGCTGTTCACCGGCGACCTCGGGGACTCGTACAAACTCAACTCGCCGGTCTTCGAGCTGCTCAAGCAGCGGCTGCCGAAGACACTGCTCCTGACGGTCCTCTCGACCGCGCTCGCCGTCGTCATCGCGGTGCCGCTCGGACTCCTTCAGGCGGTCCGGCGCGGCAAGGCCTCGGACTACGCGCTCACCGGGCTCGCGTTCCTGCTGTACGCGACGCCGGTGTTCTTCCTCGGCCTGATCATGATCATCCTGTTCGCGCAGGTCTTCCCGGTCCTCCCGGCGGAAGCGCCGCAGGGCGAGTCGGTCGGTGAACTCCTCGGCGACTTCACGGGCCTGGTGCTTCCGGTGGTGACGATGGCGTTCGGCATCGTGGCGATGTTCAGCCGCTACATGCGCTCGGCGGTCCTGGACAACCTCACCGAGGAGTACGTCCGCACCGCCATGGCCAAGGGCCAGTCGAGCCGTCGCATCCTGGTCCGGCACGTCCTGCGCAACGCGCTCATCCCGCTCGCGACGCTGCTCGGCCTGTATCTGCCGACGCTGTTCAGCGGCGCGCTCGTCGTCGAGTCGATGTTCAACTACCCGGGCATGGGGCTGCTGTTCTGGAACGCCGCCCAGGGCTCGGACTTCCCCGTGCTGCTCGGCGTGACGCTCGTCGTCGGCATCGCCACCGTCCTCGGCTCACTCCTCACGGACATCCTGTACGCCGTCCTCGACCCCCGGATACGGAGCGTGGCATGACCACCACGACGGCCCCGCGCACCGCGCCCGGGCACGAGGAGGCCGCGCGGGCCACGCCCTCGCTCGCCCGCCGCACCCTCCAGGTCTTCACCGGCAACAAGCTCGCCCTCACCGGCGTCGTCGTGCTCGCGCTGCTCCTGGCCTTCAGCTACCTCGGCCCGCTCCTGTACGACACCGAGCAGATCCACACCGACCTGTCCCGGGCGAACCTCTCCCCCGGCACCGACGGCCATCTGCTCGGCACCACCGACCTCGGCTACGACATGGTCGGCCGCCTCATGGTCGCGGGCCGGACGTCCCTCGAAATCGGCCTGGCGGCAGGCCTGTTGGCCACCCTCTTCGGCACCGTGTACGGAGCCGTCTCCGGCTACTTCGGCGGCTGGGTGGACGCAGCGATGATGCGGATCACGGACGCGGCGCTCGCAATCCCCGCGATGTTCCTGCTCGTCGTCGTCGCCGCGATCATCACGCCCAGCAAGGGCGTCCTCATCCTCATCATCGCGGCCGTCGCCTGGCTGTCCCCGGCACGGCTCGTGCGCGGCGAGGCGCTCTCGCTGCGCAACCGCGAGTACGTCCAGGCGATGCGGATGATGGGCGGCGGGGGCGCGCGGGCCGTCTTCAAGCACATCGTGCCGAACGCGATCGGCACCGTCATCGTCAACTGCACCTTCCAGATCGCCGACGCCATCCTCTACGTCAGCTACCTGGCGTTCCTCGGCCTCTCCATCCCGCCGCCGTCGGCCGACTGGGGCTCGATGCTGTCGGCCGGGATCACGTACACGCAGAACGGCTACTGGTGGCTGATCTTCCCTCCGGGCATCGCGATCGTGCTGGTCGTCGCCGCGTTCAACTTCATCGGCGACGGGCTGCGGGACGCGTTCGAAGTACGGCTGCGCAAGTAAAGGACCTCACAGACATGACGGAGCTTCAGCTCACCGAAGCCGCGCCGGACACCCCCGCGCCCCTGCTCAGCATCGACGATCTGCACGTCGACATCACCTCGCGCGACCGCACCGTCCACGCCCTCGACGGCGTCGGTCTCGACCTCGCGCCGGGCGAGGCCCTCGGCATCGTGGGCGAGTCGGGCTGCGGCAAGACCATGACCGCCCTGAGCGTCCTCGGGCTCCTGCCGCCCGGCGGCGCCGTCACCGGCGGCCGGATCCTCTTCGACGGCCAGGACCTGGCCGTGGCGACCGCGCCGACCCTCCAGAACGTTCGCGGGAACACCGTCGGCATGGTCTTCCAGGATCCGCTGACCTCGCTCAATCCCACGATGACGATCGGGGCGCAGGTGGCCGAGCCGCTGCTCCTCCACCGGGCGGGCATCGGCCGCAAGGAGGCGTGGGCGCGGGCCGAGGAGATGCTGCGGCTCGTCGGCATGCCGCAGCCCGCCGAGCGCATGAGGAACTATCCGCACCAGTTGTCGGGCGGCATGCGCCAGCGCGTGGCCATCGCCATGGCCCTGGTGTGCGAGCCGAAGCTCCTCATCGCCGACGAGCCGACGACCGCGCTCGACGTCACGACGCAGCACCAGATCCTGGAACTCATCGACAACCTGCGCCAGACCCTCGGCATGGCGATGATCCTCGTCACGCACGACCTGGGCGTCATCGCCAACCGCGTCGACCGCGTCGCGGTGATGTACGCGGGCAAGGTCGCCGAACAGTCCGACGTACGCGACCTGTTCGCCCGACCCCGCCACCGCTACACGGAGGCCCTGTTCGCGGCGCTCCCGGAGCGGGCTGCGGACCGGGGCACCGAGCTGCACACCGTTCCCGGCCTGCCGCCGAGCCTCACGGTGCGGCCGACGGGGTGCCGGTTCGCACCGCGCTGCGCGTTCGCCACGGAGGAGTGCGGGGAGCGGGAGCCGGAGCTCGAGGCGGATGTGGCGCCGGAGCCGGGCCTGAGGTCCGGTCTGGCCGACGCACCTCGCTCGGGCGCGGTGACGGAGGCCACGAAGGGGGCCGGGACGGTCCACCGCTTCGCCTGTTTCCACCCCGTGCCGTACGGCGACGCGCCCGCCGAGCAGGTCGTGACGCCGCCGCCCGCCGCGACCACCGAGCCCGGCGACGCGCTGCTCGAACTCGACGCGCTGGTCAAGGAGTTCCCGCTCACCGGCGGGCCGTTCGCGCGTCGCCGAGGCACGGTGAGCGCGGTCGGCGGCGTCTCGCTGACCGTCCGCAGGGGCGAGACGTACGGCATGGTCGGCGAGTCCGGCTGCGGCAAGACGACGCTGGGCCGGATCGTGGCGGGCCTGGAGAAGCCGACGGCGGGCACGGTGCGCTTCGACGGCCGCGACCTGTCCGGGCTCTCGCGCGCGGAGCGCCGCGCGCACCGGCGCCGCGTCCAGCTGATGTTCCAGGACTCGACGGCGGCGATGGACCCCCGCATGCGGGTCGGTGAGATCCTGCGCGAGCCGCTGGTCATCCAGGGCATCGGCTCCCGCTCCGACCAGGAGCGGCTGACGGCCGAACTCCTGGACGCCGTGGGCCTGCCGCGCGGCGCCGTGCACCGCTACCCGCACGAGTTCTCCGGCGGCCAGCGCCAACGCCTGGGCTTGGCAAGGGCGTTGACGCTCTCCCCGGACCTGGTGGTGGCGGACGAGCCGGTGTCGGCGCTCGACGTGTCGGTCCAGGCACAGATCCTCAACCTCATGCGGGAGCTCCAGCGCGAGCGCGGCCTCACCTATCTGTTCATCTCCCACGACCTGGCGGTGATCCGCCATCTCGCCGACACCGTGGGCGTCATGTACCTCGGCAAACTCGTGGAGTCGGGCCCGGCGGAGCAGGTGTACGCCCACCCGCTGCACCCCTACACGCGCGGCCTGCTCGACACGGTGAACGTGCCCGACCCGGCCGCGGCGACCGGCGGGGACCGCGAGCCGCTGCGCGGCGAGACGCCGTCCGCGGCGAAGCCCCCGTCCGGCTGCCGCTTCCGCACCCGCTGCCCGTTCGCCGAGGAGGTCTGCGCGAGCACGGAACCACCGGTCAGCACCCCCAACGGGGCGGGGCATCAGGTCGCCTGCCACTTCCCCCTGGCCGCGCCTCGGCTAGCGTCGGCGGTATGAACGAGGTGGCGAGTACGCAGGCGGGCCCCGACAACGGCGGCTCCGCCCTGGCCACGGCGCTGGCACGCGGGCCGCTGGTCCTCGACGGCGGCCTGTCCAACCAGCTGGAGGCCGCGGGCCACGACCTGTCCGACGACCTGTGGTCGGCGCGACTGCTCGCCGAACGGCCCGAGGCGGTACGGTCGGCGCACCGGGCGTACTACGAGGCGGGCGCCGACATCGTGACCACGGCCAGCTACCAGGCCACGTTCGAGGGCTTCGCGCGGCACGGCATCGACGCGGTCAGCACCGCCGAGCTCCTGCGTCTGAGCGTCACCCTCGCGCGCGAGGCGGCGACGCTCACCGCGGCGGAGCGCCCCCTGTGGGTGGCGGCGTCGGCGGGCCCGTACGGCGCGATGCTCGCCGACGGCTCGGAGTACCGCGGCCGCTACGGCCTGAGCGTCGCCGACCTGGAGCGCTTCCACCGCCCCCGCTTGGAGGTCCTCTCCGACGCGGCACCCGACGTGCTGGCCCTGGAGACCGTCCCCGACCTCGACGAGGCCCGTGCCCTGCTGCGTGCGGTGCGGGGCCTCGGCGTGCCCGCGTGGCTGTCGTTCACCGTGACCGGTGACCGCACCCGCGCGGGGCAGCCCCTCGCCGAGGCCTTCGCACTCGCGGCGGACGCCGACGAGGTCATCGCGGTGGGCGTCAACTGCTGCGATCCGCACGACGCGGACACCGCCGTCCCGCTGGCCGCCCGTGTCACGGGCAAGCCCGTCGTGGTCTACCCCAACTCGGGCGAGTCCTGGGACGCAGCGAGCCGCACCTGGCAGGGCCCGGCCCGCTTCGCGCCCCGGCAGGCCGGCGCCTGGCGCGACGCGGGGGCGCGCCTCATCGGGGGCTGCTGCCGGGTGGGTCCTGAGGCGATCGCGAAGGTGGCGGAGGAAGTGCGCGGCTGAGGGCGCGCGTGGCGCTCGCCCGTGGTCGATCGGGTGCCTGCGGAGGGTGTCGGCGATCCGGTGGCGGATGCCCGGTCCGTGGCGGCGCCGCACACCCTGACCTGGGGAGAAACGCGCCAAGGCGTCATTGTCAGTGGCTGGGTGCAGACTGAGCGGTACCTGAGACAACGTCGTCCGAAAGGTGTCAGTCATGGCTGACGTCCTGCTCACCGTTGGTACGCGCAAGGGCCTGTTCGTCGGGCGCCGCACACACGGCGTCTGGCAGTTCGACGAAGGTCCGTACTTCAACGCCCAGGCGATCTACTCGATCGCGATCGACACCCGCACACCGAATCCACGCCTCCTCGTCGGCGGCGACAGCGCCCACTGGGGGCCTTCGGTGTTCCACTCCGACGACCTCGGCCGGACGTGGACCGAGCCGAAGAAGGCCGCCGTCAAGTTCCCCAAGGACACCGGGGCGTCGCTGGAGCGGGTGTGGCAGCTGCACCCGGCGGCGGCCGAGCCGGACGTGGTGTACGCGGGCACGGAACCGGCGGCGCTCTACCGCTCCGAGGACAGGGGCGAGTCCTTCGAGCTGGTCAGGCCCCTGTGGGAGCATCCGTCCCGCTCGCAGTGGCAGCCTGGGGGCGGCGGCGAGGGCCTGCACACGATCCTCACCGACGCCCGTGATCCGGCCGCCGTGACCGTCGCGGTGTCGACGGCGGGCGTGTTCCGCACCGAGGACGGCGGCGCGAGCTGGCAGCCGTCCAACTCCGGCGTGTCGGCGGTGTTCCTGCCCGACCCGAACCCGGAGTTCGGCCAGTGCGTGCACAAGGTCACCAAGGACGCCGCCGACCCGGACCGCCTGTATCTGCAGAACCACTGGGGGGTGTATCGCAGCGACGACGGCGGCACCCACTGGACGGACATCGGCGAGGGCCTGCCCTCCGACTTCGGCTTCGCGGCGGTCGCCCACCCGCACCGCGGCGACACGGCGTACGTCTTCCCGATCACTGCGGACGCCGACCGGGTCCCGGCCGACCGGCGCTGTCGCGTCTACCGCACGGCGGACGCGGGCAAGAGCTGGGAGCCGCTGAGCGCGGGCCTGCCGCAGGGCGACCACTTCGGCGTGGTGCTGCGGGACGCCATGTGCACCGACGGCGCCGACCCGGCGGGCCTGTACTTCGGCAACCGCAACGGCGAGGTGTACGCGTCCGCGGACGACGGGGACTCCTGGCAGGAGCTGGCCTCGCACCTGCCGGACGTGCTGTGCGTCCGCGCGGCGGTCGTCGGGTGATCCGGACCGCGGCGGCCTCCGCCGATCGGACCGCGGCGGCGTTGGCCGATCGAGCGGCGGCGGGCCGCTCCGCGAGCTTCGGCCATCGGTTGATCGCCGCCGCGTGTACGGCAGTAGAGTGACGCTCCGTGGCACCACGACCCTTGCATGAAATCGTCGAAGCCGGCTGGGCCAAGGCCCTGGAACCGGTGGCCGAACAGATCGCCTCCATGGGGGACTTCCTGCGCGCGGAGATCGCCGCGGGACGCACGTACCTCCCTTCGGGACCGAATGTGCTGCGCGCCTTCCAGCAGCCGTTCGACGAGGTGCGCGTCCTGATCGTCGGCCAGGATCCCTACCCCACGCCCGGGCACGCGGTGGGCCTGTCCTTCTCGGTGGCACCCGACGTCAGACCCCTGCCGGGCAGCCTCATCAACATCTACCGCGAGCTGCACAGCGACCTGGGCCTGCCCCAGCCGTCCAACGGCGACCTCACGCCCTGGACCCAGCAGGGCGTGCTGCTCCTCAACAGGGCGCTCACGACGGCCCCGCGCAAGCCCGCCGCACATCGCGGCAAGGGCTGGGAAGAGGTCACCGAGCAGGCGATCCGGGCGCTCGCGGCGCGCGGCCGTCCGCTGGTGTCGATCCTGTGGGGCCGGGACGCCCGCAATCTGCGGCCGCTGCTCGGCCAGTTGCCGTCGGTGGAGTCCTCGCACCCCTCGCCGATGTCGGCGGACCGCGGCTTCTTCGGTTCGCGCCCGTTCAGCCGCGTCAACGACCTCCTGGAGCGGCAGGGCGCGCAGCCGGTGGACTGGCGGCTGCCGTGACCGAGCCCCCGGTCGTGCTCGGCGTCGACTCCGGCGGCTCGGGGCTGCGCGCCGTCCTGGGCGTCCCCGACGGGCTGCGCGCGCCCGCTCCGGTGCGCTCCGCGGAGCCGGTGCGGACCGGCCCCCGCGGGATCGACGCCGCGCACCTGCGGGAGCAACTGGCGCCCATGGTGCGGCAGTTGCTGACCGATGCGGGTGGTGGGCGGCTCGTCGCCGTCGCCGTCGGCGCCGCCGGAATGGCGACGCTCGGCGACGATCTGCGGGACCGGCTGCCGTCCGCGCTCGCGGAGTTGTTCGGGGTGCGGCGCGTGGCCCTCGCCGCCGACGCCGTCACCGCCTACGCGGGCGCGCTCGGCCAGCGGCCCGGCGCCGTCGTCGCCGCGGGCACCGGCCTGATCGGCCTGGGCACGGATCTGACGGCGTGGCGGCGGACCGACGGCTGGGGGCATCTGCTCGGCGACTGTGGCAGCGGCGCGTGGATCGGCCGCGCCGGCCTTGAGGCGGCGATGCGGGACTTCGACGGGCGCCGGGGCGGGTCGGCCGCGCTGCGCGCCCGCGCGGAGGAGATGTTCGGCAGTCCGCTGTCGGGGCTTCCGGGGCAGTTGTATCCGCGCCCGGACCGGCCCGCCGTGCTCGCCGCGTTCGCGCCCGAGGTGGGGCGGTGCGCGGCGGACGGCGACCCGGTGGCCGCGCGGGTGCTGCGGGAGGCGGCCGGACACATCGCGGACGCGGCGGCAGCGGCCTGCCCGGCGGACGGAGCCTGCGAAGTCGCCCTCACCGGCGGCCTGCTGAAGCTCGGCGACGTACTCCTCGACCCGCTGGAGGCACAACTGACGGAGCGTCTCCCGCACGCCCGCCGCGTCGCCGCCGCGGGCGACCCCCTCGACGGCGCCGTCCGCATAGCGGCCGACCTCGCGACCGACACCCTCAAGCTCCCTCGCGACCCGCGCCTGTTGTACGTCGCGGACTGACACCATCGCCGCCGCGCACGCGTTCGTACGCGCCGTAACGCGGCGCGTACGTCGCGCAGTCATGCGCCCCGGACGGTACTCAACCACCCGTGCCGCGTGTCCGACGGGCCGCACAGCGTCCGGGAAAGAGCGTCCACGGAATCCTCGCACCCCCAACACCGCACCCAAACCCTCCTACCGGCCCACGCTCCCCAACTCACCCGACAAAGCGGACTAATACCACTGACCTGCACCCTCCCCGAACAGTGAAACCCCTCAAGCCAGTAGCATGCGGCGCCATGAGCTCCCCCACTGGGCCCGCATCCGGCCTGCCCGTACGAATGCCGCGCCCCCGTCAGCCGGGCCGGCACCGCCGCCCGGAACCCGTCGCGGCTCCCGAGGGCGCGCCCGCGCTCGTCCTCGCCGTGCCGGGCGTCCCCAGCGCCGCCACCCGCGGCATCGCCGAGGAAGTCGTCTCCATCGCGCGCTCCGAGCTGCCCGGTCTCGACGCCAGAATCGGTTACGTCGACGGGACGGACGCCGACGCCGGCCCGTCGGCCGAGTTCCCCACGCTGCAGGCCGTGCTCGCGCACACCGCCGCCGAGCGCACCGCCCGCTACGAGCAGGCGCTGGCCGCCGGCGTCGAGGACGCCCGCCGCCCCGAAGGTCCCGTCGCCGTCGTGGTGCCCCTGCTCGCGGGCCCCGACAACGCGCTGATGCGCCGCGTCCGCCAGGCCGTCATGGACAGCCGCGCCGCCGCCGAGCTGACCGACGTCCTCGGCCCGCACCCGCTGCTCGCCGAGGGCCTGCACGTGCGGCTCTCCGAGGCGGGCCTGGCCCGCGCCGACCGGGCCCGGCTGTTCACGGTCGCGACCGCGGCGGACGGCATCGTCCTCGCCACGGTCGGCGGCGAGGAGGCCGTGCAGGCCGCCGGGATCACCGGCATGCTGCTCGCGGCGCGCCTCGCGGTGCCGGTGATGGCCGCCGCCCTGGACGAGGAGGGCTCGGTCGCGGCGATCACGGAGCAGTTGCGCGGCTCCGGCTCGGCCCAGCTGGCCCTCGCTCCGTACCTGATCGGCCCGGAGGTCGACGCGAGTCTCCTGGACGCGGCCGCCAAGGAGGCGGGATGCGCCATCGCCGAGCCGCTCGGCGCGTACCCGGCGATCGGCAAGCTGGCCCTGTCCAAGTACACGACGGCGCTGGGCATCACCCCGCAGCAGCCGTCGGGCGCGCCGGTGCACTGACACGCGGTTCGCGCGGCGCAACCCCGCAGCACGACGTCGATGGGCCCGCCCCGAGTTCGGGGGCGGACCCATCGACGTACAGCGAGTCCCCGAACCGCCGGTGGTCCCGGCGCTCAGCCGAAGACGACGCAGCTCGCCGCGGGCACGTCGATCGCTCCGGCGCGGCGCGGCACACCCGTCTCGGTGTCCAGGGTGAACCAGGTGACGTCCCCGGAGTGCTCGTTGGCGGCGTACAGAAAGCGCCCTGAGGGGTCAATGGCCAGGTCACGGGGCCAGGCGCCACCGCAGGCCACGGAGGCCGTCAGGCGGGCGCCGGTGCCCTCGGCGTCGAGCGCGAACACGGAGATGACGTCCTCGCCGCGGGTCGCGGTCCACAGGAAGCGGCCGTCGGGCGCGACGGCGACCTCCGAGGGGTAGGCGTCGCCGTCGGGCTCGGTGGTCAGCACGGGGGTCTCGGTGAGCGGGCCGAGCGTGCCGTCGGCCGGGTTCCAGGAGCACACGGTGAGGGTCGGCGTGAGCTCGTTGAGGACGTAGGCGACGCGGCCGCCGGGGTGGAAGGCGAGGTGCCGTGGCCCGGTGCCGGGGCGCAGCGCGACCTCGTGGCGCGGGGCGAGCCCGGTGGGGCCCGGCGCGCAGACCCGCACCGAGTCGGTGCCGAGGTCGACGCTCAGCACCCAGCGGCCGCTCGGGTCGGGCAGGACCTGGTGGGCGTGCGGGCCCTCCTGGCGCTCCGGGTCCGGGCCCGAGCCCTTGTGCTCCAGGACGCCCGCCGGGGCGGAGGCGAGGCTTCCGTCGGCGCCCAGGGGCACGCTGGTGACGCTGCCGGAGCCGTAGTTGGCGGTGTGGACGTGGCCGTCGTGGACGGCGAGGTGGGTGGGGCCCGCGCCCCGCACGGACACGGGCGCGCCGACGGGCCGGACGGAGTCCCCCGCCGTGCGGAAGGCGGCGACGGCGCCGTCGGGGGTCTCGTTCACGGCGTAGAGCGTGGCGCCGTCCGGTGACAACGCCAGGTACGAGGGATCGGGCACGGCGTCCGTCACGCCGAGCACGGTCAGCGCGCCGGTGTCGGCGTCGAACGCCGCGGTGACGATGCCCGGCCCTCCCGCCTGCGTAAAGGACCCGATGTACGCCCGCTGCGCCTGCCCGCCACCCACTGCATGCCCCTCTCGGCTCGCCCCGTGGACACCGCTTCGGGGCGGCATCCATGGGCGACGCTAGCAGTTGGTCTGGACCAGTGGGGGGGTATGTCGATCAGCGGGGCAGGCGTCGTTGTCGAAGGGGGCGGCCGTCATGGTCGAGGGAGGCGGCCGTCGTTGCCGCCGGGCGACCATCGTCACCGTCGAGCGGCCATCGTCGCCGTCAAGGAGGAGCGGTCCGCCGGGCCTCACCAGGAGCAGGCGCGCCCCGAAAGGGGCGGCGGCAAGGCAGGGGAACCGGAAGGGGCAGGGTGGGGGAAAGCACCACGACCCGCGAGAGCTACCTCGCTCGGCCAGGCGTCGAGGGCGGCGGCCAACGCGGGGCAGGCACCGTGCCCGCCGGAGGCAGACACGACGACCGGGCGATGCGCCGCCACGGGGACCTGGCGACGACAGGCGCCCTGACCAGGCAGCCGCCGGCACCCGGACAGCCCCGCGACAGACCCCGAACCCATCCGGCCGCCGCCCCCCGGCCGACCACGCATCCAGGCCACAACCGACGAGGAGCGGGTGTCGTGAGCGGCGAGGGACCACCACCGGGACCGCCCCCCCACGGCAACCGACCCGAGGTCAGGCACCACGTCCGCCGAGGAGCACCCCCGTCCCGGCCACGCGCCAGGCGCCACACCCACCCGGACCGCGCACCGCACGGAGACGTGGGCATCACGACTAGTGCGGGCCGGCCCATGCGGCCGCCGAGGGAACGCGTGGCGACCACCCCGAGGACAGGCGCCCCCGGACGAGCAGCACACGCCCCACCCGGCCGAGGTCAAGGTCGAGGTCAGGGCCTGCCTCATCGGCAGCGACCAGCCCCCACCACCGCCGCCAGGCTCCCCTCACGCCCCGATCAACGGCGTACGAGGCGAACTGCGCACCGGCGTCGCCAGTTCCAGGAGTGCCCGCTCCACGCCGTGCAGATGGGCCAGGGCCGGTTCGAGGGCTCCCGCGTGCTTCGTGGCGGGTGGGGCGGCCGGGGCCGTGAGGGCCTCCTCCGAGGCGATGAGGGCCTCGACGGCCGCCTCGACCCGCGCGCAGGCCGCGGCGAGCCGGTCGTCGCAGGAGGCCTCCGGGTCGGTGGCGATGGCCGTGAGGCTGCGGACCTGGTCGGCGCACTCGTCCAGGAGGGCGATGACCTGGCGCGCGCGGACGCGGCGGGCGCGCAGCGGGCTGAGGGGGTGCACCAGCGGGGCGAGCGAGAGCCGCACCCGGCCGAGGATCACTTCGAGGTCGGCGATGTGCGGGGCCGGGTCGGCCGTGGCCGAGCCGGACAGGCGGGCCGCCGCCTCCCGGGTGCAGGCGTGCACGGTGCGGACGGCGCGCTCGATCCAGGCGTTGGTCGTGGCGTGCGTGGTGATGGGCAGGACGAGCAGCACGGCGAGCACCGCGCCGAGCGCCCCGGCCCCGGTCTCCAGGAGCCGCAGGGCGAGCAGCCCCGGGTCGAGGACGCCGAGCAGGCCGTAGAGGCCGCCCGCCATCACGGTGACGGCCAGCATCATCCAGGTGTACGAGACGGCTGCCGTGTAGAAGATCCCGAAGACGCAGATGGCGACGATCACGGCGGTCGGAACGAGGGCGCCGTGCAGCGGCAGCACGGCGACGACGCCCACGGCGATGCCGATCAGCGTGCCGAGCACCCGGCGGAAGCCGCGGACCAGCGTCTCGCCGCGCGACACCGTGTTCACGAAGATCCACCAGGTGGCGCCGATGGCCCAGTACCAGCGGTCCCCGGACAGCGCGTGGCCGATGACGAGGGCGACGCCGCCGCCGAGGGCGGCCTGGACGGCCTGGCGGGTGGTGGCGCGCGCGAGGCCGCGGCGTACGGCGAGGGTCGGCACCGTGGCGGGCGGGAGCCGCCGTTCGTAGCACCACAGGCCGAAGCGGACGGTGGACGAGGCGAGCAGGGCGATGCCGATGGCCTCGTACAGGTCGGGCAGTTGCGGGAGCTCGGTGTGCAGGAACTGCGCGGCGAAGAAGGTCATGAACGCGAAGACGCCGAGCGAGTGGCCGCGCGGCCCCCACCGGCGGGCGTACACCCCGGCGCCCATGACGGCGAGGAACGCCAGGTCGCGCAGCACCGGATAGTCGTGCAGGACGGCGGCGAGGGCCAGCACGGGGAAGCCGACGGCGGGCAGCAGCGCGGTGGTGACGGCCTGGCCGCGCACCGTCGTGTCGGTGACGGTGAACAGGGCGAGGAGCGCGGCGAGACCGGCGATGATGGCCGCGACGAGCGTGTGCCCGACGAGGGCGCAGACGGTGACCGCCAGGGAGATGCCGAGGACGGCCCGGGTCGCGAAGCGCAGCCGCAGCCGCCCCGGATCCGGTGCCACGAACATCGACCTCAGCACAGCTTTGCCCACCCCTCGACGGTCCCGGCGGTCGCGGCGCGCGGCCACTGCGGACCCGGCACGTCTCGCGGCCCGGATGACAGGGACCGCGCGCGACATGAATGACATGAATAAGGCGCCGCGGAATCCCGCAGCGCCATCGACGGATCCATCTCATCATTCGGGGGCCCGGTGGCTCAACCGGGGCAGTCGTGACTGGGCCATTGGCCCAGTCGAGGGCCCGCAGGATGGTGCGTCGGCGGGCCAACGGGCCACACCGACGCCGCCTGCGGGCTTACGCTCCGCGGTGCTCTCAGGTGCCGGGCTTGCGGCCGTAGACGAAGACGTCGTCGCCCTTGCGCAGCGTGTTCCAGTACTTGGTGGCGTCCTTCTTCGTCATGTTCACGCACCCGTGCGAGCCGGGCGGGGACCAGACGCTGATGCCGACCGAGTGGAAGGCCTGACCGCCGTCGAAGAACTGGCTGTAGGGCATCGGCACGTGGTAAATGCTCGAAATGTGGTCGATGTCCCGCCAGTAGATCTTCTTCAGGCCGGTGCGGGTCTCATGTCCGTTGCGGCCGGTGCGCACCGGCACCGGCCCGTACTTGAGGGTCTTGCCGTCCTGGATCCAGCTGAGCTGCCGGGTCAGGTCGACGCAGGCGATCCGGCCCTTGTTGACCGGGCACTTGCCCGCCTTGTTCGGGTTGTTGCCCGCGGCCTTCTGCTTGTTCATCAGGCTCATGACGCCCCAGGTCACGGAGCCCGCGTAGCCGGCGTTGGGGCTGATGCCGTGCTTGGTCTGGAAGGCCTTGATGGCCTTGCAGTCGGCGCTCGACTGCCTGCCGTCCACCGGACGGCCCAAGAACTTCTCGACCTGCTTCTGGTACGGCCCGGCCTGCGCCGAGCACGACGCGGCCTGTGCGGTGGTGCTCCCCAGGGCCACCGTGAGCGGGGCCACCAGCGCGGTGATCCCCAGGGCGACGACGGCTCGTCTGTGTATGTCCCCCACTGCGGTCCACTCCTCGTTCGTCTTCGTACGCGCCATACGTGTGCGTTGCGCGTTTTCCGACAGCTAGACCGTGGAAGGGGCCGACTCGTTGCAGGGGGAAGTGAAACAGGTACGTAACAGCGCGGCGGCTCCGCACCCAGGTCCGCGCACCGGCCCCCGCGGCGGTCCAACGGTCGGCGCCGCGCGGGGCCCGCCGTGCCATTGGTACGGTCACGGTGATCGACTCGCACACCGGGAGGCCCACGCACCATGGCCGTCGACGAACTCGACACCCGCATCCTGCGGCTCCTCCTGGAGCAGCCGCGCACGAGCGTGCGGGAGTACGCGCGCGTCCTCGGCATCGCGCGCGGCACCCTGCAGGCGCGCCTCGACCGGCTCGAACGCGAGGGCGTCATCACCGGCACCGGACCGAAGCTCTCCCCCGCCGCCCTCGGCCACCCGGTACTCGCCTTCGTGCACATCGAGGTCACCCAGGGGCGCCTCGACGAGGTCGGCGACGCGCTCGCGGCCGTGCCGGAGATCATCGAGGCGTTCTCGATGACCGGCGGCGGCGATCTCCTGACCCGGGTGGTGGCGCGCGACAACGGACACCTGGAGGACGTCGTCCAGCGTCTGATCCAGCTGCCGGGCGTGGTCCGCACGCGGACGGAGATGGCGCTGCGCGAGCGCGTGCCGCACCGGCTCCTGCCGCTGGTGGAGTCGGTGGGCAGGTTGGCCGCGACGGAGAAGTGAGCACCGCCGCCGCGAGGCGGATCAGCGTCTTGGCATGCTGGGTCACATGAGCGCCCTGAACCACACCTCGGTCATCTTCGATCTCGACGGCACCCTCGTGGACAGCGAGCCGAACTACTTCGAAGCGGGTCGTCAGCTACTGGCCGCGCACGGCGTCACCGGCTTCACCTGGGCCGACCACGAGAGGTACGTCGGCATCTCCACCCGCGAGACCCTCGCCGACTGGCGGGAGCGGTACGGCCTGACCGCGCCGCTCGCCGATCTGCTCGCGGAGAAGAACCACCGCTATCTGGAGCTGGCCCGCGCCTCCACCCGGGTGTATCCGCAGATGCGCGCGTTCGTGGAGCGGCTGTCCGACGCCGGGGTGCCGATGGCGGTGGCGTCGGGGTCCTCGCGCGCCGCCATCGAGGCGATCCTCGCGGGCACCGGCCTGGACGCCCACCTCAAGACGCTCGTCTCGGCGGACGAGGTCGCCCACGGCAAGCCCGCACCCGATGTGTTCCTCGCGGCGGCCGCCCTCCTCGGCGCCGACCCCGCCGACTGCGTGGTCCTGGAGGACGCCGCTCCGGGCGCGCTCGCCGCCAGGGCCGCGGGCATGCGGTGCGTGGCGATCCCCTACGTCGCCGCGCAGGCCGACGACCCGGCGTTCGCGTCGGCGGACCTGCTGCTGCGCGGCGGCCAGGCTGAGTTCACGGCGCGGGCCGCACTTGATTGGCTCGCGGTCGAGCCGGGTACCCGCTGAGCGGCGCGGCCCCTGACACGCACGCGTGCGGGCGGCCGCGCCGGCACCGCAGCACCCCCGAAGGAACGGAGGCAGGACCGTGAGCGAGCAGAAGCCCCCCTCGGCCGGTATGGACGGCCCGCCCGTGCCGCGGGACCTGCCCGACCAGCAGGCCACGGACCAGCGGGACCCCTGGGAGCCGGAGGATGAGGCGGCCCACAGCGGTGAAGCGCCGGACGCCGACGACGACGTGCCCGACACGGACGAGGCCGGGACCGGCAGGCGCGGCGCCCCGCACGCGCACGGCCCGGGGCCCGACCGGCCGGTGCCGGACGAGCCCTCGGGCTGAGGTGCCACGGACACGACTCCAGGCACGGACACCACTCCAGGACGGGCGGACCCGCCCCGTTCGGTGTCACAGGAGATGCGGCAGCCCCAGGTTGTTGATCAGCGGGCCCTCGATGGTGACGCCCTCGGTGATCAGGGACTCCGCGGCGGGCAGCGGCGGCAGCGGGCTCGGCGCGGGGTTCGCCGCCGCGGGAGTCGCCGCGGGGGCCGCCGTGACGGCGACGGCGGGTGTGGCGAGCGCGGTCATCGCGGCGAGCGCTCCGGCTACGAGGACGACGGAACGGCGCATGGAACCACCTTGTTTCTCTTGGGTGTTGGGCCTCCGGGACGCGTCCCGAAGATCCTGAGCGCCGACATGGCTGCCCTCGCCGACCTGCTGATATGCAGGATGTCCCTCGTACGGGCGGCGGCGGCGCGGACGCCGTGCGCGCCGCCCGCACGAGGGACCACAGACCCGGCTAGCCCACCGTGAGTTCCGCGACGCCCGGGTGCTCCTCGGCCTGCGCCGCACCGCGCACCGTCACCCGCACATAACGCGCGAGCCGCGCCTTGTCCGTGCCCTGCGCGCCTTCTGCGGCTTCCGTGCCCGACGTGCCATGCACGCCGTGCCAGTGATGGCCGTCCAGGGAGACCTCGATGTCGTACGACGCGGGCTTCACGCCGGTCCACGTCGGCGTGACCTTCTTGACGCGCACCGGCTCCCCGAGGTCCGCGGTCAGGGTGCCGGTCTTCTCGGCCGGGACCCAGGCGGTGGCGGTGTTGCCGTCGACCGCGGCGCCCGCGTACATGCCTGGCTCCTCCGACGATGCCTTGGCGGGGGTGCAGCGGGCCGCGTTGCCCGTGGGCGTGAGGTCGGGGCGGCGGGTCTTGAGGACGGCGGGGGTGCCCTCGCTGACGACCTGCTTGCCCTGCGGCGTGTCCAGGGTCATCGGCGCGCCGGAGGTGAGCCGCACCGTGGTGTGGTGGGCGCCGAGTTCGACGTCGTAGGTACGGCCCTGCCAGGTCAGTCCGCGCAGGGTGACGCCGTCGGAGAGCTGCGGGGGCAGCATCGGGTCGAGGCGCAGCCGGTCCTCCCGCATCCGCATGCCGGTCAGGCCGTTGGTGAAGATCTGCAGGAAGCCGCCCTTGCCGGTGAGGAAGTCGTGCGCGGGCGAGCCCGCCAGCGGGTCCTCCGCACCCGCCTTGTCGCCGCGTGCCTCCGAGAACTGCGCGAACGGGCCACGCACGAACGGCTTGATGGAGCGCTCCAAATAGGTGAACGTGGAGCAGCCCGGCTCGCCGATCCCGGCGGCGTCGATGGCGTGCACCGAGTCCGTCATGGCCGGGCCGTCCGGGTCGGTGCGCTGCGCGTAGTAGTCGAGCGTGGCGGCCGCGGCGCCATCGGCCATGGGCCACTCCAGGGGGTACATCAGGAGCACCGTGTCGGCCTGCTTGATCTTGCTGCCCTTGTAGCCGTCGTACTGCTCGAAGACCTTGCGTTCCTTGTCGTACGGGATGCGGATCCGGTCGGCGATCGACGTCCACTCGGCGGGGGCCTGCTGGCCGAGGAGCTTCGCGGCGCGGGTGGCGTGGCGCAGCGCGGTGGCGGCGCCCGCGTTGGTGAACACCGCGTCGTCGACACCGTTGCTGTACTCGTCGGGTCCCGCGGTGTCCTTGATGGAGTAGCTGCCGTCGGTGTTGCGGTGGACGCGGCCCGCCCAGAACTCGGCGATGCCCTTCATGACGGGCCAGCCGCGCGCCCGCAGCCACTTCGTGTCCTTGGTGGCCAGGTAGTACTGCCAGGTGGCCAGGGAGATGTCGGACTGGAGGTGGATCTGGGTGCGGCAGTGCGGCGGGTCCACGCTGTGGCACTCCTTGGCCAGGTTGCCCGAACTGCCGCTGTTCCAGGGGTAGAAGAGTCCGTCGTAGCCGAGCTTGCGGGCGTTGTCGCGGGCTCCGGCGCGGGTGCGGTAGCGGTAGTCGACGACGGACTTGGCGAGGTCGGGGCGGGTGGCGAGGAGCCCCGGGTACATCCACGTCTCGGCGTCCCAGAAGACGAGTCCCGCGTAGTTGTCGCTGGTCAGTCCGGCCGGGGCGATGCTGTTCGCCGCGCCTTTCCGCGTGCTGGACAGCAGCCCGTACTGCGCGGAGCGCACCCATGTCTGCAGTTCCCGCTGCCGCCCGGCCACCTCGATGTCGCTGCGCCACAGCCGCGCCCAGGCGGCGGTGTGGGAGCGCAGCAGGGCGTCCCAGCCGCGCTCGGCGGCGCGCCGCGAGGCGGCGGTGGCGTCCTCGCGCGGGGCACGCGAGGTCAGCGCGGTGTCGACGCCCACGAACTTCGTGAGTTCGTACGACTCTCCGCTGCGGACCGGCAGGGTGAGGGCCTGCCGGTTCGTCAGCTTCGCCGCCCGTCCCGCCCGGCGCTCCCGGGCGTCGCGCACGCCGTGCCCGGTGCGCAGCGTGGAGGCGACGGCGCCCTTGACCTTGGTGCCGTCGGTGCGGAAGGCGACGTCCATGGTCGGCCCGGAGCGCCCGTGCCGCTCGCCGCCGGTGCGGTCGCCGCCGCCGGTCTGCTGCACGCGCCGCGCGCCGCGGCCGTCGAGGACGTCGGTGACGGTCGCCTCGCCGCTCCAGTGCGGGCGCATCTTCAGCCGTACGGCGCCCACATGCGGGTTGGCGCGGTCGGCGAGGACCTCGTACGTGAGGTCGGTGCGGCGGCCGTCCGCGGCGGTCCAGGTGAGGGTGGTGGTGACGAGGCCGCAGTGCATGCTGAGGCTCTGCCGGTAGGCGGAGATGCGGCCGGGTGTCGTCGAAGAGTTGAAGGTGTCGGAGCCTTTGCCGCCGGTGGTGACGGTGAGCGGGGTCCAGGTGGGCAGTGCCGCGGCGGCCTGCCGGTTCTCGGCGGTCTGCTTGTTGTGCGCGTACAGGCCGGACACGAACGAGCCGTCGTAGCGCGGCGTGAACAGGGGCCAGCCGGTCTTGGCCTCGCTGTGCGCGTAGCCGGCGCCGTTGGGCGGCACGCGCTGCCCCAGGTAGCCGTTGCCGACGAAGGCGTGGTGGTTGTCCTTGGGATCGACGCGGGTGGAGTCGAGCGTCCAGCCGTCGCCCTGACGGCAGTCGGTGGCGGTGCGCGAGGCGGGGGCGGCGTCGGCGCGGGAGGGGGCCGTCGGAGGGACCGCGGCGACGAGCACTCCGGCGAGCAGCGCCGCGGACAGTCCGACGGCGTTCGGCCGCGATACGAGGGAGTACGTCATTGTTCTCCGTCATGGTGAGGTGAGGGTCCACGGACCATAAATTTCATGAACGAGTCACGTCAATAACTTCGGCATGACGCATCAAGTCCTGAACACCGAGCGTGGGAAACACGCCACGCGCAGCCGATCTGCCGCGCCGACCGCCGATGAGAACGGCGCCCACGGCACAACACCTCTCCAACTTCTCCACGGCACGGGTAAATTGACCTTGCCGCCCGCAGCGGGCGTGTTTCTACGGGGTGGGTGGGGTGGAGCAGGGGATGCGCGGCGCAGTCCTGGACGGGCGGTACACGCTCACGGAGCGAATAGGCGCGGGCGGCATGGGGGCGGTCTGGCGGGCCCGGGACGCCCGGCTCGACCGGGAGGTGGCCGTCAAACTGCTCGGCCTTCCGGCGGACACGTCGGCGCCGGACCGCGAGCGCATGCTGGCGCTGTTCGTGCGGGAGGCGCGGGCCGCGGCGGCACTCGACAGCACGTACATCGTGCCGGTCTTCGACCACGGTTCGGAGGGCGACATCCCCTATCTGGTGATGCCGCTCCTGAACGGACGTACGGTGACCGACCTGCTCAGGAACGGCAAGGGGCTCTCGCCGCAGCGGGTCGCCGACATCGCGGCGCAGGTGTGCCGGGCGCTCGCCGTGGCGCACCGGGCGGGCATCGTGCACCGGGACATCAAGCCCGCCAATGTGATGGTCACCGACGAGGGCACCGTGAAGGTCCTCGACTTCGGCATCGCCAAGTTCCTGGACGCGGCGACGGGAGCCGGCGGCTACCTCACCCGCACCTCCGACTCCCCCATCGGCACGCTGCACTACATGGCCCCGGAGCGGTTCGCGCACGGCGAGACCGACGGCCGCACCGATGTGTACTCGCTGGGCTGCATGGTCCACGAAATGCTGACCGGCGCCCCGCCGTTCGACGCCCCGTCGGCGGCCGCGCTGATGCACTGCCATGTGTACGAGGCCCCGGACCGGCCCTCCCTGCGGCGCCCGGGGCTCGCGCCCGCGTGGGACGACCTGGTGGGCCGGATGCTGGCGAAGGCGCCCGCCGACCGGCCGGACGCCGAGCAGGCGCGGAGCGAACTGGAGGCACGGGCGAAGGAGGCGTCCGTCGGCCTGACGAAGGCCGCACCGGCCGCGCAGGCCGCACCGGCTCCCGGCACTCCCGCCCCGGGCACGCCGACGCCCCCGGCATCGACGCCCGCCCCGCCCGCTCCCGCCAACCCGGCGCCCGCCACTTTGGCCCCCTTCGGGGCGGCGGCCCCGGCCCCTCTGGGCCAGAACGGACACCCCGTCGACTCCGGCCCCCAGTCCGTCCCCACCTCCTACCCCCTCCCCCCGCCGAGACCGACCGCGCCGCCCCCGCAGTGGCCCGCCCCGCTCGCCCACCAGGGTCCGGCGCCCGCCGGGCGGCCGTGGTGGCGCAACTGGTGGGTCCCGGGCGGTGCGGCCGTGGCGGTCGCCGCGCTCGTCGCGACGCTCGCCATCACCAACCCGTTCGACGGGGCGAAGGACGACTCGGGCACGGGGACGTCCGGGGGCACGTCGGACCGTCCCAAGCCCGGACCCAAGGGCGACACCGTGGCCGAGAGGGCCAAGACCGAGACGCTGGTCCTGGGCACGGCGGACGACTCCGAGGGCCCGGCGCCCGCCGTCGCGGGGGCCCGCAAGGGCGGCAAGGTCACCGTCCTGGAACCGGCCGACCTCACCACCGTCGACCCCGGCAAGATGTGGTCCGGCACCGACAGGATCGTGTCCCGTCTGGTCCACCGCAGCCTGACGGGCCTCAAGACGCTGCCCGACGGCAGGGTCAAGCTCGTCGGCGACCTGGCCACCGACGGCGGCCGCGTCTCGTCGGGCGGCCGGACCTGGACGTTCACGCTCAAGCCCGGACTGACGTACAACGACGGGACTCCGGTCGCGGCGAAGGATTTCGTGAACGCCATCGAGCGCACGCTCGACCCGTCGTTCGCCATCGGCGACCGGACCCTGCGCAACTGGCTGCTCGGCCCCAAGGGGGCGGACGGCATCACCGGCGAGCGCACCCTGCCGCCGGGCACCATCGAGACGCCCGACGACCGCACCATCGTCTTCCACCTGGAGAGCGCCCGGCCGGACTTCAACGTCGCGCTCGCCAGTCCCAGCGGCGCACCGGTGCCCGACCGGGTGAAGGACACCTCGACGGGCTCGCCGACGGTGCCGTCCACCGGCCCGTACGAGGTGAGCACCTTCACCGGCGCGAAGGACGTCGTCCTGAGCCGCAACTCCGAGTGGAAGGCGGACAGCGACCCGCTGCGGACCGCCTACCCGGACAGCTACCACATCGAGGGCGGGCTCTCCGTGGAGGACGTCAAGTCCCGCACGGTGGGCGCGGGTTCGGGCGAGGCGATCATGTCGTTCACCGGCTCCCTCGGCAAGGACGGGCTCGGCAAGACCCCCGGCGGCGCGGGGCGTCTGTCCGCGCCGTCGCCCTTCATCCACGCGTACCAGATCAACACCCGCCGGGTGAAGGACATCAAGGTCCGCAAGGCCATCGCCACGGCACTGCCCGCCGCGGACGTCCTGGCGGCCAGCGGCGAGGACGGCACGGTCCACCACAACCTGCTGCCGCCCGGCGTGCGCGGCGCCCGCCCCTTCGACCTGTACGGGGCCGGGGAGCGCGGCGACCCGGCCAAGGCCCGCGCGCTGCTCAAGGACGCGGACGAGAGCGGGTTCAAGCTCACCCTCGGCCACGCGGACGCCACGGACGCCGAGCGGGCCCAGGTGATCAAGACGGCGCTCGACCGGGCCGGTTTCCGGGTCAAGCTGCAGAAGGACGACACGACGGACTACTACAAGAACGCGGGCAGGGGGAAGTACGACCTGTTCCGGCTGCCCGTGGGCGCCGGGATGCCCGTCGGCTCCGCGACCCTGCCGGAGTACTTCGACGGCAAGTACACCTACCCCACCTCGTCGAACTACTCGCGTCTGAAGAACTCCGCCGTCGACTCGGCGATCGACGCGGCCGGTTCGGCGCAGTCGCTGAGCGCCGCGGGCGAGCTGTGGTCGACGGTCGACCGCCGGGTGATGGAGCAGGCCGCGGCCGTGCCGGTGTACGTGCCGATGCGCACGTTCCTGTACTCCAAGGCGCTGCACGGGCTCCAGATCGACCTCGACGGCGTGTCGCCGCTCAACGCGTACGTGCGCTGAGCGGCGGCCTGCCCCGGACGCGGCGCCCGTGGGCGGGCGCCGTGCTCCGTCTCAGTTCTAGCGGTGGGTGAACTGCGGCTTGCGCTTCTCCGTGAAGGCGGTCATGCCCTCCTTCTGGTCCGCCGTCGCGAACACCGCGTGGAACAGCCGCCGTTCGAAGCGGACGCCTTCGCTGAGGGTCGTCTCGAAGGAGCGGTTGACCGACTCCTTGGCCATCATGGCGACCGGCAGGGACATGCCCGCCACCGTCTCCGCGACGGTCAGCGCCTCGGCGAGGAGTTCGTCGGCCGGGACGACCCGGGAGACGAGTCCGGCGCGCTCGGCCTCCTCGGCGTCCATCGTGCGGCCGGTCAGACACAGCTCCATGGCCTTGGCCTTGCCGACGGCGCGGGTCAGGCGCTGCGAGCCGCCGATGCCGGGGATGACGCCCAGCTTGATCTCCGGCTGGCCGAAGACGGCCGTGTCGGCGGCGAGCAGGATGTCGCAGAGCATGGCCAGCTCGCAGCCGCCGCCGAGGGCGTAGCCGGAGACGGCGGCGAGCGTCGGGGTGCGCACCTGGCCGAGCCGGTCCCAGGCGGTGAACCAGTCGCTCAGGTACATGTCCAGGTAGTTCTGCGGGCTCATCTCCTTGATGTCGGCGCCCGCGGCGAACGCCTTCGCGGAGCCGGTCAGGACGATGCAGCCGACCTCCGGGTCCCGGTCGAGGGCCTCGGCGGCGGCGACGACCTCCCGCATCACCTGGAGGTTCAGGGCGTTGAGGGCCTTGGGGCGGTTCAGGGTGAGCAGCGCCACCCTGCCCTTGCGTTCCACGAGGATCGTCTCGTACGAGTCCGTGGCGGCCGGGGAGTCCGTGGTGGCCGTGGGGTCGGTCATGATCGCTGGTTCCTCTTGTCGTCGGCGAGTTGCTGTCCGGAGCGTTCCCTGATGGCCCGGACGATCCCGGAGAAGTCCTCGGCCGCTCCCCCGCCCTCGGCGAAGGCGGCGTACAGCTCGGCGGCGCGCAGGCCCAGTTCGGCGTCGACGCCGCCCGCGCGCACGGCGTTCGCGGCGAGGCCGAGGTCCTTGGCCATCAGGGGCGCGGCGAAGCCCGGGCGGTAGTCCCGGTTGGCGGGCGAGCCCGGGACCGGTCCCGGCACCGGGCAGTTGACGCTCAGCGCCCAGCACTGGCCGGACGCGGTGGACGCCACGTCGTACAGCGCCTGGTGGGAGAGGCCGAGGCTCTCGCCGAGGACGAAGGCCTCGCTGACGGCGATCATCGAGACGCCGAGGATCATGTTGTTGCAGATCTTCGCGGCCTGTCCGGCGCCCGCCGCGCCGCAGTGCACGGCCTTCTTGCCCATCGCGGCGAGCAGCGGCTCGGCCCGCGCGAACCCGGCCTCGTCACCGCCGACCATGAACGTGAGCGTGCCCGCCTCGGCGCCCATGACGCCACCGGAGACGGGGGCGTCCACGGCCAGGTGCCCGGCAGCGACGGCCGCTTCGTGGGCGGCCCGCGCGTCGGCGACGTCGATCGTGGAGCAGTCGACGAAGAGGGTGCCGGGCCGGGCGGCCGCGAGCAGCCCCTCGTCCCCGTAGAGGGCGAGGACGTGGCGGCCCGCGGGCAGCATCGTGAGGACGATGTCCGCGTCGGCGGCGGCCGCCACGGCCGAGGGGGCGGCCTCGACGCCCGCGGCGACGGCGGCGTCCACGGCGTCCGGTACCAGGTCGTGGCCGACGACCCGGTATCCGGCCTTGACGAGGTTGGCGGCCATCGGGCCGCCCATGTGGCCGAGGCCGACGAAGGCGATGACGGGGCTCACCAGGGCACCTCCTGCGGGGAGCGGTCGGCGGCGAGGGCGAGTTCGCGCGCGCCGAGCGGGGCGAAGTAGCGGGCCACGTCGTCGTCGGTGACGTCGGCGAGGGTGGCCGGGGACCAGTGCGGGTCACGGTCCTTGTCGACGACTTGGGCGCGGATGCCCTCCACGAGGTCGGCGGAGGCGAGGGCCGCGCACGACACCCGGTACTCCTGCTCCAGGACCCGTTCCAGCGGGCCGAGTTGCCGGGCCCGGCGCAGCGAGGAGAGCGTGACCTTCAGGGCGGTCGGCGACTTGGTGTGCAGGGTCTCGGCGGCCTCCTTGGCGGCCTGCGCGCCGTGGTTCTGCAGCCGGTCGACGATCTCCTCGACGCCGTGCGCCGGGTAGCAGGCGTCGATCCACTCGCGCTGGTCGCCGAGGACGCCGGGCGGCGCTTCGGCGACGTACCGGGCGAGGACCTCGCGTACCGGATCGGACGCGAGGTCCGCGACGAGGCGCGGCAGCAGGTCGGAGGGTACGAAGTGGTCGGCGAGCCCGCACAGGAGCGTGTCGCCGGCGCCCAGTTGCTGGCCGGTCAGGGCCAGATGGGTGCCGAGCTCGCCGGGGGCGAGGCCGAGCAGATAGGTGCCGCCGACGTCGGGGACGAAGCCGATGCCCGTCTCGGGCATGGCGATCCGGGAGCGCTCGGTGACGACACGGACGCCGCCGTGCGCGGAGACGCCGACGCCGCCGCCCATGACGATGCCGTCCATCACGGCGACGTACGGCTTCGGGTAGCGCGCGATGCGGGCGTTGAGGTGGTACTCGTCGCGCCAGAAGTCCGCGGAGGCGCTGCCGCCGGTGCGGGCGTCTTCGTAGATGGCGCGGATGTCGCCGCCCGCGCACAGGCCGCGCTCTCCCGCGCCGGTGAGCACGACCGTCTCGACGGCCGGGTCGTGCTCCCAGGCGGCGAGGGCCGCGTCGATGCGGCGGACCATGGCGTGGGTGAGGGCGTTCAGGGCCCGGGGCCGGTTGAGGACGATGTACCCGGCGCGGCCCTCGGTGCGCAGCAGCACGGAGTCGTCGGGCTCCGGGGCGGCGGGCTGCGCGGCGGCGGTGGGCGTCATCGCAGCGCCCCCGTCAGACCGCGGGCGACGATCAGGCGCATGATCTCGTTGGTTCCTTCCAGGATGCGGTGGACGCGCAGGTCGCGCACGAGTTTCTCGATGCCGTACTCGGTCAGGTAGCCGTAGCCGCCGTGCAGTTGCAGGGCGCGGTCGGCGACCGAGTGGCCGGTGTCGGTGGCGAACTGCTTGGCCATGGCGCACAGTTGGGGCGCCTGCGGGTCGCCCGCGTCGAGGGCCTGGGCGGCCTGGCGGACCAGGGCGCGGGCCGCGGTCAGCTCGGTCGCCATGTCGGCGAGCTTGAACTGGAGCGCCTGCGCGTCCAGGAGCCGCGCCCCGAACGCCTCGCGGTCGGCGAGGTGGCCGAGGCTGCGGTCGAGGGCGCTGCGGGCGCCGCCGAGCGAGCAGGCGGCGATGCCGAGGCGGCCGCCGTTGAGGCCGTTCATGGCGATGCGGAAGCCGTTGCCCTCGCCGCCGAGCAGCCGGTCCGCGGACAGCCGCACCCCGTCGAGGATCACCTGCCGGGTGGGCTGGGCGTTCCAGCCCATCTTCTGCTCGTTCGGGCCGAAGGACAGGCCGGGGTCGTCGCGCTCGACGACGAACGCGGAGACGCCGCCCGGACCGCTGTCGCCCGTGCGGGCCATCACGATGTACACGTGCGAGGCACCGGCGCCGGAGATGAACTGCTTGACGCCGGTCAGGACGTAGCTGTCGCCGTCGCGCTCGGCGCGGGTGCTGAGCGCGGCGGCGTCGGAGCCCGCGCCGGGCTCGGTGAGGCAGTAGCTGCCGAGCCAGTCCATGGACGTCAACGACCCGAGCCAGCGGGCGCGCTGGGCCTCGTCGCCGTACCGGTCGATCATCCAGGCGACCATGTTGTGGATGGAGAGATAGCCCGCGATGGACGGGCAGCCGGAGGCGAGGGCCTCGAAGACGAGGACGCCGTCGGCGCGGGTGAGCCCGGAGCCGCCCGCGTCCTCGGCGACGTACATCCCGCCGAGGCCGAGGTCCGCGGCCTTGCGCAGCACCTCCACCGGGAAGTGCTTCTCCTGGTCCCAGGCGAGGGCGTGCGGGGCGAGGTGCTCCTGGGCGAAGTCGAGGGTGGTCTCGACGATGGCGAGCTGGTCCTCGGTGAGCAGTGCGCTGGTCATGGCGGTCACCGCATCGTCGGGATGGTGAAGCTCGCGCCCTCCTTGGCCCCGGAGGGCCAGCGCGAGGTGACGGTCTTGGTGCGGGTGTAGAAGCGGATGGAGTCGGGTCCGTGCTGGTTGAGGTCGCCGAAGCCGGAGCGCTTCCAGCCGCCGAAGGTGTGGTACGCGACGGGGACCGGGATGGGGACGTTGACGCCGACCATGCCGGTGTCGACGCGGCGGGTGAAGTCGCGGGCGGTGTCGCCGTCGCGGGTGAAGAGCGCGACGCCGTTGCCGTAGGGGTGCTCGGTGGGCAGCCGCAGCGCCTCTTCGTAGTCGGCGGCGCGTACGACGGACAGGACCGGGCCGAAGATCTCCTCCTGGTAGATCCGCATGTCCGGGGTGACCCGGTCGAAGAGCGAGGCGCCCGCGAAGAAGCCGCCCTCGTGCCCGGCCAGGGTGAAGTTGCGGCCGTCGACGACGAGTTCGGCGCCCTCCTCGACGCCGAGGTCGACGTAGGAGCGGACGCGGTCGAGGGC
Organism: Streptomyces sp. NPDC041205; assembly: GCF_055591765.1. Taxonomy (NCBI): domain Bacteria; kingdom Bacillati; phylum Actinomycetota; class Actinomycetes; order Kitasatosporales; family Streptomycetaceae; genus Streptomyces; species Streptomyces sp. NPDC041205. Next base: position 194,610 of record NZ_JBVIZH010000004.1, on the reverse strand, counting down.
GTCGCGGCTCACCAGCGGGCCGAAGTCGGCCTCGGGGTCGTCGGAGCGGCCGATCCGCAGCTCGCCGATGCGGTCCTTGAGGCGGGCCACGAGGGCGTCGGCGGTGGCCTCGCCGACCGGCACGGCCACGGAGATCGCCATGCAGCGCTCGCCCGCGGAGCCGTACCCCGCGCCGATCAGCGCGTCCACGGCCTGGTCGAGGTCCGCGTCCGGCATCACGATCATGTGGTTCTTGGCGCCGCCGAAGCACTGGGCGCGCTTGCCGTGGGCGGCGGCGGTGGCGTAGATGTGCGCGGCGATCGGCGTGGAGCCGACGAAGCCGAGCGCCTCGACGCGCGGGTCCTCAAGGAGGGTGTCGACGGCCTCCTTGCCGCCGTTGACGACGTTGAGGACGCCCGGCGGCAGGCCCGCCTCCAGGAAGAGCTCGGCGAGCCGCAGCGGCACGGACGGGTCGCGCTCGGAGGGCTTCAGGACGAAGGCGTTGCCGCAGGCGATGGCGGGGGCGGCCTTCCAGAGGGGGATCATCGCCGGGAAGTTGAACGGCGTGATGCCGGCGACGACACCGATGGGGCGGCGCAGCGAGTGCACGTCGATGCCGGTCCCCGCGTTGTCGGTGAACTCGCCCTTGAGCAGGTGCGGAATGCCCGCGGCGAACTCCACGACCTCCAGGCCGCGCTGGAGGTCGCCGTGCGCGTCGGCGACGGTCTTGCCGTGCTCGGCCGACAACAGCCTTGCCAACGCGTCGCGTTCGCCCTCGACGATCCGCAGGAACCGCATCAGGACGCGGGCGCGGCGCTGCGGGTTCCACTCGCCCCACTCGCGCTGCGCCTCGGCCGCGTCGGTGATGGCCGCCTCGGTCTCCGCGCGGTTCGCGAGCGGGACGCGGGCCTGTATCTCGCCGGTGTTCGGGTCGTACACGTCGGCGAGCGCGCCCGATGTTCCCGGGATGTGCTTGCCGCCGATGAAGTGGGTCAGTTCACGGACCATGGGAGCCTGCTCTTTCGTCAGGTGGGATCCGGGGACGGGCGCGTCCGACCGGCCGTCGGCGGCGTGCGCGGGCAGGCCGGAGTGACGGACGGAAAGGGGACGCGAACGGCCAGGGGGCCGTCAGACAGCGGGGGTTGTCGCTCGCATCGGCGGATCACCGGGGTCGTGGGTGCGCACCGGGGCCATGCGTGTCTGCTCCATCCTCGTGGACAACACGGATCACCCCACGGCCGGTATCCTGACTCCCGGATCAGCGTCCGTTCTCCCGCCTTCCCAACGGACTTCTCCGTCAGTGGCGTTGTCTCACGCGAGAACGCACTCCCCGGTCACAGTGGCGGGACCGCGCCGGATTCACACCGGCTTCCCTGCACCGCGGGCTTCGTCACGAACATATACTTGGACTTCCTAGTAAGTCCACAGCCGACGGGTTCCCACTTGCCGCGGGAACCCCCTATCCGGCTCCTACCGGGGTGCTACGCCCCCAGTTCCGTACGCACGACCCCGGCCAGCCCCGCCAGCGCGGACGCCAGGTCAGCCGCGGCCGCTCCGCCGCCCTGCGCCACCTCGTCCGAGCCCCCGCCCCGCCCGCCGAGCAGCCGCTGGTTCTCGCGGTCGGCGGCCTTGAGCCGGTCGAAGGGGTTACGGGGACTGGGGACTGGCGGGGACTCGGGAGTGCGGGCTGCCGGGGCTGGGCTGCTGGGGGACTACGCGGGCGGGAAGGTGTCGGGGCGCGCGGGGTGGCGCGGGCCGAGGAAGACGGCCGTGCCGTATCCGTTCGGCCCGGCAGGGGTGACCTGTCGCCAGCCGAGCCGCTGGTAGAAGCGGACGGTGGCGTCGGCCTTGACGGACGTGAGCAACCAGCAGCGGCCGCCGGGCGCGTCGCGCGTGACCTCTTCGAGGAGCCTGCGGCCGAGGCCGAGGCCGTGCGCGCCGGGCATGACGGCGAGTTCGTCGACCTCCAGGCCGCCGCACAGCCACGCGGCCGTGCGCTCGGCGCCGAGCGCGGCGCTGACGCGCGGATAGGAACGCGTGGCGGGCAGCGGGGTCCCGGTCGTCCAGGCGGTGGCGAAACCGAGCACCCGGTCGCCGTCGAGGGCCACCGCGCCCGTGAAGCCGGGACGGTCCAGGTCACCCGCGAGGCGTTCCAGGTAGACGTCGGCCTCGGCGGGGTCGGAGTTCCACGGCGGCTCGGCGAACGCCGCGGCGTAGACCTGCCGGATGCCGTCGCGGTGGGTGAGCAGGTCGGGGCCCGGCAGGCGGTGTATGAGGGCGTCGGTCATCAGGCGGCCCTCGCGAGCGTCGCCGTGGGGTGCAGCGCCGCGTGCTCCAGCGGCGCCGACGGATCGATCGACACGTCCAGGGGAGCCGGTTCGGCGCCCGCGCGGACCAGCAGGTCACCGACGGCGGCGATCATCGCGCCGTTGTCGGTGCACAGGCCGAGCGGCGGGACGCGCAGGGTGATCCCGGCGGCCCGGCAGCGCTCCTCGGCGAGGGCCCGCACCCGGGAGTTGGCGGCGACACCGCCGACCACGACGAGGGTGTCCACGCCGTGCGCGGCGCAAGCGGCGACGGCCTTGCGGGTCAGGACGTCGGCGATGGCTTCCTGCAGCGCGGCGGCGCCGTCGGCGACCGGCAGGTCGCCGTCCGCGTGGCCTTCGGCCCAGCGCGCGGCGGCCGTCTTCAGGCCGGAGAAGGAGAAGGCGTACGGATCGTCGCCGGGGCCGGTCAGCGGGCGCGGGAACGCCACGGCGTCCGCGGTGCCGGACCGCGCCGCCCGGTCGACGGCGGGGCCGCCCGGGTAGGGCAGCCCGAAGACGCGGGCGACCTTGTCGAAGCACTCGCCCGCCGCGTCGTCCAGGGTGTCGCCGAGATGGGCGATCGGATCGCGGGCCAGGTCCCGGACGAGCAGGAGCGAGGTGTGGCCGCCGGAGACGATCAGGACGACGCACGGGTCGGGCAGCGGGCCGTGCTCCAGGGTGTCGGCGGCGACGTGCCCGGCGAGGTGGTGCACTCCGTACAGCGGTACGTCCAGGGCGTAGGCGAGGGACTTCGCCCCGGCGAGGCCGACCTGGAGGGCGCCGGACAGGCCGGGGCCCGTCGTCACGGCGACCGCGCCGATGTCGCCGAGGCCGAGGCCCGCCGTGTCCAGGGCGCGGCGGACGACCGGTGTCAGCGCGTGCACGTGGGCGCGGGCGGCGATCTCGGGGACGACGCCGCCGTAGCGGGCGTGCTCGTCCATGCTCGACGCGACCGCGTGCCCGAGCAGCCGTCCGTCGCGGACGAGGCCGGCGCCGGTCTCGTCGCAGGACGACTCGATTCCGAGCACGATCCGAGGGGCGGCCATGACTGTTCTCCCGACGCCGTTCGATTTTGCGCTTTCTTTCCGCGCCTACCGCCTTCCCATAGTAGTTGCGACAGATGTGCAATACGCCTCAGTCGTTCGGCCGCCGCTCTCCCCTCCCCCGCCGGCCCGGGATGCGCCTCCCCCCTCGATCGCGGGGTAGGCACGAAGGTGCTGCAGTTCTCGTCGACGGCGAGGCGGCGGCCGAACGGCGCCATCGCGTGCGGTCCCGTGCTGAACGTCTCGGTGCGCGCGGCGTGTTCGGCCCGCGAACCGCCGTACCCGCCGGTCATGCCCCGGCAGGGCACAACCGGCGGGTACGGGCCCGCCCGGTCAGCGGATGGCCGGATCGGACCCGGTCAGATCAGACCCGGTCGGCCGCGATGAGGAGGTACTGGAACGACCCGTCCTTGTAGGAGTTGATGAACGCGTCCTCGATGCCCGTGACCAGCGAGGACGTGGCCCGCAGCTCCCAGTAGGGGAGGGTGTCGGGGGTGAGGTCGACGACGGCCTGCGGCACGAGGCGATGGTCGGCCATGGCGCGCATGTACTCACGGCGCGAGTGGATGTTGCACTCGAAGTGCGCGTTGATCTGGGAGACCCACTTCGAGGGCTGGCCGTACCGCGGGTTCCAGCAGCCGGTGATGGTCACATAGCGGCCGCCGACCTTCAGGATGCGGGAGTGTTCGGCGAACAGGTCCTGCAGGTCGACGTACATGCTCGACTCGTTGTTCCACGACGCCGCGGCCTGCCCGGTCTCGAAGGGCGTGGCGAGCATGTTGCAGACACGGGCGCGGACGTGGTCCTCAATGCGGAGTTCGCGGGCGCGCCGGTTGGCGAACTCGGCCTGCTTGGCCGACAGCGTGACTCCCTCGACCCGGCATCCGAAGCGCTGGTGCGCCATCACCATCGAGCCCCCGCGGCCGCAGCCCGCGTCCACCAGCGTGTCCTCGTGCCCGATGTCGCCGAGGTGCCCCAGGAGGACTTCGGCCTGCGCCGACTCCAGCCGGTGGAGCTCGGCGATCAGTTTCTTCTCGTACTCGCTGTCCTGGGGGTCGCCGAGGGCGGTGTCGTCGACGTCGCCGATGCCGTAGTGGTGGTGGTAGAGACCGTCGACATCGCCGAGACGCAGGTTCACGGGCCTGGCCTCCCCGTCCCAGTAGCGGGCGATGTCCCCCTGGTAGGGCGTCGCCGGGCCGGGGATGCGCACAGGGGCGTCGGTGGCGGTGAATTCGGTGCTGGTCACAGATGAGTCCATTCTTCCTACCAGAAGTCGGGCAGGCTGTAGCGATAGGTGTTGGTCTGGTGCCAGTGGTGGTTGCCGTCGACCCACGCGGCCACGCCCCGCAGGAAGCGCTGCACACTCGGGACCGGGCAGTCGGCCGCCAGGGCGGCGGCGTGGGACTCGAAGTCGTGCATGAGCTCGTTGTGGACCTCGACCGACTTCAGATAGGCGTCCCGGTCGGAGAGGCCCTCACGTTCGGCGATCACGACGGGCAGGTTCAGGTGCCGGCCGGGAGCGTCGAGTTCCTTGGTGTACGAGTACAGGTCGTTCACGATGGTCGTCGCGTTTCCCGCGAGTGCGATGACCTTCTGCATGGCGGCCTGGGCGTGCAGGTCCATCGGCAGTTCGTAGCCGCCGACGGTGTCGGTGATGGTGGGGCAGGGTCGGAAGTTGTTGAACTGGCGCATCGCCAGGTACTCCCAGACCTCGGGGACGTGGTCCATCTGGGCCCAGGCGGCTTCGGCGAGGTACCCCATGTGCAGCCGGGCCATGTCGTGCCGGAACCGGTCGGCCTGGGAGGGGCTGGCCGCTTGGACGAAGTACTCCATGGCGGAGCGGTAGGCCCGCCGGGGCGCGTCCTCGTGCAGCGACTTCGCCCAGTGCGGCTGGTACTCCCGCGTCGTGTGCAGGGGGTCCAGGGCGGTGTGCGCAAGAAGCAGGCGCTGGCCGAGGCCGTCGGGCGAGCCCCCGTGGTCCTCGCAGTAACAGTCGTCCACCGCGTTCTCGGCCACCATCAGGCGGGTGGCGACCATCAGGTGGTCGACGGTGGGCGCGTCCGGATGGCAGCCGACCATGTAGCGGCCCACGGAGAAGCCGTCGAACTCCTCCGCCCAGTCCTCGGGGTACAGGGCGACCTCGTCCAACGCCCAGGACTTGATCCTGCGGCTGACCTCCTCGACCCGCACCGGGTCGGGCTCGGGCACCGGGTGGTGGTAGAGGCCCGGGATCGGCCTGCCTTCCGCCGTGGCCGCCGGCGGCTCCGACGGCGACTGCGGTGTCGGGGGCTGCTCCCGCAGGATCAGGCGCAGACCCGCCGTGCCCAGGCCGCTGGGGCCCCGCAGGATCCGTTCGAGGTCGGCGCTCGGGGGCGGCACCTCGGCTGCCGGGGCCTCGATGGCGGACGGGCCGAGTGCGGAGACCGCAGCCGGGCCGGGTACGGAGACCGCAGCCGGAGCGGGCAAGGAAGGTGCGCAGGGTGGGCCGCCGGTGGCGCTCTTGATGTCGCAGGCACGGGCCGCGGCGTCAGTGAGTACATGCGCCCCGAAGTGAGAAGCGGCCTCTGGCAGGCTCGACCGCGGAGGTGTCAGCTCAGGCGAGGGCATCCAATTCTCCTTGGTGGGGTGGGGGGTTGTCCCGGGGCCGGACTTCGGGCATGCGCGACCGCCCCGGAGGGTCCGGGGTGTCCCGCCCTGCTGTGCCGACCGGGTCCGCTACCTGGGCCAGCGGGCGATCTGCACGTTCTCCAGCACACCCACCGCGTCCGGCACGAGGATCGCGGCGGAGTAGTAGGTGCTGACGAGGTAGGACGTGATCGCCTTCTCGTCGAGGCCCATGAAGCGGACCGACAGACCCGGTTCGTACTCGTCCGGCAGACCGGTCTGATGCAGACCGATGACGCCCTGGTTCTCCTCGCCGGTACGCATGCAGAGGATCGAGCTGGTCTTCTCCTTCGTGATGGGGATCTTGTTGCAGGGGAGGATCGGGACCCCGCGCCAGGCCGGGACCTGCTGGCCGCCCAGGTCGACGTTGTCCGGGCAGAGCCCGCGCGCGTTGAACTCACGCCCGATCGCCGCGATCGCCTTGGGGTGCGCGAGATAGAACTTCGAGCCGCGACGGCGGCAGAGCAGTTCGTCCATGTCGTCCGGGGTCGGCGGGCCGGAGTGCGGCTGGAGGCGCTGCTTGAAGTCGGCGTTGTGCAGCAGGCCGAACTCCCGGTTGTTGATCAGCTCGTGCTCCTGGCGCTCGCGCAGCGCCTCGATGGTGAGCCTGAGTTGCTCCTTGGTCTGGTTCATCGGCCCGTTGTAGAGGTCGGCGACCCTTGTGTGGATCCGCAGAATGGTCTGCGCGACCGAGAGTTCGTACTCGCGCGGCTTCTCTTCGTAGTCGACGAACGCTCCGGGCAGTTCATGCTCGCCGGTGTGGCCGGCCGACATCGCGATCTCCGCCTCGCCGCGGTGGTTCTGCCGCCGACGGGACAGCGATGTGAACGCTTCGAGATGGCTCTGGAGGCCCGGCGCCGCGGACACCACGGCCGCGAACTCGGCGCGTGACAGGCTCAGCAGGGTGCCCGAGGTCTCCGCGGTGGCGGTCTGCTCCCACCGGGCGTCCTCGTCCAGCAGCGCGGTCTCTCCGAAGTGGTCGCCATCGGCGAGTACGTCCAGAGCGAGCTCGTCGCCGTAAGGGCCCACCGTGGTCTGGCTGATGCGGCCGTGGGCGATCAGGTGCAGCCGGTCGGCCGGCGTCCCCCGCTCCACCAGCGTCTCGCCGATCCGGAAGTCGCGCTGGACGCATCGATCGGCGAGGGCCGTCAGCACCTCCACGTCGTCGAAGCCGCGCAGCAGGGCCAGTTCACCGAGCTCGCGGGGGATCACCCGGACGTCGCCGCCGTCCTGAATGAACTCCACGGTCCCGTCGCCGACGGTGTAGCTCAGGCGACGGTTCACCCGGTAGGCCCCGCCCTTGGTCTCCACCCAGGGGAGCATCCGCAGCAGCCAGCGAGAGGTGATCTCCTGCATCTGCGGCGCGGACTTGGTCGTATGGGCGAGGTTGCGGGCGGCCGCCGTGCCCAGGCTGGATCGCCGGGGCGGTTCCGGCCGTGCTTCCAGGCGCGAGTCAACAGTCATCGGGCGAGCTCTCCTTGGTCAGGGCAGTGACGCGCGCATACGGGCGTCACTGGTCAACAGGAGCGAAAGAGGGGCAAATAACATGTAATCAGTCCAGATCCCGAGGAACACTAATCGCCGCCTCGCCCCGCGGGCCAAGGAAGTCGTCGACATTAACTCGATACGATGATCGCGCCCGCGCGATGTTTGCCCGGACACCGACGGGACTCATCCAGAATCGACAGCACGTCCGGTCAAGCGCGACTCCCCCGGCCGGCCGGACTGGGCGGCCGTGGCGTTCGCACGATGTCCGCCAGGCCCACCGTCCTCGAAGCGGGCCCGGCCCGGTCGGCGCACGGAGCCGTGGTGTGGCAACGCCGAACACGATGAGCCGAGCCGTGCAGCCACGCATGACCGCAGCCTCGGCCTGCGGACAGCGGGTCCGGCTTGCGGCGGGGACGGCCTACCCGGCCGTGGATCGGTGGGATCGCCTCGAGCAGCGGGGCCCAACCAGCGGACCTTGGTGGTGGTGAACTGCCCGGGGCAAGGGGATGAAGCGGTCGGCCGCCTTGCAGTAGGCGGCGGGATCGTCGGCGAGCGAACAGTCGATACCTGCGCGTCTTTTCAGAGAAGCGTCGCGCGTCTCAATCTTGCTCGTCGCGGCGTGTCCGAACGATGGGAGCCGACTTGAGTGACGACGTCGAACCCGCCCGTAGCACGCTGACCGCTCCCAGGACCGCGAGCACACAGCCGAGGGCTGCGAGGTACGCGCCAGGGCCCGGGTCCCAGTAGACCTTCTCGGCTCCAAATGGTGTGTCATCCTCCACGCCTGCGACTCCGGCGTAGAACAAGAGCGCCAGGAAGAAGGCCATGCCGATGGATGACACGATGACCGCGACGGCCCAGAATTTTCCGCGTGGCCGTATGTAACAGATGAAGCCGACCACGATGAGCGCCAAGCCGTACAGCAGGTACATACGGAGGAAGTCGGAATCTATCATCCTGACGGTCAAGTAGTCCTTACGGAGTTCAAAGAACGTGAGCTGCGAACCGATGACGAGAAGCACGCCGGCGACAGCCACCATCCAGCCGCCAGGGCTCGGGGGCGCCTTCGGCTCTGCGTTCTCATCGACCCACAAGGGCCAGCCCACGGGTGGCGGCGGCCAATTCGGGTCGGGACGCCAACCCGGTGGGGCGACCCATCCCGGCGGCGGCGGTGGCCAACCCGGTGGCGCGTTGAAGCGCATAATTCCCCCCCCAAGGGCAGCGCACAGGCTGTTCTGCTGGGGTGCCTCACGGCACCTCCCCAGGGGCCCGCGACGGTTAAGTCTCGCAGCCGCGTTCGACGCAGGGAAGATGCGGAGCAGAATAGGGTGCAGAAATCGACAGAATGACGACGTAAAAGGATTCGCAAAGATCGAATGTGCGGAACTTGGCAAAGGTTCGACATATTCTGTCATGCTCGTTCTTTTCACTGTGCCCGTGGGCCCCAGAACGTGCACCCGCGCACTCCTACCCCCCCATTCCTCTCGAGCTTCTTGGCCTCATGTTCTTTGGCGAGATCGGCGGGCCTGAGCACAGCATTTTTGGCCCGGACGGCGTTCCTCGATCAGGTGAATCTCGTTCCGCAGCTCTGGCGTCAGAATCGCGGCCTTTCACGACGGTCGGGATGACGGCCCCGTACCCCCCGCTCGCGCGCCTCCACCGGCCTCGGCTTCAAGCTGCCGGAAGATCGCGAAGGAGAACCGTGAGGCCAGAGAAGGTGACCGAGCCGAATTCCTGAACCCGCAGCCACAACAGTCCGTCAAGGGTGACGGATGACGAGACGAGCCGCTGTGCCGTGCTCCCCGACGGCCCAGCACCCCGCTCCGGGCCGACAGTTGACTCCCAACAGGCGGGTTCGGTCGAACAGCGTCCAGGACCTTCCGCTGTCGGTGCTCACATCGCTGCCGTTGGGGCCGACCGCGACAGCGGTGTGCGCGCCGCCGGGAACCCAGGCCACGCTGTTGCGGAACCCACCGGGCGCGTCGCCGAGCGACCAGGACGCGCCGCCGTCGGCAGTGGAGGCAGTCGCACCCGAATCGATCCCGTTGTCCGGATCGAAATCCCCACCGACGGCCAGCCCGTGCCGGGGGTCCCGGAAGGACAGCGAGGCGATGCTGGCCGTCTCGCCGGGGATCGGGGTGTCGGCGGCACTCCATGTCTTGCCGCCGTCACCGGTGTGGAACACCTGAGGGTTGTGACCGGTTCCGCCGCGGGTGCCGGTCGTGCCGAACCAGGCGTGGCGCCGGTCGTGCGCGACCATGCACGTGCCGGTCGCCAAGGCACCGTCGTCGGGTGTCGCGGCAGGCATTCCGTCAGCCGGTGCCGGGCGCCACGTCGAGCCGCCGTCCTCGGTTTGCAGAATGGGGAACTTGCCGCCGACGGGGTCACTGACCGCGAGGCCGTGGCGGTCGTCGAAGAACGCCATGCAGTCGTAGAAGGCGTTCGGCACCGAGTTGCGGAACACCAGTTGCCAGGTGGCCCCGCCGTCCGCCGTGCGATAGATCCGCGAAGGTTCGTCACCTCTGGGAAGCGTGAGGACGAGGGCGTGATCACGGTCGAACGCCTCGACGTCGCGGAACTTCTCGACGACCCCACCCGGCGGGGTGACGTTTCGCCAGGAACGTCCGCCGTCCACCGTCCGCACCACGGCCCCGTCGTCGGTGGCACCCCGGAATCCGCCACCGACGGCCCACACCACCTCCCGGTCCACCACGTCGACCGTGATCAGCGTGTTGCTTGTGGCGGTCGGCGTGAAGCGCCAGGACGGCAGGTCGACCTGTCCAGCCGCCGGAACCGAATCGGCGGTCACCCCAGGGGTAATCAGGGCGACCGCGAGTCCGAGCACCACGAATATCCGGGCCGCGATCCCACGCACACCAAGTCGCATTCCAAGAAGACTGGATCGCCACAGCGAAGACGACCATCCCCGTAACAGGCCATTTCTGAGAAGCGAGTTGGGGGCATCTCAGCGGCCAGGACCTCTGCCACGCCCGGATCCCCCGCACCGCGGTCGGAAGGAGTACGCCAATCGCGGGCGGGGCTCCGACGGAAGGCGGCGCCCGACCCACCGTTCGGCGTGCGACGGGGGCCGCTGTGCGCCCTGGTGCCGGGCTGCCGCGGTGCCGGGGACGAGGAGGCCCGGGGCGCAACTGGCACGGGCTTCGACCGTGTCCTTGCAGGCAAGAGCGCCATCGGGTGAGCCGTCGACAAGAGGTGACGGCGCATCAGGTAACGCATGGGGAACCAACGTCAGGGAGCAGGCGTGGAACGCAGGGGATACCTCCGCATGGCGGGGACCGCGGTGGCACTGACAGCAGGGGGCGTCATGGCCACGGCCACCGGGGCGGCAGCGGCCCCGGCCAAAGCCGCGGCTGCGTACAACAAGGCGTGCGGTACCGGCTACAACGTCGTGAACCAGATCGACATCGAGAAGGTGGGGACGTCCTACCTGACCTACAACTCCGCGACCGGGAAGAACTGCGCCGTGACCATCCGCAGCAGGCCGGGTCCCGCCGTCCACATGTACGCCTGGGTCCAGCGGGACGACACCAGGGACTACGCCGATGACGACGGCTACTACCGGTCGTACGCGGGCCCGGTCCATATCGATGCCAGAGGCGCCTGCGTCTCCTGGGGCGGCGTGGTCGCCGGTGAGTCAGCCGACAGGAGCGGCACCAACTGCGGCCGGATGACCCGGTGAGACGCACCGGACGGACCGCACCGCCAGGCCGGGTACGCGGTCGATGACGTACATGACGAGGCGGTAGCGGTCGAGGGCGTTGCGTACGACCATGCCGAAAGGCGTGGTGGCGCCTTCCTTCTTGTAGCCGCCTTGTAGCCGCGCACACGCAGGTTCGCGTGCCCGGCCTCGCTGCCCGCCCAGCCCCAGATCCCGGCGCCCCGCGCGCAGTGGCCGCGGACCTCCTCGAGGGTGAGTCAGCGGACGGCGCGGCCAGCAAGTTCATCCTCCCCCGCTGAGCAGAGAACGCCGGGTTCAGTCCGACAGCCCGTCCAGTGCCCGCTCCACCAGCTCACGCGCGTACGCCGCGGAGAGGCCCTCCGGGCGGAACAGGATGCGGTACATGATCGGCGCGACGACGTGGTCCATGACGGCCTCGCGTGCCGGAGCATCGGCCTCACCGCCTTCGCCGCCCGCACCGTTCTCGCCGCGCTCGCGGGCCCGGTCGAGGACGAGGTCGACCTGGGCGGCGGCGTAGGCGGAGCACTGGCCCGCGTTGCCGCCGTCCGGGTCGCCGAGGAGCGCGTCACGGATGTAGGCGCGGCCCGCGGTGGAGGACATCTCGTCGAGGAACTGCTCCGCCCAGGCCGTCAGGTCGGCGCGCAGGCCGCCGTGGTCCGCCGGTTCCGTGTCCGGGCGCAGCCGCTCCACGGCGACGTCCGACAGGAGTTCCTGGAGGTCGCCCCAGCGGCGGTAGATCGTCGACGGGGTGACCCCGGCCCTGGCCGCGACCAGCGGCACGGTCAGGGCCGCGCGGCCCCGCTCGGTCTCCAGTTCGCGCACGGCGGCGTGCACGGACGCCTGCACACGGGCGCTGCGGCCGCCGGGGCGGGCCATGGGCTTGGGGCTCATATCGGTCACCTTAACGCTAAGTTCTAGCTTCTAGGCGGGAGCGGGGCCTCCGGGGGCGTCGGTCCCGCCGCCGCGGGGGTGGCCACGTCCGGAGCGAGGCGCCCCGTGTCCGCCCGCGTCGCCTCGTACGCCCGCCCCACGCGCAGCACCGTCGGCTCCCCCAGCGGCCGCCCGACGATCTGCATGCCGATGGGCAGCCCGGCCCGGTCCTGCCCGACGGGCACGGTCAGGGCGGGCACGCCGGTGATGTTGGCGGGCGCGGACAGCCGCACATAGCTGTCGGACACGCTCTCCACGCTCCCGTCGGCCCACGCCACGGAGTGTTGCCCCGCGGGCGCGGCGGTCAGCGGCACGGTGGGGGCGGCGACGACGTCGACGGCGTCCAGCATCCGTGCCCAGGCGCGCCGCATCAGGGTCCGGGCGCGCTGGGCGCGCAAGTAGTCGCCGGCGAGGAGCAGTTCGCCCGCTTCGAGGAGTACGCGTACGTCGGGGGCGTACAGCTCGGGCGTCGCCCGGAGGGTCCGTTCGTGGTACGAGCTGGCCTCGGGCACCATCAGGCCCCACTGGACCGCCTGTATGTAGCGGGTCATGGGGATCTCCACGTCGACCAGTTCGGCCCCGAGGTCGCGCAGGCGGTCGATGGCGTTCCGTACGGCGGACTCCACGTCGGGGGCGACCCGGTCGAAGTAGTAGTTCCGCGGGACGCCGACGCGCAGGCCGGTCAAGTCACCCTCGCAGTGCGGGAGGTGGTCCTGGCCGGGAAGGTCGCCGCCGGCCAGGGCGGCGAGGACGAGGGCCGCGTCCTCGGCGGTGCGCGTGAGGGGGCCGACGTGGTCGAGGGACCAGGACAGCGAGGTCACGCCGTGCCGGGGCACCAGGCCGTACGTCGGCTTGAGTCCGACGACGCCGTTGAGGGCTGCGGGGACCCGGATGGAGCCGCCGGTGTCGGTGCCGAGCGCGAAGGTCGCCTCACCGGCCGCGACGGCGACGGCCGAGCCGCCGCTGGAGCCGCCCGCGACCCGCTCGGCGTCCCAGGCGTTCCGTGTCTGCGGGGTCGTCAGGCCGTAGGCGAACTCGTGGGTGTGGGTCTTGCCGAGCAACACCGCGCCCGCGTCGGCGAGGCGGGTGGCGACGGCGCTGTCCGCGTCCGCGACGTGGTCGGCGCGGACGGACGAACTGGCGGTCGTGGGCTGCCCCTTGACGTCGATGAGGTCCTTGAGTCCCATCGGGATGCCGTGCAGCGGGCCCCGGGGGCGGCCCGCGGCGATCTCGCGCGCGGCCGCCGCGGCCGCGGCGCGCGCCTCGTCGGGCCGCACGGTCACGAACGCGTGCAGCCGGTCCTCGACGGCTTCGACGCGCTCCAGCACGGAGTCGGCGAGTTCGACGGGCGACAGTTCCCCGGCGCGGATCGCGGCCGCCGCCGCGGCGAGGGTCAGCTCATACGGCCGCATCGGGCACCTCCGACCCCACGGTGTGGGCGGAGGCGGGCGGCACATCGCCGAAGTCCAGTTCGCGCAGGGTGGCGACGACGGCCTGGATGTGGTTCGCGGTGGCGGTCACGGCGTCCAGGCGCTCGCCGTCCAGGGGGAGCCCGGCGCGGCGGGCCCACTGGGCGGCTTCCTGGGGGGTGAGGTCTTCGGGCGCGGGGGCTTCGGGGGGCATGGGTTCCTCCGGGTGTGGGGCGGGGCCCTTCCGGGCGCCGCAAAAGCTAACCACTTGCGTTAGTGGACCGTAACCCCTAGCGTCACTTAACGCAAAGGGATTGCCTTTAGCGATCCGCCGCCCGCCCGAAAGGCCCGTCATGCCCCCACTGCCCCCCGCCGCCTGGAACCTCGGCGGCATCGTCGCCCACCGCGTCGACGAGGTGGCCCTCCCGCCCGAAACGGGCCCCTGGCTGCTGCCCGACGCCACCCCGGACGTCGTCACCGGCACACCCTGGCTGCACCCCGACTTCGCCGACGACACGGGCACGCTCCGCCTCAGCAGCCACAGCTTTGCGATCACCCTCGGCGGCCGCCGCGTGCTCGTCGACACAGGCATCGGCAACGGCAAGGAGCGCGCCAACCCGGCCTGGCACGACCTCGACACCGACTACCTGGACCGCCTGACCCGCGCCGGATTCGCGCCCGACTCCGTCGACCTGGTCGTCCTCACCCATCTGCACGCCGACCACGTCGGCTGGAACACCCGCCTGGACGGCGGCAGTTGGGTGCCCACCTTCCCCAACGCCCGCCACCTCACGACCCGTACGGAGTGGGACCACTGGGCGGCGGCCGACATGGAGGCGCCCCGGCGCCAGATGTTCCGCGACTCCGTCCACCCCGTCCGGGACGCGGGCCTGTTCGACCTGATCGACGTCTCGGCGGGGCCGGTCGAGGTCGCGCCGGGCCTGCGCCTCCTGCCCGCCCCCGGGCACACCCCCGGCCAGGTCGCCGTCGAACTGCGCGGCGACGACCGGACCGCCCTGATCACCGGCGACGCCGTCCACCACCCCGTCCAGCTGGCCCGGCCCGGCATCGGCTCCTGCGTGGACATCGACCCCGCCCTCGCCGAGCGCACCCGGCGCGCACTGCTCGCCTCGGTGGCGGACACGGACACCCTGCTGCTCGGCAGCCACTTCGCCGCACCGACGGCAGGACGGGTCGCCACCCAGGACGGCACACCCCTCCCGAACCCGGCGTTCCGCTTCAACTCCACATTGGCCCAGATCTATTGACGAAAGGTCTATACCTACTTACCGTCTGCCGCATCACGTCCCATCCGCAGCAAGGCCTCCCCGAGGGAGCACGCCATGATCGGTCGGTCGGTACGTCTGTTGGGAGCGGCCATCGCGCTGGCCTTCGCGGCGCAGCTGCCGGCCGCGGCGGCGCCGGACGCGCCCAGCGCGCCCAGAGCGCCCAGAGCTCCGCAAGCGGACACCTGTGCGGTGAAGTCGAAACCCGCGGGCAAGGTGCTCCAGGGGTACTGGGAGAACTGGGACGGCGCCTCGAACGGCGTGCACCCGCCGTTCGGCTGGACCCCGATCACCGACTCCCGCATCGGCGCCCACGGCTACAACGTCATCAACGCCGCCTTCCCGGTGATCCGTTCCGACGGCACCGTGCTGTGGGAGGACGGGATGGACTCCACCGTGAAGGTGGCGACGCCCGCCGAGATGTGTCAGGCCAAGGCCAACGGCGCCACGATCCTGATGTCCATCGGCGGCGCGACGGCCGGCATCGACCTCAGTTCCAGCAAGGTCGCGGACCGCTTCGTCGAGACGATCGTGCCGATCCTGAAGAAGTACAACTTCGACGGGATCGACATCGACATCGAGACGGGCCTGGTCGGCAGCGGCAACATCAACCAGCTGTCGCCGTCCCAGTCCAACCTCATCCGCATCATCGACGGCGTCCTCGCCAAGATGCCGCCCGAGTTCGGCCTGACGATGGCCCCCGAGACCGCCTACGTCACCGGCGGCAGCGTGGTGTACGGATCGATCTGGGGCGCGTACCTGCCGATCGTCAAGAAGTACGCGGACAACGGCCGCCTGTGGTGGCTCAACATGCAGTACTACAACGGCAGCATGTACGGCTGCGCGGGTGACTCCTACTCCGCGGGCACCGTCCAGGGCTTCGTCGCCCAGACGGACTGCCTCAACAAGGGCCTGGTCATCCAGGGCACGACCATCAAGGTCCCCTACGACAAGCAGGTGCCGGGGCTGCCCGCCCAGCCGGGCGCGGGCGGCGGCCACATGTCGCCCGGTCTGGTGAGCCAGGCCTGGCGGAACTACAACGGCGCCCTGAAGGGCCTCATGACCTGGTCGATCAACTGGGACGGGTCGAAGGGGTGGACCTTCGGGGACAACGTGAAGGCGCTGCAGGGGCGTTGAGGCTTGCCGACTGAGCCGGACCGGTAGGTCGACCGGCGGCCGGGGCCTGGCCCCGGCCGCCGGTCGTGTGTGCGTCCGCACGGTGCCACGCGTGGTCCGTGCGCCGTGCGTGGTCCCTGCGCCTCGCGTGGCCCGTGCGCCCCGCAGGTTCCACACGCTCCGCGTCAAGGACCCGTCATGACTGTGCCGTCGCGCGTCAGGCCCCCGCCAACGCGGGCCGTGCGCGGGCGCGGTGGGGCGTGTCCTGGTGGCTCGGAGTCCGTGGGGCAGACCACGGGGTGTACGCGAGGTGGTCGGCGATGGATGGTGGCGAGGAGCAGACGTGCGGACGGCTGCCGGGAGAGCGGCGGGTCGTCGTCGGCGTGAGCGGCTCGCTGGGCAGTCTCACCGCGCTCCACCGGGGCGCCGACGAGGCACGGCGCACCGGCGCGGTACTCGTGGCCGTGCTCGCCTGGGTGCCGCCCGGCGGTGAGCTCGCGCACCGGAAGGCGCCGTTCCCGCCACCGGAGGACGCGCTGCGGCGCGCGGCGGCGGACCGGCTGCTAGGCGCCGTCGACGACGCCTTCGGTGCCGACGGGCCCGGCGTCCCCTGGGAGGGCTTCGTCGTGCGCGGCACGCCCGGGCCCGCCCTGGTGGAGAGCGCCGACCGGACCGGGGACGTGCTGGTCATCGGCGCGGGGCGGCGCGGCGGTGTGCGGCATGTGCTGTTCCCGAACGTGGTGCGGTACTGCGTCGCGCACGCCCGCTGCCCGGTCCTCGCCGTGCCGCCGTCGCCGCTGCAGAGCGAACTGGCCGCCGTGCACCGTCGCCTCGGGCGCCGTCGGACGCTGCTCGCGAGCGACCTGACGGAGGGGCGGGCCTAGCTCTGGGGCCCCGCGGGCTCTCCGTGGGCGGGGCGACGTCAGCATCGCGTTACGGCGGCCCCCCTCGGCGTCAAGCACCCGTAAGCGCGGTGGCCGGGCCCCTGACCGGCGGGCATAGCGTCACCGGCAGCACGAACGGCCACCCGGCCGGACGGCGCACATCACCACCTGCGAGGAGCACCACCATGTCTCCACTCGACCCCGCCGAGGATCCGGAGCCTTCCGAACCCGAACCGGCCGGATCCCAGCGCGTTCTCTGCGTACCGGTCCGGTCGGGCACCACGGGCTGTGCGGCCCGGTTCTTCCGTACCCCCCTGGGGGACCGCACGGCCGTCGGATTCACCTCCGAGGCACAGCTCACCGCCACCCTCGGCGCGGGGCACCCCTGGATCCGGCTCGCCGAGCCCGCGCTGCGCGCCCTCGCCGAGCCGCTGGGCGTCACCACGGTCACCGTCGACCCCCAACTGTCCGCCCCCGCGGCCGTGAGCGGCACCGACAGGGACCCGCGGTGCGACTGGACCCCGCGGCACGCAGGCGCCGCCCGGCCGCGGACCGCCGCACGGCAGAGCGGCCCCACCGCTTCCGTGCCGTCCGTGCCGGGCACCGTGCCCGCCCTGAACCCGCTGAACGGCTGAGGAGGCGTCATGACTGTTTCCGTGGCTTCCACCCGGGCCCTCGGGCCGGACGCGTCCGCCGCCATCGCCGCCGACCGCGACGGCCTCTCCGTGTGGCCCCGCTCGGCGACTCCCGCCGCCGACGCCGACGTCCTCGTCGGCGGGGTCTCGCTGACGGAGGCCGCCGACCGTTTCGGCACCCCCGTCTACGTACTCGACGAGACGGAGGTCCGC
Organism: Streptomyces sp. NPDC041205; assembly: GCF_055591765.1. Classification (NCBI taxonomy): domain Bacteria; kingdom Bacillati; phylum Actinomycetota; class Actinomycetes; order Kitasatosporales; family Streptomycetaceae; genus Streptomyces; species Streptomyces sp. NPDC041205. The sequence continues at coordinate 176,957 of NZ_JBVIZH010000004.1, read as the reverse complement.
GAGCGCTGCCGCAGCTACCAGACCGCGTTCCCCGAGGCCGACATCGTCTACGCCGCCAAGGCGTTCCTGTGCCGCGCCATGGTGCGCTGGGTGCAGGAGGAGGGCCTGGGGCTCGACGTGTGCTCGGCCGGTGAGCTGGCGCTCGCCGCCGCCGCAGGGTTCCCGCCCGAGAAGATCGTGATGCACGGCAACGCCAAGAGCCCGGAGGACCTGGAGACCGCCGTGCGCCTCGGCGTCGGCCGGATCGTGGTCGACAGCACGTCGGAGATCGCGCGCCTCGCCGCGATCGTGCCCGCGGGCTCCCGCCAGCGGGTCATGGTGCGGGTGGTGCCGGGCATCGCCGCGGGCGGGCACACCAAGGTGCAGACCGGCACCGAGGACCAGAAGTTCGGCCTGTCCATCACCGACGGCTCCGCGCAGCACGCCGTCGCCCGCGTCCTGGCCGAGACCCGCCTCGAACTCGTCGGCCTGCACTGCCACATCGGCTCGCAGATCACCACCGTCAAGCCCTACCTCGCCGCGGTGCGCCGCATGACCGGTCTGCTCGCCCGCATCCGCGACCAGCACGGCGTCCAGCTCCCCCAGCTGAACATCGGCGGCGGGCACGGCATCGCCTACCGCCCCGGCGAGGACACCCTCAATGTGTCGGTGCTCGCGGGCCGGGTGCGCGCCGAGCTGGAGGAGGGCTGCCACTGCGCCGACCTGACCGTGCCCCGGCTCACGCTGGAGCCGGGCCGCGCGGTCGTGGGTCCCGCCGGAGTCGTCGTCTACCGGGTGCTCTCGGTGAAGCGCACGGGCTCACACACCTTCGTGGCCGTCGACGGCGGCATGAGCGACAACCCACGGCCCGCGCTGTACGGGGTGCGGTACTCGCCCCGTCTGATCGGCCGGCACTCGGTGGCGCCGCCCGACCTCGTCACGGTGGTCGGCAGGCACTGCGAGGCCGGTGACGTCCTCGCGGACGACGTGCCGCTGCCCGGTGACGTACGGCCCGGTGATCTGATCGCCGTGCCCGCGGCCGGGGCCTACCACCTGTCGATGGCGTCCGGCTACAACCTCGTCGGCCGCCCCCCGGTGGTCGCCGCGGTGAACGGGATCGCGCGCACGCTGGTGCGCCGGGAGTCCCTCGACGACATGAGCCGCAGGGACGTCGGCCTCTAGCCCGCCGCTCCGCCCCCGCGCATCTCGCCCTCCGCCGGACCGGTCCGGCGGAGGGCCCCACCTGTAAGCACTAGACAAGGTCTCTCGCGATGTCCGTGGAAAACGTCGTCGGCCTCATCGTGGCCGTCGCGCTGCTCGCCTACCTCGTGTCGGCCCTCATCAAGCCGGAGCGTTTCTGATGACAGCCCCCGTACAGGTACGGCCCGCGCCCGCGGCGTCCGTGCCGCCCGAAGAGCCCGGGCGACCGCGCCGGATCGGCGCGGGCATGCTCGACCCGACGCAGCTGTGGCGGGCGCTCCCGCAGGCGCTGCGGAAGCTCAATCCGGTGGCGCTGCTGCGCAACCCGGTCATGTTCGTGACCGAGGTCGGCGCCGCGCTCACCACGGGCATCGCGATCGTCGACCCCTCGGGCTTCGGCTGGCTGATCACCGTCTGGCTGTGGCTGACGGTCGTCTTCGCCAACCTCGCCGAGGCGGTGGCCGAGAGCCGCGGCAAGGCGCAGGCCGACTCGCTGCGCCGCACCCGGCAGCAGACCACGGCGCGCCGTCTCGCGGGCTGGGAGCCCGGCGCCGCGCCAGGCAGCTATGTCGAGGAGGAGGTCGGCGCCGGGGAGCTCAGGCGCGGCGACATCGTGGCCGTGCCCGCGGGCGAGCTGATCCCCGGTGACGGCGATGTCATCGAGGGTGCGGCGAGCGTCGACGAGTCCGCGATCACGGGGGAGTCCGCGCCGGTGATCCGTGAGTCCGGCGGCGACCGGAGCGCGGTCACTGGCGGCACCCGGGTGCTCTCCGACCGGCTGGTGGTGCGCGTCACCCAGGAGCCCGGGCAGAGCTTCCTGGACCGGATGATCTCCCTGGTCGAGGGCGCGGGCCGCCAGAAGACCCCCAACGAACTCGCCCTCAACCTGCTTCTGGTGATGCTGACGTTCGTCTTCCTGGTCGCGGTCGTGACGCTGCAGCCGATGGCGATCTTCTCCAAGGAGGCCATGGGCGCGTCGAACGACACCACGGCGCTCACCGCGGACGGCGTCACCGGCATCGTGCTCGTGTCGCTCCTTGTCTGTCTGATCCCGACGACGATCGGCGCGCTCCTCTCCGCCATCGGCATCGCGGGCATGGACCGCCTGGTGCAGCGCAACGTGCTCGCCATGTCGGGCCGCGCCGTCGAGGCCGCGGGCGACGTGAACACGCTGCTGCTCGACAAGACCGGCACCATCACCTACGGCAACCGCCGCGCGAGCGCCTTCCTGCCGGTGGGGTCGGTTCCCGCGGACCGGCTCGCGGCGGCGGCGCTGCTCTCCAGCCTCGCCGACGAGACGCCCGAGGGCCGCTCGATCGTGGAGTTCGCCAACACCGAGTACCACGCGGTGGTCGAGGAGACCCGGGACGCGACGGGCGCCGAATGGGTGCCGTTCTCCGCCACCACCCGGATGTCCGGCATCGACTTGCCGTCGGGGCGGCGGCTGCGCAAGGGCGCGGCGTCGGCGGTGGCGACGTGGGTGCGCGAGCAGGGCAGCGAGGTCCCGGACGCGCTCGACGCGACGGTGGACCAGGTGTCCGCGTCCGGCGGCACGCCGCTCGCGGTGGCCGAGCTGACGGCCGGCGGGACCGCCTCGGTCCTCGGGGTGGTGCACCTCAAGGACGTCGTCAAGCCGGGGCTGCGCGAACGTTTCGACGAGCTGCGCACCATGGGCATCCGCACGGTGATGATCACGGGTGACAACCCGGTGACCGCCAAGGCCATCGCCGACGAGGCGGGGGTCGACGACTTCCTCGCGGAGGCGACGCCGGAGGACAAGCTCGCACTGATCAAGAAGGAGCAGGCGGGCGGCAAGCTCATCGCGATGACGGGCGACGGCACGAACGACGCCCCGGCCCTCGCGCAGGCGGACGTCGGCGTGGCGATGAACACCGGTACGTCGGCCGCCAAGGAGGCCGGGAACATGGTCGATCTCGACTCCGACCCCACGAAGATCATTGAGATCGTCGAGATCGGCAAGCAACTCCTCATCACCCGGGGCGCGTTGACGACATTCTCGATCGCCAACGACATCGCGAAGTACTTCGCGATCCTGCCCGCGATGTTCGCCGCGGTGTATCCGGGACTCGGCCGCCTCGACGTCATGGACCTGCACTCGCCGCTGTCCGCGATCCTGTCCGCGGTCGTGTTCAACGCGCTGGTCATCGTGGCGCTGATCCCGCTCGCGCTGCGCGGCGTCCGCTACCGGCCCTCCTCCGCGTCGGCCCTGCTCACCCGCAATCTGTGGATCTACGGCCTCGGCGGCGTCATCGCGCCCTTCCTGGCCATCAAGTTCATCGACTTCGCCCTCGTCCAGTTCGTCCCAGGGGTCTGACCATGAACAAGCACCTGCCGCCCTGGCTCGCCCAGAACACCGTCGCCGTACGCGTCGTGCTCGTCCTGACCCTGCTGGTGGGCCTCGCCTACCCGCTGGTCCTGACGGCCGCCGCCCAGGTGCCGGGCCTCAAGGGCAGGGCCGAGGGCTCCAAGGTCACCGGCGCCGACGGCGAGGACGCGGGCAGTTCCCTGATCGGCCAGTCCTTCACCGACGCCAAGGGCAAGCCCCTCACGCAGTACTTCCAGTCCCGTCCCTCCAACGCCGGTACGGGCTACGACGGCGCCGCGTCCGCCGCCGGGAACCAGGGCCCCGAGTCCGTCGTGGACGCCGAGGACAAGCCGAGCCTGCTGACGCTGGTGTGCGGGCGCAGCAAGGCCGTCGGCGAGTTGGAGGGCGTGGACGGCGCACGGCCGTTCTGCACGCCCGACGGGGTCGGCGCGGTCCTCGGTGTCTTCCGCGAGGACGGCACCACCGGCCGCGTCACGCGGGTCGTCAGCCTCAACCAGGCCTGCCCGGCCAGGCCGTTCCGGGCCACGTACGAGGGCGTCGACGTCGAGTGCGCCAAGTCCGGCGCCGACTACGGCCGCGCCCTGACGGTTCCGGTACGCGGCGACGCCCCCGCCGACCCGAAGGTCCCGGCGGACGCGGTCACCGCGAGCGCCAGCGGCCTCGACCCGCACATCAGCCCCGCGTACGCGAAGCTCCAGGCGCCGCGCGTGGCCCGGGAGCGGGGCGCCGACACCGACGCCGTGCGCGAGCTCGTCTCCGAGCACACGACCGGGCGTTCGCTCGGTGTGCTCGGTGAGCCGGGCGTGAACGTCGTGAAGCTCAACATCGCCCTCGACCGCGCGTACCCCGTGAAGTCGTCCTCCTCCTCGAAGCAGGGAGCCTGACCATGGCGGCCTGGATCCAGGCATCGCTCGTCCTCGCCGTGGTCGTGGGCCTGCATGTGCCCCTCGGCGACTACATGGCCCGCGTCCTCGACGGGGGCGGGCACGGGCGGGTGGAGAAGGCGGTGTACCGCGTCTGCGGCATCGCCCCCGACAAGGAGCAGAACTGGCGGAACTACCTGACCGCGCTGCTCGCCTTCACGTTCATGAGCATCGCGGCGCTGTTCGCCCTGTTCTCCCTCCAGGACGAGCTGCCCTGGTCGACGGGGCACGAGGGCATGCCGTGGCGGCTCGCGCTGCACACGGCGGTGTCCTTCACCACCAACACCAGTTGGCAGAACTACGCGGGTGAGTCCACGACCGGGCACCTCGCCGTGATGGCGGGCCTCGGCGTGCAGGCCTTCGCTTCGGCGGCGGTCGGCATCTGCGTGGCGCTCGTCCTCATCCGCGGTCTGACGCGCCGTTCGACGGATGACCTCGGCAACTTCTGGGTCGACCTGCTGCGTGTCGTCTTCCGTGTCCTGGTTCCCATCGCGGTGGTCGGCGGCCTAGTCCTGATGGCGGGCGGTGTGATCCAGAGCCTCGGCGGCGGGCACACCGTCGACACGGTCGCGGGCGCCGAGCAGACGCTGCTGGACGGCCCGGTCGCGTCGTGGGAGCCGGTGAAGCTGTTCTCCGGCGACGGCGGCGGCGTCTTCAACGCCTCCAGCGCGCACCCCTTCGAGAACCCCACGGCGTGGACGAACGCCTTCGAGATCGTGCTGATGCTCGTCATCCCGACGGCCTGCATCCGCATGTTCGGGCGGATGATCGGCAGCCTCAAGCAGAGCTGGACGCTCCTGACGGTCGTCGGGATCCTCTTCGGCCTGCTGCTCGCGGCGGGTTCGATCGCCCAGAGCGCGCACACGGGCACCGTCACCGAAGCGGTCGGCGGCCCGCACGAGGGCACGGAGACCCGCATCGGCGTCCCCGGCTCCACGCTGTTCGGCGTGGCGGCCACCGGCTCGGCGGACGGCGCGGCGAACTCCGCGTACGACAGCTTCTCCAGCCTCGGCGGCGGCGTGCTGCTGTCCGCGATGATGCTCGGCGAGATCGCGCCGGGCGGGACGGGCAGCGGTCTGTACGGCCTGATCGTCGTGGTCCTGGTGGCTGTCTTCATCGGCGGTCTGATGGTGGGCCGCACGCCCGAGTACCTGCGCAAGCGCATCGGCTTCGCCGAGATGCGCTGGGTCGTGGTGTACGCCCTGATCCCGCCGACGGTGATCCTCAGCTGCACGGGCGTCTCGCTCGCCACCGGCAACGGGCAGTCCTCGATGGGCAATCCGGGCGCGCACGGGCTCACCGAGCTGATCTACGCGTACACCAGCAACACCAACAGCAACGGCAGCTCGATGGCCGGCTTCAACGGTGCCACCGACTTCCACAACCTCCTGATGGTGTGCGCGATGATGGCGGGCCGCTACCTCCCGATGATCTGCGTCCTCGCCCTCGCGGGCCGCCTCGCGAAGCAGCAGCCCGGCGTGGTCACGGTCGGCACGCTGCGCGCCCAGGGCCCGAACTTCGTCGTCCTCGCGACGGCGGCGTCCATCGTCCTGGCGCTGCTCAACTTCCTGCCGGCGCTGTCGCTGGGGGCGGTGGCCGACGGGTTGACGTAGCCCGCTCCGCATCCGCAGGTGTGCCGTCGTCCCGCTGGGGGCGGCGGCACTTCTGTGTGTCCGGCGCCGGGTTCTCCACACTGTCGGCCGGCGGCTGCTACGGCCGTGTGAACAGCGTGTGGCAGGGCCTCGGGTGGCACCCCGGGGCCGTTGACGGGGCCGAAAGTCCGGTGCTCAACTGTTCGCATGTTCCCCTCACTGCCGCTGGTCTCACGCGGCCACATCGACTTCTGTCGGGTGTGGTCGGCCGCGTGTCCTGCTTCTTCCTGATCCGGCAGCGGGCCGTCTGACCGGCCCTTCCCCTTCTCTTCCCGGCCGCGTTCCCATGTCGCCAACGCACCTGCCACGTACGGCACTTCGGGTCGCCGTCGTACCCCATCTCCAGCGCTCGCATCGCTGCCACCGCACCGCGCCCGGCCGTGCCCCCATCCGGCCGCGGCCGCTCATCCCGCGTACGAAAGGCCCTGTCATGCCCGTGGAGTTCCTCGGCATCGCCGCCACCAACGACGGCTCGGAGACTACGCCGCGCTCCGGTGTCTCCTTCGACAAGGAGTACACCCTGCGGCTCGCCCGGGCCCACGAGGACCACGGCTGGGACCGGGTCCTGTTCGCGTACGGCTCCGGCTCGCCGATCCCCGCGGCCGCCGCCGGGTATCTGGCGGCGAAGGTCGACTCGCTGCAGATCCTGCTCGCGCACCGGCCCAACGTGTCGTACCCGACGTACGCCGCCCGGACGTTCGCGACGCTCGACCAGGTCAGCGACGGGCGGCTCACCGTCCACTTCATCACCGGCGGCAGCGACCACGAACAGCGCCGCGAGGGCGACACGCTCACCAAGGACGAGCGCTACGCCCGCACCCGCGAGTACATCGAGATCGTCAAGAAGGTCTGGACGCGGCGGGAGGCCTTCGACCACGAGGGCGCGCACTACCGGTTCCAGGACTTCGTCAGCGACGTCTTCCCCGTCCAACAGCCGCACCCCGGCGTCTCGTTCGGCGGCTCGTCGCCCGCGGCGTACGCGGCGGGCGGCGCCGAAGCGGACGTCTACTGCCTGTGGGGCGAACCGCTGGCGCAGACCGCGCAGCAGATCGAGGAGGTCGGCCGGGCGGCCCGCGCGGCGGGGCGCACGGACGTACCGCGGATCCAGGTCGCCTTCCGGCCCATCATCGCGCCGACGGAGGAGCTGGCCTGGGAGAAGGCACACCGCACGGTCGGCGCGATACGCGAGCGGCGCGCGGGCGGGCAGTCCCGCACGCGCCGCCACGCGGCCGACTCCCCCGAGAACACCGGCTCCCAGCGCCTCATCGCCATCGCCGAGCAGGGCGAGCGCTTCGACCGCGCCTTGTGGACGCCGACCGCCGCGGCCACCGGCGGCGCGGGCAACTCCAACGCCCTGGTCGGCACCCCGGAGACCGTCGCGCGGGCGCTGCTCGACTACTACGACCTGGGCGTGGACATCCTCTCCGCCCGCGGCTACGACCTGCTCGACGACGCCATCGACTTCGGCCGGTACGTCATCCCGATCGTCCGCGAGGAGGTCGCCAAGCGCGACCGGGAGCGGGCCGAGCGCGGCCCGCAGACGCTGGAGCGCACGCTCAGCGGACTGGCGGCGGCCGGATGACGTCGATCGCCGAGCCCGCGCACCCGGGCCTCACGGTGGTGCGGGCCGCCGTGGGCGATCCGCTGGTGCGGCCGATGCTGCGCGAGCTGGGCGACGAGTACTCCGCCCGCTACGGCAAGGACGCGCACGCCGAGCTGCTGCGCTATCCCGCCGAGGAGTTCGCGCCGCCCCACGGCTCGCTGCTGCTGCTCGTGGCCGGAGGGGAGGCGGTGGCCGGGGGTGCCTTCCGGCGCCACGAGGCACCGGGCACCGCCGAGTTCAAGCGCATCTGGACGCACTCCGCACACCGCAGGCGCGGCCTGGCGCGGCGGGTCGTGGCGGAGCTGGAGCGCGAGGCCGCGGCGCGCGGCTACCGGCGCGCGTACCTCACCACCGGGCCGCGCCAGCCCGAGGCCCGCGAGCTGTATCTGGCCACCGGCTACACGCCGCTGTTCGACACCGGGGCGGACCCGGAGTCCATCGGGCCGCTGCCGTTCGAGAAGCAGTTGGAGAAGCCATGAGCACCGGGGTCCAGCCGGGCGCCGGACCGAGGCCGGGTGCCGGGGCCCGGGCACACACCAAGGAACCGTCGGCCCCGTCGGCGGCCGGTACCGAGCCGGCCGTCGTCCCCGCCCGGCACTACTGGCGCTGGGCGGCCGGTGTCGCCGTCCTCGTCCTGCTCGCGCAGTTCGCCCACGGCCTGGTCACCAACCCGGCGTGGGAGTGGGAGGTCTTCTTCCGCTATGTGCTGGCCGACAGCGTGCTGCGGGCGGTCTGGGTGACGCTGCAACTGACGGTGTACGGCACGGCACTCGGCTTCGCCCTCGGCCTGGTCATCGCCCTGATGCGGCTTTCGCGCAGCCCGCTCCTCGCGGGCGTCGCCTGGCTGTACGTGTGGGCGTTCCGCTCCATCCCGCTCATCGTGCAGCTGCTGTTCTGGTTCAACCTGGCCTACCTGTACGAGGAGTTGGGGATCGGCATCCCCTTCGGCCCGGTCGTGTGGAGCTTCGGCACCGTGCATCTCGTCGGGGCGATGTCGGCGGCCGTCATCGGCCTCGCGCTGCATCAGGCCGCGTACGCCGCCGAGATCCTGCGCGGGGGTTTCCTCGCCGTGGAGCCGGGCCAGTTGGAGGCGGCCGCCGCGCTCGGCATCCCCCGCCTCCGCCAGCTGCGCCGGATCGTGCTGCCGCAGGCGATGCGTTCGGTCCTGCCGAACGCCGCCAACGAGATCGTCTCGCTCTTCAAGGGCACCTCGATCGTCTCGGTGATGGCGATCGGCGAGCTGTTCTACCAGGTGCAGGTGATCTACGGCCGCAACGGCCGGGTGGTGCCGCTCCTCATGGTCGCGACCGCCTGGTACGTCGTCCTCACCACGCTGCTCTCCATCGCCCAGTACTACGTGGAGCGGCACTTCGCGCGCGGCGCCGACCGCACTCCCCCGCCCACGCCCCTGCAGCGCGCCCGCGCGTTCGCCCGCACCCTCACGACCCTCAAGAACCGCGGGACCCTCGCGTCCCTTCAACTCCACCGGGAGAACCGATGAGCACGAGCCCCGTGATGGTGGACATCCGCGGCGTCCACAAGAACTTCGGCACGCACGAGGTGCTGCGCGGCATCGACCTGAAGGTGCGCGCGGGTGAGGTCACCGTGGTCATCGGCCCCTCCGGCTCCGGCAAGTCCACGCTGCTGCGCGCCATCAACCACCTGGAGAAGCTGAACCGGGGCTCGGTCAGCATCGACGGCGAGCTGGTCGGCTACCGGCGGCGCGGCGACAAGCTGTACGAGCTCAAGGAGCGGGAGATCCTGCGCCAGCGCACCCGCATCGGCTTCGTCTTCCAGAACTTCAATCTGTTCCCGCACCTCACGGTCCTGGAGAACATCACCGAGGCACCCGTCTCCGCGCTGCGCAGGCCGCGCGTGGAGGCCGAGGAACGGGCCGAGGCGCTGCTCGCCCGGGTGGGGCTCGCGGACAAGGCGGACGCCTATCCGCGGCAGTTGTCCGGCGGCCAGCAGCAGCGGGTCGCCATCGCCCGCGCGCTCGCCCTCGAACCCCGGGTGCTGCTCTTCGACGAGCCGACGTCCGCGCTCGACCCGGAGCTGGTCGGGGAGGTCCTCGACGTCATCAAGGACGTCGCCCGGGCCGGCACCACGATGATCGTCGTCACGCACGAGATCGGGTTCGCCCGCGAGGTCGCCGACACGGTGGTCTTCATCGACGACGGGGTGATCGTCGAACAGGGTCCGCCCGGCGACGTCCTGGACCGCCCGCGCCACGAACGCACCCAGGCGTTCCTGTCCAAGGTCCTGTAGGGACCAGCCAAGCCCCGAGGAGTTCCCCGTGCCCACCCGCACCACCCCCCTCAGCCGCCGCTCCGCCCTCACCTTCGCCCTGGCCTCCGCGCTCGCCCTCACCACCGCCGCCTGCGGCATGCCCGACGACGAGAGCACGGAGAACGCGGGCCGGGCCGAGCCCGGCACCAAGGGCGCCGCGGTCAATCTCGGCCCCGACCAGAAACGCGTCAGAGCCAGGAAGGTCGACGCCATCGCCCGACTCGTACCGAAGCGCATCCGGGACCGGGGCACCCTCGAAGTCGTCGCGTCGGCGGGTTCGGTGCCGCCGCTGACGTTCTACGCCACCGACGACAAGACCGTCATCGGCGTGGAGACGGACATCGCCCACCTCGTCGCCGACGTGCTCGGCCTCCGGGTCCGCGCGCACGCGGTGGACTCGGCGAACATCTTCGTCGGCCTGGACAGCGGGAAGTACGACGTCGGCTTCAGCAACATCACCGTCACCGAGGAGCGCAAGGAGAAGTACGACTTCGCGACGTACCGCCTCGACACCATCTCCTTCGAGGCGAAGAAGGGGCGCGGCTGGAAGGTCAAGGGCCCCAAGGACGTGGCGGGCCGCGTCATCGGGGTCTCCTCCGGCACCAACCAGGAGAAGCTGCTCGTCGACTGGAGCAAGCAGAACGTGAAGGCGGGCCGCGAGGCCACCGACATCAAGTACTTCCAGAACACCAGCGACTACTACCTCGCGCTCGGCTCGGGCCGCATCGACGCCTATCTGGGCCCCAACCCCGTCGCCGCCCACCACGCGCTCAGCACCGGCAGGACCGAGGTCATCGGCAGCTTCTCGGGGGCGGGCGACGGACTCCAGGGCAAGATCGCCGCCACCACGAAGAAGGACAACGGCCTGGTGAAGGCGCTTCACCAGGCACTGGAGCACCTCATCGACGAGGGGAGCTACGGTCGGGTCCTCAGGCGCTGGGGCCTTACGGACGAGGCGGTCCCTTCCTCGGAGCTGAATCCGCGGGGGCTGCCGAAGAGCTCATGAATCGTTGCTGCCGTCGGTGAGCATGGTGAGCAGACTGCGATGACGGGTCTCGACGTGATCGCTGATCCGAGCGACGAGCGCCATGCGCTCTCTGAAGATCAGCCACCTGAAGACGAGCCGGGACTGCTCCAGGCTGAGCCGGGGCAGGTCCCGGTCGAGCAGTTCGATCAGGATGGGCGCGAGACGCCGGGTGACCGCCTCCGACGAGGCGAGGACCGGAAAGGCCGCACCGATCCTGCGGTACGAGTCCACGATCTCCTCGGCGGTCAGCTCCGATCCGCCCATCAGCCACAGCCGGAGCAGGTCGTGTGCGGTGGAGGTGGCGAGCCGGGTCCGGTCGCCGCTGAACGTCGTCACCAGCGGCCCCAGTGACTCGAACAACGGACGCAGCGCCTGCAGCACGACACCGTCGTTCGTCCCGGCCGAGATATCCATCTTGTGCCAGATCTCGTTCCAGTACGTGCGGTGCCAGACGGTGTGCCCCTCCTCCCACGGGGCCCGATACAGCCAGTAGGCGTCCACCTGGTCCGGTGCGCCCAACTCACCTCGTTCGACGTCCACTTCGAGATCCCGCTCCCGCCCCTGCCTGGTGCGCCGCACCCGCAGCGAGACCGCGAGGTCGGTCCACTCCGCCTCGTTGAGGGAGGATCGCCACAGCAGCGCGTGCCGGTGCCACGAGCTGCCCGCGTCGCCGCCGTACGGAAACAGCGCGCCGGCCGTCGTGCCGTCCGTCAGGAGCAGGGCGAGCACCACCAGATTCGCGCTGTAGATGCCTTGCCGCGAGGCGACGCGGATGCGTCGCGGGAGATACGTCGGGTACGGCTGCTCGGCACGCAACTCCCGCTCCCCCATGGCCCGTACGACGAGTGGGCCCAGAGCTGCCCGCTCCGCCTCCGGGAGTCGTTCCACGCGTGCTCGGGCAAAGCGGAGCATCTGCCGGGAGAAGAGCGGCGAGAAGGAGAGCAGGGCGAACATCAAGTCGTCGTTGAGCGGCTCGCTGCCCATCGACAGGACCGGGCGGTGATCGAGGAGCCCGGACACGAGCCGCACGGCGAGACGGACCGCCAGATACTCCCCGAACGTCGCGTGCAGGAACTCGTAGGTGGACAGCGTCTGGCCGTCCCTGATCGACTGCGCGCGCTGCACGAAGAAGAAGCGCCCGAAGGCGGCCTCGGCCTGCCCGAGCGGTGCGCGCAGCCCGGAGTGCCGTGTCGAGGCCCGCCCGATGAGCGCCGCAAGGTCCTCGTCGAGCTCGGCGGTCGACACCCACTGGCGCCGCCGGTTCAGTATCGCGAAGGCCACGAGCGAGAGCCGTTCCAGTTCCTCCTCGACCCGCTGCTCCACCTCGGTCTCGGAGACCCGGACGTCCTTCCACACCTCGCGCCGGGCGAAGGAGCCGAGCAGCGCCTCGTAGAGATCGGCCTCGTCCAGGGGACGTTCGTCCTCGCCGCGCAGGTCGTTCCCCGCGGCCTGGTACAGGGCGAGCATGGTGAGGAGCAGCGGCTGTCCGGCCAGGGGGCGGTGCGGTGCGACGGCTTCCCAGGTGAGCGGGGGCAGCCTCAGGGCCTGGAAGTTCATGGCGTTGGTGAGGTTCCACTGCTCGATCCAGAGCTTGATCTGCTCCTCTTGGAAGGGTTCGAGGCGCAGTGCGACGGTGCCCTGCGGATAGCGCGCCCGGTCGGCGACCGCGGTCCGGCTGGTGACCACGGCCAGGACCGGACGCCCCTGCTCCGCCTCGCGTTCCTGGAATCGGGCCACCCGCACCAGGAAGTCGTTCTGGTGCACCCCGGTGGTCTGAAGGAGTTCGTCGAAGCCGTCGAGCAGCACGACCGGCACCGCCGCGCCCGCCGAGCGCACCAGGTCGGGCCAGGTGGCCCGCTCTCCGGTGGCCTCGCGGATCGCCTGCTCGATCTGGTCCTGGATCTCGTCGTCCGCGCGTACGTCACGCAGCGCGACCCGCACCGGCAGGAATCCCGCCGACGGAAGCCGGGCCGCGAGGATCCGCATCAGCACGGACTTCCCGGCGCCGGGCTGGCCGAGCACGAGCAGCGGGGCGGCCGTCAGGCCCTCCGACGTCAGTGCCCCGGCGAGGTATTCGGTCAGGTCCTGCCGGACCGGGGCGCGCGCCCACCACTCCTCGTCCGCCGGGCTGCCCTGCCCGTCAACGGCCCGCACCCGGAAGTCGGGGTCGAGGTACGCCTGGGCCAGGGTCGGCACCAGGATCCCCTCGGGGGCCTCCTGGGCGTCGAGGATCCGCTGCTCCAGCGCCGACTGGTGCGCCCGGGAGAGGGCGCCCGCGACGTCCACCGGCCGCTGACGGAGTGCGGCGCTCGCGGCCAGGGCCCGCTCCAGACCGGCGAGCGCCCTGCGCAGTTCGGCGCGCGTGGCCTGGTGCTCGACCTGGCCCGACCAGAAGCCGAACTCCGGTGCCTCGAGGGCGAGCCGCGCGTACAGGGCCTCGTACTCCTGGACGGCGAGGCCCGGCACCACGACGCGCACGGTGTGGGCGGCCGCGGCGCCGACGGCATCGTTCAGCCCCTCCCACACGGCGAGCCCTCGCAGGAAGTCGAGCATCCGCATCGCCAAGTGCTCGTACCAGCCGCGGAGTTCGACGACGTGGTTCTCATAGGGCAGGTGCGGCGCGGGACGTGGCGCGTCGACCTGTGCCGTGTCCTGCGTGAAGCCCTCGCCCGAGAGGTAGCCGCCACCGGCGACCAGCATCTGCTCCCGGCCGGTCAGCGCCACCTCGTCCAGGGAGAAGGGCAGTTCGACCTTCTCCAGGGCGTCGAAGAAGGCGAGGACGACGATCACCGTGTGGGCCGCCTCCAGGACGGAGGCGCGCTCCACCCGGCCGTCCGTACGCCCCAGGCGCTCCCCCAGACCGCGCCAGGCGTCGAGCCCCAGGCCGAGCACTCTTCCCCGGGCGTCGAACATGCCGAGCACGCCGCCGCTCAGGCCGCCGGTGGCCAGGTTCAGCGCGCCGCCAAGGGCGCGGTCGAGCGCCGCCACGGCGGGCGGATCCCCGCCCAGGAGTCTCAGCGCGTCCCCGAACGACAGCAACCTGCGCGGCGTCAACAAATCCCCCTGAGCGTGCGTTCCGCGGTCCTCGGGGGTCAGCCTGACACGAATGGAGCAGCCAGGACCCCGGTTCGCCGCGCATCGGTGGAGTCCGTTCGGGCAGGGCGGATCGACCGAGCGAGCCCTCTTGTTGCCGGTCGGGGCTTCTGCTTGACTCCGCCCGCCGGAGCGGCACCTCACGGGCGGAGGAACCCTGATGGACATCACCCGCAGACGCCTGCTCTCCGCGCTGTCGGCGGCGGGACTCCTCGCCGTGGTCCCGGCGGGGCCGGTGAGCGCGGCGGCCGCCGCCGAAGGGGTGGCACGGCTGCGCGCCAACACCGTGGCGGTGTTCGCCGGGACGCCCGAGTCCAACGCCCGCCCGGAGGCCGCCGCGAAGCTCGCCGCCGTCGAGAGAGCGGCGCGGGCGAACCTCAAGGCGATGGACGGCGCGGGCGCGGGCGAGCTGTTCGCCGGTCTGGTCCTCGGCACGGACGACGCGAACCTCCACACCGCCTACCGGTGGCTGTACGAGGTCGCCCTCGCCACCCGCTCCCACGGCGGCGGCCTGTACGGGGACGCGGACGCGCGGCGGCGCGTGATCGACGGCTTGGTGTGGCTCCACGAGCGGTACTACGGCGATCAGTCGAAGGGCTATTACGGCAACTGGTTCAACTGGGAGATCGGCATTTCCCAGCAGGTCAGCAAGACCCTGGTCCTGCTGTACGACGAGGTGCTCGCCCAGCGCCCGGACCTCGCGCGCACCTATGTCGCCTCCATGGACGCCTATCTGCGCAACGGCACCGACGGCGACGTGAACCTCGACTCGCGCTTCCACACCGGCGCGAACCTCGCGGACATCACCACCAACCGCGTCCTGCAGGGCGCGCTCCTGGACGACACCGCCCGCATCCGCAAGGCCCTCACCGACCAGCTGACGGTGTTCGCCACCATCGACCCGTACCACCTCGACCACGGCGTCACGGACGGCTATTACGCCGACGGCTCCTTCATCCAGCACGCCTCCGTGGCGTACACCGGCTCCTACGGCAAGGGGCTGCTGACCCGGGTCGTGCAGACGCTGAAGATCCTCGACGGCACGGGCTTCGCGCACGGCGAGGAGCTGGTGCCCGTGGTGCACGGGTGGGTGCGGAACGGGTTCGCGCCGCTGATCTTCGAGGGCTGGATGATGGAGATCGTCAAGGGGCGCGCGGTGTCGCGGACCGACTCCGGCTACACGGACGTCGCCGTCGTCGTCGAGGCCGCCGTCGATCTCTCCTCGCTCGCCGACGGCGCCGTGGCCACCGCCCTGAAGGGCTATGTGAAGCACATCCGCGAGACCTCCCGCGCCACGCTCGACCCGGCCCGCTTCGTCTCACCGATCAGCGTCGTGCGGTACGCCGACATCCTCGCCGACGCGTCCGTCCCCGCGGCCGACCTCAACCCCGCCGCGCGCAGCGTCGCCTTCAACGCGATGGACAAGACCGTGCACCGCAGACCCGGCTACGCCTTCGCGCTGTCCCGCAGCTCGGCGCGGATCAGCAAGTACGAGTACATGAACGGCGAGAACCTCATGCCCTGGTTCCAGGGCGAGGGCGCGCACTACCTCTATCTGTCCGGGCAGGACCAGACCCGGGCGTACGGCGTGGACTACTTCACCACGGTGTCGCCGTACGCGCTCGGGGGTGTCACCGCCCCGGCCGAACAGCGGCGCACCGTACCGGAGTTGTACGGCAAGCCGTACTACGACAACCCCGGACACCCGCTGAACTTCACTTCCTCGTCGGAGTCGCAGAACAAGTACGTCTACTTCCCGCGCGGCACCCACGCGCACTCGGGCGGCGCGGTGCTCGGGGCGTACGGCGCGGCCGGGATGGTGCAGTCCAGCGACGTCGCCTTCCGGGACCGCGAGGTGCTGCCGGACGACTTCGTGGTGCACCGCAACGCGGCGGCCACCAAGTCGTGGTTCCTGCTCGACGACGAGATCGTCGTTCTCGCGGCGGGGGTCGGGGACCCGGCCGGGCGGGCGGTGACGACGGCCGTCGACGCGCGGATCGCGGCGCCGGACGACGCGGTGTCCGTCACGGGGGTGCGCGACGACGGGCGGCCCTGGTCCGGCCCGGGCACGGCGGAGCTGCGCTGGCTGCGGTACGCCAACGCCACGCAGGGCACCGCCGTCGGCTATCTCTTCCTCGACGCGCCGCCGGTGCGGGTCGCCCTGGACCGGGTGACGCGCAGCCGCCGCGTCGTGCGCGCCGCGAACCCGGACACGGCGGTGACCCGCCAGGTCCTCGGCGTGTCGGTGGACCAGGCGGCCGGGGCGCGCCCGATCCGTCTCGCCTACGCGCTGGTCCCGAACGCGGACGCGTCCCGGCTGCGGTCGTACGCGAAGGGGCCCTTGCGCGTCCTCGCCAACTCCCCCCGCGCGCAAGCCGTGTCCCACCGCGGCCTGGGCCTCACGGCCCTCAACACCTTCACCTCGGGCCGCCACGACGTCGGGTCCCTGCGCGTCGCGGGCCCGTCGTCCCTCCTCGTCCGCCGCCCACCGGACTCCGGCCTGACGTCCCTCGCCGTGTCCGACCCGACCATGCGGCGGGACACGGTCAGCGTGCTGCTACGCGGGGGACGGCTGCGGGAGGTGACGGCGGACGAGGGGGTGCGGGTGCGGGCGGTGCCCGAGGGCACCCGCATCGACGTCGCCACGCGCCACGCGTACGGCCGGAGCTTCACGGTGACGCTGCGCGGGCCGCGCTGACACCGCCCCTTCGTCACGCGGCCACCGCGTCGTGGTGGATCGGCGTGTGCGCCCCGCGCAGGGGCACGCCCGTCCCGCCACGGCGCGCGGCGACGATCTCCGCCGCGATGGACAGCGCCGTCTCCTCCGGCGTCCGGGCGCCGAGGTCGAGCCCGATGGGCGAGTGCAGCCGGGCCAGCTCTCCCTCGGTGACCCCGGCGTCGCGCAGCCGGGCGTTGCGGTCCTCGTGGGTGCGCCGCGACCCCATCGCGCCCACGAAGGCGACCGGCATCCGCAGGGCCCGCACCAGCACCGGCACGTCGAACTTGGCGTCGTGCGTGAGCACGCACAGCACGGTGCGCGCGTCGGTGTCGGTGCGCTCCAGATAGCGGTGCGGCCAGTCGACGACGATCTCGTCGGCCTCGGGGAAGCGGCCGGGCGTGGCGAAGACGGGCCGGGCGTCGCACAGCGTCACGTGATAGCCGAGGAACTTGCCCGCCCGCACCAGCGCCGCCGCGAAGTCCACGGCCCCGAACACGATCATGCGCGGCGGCGGCACGCTCGACTCGACGAGCAGGGTGAGCCCGCCGGGGCAGTGCGCGCCGTCCTCGGACACCTCCACGGTCCCGGTCCGGCCCGCGTCGAGCAGCGCCCGCGCCTCGGCGGCCGCGGTGCGGTCCAGGCCCCGCTCCCCGCCGAGCCCGCCCTCGTACGTGCCGTCGGGCCGCACCAGGAGCGCACCGCCCAGGAGGTCGTCCGGGCCCCGGGCGACCCGGACGAACGCCGCGGTCCGCCCGGCGGCGGCCTCGTCGAGGGCCGCCTTGTACACCGGGCGGTCCGGGGCGCCGGCGCCGACCGGGGTGATGAGGATGTCGATGACGCCGCCGCAGGTCAGGCCGACGGCGAAGGCGTCGTCGTCGCTGTACCCGAAGCGTTCGAGGACGCTGTGACCGTCGTCCAGGGCCTGGGCGCACAGGTCGTAGACGGCGCCTTCGACGCAGCCGCCGGACACCGAGCCGATGACGGTGCCCTCGCGGTCGACGGCGAGGGCGGCCCCGGGCGGCCGCGGCGCGCTGCCGCCGACGGCCACGACGGTGGCCACGGCGAACTCCCGGCCCTCCGGCGCAGTTCGTCGGCGATGTCAAGCACGGGTCCGCCCTTCGAGCCGGGCGCCCGCGCCGAGCACCCGGTCGGGGCGGATCGGCAGCGCGCGGTGGCGGACGCCGGTGGCGTGCCAGACGGCGTTGGCGATGGCCGCGGCGCCGCCGACGATGCCGATCTCGCCGATGCCCTTGATGCCGACCGGGTCGCCGGGGGCGGGTTCGCCGATCCAGTCCGCCTCGATGACGGGGACGTCGGCGTTGGCGGCGAAGTGGTAGCCCGCGAGGTCGCCGTTGGCGAGGGCGCCCGAAGCGCGGTCCCTGACGGCCTCCTCGTGCAGGGCCATGGACAGGCCCCAGATCATGCCGCCGATCAGCTGGCTGCGTGCGGTGAGGGGGTTGACGATGCGTCCGGCGGCGAAGATGCCGAGCATGCGGCGCACCCGCACCTCGCCGGTGCCGACGTCGACGGCGACCTCGGCGAACTGGGCGCCGTAGGAGTGCCGTTCGAGCTCGGACTGCGCGCCGATGGCCTCGGTGGTGTCGGAGCGGACGGTGATGCCCTCCGGCGGGATGTCCGCGCCGAGGGCGAGGCGTTCACGCAGCTCGGTGATGGCGGCCATGACGGCCCAGGACCACGACCGGGTCCCCATGGAGCCGCCGGACAGCCAGGCCTGGCCGAGGTCGCTGTCGCCGATCCGTACCCGGACCCGCTCCGTCGGCACGTCGAGGGCGTCGGCGGCCACCTGGGCGAGCGCGGTGCGGGCGCCCGTGCCGACGTCGGCCGCGTTGATCCGCACGGTGAAGGTGTCGTCCGCCTCGGCGGTGACCGCGGCGGTCGACGGGGCCGCACCGGCCGGGAAGGTGGCCGCGGCCGTGCCCGTTCCGATGAGCCAGCGGCCCTCGCGGCGCACGCCGGGGCGCGCGTCGCGGTCGGCCCAGCCGAAGCGGCGGGCGCCCTCGTGGAAGCAGGCGAGCAGGTCGTTGTCCTCGAAGGGCAGCCCCGTTACGGGCCCGACGGTGGGTTCGTTGCGGGCGCGCAGCTCGATCGGGTCGAGGCCGCACTTCTCGGCGAGTTCGTCGAGGGCGGACTCCAGGGCGAACGACCCGGGTGCCTCTCCCGGAGCGCGCATGAACGTCGGCGTGGGCACGTCGAGCGGCACGACGTGGTTGGCGGTGCGGTGCGCGTCGGCGTCGTACAGGGCCCGGCCGAACGCGCTGCTGGCCTCGACGAACTCGGTCAGGGTCGAGGTGAGCGAGACACCGTCGTGGTCGAAGGCGCGCAGCCGTCCGTCGGCGTCGGCGCCGAGCCTGACGCGCTGGGTGGTGGGGCTGCGGTAGCCGATGAGGGAGAACATCTGACGGCGGGTCAGGACGACGCGCACGGGGCGGCCGACGACGGTGGTCGCCATCACGGCGAGCACGTTGTGGGCGCGGGCCATGGCCTTGGAGCCGAAGCCGCCGCCGATGTGCTCGGAGCGCACCCGCACCGACGCCGGGTCGAGCTGGAACAGCGTGGCGATCTCGTTGGCCGTCGCGAAGGTGCCCTGGCTGGAGTCGACGATCTCGAGCCGGCCGTTGTCCCAGCGTGCCATCGCCGCGTGCGGCTCCATGGCGTTGTGGTGTTGTTCGGGCGTGCTGTAGCGCTCGTCCACGAGCACGGCGGAGGCGGCGAGTTCGGCGTCCAGGTCGCCCTTCTCCGTGACCGCGGGGCCCATGGCGCTGGCTTCCGGCGTGTAGCGCGCGGGGTGGTCGGCGTGGAAGTCGACGTCGTGCGGCTCGGTGTCGTACTCGACGACCAGCGCCTCGGCGGCCTCCCTGGCCTGTTCGGAGGTCTCGGCGACGACGAACGCCACCGGCCAGCCGATGTGCGGCACCCGGTCGCGCTGCAGGATCTCCGCGACCGGGTCGGGCCCGAACTGCCCGACGAAGTTCTCCTGGAGCCGGGGCGCGTTGCCGTGGTGGAGGACGGCGAGCACGCCGGGCATCCGCAGGACGGGTCCTTCGTCGACGGAGCGGACGCGGCCGCGGGCGACGGTGGACACGACGATCCAGCCGTGGGCGAGTTCGGCGTAGGGCACCTCGCCCGAGTAGCGGGCCTCTCCGGTGACCTTGGCGAGGCCCTCGATGCGGGTGCGCGCGGCGCCGACGGCGCCCTTGCCCCGGGCCGTTCCGGTGGCGGTGGTCATCGGGCGGCCCCCTCGGTCGCTTCGGTCAGCTCGCTCAGCAGGGCCACGGTCAGGTTGCGCAGGAGCGGCACCTTGTAGCCGTTGTCGGACAGGGGCTCGGCGGCGGCCAGTTCGGCGTCCGCGGCGGCGGCGAAGGCGGTGGCCGTGGCCGGTCCGCCGGTCAGGGCCGCCTCGGCCGCCCGCGCCCGCCACGGCCGGGACGCGACCGCCCCGTAGGCGAGTCGCACCTCGCGTACGACGCCGTCCTGGACGTCGAGCGCGGCGGCGATCGAGCCGATGGCGAAGGCGTACGAGGCGCGCTCGCGGACCTTGCGGTAGCGCGAGTGGGCGGCGACGGCGGCGGGCGGCAGGGTGATGCCGGTGATCAGGGCCCCGGGCGGCAGCGCGGTCTCGCGGTGCGGGGTGTCGCCGACGGGCAGGTAGAAGTCCGCCAGGGGCGTCTCGCCGGGCCCGTCGACGGTCTCGTACGAGATGACCGCGTCGAAGGCCGCGAGTGCCACCGCCATGTCGGAGGGGTGGGTCGCGACGCAGTGCGCGGAGGCGCCGAGGATCGCGTGGTTGTGGTGCTCGCCCTCGTGGGCGGAGCAACCGCTGCCGGGCACGCGCTTGTTGCAGGGCCTGGCCGTGTCGGCGAAGTAGCCGCAGCGGGTGCGCTGGAGCAGGTTCCCGCCGACGGTGGCCATGTTGCGCAGTTGCCCGGAGGCGCCCGCGAGGACGGCCTGGGCGAGCGCGGGGTAGCGGCGGCGGACCTCGGGGTGGGCGGCGAGGTCGCTGTTGGTGACGGTCGCGCCGACGCGCAGGCCGCCGTCGGCTGTCACCTCGATGCCGTCGAGGGGCAGTTCCCGCACGTCGACGAGGAGCGCGGGCCGTTCGACGCCGGACTTCATCAGGTCGACGAGGTTGGTGCCGCCGCCGAGGAAGCGTGCCTCGGGGTCGGCGCCGAGCAGGGCGACCGCTCCGGCGACGTCGTGGGCGCGCTGGTATCCGAACTCCCTCATGCCACCGCCTCCTTGGCCGCCGTGTCATCGGCCCGCATCTCGTCGGCGGCGCGGGCGACCGCCCGCACGATGGACACGTACGCCCCGCAGCGGCAGAGGTTGCCACTCATGCGTTCGCGGATCTCGTCCGGATCGAGCGGCGGGGCCGCCTCGGGCCGGACGTCGGCGGTGGCGGCGCTCGGCCAGCCCGCCGCGTGCTCCTCGATGACCGCGATGGCGGAGCAGATCTGGCCCGGTGTGCAGTAGCCGCACTGGTAGCCGTCCAGGTCGAGGAAGGCCTGCTGGACCGGGTGCAGCCGGTCGCCGTCGGCGACGCCCTCGATGGTGGTGATCTCGCGGCCGTCGGCGGCGACCGCGAGTTGCAGGCACGACAGGCTGCGGCGGCCGTCGAGGAGGACCGTGCAGGCACCGCACTGGCCCTGGTCGCAGCCCTTCTTCGTGCCGGTCAGGTCCAGGCGCTCGCGCAGCGCGTCGAGCAGGGTGGTGCGGTGGTCGACGGGGAGGGTGTACTTCTCGCCGTTGACGTTCAGGGTGATGCCGCTGGACGTCGTGGTGGCGCCGGGCGTCGGTGGAGCCATGGTCGGCCTTCTTTCGCGGTTGCTGGTGCGGTGCGCGACGGGCGCCGGAGTGCTGGGGCGGCGCGGGAAGGGGAGCTTCGGGAGGTGAGCGGTGTCCGGAAACTGACGTGGGTGCGGGGAGGCGGCCAGGCTGAAGCAGAAGGGCGGGCGCCGCGCACGGCGGCGTCTCCTCGGGGGTTCAGGGCAGGCGTCCTGGTGAGGGCACCGAGCGCTGACGGCAGTCAGATGCCACCGGCCGTCTGCATCCGGCCATACCTGACGCTATGGTGGAGTGGACTCAAACGGACAGCTGTCCGTTACCCGTGGAAATTTAGCGGACACCTGTCCGCTTAGCAAGGCCGTTCCTCGCCCGGCGCGGGACACGCGCCCGAACCGACTGGAGGACGACGAGTGCGGGAGAAGCGCGAGACACCCCTGCGCTCGGACGCGCAACGCAACCGCGAGCGCATTCTGGCTGTCGCGCTCGAGGAGCTGACGCGGTCCGGCGACGCCCCGCTGAGCGCGATCGCCAAGAAGGCCGGCGTCGGACAGGGCACGTTCTACCGCCATTTCCCGAGCCGCGAGGCACTCGTCCTCGAGGTCTACCGCAACGAGGTACGGCAGGTGGCCGACGCGGCCGGGCGGCTCCTTGAGACCCGGTCGCCGGCGTGCGCGCTACGGGAGTGGATGGATCACCTCGCCCGGTACGCGATGACCAAAGTGGGCCTCGCCGACGCGATGCGGGTGGCGACCACCAGCCACGGCACGCTGATCAGCGTGGCGCACGGCCCGCTGACGTCGGCGATCACCCTGCTGCTCGACGCCAACGAGGAGGCGGGCACGATCCGTTCGGGCGTCACCGCCGACGACTTCCTGCTGGCCATCGCCGGGCTGTGGCAGATCGACCCGCACCAGGAGTGGCAGCCGCGTGCCGGGCGCCTGCTCGACCTCGTCATGGACGGCCTGCGGGCCGGCGCGCCGGGGGGCCGGGCGCCGGCCACGGACGGCTAGCGGCTCCCTGGTGGACCTGCCGCCAACGCTCTTCCCTGCGGCCCGGCCGCCAACGGCCTCCTCTGCGGACCGGCCGCCGACGGCCCTGCCTCCCCGGCCACCGCTAGCGCCCCTCCTTGCGCACCTGCTGAATCGCTGTCACCAGCTGGTCGCGGTGCGGCTGCGCCGCGCGGTCCAGCTCCAGCGCGAACGGCAGCACCGCGCCGTCGGGCCGTGTGATCCGGCGCGGCGGCGCGACCAGGCGCATCTCCTCGGCGGCCGCGGCGACGATCTCGGCGCCGAGCCCGCAGAAGCGGTTGGAGTCGTCGATGACGACGAGGCGCCCCGTGCGGTTCACGGACGCGGCGAGGCCCTGCCAGTCGAACGGGTACACCGTGCGCGGGTCGAACACCTCCACCGACACCTCGTCGGCCAGTTCCTCCGCCACCTCCACGGCCTGCCCCACGAACTGGCCGACCGCCACCACCGTGACGTCCGTCCCCGCCCGGGCCACATGGCCGACGCCGAGCGGCAGTGGCGCGAGCTCGGCGAGGTTCACGCTCTCGAAGCTCATCGACGAGGCCGCCGGGGTGAGCACCACGACCGGGTCGTCGTCACGGATGGCCGACACCATGAGGCCGTAGGCGTCCGCGGGCCCCGACGGCACCACGGTCTTCAGACCGACGTGCGCGAACAGGCTGTACGGCTGGTCGGAGTGCTGGCCCGCCCAGCCGGTCCGGGAGCCGGACCCGGGCACCAGATAGGTGACGGGCACCTTCACCTGACCGCCCGTCATGAGCGAGAACTTGTGCGCCTGGTTGGCGATCTGCTCGAAGACCAGGAACATCAGCGACGGGATCTGGAACTCGATGACGGGCCGGTGCCCGGACAGGGCGGCGCCGGTGGCGAAGCTGGTGAACGCCTGCTCCGACAGCGGGGTGTCGACGATCCGCTCCGGGCCGAAGCGCTGCACGAGCCCCTTGGTGACGTTGGCGACGCCCACCCGGATGTCCTCGCCGAACACGCAGACGTCGGGATCCCGCTCCAGTTCGTCGCCCAGGGCGCGGGTGAGCGCGGTCAGATAGCCGAGCTTAGGCATGGGTGCTCACTCCCGCCCGGGGCCGCAGGCCCGTCGCGTACAGATGGTCGAGTGCGTCGGCGGGGTCGGGCCTCGGGCTGTCGAGCGCGAACCGCGCCGCCGCGTCGAGGGCGGCCTCCACCTCGTCGTCGACGCGGGCGCGCTCGCCCTCCGGGATCCGGTCGGCCTGGATCCGCACGGGGTCGCGGCGGCGGCCCTCGTCCACCTGCTCGGGGGTGCGGTAGCGCACGAACGACCGGTGCTCCCAGGTGTGGTGGGCGTCGAACCGGTAGGTGCGGCACTCCAGGAACGCCGGTCCCCCGCCCGCCCTGGCCCGCTCGGTGTGCTCCCGCGTGGCGGCGGCCACGGCCTCGGCGTCCATGCCGTCGACCATCTCGGCGGGCATCCCGAAGGCGGCGGCGCGGCCCACGATCGTGCCGGCGACCATGTCCTCCACGGTGGCCGTCGAGGAGTAGCCGTTGTTCTCGCACACGAAGAGGACCGGGAGCCGCCACAGCGACGCCAGGTTGAGGGACTCCAGGACGACGCCCTGGCTGACCGCGCCGTCGCCGAAGAAGCTCACGGCGACCCGGTCGGCGCCCGCGCGCGCCGCCGCCCACGCGGCACCGGTCGCGATCGGGGCACCGGCGCCGACGATGCCGTTCGCGCCGAGGATGCCGAGGCCGACGTCGGCGGCGTGCATGGAGCCGCCGCGCCCCTTGTTCAGTCCCGTCGTGCGGCCCATCAGCTCGGCCGTCATGCGGTTCAGGTCGGCGCCCTTGGCCAGGACGTGGCCGTGGCCCCGGTGGGTGCTGGTGATGACGTCGTCGGGGCGCAGCACTGCGCACACCCCGGCGGCCACGGCCTCCTGGCCGATGTAGGGGTGGATGCCGCCGACGATCTCGCCCGCCTTCACCAGCTCGATGCAGCGCTCCTCGAAGCGGCGGATCAGTCGCATGGTGCGGTAGAGCGCCACCGCGTCCGGACCCGGCCCACCGGTGTCCGCTGAGGGTTTGGGCATGCTGTCACTCACTTCCCTTCTGCTCCGTGATGGCTCACCCGCAGGGCGAGCGAGGCGACGGTGGGTGCCTCGAAGACCGCGCGGATCCCGAGGGACGTGTCCAGCGCGGCGCGGATGCGGGACACGAGCTTCACGGCGAGCAGGGAGTGCCCGCCGAGGTCGAAGAAGCTGTCGTCGACACCGACGTCCGGTACGCCGAGGGCGTCGGCGAACAGCGCGCACAGCGCCGACTCGGTCGCGGTACGCGGCCCCCGTCCGGCCGGACGCCCCGCGCCCTCGTCCGGGGCGGGCAGGGCACGCCGGTCGAGCTTGCCGTTGGGGCTCAGCGGCAGCCGCTGGAGCGGCACGAAGACGGCGGGGACCATGTACTCGGGCAGGGTCCGCGCCAACTGGTCCCGCAACTCGACACCGTCCGGGACGCGTTGTCCGGCCGCGCCCGGCACGCAGTACGCGACGAGGCGGCGGTCCCCCGGCCTGTCCTCGCGCACCACGACCGCGGCCTGCGCGACGCCGGGGTGGGCCACCAGGGCGGACTCCACCTCGCCCGGCTCGATCCGGAAGCCGCGGATCTTCACCTGGTGGTCGGCGCGCCCCAGGTACTCCAGGTTCCCGTCGGCGCGGCGCCTGGCCAGGTCACCGGTGCGGTACATCCGCTCCCCCGGCGCGCCGAAGGGGTCGGGCACGAACCGCTCGGCGGTGAGCCCGGGCCGGTGCAGATAGCCGCGGGCGAGCCCGGCCCCGGCGACGTACAACTCGCCGGTCACGCCGGTCGGTACGAGCTGGAGGTGCTCGTCGAGGACGTAGGTGCGGGTGTTGCGGACGGGGCGGCCGATGGGCGGTGCCTCCGGGTCGGCCGAGGTGGCGAAGTCCGCGGAGTCGGCGGGGTCTGCGTCCGAGAACCACGCGGTGGTGTAGACGGTGGCTTCGGTCGGGCCGTAGACGTTGACGATGCGCGCGCCCGGCACCGCGGTCCGGATCTCCGCCAGGGTGTGCGCGGGCAGCGCCTCGCCGCCCAGGGCGACGACGTCCGCGCCCAGGTCCACGTCGTGGTGGCTCAGGAGCTCTTCGAGGGCCGAGGGGACGGCGCAGACGAGGGTGCCCCGCCACTGCCCGCCCGCGCGCTCGCCGAGGGACAGCACATCGGCGACGACCTCGACGACCCCGCCGGACAGCAGCGGTCCGAAGATCTCGAAGACGGAGACGTCGAAGGTCAGCGGCGTGGCGGCCAGGGCGTGGGCGAGGTGCGCGGTGCCCAGGGTCTCGCGGCCCCACAGGACGAGGTCCACGACGTTGGCGTGCGGGACGAGGACTCCTTTGGGGCGGCCGGTGGAGCCGGAGGTGTACAGGACGTAGGCGCCGTTGGCCGGGGTGAGGGGGCTGACCCGGTCGCTGTCACGCGGGTCCGTGGCGGGCGCGTCGACGTCCGTGTCCAGGTGCACGCGCGGCACGTCCGCGGGGAGTGCGCAGCCCACGTCGTGCGCGGTGACGACGCAGGCGGGCGCGGCGTCCCGGAGCATGAACGCGACGCGGTCGGCGGGGTGGCGCGGGTCGACCGGCAGATAGGCGGCGCCGGTCTTCAGGACGCCGACGAGGGCGACGATCAGCTCGGCCGAGCGGGGCAGGGCGAGGGCCACGATCTGCTCGGGGCCGGTGCCCTCGGCGATGAGCCGGTGCGCGAGACGGTTGGCGCGCGTGTTCAGCTCCGCGTACGAAAGACGCACGTCGCCGAAGACGACGGCCGGGGCGTCCGGGGTGCGCGCCACCTGCTGCTCGAAGAGGTCCACCGCCGTGAGCGGCGGGATGGGCCGTGCGGTGTCGTTCCACTCCTCCAGGAGCAGCCTTCGTTCCTTGGCGCTGAGCACGTCGAGGCGGCCGATCGGCAGCTGCGGGTCGTCGGCGGCCGCGCTCAGGAGCCGGGCGAGGCGGGTCGCCACGGCGTCCACGCTCCCGGGGTCGAACAGGTCGGTGCTGTACTCGAAGAACCCGGTCAGACCGGCGGGCCTGCCGTCCTCGGTGAAGCGTTCCTCGATGTTGAGGAGGAGGTCGAAGCGGGCCGAGCCGGGGTGCAGGAGGTCGGTGGCGATCTCCAGGCCGGGGACGTCGAGGCGCGGCGCGGGTGCGTTCTGCACCACCAGGGACACCTGGAACAGCGGGTGCCTGCCGATGGCGCGGGGCGGGTTGAGGTCGTCGACCAGGTACTCGAAGGGCACGTCCTGGTGCTCGTACGCGCTCAGGGACACGTCCTTGACCCGGTGGAGCAGGTCGCGGAAGGCGGGGTTGCCTGAGGTGTCGTTGCGGATGACGAGCGTGTTCACGAAGAAGCCGACGGAGCGGTCGAGGCCCTGGTCGGTGCGGCCGGCGATCGGGGAGCCGATGGGGATGTCGGACCCGGCACCGAGCCGGGTGAGCAGCGCCGCGAGCCCGGCCTGGAGCACCATGAACAGGCTGGTCCCGGTCTCCTGGGCGAGCGCGGAGAGCCGCCGGTGCAACTCGGCGTCCCAGGCCACGGAGAGCGTCTCGCCGCCGTAGCCCGGCGCGGCGGGGCGCGGACGCGCGAAGGGCAGGTCCACCTGCTCGGGCAGGTCGGCGAGCTGGCGCCGCCAGTAGGCGAGTTGGTGGGCGAGGGGGCTCGCCGGGTCGTCGGGGTCGCCGAGGAGGTCGCGCTGCCAGAGGCCGTAGTCGGCGTACTGGACGGCGGGGGCGAGGGCTTCGGGGGCGCATGCCCGGCCGTCGTGCGGTGCGCGGGGGCTCTCCGCCGCCTCCGCGCGGCGCGTCTCGTACGCCGCCATCAGGTCCTCCGTCAGCGGCGCGAACGACCAGCCGTCGCAGGCGATGTGGTGCACCAGGAGCAGCAGCACATGGTCGGTCGCGCCGACCTGGAAGAGGTGTGTGCGCACCGGTATCTCGGCCGCCAGGTCGAAGCGGTGGCCGCTCGCCGCGGCGAGGACGCCCTGCAGCTCCGCGTCGGTCGTGCGGGTCACGGGCAGCGGCGGCCGGGCGCGCTCCGGGGGCAGGATGTGCTGGCGGGGCTCGCCGTCGTGGTCGGGGAAGACGGTGCGCAGGGACTCGTGGCGGGCGACGAGGTCGGCGACGGCGGCGCGCAGCGCGGGGACGTCCAGGTCGCCGCTGAACCGCAGGGTCCAGGGGACGTTGTAGGCGCGGCTCATGCCTTCGAGGCGGTGCAGGAACCACAGGCGGCGCTGGGCGAAGGACAGCGGGAGCGGGTCGGGGCGCTCGGCCGCGCGCAGGACGGGGCGGGCGGCCGGGGCATCGGCGGTGCCGGAGGTCCCCGGCGCGCCGAGCGCGTCCAGGTGCGCGGCGAGTCCGGCGACGGTGGGGTGCTCGAAGAGGGCGCGGATGGTCAGCTCCGCACCGAGCCGGGTCCGTACCCGCGCGGCGAGGCGGGTGGCGAGCAGCGAATGGCCGCCGAGCGCGAAGAAGTCGTCGTCGATGCCAATGCCCTCGACGCCGAGGATCTCCGCGAACAGGGCGCACAGCACCTCCTCGCGCTCGGTGCGCGCGGCCCGCGCCGACTGCGCCTCGACGACCGGCGCGGGCAGCGCCGCGCGGTCCAGCTTGCCGTTGACGGTCAGCGGCAGCCGTTCGAGGAGCACGATGGCCGACGGCAGCATGTAGTCGGGCAGCCGCTCCCGCAGGTGCTCGCGCAGCGCGGCGGTGAGCTGACCGCCGCGGCGCGCGGCCACCGGGCTGGTGGCGTACGTCAGCGGATCGCCGGGGGTGCCGTCGGGCTCGTAGGCCTCCAGGACGGCACCACCGACACCGGCGACACCGGCGACACCGACGTCCCCGTCCCCGCCGCTCCCCCCGCTCGCTTCCTCGCGCCGCACGAACACCGCGTCCACCGCGTCCACCGCCGTCGCCGCCGGAGTGACCGCGACGCGGTAGCCCAGGCGCTCCCCGAGCAGATACAGGTCCTCGGGGTCGACTCCGTGGGGCTCCTGGGCGAGGAGGCGGTGGGCGTCGGCGACGGCGGCGCCGTTGTCGAAGGCCCGGGCGGCGGCGGTCTCCTGGGCGGTGCGGCGGTTGGGGACGCCGAGCACGCGCAGCCGTTCGGGGGTGTGCCGCTCCAGGTGGGCGCCGAGCGCTCCGGTGTCCGGCACGTCGTCGCCGAAGCCGAGCCGGGTCCCGCCGCCGGGTGCCGTCGCCGCGGGCGCCTTGTGCAGGACGACGTCGTAGCGGTATCGGGTCATCTCGTTGTGCCGGGTGCCGCGGCGCACCTGGATGTCCACCGCGCCGACCGCGTCCTCGCGGGCCGCGAAGGCGTGGAAGAAGTCCGGCGCGAGCAGCAGTTCCTCCTCGCGCACCAGGGCCCGCTCGACGGCGTGCCGCACGGTGGCGCGCTCGGCGTCGGGGGCGGCCCTGCGCAGTTGCACGGCGGTGCCGAAGGAACGCAGGGCCCGCAGGTCGCGGACGTCGCCGACGAAGACGGCGCCGCCGGGCGCGGTGCGCTCCAGGGCCTTGGCGAGGACGTCGAGGAGGTAGTCGGCGCTGGGGAAGTACTGGAGTACGGAGTTGATGACGACGGCGTCGAAGTGGCCCTGCGGCAGGCCGCTGATGTCGTGCGCGGCCTGGTGCCGCAGACGTACCCGGGCACCGAGCCCGGGGCGGGCGGTGAGCTCGCGGGTCAGCTCCTCGATCGCCCGCGCCGAGACGTCCGTGCCGACGTACTCCGCGCACTCCGGGGCGAGCCGGGACAGCAGCAGGCCGGTGCCGACGCCGATCTCCAGGACGCGGCGGGGGCGCAGTTCCCGGATGCGGCGGACGGTGGTGTCGCGCCACTCGCGCATGTGGTCCGGCGCGATGGGCCGCCGGTCGGTGTAGCTGTCGAACCAGCTGGCGAAGTTCTCGCCGAACGCGGGGCGCGCCGCTCCGGCACCGGTCCCGGCGTACTGTGCGTCGAACACCTTCTCCCAGTCGCCCACTTGGCGGGCGGCGGTGCCGTCGGCCGTCGCCGCGTCGGGCTCCTGGCGGAACTCCGGTACGACATAGGCGACCAGGCGCCGGTCGCCCGGCCGGTCCTCGCGGGCGACGACGGCGGCCTGCCGGGCGGCGGGGTGCGCGCCGAGCGCGGCCTCGATCTCGCCGGGCTCGATCCGAAAGCCCCTGATCTTGATCTGCTGGTCGGCGCGGCCGACGAACTCCAGGACGCCGTGCTCGTCGCCGCGCACCACGTCCCCGCTGCGGTACATGCGGCCGCCGGGCGGGCCGAACGGGTCGGCGAGGAAACGCCCCGCCGTCAGGCCGGGGCGGCCCAGATAGCCGCGGGTGACACCGGGCCCGGCGACGTACAACTCCCCCGCGACGCCCGGCGCGCACGGCCGCAGGGCCTCGTCCAGGACGTACAGGGACAGGTCGCGGATGCCGGTGCCGACGCGGCTCGGGGCGTGCGGGGCGGCGTCCTCGGCGGTGAGCCGGGTCAGGGTGGTGTGGACGGTCGTCTCGGTGATGCCGTACATGTTCACGAGCACGGGGGCGTCGTCGCGGTGACGGGCGTACCAGGGCGCCAGCTTGCCGAAGTCGAGGGCCTCGCCCGCGAACACCACCAGGCGCAGGGCGAGTTCACCGCCGTGCGCGGCGCCGTCCCGGTCGGCCTCCATGAGCGGGTAGAAGGCGGACGGCGTCTGGCTGAGGACGGTGACCCGCTCGGCGGCGAGCAGCGCACGGAAGCGCTCGGGCGCCCGGCTCGTCTCGTACGGCACGACCACGAGGCGGCCGCCGTGGAGCAGGGCGCCCCAGATCTCCCACACCGACACGTCGAAGGCGTAGGAGTGGAACAGGCTCCACACGTCGTGCTCGTCGAAGCGGAACTCGGCGGCCGTCTCGGTGAACAGGCGCACGACGTTGTCGTGCGAGACGACCACCCCTTTGGGGCGGCCGGTGGACCCGGAGGTGTAGATCACGTACGCGGTGGTCTCGGGCGTGACGGGCCCGAGGCGGTCGGTGTCGGTGGGGTCGGTGTCGGGCCGTACGGCGAGTTCCTCGACGGTGCCGCGGGCCGACAGCACGAGCCGGGGGATCTCGGCGCGGACGTCCATCGGATCCTGGCTGAGGAGCAGCACGGGGCGGGCGTCGGCCAGGGTCCGGTCGACGCGATCCGGCGGGTGGTCGAGGTCGAGCGGGAGATAGCCGGCGCCGGACTTCAGGACGGCGAGGATCGCGACGACGGCGTCCACCGAGCGCGGCAGGGCGAGCGCGACGAGGCGTTCGGGCCCGGCGCCGCGGGCGAGCAGGGCGTGCGCGAGCCGGTTGGCGCGGGCGTTCAGCGTGGCGTAGTCGAGGTGTTCGCCGCCCAGGGTGAGGGCGACACGGTCCGGGTGGCGGGTCACCCGCGCCTCGAACAGGTCCGTGAGGGCGGCGGCCCGGCCCGGCGCGGGGTCGGCGGGGGTGCCCGGGGGTGGTCCTGGCCGCGTCCGGCGGTGGTCGGTGAGCGCGCGGTCTGCCTCGGCGAGGGCGCGGTCCGATCCGGTGAGGGCACGGTCCGCGCCGGTGTATGCACTGTCCGATCCGGTGATTGCCATTGCCAAGCCCCTTGGTCGCTCGCCGACGCTGTCGCGTTGTGCCGTTCGTGACCGTGCTCGTGCCGTGTGTGTGCCGCGCGCGCCGCCCGCATGCCGGTGCCGCCGGGGCCCGCACACCGCTCGCTAGGCGGTGCCCGGCGCACACCCCGCTCGTCCGCCGATGCCCCCGGCGCCTCAGCCCGCCGGGCGGCTGCCCGGTGGCAGGACGCGCAGCAGGTTCTCGCGCAGCAGCAGGTTCCGGTCCGTCCTTGAGACCCCGGCGAACACGGTCGGACCGTCTACGACCTCGTTGATCAGCCCTTTCAGACCGCCGTTCAGGCGGCCGAGCGGCCAGTCCGTACCGAAGATGATCTTGTGGTTGACGCCCAGCCGGAACAACTGGTTGAGGTGCCCGGGCCAGTGCGGCAGGCTCGGGCCGCTCGCGAACCCGCCGGTGTCCACGTACACGTTGGGCCGGTACGCCGCGAGGTAGGCACAGGTCTCGACGTGTGTGAGACCCCCGTGGCCGAGGACGAACGGCACGGTCGGGAAGTCCCGGGCCGCCCGGTCGATCCGCATCGGGTGCGCCGGTCCGTAGTCGAGGCTGCGGGCGGTGGGCCCGGTGTGCACGAACACCGGCAGGGCCCGGGCCGCGCAGATCTCGTAGTACGGGTACAGGCCCGGGTCCGACGGCGAGTAGCCGCACGGCGGGTAGAGCTTCACCCCGTCGAGGCCGTAGGCGTCGACCATGGCCTCGAAGGCGGCCACGCCCGCGGACCCGCGCCGGGGGTCCACACCGATGTAGACCCAGAAGCGGCCCGGGTGGCGCAGCCGGATCTCGTGGTGCAGCCGCGCCGCCTCCGCGGGCTCGGCCGTGCCCGCCATCCGCAGCCCGAAGTCGGGCACGAGCAGCACGGCGCGCTCGACCCCGGCCGCGTCCATCTCCGTGACGAGCCCGTCGGCGAGGTGGTCCTCGTGCTGTGCGGCGAGCCCGTCGGCGACGCGCCCCGGCTTCGGGGCGACGCCCATCGAGCCGAGCCTGCACTGCACGTTGCTCGCCACGTCCTCGACGAAGGCCCGCGGGATGAAGCGGCTCGACGCCACGTGGCAGTGGCCGTCGAAGATCCCGGTCATCCGACGCAGTGCTTGATCAGGCCCTGGATGCTGACGCCCTTCATGGGGTCGTAGGTGGCGAAGTCGAACTCGGCGTCCGCCTGTTCCTCCAGGTACGAGATGAGGCCGACGATGGCCATGGAGTCGAGCAGACCGGTGTGGCTGAGGTTGGTCCTGGCCCCGATGGCCATGTCGGACTCCCCCTCGATCCACCGCTCCACCCACTCGACCAGCAGTTTCTCCAGCTCTGCCGTGTCCGCGCTCATGCCCGGCCTCCCCGCTCCGTGATGGTGTCGTTGGTGGTGCCCCGGGCATGGCCCTGGGTCTCGGTCCGTGCGGCCCCGACCAGGCGGAGACTGTTCCCGCCCATGATCATTCTTCGGTCGGCCTCCTTGATCCCCGCCACCGCCGGCTGCCCTTTGGCGAACGCGGCGACCAGGCCGGGCAGCGACTCGGAGAGCCGGTACGACGGCCAGCAGGTGCCGAAGAGGATCTTGTGACTGATGCCGAGGCGGAACAGCCGGTTCAGGTGGGCCTGCCAGCCGTCCGCCGCGAGGACGGAGTGGAACTGGCTGATGTCCAGGTGCACATTGGGACGGTGGGCGCACAGGTAGGTCGCCTCGTCGACGTGGGTGACCCCGCCGTGCCCCAGGATGAAGTTCACCCGGGGGAAGTCCCGGGCGGCCTCGTCCAGGAGCAGCGGCATGCCGTACTCGAAGTCGAGCTGGCCCCAGCCGGGACCGGTGTGGCTGAGCACGGGCAGGCCGCGCTCCTCGCACAGCTCGAAGTACGGGTACAGACGGCGGTCGCTCGGCGAGTAGCCGCACAGCGGGTACAGCTTGAGCCCGGCGAAGCCGTAGTCGGTGACGCACCGCTCGAACAGGTCGAGGCCGTCCTTGCCGCCGCGCGGGTCGACGCCCCAGAAGACCCGGAAGCGCCCCGGGTGACGGCGGTTCACCTTGTCCAGGTGGCCGGCGAGCTCGGCCGGGGTCAGGGCGCACCGGGCCGCGTGCGAGTAGTCGGGGACCACGAGGAACGCCTCGTCGACCCCGGCCTCGTCCAGTTCCGCGACGAGCCGGTCCGCGTCGTCGTCCTGGTGCACCGAGAGCACCCGGTCCAGCATCCGCTCGGGCCGCACGCTGTGGCCGTACGCGCTGAGGCGGTGGTGCGCGTTCGCCGCCTGGTACTCCAGGAACGCCCGCGGGATGGCGAGTTGGCTGCCGAGCTGGACCTGCGCGTCGACGATCCGGTGTCCGGCGGGACCGCCGGGGCCCGGCCCGGGGGTGTCCGCCGCCGCTGCCGCCATCAGGCCCCCGCTCCGGCGCCGCCCGCGAGGCGCTCGGCGAAGTGCTCGGCCGCCCGTGCCCGGCTCAGCTTCATGTTGGCCGTCATGAAGGCGGGGTCGGCCCGCAGCGGCGTGTCCGAGAAGACCAGGGACATCACCCGCTCATGGGCGTCGAGGCCCGCGTTGACCTCCTCGATCCGCTTCTCGATGTGCGCGCGCAGCGCGGTGTCGGCGGGGTCGGCCGGGGTGACGAGGGCGCCCAGCCGGTTGGACTGCGGTGTCGGTACGACGACGATCTCGGCGACGCCCTCGACGTCCGCGAAGGCCGCCTCGATCTCGGCGGGGTGCACCTTGCGCCCGCTGCCGAGCACGATGACGTCCTTCTTGCGCCCGATCAGGGTGAGGAACCCGTCCTCGTCCAGGCGGCCGTAGTCGCCGGTGAGGATGGAGCCGTCGGGCCGGAAGATGCCCTCGGCGGACGGGTCGCCGTCGGTGTCGAAGTAGCCGCGGCCGAGCGGCGCCTCCCGGGTGATGATCACCTCGCCGTCGTCGAGGAACGTCACGGACACCGGGTCCATCAACTGCCCGACGGTGCCGACGCGGTGGCGGTCGGGGGTGTTCCAGGCGACCATGCCGGTCTCGGTCAGGCCGTAGGCCTCAAGGAGCGGCACGTCGCGGCTCCAGAACCCGTCCAGGGTCTCGCGCCGGATCGGCGCCATGCCGGTGATCATGAAGCGGATGCGGCCGCCGAGGAAGTCGCCGAGCGAGGCGTCGCCGCCGGACTTCACATACAGCTGGAGCACGGTGTCGTAGAAGACCGGCGGCCCGATCAGGAAGGTCGGGCCCTCCTTGCGGACGGCCTGGAAGACCCGCTGGTAGGGCGCGAGCACGAGGTCGGCGCCCAGCCACAGGCAGAGGTAGACCGACAGGCGCTGCTGGTTGTTGGCCAGCGGCAGGAAGATCAGGTGCCGGTCGCGCTCGGTCATGCCGAAGGCGTCGATGAAGCGGTTGATGACGTACTCGGTGCCCTTGGCGCTGATCTCCACGCCCTTGAGCCGCCCGGAGGTGCCCGAGGAGTAGACCAGGCTGTGGATGTCGTCGACGTCGATCACCACGGCGTCGGGGGCCGCCGAGCCCGGGGCGGGGGCGCCGCCGGGGCGGACGACGGCGGGCGTGTCGGCGGGCACGGGCTCGTCCGCGATCAGCAGGGCGAGGCGGTGCCGGGCGATGAACGCGCGCGGGTCGTCGATCTCGGTGGCGTCGCCGAACGCCTTGAGCCGCGCGCCGGTGGCGAGGGCCGCCAGGTCCCAGGCGAGCCAGTCGATGCTGTTGCCCGCGCGGATGCCGATCACGTGGCCGGGGCGTACGCCGGCCGCCGTGAGCTGGTCGGCCCGGGTGCGGGCGAGCGCGGTCAGCTCGCTCTGGGTCAGCTCGCGCCGCTTGCCGGAGATGTCGATGTCGACGACGCGGGCGGTCGTGTGGTGGGTGGAGCGGTCCAAGAGGCCCGCGAGGTTCATGCTCACGTGTCGGCCGACTTCCTTCCTGGGGTGTCCGGTCGCGCCTCGCCGGGTGCGTGCGCCTGTGCGTCGAGTTCCGCCGCGAGGGCGGTGATCAGCTCGTCCAGCCTCGTGCCCGCCAGGAAGCCGATCCGGCCGCCGAGCATGTCCTCGTACGTCCCGCTGTCGGTGTCCCAGGCGACGTGGACGTCGATTCGGCTGCCGCCGTCGTCGCCGGTGACGGTCACCCGGCGTTCGAGGGTGCGCCACAGCCAGTCCGGCTCGGCGCTCAACAGGACGCCGTCCGCGCGGAGCCGACTGCGGTCCGCCCAGACCACGGCGTCGTCCCCGAGCCGCCCTGCGAACTCCGCCACCGGGCCCTCGCCCGCGCGCAGGCCGGTGTCGGCGGCGAACGGGTCGAGCAGGCGGGGGCGGGCGCGCAGGAGGTCAAGGACGCGCTCGGGCGGGTGCGGCAGGCGTACGGTGCGGGTCACCGGGGACAGCTCGACCGCGTGCGGGCTGTCGGCTGCCGCGCTCCGGTGGGCGTCGGCCTCCGCCAGGATCCCTTCGAGCACGGACAAGCCGTGGTCGAGGTCGTCCTCGGAGATCACCATGGGCGGCTGCACCCGCAGGACGTTCGGGTGGTAGAGGGAGTACGTGGACGTCACGCCCTCTTCGAGGAGCCGGCCGAGGACGAGTCCCGCCGTCGCTCCGTCGGTGAACTCCAGGCCGTGCATCATGCCGAGGCCGCGGTGTTCGGTGACGATGCCGGAGTGGCGCTCGGCGGCGGCGCTGAGGCGCTCGTCGATGGTGCGGGCCCGTTCCTTGACGCCGGTCAGGAACGCCTCTTCGGAGGCGATGGCGATGGACTCCAGGCCGACGCGGCACGACAGCGGGTTGCCGCCGAGGCTGGACCCGAAGGTCGAGGGCAGGACCCGCAGGACCTCCCACACCCGCTCGGTGCCGAGCACGGCCGACAGCGGAAGGAGACCACCCCCGAACGCCTTGCCCACGCACACCAGGTCCGGGGTGACGCCGAACTGCTCGTACGCGAAGAAGGTGCCGCAGCGGCCGAACGCCGTCTGCATCTCGTCCAGGACGAGCAGCGCCCCCGCCTCCGTACAGAGCCTGCGCACCTCCTGGAGGTAGCCGGGCGGCGGCACGATCACTCCGGCCTCCGCCTGGACGGGTTCCAGGAGCACGGCGGCGACGGTGTCGTCCAGTGCGGCGGCCAGCTCGTCCAGGTCGCCGAAGCCGACCTGCCGGAAGTGCGGCATGAACGGGCCGAGCAGCTCCCGGTGTTCGGGGCGGTCGGAGGCGCTGAGCGTGGCGAAGGTCTTGCCGTGGAAACAGCCGCGGGCGCTGATGATGCCGGGGCGGCCGGTCGCGGCGCGGGCCAGCTTGAGGGCGTTGTCGATGGTCTCGCCGCCGCCGTTGGCCAGGTACGAGTAGGGCAGGAGCTGTCCGGTGGCCTCCGCGAGGCGCTCGGAGAGCCGGATCTGCACCTCCTCGAACATGATCTTCGTGCTGTTCAGGACGCCGGTGTCGAGCTGGTCGCGCACGGCGGCGACGATGCGCGGGTGGGAGTAGCCGAAGGACTGGTTGCCGTACTGGTCGAAGAGGGCGAGATAGGGCGTTCCCTCGTCGTCGTCCAGAACGCGGCTTCCCGTCCCCTTTCCCTGGACGCCGCAGCCCATGACGAACGCCATTTTGGCGTAGGCGGGGTGGTTGTGGGCCGCTTTGGTCTCAGCCAGCCGCTGGCGCCGTGTCCGCATCCGCCACCTCCTCGCTCACATAGCTGTCGTAGTCGCCGAAGAAGTACTGGAGCAGTCGGCTCTTGCGGCCTTCGGGCGTGCGGGCCCTGCTGACCGCCTCGGTGACGTCGAGCGCCGCGACGAGGCTGAGCGGGGCGCCCTTGAACCGGGTGTCCTCGTAGGGCTCGTGCAGGGCGAAGAAGCCGATTTCCTTGTAGAAGCCCCGCAGCCCTTCGGAGTCGTCCACGAAGAAGTCGCCGAGGATGTGCGTCATGTCGTGTTTCCTGGCGCTGTGGATCACTGCCTCGCGCATCAGCGCCATGCCGATCTCGCGGTGCCGCATCGACGGCAGCGTCATCAAGTGCCCAAATTCCACGAGCCTGTTGCCGACGCGCAGCGCCGAGATGTCCACGGTGTCGTCGCACGGCAGTCCGGCCGCCGAGTCCGGCACGACTTTGACGGTGCCCGCGGCCTTGCCGTCGACGTATCCGAGGATGTATTCGGCGTGGGCGTCGAACCGGTCGAAGGTCGCGGCGGTGTCGGCCGCGTCGGCGAGTCGGCCCTGGTCCCCGACGTAGACGGCGTCCCGGAGCCGCAGCACGTCGGCCTTGTCGGCCTCGGTGCGCGCCAGTTTGAAGGTCACGTCCACCTGACTCTCCTCTCACCCGTGTCGCGATGGCTCACCCGGTGGCTCACTTGCGGAGCAGCTTTCCGAAGTACTCGATATAGCCGCGGTTGAAGTAGCGAATGCGGTCCTTCACCTCACCGTGCAGATCCGGCAGTCGCTCCAGTGGGAGGTTCGGCATCAGGTGGTGCTCGACGTGGTAGTTGTTGCCGTTCGTGAACCACGTCAGAATGCGATTGGAGCGAATCGTCCTCGTATTGGCGAACGGGTCGCGGTTCAGGACCTCGCAGCCGAAGTGCTCGGGCAGTTCGATGAAGGCGTGCACGGGCCCCGCCACAAGCACCAGCGGGATCAGCCATACCCACAGAACGACCGCCGAACCCAGCGCCAGGGAAAGGCCGGAGAAGGCCAGGAGCGCACCGAGGGCAAGGAAGTGGTCCCGTCGTATCCTGCGCGATACGCGGACGCTCTCGCCCTCGAATTCCCGGCCGAGCAGGGACCGTCCGAGATTCACCACGAACAGCGCGTAATGATGGACCATGGTGAAGCGCACGGTCCAGTCGATGAAAGTGCCGAACCTGGAGCGTTCCTTGTCTCCGTACTGATCTCCGTAGTCGAAGAACTCACGGTTCTCCGGTGTGCCGAGATCGCGGTGGTGCCGCATGTGTGCCGCCTTGTACGCGGCGAAGGAAATCAGCATCGGCAGTCCGAGGATGATGCCGGTGACCGTGTTCGCCTTGCGACTGCGGTACGCGAGATTGTGCAGCGTCTCGTGCTGGAGTTCCGCGGCGTGCGCGAGCATGCAGCCGATGAGGACGACTCCGACGACGCGGCACCAGAGGACCGGCTGCAGCACAATCACCACGCCGAGGACGGTGAGTGCCACACACAGGGCGAATTTGAGGGAGAACACCCAGCCCCGGGGCTCGGTGCGCAGATGTTTCAGTGACGCTCTGAGTTCGGTGGCCTCCTGTGGATTCCGCATGGCCGGGTCGACGGCGTCACCCGCTGTCAGATCCATCGTTGTTCCCTCGATTTCCCAGTAGCTTTCCCGGTGGCTGTGCGTCACCGCGCGCGGCTCACGGCATGACGGCGCGACTGACCGTCGTGCGGCGACCGGACGGGGCCAGTTCGATATCGGGGCGTGGTGGACGTGCGCTGCCCGAAGATGTCCGCCCGTGCTTCCGGGCGCGGTACGGCGCGGCATCACGACGGCACCCGGACAGGCCGTATGCCGCTCTTTTGGATTCCGCTGGGGGTGCCGCTCCGTTCAGGGTGCGGCGGTCAGCCGGCTGCCTCGGGCACCGGTGCGGTGGGAAGGTCGCGCACGGGGGTATCCGGGTCGGCCTGCTCGATCGCGTCGAGCAAGGCCAGGATTCCGTCCAGGTGCGCGTCCGTTTCCCGCGGACTGAAGAGTTCGGGGTGGACGTCGAGAATGACTTCTGTCGTTCCATCGGCCGCGGTCTGGAAGAAGTACACGGTCATATCGATCGTGAGGGGAATCGACATGGTGCGCATCGACGCGGTGGCTCCCGCGAAATCCAGTTTGTAGTCGAACTTCATCACGTTGACCATGGGCCCCCACAACCGTGCCCCGCCGCCCTGTTCCGCGGCTTCCCGGGAGATCTCGGCGGTGGGATAGCGGGAGTGCAGCAGGACCTGCCGCACCTCCCGCGACACGCGCCGCGCGAACTCGCTCAGGGGCAGGGCCGCGTCGACGTCGAGGCGCAGCGGCAGGATGTTCATGGTCATGCCGGGGACGTTGCGCACCTGAGGGCTCAGGCGTCCGCCGGTGGGCAGTCCGAGTTGGAGTTCGCGGGCGCCGGTGCGCACGCCCACGTAGGCGGCGATGGTGCTGACGGCGAGGTCCGACCAGGTCACGCCGAGTCTGTCGGCCGCGTCTTCGAGGCGGCCGACCCGGTCCGGGGTGAGTTCGGTGGTGCGGCGGCGGCCGATGGCGAGCCCGGCGCTGCGGCCTGAGAGGCTGACCGGTGCGGGGCGGTCGGCCATCTTGTCCAGCCAGTGGGCGCGGTCGCGCGCGAAGCTCTTCCCCTCGCGGTAGGCGGCCTCGGTGTCCGTGAGGCGCGTGAACGCGGGGAACGCGCCCGCGTCGGCGGGGAGCCGGCGCGCGAGTGCCGTGTACACGGCGGCCGTGCGATTGAAGATGAGCGCGAGGCTGTATCCGTCGACGACGGCGTGGTGCACGCGCCGATACAGGATGAAGTGGTCCTCGGCGACTTTCAGAAG
Source organism: Streptomyces sp. NPDC041205 (assembly GCF_055591765.1). Taxonomy (NCBI): domain Bacteria; kingdom Bacillati; phylum Actinomycetota; class Actinomycetes; order Kitasatosporales; family Streptomycetaceae; genus Streptomyces; species Streptomyces sp. NPDC041205. The sequence continues at coordinate 137,196 of NZ_JBVIZH010000004.1, read as the reverse complement.
CGCCGCGCGGCACAACATCTGTGGGTCGACGGGCCCTTGGGCGTCCTTTTCCATCCATTCCCTGGCCGCCGCCCCGGGATCGGACCCGGTGCTCACGTCGATGATGTCGAGCGGAGCGGGATCGGCTCTCAGGAATTGGCGGTATCCGCCCTCGACTTCATCTACGGGGACAATGGCGAGACGCAATGCCTCGGCCTCGCGCTCCACCTGTTCATGTGCCAGCACCATCAGTTCCGGGGCAATGCGCCCGCGGATGTCGAGATAGTCGCAAATACAGTAGACAGGGTTGGCGAGATCTTCAGCTTGAGCCATCCATGTGCGCAACTGCGTAGCCAGCAGTGGTAGTTCTGTTCTCTCGCGATTAAGCAACGTTCACCCTCCTCAAGAGGACACTTGCTTAAATCGACGCCACATCACACAGACGTCACGGACACCATGTATCGGTCGCGCGTACCCATTGGTGGGGAACAGTTTCGAAGCCCGGGAAGTGGTGGGGGGATTGGTGGGGGCCCAGGACAACGAACGGTAGCCTACCCGTCACTTGATCGAACGTCCATACCCAATCGGAGGGCATGTGCCAATGTCACTGAATGCAATGACCACCGGCTCTGTTACCGAAGCCGTAATCACGCAAAGCGACGACTATTGGACTCGGCCAACTCGACGCATATCGGCCACACCTTGACGACCAGGGTTTACGCTGGCCTGCGGCTGCCTTCACGATCATCAGGGCGACCGCACAAACTCCCTTTGCCTACAGCCCGTTGAAGCAAGAACCAGCAGTTCCGAACTCTCGTGTACGCACTGTGAACGTGGAGGATGGATGGCGACGGACCGAACAGCTACCCCACCCGGCACCGGCTGGGCCGGGAACCGACGCGGCGTGGCCGTGGTGGCCGCGCTCATGCTGGGCGCGTTCGCCTTCAACACGACCGAGAATCTGCCGATCGGCGTCCTGAAGCTCATGTCGGACGACATGGACGTCTCCCTGGCCGCCGTCGGGCTCCTGGTGTCGGGGTACGGCCTGACCGTCGCCGTGGTCTCCGTGCCGATCGCCCAGCTCACCCGGGCCGTGCCGCGCCGCCTGGTGCTGTGCCTCCTGCTCGGCGCGCTGTTCCTGGCGAGCGTGGTGGCGGCGGTGGTCTCCTCGTACTGGGTGCTGCTGGCCTGCCGGTTGGTGACGGCGGTCGCGCAGGCGCTGTTCTGGGCGGTGATGGGGCCGGTCGCGGTCGGGCTCTTCCCGCCGCATGTGCGCGGCCGGGTCATCGGCGCGCTGTCCGTGGGCGGTTCGGCGGCCCTGGTCCTCGGGGTGCCCGGGGGCACCTGGCTCGGCCAGCACAGCAGTTGGCAGGTGCCGTTCCTGGTGGTCGGCGCGCTCGCCATCCCGCCGCTCGTCCTCATCGCCACGGCCCTGCCGTCCACGCCTCCGGAGGAGAGCCACGCGGTGCGCGGCGTCGCCCCCGACACCCGCCGCTTCGCCGTCGTCCTGGCCGTGACCGGTCTGACGGTCACGGGCGTCTTCGCGGGTTACACGTACATCTCCAAGTTCCTCGTGGACGAGAGCGGGTTCACCGAGTCCACGGTCAGCACGCTGCTGCTCGTCCTCGGTGTCACCGGCATCGTGTCCGTCGCGGTGTACGGCCGCCTCCTGGACCGCTACCCCCGCGCCACGCTCACCCTCCCCGTGACCACGCAGGCGGTGGGGCTGCTCGGCCTGTACACGGCGGGCGGCTCCAAGGCCGTCGCCGTGCTCATGATGGTGCTCCTCGGCGCCTCGCTCGGCCCGGTCTTCATGGCCACCCAGAGCCAGGTCATGCACTTCGCGCCCGGCCGCACGGAGACCGCCATCGCGGCGAACGGCGCCGCGTACAACACCGGAGTGGCCGCGGGCGCTCTCGCCGGCGGCCTGCTCCTGCCGGTCCTCGGCGTCCGTGGCACGTTCCTCGTGGGTGGCCTGATGACGGTGGCGGCCCTGGCCCTGCTCCTGGAGGAACAGTTCCTGTCCGTGGGCCGTACGAAGGCGTGGTCGGACGCCCCGCGAACAGCCCCGGCGGACAGGGACGTCTACTCCGAGCGCTGAACCGGCGAGAGTCGAGCCGGCGGGCGCGCACGAGGCACTGTTCCCGACCCCCGTGCGGCGCCTAGACCTCGCGGGTGGGGAGCACGGAGAGGTGCGGCAGGTTCACATGACGGGGGCGGCCGACGGCGAAGGCGATGAGTTCGGCGACGTCGGTTCCGGAGGGGATGCCCTCGATGGACCCGACGGCCTCCTGGACGGCGGCGCTGATCGCGGGGTCGTCGATGTGGTCGCGCAGTTCGGTGTCGACGGTGCCGGGTTCGATGTTCGTGACGCGTACGTCGGCGGGGTTCAGGCGGGCGCGCAGATTGCGGGAGAGGTGGCTGAACGCGGCCTTGGTGGCGGCGTATCCGGCGAAGCCGGGCAGGACGCTCTGGGCGGCGGCGGATGAGATGTTGACGAGGTCCGCGTGGCCCCGTTCGGCGGCGGCCGCGAGCAGGTCGGGGACGAACGCCTCGACGACGGCGAAGGCCCCGGTGACGTTCACGTCGATCATGCGCTGCCAGTTCCCCGCGGCCCCGTCGAGCTGGTCGGGCAGGGCGAGCCCCGCGTTGTTGACGAGGAGGTCGACGCGGCCGAGCCGGTCGCGGACGTCGACGGCGGCCGCCGCCAGGGACGCGGGGTCGGTCACATCCGTCGGGAGGGCGAGCGCGCTGCCGCCCGCCTCCTCGATCCGTGCCACGTGCGCGGCGAGCCGCTCGCCGCGCCGCGCGAGCAGGGCGACCCGCGCGCCCTGGGCGGCGAGCTCCCGCGCGGTGGCCTCGCCGATGCCACTGGAGGCACCGGTCACGACGGCCAGGCGGCCGGTGAGGGGGCGGGCGAGGGACGTCGCCTGAGCGGTGGTGAGGGTCACGGTGGTCTCCCGGAGGTACGGGGGCGGGGCGCGCCGGTGCGGATACGCGCACGGGGCGTCGAGCCGTGTCGGGGCGGGGCACGGGTGTGCCGGGCCGGTGCGGGACCGCGTCGCCGCGGTGGCCCTGGTGGCCGCGTTGTGCGGCCAGGAACGACTCTGCGGGAGATCCACGCGTCTGCCCAGGGCCCCGCTCGACCCTGGGTCCGGCAGAACCACCCTCGCGTCGGCGGCACCAGCGGGACCGGCCCGGCGGAACCAGCCCTGGCCCGGCAGAACCACATCGGCCGGTCCGCCTCGTCGCTCCGGGCGGCACCACCTCGGCCGGGCAACCCCCTGGCTCCGGACCGAACCACCTCGTGCCGGACAATCACCCCATGGACTTCCGCACCGAACTCACCGCCTTCCTCCGCTCCCGCCGTGCCCGGCTGCGGCCGGAGGACGCCGGGGCGCGGCCGTTCGGCGGGCGGCGGCGCGTGCCGGGCCTGCGCCGCGAGGAACTGGCGGAGCTTGCCGGGGTCAGCGTCGACTACTACGTACGACTGGAACAGGGCAGGACCCACAACGTCTCCGACACCGTCCTGGACGCCGTCGCCCGGGCCCTGCGGCTCGACGGCGCCGAGCGCGCGCACCTGGGCCACCTCACCCGCGCCCTGCGCCACCCCGCCTCCACACCGCCCGCGCCGCAGCCGGTCAGGGTGGGCGTCAAGGTGCTGCTCGGTGCCCTTGAGGGCGTGCCCGCGTACGTCGTCGGGCGCCGCCTGGACATCCTCGACTCCAACGGCCCGGCCCGCGCGCTGTTCACCGACTTCGACGCGCTGCCCACCGAGCGGCGCAACGTGGCGTGGCTGCACTTCCTCGACGCGGGCGTGCGGGGCCTCTACCCGGACGCGGAGGCGTGGCAGGAGACCGCCCGCGACACCGTCGCCGCGCTGCGCATGGACCTGGGCCGCCACCCGTGCGACGACCGCCTTTGCGACCTGCTCGGCGAACTCTCCGTGCGCAGCGACGAGTTCAGCGCGCTGTGGGCCGAGCAGCTGGTGCGCGAGCACTCGCACGGCGTGGAGCGGCTGCGCCACCCGGTGGCCGGTGAGCTGACCCTGCGCCGCGAGACGCTGCGCCTGCCCGACGCGCCCGACCAGGCCCTGGTCACGTACGCGGCCGACGAGGGCACGCCGTCCCGCGCGGCGCTCGCCACGCTCTCCGCGGCTCAGCGCTGCGGCGAGGGGAACGCGACGGGGCTGCGCAGACCGGAACGGCTGACCGCGCGCACGCCGAAGAAGACGTTGTCCTTGGACAGGTCGACGGTGTGACGGGTGGCGTCACCGACGTCGATCACATGGGTCCACTCGGACGCGGTGGTCTCGCGCCAGACGACCTCGTACCCCGCGAGGTCCGGCTCCGGGCCCCGCGCCCACACGAGTTCGGTGGCGTTGGTGAGCGCGGCGGTGAGGATCTTCGCGCCGCGCGGGGTGCCGGGGGCCTGGGCGAGGCTCCACAGGGCGGCGGCGTTCACGCGGGCCACGCGCGCGACGTACGGGAAGTCGCAGAACTCCGGCAGGTCCCCGTACTGCTTGCCGTTCTCCACGCGGACGTCCTGGTGCTGGTGGGCGTAGTCCTCGGCGGGCTCGGTGAACCGGGCCGCCGGGTAGGCACGTTCGAGGAAGGGGATGTGGTCGCCGCCGCGCAGGTAGCGGTCGCGGCGGTGGACGACGCGGACCTTCATGCCGGTCGCGTCGTTGTCGGCGACGTCCCGTACGAAGCGGGCGAGCTGGCGCGACGGTGAGTCGTTCTCGCCGCCCACCGAGCGCCGCACGGCGGCCTCGTCGGGGGTCTCGGACGAGGGCACGCCCTCCGCGAAGAGGCGGATCGTGCGCGGGTCGCGGGTGCCGTCGTCGGCGGTGGGGCTGCCCACGATGTCGTTGGTGAACATCCCCTGGACGTCGGCCTTCTGGAGCTTGTACTGCTCCGCCATGTGCGCCGCGCCGAACAGGCCCTGCTCCTCACCGGCTACGGCCGCGAACACGACGGTCGCGCCGAGTCGTCGGCGCGCCATGACCCGCGCCAGCTCCATGACGACGGCGACCCCGGAGGCGTCGTCGTCGGCGCCGGGCGCGTCGCTGGTGAAGTCCATGACGTCGCTCGCCCGCGAGTCGTAGTGCCCCGACACGACGTACAGCCGGTCCGGGGACGCCGAACCGCGCAGCGTGGCCACGACGTTGGTGATCCGCGTCGGCGCCGGGATGCGGGGGCCCGGCTCCTGGACGTACGACTGGAGCTCCACGCGCATCCGCCCGCCCGCCGTGCCCGCGTGGCGCCGCATCTCGGCGAGGATCCAGTCCCGTGCCGCGCCGATGCCGCGCCGGGGGTCGTCCTGCGCGGAGAGCGTGTGCCGGGTGCCGAACGCGGCGAGCCGCCGCACGGTCGCCTCGATGCGCCGGTGGTCGATCTCCCGCAGGAGCGCCCGCAGTTCACGCGACGGCTCCTGCGCGGTACGGCTCCGCCCGGCACCGTCGCGCGCCGCCGCGGCGCCCGTCTGAAGGCCGAAAGATCCGGCCGTGGTGGCGGCCGCGGCCACCGCGAGAACACTGCGCCGGGACGCACCCGTCTGCTCCGCCATGCGGCCATAGTCATGGACACCACAAAGCGCCGCAAGGGGGCGTGGGGGTGGGTGGGGCGGCCCGGGACGGCTGTGGGGAGTACGGCGGCGCGGGACGGCTTCACGGGCGCCCGGGGCCGGAGGACCGCGGCGGCGTCGCGGCGACGGGACGGCACGACTCGGGCGCCGCGAGTACGGCGGCGTCGGGTGGCCCTGTATCGGACCGCCACGGGCAGCGCCGGCACGGCGGGACGGCACGACACCGGCGGTGCTGGGACGGCCACCGTGCCGCGGGTACGGCGGCACGGTACGGCTGCGCGAGTGGCCCCGGGCCGGACGACTACGGCGGCGCCGACGCGTCGGGACGCGACGACTGCCGCGCCGCGGGTGCGGGGCGGGGCCCCTACGAGCGGCGGCGGGGCTTCCCCCGCTTCGCGCTCTGGGAGCCGCCGGTGCCGCGCCGCGGGTTCTTGCCCGCGGTGGCCTTGCCCCCGGTGGGCTTGCCCGCCGACGCCTTGCGAGCCGCGCCCTTGCCCGACGCCGACGTACCGGACCCCTGCTTGCCCCCGGCCTTGCCGGTCCCCGTCCCGCCCCTGCGGCGAGCGCCGTCCTTCTCCGTGCTCTGGGCCTTCGCCTGCGCGGCCGGGGCGCGGCGGCCGCGGGTGCTGTTGACGGTCCGGCCGCGGATGATGCCGATGAACTCCTCCACCAGGTCGCTGGTGGCGTCCTCCGGCCACGCGAGCACGACGCCGGACTGGGGCGCGTCGGTGACCGGCCGGTAGGTGAGGTCCTTGCGGTGGTGCAGGCGGGCGAGCGACTGCGGTACGACGAGCACGCCGATGCCCGCGGCCACCAGTTCGATCGCGTCGGCCGTGGTGGCGGGCCGCTCCAGCGCGGGGCGGCCGGGCAGGCTCTCCCAGTCGAGCGTGTCGTCCTCGGGGTGCAGCACGATCTCGTCGGCCAGATCCTCGGCGTTCACCTCGTCGGCGGCCGTCACCACGTGGTCCTTGGGGACGACGACCACGGTCGTCTCCGTGTAGAGGGGGATGGCGCTGAGGAGGGTCCGGTCGACCGGCAGCCGCACCAGGCCGGCGTCGGCGGCGCCGTCCCGCAGCGTCGCGTCCGCGTCGGCGGGCGCCACCGATACGAGGGTCAAGGGGACGTCGGGCAGCCGCTCGTTCCAGACACGCACCCACTTTGTGGGTGTCACCCCCGGGACATAGGCGAGCCGGAACGAAGGGGTTACTTCCGAGCCTGTCACCCCGCCAGGCTACCCGGCGTGGTCAGAGGTCGCTCAGGCGCTCGATACCCTGGTGACCATGACGTCGCACCAGACCACCCAGACGATGAAGCCCGCGACCGCGGCGAAGAAGCTGGGTGTGTACCTCGAGGCCACCCCCGCCGAGTTCCAGGAGGGCGTGATCTCGCGGGCCGAGCTCAACGCGCTGCAGGCCGATCCGCCCCAGTGGCTGCAGGACCTGCGCCGCACCGGCCCGCACCCGCGCCCGGTGGTCGCGGCGAAGCTCGGCGTCTCCATCTCGGGCCTCGCCCGCGGCGGCGTCACCGAGGCGCTCACCACGGAGCAGATCGACGCCCTGAAGACGGAGAACCCGGAGTGGCTGCGCCGGGAGCGCGCCACGCAGGCCGACGTCCGCAAGGAAGCGGCGCGCCTGAAGGAGAAGCAGCGCGAGAGTGGTGAGGACTGAGCGACAGGCTCAGCCGAGGGCCGGGCGGGCAGTCGGGGCCGGGCCGGGGGCATGAGGAGTCAGGAGCCGGGCCACGGAAACCGGGCCCGGCGTCACACCGGTGAACCCTCCGCGCCCGCGGTGAGCGCACTCTCCAGATCCGCGGTGATCTCGAACGTGTCCGCCAATCCGGCCAGCCGAAGGATCTTGCGGAAGAACGCGTTGTCGACAACGAGGGCCACCCCCGCCTGACGCTGCTGTGCCCCGTCCCGAGCGCGGCACAGCAGCGTCAGCCCCCCGCAGTCGAGGAACGACACCGCCCGCAGGTCAAGGACGAGGTCACGGTGACTCTCCCGTGCCAGTCGCGTGAGCGGGGCGGCGAGAACCTCGTCCGCGAGGATGTCCAGCTCGCCCCAGAACGCGACGACCAGCCGCTCTTGCCGCACCTCGGCGCGGAGGCCGAACTCGGCGTGGTCCTCGAGCATCGTTCCCCCTCATGGCACCGTGAGTGCGCGGCTCCGGGGTGAGTCTGCGCGATCCACCGGCGGGGTCTGAGCGATGAGCCGTCGCCACCGGGGGCAGGGGTGGCACGTTCTTGCCCTTGGCATACCCGACGGGCGAAGAATAATGCAACTGCCCTGCATTAAACAAGAGTTGGCTGATTCCCGCTGACACACGCCGGAGCCCGCGCCGCGCGCCGGGAGCAAGGCCACGACAGTGCCGAGGCCAGTCGCGCTCGCCCCGGCCGAGCATCATGGCCAGGCATTTCGCACCGGCCCACAGCGCGCGTGACCAGGATGAACACCCAGATCCTGCCGCCGTCCTCCAGCACCCGGGCACAGCCCGAACCCTGTCCGCCGCCGTGGAGCAGCACATCGACGGTGCCCTGGGCGACCAGATCGCGGTGCCACGAGAGCCCCACCAGCATCAGGAGCACCTGCACGACGGTGAATGCGGCCGCGTGCCGCCCGAGTCCCCGAAGAAGCCGCCCCCGGGCCCTTGGGGGCTCCTCCTTCGCGGGCGCACTCTTCACGGCGGCGCCCTCCTCGGCACACTTCTCCCCGGCGGAGTCCTTCGCGAGAGAGCTCTTCGGCGCCGATGCGGGCTCGGGGTCGCGCTCGGGGTCGGTTTCCGGTTCGGGCGGCGGCGGGGGTACGTCGGCGACGCCCGTGCCCCGCCCGTGCGCTCGCCCGACGCCTCCGCGATGACGGCCTGCCGGATGGGGACGACCGCGGCCCCGGCGAGCCCGCCCGGACGCCACGGGCGACCCCCGCCCCGCCTGCGCCCTGTGGTAGCACTGCTGCCATGAAGGACAAGTCCGCCGTACGCACCGGCTACCACCACGGCTCCCTGCCCGCGGCGCTCACCGCGGCGGCGCTCGAACTCCTCGACGAGCAGGGCCTTGAGAAGGTGACGGTGCGCGAGGTGGCACGGCGCGCCGGGGTGTCGCCGGGTGCGCCGTTCCGGCACTTCGCGGACCGGCAGGCGCTTTTGACGGCGGTCGCGGACCTGATCCTGGCGGACCTGGAGCGGTGGCAGCGCGACCAGGTGGCCGCCGCCGACGCCCCGGCGACGCGCGCGATCGGTCTGGGTTTCGTGCGCTACGCGATTCGTCATCCGCACCGGTTCGAGCTGGTCAAGTCCAGCGTGTTCCGCCCCGGGCAGCCCGCGGGCCTGCAGGCCCGAGTCTCCGGCATCGAGCGGGCCTTCACCGACCTCATCGTCGCCGACCAGGAGTCCGGCACGTTGCGCCCGGGCGACCCCACCCTGGTGGCGCTGGCAGGGCAGGCCCTGGTCTACGGCCTCTCCCAGATGATCGTCGACGGCTTCCTGCCGGAGGCCGAGGCGGAGCACGTGGCCGAGCAGGTCCTCGACCTCTTCGGCATCGGCGTCGCCAACATCCCGGCGACCTGACCCAACTCCCTTTCCCGCAGGGCCTCTTACCCCTTGACCGACATCGCACCCCTTGATGTAATCACCGCTCACGCCCTATGTAAGCGGTGCTCACGCAGCGCGTCTCCCTGATCCGCACAGCCAGTCCTCGCCCCGCGACCCGCACAGCCAGCCCTCACCCCGCCCCTGGAGGCCGCATGTCCGCCAAGACAGCCACCGGTTACACCACCGCGGCCGCCGAGGGCGACACGGTGGTCCTGCTGATCGGCATGCGCGTCAACCACTTCTGGGCGGTGCACCAGTGGGTACCGGTCTTCTACGCGATGCTGCGCATGCTGCGCGAACTCGCCGCCGATCCGGACCGCGGGCTGCTCGGCCGCGTCCTGCTGACCGCGTCCCCGCGCACGTACTACGTGGTGCAGTACTGGGAGTCCAAGGAGAAGCTGTACGCGTACGCCGCCGCGCCCGACGCGTTCCACCACAAGGTCTGGGGCATCGCCAACCGCAAACAGCGCGCGGGCAGGCTGCGCGGGCACGTCGGCCTGTGGCACGAGACGTACATCGCCCCCGAGGGCTCGTACGAGTCCATCTACTTCGACATGCCGCCCTTCGGCCTCGCGGCGGCCACCGGGAGCCTGCCCGTGGAGAGCCGGGGACGGCGGGCGGCGCAGCGGTTCGCACACCGGGCGGAGGACGGGGCGGAGAGCGGGAGCGCCACCGCGAAGCGCTGAGGCAGCGGCTGACGCAAGGGCGCAGCCACCCCACAGACTCAGGGAGGCCTCGGGCGGGTCAGCCCAGGAAGCTCAGCCGCACCTGACGGTTCGGGTTGTCCTTGTTCGTGTCGACCAGGCACACCGACTGCCACGTCCCGAGCTCCAGGGCTCCACCGATCACGGGCAGCGTCGCGTGCGGGGCGACCAGGGCGGGCAGGACGTGGTCGCGGCCGTGGCCGGGGCTGCCGTGGCGGTGCTGCCAGCGGTCGTCGGCCGGGAGGAGCGTGTGCAGCGCGGCGATGAGGTCGGCGTCGCTGCCCGCGCCGGTCTCCAGGACCGCGACACCGGCCGTGGCGTGCGGAACGAACACATTGAGCAGGCCGTCACGGCCGCGGGCCGCCTCGCTCAGGAAGCTCTCGCACTGGTGGGTGAGGTCGACGACCGTCTCCGCCGAACCGGTCGCGACGTTCAGGATGCGGGTGGTGAAGGCATCGGGCATGCCTCCCATCCTCCCCCAGTCCGGCTCTCCGGCGAGTCGGCACACCGGGCGTCCTTCCAGTCCGTGATACGTGGCGTCCATTTTGCGAGACATCGTTGACCGTCAGCGGAGCGGATCGCTACGTTCTGCCGCATGTTGCGTTCAGCTCTGCTCACTTCGCGCGGTCACATCGACCTGCTGCGAGTGGCTTCCGCCGCGTGTCGTCGCGGCCACTGACGCCCTCCCTTCTCCGCTCTCCGGCTTCCCCGCCGCTCTCTCCGCGGTCCTGCCCGGCCCCAGCCGCCCCCTTTGAGCCCGCCCGGCCCTGAGGGACGCTTCCCTGCGGCCGTACGAGCCCGCTCCTCCTCCCCGCGCCGGAGTCCTCCCCCGCGCCGAACTCCCCCTTGCCCTGGAGCGCCATGAGCATCAGTCATGCCCCGCCCTCATCCGTCCCGGCACCCGACATTTCAGGAAAACCCGAGAAAGGGCCGGTCGAGGCCGAGCCCGCGGCGGCTCCGCCCGATCTCGTCGCGCTCGCCCCCTCCTCCACCCGCCGCGCCCGCGTCCCCCGCTGGCTCCGCCGCACCACCGGACCCGCACTGCTGCTCGCCCTATGGCAAGTCCTCAGCGCCACAGGAGTGTTGAGCAGTGACGTGCTCGCCTCCCCCGAGACCATCGCCCGGGTCGCCGGGGACCTGATCGAGGACGGCTCGCTGACCTCCGCCATGAGCGTGTCGCTCCAGCGCGTCGCGGTCGGGCTGCTCCTCGGCACCCTCGTGGGCACCGGCCTCGCGCTCGTCTCCGGCCTCTTCCGCATCGGCGAGGACCTGGTCGACGCCAGCGTGCAGATGCTGCGGACCGTGCCGTTCGTCGGGCTCATCCCGCTGTTCATCATCTGGTTCGGCATCGGCGAGGCGCCCAAGATCGCCATCATCACGCTCGGCGTCTCGTTTCCGCTGTACCTCAACGTGTACGCCGGAATCCGCGGCGTCGACTCCCAACTGATCGAGGCCGGTGAGTCGTTGGGCCTTTCACGGTGGGGGCTCGTACGGCATGTGATCCTCCCCGGCGCCCTGCCCGGCGCCATGACGGGCCTGCGTTACTCCCTCGGCATCGCCTGGCTCGCCCTCGTCTTCGCCGAACAGATCAACGCCGACTCCGGCATCGGCTTCCTGATGGTCCAGGCGCGGGACTTCCTGCGGACCGACGTGATCGTCGTCTGCCTGATCGTGTACGCCTTCCTCGGCCTGCTCGCCGACTTCGTGGTCCGCACTCTCGAAAGGCTCCTGCTGCAATGGCGACCGACGTTCACCGGCCGGTGACCGGCCCCTCCCGCCGATCCGACGCCACCGTCGTCCGCGTGGACGGCCTCACCCGCGCCTTCGACGGGCGCGCCGTCATCGACCGGCTCCATCTCGACGTCCGGGCAGGGGAGTTCGTGGCCCTGCTCGGGCGCAGCGGCTGCGGCAAGTCCACTCTCCTGCGGATCCTCGCGGGCCTCGACCGTGACATCGAGGGCACCGCGCTCGTGCCGCGCCGCAAGGCCGTCGCGTTCCAGGCGCCGCGCCTCATGCCCTGGAAGCGGGTGTGGCGCAACGTCCTCCTCGGCCTTCCCGGCAAGCCCGAACGGGCCGCGGCAGAGCGGGCGTTGGAGGAGGTGGGGCTCAGCCACCGGTCGCACGCCTGGCCCAAGACACTGTCCGGCGGCGAGGCCCAGCGCGCCTCGCTGGCCCGCGCGCTGGTGCGCGAACCGGATCTGCTGCTCCTCGACGAGCCGTTCGGCGCACTCGACGCGCTGACCCGGGTCAAGGCGCAGCGACTGGTCGACGAGTTGTGGCAGCGCCGCGGCTGTGCCGTCCTGCTCGTCACGCACGACGTGGAGGAGGCGGTGCTGCTCGCCGACCGGGTCCTGATCATGGACGAGGGCGTCATCGCGCACGAGCAGCGGATCGATCTGCCGCGCCCGCGCGACATCGCCGATCCCCGCTTCGCCGCCTTGCGCACCGGGCTCCTGGAACGCCTCGGCGTCGAGGCCCCGAGCACCGCCACCACCCCGACCGCCGCCGCGGCCACCTCCTAGCCGCCTCCTCCCCGACCGCCCCCTCGACCACCTCCGCCGCCGCGTCATCCCCGTCCCCTCCCAGCGACCTCGCAGAACGGACCCCCGCCCATGCCACGCCCACCGCACTCCCCGCACGCACGCCGACTCCGACGTCTCGCCCCACTCCTGCTCCTCCCCCTGGCCCTGACGCTCAGCGCCTGCGCCGGCGCCTCCTCCGCCAACACCTCCAGCGGGGGCCTCGGCGGCGGCGGCACCGACGGCAAGGGGTCGCTCACCCTCAACGTCGGTGACCAGAAGGGTGGTTCGGAGGCCGTGCTGCGCGCCGCCGGGGAGCTCGACGACCTCCCGTACAAGATCAAGTGGTCGACGTTCACGTCCGGTCCGCCGCTGCTGGAGGCCGTGAACGCCAAGGCCGTCGACGTCGGCGCGGTCGGCAACACGCCGCCGGTGTTCGCCGCGGGTGCGGGCTCGAAGGTCTCCGTGATCGCGGCGACGCACGGCACCGCGCACGGCGAGGTGATCGCCGTGCCGCAGGGCTCCGAGCTGCGCGACACCGCGGACCTGAAGGGCAAGTCCGTTGCCGTGGCGCAGGGTTCGTCCGCGCACTACCAACTCCTCGCCTCGCTCAAGAAGGCGGGGCTCACGCTCAAGGACGTCGACGTCAAGTATCTGCAGCCCGCCGACGCGCTCGCGGCGTTCAGCGGCGGCAAGGTGGACGCCTGGGCGGTGTGGGACCCGTACACCTCGCAGGTGCTGCGGGGCGGCAAGGCCCGGGTGCTCACCGACGGCGAGGGTGTCGTCAACGGGCTCGGCTTCCAGGTGGCCGCGCCCGGCGCGCTGAAGGACAAGAAGAAGTCCGCGGCCATCGCCGACTATCTGAAGCGGCTGCGCAAGGCCCAGGACTGGGTCTTCAAGCACCCCGAGGCGTGGGCGAAGGTGTGGGCCAAGGACACCGGGCTGCCGTACGAGGTGGCGCTCGATGCCGTCAAACGCACCAACGGCACCCGCGTGTTCGTCGCCGTCGACCAGAACGCCATCGACTCCGAGCAGGAGATCGTCGACGCCTTCGCCGAACTCAAGCTCATCCCGCGCCGGGTCGACTTCGGCGACTTCACGGACACCCGGTTCAACGGCACGCTGCCGCCCTCCACCACCGCGCCCCGTACGTACAAGGAGTCCTGAGCATGACCGTGCACCTCCACTGGTTCCTGCCGACCGGCGGCGACGGCCGCACCCTCGTCGACCGGCACGCCTACACCGACGGCGGCATCACCCGCTCCCGCGTCACCCCGGTCTCCGGCGTGCGCGCCCCCGACATCGAGTACCTGGCCCAGATCGCCAAGGCCGCCGAACAGCTGGGCTTCGAGGCCGTGCTCACGCCGACCGGCACCTGGTGCGAGGACGCCTGGCTCACCACCGTGGCGCTCGCCCAGCACACCGAACGCCTGAAGTTCCTGGTGGCGTTCCGGCCCGGGGTGATCTCGCCGGTCCTCGCGGCGCAGATGGCGGCGACGTACCAGCGCATCACCCGCGGCAGACTGCTCCTGAACGTCGTGACGGGCGGCGACTCCACCGAACAGCGGCGCTTCGGCGACCACTTGGACCACGACCGCCGCTACGCCCGCACCGACGAGTTCCTCTCGGTGGTGCGTGGCGTGTGGAGCGGCCGTCCCTACGACTTCGAGGGCGAGCACTACCACGTCGAGGGCGGTCTCACCGCGCTGCCGCCGGACCCGCTGCCGGAGATCTTCTTCGGCGGTTCGTCGGCCGCTGCGGGCCCCGTCGCCGCCCGGCACAGCGATGTGTACCTCACCTGGGGCGAGCCGCCCGAGCAGGTGAAGCGGAAGATCGACTGGATCCGGGGGCTCGCCGAGGCCGAGGGGCGCACCGTGCGCTTCGGGATCCGGCTGCACACCATCTCCCGCGACTCCTCCGCGGAGGCCTGGGCCACCGCGGCGCGGCTGCTCGACGACCTCGACCCGGACACCGTCGCCGCCGCCCAGGAGGCGCTCGGCCGCAGCGAGTCGGTGGGCCAGCAGCGGATGCTCGCGCTGCACGGCGGCTCCCGCGACGACCTGGAGATCTCGCCCAACCTGTGGGCGGGCGTCGGCCTGGTGCGCGGCGGCGCGGGCACCGCGCTCGTGGGCAGCCACGCCGAGGTGGCCGACCGGATCGAGGAGTACCACGCGCTCGGCATCGAGCACTTCGTGCTCTCCGGCTATCCGCACCTGGAGGAGGCGTACTGGTTCGGCGAGGGCGTGCTCCCCGACCTCGCCGCACGCGGTCTGCTCCCCCGCATCCCGGCCTCGCCCCTGACCGGCGTCCCGGCGGCGAACGGGCGGCCCGCGTCCGCTCCGGGCGGGGCGCCGCTGCTGGTGGCCGGGGGGCCCTGAGCACGCCCGCGGGCCCGGGGAAGATCTCGGCTCCTGCCGTAGTTAGTAGAAGCGTGAACGACATCGGGGTACGAGACGCGGGCGTCACCGACGTGGACGTTGTGGTGATCGGCGCAGGTCAGGCGGGTCTGTCCAGCGCCTATCACCTGCGGCGCAGGGGGTTCGAGCCGGAGCGGGACTTCGTCGTCCTCGACCACGCGCCCCGGCCGGGCGGCGCGTGGCAGTTCCGGTGGCCGTCACTGACGTACGGAAAGGTGCACGGCATGCACGCGCTGCCGGGCATGGAGCTGACGGGCGCGGACCCCGAGCGGCCCTCCTCGGAGGTGATCGGGGAGTACTTCGACCGCTACGAGCAGCGGTTCGACCTGCGCGTACGCCGTCCCGTCGACGTCCACCGCGTCAGCGAGGGCGCCGACGGGCGGCTGCTCGTCGAGACCTCGGCGGGCGTCTGGTCGACCCGGGCGCTGATCAACGCGACGGGCACCTGGGACCGGCCCTTCTGGCCGCGCTATCCGGGGCAGGACACCTTCCGGGGCCGGCAGCTGCACACCGCGATCTACCCGGGCCCGGAGGCCTTCCGCGGCCAGCGGGTGATCGTCGTGGGTGGCGGCGCGTCCGGCACCCAGCACCTGATGGAGATCGCGCCGTACGCGGCCGAGACCTGGTGGGTGACGCGGCGCCCGCCCGTCTTCGCCGAGGGGCCCTTCGACGAGGAGCGGGGCCGGGCCGCCGTCGCGATGGTCGAGGAGCGGGTGCGGCAGGGCCTGCCGCCGCTGAGCGTGGTGTCGGTCACCGGGCTCCCCGTCAACGACGCGGTGCGCAAGGCACGCGAGGACGGCGTCCTGGACCGCCTCCCGATGTTCGACCGGATCACCCCGACCGGCGTGGCGTGGGACGACGGACGGCACGTCGAGGCGGACGTCATCCTCTGGGCGACCGGCTTCCGCGCGGCGATCGAGCATCTGGCGCCGCTGCGGCTGCGCGAGCCGGGCGGCGGGATCCGCATGGACGGCACGCGCGCGGCGGCCGACCCGCGCGTGCACCTGGTCGGGTACGGGCCTTCGGCCAGCACCATCGGCGCCAACCGGGCGGGGCGGGCGGCGGTGCGGGAGATCGTGCGGTTGCTGGAGGGGGAACCTGCCGTCGTGTGACGTACTGCCGGGCGGGCGGGGCTCTCCGTCTGGCCGACCGGCCATCGGGCGACTCGATGGTGCCGTCCGCGAGGCCCTCTCATGCTCCGGCGAGGTGACGCGTGATGCGCCGTCAGGCGCTCTTGTGCCCCGCCGACTTGCCGCATGACGCACTGCCAGACGCCCATGTGGTCCACCGACGTGACGTTGGCTTACTGTCAGGCGCTCTCACTCCGCGCCGACTCGACCGGCGGGATCGACAGGAGCGTCTGATAGTGCCCCGCCGGATGCGGCTCCCCCACCGGCTCCCCCGCGACCTCCACCCACGCGTGCGCCTGGAACGGGCTGGTCCGCACCCCCGTGCACCACGTCGGCCACACCCCCCGGCTCCGGCACAACAGGGCCGTCGCGATGGACCGCTGCAGACACGCCTGGCCCGCGCAGCGAAGGCTCACGGACACGATGTCGCGGCGCGCCGCACGGGCCTGCTCGGCGGTGGCGGGCCGGGCCCCGCGGCGCAGGAACTCCAGGACCGCGCGCACCCGGGCCGGGCGGGTGCCCGCGAGCAGCCGGGCCACCGCGACGGCGAGCAGCGGCAGCATCCTGCGGTGCAGCGGAAGCCGGTCCCTGGCGGACAGGGCGACGGGGGCGCTCATCGCGACTCCACGACGAGGCGGGCCTCGCGCAGCGCCTCGACGAGGCGGGACACATCGCGGTGCGCGGCGTCGGGGGCGGCTCGGTGCCGGGTGGTCAGCTCCTGGGCCGCCTGATCGTGGGTGCGGCCGTCGAGCAGGTTCCTGAGGACCAGGACGCCGGTGGGGTTGAGCTGCCAGTAGCGGCCGGTGCGCTGGTGGAGCAGGACGGCGCCGTCGTCGGTCTCGGCCAGGGAGACGTCGGGGTGCAGGGTCAGGGTCATCGGGGTCTCCCGGTCGTGGTCGTCGGGGTCTGTCGGGTCGGGGGCAGTGCCTCGTGGCGGTCGAGGGTGTCGGTGCCTCGTGGCGGTCGGGGGGCGGTGCCTCACGGCGGTCAGGGGCATCGGTGCCTCGCCGTCGGAGGGGTCGACGCCTCGCGGTCAGGGGACGGGGAACCGTCGGTCGCGGCCGTCACGGGCTCCCGAGCGGGAGGGGTCGGCGGGCGGCGCGGGCCCAGGTCTCGCAGCCGAGGAGCTGCTCCACGGCGATGTCCCGGGAGGAGTCGGCCTGCGGGGCCAGCAGGTAGGCGCGCACCGCGTCGGGATCGATGAGTCCGAGGTCGGCGAGGACGGTGCCGGACGAGAACACGTCGATCATCGCGGCGAGGTTGGCCTGTCGACCGGCCCGCAGGTCGGCGCTGAAGTCGCCCTTCGTCGTCCGGTCCAGGATCGTGTCCGGGACGAGCCCGCGCATGGACCGGGCGAGCAGCGGCTTGTACTGCCACGGCGTGGTGCGTTCGTGCGGGCGGACGGCCAGGACCGCCTCGACGACCCGGTCGTCCAGGAAGGGCTGTTCGAGTCGGACGCCCTCGGCGGCGAACAGGCGGGACACCTGGCGGTAGGCCGGTGAGGTGATCCGCAGGGCGGCGAGGTTCTGGTGCGGGCCCCGGTCCTCGGCGAAGGGGCGGGCGTGCTCGGCGGTCGCGCGCAGGGCGGCACGGGCGGCCTCGATCGCGGCGTCCGTGGCCCAGGCGGGCGCGCGCAGCGGTGCGAGGCCCCAGCCGATGGACGGCAGCCGGGCGGGCGGGGGCGGGGCGGTGAGGTCGTCGGCCTGGGCGCGCCACCACTGGGCGACGCTCTCGGCGCGGGCGAGCTGGGTCAGACAGCCCCACAGCGGCCAGCGGCCGAGCGCCCGGCTGCCGCGCAGGTGCCGGAGCAGGGTGAGGGGGTGGCGGCGCGCCAGGCGGTGCAGATAGCCGGGCATGCGGCCGAAGAGTTCATCGGCGCCGTGCCCGGCCACGTGCCGCCGGGATCCGTGCTCGGCGAGGACGGCGGCGGTGTGCCGCATGCGGGCCTGGGTGCGGGTGTAGAGGTACGGCCGTTCGGTGTCGGCGAGCGCGGCCGGATCGGTGAAGACCGACGGCAGGTCGCTCTGAGCCACCACGAGGTGGCGCGCGCCGGGCAGTTCGGCCGCGGCGAGCGCGGCGAAGCGGGCGTCGTCGTTGCCCGCCTCGGCCTCGGCCCAGCGGAAGGTGAGCAGGTCGGGGGTGTGCCGCGCGGCGAGGAAGGCGAGGGAGGTGGAGTCCATGCCGCCGGACATGTCGGCGCTGAGCCCCGTACCGACGGTGAGCCCGCTGTCGGCGCGGGGCCCGCTGTCGGCGCTGGGCCTGCTGGCGGCGCTGCGGCCGCTGGCGCCACTGAGTCCGGTGTCGGCGTTCAGACCGCGCTCGGCGACCGGACCGCGCTCGGCGCTCGCACCGCTTTCGTCGTACGAAGCCGTGGCCACCCCGGCTGTGTCTCCACCGGCCCGGACCGCCCCGCTCGCCCCGCTCAGCCCGTCCACCGCGGCGACCAGCGCCTCGCGGACCGCCGACGCGCCCTCCTCCAGGCCGAGTTCGGGGCAGGGCGGCGACCACCAGCGGCGTTCGCGGGCGCGGTCGGGTTCGAGGACGAGGCAGTGGTCGGGCGGCACCGTGGACACGCCGGTCCACGCGCTGCGGTCGGAGAGAGGGGGCGGCAGCATGCCGCCGCAGACGACGCGCAGGGCGAGGGTGTGCTCGTCGATCCCGGCGCCGGTGAGCGCCGCGAGCGCGTCGGCCCGGTCGGCGGCGACGGGGATCCCGCCGTCGAGTCGCGCGTGGAACACCTGCCGCAGTCCGGTGACGCTCCCCTGCACGCGGGTGGCGTTCCCGGCGGCGGCCACCAGGTGGAAACTGCCCGGCAACTGCCGTGCCAGGGCGTCGACATCGGCCAGCGTGCGCAGCCGGCGGCACAGCCGCTCGAGGTGGGTGGTGGCGACCGGGCAGCGCCCGATCACCACCACCCGTACCGGCCCCACCGTCACCTGCCGGATCTCGTCCAGCTCCCAGCTCCCCACCAGCCACAGACGGCCCGACGGATGGGGTATCAGCCGGGGCGCCGCGAAGGGGTACGCGCCGTCGAGCGGCGGCGTACCCGGCGTATCCGGAAGGACGACGAAACCGGCACTCATGTCACACGGCCTCAGTTCTCATCGAGCTCATGACCATCGATCTCAAAAGGGGCCCGCCTCGCGCACGAGGCCCGCCCTGGGAAGGGGGCCGACACCACACATGTCCGGTGTCAGGCTCCGGAACGATCGGTCACCAGCCCTGCTCGCCGAGGACGTCGGTGTACCGGGAGCCGAAGCCCAGCGTGTCCTCGGAGAAGTCGCCGACGGCGATGAGAGCCGGGGGCTCGTAGCCGGCGGCCTGGTCGCGCTCGTCGATACCCGTCTTGTCTTCCATGGATTCCTCCCGTGAGGTGCCCTGACAGATGAAGGAGCCCTCGGTCCGAGGGCCCCGGGTGACGCGCGGCAAGTATTCGAACTACTTGCCGGAAAGCGGACTACCCCCCAACTCACGCGTCTACACCGTCACTTGCGCCACAGACGCATCGAGATCACGAGGAGCCGCCGGAGCCGGTCCTCGGCTCCCGCCCGGAATCCCGGATTCAGTGGCCGCCGCCGACCCGCGGCCCGCGCGGCACCAGCCACACGACGAGCAGCGCGACGGCGGTCACGATCCCTGCGCTGACGTACGCCGTGGTCGTCAGCGCGGACTCGAACGCCGCCCTGGCCGCGTCCATGAGCCGCTCCCCGGCCGCGCCGCCCAGGCGGTCCGCGGCCTCCACGGCCCCGCCGACGGACTCCCGCGCCTGCGCCGTCCGGCCCTCCATGTGGGCGGCGTACACGGAGCCGTGGATGGAGCCGAGCAGGGCGACACCGAGGCCGACGCCGAGTTCGTACGAGGTCTCCGACACGGCACCGGCCTGCCCGGCCCGTGCCGCGGGCACCGTGGACACCAGGACGGACGCGGCCGCGGTGATGGCGAGACCGTCGCCGAGGCCGAGCGCGACGAACACGACCGCCACGACCCCGTACGGGGTCGGCTCCGCCGACAGGGCGAGCAGCAGGAACCCGGCGATCAGACCGCCGAGCCCCAGGGCCATCACGGCGCGTACCCCGAACCGCTCCATGAGGAGGGGCGAGAGCAGCGACCCCGCGAGCATCGCCCCGGCGGCGGGCAGCGTCCGCAGGCCCGCGCCGAACGGCGAGTATCCGTGGACGTACTGGAGCCACAGCGACATCAGGAAGAGCGCCGCACCGATGGCGAGCATCGCGAGGAACGTGGCGAGCGCGGCCGCGGTGAACGCGCGGTCGGTGAAGAGCCGGACGTCGAGCAGCGGGTCGTCGCGCGTGAGCTGTCTGCGGGCGAACACCACGAGGAGCACGACGCCGAGGGCCAGGATCGCGAGGTCCCCGACGGCCAGGCTGCCCTTGGCGACGTGCTTGATGCCCCACGCGAGCGCGATCACGCCCACCACGGAGAGCGCGGCGCCGGGCCAGTCCAGTGGACCCCTCGCGCCGCCGCGGAACTCGGGCAGGAGCCGCACACCGGCGACCACGGTCACCACGACGACGGGGACGTTGACCCAGAACGCCGCCGACCAGCCGGAACTCTCGACCAGCAGGCCGCCGACCAGCGGGCCCACGGCGGCCCCCGCGCCCGCGACGGCCGCCCAGACGCCGATGGCGAGAGCGCGCTCGCGCGGGTCGGTGAAGATGTTGCGGATCAGCGAGAGCGTCGACGGCATGACCATCGCGCCGCCGATGCCGAGCAGGACGCGTCCGGCGATGAGCTGCCACGGGTCCGCGGCGGTCGCGGCCACGATCGAGGCGAGGCCGAAGAGCACGAAGCCGGTGAGGAACAGGCGTTTGCGGCCGAGGCGGTCGCTGACCGCGCCGGAGGTGACGAGCAGACCGCCGAGGACCAGACCGTAGATGTCGATGATCCACAGCTGCTCGACGGCGGTGGGCCGCATGTCGTCGATCAGCGACGGCAGCGCCACATTGAGGATGGTGGCGTCCATCGCCACCAGGAGCAGGCTGGCACACAGCACGGCGAGCGCGGCCCAGCGGCCGCGCCCTGGCGTCGGACGGCTGTCCGCGGCGGGGCCCGAGGAGTCCAGGTCACGGGCCACGGGACATCTCATCCCTCCGCGGCCCTCCGGCCCCGTGCGCTCACCGCGCACCGGTCCGGAGGCCCTCTGAGTACCTACTTGTCAGGGAAATTCCGTCCAAGTATCACCCATATGCTCGCTATGCGCCTTTTCTCCATCCGACTCACCCGCTCTCCGAACGCGTCCGACGTCGTACGTCGAGCGGACGGCGCCGCGACGCCGCGCGGGGGGCACCGGTGGACCTGGCCGTCAGGACGCGGATGTGATCGGTGAAGTCGGCGTCGGGCAGCGGGAGTTCGATGTCGGGATCGACATAGCTGACGGCGGTCGCCACATAGTCCATGACCGCGCCCACGACCGCGGGCCTGGTCCCGAGACCCGCCGCCCGTTCGGAGACCTTCAGCCTGCTCAGGACGCGCAGGGTCGTCGGCACGCTCGGGTCCGTCCGCACGGGCGGATGGTTGAGCGGAAAGCCCGGTTCCGGGCAGCCGCCCGGCTCGTCCGCGGCCCGTGCCGGGAGCACCGCGCTCGGCGTCTGCTGCTGCCACCACGCCGCCTCACCTCGCTCCCCGAGCGAGAGGTGATGCAGATAGAGGCAGTACGAGGCGGCGGTGTCGCCCGCGCCCGCCGCGTACTGCCACCAGAACCGGGCCGAGTCCTCAGCGCCGCTCAACTGCAGGATGCAGCCAAGGACCCGGGCACCCGGCGGCTTCGGCAGCGCCTGGGTGAGGAAGTCGCTCAGCGAGGTGACCGCCGCGGTGGTCACGACGGCCTCGCACAGGCTCTGCAGATCCCGTGCCGCGGCCCGGGCCACGCCGTCCTTCCTGCCCCGGCCCGCCGACCGCATGACGGCGTGCACCGACCCCGGCGGGAGTCCGGCGGCGGCGCACACACCGGCGCCGGCGGCCGCGAGCCGCCCGTGGGCGGGGGCGGCGCCGGGGCGGACGGCGCGCACATGGTCGTAGGGGGTGTCGGTGTCGTCGAGGAGCCGGGCGCGGGCGAGCAGTTCATCAATCGCTACGGTCACCGGAGTGTCCCTCCTGGGTGGCGGTGCGGAGGCGGCCGTCGAGGTGGCGCCGGGCATGTCGGGCGGTGGAGCGCACCGCCGCGAGCGGAATGCCGAGGACGGCGGCGACAGCGGTCTCGTCCAGGCCGCGCAGATGCAGCAGCACCATCACGTCGAGCTGCCCGGCCGGCAGCCTGCGCAGCCCGTCGAAGAGGAACATCGACTCCTCGATCTGCGCGACGGGGTCGGCGGCCGTACGCAGGGCGAGGGTGTCGAAGGCCGCTTCCACGAGCGCGGGGCTGTTGTCGGGATGCGGGGTGCGCTCCATGACGGTCTGGCGCAGGATCCGCCAGGCGAACCGCTCCGGGTTGTCGCTGGCGAGCGCCTCGTCCCAGAGGAACAGCAGCAGGATGAAGACGTCGTTGACGGCGCGGCGCGCCTCGGCGCGGCGGCGCAGGAACGTGTGCGCGTAGCCGGTGTAGGCGTCGCGGTAGAGGTCCTGGAACGCGGAGAAGTGCACGGGAAGGCGGTCGTCGGCGGACAGGCCGTCCCCCTGCAGGCAGCTGTTGATCCAGATGGTTCGCTTGTTGGCCTCGCGGGCGGCCAGCGCCCAGAGCGCGCGCATGTCCGCCATCGACGGGTCGGGCCAGCGCAGCGCGGTGAGCAGGCTGCGCGTGAACTCCCAGCGCGGGTAGCGTCCCGCGGCGCGCAGCAGCTCGGATATCTTCGAGCGGGACCAGCCCGTCTCGCGTTCCAACTGGCCGATGGTCAGGCCGCTTGCCTGGTAGGACCCGCGCAGCGGCTCGAGCCAGGCGCGGTGCGCACGACCCGTCCCGGCCGTGATCGGCCCGAGCTTGCGGCCCCGCCTGCTGCGCGGGGTGCCCTCGGGCGACATGGCCTTGCCGGTCACCCGGCGCCCTCCTCACCCCGGCCGGCCGGTGGTGGGCCCAGCTCGTCGTGCCCGCCGCCTGGGTCTTTCCTGTCTCGCCTGTGCATCAGGCTCCTCATATGCGTTATACGCGTTATATGCGTTCGAGATATGCGTCCGAGTCCGGAGCCGACCCCTCGGACGCCTGTGGACGCCCTGGTGCCGGGAACCGGGAGCCCAGCATGGAACCTTCGCGCGGCGTCGGCGACTGAAACTGGCGATCGGGGAACAATCAGTGACTCATGCTGACTCAAATCAGTTCGCGGCAAGGTCAGTTACTGACCAGATGTCAGCAGCGCGACCCCTGCGACCGGCCCTCGGCCACTGCAGCCGCCCGGTGCCACGGCGGCGGGAGCCGCCGACACGTCCCGCACAGGCCTGTCCGGCGACACGGCGCCGGACAGGCCAGCCGTCCACCGGGGTCGTGCCGGGTACGGGCCGGGGGGTGACTCGGGGCGGGTCCAGGGAGCGACTAGGGCAGATACAGGGTGTAGAGGAGCTTGTCGGGCACGACCGGCGTGGGGCCCTGCAGCACCCCGGTGGTGGCGTTGTCGACCAGGCCCTGCTTCACCTGCGCCGGGGTGTCCCCGGGCCGCAGTCCGAGGTGCAGCGCGGCGGCCCCGGTGGCGTGCGCGGTCGCCATCGACGTGCCACTGAGGGTGGCCGTGGCGGTGTCGCTGTCCTTCCAGGCCGAGAGGATCTGCGCACCGGGGGCGAACAGCGACACGCACTTGCCGGTGTTGGACGAGGACATGACGCGGTCGGAGCGGTCGCTTCCGGCGACGGTGACCGCTTCGGGCACCCGCGCGGGCGAGGTGGAGCAGGCACCGCCCGGCTGTCCGGAGCTGCCCGCCGAGACGGCGTAAGTGACACCCGAGCGAATGGAGTTGCGCACCGCGCGGTCCAGGACGTCACTGATCCCGCCACCCAGGCTCATGTTCGCGACGGCGGGCCTTGCCGCCTTGGCCGTCACCCACTCGACACCCGCGACGACCCCTGAAGTCGTGCCGGAGCCCTGGCAGTTGAGGACACGCACCGCCACCAGCTTGGCCTGTTTGGCCACCCCGTAGGTGGCACCCGCGGCGACACCGCCGACGTGCGTGCCATGACCGTGGCAGTCGTTGCCGTTCTGCCCGTCGTTCACGGTGTCGATCCCGACCGAGGCCCGGCCGCCGAACTCCGCGTGCGTGGTGCGCAGTCCGGTGTCGATCACGTACACGCTGACGTTCGGCGCGGCGGTCCGGTACGTGTACGTCGTGGACAGCGGCAGCCGTCGCTGGTCGACGCGGTCGAGGCCCCAGGGGGCGTCGGGCTGCGTCTGGTCGGTGGTCGCCCGGTGCGTCGGTGCCGGGCGCGCCGGTGCCGCGGCGATCCGGACGCGGGTGTCCTGGCGGACGTACTCGACGCGGGGATCGGCGGACGTGCGGGCCGCCTGCGCGTGGCTCATCCGCACGGAGAAGCCGCGCAGCGCCGCCCGGTACACATGCCCGACGCGTGCCCCTTCGGCTCGCCCGGCGAGGTCGCGCGCCACCGCGGACACATCGACGGAGGCCGTGGTGGCGGAAGAGGAGGAAGGGGAAGGGGACCCAGTGGTGGGCGCGGCGCCCCTGGGCTCTCTCAGGACGACGATCCAGCTGTCCGGCACGGCGGTCTCGCCGGTACCGGCCAGCCGTAACTTCCCCTCCGGGGCCGCCCGGTCGGCGGGCGCGGCCCCGGAGGGGGACGCGGCCTGGGCGGCGGGACCGGCGCCGAGCTGAAGACCTGCGGCGAGCAGCACGCCGGGCAGCACCAGCGCTGCCGGGCGACGACGTATGGACGTTCTCATCTGCGGTGCACCTGAACCTTTCATGGACCATGGACGGGTCGGGTCATGTGCGGTGCATTGCGGGTCGCGCGCCGGGCGTACGAGGCCTGTGGTTCGGCGCGGCGCGGGGGGTGCCCGCGGTACGGCGAGGAGCGCACGCCAGCGTCTCGCGCGCCTCGGGACGGCACAAGGCTGTTCCTCAGGCGGCCGGCTGCCCGTTCCTGTTGAACTCCGCCACGTTGCGCTGCTGCTCCTCGTAGTTCGCGGTGAACCGCGTGTCCCCGGGCTTCACCGTCACGAAGTACAGCCAGTCCCCCTGGGGCGGGCTGGTCGCGGCGCGCATGGCGGCCTCGCCGGGGTTGGCGATGGGGGTGGGCGGCAGGCCCATGCGGGCGTAGGTGTTGTAGGGGCTGCCGATCTTCGTGTCGCGGCTGGTGGTCTTGAGGGTGGAGCGGTTCAGGGCGTAGTTGATGGTGGAGTCCATCTGGAGCGGCATGCCGCGGTCGAGGCGGTTGTAGATGACGCGGGCGACCTTGCCCATGTCCGCCGGGTTGTCCGCCTCGGCCTCGACCATGCTCGCGATGGTGACGGTCTGGTAGACGTTCACGGCGTTCCGGTCGGCCCCTGCGGTGACATGGCCGCCGCTGAACTTCTTGTTCGCGGTGTTGACCATGTACGACAGGACGGAGGCGGGGGTCGACTGCGAGCTGAGGGGATAGGTCGCGGGGAAGAGGTAGCCCTCGGGGTTGCCGCCCGCGTCGCCCGGGAGCTTGAGGTCGGCCTTCGACACGGCTCGCTTCGTCGTGCCGGACGGCACGTCAAGGGCCTTGTCGACGGCCTCGTACACCTGGACGGAGCGCCAGCCCTCGGGGATGGTGAGCGTCTTGGGCCGGGGTTCTTCCTCGGGCAGCAGGAGCGGCACCGCCACGGCGGAGGCCGCCGCCGCGGTACCGATGGCGATCGCGGCGATCCGGCCCCGGCGCGTCAGCCGGATCGCGCCCCGCTTCAAGCCCCGTCGGGGGGTCGTGTTGTGCATGCGGGCACGCTAACCCGACATTCCTCCTATTTGCCGCATATCTGAGCGCAGCTCGCCCCACTGCCTCACGTCACCGGCTCCAGTTGGGCGTCCCTTCGGACCAGCGCCGCGTACCGGCCGCCCCGGTCGAGCAGCTCGCCGTGGGTGCCGCGCTCGGCCATGCGCCCGGAGTCGAGGACCACGATCTCGTCGGCGTCGCGGACGGTCGACAGGCGGTGGGCGATCGTGAGCGTCGTCCGGTTGGCCGACAGGGCGTCGATGGCCTGCTGCACGGCGTGCTCCGTGCGGGTGTCGAGCGCGCTGGTCGCCTCGTCGAGGATGAGGACGGGCGGGTCGCGCAGGATGGTGCGGGCGATGGCGAGGCGCTGCTTCTCGCCGCCGGAGAAGCGGTGGCCGCGCTCGCCGACGACGGTGTCGTACCCGTCGGGCAGGGAGGCGATGTGGTCGTGGATCTGGGCGGCCCGCGCGGCCGCGTGCAGTTCCTCGTCCGTGGCGTCCGGCTTGGCGAAGCGCAGGTTCTCCGCGACCGAGGCGTGGAAGAGA
The DNA here is from genome assembly GCF_055591765.1 of Streptomyces sp. NPDC041205. Taxonomy (NCBI): domain Bacteria; kingdom Bacillati; phylum Actinomycetota; class Actinomycetes; order Kitasatosporales; family Streptomycetaceae; genus Streptomyces; species Streptomyces sp. NPDC041205. Next base: position 110,889 of record NZ_JBVIZH010000004.1, on the reverse strand, counting down.
TACGCCTCCTGGGAGACGACGCCGACCGCGCGGGCGAGCGTGTCGAAGTCCAGGTCGCGCACGTCGACGCCGTCGAGCGTGACGCGGCCGCCGGTCACGTCGTACAGGCGGGGCAGCAAGTGACTCAGGGTGGACTTGCCCGATCCCGTCGGCCCCACGACCGCGAGGCTGCCGCCCGCGGGGATGGCGAGGTCGATGCCGTCGAGGAGGGCGGCGCCCTGGCCGTCGTACCGGAACGAGACGTTCTCGAACCGGACCTCACCCTTGATCGTCTCCAGGCGGATCGCGTCGGCGCGCTCGGTGATGTCGATGGGCAGGTCCAAGTACTCGAAGATGCGCTGGAACAGCGCCAGGGACGTCTGGATCTGCACGCCGGTCGACAACAGGCTCACGGTCGGCCGGAACAGACCCTGCTGGAGCGAGACGAAGGCGACGAGGGTGCCGATCGAGACGGTGGGGCCGCCGAATTGGAAGGCGAGTCCCGCGCTCCAGTAGATGACGGCGGGCATGGCGGCCATCACGATCGTGATCACGGCCATGCGCCAGCGTCCGGCCATGTTCGAGCGGACCTCGAGGTCGACGAGCCGGCGGGACTCCTCCTCGAAGGAGCGGGTCAGCGAGTCGGCGCGGCCCATCGTGCGGCCGAGCAGGATGCCGCTGACGGACAGCGACTCGGTGACCGTGGCGGCCATCACGGCCATCTGCTTCTGCCGTTCGGTCGCTATCTTCTTGCGTTCGCGGCCGACGCGGCGGCTGATCCAGACGAACACCGGGAGCAGCAGGAGGGAGACGACCGTCAGGCGCCAGTCGAGGGCGAGCATGGCGACGACGGTCGCGATGACGCTCGTCAGGTTCGACACCAGGGACGTCGCCGTGGACGTGACCGTCGCCTGCATGCCGCCGATGTCGTTGGCGATGCGGGACTGGACCTCGCCCGTGCGGGTGCGCGTGAAGAAGGCGAGCGACATGCGCTGGAGGCGGCCGTACACCGCGGTGCGCAGGTCGTGCATGACCTGCTGGCCGACGGTCGTGGAGATCAGGGTCTGCAGGACGCCGAAGACGCTGGTGACGACCGCGCTGAGGATCATGCCGAGCGCCAGCAGGCTCAGCAGGCCCGTGCGACCCTCGGGGATCGCGGTGTCGAGGATCTCCTTCAGAAGGAAGGGAGTGGCCACGGACACCAGCGACGCGGCGGCGACCAGCAGGCCGACAAGCCCGAGACGGGCGCGGTAGGGACGGAAGAGACGCAGGATCCGGCGCAGCTGGCGCGGTTGTTCCGCGGCGCCGGGATCATCGGCCGGGGGTTTCCACAGGGGGTTGTCGTGGCGCATGGGCTCCTACGGGAGGGTGACGGAGGGCGGCGCGCGGGCGGCGGCGCATCCGCGCCGACGTCGACAGCGCACCGACGATGACCATGAGAGCGTAGCTCATTGTTACCTATACTCACAATGAAACAGATCCTGATAATATTCCCGGCATGAGCACCCCGGACCTCCGCCCATGAACACCCCGGACACCGACGGACTGCTGGCCGAGCAGCTGCTGCGGCTCACCCGTCGACTGCACCGCATCCAAAAGCGCCATCTGGAGCCCACCGGCGTCACCCCGGCGCAGTCCCGCCTCCTGCGCACCCTCGCGCACTACGAACAGCCGCCCCGCATGGCCGACCTCGCGGAGCGCCTGGAAGTCGTGCCGCGTGCCGTGACCAGCCTGGTCGACGGCCTGGAGGCGGCCGACATGGTGCGCCGCGTCCCCGACCCCACGAACCGCCGGGTCATCCGCATCGAGCTGACCGAAGGCGGGCTCAAGGCCCTCGGACGGCTCCGCGGCGCGCGCCGGGCCGCCGCGGAGGACATCCTGGCTCCGTTGGACGCCGCGCAGCGCGCGCAGCTGGGCGGCCTGCTCGACGCCCTGTTCGACGTGCCGGAGCGGCACCGCTGTTGACCCCGCCGGGGACCGCGGCCGGCCCGCGAGGAACCGCAGCCGATCTGCCGAGGAGAGGCCATGCCCCTGCTGGAGCCCGACCCCGACGCACTGCGCCCCGCCCCGGACGGCCGCGTGCCGTCCCCCGACCGGGTCCCTGACAGCCGCGCGGCCGGCACCCCAGAGCCGCTGCGCGCCGATCTCGTCGCGATCCTCGGCGCCGGGAAGGTCCTGACGAAGGTGTCGGACCTGGTCCGGTACGCGTCCGACGCGAGCCCCTACCGCTTCGTGCCGCAGGTCGTGGTCGTCGCCGAGGACATCGACGACGTCTCGGCCGTCCTGTCGTACGCGCACGGCCGGGGCCGCGAGGTCGTCTTCCGCGCCGCCGGGACCTCCCTCAACGGCCAGGCGCAGGGCGAGGACATCCTCGTCGACGTACGCAAGCACTGGGCGGGCGTCGAGGTCCTCGGGGACGGCTCGCGCGCACGGATCGGCCCCGGCACGACGATCGCGCGCGCCAACGCCACCCTCGCCCGGCACGGACGGGTGCTCGGCCCGGACCCGGCCAGTGCCATCGCCTGCACCGTCGGCGGCGTCGTCGCGAACAACGCCTCCGGGATGACGGCCGGCACCACCCGCAACTCCTATCGCACGGTGGCGTCCCTGACGTGCGTGCTGCCCTCGGGCACCGTCATCGACACCGCCGAGCCGGACGCCGACGACCAGCTCGCGCACGCCGAGCCCGCCCTGTGCGCGGGCCTGCTCGACATCAAGCGCGAGATCGAGGCGGACCCGGAACTCACGGCCCGCATCCGCGCGAAGTACGAGATCAAGAACACGAACGGCTACCGCCTGGACGCGTTCCTGGACGGCGCCACGCCCGTGGAGATCCTGCGCGGCCTGATGGTCGGCTCCGAGGGCACGTTCGGCTTCATCTCCGAAGTCGTCTTCGACACGCTGCCCCTGGACCGGCGCGTGTCGACTGCGCTGCTCTTCTTCCCGTCCCTGCCCGCCGCCGCTGCCGCCGTGCCGCGCTTCAACGAGGCGGGCGCCCTGGCCGTGGAACTCATGGACGGCAACACCCTGCGCGCGTCCGTCAGCGTCCAGGGCGTCCCGGCCGACTGGGCCCGGCTGCCGAAGGACACCGCCGCGCTCCTGGTGGAGTTCCGCGCACCGGACGAGGCCCGCCAGGAGGCGTACGAGGCGGCGGCCGCGCGGGTCCTTGACGACCTCACCCTCGTGGCGCCGGTGGCCTCCGTGACGAACGGCTTCACCCGGGACGCGAAGACGATCACGGGCTACTGGAAGGCCCGCAAGGCGTTCGTGACAGCCGTCGGCGGCTCCCGCCCGGCGGGCACGACGCTGATCACCGAGGACTTCGCCGTGCCCCCCGCGCGCCTCGCGGACGCCTGCCAGAGTCTGCTCGAACTCCAGAAGCGGCACGGCTTCGACGCGGCCGTCGCCGGGCACGCCGCGCACGGCAACCTGCACTTCCTGCTCGCCTTCGACGCGGGCAGGCCCGCCGACGTGGACCGGTACGCCGCGTTCATGGACGAGTTCTGCCGCCTCACCGTCGAGCGGTTCGACGGCTCGCTGAAGGCCGAGCACGCAACGGGCCGCAACATCGCGCCGTTCCTGGAGCTCGAATGGGGCCGAAAGGCCACGGAGCTGATGTGGCGCACGAAGCGGGTCATCGACCCTGACGGCGTGCTCGCGCCCCGCATCGTCCTCGACCGTGACCCGCGGGCCCATCTCCGGGGCCTCAAGACGATCCCGAAGATCGAGCTGCTCGCGGACCCGTGCATCGAGTGCGGCTTCTGCGAACCGACCTGCCCCAGCGAGGACCTGACGACCACACCGCGCCAACGCATCGTGCTGCGCCGCGAGATGCTGCGCCAGCGGCCGGGCTCACCGGTCGAGGACGGCCTCGTGGCGGCGTACGGATACGACGCGGTGGACACCTGCGCGGGCGACTCGACGTGCAAGCTGGCCTGCCCGGTCGGCATCGACACGGGCGCCCTGATGAAGGACTTCCGGCACACCCGGCACTCGCCGCGCGAGGAGAGGGCGGCCGCGCTCGCCGCGCGGAACTTCAAGGCGGTCGAGGCGTCCGCCCGGCTCGCGGTGGCCGCGGCAGACCTGCTCGGCGCCCGCCTCGGCGGCGGCCGGGGCGACCGGATCCTGACCGCCGTCACCCGGTCCGCCCGCAGGGCCGTCCGCCCCGACCTGGTCCCCGAGTGGCTGCCGGAGATCCCTGGCGCCGCCCCCGCCCGGCTCCCGCGCACCGCGCGCGTGGGCGCGGCCGCTGTCTACTACCCGGCGTGCGTGAACCGCATCTTCGCCAGTCCCGGCGAGATCCCCCTCGCGCAGGCCGTCGTCGCGGTCTCGGCCCGCGCGGGCAAGCCGGTGTGGATCCCGGACGACGTCGCCGGGACGTGCTGCGCCACGATCTGGCACTCCAAGGGGTACGAGGCGGGGAACCGCGTGATGGCCAACCGCATCGTCGAGGCGGCCTGGGGCTGGACGGCGGGTGGCGCGCTGCCCCTGGTCGTGGACGCCTCGTCCTGCACGCTCGGCATCGCGCACGAGGTCGCGCCGTACCTCACGCCCGACAACCGCCAACTGCACAAGGAGCTGACGGTCCTCGACTCCGTCGTCTGGGCCGCCGACGACCTCCTCCCCCACCTGACCATCCACCGCACCACGGCCTCAGCCGTCCTCCACCCCACCTGCTCCATGCACCACTTGGGCGACGAGCCGCAGCTGACCGCCGTCGCCGAGGCCTGCGCCGACGAGGTCGTGGTACCGGACGACGCGGGCTGCTGCGCGTTCGCGGGCGACCGGGGCATGCTCCACAAGGAACTCACCGAGTCGGCCACGCACCGGGAGGCCGCCGAGGTGACGTCCCGTCACTTCGACGCCCATCTCTCGGCGAACCGCCTGTGCGAGGTGGGCATGCAGCACGCGACGGGCCGGGAGTACGGCTCGGTGCTGCAGGAGCTGGAGCGGGCCACGCGGCCGACGAGCCCGGCGTGACACGGCTCGTACCTCCGGTGGGTGCTTCCGGACCGCCGTCCTCGAACGGCGCCGTGCGGCGCACGTCAAGTGGCAGTCGGCTCACCAGGGGCGCGGGACGCCCCCGCGCACTTCACCTCCCCCCTCCCAACCCCCGCAAGGCATCGACGCGCGCACAGCCGCCGGGTAGGCATGAAGGGCGTCGCACCGACCGGAGCGATCGCCGCACGAGTTGAGCGAGCAGTGGGGGGACGACATGGCCATCATCGTCACTTTCGAGATTCCGGGCGTCGGACAGGAGCTCTACGACGCCTGCATCAGCCGTCTCACCGACGGCGGCGAGTTCGCGTCGCTCGCCGACATTCCCGCACCCGGGCTGATCTCGCACGCGGCCGGGCCGGTCGAAGGCGGGTGGCGGGTCATCGACGTATGGGAGTCCGAGGAAGCCCTGGAGAACTTCGCGAAGATCCTCCAGCCCATCCTCGCCGACCTCGGCCACGCCGACGGCGAGCCGCAGATCATCCCGGCGCACAACGTCGTCACGCGCTGACCGACCCACTCGGCCAGCGGCGCGGGGCGGGTCAGCGGCGCGGGGCGGATCACCGTCCTCCCCCCGGACCCGCCGGGTCCGCACGTGCAAGCCCGCCCCGCGAAAAGTCCAACCCCCTGACCACTTCGGTCTCTTGCGCCCCGACCACCCCGCCATCAAGGTGTCTTCCGCCCATAGGTAGGCACCGCGATGACGGAGGTCCGATGCACGACGAGAACGCGACACCGGCACCCGAAGAGTCCACCGACGAATCCACTGGCGGTCACTCCAGGCGCACGGTCCTCCGCACGGCAGGAATCGCCGGAGCAGGCCTGGGCCTTGGCGCCTTCGCGTCCGGCACCGCCCACGCGGACACCCCCGCCGAAGCCCCCGCGGGCTCTGCCCAGTCCCCCGCCGGGGCCCCCGCCCGCAAGGGCAAGACGATGATCGGCGTGCCGTTCGAGCCCCGCTCCACGGTCCGCGTCGGCATCATCGGCCTCGGCAACCGCGGCGGCAGCATGATCGACCTGTTCCTCGCCCTGCCCGGCGTCCGCGTCGTCGCCCTGTGCGACCCGGTCAAGGACAAGACGGCGGCGGCGGCGAAGAAGGTGGTGGCCGCGGGCCAGCCCGCCCCGGCGACGTACACCAATGGCGACCACGCCTACGAGAAGCTCTGCGAGCGCGGCGACCTCGACTTCGTGTACGTGGCGACGCCCTGGGACCTGCACTTCGACATGGCCAAGTCGGCGATGCTGAACGGCAAGCACGTCGGCGTGGAGTGTCCGATCGCGATGCGCCTCGACGAACTGTGGGCGCTGGTCGACCTGTCCGAGCGCACCCGCAGACACTGTATGCAGTTGGAGAACTGCTGCTACGGCAAGAACGAGATGCGGGTCCTGCGGATGGCGCACGCGGGCAAGTTCGGCGACCTGCTGCACGGCGCGGGCGCGTACAACCACGACCTGCGCGGCCTGATGTTCGACCCCAAGTACTACGAGGGCCCGTGGCGCCGCCTGTGGCACACGCGGCTGCGCGGCGACCTCTACCCGAACCACGGCTTCGGCCCCGTCGCCAACTACATGGACGTCAACCGCGGCGACCGCGTCACGCACATATCCAGCTTCGGCACGCCCTCCCTCGGCCTCGCCGAGTACCGCAAGGAGCACATGCCGCCCGGCGACCCGAGCTGGAAGGAGACGTACATCGAGAGCGATCGCACCATCAGCCTCGTACAGACCGCCAAGGGCCGCGTGATCCGCCTGGAGCACGACGTCTCCACGCCCCACCCCTACAGCCGCATCAACAGTCTCGGCGGCACGAGGGGCGTCTTCGAGGACTACCCGGAGCGCATCTACATCGAGCCCGACCACACGAACGACGAGTGGGGCGACTTCGGCAAGTACGCCGCCGAGTTCGACCACTGGCTGTGGAAGGAGCACGCCAACCCGCCCGGTGGGCACGGCGGCATGGACTACATGATGATCTTCCGGCTGATGCAGTGCATGCGGCTCGGGCTGCTGCCGGACTTCGACGTGTACGACGCGGCGACGTGGACGGCGCCGGTGCCCCTGAGCCACGCCTCGATCAAGGCGAAGGGCGCTCCGCAGGCGATCCCGGACTTCACCCGGGGGCTGTGGAAGAAGGCGCGCCCGGGCATGGACTCGGAGAAGCCGAAGGAGTCCTGAAGCCGTGGGGTGGGCCCGGGCCCACCGGGCCCACCCCACGGCTCAGCCCCGCAGGGCCGCCTTGTCCCCCATCACGACGACCGGACGCAGCTTCGGGTCCAGCGTGCGCAGCAGATAGCGCATGCCGGACTTCGACAGGCTCACGCACCCGGACGTCCCGCTGCCGTGGTCCATGTGCAGCCAGATGCTGCCGCCCTTGGACTGGCCCTGAGGGCGCGTCGGGTCGGTGGGCGGGGTGCCCTTGACGCGGTTGTAGTCGATGGCGATGACGTGGTCGAAGTCGTGCCAGTGGGTCTTGGGCCAGTAGTGCGGTGCTTGGAAGGCGGCCGACTCGGTGTACGGCAGCCGGGCGCCGGGGTCGGCCAGGACGCCGCCCGCGTCGCTGAGCGTGAACACGCCGACAGGGCTGCGCTTGTCGTTCTCGCGATGGTCGGGGGTCCAGCCCTTCTTGCCGTTGTGGGCGGGCCAGCTGCGGGTCTTCTTCCAGGTGGGGCCGGACGCTCCCGACCCGGACTTCCCCGTGCCGGACTTCTTCCCGTCCGTCTTCGTGTACAGAACGACCGTCGCGTCCGCCGAGTTCCTGCCCTCCCCGTACACCGCCACGACCTGACGGGAGTTCTCCGGGATCCGCGACTGGAGCCGGTCGCCCACGTCCGGAATGAGCCGCGAACTCTCGGCCGCCCCGGCGTCCGTGCGCCCCGCCTCGCGTGCAGCGCCCTCGCTCCCGCCGTCCCCGTCGTCGCCCGAACCACCGCAGGACGTCAACAGGACGGAGCAGGCCGCTGTCGCGGCCGCCGTTCGCACCAGAGCAGCTATTCGCATGTCCCCCATCGTCGCACCGGGCGCTCACGCCCCTCGCCACGGACGCGCGCCGCCCCGGCAGGATGGCCGACTCTTTGCCCAGCCACGGAAAATCGTTTGCTTCACACCACCGTACGAGGCGAACCTTTCACGGTTTGTTACCTCCGCGCGCTGGGACATCATGCACATTCGCGATCTTCCATATGCAGATCCAGGCGACCCCGACACTCGCTCCGGCCCTCGTTTCCTGCTCTGGCTCGGCCGCAACCAACTCGGCGGCCAGCTCAAGGCGCTCGGCTGGGGCCTGTTGCACTTCCTCGGCATCGCCGCGCTGCCCTACACCGTGGGGCTCGCGGTGCAGGCCGTCGTCGACCGCTCCGGCACCCGGCTCGCCCTCGCGGGCGGTGTGATCCTGCTCGCCGGGATCGCCGTCGCGGCCGGTGACACGATGTTGCACCGCACCGCCGTCACCAACTGGATCACGGCGGCCGCCCGCACCCAGCAGTTGCTCGCGCGCCGCACCGCGGTGCTCGGTGCCGCGCTCACCCGGCGCGTGGCCGCGGGTGAGGTCGTGGCCGTCTCCACCGGGGACGTCGAGAAGATCGGCTGGTTCGTGGAGGCGCTGTCGCGGTTCGCGGCGGCCGCCCTCACCGTGGTCGCGGTGTGCGTGGGCCTGCTCGTGTACCAACCCTCGCTAGGCGTCGTCGTCGCCGTCGGCATACCGGTCCTCGCGCTCGCCGTCCTGCCCCTGCTGCCCCGCGCGACGCGGCGCGCGGACGTCCAGCGGGAGAAGGCCGGGCACGCCACCGAGCTGGCGTCGGACACGGTCGCGGGCCTGCGGGTGCTGCGCGGCATCGGCGGCGAGGAACTGTTCCTGGAGCGCTACCGCCGTGCCTCGCAGCAGGTGCGGACGGCGGCGGTGCGCAGCGCGCGCATGTGGGCGGTGATCTCGGCGATCCAGGTCCTGCTGCCCGGACTGCTGCTGGTCGTGCTGCTCTGGCACGGCGTTCATCTCGCCCGCGAGGGCCGCATCACGGTGGGCGAACTGGTCACCGTGTACAGCGCGGTGATGCTGCTCAACTATCCGCTGCGGCACTTCGAGGAGATCGCGATGGCGTACTCCTTCTCGCGACCGTCGGCGAAGCGGGCGGCCCGGGTGCTCGCCCTCCAGCGGACGACGGAGGCGAAGGGTTCGCCTTCGGACGCCTCGGACTTCTCGGCGTCCGACATCTCGGCCTCCACGACCTCTCCCGGCGCAACCTCCTCGTCCGGTACGTCCGCGAAGGCCGCTTCTGGTTCCGCGAAGGTCACGCCCGACGACGCCGTGCCCTCCGGTGACCTGCACGACCCGGCCACCGGCCTCCTCGCCCCGGCCGGCCGCCTCACCGCCGTGGTCTGCGGCGACCCGGACGCGGCCGGGCGGCTCGCGGAGCGGCTCGGCGGGCACCCGGCGTTCGCGGAGGCGGCGGACCTGCCGTCCGTGCGGCTCGGCGACGTGCCGCTGGACGACCTGGCCCTGGACACCGCCCGCACCGCCGTCCTCGTCCAGGACAAGGACCCCGTACTGCTGTCCGGGACGCTCCGCACGCTCCTCGACGTACCGTCGTCCGGAGCCGTGAGCGCCAAGCAGGCCCTCACCGCCGCACAGTGCGACGACGTGCTCGACGCCCTCGTCCAGGGATCGGTCGCCGACGATCCGATGGACGCCCGTCTCACCGAGCGCGGCCGCTCCCTGTCCGGCGGCCAGCGCCAGCGCCTCGCACTCGCCCGGTCGCTGGTCACCGACCCGGAGGCCCTGGTCCTCGACGAGCCGACGTCCGCCGTCGACTCGCACACCGAGGCCCGGATCGCGGACGGCCTGCGCGACCTGCGCGCCGGCCGCACGACCGTCGTCCTCACCTCGTCGCCGCTGCTCCTGGACCGGGCCGACCGAGTCGTGTTCCTGCACGACGGCGAGGTCGCCGCGGTCGGCGAGCACCGCGAACTGATCGTCGGCGAGCCCCGCTACCGGGCCGTGGTGACCCGCGAGACGGACGACGAGGCGGCCGACAGCGACAGCGTGAGTGCCACCACCGGAACCGGAATCGACCTCCCCATCAGCATCGACGTCGAGGAGCCCGCATGATCGGCCTGGCGCCGCCGGAGTACGACCCGGCCGCCCCGACCACCGCGGAGACGCTGCCCGTCGGGGCGCCCGCCACCGTACGGGCCTATGTGCGCGAGCTGTTCCGGCGCCACCGGCGCGCCTTCCTGACGCTCATCGCCGTGAACACGATCGGCGTGACGTCCTCCATGGTGGGCCCGTACCTCCTCGGGGACCTCGTCGAGAGCGTCTCCGACAACGCCCGCGAGCTCCATCTGGAGCGCACCATCGGCCTGTTCGCCGTCGCCCTCCTTGTGCAGGCCTTCTTCGTGCACCAGGTGCGACTGCGCGGGGCGATGCTCGGCGAGCGGATGCTGGCGGACCTGCGGGAGGACTTCCTGGTCCGGTCGGTCGGCCTGCCGCCGGGCGTCCTGGAGCGCGCGGGCACCGGAGACCTGCTGTCCCGGATCACCACGGACATCGACCGGCTCGCCAACGCCATGCGCGAGGCCGTTCCGCAGCTCGCCATCGGCGTGGTCTGGGCGAGCCTCCTCATCGGCGGCCTCGCCGTCACCGCGCCCCCGCTCGCGCCCGCGCTGCTCCTGGCCGTGCCGCTGCTGGTCATCGGCTGCCGCTGGTACTTCAACCGGGCGCCGTCCGCGTACCGCTCGGAGGCCGCCGGGTACGCGGCCGTCGCCGCCGCGCTCGCCGAGACCGTCGACGCGGGCCGGACCGTGGAGGCGCACCGGCTCGGGGCGCGCCGCGTCGAGCAGTCGGAGCAGCGCATCAAGGAGTGGACCGCCTGGGAGCGCTACACCCTCTACCTGCGCTCCGTCCTCTTCCCGGTCATCAACGCCACCCACATCATCGTGCTCTGCTCGGTCCTCATGATCGGCGGCGTGTTCGTGCTCCAGGGCTGGATCGGCGTGGGTCAGCTCACGACGGGCGCGCTGATCGCGCAGATGCTGGTCGACCCGCTGAACATCATCCTGCGCTGGTACGACGAGATGCAGGTGGCGCACGTGTCGCTGGCCCGGCTCGTGGGCGTGCGCGACATCGAGCCGGACGCGGGCGACCCCTCCGTGCGGCCGGAGGGGCGCGCCGTCCGCGCGGACGACGTGTACTTCGGCTACCGCGCGGGCGTGGACGTGCTCCGTGAGGTCTCCCTCGCCGTAGAGCCCGGTTCGCGGGTGGCGCTCGTCGGTCCTTCCGGCGCGGGCAAGTCCACGCTGGGTCGACTGCTCGCCGGGATCTACGGGCCGCGGACCGGCCAGGTCACGCTGGGCGGCGCCGAACTGACGCGGATGCCCGCCGAGGACGTCCGCGCGCATGTGGCGCTCGTCAACCAGGAGCACCACGTCTTCGTGGGCTCGCTGCGGGACAACCTGCTGCTCGCGCGGACCGGCGCGAGCGACGCCGAGCTGTGGGCGGCGCTGGGCGCAGTCGACGCGGGCGACTGGGCGCGGGGCCTGGACGAGGGGCTCGACACGGAGGTCGGCTCCGGCGGTTCCGGGCTCACCCCCGCGCAGGCGCAGCAGATCGCGCTGGCCCGTCTGGTCCTGGCCGACCCGCACACGCTGGTCCTGGACGAGGCGACCTCGCTCCTGGACCCGCGCGCGGCCCGCCATCTGGAGCGCTCCTTGGCCCGCGTCCTCGACGGCCGCACGGTCGTGGCCATCGCCCACCGGCTGCACACCGCGCACGACGCGGACGTCATCGCCGTGGTCGAGAACGGCCGCATCAGCGAACTGGGCAGCCACGACGAGCTGGTGCGGGCGGACGGGGCGTATGCGGCGTTGTGGAGGTCCTGGCACGGGTGAGGTGGCCGTGAAGCGGCGGGTGACGTCGAACGGCAGGGGACGTCGAGCTTCGGGCGATGTCGGACTTCGGGCAACGTCGGACGGCACGGGGCGTCGCGCGCCGCGAGCGTGAAACTCCCGCCGAGCCGCAGGCAGGATGGCCGTCATGGACATCCGGCAGTTGGAGTACTTCCTCGCGATCGTCGACCAGGGAGGGTTCAACCGGGCGGCGAACGCCCTGTACGTCTCACAGCCCGCGCTCTCCCAGGCCGTGCAGGCGCTGGAGCGGGACCTGGGCGGCAGCCTGTTCCACCGGATCGGCCGCCGCGCGGTGCTCACCGAAGCCGGGACGGCGTTGATCGAACCGGCCCGCGCCGCCGTGCGCGGCCTGGAGACGGCCCGCGCCAGCGTCGCGGCCGTGCACGAGCTGCGCGCGGGCCGACTGGACATCGCCGCCATGCCCTCCCAGGCGGTCGAGCCGCTGACCACGATGGTCCGCGCGTTCAGCGACCCTTACCCCGGCGTGTCGGTGAGTGTGCGGGCCGCCTTCACCTCCCGCGACGTCGTCGACATGGTGCGCACCGGCGCCGCCGAGCTGGGCCTCCTCGCCACGTCGGGGCCGCTTCCCGACAAGGAAGTGGTGTCCCATGCCGCCGGGGAACAGCGCTTCGTCCTGGTCACGCCGCCCGACGGGCCGTTTCCTGCCGGTCGGGCGATCGCCTGCGAGGACCTGGCCGGGCAGCGGCTGATCGTCGGGCAGCCGGGCACGGGCATGCGCGCGTACGTCGACGGCCTGCGCGAACGCGGCATCGACATCACCGTCGCGGCGGAGACCGAGCACCGGGTGGCGATCCTCCCCCTGGTCCTCGCCGGGGTCGGGCTCGCCGTCGTCACCGAGTCCTGGCGCACCATGGCCGAGCGGGCCGGGGCGCTGGTCATGGACATCGAGCCGAAGACGACGCTGCGGATCGCCCTGGTGAGCCGCCGCACAGGGCTGTCCCCGGCTGCCCGCACCTTCGTCGCGTACGCACTGGAGGCCGTCAAAGAGCAGGGAAACCTGCACGTGGGCCGCTGATAACCCGGCCTTATATGCCAGATCGGCAGAGCGACTTGGACGGTCCACCGGCCTGATTGCTGCAATCGGCGCATGACCCGCCACCACCCCGTGACCCGCCACCACATCGCACTCGTCCCCGGCGACGGCATCGGCGCCGAAGTCCTGCCGCCCGCCCAGCAGGTGCTGGACGCCGTCGGCGCCCGCCACGGCATCGACTTCTCGTACGCCACGTACGACTGGTCCTGCGAGCGATACCTCCGCGAGGGCGCGATGATGCCCGCCGACGGCCTGGATCAGCTCCGCGACAAGGACGCGATCCTGCTCGGTGCCGTGGGCTACCCGGGCGTGCCCGACCATGTCTCCCTGTGGGGACTGCTCATCCCGATCCGGCGTGGCTTCCGCCAGTACGTCAATCTGCGGCCGATCCGCGTCTTCGAGGGGGTCGAGAGCCCTCTGCGTGCCGCCGCCTCCGGTGGCGTCGACGGTGGCGTGGAGTTCGTTGTCGTACGCGAGAACGTGGAGGGCGAGTACAGCGAGATCGGCGGCCGGCTGAACCGGGGGACCCCCGAGGAACTGGCCGTCCAGGAAGCGGTCTTCACGCGTGCCGGGGTGACCCGGGTCCTCGATTTCGCCTTCGACCTGGCCGCGCGGCGCGGCAGCACGCTGACCTCGGCCACCAAGTCCAACGGCATCGTGCACACCATGCCGTTCTGGGACGAACTCGTCGCCGAACGGGCCGCCGCGCACTCGGGGGTCTCCTGGGACCAGGAGCACATCGACGCGCTGGCGGCGAAGTTCGTCCTCGACCCGGCCCGCTTCGACGTGGTCGTCGCTTCGAACCTGTTCGGTGACATCCTCAGCGACCTCGCCGCCGCCGTCGCGGGATCCATCGGCATCGCCCCGGCCGCCAACCTCAACCCCGAGCGCGACTTCCCCTCGATGTTCGAGCCGGTCCACGGCTCCGCACCTGACATCGCGGGCCGGGGCATCGCCAACCCGCTCGGCGCGATCTGGTCGGCCGCCATGATGCTCGACCACCTCGGGCACCCCGAGGCGGCCAAGGACGTCACGGACGCGATCGCCGCGGTGCTGGCCAAGACGGATGTCCGCACGCCGGACCTCGGGGGCGGCGCGACGACCGCCGAGTTCACCGCCAAGCTCCTCGACCTGCTCTGACCGTCCGCACCGCTCGCACCGCACCGCTCGTACCGCGCCACCCCGCGCTCACCGCTCCGGCGTACCGGCCGCGTTCAGCTTCCACGTTGCTCGACGAGGAGAGACGAGGAGAACCACCATGGCAGCGCCCACGTCCCCCGGCCCCTCCCCCGCCCTTGATCGCCCGCCGCCCAAACCTTGGTACCGACAGCTCTACTTCTGGGTCCTGACCGCGATCGTCTTCGGCATCCTGACGGGCTGGCTCTGGCCGGAGGCCGGTGTGGGCCTGGAGCCGGTGGGCACCACGTTCGTGTCCGCCATCAAGATGCTCATCGCGCCGATCGTCTTCCTGACCATCGTCGGCGGGATCGGCGGTGTCGACAGCCTGCGCCGCGTCGGCAGGGTCGGGCTCAAGTCCCTGGCCTGCTTCCAGGTGGGCACGCTGGTGGCGCTGGCTCTCGGCTTGATCGCCGTGAACGTGTTCCGGCCCGGCGCGGGAGTCCACGCCGACCCCGGCGAACTGCGCCTCGCCGGGGACGCCGCCCAGTACGTCAAGGACGGCGAGGGCCAGAGCTGGTGGCACTTCCTGACCGACGTGGTGCCCTCCAGCGCCGTGGGCGCCTTCGCTGAGGGCAACATCCTGCAGGTCATCTTCTTCTCGGTGCTGTTCGGCATCGCGCTGAAGGCCGTGGGACCGACCGGAGCCCCGATCGTCGAGGGGATCAACCGGCTGAGCACCGTCGTGTTCAAGATCCTGCACTACGTCATGCTGGCGGCGCCCGTCGGCGCCTTCGGGGCGATGGCGTTCACCATCGGCAAGTACGGCATCTCCACCCTGACCAGCCTCGGCCGCCTCATCGGCCTGTTCTACGGCACCTCGCTCTTCTTCGTCGTCGTGGTCCTCGGCGGCGCCCTGGCACTCCTGCGGATCAGCATCTTCCGGCTGCTGCACTACCTGCGCGAGGAGTTCCTCATCGTCCTCGGCACATCCTCCTCCGAGAGCGTGCTGCCCCGTCTGATGACCAAGCTCACGGGCCTTGGCGTACGCCGTGACATCGTCGGCCTGACGGTCCCGACGGGCTACTCCTTCAACCTCGACGGCAGCTCCATCTACCTCTCCCTGGCGGCCGTCTACATCGCCCAGGCCACGGACACCCCGCTGTCCCTCGGGCAGCAACTCGGCCTGCTTGCCGTCATGATCCTCACCTCCAAGGGCTCGGGCGGCGTCACCGGCGCCGGGTTCATCGCCCTGGCCGCCACGCTCTCCAGCGTCGGCACCGTACCCGCGGCCGGCATCATGCTGATCTTCGGCATCGACAAGTTCATGTCCGAGTGCCGCGCCCTGACCAACCTCGCAGGCAACAGCGTCGCCACCCTCCTGGTGGCCCGCTGGGAAGGCGTGCTGGACACCGCCCGCGTCAACCGAGTCCTCCGCACCGGGACCCCCGAACCGCCGCCGGAGCCGGAGCCCTCCCCACCTTCAGGGCACGACACCGGATCCCCGCCGGCGCTGGTCAAGACATGACTCCAGGTACACGTCAGCGCGTTGTCGATGAAGGTGAAGGACACGGAGGCGGTCTCGTGAACGGCTGGCAACTGCGCACCAGTGACGGTGTGGACGACCGCTGCTAGCCTGCGCTCATGATCATGGGGGGATCGTCCGGCCGAATAGCTCACATGGCGGGGAGCAACAGGTCAGAGCGCGTACTGATCCTGGCCAGCTTCGTGAACCGCGTCGGCAACGGGCTCTTCAACACGGTGGCGGCGCTCTACTTCACGCTGATCGTGGATCTACCGGCGGTGCAGGTGGGTGCCGCCCTCACTGTCGCCGGCCTGATCGGCCTCCTCGCGGGGATACCCGGAGGCCACCTGGCCGATCGACGTGGGCCGCGCACGATCATGATGCTCGCTCTGATGGTCCAGGCCGTGGCCATGTCCGCTCTCGTGCTCGTCGAGAGCTGGGGCGCCCTCGCGGTCATCGCCACCGTTGACCAGCTTGCCGCGGCCGTCGGCGGCGCGGCCTGGGGTGCCCTGGTCGTCCGGGTCGGTACCGACCGCCCCGCGCTTTTCCGGGCGAAGCTCCGTACGTACGTCAATCTGGGCGTCGTCCTGGGAACGGTCGGTGCCGGATTCGCGGTGACAGTGAATACTCGTGCTGCCTACATCGTGCTGATCCTCGGCAACGCGGCCAGCTTCACCTTGTGCGCCCTCCTCCTCTTCCTGCTTCCCCGCTACAAGGCATTGGCATCACCGCCACGGGAACGTCGCTGGATCGCTCTCGCCGACCGCCCCTACGTCACCTTCACAGCGCTCCATGGGGCGATGGGTCTGCAATACACAGTGGTGTCCCTGATTCTTCCGATCTGGATCTCGGAGCACACAGACGCACCGCGCTGGACCGTGGCGGCGGTATCCGCGTTCAATTCCGCGGTCTGCGTCCTCTTGCAGACCAGAATCGGATCCCGAATCGAAACCCCTCGCGATGGCGGCAGAGCGTTCCGCACGGCAGGACTGCTCTTCCTCCTCAGCTGCCCGATGATGGCCCTGACCGCGTACGCCCCCGTGTGGGCCGCCGTCGGCCTAGCGGTCGCAGCGATCTTCGTCCACAGCCTCGGGGAGATATGGGAGTCCTCGGCTGGCTTCGCCCTTGGTTTCGGTCTGGCACCAGACCATGCCCAAGGCCAGTACCAAGGGCTTCTCGGGCTTGGCTTCAGCGCGGGCCAGGCGCTCGCCCCCGCCGTCCTCACCACGGTCGTGCTCGGA
The DNA here is from genome assembly GCF_055591765.1 of Streptomyces sp. NPDC041205. NCBI lineage: Bacteria > Bacillati > Actinomycetota > Actinomycetes > Kitasatosporales > Streptomycetaceae > Streptomyces > Streptomyces sp. NPDC041205. The sequence goes on along the minus strand of NZ_JBVIZH010000004.1, from coordinate 94,079 downwards.
CTGGGCACCGCCGGCTGGCTGCTCCTCGGTGCGTTCTTCGCCGCCGCGGGCGCCTTCGGCCCACCGCTCGAACGCTGGGGCACGCGAACCCGAACGCGACAGGGAGCCGCAGCCGCGGAACCCAACGCAGAACCAGAAGAGGTGCGTCCGTAACCCCATGCTGATACGACCTCATGATCGCGGCAGTCGCGAGGAGTCACTGGAATTCGTGCGAAGTCACGGATTCGGACAACTCATCGCCGCAGGACGCAACCGCGATTTCCCCGTCGCGGTACCCGCACAATTTTTACTGGCCAACAGCGAGACGGTATTGCTGCACCTGGCGTCAGGGAATCCCGTCTTCCCCGCAGTACTCGAAAATCCTGCCGCTCTGCTGAGCGTCGTCGGCGACTGGACCTACATTCCAGGCGCCTGGAAGGCGATCAACAACGAGAATCCCGCGCAGGGAATTCCAACGGTGTATTACGCGGCTGTGCAACTGCGATGCACGGCCGAGGTACTGGAGACCCCGGAGGACAAGCTCGATGTCCTGCGGAAGCAGATCCAGGAGCTGGAGCCGGAGAGCGGCATCGCAGATCCGTCCGTGCACGAGCATCGTCTCCGGGAGATCCGTGCGCTGCGGCTGACCATCAGAGAGGTCACCGGCAAGTTCAAATTCGGAGGCAACGTGGACGAGGCGCACCGCTCAGCGGTCGCCACACGCCTGTTGGCGCGCGACGGGCCACGGGATCCAGCCGCACGGGAACACCTCCTGCGCAGATCGGACAGCTGAGCAGCCACGCCATCCGCTTCGCGGGCGGTGCCACTGCCCGGGCAGTGGCACCGCCCGGGCACTCATGCGCACTGTGGCGCTCCTGCGTCCGCCGAGTAATCGGCTTCATCTGCGTCGGCGCCTCAGATGAAGTTGAGCGCGACCGCGCCGCCCACTCCCCCGAGCAGCATGAACACTGGCATCAGCACCTTCAGCTCGATCCAGCTCCCGGCGCGGAACCGCATCATCCGCGGCGGCCCGATCGGGTACCAGCGCTTGCGGCCGATCGGGATGGGCCACAGGATCGGGCAGCCGGAGACGGTCAGCGCGTCCCCGATGTCGTGCACCAGCGCACCGAGCACGACCGGCAGACCCAACCACAGATACTCCTGGCCCGGCGCCGTGAACAGCCAGTCCGAACCGTTGCCCGGCTTGTCCAGCACCCCCGCCATGATCCACGCGCTGGCCGCGGCGAGGAGCCACACCAGCACATCGCTGCTCGACCCGCGCGCGGCCCGCCACAGCAGGCCTTCGATGGCGAGCACCATGTGCACGAAGAGGAGCGCGAGCACCGCCCAGCGCCCGCCCGTCACCGCGAGCACCGACGAGCCCGCGCCGATCAGCACCGCCCAGACCCAGGTGTGCGTGAGCGTCCGGTGGCCCCCGGAGCGACGCGGGTCGCCCGGCTTCCGGGTCGACCGGTACACGGCGTAGGAGAGCTTGTCGACGATCTCGCACAGGCCGCGCGAGACCGGTCCGAAGGCACGCGAGATGGTCGCCGACTTGTGGTCGAGGTCGGGCGCGAGCGCGGCCCCGGCGCAGATCAGGGCTCCCACGACGAGGACCGGCCAGGGCATCGAGTGCCCCGCGGCCGCCGCGGCGGCGCCGACGCCCAGCCAGGCCGCCGCCCCCGACAGTGAGTGTGCCGGTCCCATCATCGCTGCTCCCCGCCCCATTCCTGTTGTTCTGACGCCCTGTTGGCGAGACAGCGTAGCGTTCGTGATCTTCGTACGGCCGTCCGGTTCCCTCATCGGGCGGGAAGGGAGGCAAGATGGGGGTGTGACCCTTATTGATCAGCTGCCGCCGGATGCCGACCCCGATGCCCTCTTCGAAGCCTTCTCGTCGTGGGCCGAGGACCAGGGGATCACTCTCTACCCGGCCCAGGAGGAGGCGCTGATCGAGGTGGTCTCCGGGGCAAATGTGATCTTGTCGACACCCACCGGCTCCGGCAAGAGCCTGGTCGCGGCCGGTGCGCACTTCACCGCGCTCGCCCAGGACAAGGTCACCTTCTACACCGCTCCGATCAAGGCGCTGGTGTCGGAGAAGTTCTTCGACCTGTGCAAGCTGTTCGGCACCGAGAACGTCGGCATGCTGACCGGCGACGCCTCCGTGAACGCCGACGCCCCGGTGATCTGCTGCACCGCCGAGGTCCTCGCCTCCATCGCGCTGCGCGACGGCAAGAACGCCGACATCGGCCAGGTCGTGATGGACGAGTTCCACTTCTACGCGGAACCGGATCGCGGCTGGGCCTGGCAGATCCCGCTGCTCGAACTGCCGCAGGCGCAGTTCATCCTGATGTCGGCGACGCTCGGCGACGTCTCGATGTTCGAGAAGGACCTCACCCGCCGCACCGGCCGCCCCACGTCGGTGGTCCGCTCCGCGACCCGCCCCGTCCCCCTCTCGTACGAGTACCGCCTCACCCCCATCACCGAGACGCTGACCGAACTGCTCGAGACCAAGCAGGCACCGGTCTACATCGTGCACTTCACTCAGGCGCAGGCCGTGGAGCGGGCGCAGTCGCTGATGAGCATCAACATGTGCACGCGGGCCGAGAAGGACCAGATCGCCGAGCTGATCGGCAACTTCCGCTTCACCACCAAGTTCGGCCGCAACCTCTCGCGCTATGTGCGGCACGGGATCGGCGTGCACCACGCGGGCATGCTGCCGAAGTACCGCCGTCTCGTGGAGAAGCTCGCCCAGGCGGGCCTCCTGAAGGTCATCTGCGGCACGGACACCCTCGGCGTCGGCGTGAACGTGCCGATCCGCACGGTGCTGTTCACGGCTCTCACCAAGTACGACGGCAGTCGCGTCCGGACTCTGCGCGCGCGGGAGTTCCACCAGATCGCCGGGCGCGCCGGGCGCGCGGGCTTCGACACGGCTGGCTTCGTCGTCGCGCAGGCCCCCGAGCACGTCATCGAGAACGAGAAGGCGCTCGCCAAGGCCGGCGACGACGCGAAGAAGCGCCGGAAGGTGGTGCGCAAGAAGGCTCCCGAGGGTTTCGTGGGCTGGACCGAAGGCACCTTCGAGAAGCTCATCGCCTCCGAGCCCGAGCCCCTCACCTCGCGTTTCCGCGTCACCCACACCATGCTGCTCTCGGTGATCGCTCGGCCCGGCAACGCCTTCGAGGCGATGCGCCACCTCCTTGAGGACAACCACGAGCCGCGCAAGCAGCAGCTGCGCCACATCCGCCGCGCGATCGCCATCTACCGCTCCTTGCTGGACGGCGGTGTCGTCGAGAAGCTCGACGAGCCGGACGCCACCGGCCGCATCGTGCGCCTGACAGTCGACCTCCAGCAGGACTTCGCGCTCAACCAGCCGCTGTCGACCTTCGCCCTCGCCGCGTTCGAACTCCTCGACCCCGAGTCGCCCTCCTACGCCCTCGACATGGTCTCCGTCGTGGAGTCCACCCTCGACGACCCCCGTCAGATCCTCGCCGCCCAGCAGAACAAGGCGCGCGGTGAGGCCGTCGCGCTGATGAAGGCCGACGGCGTCGAGTACGAGGACCGGATGGAGCGCCTTCAGGACATCACGTACCCGAAGCCACTGGAGGAGCTCCTCTTCCACGCCTACAACACGTACCGCACCAGCCACCCGTGGGTCGGCGACCACCCGCTGTCCCCGAAGTCCGTGATCCGGGACATGTACGAGCGGGCGCTTTCCTTCACCGAGTTCACCTCCTTCTACGAACTCGCCCGCACCGAGGGCATCGTCCTGCGCTACCTCGCGGGCGCGTACAAGGCCCTGGAGCACACCATCCCGGACGACCTGAAGTCCGAGGACCTGGAAGATCTGATCGCCTGGCTCGGCGAGATGGTCCGCCAGGTCGACTCCAGCCTCCTGGACGAGTGGGAGCAGCTGGCCAACCCCGAGGTGATGACGGCCGAGGAGGCCCAGGAGAAGGCCGACCAGGTCAAACCGGTCACGGCCAACGCCCGCGCCTTCCGCGTCCTGGTCCGCAACGCCCTGTTCCGCCGCGTCGAACTCGCCGCCCTCGACCACGTGGAGGAGCTGGGCGAGCTGGACGCCGAGTCCGGCTGGGACGCGGACACCTGGGGCGCGGCCATGGACAAGTACTGGGACGAGTACGAGGACCTCGGCACCGGCCCCGACGCGCGCGGACCCAAGCTGCTGCGCATCGAGGAGGATCCGGAACACGGTCTGTGGCGCGTCCGCCAGACGTTCGCCGACCCGAACGGCGACCATGACTGGGGCATCAGCGCGGAGGTCGACCTCGCGGCCTCCGACGAGGAGGGCCGTGCCGTCGTCCGCGTCACGGACGTCGGCCAGCTCTGAGCGCCCCCAGCCCCCGGACAGGAGTCGAAGAGCCGTCATGAACAATCCCGCCGACCGCCTGGTCGATCTGCTTGACCTGGAACAGATCGAGGTCAACATCTTCCGCGGCCGCAGCCCGCAGGAGTCCCTCCAGCGTGTCTTCGGCGGGCAGGTCGCAGGGCAGGCGCTGGTCGCGGCTGGCCGCACCACCGAGGGCGACCGGCCGGTGCACTCGCTGCACGCGTACTTCCTGCGTCCCGGCCGCCCGGGTGTGCCGATCGTGTACCAGGTGGAGCGGGTGCGCGACGGTCGCTCGTTCACCACACGCCGCGTCACGGCGATCCAGCAGGGTCGTACGATCTTCAATCTCACCGCCTCCTTCCATCAGCCCGAACAGGGCGCCTTCGAACACCAGCTGCCGCCCCGCGTCGAGGCGCCCGCCCCGGAGTCACTGCCGACGGTCGTCGAGGAGATCAAGGAGCATCTGGGCACGCTCCCGGAGCAGTTGGAGCGGATGGCCCGGCGGCAGCCCTTCGACATCCGCTACGTGGACCGGCTGCGGTGGACCGCCGAGGAGATCAAGGACGCCGAGCCGCGCAGCGCCGTGTGGATGCGCGCCGTCGGCCCGCTCGGCGACGATCCGCTGGTGCACACCTGCGCGCTCACCTACGCCAGCGACATGACCCTGCTCGACGCCGTCCGCATCCCGGTGGAGCCGCTGTGGGGCCCGCGCGGCTTCGACATGGCCTCGCTCGACCACGCCATGTGGTTCCACCGGCCCTTCCGCGCCGACGAGTGGTTCCTCTACGACCAGGAGTCCCCGATCGCGACCGGCGGCCGCGGTCTCGCCCGGGGCCGTATCTACGACACCGAGGGCCGGCTTCTCGTCTCGGTCGTCCAGGAGGGGCTCTTCCGTCCGCACACCCCCCGGCACATGGGCACGCCCACTCCGGACGCCTGAGCCACCGCATCCATCGCAAGGGACAACCGGCATGAACGACAGCCACAGACCGGACGAGAGCGAGACGATGAGCACCAGCACGAACGCCTGTCCGGAATCCGACGGCAGTCGCAACGAGGTACTCGCCAAGGCCGTACGGCTTCGCGAGACCGGCCACCGCGAGGAGGCGCGCGCTCTCCTGGTACCCCTCAGCGAGCGCTTCCCGGACGACCCCGAGGTGGCGTACCAGACCGCGTGGGTGCACGACACCCTCGGCCTCGAAGCCGAGGCCCTGCCGTACTACCTGCGCGCGATCCAGCGGCCCGGTCTGTCGGAGAGCGACCGCCGCGGCGCGCTCCTGGGTCTCGGCAGCACCTACCGGGTCCTCGGCCGGTACGAGGAGGCCGTCGCCGCGCTCAGCCACGCGTCCGAGGAGTTCCCCGACGACGGAGCCCTCAAGACGTTCCTGGCCATGGCGCTGTACAACACGGGCCACGCCCACGACGCGATGGGGATCCTGCTGCAGTTGCTCGCGGCGACGAGCCGGGATCAGGGCATCGCCCTGTACGGCCCCGCCATCGAGCACTACGCCAAGGATCTCGACGCGACGGTCTAGCCAGGTCCGTCCGCTCGGAAGGTCCGCGCGCTGGTCGGGACCACCCGGTGGTCAGGTCCCCTCGGGTCGGCTGGATCCGCCCGCGTCGGCTAGGTCCGCCTGCGGCGCAGCCACTTGAGGAGCCCTCTCGGCTCTTCGCGTCGCCCGTCCCTGTCCGGCTCCGGCATACGGCCCTCCGGCGGCTCTGTCTCGTGCGCCCGCTGGCGGGGAACCGCCCCGGTGGTGGGCGCGGTCGGCCAGGGCACCGGGTCGAGCGCCGGATGGGGGCGGGGTGAGGCGGAGATGGGAGGGCGGCCCGGCCGGGGTGCGGGGCGCAGCCGCCTGGCCTCCTCCAAGGTGAGGATCACGTTGGCCCGCAGCCAGCTGATCTCGTTCGGGTCATCGGCGGTCACGATCCGCTCGACGATCCGTGTCGTGGGTGATTCAGGTGCCGCTTGCGTCAGCGGCTCGGGCTTGAGTCGGTTGAGGTAGGCGCGTTCGTAGGGGTCCCTGACCACCTCCGCGAGTTGCACCGGGTCGAGGAGCGACGCACCGGCGGCGGCGCGCTCCCACGGGTCCTCCGACTGACGCAACAGGAACCCCGCGTACCTGCTCCGCCAGGTGCGCGCCCGCAGGTCGGCGCCTCCTTCCAGCCGGGTGCGCAGCCCTTCCGGCGCACGCCCGGTGAGCAGGGTCGTGCTGGCCGCGGAGGCGGTGAACTGGCGTAGCTCTTCCTCGAGATACAGCCAGACAACCGCCCGGTAGCGATTCACGTACCACTTCACCGGCGTCAGCACACCCGCGCGAGCGAGACGTGTGAACCGGGCCGACGTGATGTCCAAGAGGGCCGCGCCCTCCGCAGTCCCCACGGTTTTGACACGTTGCCGCAGGGACTCCGGAAAGCCTGGCGCCGCGCGCACGCGGTCGATCTCCTCTCGCCGGACACGACGGCGTCCTCCGGCCGGATCCGCGACGGTACGAATCCGGCCCAGCATCACGGCCAAGTCGAACTCGCCGCGTTTCAGACCCAGTTCTCGCGCGGCACTGCTGCGCGCGACGGTCGGCGCCGCCCCGGCCCGTGAGGTCGGCGGGTGGCTTGAAGGACCCGAAGGGCTGGGCCTGGCCGACGCCGTGGCCGACCTGACTTGATCGGCCGCGCCGCCAGGCCCGAATGCGGGCCCCGGTCGAGCTGCGGCTACAAGATGGGCAATAGTCTGCGTGTCGCCCTTCATGGCGGTTCTCCCCCGTGCGTGGTCATTGCTCGTGGAAAAACCGTAGCCTGGCCGCCCCATGTCCCGCTCGACCTGTGGATAACTCTGCCTGAGCGCCCGTTTCCCCAGGTCAGAGGTCTACAACGGGCGTCTTTCCCGGATGCCGGGCGCCCACGCCGAGGTGTTCGCCGACGCGGTTCACCAGCAGCGTCATCTCGTACGCGACTTGGCCGATGTCGGCCTGCGCGGAGCTGAGCACGCACAGACAACTTCCGTCGCCCGCCGCCGTCACGAACAGGACGGCGTCGTCGAACTCGATCATTGTCTGGCGTACGTTGCCCGCGCGGAAATGGCGCCCGGACCCCTTCGCCAAGCTGTGCAGCCCGGACGACACCGCCGCCAGATGTTCGGCGTCCTCCCGTTCAAGGTCCGAACTCGCCCCGGTCACCAGGCCGTCGTTGGACAGCACCAGTGCGTGCCGTACGTGCTCCACTCGCTTGGTCAAGTCGTCGAGCAGCCAGCCGAGCCCCGTGTTCTGGGCCATGATCCCTTCTCCCCCTGCGTCGCTCCCCCTGGCTGGAGGATCTGCTCTGCCAGCCTTCCCCACCTCCGGCGTCCCGGCAAGCATGATGGGGACATGGCACAGAAGATGACCGATGAACAGTGGCGGGCCTTCGTCTCGCACGGCACCCGCACCGCGAAGCTGTCGACCGTTCGTGCGAACGGCAGCCCGCACATCGCACCGATCTGGTTCCTCCTCGACGGGGACGACCTGGTGTTCAACACCGGCAAGGACACTGTCAAGGGGCGCAATCTGGCGCGCGACGGGCGCGTGGCGCTGTGTGTGGACGACGATCAGCCTCCGTTCGCCTTCGTCCTCCTGCAGGGCCGCGCCGAACTGATCGAGGACATCGAGCAGGTGCGTCACTGGGCGACCCGTCTCGGCGGCCGGTACATGGGCGAGGACCGGGCCGAGGAGTTCGGCAAGCGCAACGGCGTACCCGGTGAACTGCTGGTCCGGGTCAGGATCGACAAGGTGCTGGCGTTCGACGCGGTCTCCGACTGACCGTCGCACCACGGACAACTCACCCGATGGAGTCGAGCAGCCGGGCGGTATGCCTCCGCCCGGCGTACTCGACCAGTCGGATCAACACCTCCTTCCCCGAATCACGGTCACGTGCGTCGCACAGCACCACAGGAGTCCCACGGTCGAGGTCCAGGGCACGTGAGACGTCGTGCGCGCCGTACGTCCGTGCGTCCGAGAAGCAGTTGACCGCCACGACGAACGGAATCTGCCGGTGCTCGAAGTAGTCCACGGCGGGGAAGCAGTCCTCGAGCCGACGGGTGTCCGCGAGGACGACGGCACCGAGCGCTCCCTGTGACAGCTCGTCCCACAAGAACCAGAAACGGTCCTGCCCCGGCGTCCCGAAGAGATACAGGGAAAGGCCGGCTCTGATCGTGATGCGGCCGAAGTCCATCGCGACCGTCGTCGTGACCTTGCGGTCCACACCTTCGGTGTCGTCGACCGACTGGCCCGCCTCGCTGAGGAGTTCCTCGGTACGCAGGGGCCGGATCTCGCTGACGGCGCCGACCAGGGTGGTCTTGCCCACGCCGAAGCCTCCGGCGACCAGGATCTTCAACGCCATGGCGGTGCTCTCGGCGGTTCCTTCGGGACCGGTGGTCCCGCCGGTCACCGTGGTGTCGCCGCCTGTGGCGTCAGAGCGCTCGGAGCCCATCGATCACCTCTCGCAGGATCTTCTCGTCGGGTAGCTGGGCAGGCGGAACGGGCCGGTGCACGACGACGTGGCCGCCCTCCATGAGGTCGCCGAGCAGCACCCGGACGACGCCCACGGGCAGGTCGGCACCGGCGGCGAGCTCCGCGACGGACTGGGTCTCGACGCGGCACAGTCCGATGAGCACGCGATGCTCCGGGCCCAGTGCCCCGTCGCCGCCCGGCCCGGTCGCGGCGGTTCCGGATTCGGTGAGGGTGACGAGGGCGATCAGGTCGAAGCGCACACCGCTGGGTCCCGGCCGGGTCCGTCCCCCGGTCATGGCGTACGGACGGACCAGGGGCCCGGCCTCGACGTCGTACCACTGGCTCCCGTGCCGGTACTCGGCACCGCTCCTGTCGTCGGTCATGCTGCCGCCCGCCTCGGTCACCCGGAGCCCGGCTCGCGGCCGGAGAAGCGCGCCGGGGTGTCCAGGTGCTCGCCGACGCGCTTGACCATGCGTGCCATCTCGTACGCGACCAGACCGATGTCCGCCGTGACCGTGCTGAGCACGGCGAGGCACGACCCGTCGCCCGCGGCGGCCACGAACAGAAACGCTTCGTCCATCTCGACCATCGTCTGGCGCACGCCCCCGGCTCCGAAGTGCCGGCCCGCGCCCTTGGCGAGGCTGTGGAACCCCGAGGCGACGGCGGCCAGATGCTCGGCGTCCTCGCGCGTGAGCGCCGTGGAGGCGCCGACCGCGAGCCCGTCGTTGGACAGCACCACGGCGTGCCGCACATCTCCGACGCGCAGCACCAGGTCGTCCAGCAGCCAGTCCAGCTCACCGGACCGTCCGGCGGTGAGACTCGAATCCCGGATCATGTGGGCTCTCCTTCGCTGCGGTCAGTGCTTGTGTGGGCCCCGTCCGGGTCCGGCACGGCTCCGATGACGCCGGGCAGCCGTCCGCCGCCACGGGCCCAGCCGTCCCGGTAGGCGGAGATGCGGTCCCGTACGTGTTCGGGGCTGCGCTCGTTGTCGCGCCGGGCGTCGGCGGCCCCGGGTGCGGCCGTGGGCGGGGCGTGGCGCAGTTGTGGGGCGAGGCTCGCCTGGCGCACCCGGCGTGGGAGTTCGTCCGAGGCGTCCGGGGCGCCGACTTCCGCGGTCCCGGGCGGCGCGCCTTCCGGTTGCTTGCGCAGGTGGAGCGCGGTGACGCCAGGGGGCGGCGGAGCGGGGCGGCCGGGTTCCGCCGTCGGGGCGAGGGCGGGGCGTCCGGACGTGGCGGTCAGATGGGCGTTGTGGGACGCCGACCCGCCCACCCCCGCGTACTCGGCGGCCTCGGTCTCACGCGTCTCTTCGTGCTCGTGACGATCCGTCGTACGCTCCGTGGGGGGCTCGGCAGTGCCACTGTGCAGCAGTGCGGTCGGCAGCAGGACCACGGCTGTGGTGCCGCCGTACGGCGAGGTCCGCAGGTGCACTTTGATGCTGTGCCGGGCGGCGAGCCTGCTCACCACGAAGAGGCCCAGTTGGTCGCTGTCGAAGAGGTCCAGCGCCTCGGACTGCGTGACACGGCGGTTGGCTTCGGCCAGGACCTCCGTGCCCATGCCCAGTCCGCGGTCCTCGATCTCCAGGGCGTATCCGTTGCCCACAGGTTCACCGCTGACGCGGACCTTGGTGTGGGGTGGTGAGAACTGCGCTGCGTTCTCCACGAGTTCGGCGAGGAGGTGGGTGAGGTCGGCGACAGCGCCGCCCACGACCTCGGCGGCGGGCAGTTGGCGTACCTCCACGCGCGCGTAGTCCTCGACTTCGGAGAGGGCCGCGCGGACCACGTTCGTGAGCGGGACCGGCATCCGCCAGGCCCGGCCGGGCGCGGCTCCGGAGAGGATGATCAAGCTCTCAGCGTGCCGTCGCATGCGGGTGGTCAGGTGGTCGAGGCGGAACAGGTCACTGAGTTCGTTCGGGTCGTCGGCCCTGCGTTCCATGGTGTCGAGCAGGCTGAGCTGCCGGTGGACCAGGACCTGGCTGCGGCGGGCGAGGTTGACGAACACTCCGGAGATGCCGCTCGCGAGTTCGGCCCGCTCGACGGCGGCGCGCAGAGCGGCGCGGTGCACCGTGCCGAGCGCTTCGGCGACTTGCCCCGTCTCGTCCTCGGCCGGGGGGCCTTGCGGCGCCTCTACGTGTATGTCGATTTCGTCCCCCGCCCTGAGCTTCCGTATGGCGTGCGGCAGTTGGCGGCGGGCGATCTCCAGGGCGCGGTTACGGAGCCCTACCAGTTCGACGACGAGGCCGCGGCCGATGCGTACGGAGATGACCAGGGAGGCCACCACGGCGACGAGCCCGAGGAACACCGCGGCCCCGGCCGCGGTGAACACACCCCGGGTCAAGGGGGCAGCACGGTCGGCTGCATCCTGTGCCGCTCGGTCGGCGATGGCTCGCTGCCTGTCCAGCACGGTCGCGTGGGCGGAGTCCCAGGTGCCGGTCGGGACCGCCGCGAGGGCCTGCTCCCCGGGCTCGGCGAGGAGCACCTTGTCCTCGGTGGCCCTCACGTCGGCGTACGCGGTCCCTGCCACGAGTCGCTGCCACGCGGCGCGTTCAGGGCCGCGCAGGTCGGTCGCCGCCGTCTCGATGAGTGTCTGCCGGGTGTCGGCGGCGCCGGTGAACCTGCGCAGTCGCTCGCCGTCGAAGGTACCCGTGAGCCGGGCGCTCGCCAGCAGCACGTCCTCGCGGGCCAGCATCTCGCCCGCCCGTGAGAATTCGAGCAGTACGCGCGCGTGGGAGCCCGATTCGCCGCTCTGGAGGGCGGAGAGCGCGCCATTGACTTTGAAGGCGGCGGTGATGGCCTGGGTGTACTGCCCGTACGTGTCGTCCCATCCGGTGCGACGGTCGAGCACGGACGTGCGCACGGTACGCAGCCTCTCGGCTCCCGTGACGAACTCTGCGAGCCGGTCCCCCACCGGTGTGGGAAGGCCCGCGCCGTCGGCCACGGTGTTGCCCTTGCCGAGGCGCAGCGTCGCCACTGCCCGGTCGGTGCGCGCGGCTTGCCGCTTGAGGGCGGCTGCGCGGTCGGCGGCGGGCTTCGTCGCGTACCGCACGGCGTCGGTGCGTTCGGCTTGGAGCGCGGTGACGGCCGCGACGACGGGCGCGCGTACCACGGAGTCCACATGCTGCGTCCGCCGCAGGCCTGCGACGTCCTGGGCGGTACTGACCGTCGCGAACGCCCACAGGGCGAGCAGGGAGACGACCGGCACCATGAGGAGGCAGACGACCTTGGCCCGGACGGTCCGCGGGCGCAGTCGCCAACGTGCCGTGGGCGGCGAGGTGACCGGCCGCCCGTCCGTACGGGGTTCCTCCGTGGCGCGGTTCTCGTGGGCGGGCGGGCCCGCGTGGGCACGGCGGCCTCGAGCATGTGCCGCACTCGGGTGTGGCGAGCCGGTTTCGGGGGTGGTCCGGGGTGTCTCCATGGCCTCCTCGCTCGGCAGGGTGCGCGACGTGTGCCTCCCGGCCGTGGCCGGTCCGCGTGTGCTACGGAGTGGCGCTCTCGACGGGCCGCTGGGCCGACACGGTGGCCGCCCGCTCACCGGCGGTCGGGGACAGTGCGACGAACGCCGAGGTCAGGAACAGGTAGGAGCCGAGGCCGACGGCGAGCGGAAAGATGAACTGCATCGTCGTCGCCCCGGGCAGCTCCGCACCCGAGGGCGTGACGCGGACACTGACGGCCAGCATTCCGGTGTAATGCATGCTGCTCACCGCCCCGCCCATGACGAGCGACGCTCCGGCCACCGCGAGGGGTGACGTGATGTTCAGGGCAGCCCACAGCGCGGCCGTCGCCGCGATCACGGCGATGACGACGGACAGCGCGACCAGCATCGGGTCGTACCGCACGTCACCGTGCAGCCGCAGCGCCGCCATGCCCAGGTAGTGCATGCTCGCGACCCCGAGGCCGGTGGTGAGCCCTCCGAGCGCGAGGGCGCGGCCGCGCTCACGGCCGTAGCCGACGGCGAAGACTCCCGCGCCCACGACGATCATCGCGACGAGCAGGCTCAGCAGCGTGAGCGGCACGTCGTAGCGGATCTCTGTGCCGCTCACGCCGAATCCGAGCATCGCGACGAAGTGCATCGTCCAGATGCCGGTGCCGATCGCGGAGGCGGCGGTGATGAGCCAGTTGCGGCGCGAACGTCCCGTGGTGCCCAGCGCTCGCACGGTGCACTGCAGTCCGAGCGCCGCACCGACGCAGGCCATCGCGTACGACAGCACGGGGGTCAGCCAGCCGAACGTGGCGTGGTCCAGGTGTCCCATGGCCCAAGGACGCTAGACCCGCCGGGGGCGCACGACGGGGGCGCAGTTCGAAAGCTGCCGCCGAAGTTTCGAATGCTGCCGTGATGCGACACCTGCTGTCCCTGAACGATCGCACCCCACACGAACGCATGCACGTGCGGGATCATGATTCGTATGACCGACGACCACACGCACGTCCAGGAGTTCTTCACCGCACGCGCCGCCGACTGGGACAGCCGCTTCCCGGACGACGGTCCGGCGTACCGCGCGGCGGTGGCCGAGCTCGGCCTGCGGCCGGGCGACCGTGTCCTGGACGCGGGCTGCGGCACCGCGCGTGCCCTGCCCGCCCTCAGGGACGCCGTGGGGCCCGCCGGCGCCGTCCTCGGGGCGGATCTCACCCCGGCGATGCTGGAAGCCGCCGTGCGGGCGGGCAGGGATGCCCACGGACAGCTGCTGCTCGCCGACGTGGCGCGGCTGCCGGTGCGTACCCATTCCCTGGACGCCGTGTTCGGCGCGGGTCTGATCTCTCATCTGTCCGAGCCGACCGCGAACCTCCGGGAACTGGCTCGCGTGGTGCGCCCCGGCGGGCTGCTCGCCCTGTTCCACCCCATCGGCCGGGCGGCGCTCGCGGCCCGGCAGGGACGTCAGATCACGCCGGACGATCTCCGCGCGGAGCCCAACCTCCGGCCGCTCCTGTCCGGTTCGGGCTGGCACATGAAGTCGTACGTCGACGAAGACGCCCAGTTCCTCGCGCTGGCCGTACGCGAAGGCTGACGACGGCCGGTGACGCCTGGTCCCAGCGTCTGGCGTCACCCACAAGCCGCTGCGCCAGCGGATCAGAGCCGGTCGGCGACAGCTGCAGCGAAGGCCGTCGCGCTGTCCAGCATGACGTTGTGCCCGGCGCCCGGCACAGTGACGACCCGCACCCCGGACGCCACCAGTTCCTCGTGGCCCTCGAGTTCGCCGCTCAGCGCGCCCTGCAGATAAACGCGCTCTACGGAGAGCCCCATCAGCATCACGCGCATGGTGGGGTCGGTGCCCCGGACAAGTCCCGTCGCGCTGCGGTGCAGTGCGCGCGGGTCGGCGAGCCGCATGGTCGCAGCCCACACGGGCCCCGCCTGCTCCAGCACACGGGCGTGTCCTTCCTTCACGAACTGCTCCTCTTCGTAGGCAGCGATTCGGCTGCTGCCCGCCGTCCGGGCAGGTGCCGGGTCGAGGTTGGCCTCTGTGAGGACCAGGCGTGACACAAGGTCCGGCCGCCGATGCGCGAGCACGATGGCGACGGAGCCGCCCATGCTGTGCGCGATGAGCTCCGCCCCGCCCACCGCGGCCCCGTCCAATGCGGCGGCCACGGCATCCGCGTGATCCTCCAGTGTGTAGCCGAAGTCGGCGGGTCGGTCGCTGAGACCGTGGCCCGGCAGGTCCAGGAACAGCGATCTGCGCCCGGCGAGTTCGGGCCGTGCGGCGATATGCGCGTGGTAGGCGGCCGAGGCCGCGCCGAGGCCGTGGACGTACACGCGCGCCGGTCCCGTGCCTTCGGACTCCGTCCACCGGATCCGGCTTCCTCGCTTGTCGAACCGCGCGTCACACATGGCCACGTTCATCCCCCTGCCCTCGCCCTGACGTCCCATTGCCTCAACACTCCGGAGACTATACATCGTCCTCGTAGTATTACGGGCTCGATGTACACCGTGAATGCGGCACAATACGGGCATGCTGGAACTCGCCATCCTCGGATTCCTCTACGACCACGCGCTGCACGGCTACGAGTTGCGCAAACGCATCACGGCCCTCACCGGGCACGTGCGCCCGGTCGCGGAGAGCACGCTCTACCCGGCTATCAAGCGCCTGGAGAAGGCCGGGCTGCTGGCCCGTGAGACCCAGCCCGGCGCCGTCGCCGCGCCGCGCCACGTCCTGAGCCTCACCGACGCCGGCAAGAGCGAGCTGCGTCGCCGTCTCACGGAGCCCGCGCGGGCGGACATCACGGACGAGAACCGCTGGTTCACGCTGTTGGCGTTCCTGCGCCACCTCGACGACGCCGACGCCCAGGCCGATGTGCTGCGGCGCCGTCTGGACTTCCTGCAGGAGCCGGCGAGCTTCTTCTACGAGGGCGACCGCCCGCTGCGTGCCGAAGAGCTCGACGATCCGTTCCGGCAGGGCATCCTCACCATCGCCCGCGCCACGAGCCGGGCGGAACTCACCTGGCTCCGCAAGACCCTGGCGTCACTCGGCTGAGGCCGGCGGGCGGTCAGGCCAAGGTCACTCGGGATGCGGCGCCGTCGACGGATCCGCGAAGCTCACCGGACAGCCGCGTACGCCGGGCACGGGGCGCGTACCGAGCTCGTCCACCCGGTAGCCGTCCGGATAACCCTTGATCTCACGGTTCTGCCGGGCGTAGTGCGGGGCCGTGCGCGGCGGGAGCAGGCGGACCGCGCGGCCCCGCAGCCGCACCGCGCCACGGACGAGCGTCCTGGTGACGGGATGGGGCTGGTCGTAGCGGAAGGCCTTCACCAGGGTGTCGTCGAGCAGGGCGACGGTGGCCGCGCGCAGGAGGGGAGCGAGGGGGCGGGGATACCAGGACGCCATCAGATCGATGGTCGCGTCGGAGACCGTTCGCGCGTCTGCGTCCCAGGCGAAGTGGGCCTCTTCGTAGGCGTCGAGGCACACGGCGAACTCCTCGTAGGAGCCGGGGATGCCCTGGACGCCCAGGTGCCGTCCTAGTGTGCGGTAGTACACAGCGGACGCGGCGGCCTCGTGCCGCGAGAACCGGCGCCATCCGTAGGTGTCGATCCACCTCTTGGGCGTCACCACGAAGGTGCAGAGCACGTACCGCATGTCGTCGTTGGTGATGTCGTAGCTGCCGTGCATCTGGTTGATGCGACGCAGGGCCGCGCGGCCCACGTCGCTGTCGAAGCCGTGCTCGACGACAGCGTCGAGGAGCAGGGCCGTGTCGTCGTACCGCTTCTGCGTACGGTCCGTCAGTTCCGCGGTCCGCGCGAGGAGTCGGCCGATGCTCGGGACGGCGTAGGTGCGGTAGAGCGCGAGCTCGAGGGCGCGGGTGAAGTCCCAGGGGAACTCGTACGTCGCCGAGAGCCGGTAGATCGTCAGGAAGTCCTTCTCCGGGTCCAGACGCCTGATCTGCCGGAGCCGTTCGTAACGCTTCACCGCACGGTCCCCCTTCTACAGCCGGGACTCCAACTCTACGTTGGGGATCTGCAGTTCAAGCGCTTCACGGCGTGACCCACATGGGGGAAGGCGGTCGGAATGTTCGACAAGATCCGCAAGCGCTGGCGTCGAGGCGCGTCGACGGACCCGGCGACACCTGCGGCGGTCGCCGAGAAGCAGCGCCCGCACAATCTCTTCGAGGCCGCCGCCGTCTATGTGGCGGCGTGCGCCGAGGACGACCAGGAGGGCGTCGACGAGGCCTCGGGCTGGGTGTCTCCGGAGGCCTTGTCCTTCGGGGTGAACGAACTCGCCTGCCGCGCCGTCATCGCTCTCGCGCGGGAGCGCGACGAGTCGCCGCGCGCCGTGGCGCGTACGCTCCTCGGCCTGCCTGCCGCCTGACGTCGGTGTGCGTCGGGTCCGGGCACACGAGCGCCGCGCTGAGGGGAACCCCTGACTCGGCGGCGTGCAGGAGGCGTTCGCGGACCTCTCGGGGCGTACGGGGCCGGTAGCCGGGCCCCGAGCCGCAGCAGTCCGGCCGGAAGCGCACACCGGCGGTCAGGAGGACCGCGAGGGCTCGCCATGCGGCGGTGTCCCTGCGCTTGGGCACGGCGAGGGCGGTGCCCGCGTCGAGCAGTTGGTGACCGCACTGCGGGCAGACGTCGTGGCGCACCCGCGCGAAGTCGGCCGGTTTCTTGAAGGACGCGCGGCACGGCAGACAGAGGAAGTGCGCTCTGGCGCTGGGCATGACCGGCAGCTTAGGTGGCCGTTCCGTCGGCGTACGAGCGAATTTCCTGGTCATCCACCCTCGACGGCGCGTTGAGCCAATGGTTAAGGTGCGCCGACGGAGCAAGCAGTGGCTGGTGACGGGGAGGCAGCATGGCCGCGACGGACGACGCTGTCGCCGCCGATGACGACGCGCTGTACGTGCTGACGGCGGTCTTGCTGACGCCCGCGAAGTTCCCGAGCGTGCTCGGCGACGACTATCCGGAAGCCTGTGCCGCGCTGGGGCTTCCACCGCTGGCCGCCGGGTACGGCCTGGTGCTCGGGCAGGACAGCGCCGGTGCGCGCTGGACCGTCGTCACCGACGATGTGTCGCTCGTCGCCGTCGCGATCGCTTCCTGGGACTGCGGCATGGAGTACGACCTGTCGCCCGATGAGCGCACCGTGGTCGCGGCGCTGCCCGGCTGGCCCCTCGCGGTGGCGGTCGCGGCCCCCGGCGTGCCCGCGCCGCACGACCCCGAGCCGGACCCCGAACAGCCCGACCAGCTCCCGCTCTCCCCGCCGCAGTCGGACGCCTGGGGGCCGGCCCAGCGCCGTCTGGGCGCCGACGAGATAGCCCTCCAGTGGGCCGCGTGGCGCGAGCAGATCGACGACGCGGACTTCGCCACGGACAGCGCCGCTAAGGAAGACGGCGCGGCGGGCGCCGGCGGTACGAAGGCCGAGCCCCCCGTGGACGGAGACCCGAGCGGGGATGCCGACGGGGCCCGTCCCGCCGGAGGGGGAAGCCCCGAAGACTCGGCCTCAGCGCCCTTGACCGGTGTGCGACGGGTCCTCGCCGAGGCGCGTGCGTACGTGGAGACGCCGCCGCCGCTGGGGCGGGTGCGGTCGTCCTTCGCCTCCGGTGAGGCACGCACGCTGCGCGCTGACGGTCCCGGCTGGTCCATCGTCGCGAGGACCGACGACATCGCCTTCGTCCTGCTCGACGAGGAGCCGGGAGAGGTGCTGCCGGTCGGACGCGGGCCGGAGCTCCCGGGGCTGCTCGAAGCGCTCGACAAGATGGCGGTGCGCCCCTCCTGACGCAGGCGTTCGGCACCGCCTCATGCCGTATCCGACCGTGCTGGACGCGCTGCTGAGCCTTGGCGGCTCAGCGGCCCAGCTCCTTGCGGGTGACGCGACGCAGCCTGCGCCGCTGCCCGGAATCGAGGGTCAGATAGGCCGCGGCCGGGACGCCGACCACGATCAGGAACGCAAGCCACCAGGGCAGCCAGATGAGCAGGATGAGCCCGGCCGCCACGCCTCCTGCGGCGATCTTCGCCTTCTTCGACATGTCCGTCGCCTCCTTCGCGGCAGGTGCCGCTCTCTGTCTTGAGAAACGGGATCGGACCGCACCCAGTTCCAGGCCGCGACCCTGACCAATCCCTGACGTGCGTCCCCTACTCGACCCTGAGTGCTCTCAGCGGTTCGCCCACCTCGTGCATGTGGCGAAGCACCTGCCGATAGGAGTCGACGAGCCCGGTCTCCGCGTAAGACATACCCACAGCATGACAGTGCGCACGGACAAGGGGCTGGGCGAGCCGCAGATGCGGCCGGGGCATGCTCGGGAAGAGATGGTGTTCGATCTGGTAGTTCAGCCCGCCGAGGAACCAGTCGGTGACCGCGCCGCCGCGGATGTTCCGTGAGGTGAGGACCTGGCGCTTCAGGTGGCCCCAGCGTTCTCCGTCCGGGTCGGGCATTTTCATGCCCTTGTGGTTGGGGGCGAAGGCCATTCCCAGGTGCAGCCCGAAGAGGGCCTGGTGGACGGCGGCGAAGGCGAGCGCGTGCCCCACGGGCATGGCCGTCAGCAGGAGCGTCACGTATCCCACGAGATGGGCGACCAGGAGAGGGCCCTCGACGGCTCGCTCACGTCGGCTCTGGCGGCGCAGGTCACGGAATCCGTACACCTTCATGGCGATGCCCTGGAGCAGCGTCAGGGGAAAGAACAGCCAGGCTTGATGGCGGGTGAGCCAGCGCCGGAATCCGGCCCGGGGCCCGGCCTGCCGTGCCGTGAACACCAGGATGTCGGCGGCGACATCGGGGTCCTTCTCGGTGTGGTTGGGGTTGGCGTGGTGGCGGTTGTGTTTGTCGTTCCACCAGCTCACGCTCATCCCGAGGAGCAGGTTGCCGTGGACGAGGCCGATCAGGCGCGCCACAGCGCGGTTGTCGGTGATCTGGGAGTGCCCGGCGTCGTGCCCGATGAAGGCGGTGCGCGCGCACAGGACGGAGAGCACCGGCGCGAGCAGCAGCACCCACCAGGTGTGGCCGATGGCGAACAGTCCCGCGCCGACGGCCGCCAGGGCCGTGGCGTTCAGGACTATGCCGCGTGCGTACCAGCCGGTGCGACGGTCGAGGAGCCCTTCCGTTTTGACGGCCCTCAGGAGTGGTGCGAAGTCGCTCCCGGAGCGATGCCGTGCGCTGACGCCACCGGGGCGTTCCGCGACGGCTGCGGCAGCCTGAGCCATGACGAGTTCTCCGGTCTCCGTGAGGATGCTCTGACCTCTGGAAACGTACGGATCTGTGACCTCCGGCGACCATGGCGCCACCCCCCGTGTTCCACCGGGGGCAAGCGCCCGCACACAGAGGTGCTGGGTACACCCTTCGCGAGAAGTGGCACGCATCACAGCACGCGAAGCACCTCAGGATGCAGATTGCGAGGTACTCTCGGCCGCTCCCGTCACATTAGTCAAGTTTGAGGAATGCGCCATAGCTGTGCACAAGCACTCCGCTGTCACCCCTTCCGAGTTCGCAGAACTGTCCCGTTGCTCTGTTGTGTTCGTCCCCGGTGACCCCGGACGCACCGGCCAGGTCGCGTTCTGGCATGCCGACGGCCGCACCCCGCCCGCCCCGGCGGTTGGCGACGCCGGTGAGCTGACGGTCGCCGTGCCCGGCACCGATGGCATCCACCTCGCCGTCGTACCCGCGGCGCTGCTGCCGGTCGGCGCCGCACTGCCCGTCCTCACCCGCGCACGGGCCGCGTCCGGCACGCACCCCACCGCCGCCTTCTGGGGGGCGGCGGCCGTTCTCGCCCTGCAACTGGCCGCCCGAGGCCTGCTGTTGCCAGGGCTCACCGACAGCGACCACGACGCCTGGCGTGCGGGCCCGCTCAACGCGGACGACCTGCGGCGGCTGCGTGACCTCGCGGCGTCGATGCCGCCGGCCGCCCACGCCGTTCCTCTCGACACCGACACGCCGCCGCGCCTGCCCGCACCGGAGCGGCTGCTGCGCCAGTTCCTCGACGCCGTGGCCGATACGCTGCCGCGCTCTCCCGCAGCCGCCGCGGCGGCCGGCCAGCCCGCGTTCGCCTCGCCGGAACCCCAGCACCTGCCCGCGCAGCGCACCTGGGCCATGGACGTCGCGGCCGGCCACGACGCCGGTGTGCGGATCTCACTGCGCGTCGAGGTGCCTGGCCTGCTGGCCGACACCTCCGCCGAGACCCGGCTGCCGTTCCGGGCCGTCCTGCAGATCCACAGCGTCAGCGACCCCTCACTCCTCGCGGACGCCGCCGAGGTGTGGGCCGGTTCCGGCTCCGCAGCGAGCGGCTTCGGGCCGCGCGCCCGGATGGACGCCCTGCTGGCCCTGCGTCGCGCCACGCGCGCGTGGGCGCCGCTCGGGCCGCTGCTCTCGGCACCGGTGCCGGACGCGGTCGAGCTCGCGGACGAGGACGTCACCGAACTCCTGGGCTCGGGAGCGCGCATGCTCGCGGCGGCAGGGGTGGATGTGCACTGGCCCAGGGAGCTGGCGCGCAGCCTCACCGCCCGCGCGTACATCGGCCCCGAAGATGCCGGGAGCGAAGGCGGGAAGGGGCCCGACAAGCTGGGGTCGGACACCCCGTCATACCTCTCGGCCGATGCGCTCCTCGCCTTCAACTGGCGTTTCGCTCTGGGCGACCAGGAGCTGAGCCGCGCAGAGCTCGACCGGCTCGCGGAGGCCAACCGCCCGGTGGTGCGCCTGCGGGACCAGTGGGTGCTCATCGACCCCCACGAGGCACGGCGCGCCCGCGCACAGCAGGACCACAAGGTCACCCCGATCGACGCCCTGAGCGCCGCCCTGACCGGCTCCACCGAGGTGGACGGCCGCCGAGTCGACGTCGAGCCCACGGGCTGGCTCGCGACCCTGCGTGAGCGGCTGACGGACCCGGAGGGCATGGAGCCCGTCGGACAACCCGCCGCTCTCGCCGCGGACCTGCGCGACTATCAGCTGCGGGGACTCAACTGGCTCGCCAGGATGACGTCCTTGGGACTCGGCGGGTGCCTCGCCGACGACATGGGCCTCGGCAAGACCATCACCCTGATCTCGCTGCATCTGCACCGTCAGACCGACGAGGCGACCGCGGGCCCCACGCTGGTCGTGTGCCCCACCTCCCTCATGGGCAACTGGCAGCGGGAGATCGAGAAGTTCGCGCCCGGCACGGCGGTACGCCGCTTCCACGGAGCACAGCGCGGACTCGACGACCTCGCGGACGGCGAGTTCGTACTGACCACCTACGGAACGATGCGACTCGACGCGAACCGGCTCGACGCGGTCGGCTGGGGCATGGTCGTCGCCGACGAGGCGCAGCACGTCAAGAACCCGTACTCGGCGACGGCCAAACAACTGCGCGCCATCGGCGCCCGCGCGCGCGTGGCGCTCACCGGAACTCCTGTGGAGAACAACCTCTCCGAGCTGTGGGCGATCCTCGACTGGACGACTCCCGGGCTGCTCGGCAAGCTCGGCACCTTCCGCACCCGCTACGCGCAGGCTGTCGAGAGCGGCTCCGACCCTGCCGCGGCCGAACGGCTCTCCCAACTGGTGCGCCCCTTCCTGCTGCGGCGTCGCAAGTCGGATCCGGGCATCGCTCCCGAACTGCCCCCGAAGACGGAGACTGACCGCGCCGTCTCCTTGAGCGCGGAACAGACGGGCCTCTACGAAGCGGTGGTCCGGGAGACGCTGGCCGAGATCTCCGGAGCCGACGGCTTCGCCCGGCGCGGCCTCATCGTCAAGCTTCTGACCGGGCTCAAGCAGATCTGCAACCACCCCGCGCAGTACCTCAAGGAGAACAAGCCGCGCATCACCGGGCGCTCCGGGAAGCTGGAGCTCCTGGACGAACTGCTCGACACGATTCTCTCCGAGGACGCGAGCGTGCTCGTCTTCACGCAGTACGTGCAGATGGCGCGCCTCATCGAGCAGCATCTGTCGTCCCGCGGCGTCCCCTCGCAGTTCCTGCACGGCGGCACCCCGGTGGCCGAGCGCGAGGCGATGGTCCGGCGCTTCCAGGACGGTGAGGTCCCGGTCTTCCTGCTCTCCTTGAAGGCGGCGGGTACGGGCCTGAACCTCACGCGGGCCGAGCACGTCGTGCACTACGACCGGTGGTGGAACCCCGCCGTCGAGGCCCAGGCGACCGACCGCGCGTACCGCATCGGGCAGACGCAGCCCGTGCAGGTGCACCGGCTCATCGCGGAAGGCACCATCGAGGACCGCATCGCCGAGATGCTGCTGCGCAAGCGTGAACTCGCCGACGCCGTCCTCGGCTCCGGGGAGGCGGCGCTCACCGAGCTGACCGACGCCGAACTGGCGGACCTGGTCGCGCTGCGAGGGGGGACGACGCGATGAGTGACACATACGACGAGACGCACGACGAGGCACACGAGGACAGCAGGACCGACGGCGGGGGCGACGCATTGAGCGGGCACGACGAATCGACCGAGCAGGACAACGAACGGACCTTCGCGGCGCTGCCTCCGGCCCACGGGCGGGGCTTCGCACAAACCTGGTGGGGCCAGGCATGGCTGAAGGCGTTGGAGGACACGGCGCTGGACCTCCAGCAGCTCAAGACGGGTCGTCGGCTCGCGCGGGCCGGTTCCGTGGGCGCGGTCTCCGTGCGCCCCGGGCGCATCACCGCGGTCGTGCAGGACAAGGACCGCACACCGCACCGCTCCGACGTGCTGCTCCAGGAGCTGAGCGACGACGAGTGGGACCGCTTCCTCGACATGGCCGTCGAACGGGCGGGGCACATCGCCGCGCTCCTCGACCGGGAGATGCCCCCGCACCTGGTCGAGGACGCCGCAGCCGCCGGCGTCGAACTGCTGCCCGGTATCGGTGATCTGGAGCCGGAGTGCGACTGCGACGCCTGGGACCACTGCGGGCACACGGCCGCGCTGTGCTACCAGATGGCCCGCCTGCTCGACCAGGACCCGTTCGTGCTGCTCCTGATGCGGGGGCGCGGTGAACGCGAACTCCTCGACGAACTGCAAGTCCGCAGCGTCGCGCAGCAGTCCGCGTCGGACTCCCCGCAGGAAGAAGCGCCAGAGGCCGCCCAGGAGGGCGTGGACGCCGCTGAGGCATACGCGGACGGCGCCGTGCTGCCCCCGCTGCCCGAACCGCCCGTTCTGCCCGCAGAACCAGGCCTGCCGCCTTCGCTTGACACGGAGGTGGAACCCGCGCCCGGCGTGGACGTGTCCGCGCTGGAGTTCCTGGCGGCGCGCGCGGCGGCCGAGGCGCACCGCCTGCTGGCCGAAGCACTCGCCCCAGGGCACGAAGAGCAGCCCGCCGAGCCGGGGCTGACGCTCGACGAGGATGCCGTCCGGCTCGCCGTCGCCTCTCCGGAGTCCGCGATCGTCGACCGACTCGCCGCCGCCTCGGGCCGCGACCGGGACGGTCTGGCCCGTGCCGTACGGGCGTGGGAGTACGGGGGGCGTGCCGCGCTGGCCGTCCTTGAGGACGAGTGGGCCCTGGAGGCGGACTCGTCGGCACGCGCGCGTGCCGCGCTGGACGCGGCCTGGGACGAGGGCGAGCGTCCCATGCTGCGCGCGGCCCGCAACCGCTGGACGGTGGCAGGTGCCGACGCCCAACTGCGCCACGGGCGCGACGGACGCTGGTGGCCCTACCGCAAGGAGCGCGGCCGTTGGGTGCCCGCCGGCCCGGCGGCGCACGACCCGGCGACCGCGCTGGCCGCTGTCACCGCGGGTGAGTGACCGGCACGGCGACTGTGGCTGAAAGCCAGTCAGCGGCCACCGGCGTGACGACGGTGGTGACACGTGCGCCGGGAACACCGGCGCACGCACTCACCCTGGTCAGCGATTGAGTGCGGTCATGACATCCAGGACCGTGGATCACGCCGGTTCAGTCGTGCGGGTCAAGCCGAAGGGGAGATGAGAGGGCGTTGTGCCCCCGCCACTGCTGATCGCCCCGGTGATGACGGCGCCTCCTGCCCCTCGCGGGAGGCGCCGTCGGCGCGTCGCCATGCGCCGTTCACCTTGGGGCTTCCTGGCGTTCGTGACGGCGGCGAAGGGTGGCGCCGTCACCGAAATCGTGCCCCCAGGAGGCCTGATGCCCTCGCGCGCCGCCGACCAGCGTCGTGTCCACCGCTCCGTCGTCTTCGGCGTCCCGCTCGCCCTGCTCACCGCCGCGGTGGTCACCGGGACCGCGGTGGGCGCGCCGACCGGCTCGGCGGACGATGCTCGGAGCAAGGTCCATGGAGCACGCGTCACCGCCACCGCGACACTCGGCGACATCCCTCTGGGCCCCTTCAGCAACCGCCTGCTCCCCGGCACCGTGCGAGACGACCGGAGTGTGGACCTCGGGGGCATCGGAAGCGACATCTACCCGGCGGGCCGCAAGGGCGAGTTCTGGACAGTCACCGACCGTGGCCCCAACGGCCAGATCAAGGTCGACGGGAAGAAGCGCCGCACGTTCCCCGTGCCCGGTTTCAATCCGGCGATCGTGAAGGTCCGAGTGTCCGGGCGCTCCGTGAAGGTGATCGACGCACTGCCGGTCACCACCCGCTCCGGGAAGCCCGTCACTGGTCTGCCCAACCAGGAGGGCCGCGACGAGGCCCCGTACACGTACAACGCCCAGAAGCCGCTCTCCTACGACCCGAACGGCCTGGACACCGAGGGCATCGTCCGGGCCAAGGACGGTTCCTTCTGGCTGGTCGACGAGTACGGTCCGTCGCTGGTCCACGTCTCCGCGCGCGGGAAGGTCATCAAGCGGTACGTCCCCAAGGGCCTGAAGCTGCGTGGCGCGGGCTATCCGGTGTCGGAGTCGCTGCCCGCGGTGCTGCTGCACCGGAAGATCAATCGCGGCTTCGAAGGGCTCGCTCTCCTGCCGAACGGTGAGCTGGTCCTTGCGGTACAGAGCCCGTTGTCCCTTCCGGACGGGGACGCGGGCGACGGCTCGCGGACGGCACGGCTGCTGCGGTTCTCGCCGCGGAAGCAGGCGGTCACCGCCGAGTACGCGTACCGGTTCGACCCGGTCGGTGTCGTGGACCCGGGCGAGGACGACACCTCCGAGCTCAAGATCTCCTCCGTGGTCGCCGTGGGCCGTGACCGGCTGCTCGTCGAGGAGCGCACCGACAGGGCGGCCCGGCTGCAGGTCGTACGCCTTGACCGGCGCGCGGACATTCTCGGCAGCCGCTGGGACGACGCGGCCACCCGCCCGTCCTTGGAGCAGTTGGAGGACCCGGCCGCTTCCGGCGTGCCGGTCCTGCGCAAGCGCCTGGTGGTCGACCTGGGCACCGTCGACGGCCTGCCCGGGAAGATCGAGGGCGTAGCCCGGGTGGACGACCGCACGCTGGCACTGATCAACGACAACGACTTCGGGATGACCGACGGGCCGGAGGCGTTCGACAAGCACGGCCGGCTGGTGGACAGCGGCATCGAGACCAGCGTGACGTACGTGCGGCTCCCCAGGGGGCTGTGACCCCCACTAGGCGCAGGACTCCTCAGCCCGTCGGGATCAGCGACTCGAGGTCGCTCGGTAGCCCCGTGGGGAGGTCGCTGGGCAAGCGGGTCCGGATGTCACTAGGCAGTTCGGAGGGGATCTCCGAGGGAATGCTCAGCGAGGGCGTGGGCCTGGGCTCGCGGCTCTTGGTCTTCTCGGAAGGGTTCTTCTTGTCCGGGGAGTCCTCGCCTCCGGTGGCGAGGAGCACCACCACGACGACGGCTGCGACAGCCAGGATCACGGCGAGCAGGATGACCAGTCCGTTGCGCCGTCCGGGCGGCCTGCCCCGCGGTGGCTGTGACGGCAGTCCGTCGTCTCCGGGAGGCGGACCGTATCCGCCCGGTGGAGGGCCGTACCCTCCGGGAGGTGGCCCGAAGTCGCCACTCCCTGGAGGGGGTACGTCACCCGGCGGAGGGGGAGGCTGCGGCGGTACCGGCGGCATGCTCATACCACCAAGAGTCGCCCCGAACCGGTCAAGAAGCGACCCTCGCGCGGAGGTTGCTCCACGCCCGCCCCACAGACCGGACGATTCCGGCGCAGATCCCGGTGCGCTCCGGTCGGCACCACCACAGGCGGACCGCTCTCAGCCCTGCACGCCCAGCAGGTGATCCATGGCCAGCTGGTCGAGCCGTTCGAAGGCCATACCGCGCGCGGCGGCCGCCTCCACGTCGAAGGCCTCGTACGCGCCGCGGTCGGCGAGCAGGCCCGCGAGCCCGTCCTCGGCGGTGGGGCGCGCCAGTTCGGGCAAGCGCGCCTGCCGCAGTGCTTCGGTCACCTCGGGGTCCTTCCGGAAGGCCGCCGCGCGGTCGCGCAGGATCAGGTAGTTGCGCATGCACCCGGCGGCGGAAGACCACACTCCGGCAGTGTCCTCCGTACGCGGCGGCTTGAAGTCGAAGTGACGCGGCCCCTCGTAACCTCCTCTCTCCAGGAGGTCGACCAGCCAGAAGGCGCTGCGCAGATCACCCGCTCCGAACCGTAGGTCCTGGTCGTACTTGATGCCGCTTTGGCCGTTCAGGTCGATGTGGAAGAGCTTGCCCGCCCACAGGGCCTGGGCGATGCCGTGCGGGAAGTTCAGGCCCGCCATCTGCTCATGGCCCACTTCGGGGTTCACGCCGTACAGTTCGGGCCGCTCCAGGCGCTCGATGAAGGCGAGGGCGTGTCCGACGGTGGGGAGCAGGATGTCGCCGCGCGGCTCGTTCGGCTTGGGCTCGATGGCGAAGCGCAGGTCGTACCCCTGCTCGGTCACATAGGCGCCGAGCAGGTCGAAGGCCTCCTTCATCCGGTCCAGGGCGTCGCGTACGTCCTTGGCAGCACCGGACTCCGCGCCTTCCCGGCCGCCCCAGGCGACGTAGGTGCGGGCTCCGAGCTCGGCCGCCAGATCGATGTTGCGGATCGTCTTGCGCAGCGCGTAGCGGCGCACGTCACGGTCGTTGGCGGTGAACGCGCCGTCCTTGAACACCGGATGTGTGAACAGGTTGGTGGTCGCCATCGGCACGACCAGACCGGTAGCCTCCAGGGCCTCCCGGAAGCGCTTGATGTGCCCGGCACGCTCGGCGTCCGTCGACCCGAACGGGATGAGGTCGTCGTCGTGAAAGGTGACTCCGTAGGCGCCCAGTTCGGCCAGATGCCGCACGGAGTCGGCCGGATCCAGTGGAGCCCGGGTGGCATCCCCGAACGGGTCCCTGCCCTGCCAGCCGACGGTCCACAGGCCGAAGCTGAACTTGTCCTCAGGGGTGGGCTGATAGTTCATGTGCGACTCCTCACGGGCTCCTCGACCATTTCGTCATGGCGGTTTACAAATTAGTGTCCTCACACACCACTGGGAAGGTCGAAGGAAGACAATTTCCCGCGCGCACGCCCGGGAGAGAGCCCCGCTCCTGGGAGCAGGGACCTACCTGGGCAAGTTCCCGCGCGCGCCCGGGAGAGCCATCAGAAACGGAGTCGTCGATGTCATCAGCGCCATCAGGCCCCCTCGTCGTCGGTGTGGACAGCTCCACGCAGTCCACGAAGGCCCTCGTCGTCGACGCGGGCACCGGAGAGGTCGTGGCGAGCGGCCAGGCCCCTCACACGGTCAGTTCCGGGGCCCTCCGGGAGAGCGACCCCGAGCAGTGGTGGGACGCGCTCTGCGAGGCCCTCCACCAGTGCGGCGCCGCCGCGCGCGAGGCCGCCGCGGTGTCGGTCGGCGGCCAGCAGCACGGACTCGTGACGCTGGACGCCCAAGGCAGGTCTGTGCGGCCGGCGCTGCTGTGGAACGACGTGCGGTCCGTGCCGCAGGCCCGACGGCTGGTGGAGCGGCTGGGCGGCGCCAAGGCGTGGGCGGACCGCGTCGGAAGCGTGCCGGGGCCCTCGTTCACGGTGACCAAGTGGGCCTGGCTGACCGAGCACGAGCCCGCTTCGGTCCGCGCCACGACCGCGGTGCGCCTCCCCCACGACTACCTGACGCAGCGCCTGACGGGCTCCGGGACGACGGACCGTGGGGACGCCTCCGGTACGGGCTGGTGGGCGTCGGCGACCGAGTCGTACGACGAGGAGATCCTGCGCCTGGTGGACCTCGACCCGACGCTCCTGCCGCGCGTCGTGCACTCCGGAGAGGTTGCCGGGACGGTGCGCGGCAGCGATGAACTGCCCTTCTCCAAGGGGACACTGGTGGCGCCGGGGACCGGCGACAACGCCGCCGCCGCCCTCGGCCTCGGGCTGCGGCCCGGCACACCGGTCCTGAGCCTCGGCACGTCCGGCACGGTGTACGCCGTCTCCGAACGCCGCCCCACGGATCCGACCGGAACAGTCGCCGGTTTCGCCGACGCGCGCGGTGCGTGGCTGCCGCTGGCCTGCACGCTCAACTGCACCCAGGCCATCGACCGGGTGGCCGCGCTCCTGAGCCTCGACCGGGAAGCCGTACAGCCCGGCGGAGCCGTGACCGTCCTCCCCTACCTGGACGGCGAGCGCACGCCTGACCTGCCGCACGCCTCAGGGACGCTGCACGGCCTGCGCCACGACACAACACCGGGGCAGGTGCTCCAGGGGGCGTACGACGGCGCGGTCCACGCCCTCCTGGGCGCGCTGGACGCCGTACAGGACGCGGGTGCCGACCATTCCGGGCCCCTGTTGCTCATCGGCGGCGGCGCGCGCGGCACGGCCTGGCAGGAGACCGTACGACGCCTCTCCGGAAGGCCCGTCCACATCCCCGAAGCCCGCGAACTCGTCGCCCTGGGGGCCGCCGCACAGGCCGCCGGGCTCCTCTCCGGGGAAGACCCCGCCGCGGTGGCACGGCGCTGGGGCACCGCCCGGGGGCCCGTCCTGGAGGCAGTCGAACGGGACGAGTCGACACTCTCCAGGATCTCGTCGTTCCTCGCCGATGCGGCACCCTTGCTGGATGGGGCTCATGGGGCGTGACGGTACGGAGCGGGTGGAGGACGGCCGAGGTCCGGCGGAGGCGGGTGCCGCGCGGGAGCGAACACTCACCGCCGCACCACGGGAACGGCCCACCCGCGGCACCCGCGAGCGACTCGCCGACACCCAGCAGGGCATGCGACGCCGCAACCTCTCCCGGGTGATGCACGCGGTCGCCGCGCAGGGCACGCTGTCGCGCGCCTCTGTGGCGTCACGGATCGGCCTGACCCGGGCCGCCGTGTCCACGTTGGTGGACGAGTTGATCCGTGCGGGGCTCCTGGAGGAACTGGGCCCCGAGCGTCCGAGCAGGGTGGGCCGCCCGGGCTCCGCGCTCGCGGTCAGCGCTCGAGGGCCGGCCGGCATCGGGGCGGAGGTCGGTGTCGATCGCCTGGCAGTGTGTGCGGTCGACCTGCGCGGCGAGGTACGCGCGCGTGCCGTACGGCGGGTCGGCAACCGAGGCCGCGCTCCCCGACCCGTGCTCGCCGACCTCGCCTCCCTGGTGCGGGAGGTGGTCGACGCGACCGAGACGGAAGGGCTGCGTCCGGCTGGCCTGGCGGTCGCCGTCCCCGGCCTGGTCGCGCGCGACACGCACACGGTCGTACGCGCCCCGAACCTCGACTGGCACAACGCCGACCTCGGCGTCCTGCTCCCATCGGAGCTGCCGCTGACCGTGGACAACGAGGCGAACTTCGGCGCCTTGGCGGAGCTGTGGCTCGGCGGCACGGCACCGGCGGACTTCCTGCACGTGTCGGCCGAGATCGGCATCGGTGCGGCGCTGGTGGTCGACGGGCGGCTGCTGCGGGGAAGCCGGGGCTTCGCCGGCGAGTTGGGGCACGTGCCCGTCTGGCCGGAGGGGCCGGAGTGCGCGTGCGGTGGCCGTGGGTGTCTGGAGCAGTACGCGGGCGAGGAGGCGGTGCTGCGGGCGGCGGGTCTGGCGCCCGGGGCCGACCGGGTGAAGGCACTCGCCGAGCAGGCCCACGCGGGTGACGCCAAGGTCAGGGAGGCCCTGCGTGACGCCGGGGCCGCGCTGGGGATCGCTCTCACCGGTGCGGTGAATCTCCTCGATCCAGGGGCGGTGGTGCTCGGCGGCGCGCTGTCTCGGCTCGCGCCGTGGCTTCTTTCTTCCTTGGAGGGAGAGTTGGGGCGGCGCATCACGGGTCCTGGCTGCGAGGTCGTCGTCTCCGGCGTCGGGTCGGACGGCCCGCTGCTGGGGGCGGCTCATGCGGTGGTGCGGGCGGTGCTCGATGATCCGTTGGGGGTGGTTTAGGGCGGCTTGCCCGGCTGCTCTGAGCGGCTTCCCAGGCCCCGCTAGGACGTGACCGGAAGTACCGACGGGCGGGGCTGACAGTGGCACTGCAAGGATGCGGTCATGGAGCAGATATTGAGTCGGCGGGAAGCGTCGGAAGCGGTCCAGGATCACGGATGGCGCTACTTGCTGGGCTCGTTGCAAACGTCGGTTCCGGTCGGGACGTTGGCTCAAGCGATCAGCTTGGCAGCGGACGCCGTCGCGGTGTGTGGCGACGATGCGGATCGCCATCTCCGGATCGATGTCCGCCCCGATCGGACCCTCTTCACTCTGCAGTCGTTGGACCATGCGACGGTCACCACCCGGGATGTCGAGCTCGCGCGCCGGATCTCTGCAACCGCTGGCAAGTCCGGTTTTCTGCCCGCGCCCGGACCCGGAACGGGGGCACCACGGCCCGTCCAGCTTCTGGAGATCGCCATCGATGCCCTGAACATCGCCGGGATTCGGCCGTTCTGGAAGGCGGTGTTGGGCTATACCGATGAGGCAGGCGCCGAGGGAGCGGAGGATCCGCTCGTTGATCCGCTCAGGCAGGGCCCGGCCATCTGGTTCCAGCAAATGGACCGCGCGCGTCCGCAGCGCAATCGCATCCACCTCGACATCAGTGTTCCGCACGACGAGGCACCCCGACGGATCGAGACCGCGCTGGCCGCTGGGGGGCGGCTTGTATCCGCGACCCGTGCCCCCGCGTTCTGGGTGCTTGCCGACCTGGAGGGGAACGAAGCCTGCGTCACCACATGGCAGGGCCGAGACGACTGAAACAACGTGCTGGACACAGCCACTCGTTGATGGCTGCGACGAGGACGGTCGCTTCGTAGCGGACAGCGAGCCTGTCGTATCGCGTGACGACGGCGCGGTGGCGCTTGAGGCGATTGATGCCGCACTCGACCGCATGACGCTCGCGGTTAGTCGGCCTTGTCAAACTTCGGCGGTCGGCCGCCGCAAGAGCCGATCCCGCAGCGGTTGGCGAGCTGATCGGTCTTGTTCGGGATGGCGCAGCGGATCCCACACCTGCGCAGGTAGGCGCGGTTCTTGCGGGAGGAGTACGCCTTGTCGGCGCGAACACGGCGGGACTGGGTGCGGGGACGTCCCGCCCCCAGGCGGGGCACCCGGACGCGATCGACCACGGCCTCGAACTGCGGGGGAAATCGCCCCGCTGGCCGGCCGTGATCACGATGGACATTGGGCGCTCGCCCTGCTCGACGGCCAGGCCCAGCTTGGTCGTCAGCCCGCCGCGCGAGCGGCCGAGGCCGTGGGCGGCCGGCTCGTCGTGAACGCCGCCGGGCCGTTCCTTTTGCAGGTGCCCCTTTCCTGGCCTCGGCGGCATGCTGGTGGGCCCGGCAGACGGTGGAGTCGACGTTGACGTTGATGCCCCAGGTGATCAGGTCCTTGGCGTCCACCTGAGCCTGCAGCGCGGTGAAGATCAGCTGCCAGGTACCGTCCCGCCGCCGCGTCCATGCCGCCGGTCGTCCTGGCTTCTTGCCAGCGGGCAACAGCGATTCCACAGGAAGATCCAGTTGCTTGTCCGTGAAGACCCAGTTGCTTGTCCGTCAGGTCTCCTCGCGACATGACCCAAGATCATCACACATCCAAGATCCGCTTCCGATACGCGCCCTGGGCGGCTCAACCGGCCGCTTTGGGCGCCGCCCGGCTCTCACTCGTCGGGAATTCCCTTTCGGGGGCGCGGGAATGCCACCGGTTTAGCCCAATGACGGAACTGCGTAAGCGACTTCAGCCCTGCCTGACCGACGGATGTCCAGCCCACTGCGGACATGGCGAATGAATCCAGGATTCCGCTCCTGCGTCCCAAAGCATCCGTCCCCGTCCCCCACACGAGTGGTCGAGTTATCCACACTCGCCGCCCCGTGCACAGATGCTGCTCAGGCCCTTCCGCCTCAACAGACTTGGCCCGTACCGTATTTCGCGTGAGGTCGCATCGCGCCGGCGGCGGGGCGGGAGCGTGGCCGCACGGACGCAGGCAGACCCGCCAGGCCACAAATGATTCAAGGAAGACAGCGCGGGCAAAAAAGCGCAGACAGTTCACGCGAACGACTCAGGAAAGAATGCGGAGGAACGGCTCAGGACCGACTCGAAACTCACCCCAGGCAACCAGATCGACTGCGAGAATTTCGCCTACCGCTCCCTGGACGCCTACGAATTCGCCACTCACACTGTGCAGGCACCGGGCGCCTGCCCTTCCCTCTGCGTCCTCCCTCGATCCCCCCACTACAGCCCTGCACCACCCCTCACCACTACGACGCCGTGCCGCACCCTCCCTCAAGGAGCCGTGCATCCAGCTGCTCCCCCCACCGAGAGGCAGAACAGCCATGGATCGAGCAGAACACCAAGCGAAGGACACACCACAGGACGCAACACCCGCACCGCCAATCCGGCCGGCCAGACGTCGGATCCTCCAAGGCGCCGCTCTCGCCGCCCTCCCCTCCGCGCTCCTGACGGCACGTCCGGCCGACGCGCAAGCACGGGCGGTCGACTATCCCCCAGCCGAGTCAGTCCCGGCCAGCACCTCCAACTACACCGCAGCCAATCGCCCCACCACCTATCCGGTCGAGTACGTGATCATTCACGTGACGCAGGAGACGTACGCCGACACACTCGCCATCTTCAAGAACCCGGCGAAGAAGGTCTCCGCGCACTACGTCGTCCGCTCGGCGGACGGGCACATCGCCCAGTGCGTTCGCGAGCGCAACGTCGCCTGGCACGCGGGCAATTGGAGCTACAACACACGTAGCATCGGCATCGAGCACGAAGGGTGGGTGGACAAGCCGGAGTACTTCACCAACGAAATGTACGAGCAGTCCGCAGCCCTGACCGCGGCGATCTGCAAGAAGTACGGCATCCCGAAGGACCGGGAGCACATCATCGGCCACGTCGAAGTACCGGGGACGGATCACACCGACCCCGGCCGATACTGGGACTGGTCACGCTACATACGCATGGTGAACTTCGCCTGACCGCAGCACCGACAGCCCGGCACCGCAGCGGCCGACGCCGGCTGCGAACCAGCTCAGGACCTGCGAACCGGCTCAGGGCCAGGTGAGGACCAATCGCAGACGGTCGAGGACCAGCCGACGCCCCTACGCGGACGCTTGTCGGCTTGAGTTCCCGGGGTGACGATGGCAGCACCGCATCGCCGCCCCGGGAGGACCGAGTTGACCGATCCATGGGTAGCCCTGGAGTTCGGCACCGACCCTGCCGAGCGGGTCCGGACGATACGGAACGCACACGAGCGGTTCACTGTGGCGGGCACCGTAACCCGCCCCGTGCGCTCCGTGGTGGCCGAGTCCTGGCGCCGCTCGATGCGGGCGCGGGTCAGCCCGGAGGACACCGGGGCATCGGTCGAGCTGACGGGCGGAGACCTGGGGGCGTATCGGGCGGAACACCCGTTGTCGCGGGTGATGCCGGTGTTCCGAGAGTTGATGGGCGGCTTCGCCAAGGACGGAGAGCATCTGCTGGCGGTGTGCGACGCGCACGGCAGGCTGCTATGGGTCGAGGGGCACCCCGCCACCCGGATGCGCGCGGGGCGCATGAACTTCGTCCCGGGCGCGCGGTGGGCCGAGTCGGCGATGGGCACGAACGCGCCGGGAACTGCGGTCGCCGTGGACAGGCCGGTGCAGGTGTTCGCTACGGAGCACTTCGTGCGCAGGGTGCAGCCCTGGACGTGTGCGGCCGCCCCCGTTCACGACCCTCGCTCCGGCCGACTGCTCGGGGCCGTCGACATCACCGGTGGGGACGGTTTGGCGCACCCGCACAGCCTGGCCTTCGTACAGGCGGTGGCGAGGGCGGCGGAGTCCCAACTGGCCTTGCTGGCGCCGCCGGTGGAGGCGGACGGCACGTTGGAGCTGACGGCGCTCGGGCGGGATGAGGCGCTGCTCGTCGCGAACGGTCGCAAGCTGCGGCTGAGTCGACGGCACAGC
Organism: Streptomyces sp. NPDC041205; assembly: GCF_055591765.1. Taxonomy (NCBI): domain Bacteria; kingdom Bacillati; phylum Actinomycetota; class Actinomycetes; order Kitasatosporales; family Streptomycetaceae; genus Streptomyces; species Streptomyces sp. NPDC041205. Next base: position 59,803 of record NZ_JBVIZH010000004.1, on the reverse strand, counting down.
GAGATCGTGGTGCTGCTTGCCCGGCACCCGGAGGGGCTGACGGGCGATGAGTTGCTGTGCGCGGTGTACGAGGACGAGTCGGTGACGCCGGTGACCTTGCGGGCGGAGTTGGCACGGCTGCGGCAGGTGCTCGGGCCCGAGATGCTCCGGTCACGGCCGTACCGCCTGGCGATGCGGGTCATGTCGGACGTGGACGTCGTGGAGCGACGCCTGGGGTGCGGGGCGGTGGCGGCGGCGGTGTCCGGGTACGCGGGGCCACTGCTTCCGGGGTCACAGGCACCGGCCGTGGTGCGGTTGCGGCGGCGGCTGACCGACCAGGTGCGGGCGGCGCTCATCGCGCGCGGCGACCCCGACCTCCTGTCGGACTGGGTGCACGCGTCGTGGGGCGCGGAGGACGCGGAGGTGTGGCGGGCCCTGGCGGCTGTGCGGCCGACGGCGTCGGTGGTGGCGAGACTGCGATCCCTCGACAGCGAGCTGACGGCCGACGCGGAGGACAGCGCCTGCCGTCGCCCCCCGGTAACGCCGTTGCCATGGACTCACGGACGGTGACGTCTCCCTCCGGGCCTCACACGTTCCTCTGGGCCTCACACGCGAGGGCATCACCCCAAGCCTCACGAGCCCCGACGCCACGCCCCGGCCGCACACGCGAAGACAGCACCCCGAGCCTCACGAGCCCCGACGCCACGCCCGGGCCTCACACGCGAAGACACCATCCCGAGCCTCACGGGCCCTCCGTGCACGCGCGACACGGCCTCGCGTCCGTGGCGCGCAACGTACTTGCAACCTCCATGTCCCTAGCCTCCGGCGGAGAGCTGCCCAATGGCGGGCGGCGTGTCCGGGGAGGCAATCAAGATGGCCCGTTACGCAGCGCCCGGTTCGGAGGGCGCAGCCGTCACCTATGAGGCCCGGTACGACCACTTCATCGGCGGGGAGTATGTGGCCCCGGCGCGGGGGCAGTACTTCGAGAACCCGAGCCCGGTGAACGGACAGCCGTTCACCGAGATCGCCCGGGGCACGGCCGAGGACGTGGAGCGCGCCCTGGACGCGGCGCACGCGGCAGCGCCCGCGTGGGGGCGTACGTCCGTGGGTGAGCGCGCGGCCATCCTGAGGCAGATCGCCGACCGCATGGAGGCCGGGCTCGAAACCCTCGCGGTGGCGGAGAGCTGGGAGAACGGCAAGCCGGTGCGGGAGACGCTGGCCGCCGACATTCCCCTGGCCATCGACCACTTCCGCTACTTCTCGGGGGTGATCCGAGCACAGGAGGGCTCGCTCAGCGAGGTCGACGACGACACCATCGCGTACCACTTCCACGAGCCGCTGGGTGTGGTGGCGCAGATCATTCCGTGGAACTTCCCGATCCTGATGGCGGCGTGGAAGCTGGCGCCCGCGCTCGCCGCCGGGAACACGGTCGTCCTGAAGCCCGCCGAGCAGACACCGGCGTCGATCCATGTCTGGCTGAGCCTGGTCAGCGACCTGTTGCCGCCCGGCGTGGTCAACGTCGTCAACGGCTTCGGCGTGGAGGCGGGCAAGCCGCTGGCGTCGAGTCCGCGCGTCGCGAAGGTCGCCTTCACCGGGGAGACGACGACGGGGCGGCTGATCATGCAGTACGCCTCGGAGAACATCAAGCCGGTGACGCTGGAGCTCGGCGGCAAGAGCCCGAACATCTTCTTCGACGACGTGTGGGCCGCCGACGACGACTTCCGCGACAAGGCGCTCGAGGGCTTCACCATGTTCGCGCTCAACCAGGGCGAGGTCTGTACGTGTCCGTCGCGGGCGCTGATCCAGCGCGGTCACTACAGCGAGTTCCTGGAGGCGGCGGTCGCCCGCACCGAGGCGATCAAGCCGGGGCACCCGCTCGACACGGACACGATGATCGGCGCGCAGGCCTCCAACGACCAGTTGGAGAAGATCCTTTCGTACCTGGACATCGGCCAGCAGGAGGGGGCGAAGGTCCTGACGGGCGGGCAGCGCATCGAGTACGACGGCGAGTTGGCGGGTGGGTGGTACGTGCAGCCCACGATCTTCGAGGGCAACAACCGGATGCGGATCTTCCAGGAGGAGATCTTCGGCCCCGTCGTGTCGGTAGCGTCGTTCAACGACTTCGACGACGCCGTCAAAATCGCCAACGACTCCCTGTACGGGCTGGGTGCCGGGGTGTGGACGCGGGACATCAACACCGCTTACCGAGCGGGCCGTTCGATCCAGGCGGGGCGCGTGTGGACGAACTGCTACCACGCGTACCCGGCACACGCGGCGTTCGGCGGCTACAAGCAGTCCGGGATCGGCCGTGAGACGCACAAGATGATGCTGGAACACTATCAGCAGACGAAGAACCTCCTGGTGTCGTACTCTCCGAAGAAGCTCGGCTTCTTCTAGGAGCACGAAAAAAGGCGCCTGACCTGGGATTTTGCCGGTCAGGCGCCTTCCGCTCGGCCCGCTCAGAGCAGGGCCCGGTTTACGCCGTAACTCCCAGTTCCTCCCACCGCTATCCCGCTCCTGACCAGCTCTTCCGGTCTATTTCCGGTCCAAGTCACGACTCACCCCGCAGGCGCCGAGCTCTGACTGACGCGGTCCCACTCCTGCATGGACTGCTCAATCAGCTGGTTGGCCTGTTCCCTGACGCCGTCCAGGAACTTGGCGTAATGCCGGAAGAGGACCTCGATGCTCTGGCCCGCGCGGCGAGCGCATTCAGCCGGGTCCACACCGGAGTACAACCAGAACGAGATCCCGGCGTGCCGGAGATCGTAGGGACGCTTGGCCAGCCCGGAGGCGAGTTCCGTGCGGGTCAGCACGTGCTTCCGTGCCCGCGCCCACGTAATGCCATACGCAGACGCATCCACGTAGTTGCCGGCCTGGTTCCGGAACAGTCGGCCGTCCGGCGCCACACCGAACCGCTTGATGTGCGCGCGCAGGATCCGCACGAACTGCGGCGGGATGCGCACAGGCCGGGTCGCGGTAGCCGCGCGGCGCTTGAGCGAGTGCACCTCGTGCACCGCGCCGTCGTCCGTCCACTCCTTGCCCGCGGTGATGACGCCGCCCGACAGGTTGAGCATCCCCCACCCAGTCTCGGGCAGATGGCACTGAGCCCTTTCCAACCTTGCAGTGCTGACCACGAGTTGGACGAGTGGGTGGAATGACGAAGCTCCTGGTAGACGGTGTCACGACCAAGATCCACCGTGCTGTCAGGAGCCTCGTGTGCTTGTCTACCCGTCGTCGATCGACCTGTCCAGCCGCACCCTGCGGTACCTGACCGGACGACTCACATCCCGACGGCGGGAAATCGGCACCCGCTGGCGGCGTCTGCCGTCGAGTCGTCAGTCGCTCCTCGCCCTGGCGCACCTACGGTGCGGCGACACCTATGCCCAGCTCGCCGCCGGATTCGGTATCGGGATCGCCACCGTGTACCGCTACATACGCGAGGCGGTCGACGTCCTGGCCGCCCTCGCCCCCACCCTGGCCGAGGCCATGGACACGATCCGGGGCAAGGCGTTCGTCATCCTCGACGGCACCCGGCTGCCGATCGACCGCATCGCCGCCGACACTCCGTACTACTCCGGGAAACACAAGCGCCACGGCATGAACGTCCAGGTCCTCGCCGACCCGCTCGGCCGCCTGCTGTGGGCCTCGCCTGCGCTGCCCGTCTCCACCCACGACCTGACCGCCGCCCGCCACCACGGGATCATCGGCGCGCTCGCCGCGGCGGATCTCAAGTGCTGGGCGGACAAGGCGTACCAGGGAGCCGACCACCCCGTCCGCGTCCCGTTCCGGGGACGCCGCCTCAAGCGATGGAAGCGGCGCCACAACACCACCCACGCCAAGATCCGCTGCGACGGTGAGCAGGCGATGGCCACGCTGAAGGGCTGGCGCCTGCTTCGGAAACTCCGCTGCAGCACCAACCGGATCACCGACATCGTGAAGGCAGTCCTCACCCTCCACCACGCATCATCAGCCTGAGGTTGGAATCAGCTCAGTACTGCTGGTCGAGGCGGATCGCAAAGCCGGGCCCGACCGGGCGATAGACGACGGCACTGGCGCTACGACGTGGGGCGGGGGCTGTGCAGCTGAGGTTAGGGGTCGGCGCGCACGACGGTTCCGGAGACTCCCTGCTGGCCCATCGTCGAGACCAGCAGGTACGAGCCTTTGGGCCCTGGAAAGTAGTACTGAGCCGGCAGGGATGCCGGACAGGGCGCCGCGTCAGGGGTCGACTCCGACTCCAGTGTTGTGGTGGAGAGCATGTCCTGTTTCTCCCCGCTTACTGAGAACACGAGGCCCCGGTAGTAGCACCAGCCCGCCGCTCCCGGCTTCCCCGCCAACACAGAGACCCGCACGGTGCTGGTGTTGAGGACGGTTCCCTCGTTGATGGTGACCGTCTGGAGCTGGAGTCGGCGGTCGGGTGAGAAGCCGCGGTCATCGTGTTCCATCTTCCGGTGGCCCACGAAGATGCTCGGTACCTGCTGCATGACCGCTGGCTTCGGCTTCTTGTAGAGCCTGACCTCGTATTCGCCGAATTTCCAGCGGAGCGTTTCCTCACCATCGGCGATGAGTTTGCCGGTCGGCTGTCGCGTGCACCCGCCCTTTTCGGACGCGGGCGAGGCGCTGCTGAGCTTGGGCGCGCTGAGCGTCATAGCGGGTTTGTCGTTGAACTCTTTCGTCACCTTGAGCGCGGTGACCTCGACGTCGCAAGTCCGCTCTGCGTCAACAGTCCATATCCAGAACCTGTCCGCGCGGGGTTGTATCTCGATACGTACGAGGCGCTTGCTCGACAGCTCACCGGGCTCGGTGAGCCGGCCCTCCCATGTTCCGTTGAAGTCGCTCGGCATGGAGACACGGGTGGGGTTGCTGGTTCCCGGCGAACTGCCTTTTCCGCCCTGGGTGTTCTTGTCGTTGCCGTTGTCCCAGGGCTTGAGCGCCGCCAGGCCGCCGGCGGCGGCGATGACCGCGGCCGCAACCGCGCCCGCGATGATCGTGCGGGTTCGGCGCTGTCGGGGGTTCGGCGGGAGCGGGGCGCCCGGAGGCTGTGCGGGCATGGTCGGCAACGCGGGTGGCGGTGCGGGGGTGTGGAACGTCGGCGCGTGTATGGGTGCCAATGCCTGCACGGCAGGGACGGCCACCGCGGGGTCGTAGTCCAGCAACTCGCCAGCTCGACGCCCCAGTTGCTGCAGAATCTCGCCGGGCAGCCAGGGCTCGGTGGATTTGTCCGCGGCCCGCTCGGCTATCTCGCCCGGTGTGGGCCTGCGCTGCGGGTCCTTCTCCAGACAGTCGCGAACGAGAGCGGCGAGGGGCGCTGGAACTCCCTCAAGGTCCGGCTCGTCCTCCACCACGCGGAACAACTGCGCGGCGAGCCCTGCGCTCCCATCGGCGCCGAAGGGCTGCCGCCCGGTGGCGGCGTAGGCGAGGACGGATCCCAGGCAGAACACATCGCTCGCGGGTGTGAGATCACGCCCGCGCGCCTGCTCAGGGGACATGAAACCGGGCGAACCGATGACCATGCCCGTACGGGTCATTGCCGATTCCTGGGCGATCGTTTCCAAGGAGTCCAGGGCCCGTGCGATGCCGAAGTCGATGACGCGCGGCCCGTCGACGGTGACTAGGATGTTCGTCGGTTTGAGGTCGCGGTGGATCAGCCCGTTGCCGTGGATCGCCTGGAGTGCGAGAGCGAGTCGGTTGGCGAGGACGCCTACGGTGCCCTCCGGCAGCGGGCCGAAGTCCCGCGAGACGACGGTGTGCAGATCCGGACCGGGTACGTACTGCGTGGCGACCCAGGGGACGGCCGCGTCGACGTCCGCGTCGAGCACAGCCGTGGTCCACGGGCCCGCTACGCGCCGCGCGGCGGCGACCTCCCGCGCGAACCTCCTTCGGAAATCCGGTACTTGGGCGATCTCGCTCTGCACGACCTTGAGGGCGACGGTACGCCCGCCCTCGGACCGGCCCAGGTATACCCGGCCCATACCGCCCTCGCCGAGCAGGCCCAGGAGCCGATATGCCCCGATGTGCGACGGATCGCCGTTGCCGAGTGCCCTCACGCGGTCCCCCCGCTCTCCACGTCCCCTTGATCGAAGGTCAACCTACCTCAGCTGCAAATCGCGGATCCTGTCTCTCCGGGGCCTGCGTCGATGTCGCACGTTGACCCATCAAGTGCCCCTTCTGCCCCTCGGGTTGACCCATTTCCCACCATCCGCCACCTCAGTGGCCCGACCACACCCTAGCCTCGGCGCTTCGGTTGGGGTGAGGATCGGCGTGGGGCAGAAACGCAAGAGTGAGTGTCTTCTGAACTGGGACGATGAACCCTGCCGGGGGGTTCGATCAGACCAAGCGGAAGGCACTCTCTGCGTGCAGGGTATCGGCTCGCGTCCCAAGCTCCTTGTCAGCACGGATGGTTCCGGGGTGGTCGGGCATGCCGGGGCACGGCTGCTCGCGGATCTCGCCGATGCCACCGGCCTGACGAGTGCGTACTCCACCGCGCTCAGGCGGCTCCGGCCGCGCGGCACCGGGCACGGCCCGGGACGGATCGCCACCGATCTCGCGGTGATGCTCGCCGACGGCGGCGAGACCATCACAGATCTGGCTGTACTACGGGACCAGGAAGGGGTGTTCGGGCCGGTCGCCTCGACGCCAACGGCCTGGCGGCTACTCGCCGACACCGACGAGCAGGCACTGGCTTCTCTGCGCTCGGCTCGCGGGCGGGCCCGGGAAATCGCCTGGCTACAGGCCGCTGAACAGAGCGAGGGCATCCCTGCGGCCCGGGCCGGCGGCCAGGAACTTCCCGGTCTGGTCCTGGACCTGGATGCCACGCTGGTCACCTGCCACTCCGCGAAGGACCAGGCCGCCCCCACATACAAAGGCGGCTTCGGCTTCCACCCACTGCTGTGCTTCCTGGCCAACACCGGCGAAGCCCTGGCCGGCCGACTACGCCCCGGGAACGCTGGCGCCAACACCGCTGCTGACCACATCACGGTGCTCGACCAGGCTCTCGCCCAGATTCCCGACGCCCACCGGCACGGCACCGACATCCTCGTCCGCGCCGACAGCGCCGGATCCGCGAAAGCCTTCCTCGCCCACCTCGGCAACCGCCGCGAACAGGGCATCAACCTGCGCTTCTCGGTCGGATACACCATCACCGAGCCGGTCCGCCGCGCTATCCAGGCCGTCCCCGACCGGTTGTGGCACCCGGCCCTGGACCAGGACGGCACCCTGCGCGACGGGGCCGAGGTCACCGAGCTGACCGGCATGGTCGACCTGAAAGGCTACCCGGCCGGCACCCGCATCATCGCGCGCCGCGAACGCCCGCACCCCGGTGCCCAACTGTCCCTGTTCGACCAGGATGAGGGCCTGCGCCATCGGGTGCTCCTCACCGACACCTCCTATTCCGGCGGCGGCTCCGCGCAGTTCTTGGAGGCCCGCCACCGCGGGCATGCAACCGTCGAGGACCACATTCGCACGGGCAAGGACACCGGCTTCGGCCGCTTCCCCTCCCGCGACTTCGCTATCAACACCGTTTGGCTCGAGCTCAGCCTCGCGGCAATCGACCTGCCCGCCTGGACACGCGTCCTACTGCTGGACGGCGAACTCGCCACCGCCGAGCCGAAGAGACTTCGCTATCGGCTGCTGCACGTCGCCGCCCGTCTCACCCGAGGCGGCCGCCCCCTGCGCTTGCGGATATCGGCAACCTGGCCCTGGAGAAGCGAACTGGCCACGGCATTCCACCGGCTCGCCGCACTGCCCCGGCCCGCCGCCTGATCAACCGGCCCCGGCCCGCCCACGACGTGAAGGACCTTGGAGAACCCGACCACCGCGCCGGGACTCCGCCATGCCCAGACACCGAAAACACCTCGGCCACACAGCAACTGACGATCAACCACGCCGCATCACCCCAAGCGAAAGATCGAGGCTAAGGGCTGTGACCGCGAAGGTTCACCATGTCGCGACGGCCGACACTGCACCTCGACGCGTTGTCGGACCACCGAGGTACGTCCCCGGTAGGAGCCGTGGCCCTCCGCCTTGCGATGCACCGCACGGGTCGCCGGCCGGGCGGCCGCCTTACGGTTGGTGACCTTCGCGCCCCGGTCCGGGCTCACACTCGCCGCCCCGCCCTCGCAGCCAGGCGTTTAATCGGATGTGCGTACGGCACGGAGTTGGTAGGTTCGCCGTGTGCCGAAGCTGAATCAGATCATCGCAGTCGAAAAGGGCGTCAAGTCCAAGGCTCTCCAGGAGCTCACCCAGGCTCACCAGGATGTGCAGAAGCCCGCCCTGCTGGCCGGCATCTCCCGGACCTACCAGCCCAAGGACGAAGAGGGCGAGCAGCTGCCACCAGAGTCCACGCGGGTGCAGATCAAGGCCGAGGACGCTCTGCGGGCGACCGCCGGGACGCTGACGCGGCTCTTCGACGTGACCGCGACGAAGGACTGGGCGAACCGGTCCGCGGTCGCGGACGTGGTGGTTGACGGTACGGTGCTGTTGCCCCAGGTGCCCGTCCCGTACCTGTTGTTCCTGGAGAAGCAACTCACCGACCTGCACACCTTCGTGCGCAAGCTGCCGGTGCTCGACGCCTCCGAGTCGTGGAACCTGGACCCCTCGACGGACTCGTGGAAGACGGACCCGGTGCGGACCATCCGCACGAAGAAGGTTCCGCGCAACCATGTGAAGGCCGAGGCCACGGATAAGCACCCGGCGCAGGTCGAGGTGTACTACGAGGACGTCCCGGTCGGTTACTGGACTACGGTGAAATTCTCCGGCGCGCTGCCCGCCCGGCGGGTCAACGAGCTCCTCGACCGCGTCGAGAAGCTCCAGCAGTCCGTCAAGTTCGCCCGCGAGGAGGCGAACAACACCGAGGTCACCGACCAGCGGGTCGGCGACGCGGTATTCGGCTACCTCTTCCGGTAGCCCCCACATACGCCCTCCGTCGCGAGCGGAGGGTGCGCGATGAGCGCAAGCTGAAACTGATGTTGAAGCTGATGAAGGGGTGTCAGTTGGGGGTTCGAATCCCTCTCCCCGCACCACGTGCGGGGGTGGCCCAAGCCTGGCAGAGGCGGCCCCATGAAACTCAGATTCTCGCTCCAGTCTCAGTATTCGCCGCCGAACACCGGATCGACCGAGCGTGGGCGAACATCGACGGATGGGGGTTCAAGTCCCTCCGGCGCCTCTCTCGTGGCGCTGTAGTTCAAAGGCAGAACACGTCGATCTCAACATGACCCGCGGTTCTTAAACGCCGCCGGTGTGCGCAAATGGGTGGCAAGCTGGAGCCCGGGAGCTGGACATGCTCCCGGGCTCCGTCACGTTCCGGCTGCGGCTTGTGCTGTGACCAGGAAACAGGGGGTCTTACGTGCCCGCGTTCTGCCTCTCCGGCGGGGAACGCGCGGTGGACGCGTTCTGGTGAAATGCCCCCGGGACCAGAACGGGAGGCTTAAGACGCCACAAGAACCACCAGATCACGTGTTCTCCTGGGTCGTGCTCAGAGCGCGGGCGTCCTGGGCCAGTCGGCGGATCCACCGGTCGGGGTCCTTGATCTCCCGGGTAGTCGGTGTGAGCGACAGGTCCCCCCAGACCGTGTTGAAGGCCGCGATTCCCAGCCGTTCGATGACGACCGTCATGAACTGGGCACCGTCGTCGTAGGCATCCGGCGACGGAGCAGGGTGCGCGGACGCGGTTTCGGAATCCCGCATCCGCTCCGCGAACCGGTCTCGCATGGCAAGGTACTCGGGCGTCTCCCGACCGGTGGGCCGCAGCTCGACTGCATGCCCGACCACGCGCTGGGTGACGCGCTCATCCGTCCACACCGCGTGGCCGTGCAGCAGGTGCCCGACTGCGACGTCGACGAGACCGTACAGGTCCGGCCGGAGGGTGTTGTAGGCGAGGGACGCCCGGCCGCGGCTTGCATGGTGTTGCGCAACGTGCGCGAGCTCGTGCGCGAGCGCCTTGGTGATCTCCTCGGTCCCGAAGCCGGCGTGGTGAAAGGACTCGGGCGCGATCAAGGCCTGCGGTTCGCCAGCGACGTTGGCGATGGTCTGCGCGCCACTGCCCATCCAGGACAGCCGCAGTTCCGTCTCCTCAGTGTCCAGGCGGGAACGCAGGGCCCTGGTCGCCTCGTGGGACAAGCTGAACTGCTTCGTGTCGAGGGCCGCCTGGCGCCGTCGCTCCATCATCGCTTCGGTGATGAACTCCTCGTGCCCGACGATGCGAATCACAGGACGGCCGCCGAGGGAGAGTCCGGTGATCTTCTCCACAGCAGTCGCCACTATCTCGGCTATCGCGCCCACCTGATGGGTAAGCTCCGGATGCCGGTCCGATTCATGGCGGATGTCACAGGTGGTCACGTGTTTGTGCCCTTCGGCTCGGTGGAAATCGGTGACGTCACGACCAGCAGGTCTTGGGCCACGGACGCGACGCGGGAGATACGACGAGGACAGCGCGGCCACGGACGCGCGCAGCCCTCTTGATGCCCGAGCACCATCCGTAGGTGTCGGGCTCCGCCCGCACGCGCTCCTCAGGCCCGAAGGCATAAGGCGACGTCCGTCAGCGGTGCGCGATGGTCTATCGCGTTCTGTAGGCAACGACGGCAAGGGCTCTGGTGGCGTGGGCGAGCCGCTGAAGGTAGTCATAGGCGTGGGCGGCGTCCGGGGCCACAGGCCGCCTCTCGATGAGCGCGTGGCCCTCCTGGACCATGCTCAGCAGCATCTGTTTGGGCTCGCCGTCCCACACCTCCACGGGGACCTCCTGGCAAGCGAACAGCAGCGTCGACAGGTCGGCCAGGAGCATCTTGGTCAGCTCCTCCGTGGTGTATTCGGGCGGTTCGCCTCCATAGAAATGGAAGAGGATGTCGTCGCCGCTGGGCGGGGGAAGCAGAGCGAGGGCGTGGCCCACGGTGCGGCCGATGGCCGCGAAGTCGAGGGCGCTGTCGCCCTGCAGGTCTGGGGAGTGCTGCTCAGGACTCATAGGCTTCTGCCTTCTTTGGCCACGTCGAGCAGGAAATGCACGGCGCGGGCGGTGAAATGGGTGTGTACGGCCACAACTCGTAGTGACGCGATGGCGGTCGGCCCCGCCCGATGCAGGACGAAGCTCTGGGCGCGTTGATACGCGAGCGTCCTCACGGAACGTAGGAGGCAACGCCTTCATGCAGCCGATCAGCGCGTACTCGGGTGCGACGGGGTCTCGTGGCGCGGCATCGCCACCCCAGGCCGGGCCGCCTCGGCGATGGTCCTACTGGTCGAAGGGAATTCACCGGGTCGGTCGGCGGAATGTCGTGGGAGACAGTCACTGCTCTGCCCCTCGGCCACCGAGGAGAGGCAGGAAGGCCAGAAACGCCTGGCGCTTGTGGAGGTAGGTCAGGACGCGCTCGAACGCTGGGTCATCAAAGGTGAGGTCGGGACGCCCCGGAGCAAGCACGCCGCTGGCAAGCCCCAGGCCGACGTAGCGGCACACGGCCCCGAACCTCGAGCGATACTCGATGGGCGAGGCCGGATCGGAGTCGGTGAACGAAGTCCGTACGACGTCCCAGCCCTGCTCGTCCGTAGCGAACCGCCGGAGCCGCTGCAGCGCCGCACGCCGCTCGTCGCTGGAGGTTGCCACCACGTACGGAGCCACGCTGACCCTGGCGCCGGTCCGGTCGTGCTCCTGGAACAGCTCCTGCATGGAGTCGACGCGCAGGCCCTCGAGCCGCGGAGCCTGATTCCAGGGAGTCTTCGGGTCGTCCTCGTACGGGAGGAACGCGCCGCAGTGGTCGTCCCGGTACGGAAGGTATGCGCTGAGGGAGAGGTCGCCGAAGGTCATGTCGCCGCCTCACGCCAACCTCAGCTGGGACGCGAGCAGCGCTTCGTGCGGCACGGGGGCGGGTTGCAGGCGATCGAGGTAGTCCCGCAGGGGGGCTGGAGGCACGAGGCGATCGCTCTTGAAGGGCCGCAGCCAGTACTGACCGGGTGGATCGACATGGTCAAGGGGCGGCAGGGCGATCTCGTGCGGCCGTCCGAGACAGGCGCCGTAGCGGTGCGGCGCCCACTGTGCACTGGAGCCCGGCGGTACGAGCCAGTAGAGCCACGACCTGACCGGGTCTTCGATCACAGGTCCGCAGCCGTCGATCTGTACCTCGTCCATGAGCCGGACGACGGCCCGCGCGGCATCACCGCTCGCGGTGGCCACGACGTCGAAGAGGCGCCCGCCCAGCGGAAGGCGGACCGGGTGGCCGCTCTGAAAGCCCATCAGGCTCCGGACCCGGGTGGCGAGGTCGCGCATGTCCAGGGCGACGTCCTCGTGGCTGATCGTCTCGGTGCGGGTGGTGAAGGCGGCTTCTCCGGCGGGCGGAATCATCCGGGCGGAGTCGACGGAGCGCTGAGGCAGTGGTGCGATCACGCCTGCGCAGGGGCCTGGACGGGCTGCACCGTCTGCCCCGGGCTGTCCCGGCGGGTAGGCGAATTCGCCAGTGGAGAAGTTCATCTGGGGCGCTCCCGCTTGTCGAGTACCTGGCTCACAAGTGGAACGCGCAACCCGACATTTCAACATGGGGGCGATGGCCCGGAGGCGGTCAAGGTGGTCAAAGATCATCTGCAGGCACCTGGCCTGGCGAAGGGGCCCTCCCCGCCCCCTTCAGCCTGACGACCTCGACCAAGCTGCGACGGCCTGCCCTCTGCATCCGACCGGCCGGAGCACGTCCTGGTACAGCTCTCATGTGGGGACGCCTGCAGCCCGCGATCTAACGCCCCTCGTGGCTGGGGCAGGCGTCAGGGGCTCCACCAGTCGCAGCTGGCGGGGTCGTGGATAACGGGCCGAGTCGATGTTGGGGTCGGCGGTGTAGTCGAACTCGCGTAAGGACTTCTTCTGCAGGAAGTGGGCGGCCCGAATACGTCGTTCGGCCCGACGACGGTCGCGGGCCTCGCACCCGGCGAGTAGGTGCAGCAGAGCTGGCAAAGAATGCGCTATTCGTGCGGCGGAAACCGGAAACGGTCCTCGGCCTGCGGCGATTCCTGCGCGCGGAGTCGCCGATCTGCATACGGCGGCCGTGAACAGCCGCGGCGGGGATGAGCACGCAGTCCCTATGTTCATCAGGTGGGTCGGTGCATGAAGCTGTCGCGCCACGGGCGGGTGTGGGTCTTGCTTGCAAACATACGGAGAGGTGTGCCGCCTTCCGCTGACAGACTCACAGGCGTGTGCGAAGAGCGAGGTGGCGTCGCTCTACCGCCTCCCGCGACCACTTCCGGTTCGTTAACACTGCGTTAGAAAGCTGTGGTTGTCGGCCAACAGATCCCACCCTTTCGGCCACTCCTGTGTAATTGCCGAGGCAATCCTCCAACACCCGATATAGACCTTCGAGGGACCCAGCTCTGGCATTGGGCGACGAACTGAGCCCTTTCAGAGTGGCCACTGATCGGGTGATGGGCTGGCATCCCGCAACGCACGAGGCTCCTGCGCCGTTGAGAGAGGTGTTCGACGTCTCAACTCATCAGCGCAGGAGCCTCATTGAGCTTCTTCAGCGTTGCCGCTCCAGGGTGAGGACCGCCTTGGCGATTGACGTCATGCGGTTTGGGCTGCATCGGGATCTGCGGAAGATCCGCCAGGACTTCAGGCGGGCGACGCCGCGTTCGACCGGTGCACGTGCCGCAGCCAGGGCGCGGTTGACGGTCTTCTCGGTGGGGGTGAGCTCTTGAAGCGGCCTGCGTTTGTGGCCCGTGGTCAACCACGGGCCACCGCCCTGGTAGGCGAGATCAGCCAGGATGGGGACGCCCTGGCGCTCACAGAAACGGATGACCGGGTGAATGCGGGCGGCGGTCAGGTCGTGGGCCCGGCCTGGTAGCGCGGGCGAGAGCCACAGCAGTCCCCCGCCCGGATCGGTGACCACCTGCACGTTCACCCCGTGCCGGCGGTGCTTGTGGGAGTAGTCCGCGCGTGAGTCGCCGACTCGGTCGCACTCGGCGAGGGTGCCGTCCAGCAGGACGAAGTCGGGGTCCGCCTCGCGCAGGACCTTCAGCAGGCCCGGCGCACGCTCGGCGAGCAGATGGATGACCGCGCTGGTGTAGGCGTGGGCGGTGGACTCGCTGATCCCGAACCCGGCAGCGATCTTCGCCAGGGTGACGTGTTCGCGCAGGTACACCAGTGCCACCATCGCGCGCTGAGACAGGCGGAGCTTGCAGCGCCGGTCGCCCTCACGGGTGACGATGAGCATGGTGACCCACTCCACGAGCGCATGAGGCAGGTCGAGTGCGGCAGGATAGATGACCAACGAGGCCCCCGAGCAGCATGATTGAGACGTCAGACATCTCGATCAACAGCCCGGGGGCCTCGCTCGTTGCGGCTCACGAACCATCACCTGATCGGTGGCCACCTCGAAGAAGCTCATTGGTTCCCTATCCTGCCGCACTCGACCTGCCTCACGCCCTGGTCGAGTGGGTATCCATGCTCATCGTCACCCGTGAGGGTGACCGACGCTGCAAGCTCCCGCCCCACCAGCGTGCGCTCGTGGGCCTGGTCTACCTTCGCCGGCACGACACACTCGCGCAGATCGCCGCCGGGTTCGGCATATCCGTCGGCACCGCACACGCCTACGTGACAGCCGTCGTCGAGCACCTGTCCCGCCGGGCGCCCGGACTGCTGCGGATCCTGCGAGAGGCCGATCCTGATCACGTCCTGCTCGACGGGACGCTCGCCGAGTGCGACCGCGTCGGCGACAGCCGGGCCGACTTCTCGCAGAAGCACCGTCGTCACGGCGTGAATGTTCAGGTCGTGGCCGATCCCGCGGGCAAGCTGCTGTGGATCTCACCGGCGCTGCCCGGCCGCACCCACGACCTGACCGCGGCCCGCACCCACCGCATCATCCGGATCTGCGAACGCCAGGGCGTTCCCGTCCTCGCCGACCGCGCCTACATCGGGGCCGGCTCCTGGGTGACGACCCCGATCAGACGGCTTCCTCATCAGGACCTCACCACGACCCAGCGGACGATCAACCGGGCCCTGTCAGCGGCACGCGCACCGGTCGAACGCTGCATCGCGGGACTGAAGTCCTGGCGAATATTCCGCAAAGCCCGCTGCAGTCCCAACCGCATGACCGTCATCGCCGCCGCCGTCCTCACCCTGGAGCGTCAATGCTGAAAAGGCTCACTGCCGGTGGCCGCGAAGACCAGGACGCAGCCCAGCGAGAAGACGTCGGCCGCAGGCCCGGCGTCGCGGCTCGACACGATCTGCTCGGGCGCCATGAACCCGGGCGTCCCCATCACGGCACCGGTACGTGTCACTTGGGTGGCGTCCACCGCGCTGCTGATGCCGAAGTCGATGACGCGGGGCCCGTCCTCGGTGATGAGTACGTTGCCGGGCTTGAGGTCGCGGTGCACGATGCCCGCGTCGTGGATGGCGGGCAGTGCCTCCGCGAGACCGGCGCCCAAGGCTCGTGGCCCCGGCTCGGACAGCACGCCGAAGCCGCGTACGACATCGTGCAGCGAGGGCGCGGGGACGCAGGCCGTGGCCAGCCAGGGCTGCGGCGCGTCCGCGTCCGCATCGAGCACGGGCGGGGTGAAGAAGCCGCTGACGCGGCGCGCGGACTCGGCCTCGCGCCGGAACCGCCCGCGGAAGTTCGGTGCCTCGGCGTACTCGGGCCGGATGACCTTCAGGGCGACCAGCCACGACCCCGGCGACCTGGCCAGGAACACCCGGCCCATACCGCCCTCGCCGAGGAGCTGGAAGACCTCGTAGGGGCCGATGCGGGTGGGGCTCTGCTGCCCGTGGGCCCGAATCCGAGCCCGGTCCTGGACCCCGGCCGATGGCTCCGCGGCGGTGGTGACCGGCCGGGTCGGCGTCGGCATGGCGGGTGACTGCGGCACGGTGGTGTGCGGGGGCTGGTCGGACCGGGCGGCCGTGGGCGTGGGCGTGGCCCTGGGATCGCCGCCTCCGCGGGGCTGGATGCGCACGTCGTGGCCGGAGCGGTCAGCTCAGGGAGCCGAGTACGTCACGGGCGGCGGTGATGGCGTCCGCCTCGGTCTGCTTCTGCGTCCGGTCGGAGGACGTCGTGCTGTAGACGAACTCCGTGCGGATCGTGGCGTTGCCGTTGCGGGTGAGCACCTTCACCCAGACCAGCGTGTCATCGACGGCGTGGACGACGACGGCTTCCTCGCCGAGCCCGTTGAGTTCACGGGATTCCACCTTGTGCGTGGGCCCCATGACCTTCATGGCGGTCTTCTTGTTGATGTCGTACATCGACTTGGCCGACGGGCCGACCGTGAGGTTCACGTCCAGACTCTGGAAGTCGGCGCCGGAGCCGGCGGGGTCCCAACTCGGCATCCTGGTCATCATCGTGGCCAGGTCGCCCTCGTCCGTCACACCGGGCGTGCACGTGGCGCCGGGGGCGATCTTCGCGATGGTCGACGGCTTGATCAGCTCGCAGCCCTTGGGCACCTTGGTGTACGCCTTGCCCCCCGAGGACTCCTCGTTCGGCGGCCCCTTCGGCTTGGCGACGCCTCCCGGCAGGCCGGTGGGCTTGCCCGACGCGGTGTCCTTGTCGTCGTCCCCAGACGTGGCGACGACCACGCCGACGATCACCGCGACGACGAGTGCCGCGGCGCCACCGATCAGCCAGGCACGCGAGCGGCCGCGGGGGCCTCCCGGGCCGTCGGGGCCACCTGGCGCGCCGGGACCGCCGGGCGGTACCTGCTGCGACCAGGCCGATGGTGCGCCACCCGGCGCCTGCGGCGGGACGGGCGGCGGCGCCTGACCGGGCATCGGAGGCGGCGCCTGGCCGGGACCCTGGTACGCCTGGCCGAACCCCTGTGGGGGGTTCACCTGCGGGTTCTCACTCACGATGCAGCTCGCTTTCCTACGGTTCACACCCTCGGGACGGCGGGAACCCGTACCGAGGCAGGCCGGAACGGAGATCGACCGGGACCGGACACGACGCGCCGAACCCTCTCGCGAGACACTGCAATGCCGATGAAATTCTGCTGAAGCAGAGGATTCGGTGGCCGCGGGGATAACGGGGAACCGCGGGACGGTGCGTAGACCACGGGGGAGATAGCGGTGGGTTGGAGCAGGACGGGTATTCCGGGTGGGCCTGGCGCGTCGGGTACCGCAGGCGCGCCGGGTACGGCGGGTACGACGGGTTGTACCGGCACGACCGGCACGACGGACCAGACAGGTACGACCGGCACGGCGAGGCCAGCGGATGCGGCCGGCCGGGACGGGGCGCCAGGCTCAGCGGAGTCGACCGCCCGGCGCGGGGCGGCAAACCCACCGGACACGTCCACCACGAACCCAAGCCCAGCACCGACTCCGCCGGACAGGACCAGGACGAACCCGGCAGCGGCCCCGGCGGAGGCCATCCGCCCCGCCAGTACAAATGGCGCCCGCGCCGCCGAAGGCCCGCTGCGTCTCACCCTCCTCGGCCCCGTCACCGCCCACCGGGGCGAGGTCCCGCTCGATCTCGGACCCGTACGCCGGCAGGCGGTCCTCGCCGCGCTGGTCCTCCGCGCCGGGACGCTCGTCACCCACCAGCAACTCCTGGACGACGTATGGGGACTCGAACCGCCGGGCACGGGCCGTCGCGTCCTGCCCAGTTACGTCTACCCCCTGCGCAAAGCGCTGGACGCCCCCGGCACCGCCCCCACCGCCTCCGTGATCCGCGGCGAGCGCGGCGGCTACCGCTTCGTACCCGTACCCTTGCCCGCGTCCGCGCCCGCTCCCGTACTCGGCGAAGTCCCGACGGACATCGGCGAGTTGGCGGGCCGCAGCAGCGCGATACGCGCCGCGAAGGCCGCGGGGGACCTTCCCGCCGCCCTCGACGCGTGCACGCGGGCCCTGTGCCTGTTCCGCGGAGAGCCGCTGGCCGGCCTGCCCGGCCCGCTCGCCGACGCCGAACGGCGGCGCCTCACCAGGCAGCGCCGCACCCTGCACCAGGAGCGCGTGGAGTGCCTGGTGCTCCTCGGCCGGTACGCGGAGGCCCTGGACGAACTCCTTGCGGCGCCCATGGCGCGGCCGTACGACGAACCACTCGCCGCCCTGCGCATGCGCGCGCTGTACGGCGGCGGCCGGCAGGCCGAAGCGCTCGCCGTCTACCAGGAGACCCGGGGCCGGCTCCGTGACGAACTGGGCGTGGAGCCCGGCGAGGAACTGCGCCGCGTGCACCAGGCGGTACTGCGCCGCGACGATCCCGTGCTGCTCGGTGGCGCCGAGCCGTCCCGCCCCCCGACCCCCGCCGCCACAGGGACACCGCCCACGACCACAGCACCCACCCCCACGCCCGCCACCGCACCCGCACCCGCACCCGCACCCGCACCCTCCACCCCACCCCCCACACGCCCCCGCCGCAACGAACTCCCCGGTGACACCGCCTGGCTGGTCGGCCGGGAGGCGGAGCTCGGCCTGCTCACCGCGCCGGTGCCCGCCGGATCCGTCTCCGTGGCCGCCGTCGACGGCACGGCGGGCGTCGGCAAGACCGCGCTCCTGGTGCGGGCCGCCTGGACGCTGCACGAGCAGTACCCGGACGGCTGTCTGTTCGTGGACCTGCACACGCACGGCGCCCCGCACGAGAGCCTGCGCCCGCAGCGCGCCCTCCATCAGCTGCTGCGCGCAGTCAACGGCGTCGACGGCGAACTCCCCGACGAGCTCCCCGAGTTGGTCTCCGCCTGGCGCGCGGCCACCAGTTCCTTGCGTCTTCTGCTGGTCGTGGACGACGCCCGCAGCGCGGAACACGTACGCCCCCTGCTGCCCGCGGGGCCGGGCAGCAGGGTCCTCGTGGCGGGCCGCCAGCGCCTGCCCGGCCTCGACGCCGACCTGCGGATCACCGTAGACCCCCTGGACACCGGCGACGCGGTCGCCCTGCTCACGCGCCTGCTCGGCGAGACGCGCGCCGGACAGGAGCCGGCGGCCGCCGAGGAGCTCGCCCGCCGTTGCGGTGGCCTCCCGCTGGCGCTGCGGATCGCCGGGGCCCGGCTGCAGAACCGGCCGTCCTGGACGGTGGCACACCTGGTCGGCCGGTTGTCGGACGACGAGCGCCGGCTCGGTGAGCTATGGGCGGAGGACCGCAGCGTGGAGGCCGCCTTCCGGATGTCCTACGACCTGCTCGCCCCCGAACTGCGCCGCGGGTTCCGGGCGTTGGGCCAGGCGCCGACCGCCGAGTTCGACGGGCTCACCCCCGCCGTCATGCTGGGCCGCTCGCTCCACGACGCCGAGGACCTCCTGGAGCGGCTGGTCGACGCGAGCCTGCTGCAGCAGCCGCGGGCCGGCCGCTACCGGCTGCACGATCTCGTACGCGATCACACGCGCCGCCTCGCCGCCACCGCGCCGGAGGAGGCGGCGGCGGACCGCGCCGCCGTACTGCACCTGTATACGGCCGCCGGGCGTATCGCCAGCGACTGGGGGCCCGAGGGGTATCCGACGGGCCCCGACGTCTCCGGCTCCCCCTTCGCGGACTGGCGGGAGGCCGACGCGTGGCTGGAGGCGGCGGGCGGCCAACTCCTCGACGTGGTCGCCTTCGCGGCGGCCAAGGGGCAGCGTGACCACGCCTGCTGGATCGCCGAGTCGCTGGTCGACCCGCTGGTCCGGCAGGGCCGCTATCACGAGTGCCGCTCCGCCCTGGAACTCGCGCTGCCCGGCGCCGACCTGGCCGAGGACCGGCGGATGCCGTCCTCCCTGCGCAACTGCCTGGCCATCGCGGACATCTACCAGGGGCGTTTCGGGCAGGCGTACGCCTGGTGCGCCGACGCGCTGAGCATCGCACGCGCCCGGGGCGACCTGCGCGAGCAGGCCCGTGCGATCGCCGTCATGGGCGCCGCGGAACGCGCACTGGGGCGTCTTCCGGAGGCGGCGGCCCACCTGAGCGAGGTCATGGGTCTCGCGTCCCGGCTCGACGACGACTGGCTGGCCGGGATGTCGAGCTGCCAGCTCGGCGCCCTGCACGACCAGGAGGGCCGGCACGAGAAGGCACTGACGTTCTACGCCACCTCTCTCACCTTCGCCGAGAAGATCGGCCGCCCCAGAATGATCAGCAAGACCCTGTGCTTCACCGCCGAG
Source organism: Streptomyces sp. NPDC041205 (assembly GCF_055591765.1). Taxonomy (NCBI): domain Bacteria; kingdom Bacillati; phylum Actinomycetota; class Actinomycetes; order Kitasatosporales; family Streptomycetaceae; genus Streptomyces; species Streptomyces sp. NPDC041205. The sequence goes on along the minus strand of NZ_JBVIZH010000004.1, from coordinate 39,829 downwards.
GCCCACCTGGCACTCGGCCGGCACCTGGAGGTCAAGGACCTGGCGCGGCGCGCGGCGGAGCTGGCGCAGGAGGTCGGTGACCTGCAACTGCGCGCGACGAGTCTGTCCCTGCTCGGCGCCGCGGAACACGGCCGCGGAGACCTGGCCGCGGCCATCGCCCTCCAGCGCGAGGCCCTGGCCACGCTCACCGAACACACCAGCAGACCGCTGGAGATGGAGGTACGCCGCCGCCTGGGCCACACCTACGCGGCGGCGGGCGACCCGACCGAGGCGGAACGCCAGTTCACTATCGCCCGCTCCTTGGCAGGCCCGGCGTAGCAGGTGCGGCGTCGCGACCGGAGGAGACCGGCCTACGGACAGCCGCAGTGGTCCAGCAGATCGCGGTTGAGGACAAGCCGCACCCCGACACGGGACAACCACGACGAACGAGTCTCTTCCACCTTCAGCACCGGTCGAGTGATGGTGGCCCGTCAACCACTACTGATCGGCTACGCGCACCGCGGCAAGACCGTGAACGTCATCGTGGAGGACACCCACTTCCGCGTCGTCCACAACGGCACGGAACTGGCCGTTTTCCCCCGCACCAGCGACAAGCCCGTCACTCGGATCAAAGCATGGCCGAGCCGTCAATCACGCGAGCCGCGTCAAGAGAGTCTTGAGGACGGAACGTCAAGCAAGTCCTGAGCCCTCACACATCAATGTCTTGTCCCGGCTGAAGAACTGGAAGGTTCTGCGGGACTGCCGGCTCAAGGGCAGCGGCGTCCATCAGACCATGCTCGGCGTTGCACGCCTGCACAGCATGGCCCTCACGGGATAACCCCAGCCCCATACGGGACAACCTTCAGGCGGTCCAGTCGGCCGCGACGCGTCGGCGCCGCTGGGCAACGGCGACCGAGTGCAGGCCGAGCACAGGGCCCAGAATCGCGAGCGGCAGGCCCTCGGCCGTTACCAAGGGTCCCTGTGCACACCGCAGGCACCCCGACGGCTCAGCAACATGAACCCCGGTATCGATGCCGTTCGATACCGAGCGCCCCGGCCGAGGCAGCCACTCGGCTCCGGCTATGCCTTGGTCACGCCTTACTCGACCAGTAGTCAGCGAGCATCTCGCCAGGCCAAGCAGGCTCGTGGATAGATCCTAGCGGGCCCAACTCGGCGAAGTACGGCGAGATGTCGTAGATCTTCGTTCCGACCACAGCGTCCAGATCGGTCACCCGCAATGTGAGTCCGTCGACCTTGAGGAGCCGGGGGAAGCTCTGGGCCAGCTGGTTGGGGCGCCGGTGATTGCGGTGCGCGAACGTCCCCGTTGCCGGCCACTGCACGTTCCCTCGTGGGCTGCGGGCGTGGTACTCAACGTCGTCGGGCGAGGCCAGGTTGAAGTGCCACACCACCACCAGGTGGGAAAACTCCTCGAGGCCCTGTACGGAATCGAGGGGGAACTCGGACTCGTGGAGTTGGATCACGGACTCGATGCCGCCCCAGTAGTCGTCGGCAACCTCGGTGCGGCCCTCGACGACTTCTCCAATCGGCTTGATCTCCAAGGTTGTGTGCCAGCCCTTCGTCTTGCCTCAATGACGGTACGGTCAATCTACTTGGGCCAGGTAAGCGGCCGCGCGTGCATCGAGCGCACCCACCGCAGGAATGCCACGCCTGCGGTAGGGCGACAGCAGAACCCTCATGTCCACGACCGCCTGACGGGCTCGTCCGGAATGAATTCCGTCCTCCCTCGTGTCCAGGACGCTGGTCCAGGTCGCACATGCTTCCTCAACGCCGTCGTGCGCAAGCTGTGTCGCGCCCATGTATCCGAGTGTGACGGCGTGCGTGCGCCGAAAGGCCGCCCCGCGGGTACGCACGGAGCACCGGAACTGCTTGACCGCCGCCTTGTGGTCACCGAGGTCTCGCAGGCTGCACGCGGTCTCGTGCGCGAGGGAAGCCTCACCGAAGAAGAAGGTGCGGTCTGGCTCTACGACTCCGTCGTGTGCGTTGGACAGGTCGTCCTCGGCCCGCAGGAGTGCACGGGCGGCCTCCGCTCTGAGCTTGTTCGCCGCCAGGGCTCGGGCGTGCACGACGCCCAGGAGCGCTCGTTCGCGGGGCGTAGCCGCGGAGTACCGCTCTCCGCTGACAGAGAGCCGTGAGATCTGGAGGGCTTCGCGGCTGTGTCCCAGGTCGAGTGCTTGGTGTGCCATGGCCCGCAGGATGTGTCCGCTCAGTGGTGCGTCTCCTGCGCGGGCCGACAATTTCACTGCGGTGTTGAACCGGCTGAGTGCGACGGCGTGCTCGCTGTTGTCGAACGCCATCCACCCTCATACGTAGGTGAGTTCCGCTGAGGCCGCGAACATCGAGCGGCGCGTCTCGTCCGAGGCGAACCGGCCGTGGAGGAAGGGGAGCACTTCCGCCTTCATGTACTCCTCGATTGCGCGTCGGCCGTGTCCGCCGCCACGCCGCTGGTCCAGGCGTGAGAAAGCCTGTGTCAGCTCTCGTACTGTTTCCACATCTCCCTGGCCGACGCGCTTTCCGGTCGAGGGCTTCTCGGACGGAGGCTGCGACATGGCGGCCCACCACGACTCGTCCGGCAATATCAGGGGCGCTGCGGAGTACATGCACCCCGCGAGCAAACGACGCCGATCCGCGTCCACGCCACTCCCCAAGTCGTTCAGCGCGATCAGCGGATCAACGCTCCAGTCCAGCATCCCCAGCGCCTGCGGGACCGCGCCAGGGAACCCGACTTCCTGTGGCGTGATCTCACGCTTCAAGCGACGGGACAGTGCCTGAATCAAGATAGCGGGCGCGACACCGGTCGGCTTGGTCCCGCCGACCCACATACTCACGTGGGAGCGGCCGATCTGGGAGTTCTCCAGTACCTCGCCGTTCAGAGCCTCAGCGGCCACTCGGTTGTACGCGTTCGCCGCCTGGGCCCGTGACCAGCTCGCTTCCTCCAACAGTGCGGCTAACTTCTCGTTCCGCTCCCGCGCCATCCTTGCGCCTCCGCCAACAAGAAGGATCTTTGACCACGTTGACCAAGCTACGTTCGCCCGCAGCCGGCCAGACCGTAGCCTTACGCCAGTGCGCAACTACGTTTCGCTGCAGCCAAGATGACGGGCAGCCATTCCACCGCGACGATGCAGGATCAGCGGAGGAAGGCTACTCCCAGACGCCCGTCGGACTCACATGAAGCACTTCGGCCTCCTGCTGCAGCACGTGCAGTTTCAGCCCGCAGGGCGAACCATGACCGGTGAGGCGGGTGAGGCCGGTGAGCACTCATCGTGAGGCAAAGGAATCGCCAAGACTCCCTAGGTGGCTCATTGTGAACCCGTCCCCGCCCCTTAACCATGCTCGGACGATGGGGAGTTACGGGCTGACTGAAGCATCCGCGGGCCACCGGTGGCCCGCGCGGGGCATCAAGGGCCGCGCGCTTGCGTAGCGATTCCTGCCAGAGCGAACGGGTGGCCGATAAACGATCTTTGACCACCTTGACCACCCGTGAACCCTCAACCCCATTCCAGGCGCTACGAGTAGGTGGTTCGCTTCCTTAGGCCAGCAACTCGACAAGCGGGAGCGCGCCCCCACATGAACTCCTCCACCGGCAGGTCCGCCGCTACGAGTACCGTGCACCGGGGCGGCACCGGTCAGCAGTCGCGAAGTGGGAGAAGCATCCGATGGCCTTCGCCGCGGCCACCACACGAGCCGTAGTGAGGACACTCTCGGAACCCAGGTACACCGCCTTCGAGGTGTACTTCGCCCCCGATTTGGTCTGGGTCGGCCGTTCGCGCCGGATCAGCGACGTGCTGGTAACCGTCGACGACGCCACCGCAGCCCACTGCATGAGGAAGCCCGCCTCCACCAACGGCGAGGCCACCAGGGTGTTCAGCCAAGCTCTTCCGCGCGCGCCCGCGGCCGAAGGGATCAGCTACGACCCGTTCGACGCCCTCGATGACGTCTTCGCCGACTGACCCGAGTCGACTACCCGCAGGCTCAAGCCCGACTACCTGCTCACCCATCACCTCATCTCGCCCCAAACGCAATTAACAAATCTAGGGATGAAGGACTTCATGGACGCCAGCACCGTCGACATCGCCGTCTGGAACATCGAGGCAGATGGCGGCCGCAATGGCGAACGCCGCGACTGCGCGGTCGACATTGTCGCCAGCCTCGGAGACGGCGGCCCGGACGTACTGCTACAGCAGGAAGCGAAGTTCAGTCGGGAGCGGGGCAACCAGCTCATGCACACTACCGAGAAGCGGTTGAAGCTCCGCGGGTTCCTGTCCGCACCCAACCCGGACGCCGACGCGGACATCGCAACGGCCGTGTACCTACGCCCCGACATGTTCCAGGTGGCGGAAGTCCGGCCTCGTGCGAAGCCCTGGTGGCTCCACCCCTGCCACGTCGCCGTGACACTCGACGATTGCCCTGTGCCGCTGAACCTCATCTCCTTCCACATGTGCTGGTTCGACGCCGACCAGCGCCTTACCGAAACGGGCTGGCTCACCACCCAGGCCCAAACCGGCGTGGCTACATTCGCAGCCGGTGACACCAACAGTTACGTCGCCCGTCCTGAACCGATCGCCCTGCCCGACTGGGAGAAGGTCAGTGATCGAGCACACATGGTCCAGCGCACCTACGTGGACGCCCACGGGAGCCGCCGCACTGACACCAGGCCCGACTTGACCTTGCGTGATGCCGGGTTCGTCGACCTCGCACGGCATGCAGCCGACCATCTAGGACAACACGGCGCTCTCGCCGCAACCGCCGGATTCAACAAGCCGCGCCAGGGCGGACCTCAGCGCATCGACCGCGCGTACGCCGCCGGAGGACTCGAGGCCGCACTTGACCATGTCAAGGTCATCGACAACGCCGACACCCACGCCGTGTCCGACCACGCCCTGCACCTCTACCGCTACAACCGTGCCCGCCTGAATCGGGTGCTTACCCATCTGGGGACCGCGCTGTGCGCGTGACCCGACGCCCGCCTGCCGGTCGGCGTCACGCGGGCGGAGGAGGGTCCGTCCAGCGCGATCGTGGCCAGCGAGCCGTCGCGCAGGTCAGGCAGGAACTGGCCCTGTGCCCGAAGGCGAACGGAGACCGGGAAAGCGCCAAAGCGCTGCTGGAGCAGGCCCTGAGGATCCGCGAGACCATCTCGGACCGCAGAGCCGTGGCCCTGACGCGCATCGTCCAGACCGAGATGGACCTGGAGGACAAGTGCACCCGCCGGGCGATCGAGGGTGGGGGGCCTGCCCACGTCGCCCTGGGCGGCGAGGGCGACGCTGTCAAGGCCGGTCGCGCGCTGCTGGTCCTGGTGCGTGCGTACGTCTTCCTCGGCGCCAACGTCAGGCTCCTGCTTGATGTCGCCGAGGACGACTTCACAACCACCGGCAGCCTGCGGGGACGGTTCCGCGTGCACCGATTACGCGGCGACATCGCGATGGAGGCCGGCGGGCTCATCGGCGCCCGCGAGCACTACCGTACGGCCCTCGCGCTCGCTGAACGCATCCGTCCCGCCGGAGCGAAGGAGCTCGCTCAGCGCTCCTCAACGCCCTGGCCGAGCAGACCTCCGGCAGCTGAGGACCGTACCGTGCTGCAGCCCGCCCGCACCGCGCTGGGTCCCGATGTGATGGCCGAGGCGTCGCGGGTTCCGTCAGCCGTCCCGTTCCAGCGCTACGAGGGGAGACCGCACCCATGCAACCGGAAGCAGCATCCGGCGAGGCGACGCTCGGCACGATGGTTGCCGAGGCGGGTTCAGGCTGCCATCTCCTGTCGCAGGCCGTCGAGCGCCACCGTGGCTCTGTCCCGTACGTCGGGCAGGTGGCCGTCGGCGGTGCGGATGACGCGCTGCACCTGGTGGGGCAGGCGCCGGCGGACAGCCTCGCTGAGCGCGGTGGTCAGCGATTCGGCGGCGCCGGTGACATCGCCGCCGATGAGCCGTACGCGGCCACTGGTGATGTCGGAGATCACCCGCCACTGCGCGCCGGTACCGGTGGCGTCGGGCGCCGCCTTCCCGTGCACGAGCCCCGATCCAGTGACATTGCCGGGAAGAGCGCTTGGCCGGGGCGGCGCAGACAGATCGCGATCACTGCGCTGAGTGCCACCGGTGCGGTTCGCAAGGCGGACATGGTTCGCACCGGTGGCGCTCCCTTGGCGAAGCTCGCGTCGAACGCGTCGTGTCAGTGCAAGCCGGTCACTGGACAGCCAGTCACTTGAGGACCCACTTCTGGTTGGCACCGCTGTTGCAGTCCCAGATGATCAGCTCAGTGCCGTCGGCGCTGCTCACGCCCTTGGCGTCCAGGCACTTGCCCCGGTTGCGGATCGTGCCGTCGGGCTGCACGTCCCAGCCCTGGTTGGCACCGCCGTTACACCCCCAGAGCTGTACCTTCGCGCCGTTCGCCGTGCCGCCTGGCCCATCGACATCCAGGCACTTGTCCAGGGCGCGCAGTGTGCTTCCGGCGGCGGACCACTTCTGGTTGGCACCGCCGTTGCAGCTCCACAGCTGAACCTTTGTCCCGTTCGCGGTGCCTGCCTTGTCGACGTCGACGCACTTGCCGCCGATGCCGACGATCGACTTCGCTCCAGGGGCGCCCCCCTCGCCGAGGCCCGGTCCGATGAATTTCATGGAGTCGATGTCGTACGCGTTGTTCCCCGGCGTCTTGAACACCATGAACAGCTCCGTGCTCCCGCCGGGCCTGGTGATGTCCACGGGCGCCGTGCTCGCGTACGTGTCCCAGCCGCCGGTGCTCTGCACCGGAACCGACGCGATCAGCTGCCCCGTCGGCGAGCCGTCGCGCAGTTCGACCGTTCCGCCGCCGGAGGGTGAGGAGAGCCTGAGTGACACCTGGTTGATGCCCGTGAAGTTGACCGGCTTGATGGCTATCCAGTCGTTGTTGCTGATGTCGCCGATCCGCGCGCCGGACTCGGCACCCGACTGCGACACCACGCGCACTCCGGACTGGCGGCTGAAGTACTCGGCCTGCTTGTGCTTGGGCTGCAGGATCGCCTTCGTACTGCCGGTCAGCGCGGGCACCCCGGCGGCGCCCTTGTCGGTGTAGCTGGAGGTTGCGACGTAGAACGAGTTGAGGTTGGCGTGTCCCGTGTCGGTCTCGGGTTTGATCGTGCCCGAGCACCCGTTGATCGCGTCGGAGTCGTGTGCGTGCTCGTCATGCCCCAGCGAGGGCACTGTCTTGACCTTGGCGCAGTCCACCGTGCCGTCCTCGGAGTCGGTGACGTCCACGGTGTACGGGATCGAGTCCCCCCAGTCGTACATGCCCCCGTTCGGGATGGACAGCTTGACCGACGGCTCAGTGTTGCCCGAGGTGACCACCACACTGGTGGTCCCGGTCTTGCCACCGGAGTCAGTGACGCTCAGGCGCGCGGTGAACTGCCCCTTGGCGGCGTAGGTATGCGTCGGGTTGGCATCGGTCGAGGTGCCACCGTCACCGAAGACCCACTTGTAGGTGAGGGCACTGCCTTCCGGATCGCTCGAGCCCGCGCTGGAGAACTTCACTTCGAGGGGGGTCTTGCCCGAGGTCGGATTCGCCGTCGCCTTCGCGACCGGCCGACGGTCACCTCTGGTGTAGTCGATGCGATAGAGACCGGAGTCCGGGTTGTCCCGGCCGAAGCCGGTGCCCCACTCCAGCAGGTAGAGGGCCCCATCGGGACCGAACTTCATGTCCATCGGTGACTTGAAGCTCATCTTCGACACGAAGTCGCTGATCTTCAGCAGCTTCCCATCCTTGTCGAGCCGGAACTCCCACAGCTTGTTGCGCGACCACTCGCCGAAGAACGGCGTCTTGTCGAAGTAGGCGGGAAACTTCGTCTCCGACGGGTTGTCGGCGTCGTAGTGGTAGACCGGGAATGCCGCAGGCGCCTCGCCTCCTGATCCCATCTCGGGGAACTTGTTGCCGTTCGCGCCGTTGCCGTACCAGACGTCGGCCTTCTTGGCCGCCGGCAGTTCGGTCAGGCCCGTGTTGTTCGGCGAGTTGTTGACCGGCTTGGCACAGTTGAACTTCTCCCCCGACTTGCCGGTCGCGAAGTCGTAGTCGTTGTAGGGGATGTTGTCGCCGACGCAGTACGGCCAGCCGTAGAAGCCGGGTGACTTGACGACGTTCCATTCCACGATCGCCGCAGGCCCGCGGTTCGGGTCGTCGTTCCCGGCGTCCGCTCCGTAGTCGGCCGCGTAAAGCGTGCCGTTCGCCGGATCGACAGAGAACCGGAACGGGTTGCGGAAGCCCATGGCGTAGATCTCGGGCCGCGTCTTCGCCGTGCCCGGCGCGAACATGTTGCCGGACGGAATCTTGTACGTGCCGTCGGGCTCCGGATGGATCCGCAGGATCTTCCCGCGCAGGTCGTTGGTGTTGGCCGAGGTGCGCTGGACGTCGTTGTCCGCGTGTCCGGCGCGTTCGTCGATCGGCGCGTACCCGTCGGAGCGGAACGGCTCCGTGTCATCGCCGGTGCCGATGTACAGGTTGCCGCCGGGTCCGAAGGCGATGTACCCGCCGGTGTGCCCCGGCTCGGGAGCCTGCCGCGACGAGGGCACCTTCATCAGCACCTTCTCACTGGCCTTGTCCAGGGAGTCGCCCTCGACGGTGAACCGCGACACACGCGCGATGTCCTCCGTGCCGCCTGCCGGCGAGTACATCAGGTAGATCCACTTGTTGGCGGCGAAGTCCGGGTCGAGCGCCAGGCCGGTCAGTCCGTCCTCCCCACCCGTGTACGCGTCGAGGGTGCCCGCGGTGACGACCTCACCGGAGTCCGGCTTGTGCACTTTCACCTTGCCGCCGTACTCGGCGTAGAACACCCGGCCGTCCTTGGCCACGTCCAGCGCGGCGGGCCCGACGGTGTTCTCGTCGAGGGCGACCTTCTCGTAGTTGGACCAGGTCGTCGGGCCGCAGTCCGACGCGACCTTGCCTCCCGCCGACTCCACGCCGCCGACGATGTGGTCACGGAAGGCCTCTTCGCTGTACGCGGCCGCCTCATGGCCCATGGCGGTGGCCCACACCTTGCCGCCCTCGGCGTCGCGGCACCAGGAGATGGGGTGGTCGGCGCCCATCGCGTCGGGGCCCGGGGTGTACGTGGTCTCGTCGGCGGTGACGAGGACGTGCACGTCGCCCCGGGGGTTCTTGTCGAAGTTGTACCACTCCTCCGCCCGCTTCCAGCGCTCGGGAAGCGTCTTGGTGGAGGGGTGCACGCGGTCGGCGACTTTGGCGGTGCCCTGCAGGACGCCCGGCGAGTGGGTGGGCATGTGGGCACCGCCGTTGACCAGCTTGTCCCACCACGGGAAGTCGTTCTCTATGCCCATGTCGAGAGCGTTGTGGATCGCCGCGACCCCGCCGCCGTTGTTCACGTACTTCTGCATCGCCTGGCGCTGGGCGTCGTTGTCCCACACCATGCCTGACGTCTGGAGCATCACCACCACGTCGTACTTGGCGAGTTCGTCGTCCTTGAAGACCGCGGAGTCCTCGCTTTTCGTCACCTCCCATCCCCGCGGTCCCGCCAACTCCTCGAACATCTTGATGCCCGCGGGTATGGAGTCGTGACGATAGGCTCCGGGCGCTGTCTTCGTGAACAGCAGGACGTCCAGACCGTCCGGGTCTGCTGTGGCTGGTGCGGCCACGCCCGCCGTCACCAGCCCGGCGCTGAGCAGCACCGGGATCGAGCGTCTGGATAAGGCTTTCATCGCTACTCCTCTGGTGGGTTTGTCGGGGCTTGCCGACGCTCACGCGCGAGGGTGCGGCGCAGGAAGGCCAGCCCCTCCGTCGCGATCGCGTCCTGACTAAGGGCGAGCGGCCGCCACACGGAGGCGGCGACGGCGATGCTGGCGTTGTGGGCGGTGAAGGATTCGATGCACAGGTCTCCGCCGTAGCCCGCTTCCTGCAAGGCGTCGAGGAACCCGAACCAGTCCAGGTGGTCGGCACCAGGCGTCCCGCGGTCATTCGCGCAGACCTGGACGTGGCCGATGCGTCCCGCGGCCGCCCGCACGGCCTGCGGCAGCGAGTGTTCTTCTATGTTCTGGTGGTACGTGTCGAGGGCGATGCCGATCGTGCCCTCGGGCAGCCCGTGGAGCGCGGTGAGCGTCTGGGCCACGGTATTGAACAAGCTGGTCTCGTACCGGTTGAGCGGCTCGACGGCGATCCTCACCCCGGCGTCGGCGGCGTGCGCCACAACCGGGGCGATGTTGTCGCGCCACTGCGCGTACGCCGCGGCCCGCTCCACCTCGTCCATCCGCCAAGTGCGGCCGACGGCGGCGTAGACGGGACCGGCGACGACCCGCGAGCTCACCTCATGGGCGGCGTCCACGCACCGCAGCAGGTAGTCCTGCGTGGCGCGGACAACCGCGGGGGCTGCGCGAACCAGGTCACGTCCTGCCGGCATGACGGCGATGATCGCCGAGGCCGCAAGACCGGTGTCCTCAAGGAGCCGTGTGACGGCCTTCGGACGCCAGTCGCCCGGCTGTTCCAGCGGTAGTTCGGCGCAGTCGAAGCCCCAGGCGGACAGCCTGGGCAGGGTCTTCGTCAGCGCGGAGCCGCTGACCGGTGAGTGCCAGATCCAGGGGTTGGCGCCCAGCGGCGGCGCGAAGTCCGGTCCGTGGCCCCGGGCTTGGGACTTCTTCATTTGCCGCCCCAGCCCTTCGGATAGCCCGGCAGCTGCTGGCAGCCGCACATGGCGTAGTGCAGCGGTGGCATGCCGGGGTTGAGGTACTCATCGAGGTTGTCCTCGGTGACGGCGGGCTGCGGCAGCTTCCACTCCTCGGGCGCCTGCCGACCATTGAGGATCTTCAGTGCGGCAATGACCGGGGTGCGCCACTGGAAGGTCGGGTAGGTCGGGGCGACGGCCGTGAGCTTCTTGTCCTTCCATGCCTCCAGGAAGTCCTGCTGGTCCTCGCCGGTGATCGGTGGCACGTCGGCTCCGGCGTCCTCGAACGCCTCTACCGCGGCGACGGCGGTGGCCCCGGAGTCCATCCATACGCCGTCGATGCTGCCGTGCCGGGAGATGGCGTCGGCGACGATCGACTTCGTCTTGGCGGGGTCCCCGTCGGTGAACTTGACCTCCGCGACTTTCAGCCCAGCCTTGTCGAAGGCGGCCTTCGCGGCGGACCAGCGGGTCTCGAGCACATCGACCCCGGGTGAGATCCGCAGCGCCACGACCTTGCCCTTGGGCTTGACCTTCTTCACCAGGAAGTCGGCGGACGTGGCGCCGAACGCGTAGCCGCCGACGGGGTTGATGAAGGTGACCGGGCAGTCCGTCTCGACCCCGCGGTCGAAGACGATGACCGGCACCTTGCCGCAGGCCGCCTTGACGGCGGGGGTCAGGGTGGAGGTGGTGTTCGGCGAGACGATGAGCGCGTCGCAGTTCTTGCCCGCGAGCTCCTGAATGTCGGAGATCTGCTTGTCGTCCTTGCCCTGGGCGTCCAGGACGGAGAAGTCGGTGATCTCCTTGTGGAGCTTCGCCTCGGCCTTCATGTTCTTCAAGCCGACTTGACGCCAGGGGTTGAAGACACCGGCGTTGGAGAAGCAGAGGTGCACGCCTCCAGAGCCCTTCTTCTTGTACTGGGCGGTATCGATCATCTTCGGTTCCAGCATCTGCTCCCACGGCTTGTCCGCAGGCCCCTCGGCGGCCGCCGCGGCCAGCGACAGCTGCCGCTCGTACTCGCGCTTGTCGAAGAACTTCGACTCTGTGCCGTCGCCGCTCTGCCCAGACGGTGCGGAGGAGCCGCCCCCGTCGCCGGGTGCCTCCTCCGGCAGGTCGGAGGAGCAGGAGGCGACCGCAAGGACAGCGGTGAGCACCGCGCCGACGATGGGCAGACTGCGATGACGGATACGGCTCATGCTGCGTCCCCTTTTGACGGGTGAGTGCGATGGCGGCGAAGCCGGGAGAAGTCGGCGGCCCCCAGTCCCACGGCGGCGATCACGATGAACCCCTGGACGGTGGACTCCAGAGCGCCGGAGACGCCCTGGAGGTTGAGCAGTGTGAACAGCGCCTGCAGGGAGAACGCGCCCGCCATGGCGGCGACGACCGAACCCCGGCCACCGCCGAGCGCCACTCCGCCGAGCACCACGGCGGTGATGGCCTCGAACTCGTAGCCCCGGCCCGCCTGCGCCGAGACGCCGGAGAATCCCGCGACGAGTACGGCGGCCAGTGCGGCCGCCGTACCGGAGAGGACGAAGGCCAGGGTCCGGGCGCGGGCCACCCGTACGCCCGCCAGGGCGGCGGTCCGTTCGGCGTCGCCCGTGGCGATCAGCGTGCGCCCGTAGTTCGAGCGCATCAGCCAGACGGCCAAAGCTCCCGTGACGAGGCAGGCGAGCACCGCCCAGGGCAGCCAGCCGCCGGCGGTGCCGCGGCCGAACTCACGGAAGCTTTGCGGTAGCGCGCCGTGCGGGGAGCCGCCGGTCCAGAAGAACACCGCGCCTTCGAGGATGAGCATCATGCCCAGGGTGGCGATGAACGACGGCACTCTGAGCACCGTGGTGATCAGACCGTTCAGCAGCCCGGCCATCGCTCCCGCCACCAGCAGTCCCAGGGTCACGAGGAACCAGGGGGCGTCCGGGTACGAGCCGTAGAATTCGGCGGCCGCGACCACGCCGACGGTGACAACAGCACCGACGGACAAGTCGAACTCGCCGCAGACGATGACCAGGTACTGGCCCGCGGCCAGGATCACCAAAGGGGCGGCACGCTTCATGAAGGCCAGGAACCGGTCGGGTTCGTAGAAACCGGGGTCGGAGACGGCCAGGCCGATCAGCAGAAGCCCCAGCAGGACGTATACGGGTGCGCCTGCGCCCAGGCGTCTCCCGGCGCGAACTACCAGTGCAGCCGCGGGTGTTGCCGTGGTCATGCGGGCTTCCTCCCGACTGAAGTGCGGCGTGGTGGCCGCGCGTACAACGCCACAGCCGCGATGATCACAACGCCGCGTACGACGTTCTTGAAGAAGGGGTCGACCGCCAGCTGGTTGAAGACGCTGTCGAGCACCGACAGCGCCAGCACACCGCCGAGCGTCCCGGCGACGCCGCCGCGACCGCCGGCCAACGCGGTCCCGCCGAGCACCACGGCAGCGATGGATTCCAGGTCGTAACGCGCCTCCGTCCCCGCCCACGGCGCGCCCGCACCGAGGCGCGCGGCCAGGAACAGTGCTGCGGCGCCCACACACAGGGAGCACAGGACGTGCGCGGCGACGACAGTGCGCCGGGTGCGTATGCCGGAGAGCCGGGCGGCGTGCTCGTCGCCACCGGTGGCGTACATGTGGTGGCCCCATCGGGTACGTCGAGTGACGAGCCAGAGCACGGCGGCGACCGCGAGGAGCAGGAAGAGGGAGACCGGGACGGGTCCGATACGGTCATAGCCGAGGTGTTGGAAGGAGGCGGGCACCTCGCCGGACGGGCCCGTGTAGTTGTCCTCGACGTAGCCGCGCAGGATGAACGCCGTGCCGAGCGTGGCGATGAAGGCGTTGACCTTCAACCCCGTGACGATCAGTCCGTTGGCGAGCCCCACACCCGCACTCAGTGCCAGCACGGCGAGGACACCTGTGACGACGCTGCCGTCCTGCATGGTCTCGGCGGCGACCAGGGTTCCGAGGCTGATCAGATACGCCACCGACAGATCCAGCGAGCCAGTGAGGATCACCACGGACTGGCCCACGGCCACCAGTCCGAGGGCCACGCTGTTCTGCAGGATGCTGGTGATGTTGGCGCGGGTCAGGAAGTCGCCGCCGTCGAGGGCGACGACGATCCAGCCGATGAGTGTGACGGCGGCCGCCGCCAGCCAGACCCCGACGACGGGATCGCTCAACTTCAGGGTTCTTCTCGTGGTCCGCGCCGGGGACGCTCCTCGAGGCGTCTGGGTCTGTAAGGCCGTCATGCGGCGGACTCCTTCGCTTGCTCGCTGGTGGCCACGCGCATGATCTGCTCCTCAGTGGCACCGGCGGGGAGTTCCCCCGCGAGGGTGCCGTGGGCCATGACGAGGATCCGGTCGCTCATCCCGATCAGCTCGGGCAGTTCGGACGAGACGATCACGACTGCCATGCCCTCACGGGCGAGTTCGCGGACCAAGGTGTGGATGGCGGCCTTGGCTCCGACGTCCACACCCCGGGTCGGCTCGTCGAAGAGGAGCACCCGGGGGCGGGCGGCGAGCCACTTGGCGATCACGACCTTCTGCTGGTTGCCGCCGGAGAGGTAGCGCACCTCCTGGTCCTCACCGCGGGCGCGCAGTTCGACCCGCCTCAACAGCCCACCTATGTCGGATGATCCACGACGCGGCACGGCACGGGTGACCAGCAGCGCGTTGTCACGCACGGACTGTCGCAGAGCGAGGCCCTCCCCCTTGCGGTCCTCGGTGACCAGCGCGACGCCGCCGCGGATGGCCTGCCGAGGGCTCTTGGGTCTCAACGGCCGGTCAGCAACGGTCATTTGTCCCCGGGTAAAGGGCGTGGCTCCGAAGAGGGCACGCAGCAGCGAAGTGCGTCCAGCGCCCTGCAGCCCGGCGACACCGGTGACTTCGCCTGCCAGAAGGGTCAACTCAATTTCGTCCAAACGGTCGTTGCCGCCACCGGAGACCGCGAGCAGCGGTTCGCCGATCTCTTCCGGTCGGGCTCTGGGCGGGTAGTAGGCGCCGAGGTCACGGCCCACCATCGCCCGTACGATTTCGTCGGAGCTGGTCTCGGCAGTGGCGAGTGTGGTGACCCTGTGACCGTCCTTGAGGACGGTGATGCGCTGGGAGAGGTCGAAGACCTCCCGCAGCCGGTGGGAGATGTACAAGATGCCGATGCCGCGCCCGGCCAGGCGGCGGACGAGCCTGTAGAGCGACTCGACCTCGTTGTCCGCCAGCGGGGCCGTCGGTTCGTCCATCATCAGCACGCGGACGTCAGAGGCGGCCAGCGCCTTGACGATCTCCACTGTCTGCTGGCGGGCCACGGACAGGTCCTTGACCAGCATTCCCGGGGCGATGTGCGTCTCGTCCAGCTCGGCCAGGAGCTCGGCTGTGCGGTGCTCCATCCGGCGGCGGTCGACGAGTCCGCGGCGTAACGGCTCGCGTCCCAAGAACACGTTCTCGGCGACAGTGCGGTGGGGCAGGAGGGCGAACTCCTGGTGGATCAGACCGATTCCGGCGGCCTGGGCCTGGGAGGGATGGGAGAAGGCCAGTACCCTCCCGTCGAGCGTGAGGCTCCCGTGGTCCGGTGCGTACTCACCGGCGAGCACCTTCATCAGCGTCGACTTGCCGGCGCCGTTCTCTCCCACCAGCGCGTGCACTTCCCCCGGCGCGAGGTCGAGTGACACTCCATGGAGCACTCGAACCCCGAGGAAGCTCTTGGACACGTCTCGCATCTTCAGCATGACTGGCAATGTCCCGGGGGACCTTTGGACCGTCAAGGACGAAAGCAGAACCCACATATGGACTTTTGTCGGCAGCTTTGGCCGATGAACGAGCTCACTTTCTCTTGTTGGAGGACGAACACATCTCTACGGTGAGTGCCGTGAAGAGCACGTCCTCCTTACCGCCGCTCAGGAGCCGCCCACCGCGTCGAAGGTCTGGCCTGCGGTCCGGTCACCCGGGACGGCAAGGCCGAAGCGGTGCGGGCTGCGCACGCGGACAGGGCCGCAGCCGGAGCGGGTATTGCTGGGGATCGAGCGCGCGCAGTCACCGGCACAGGTGGATCACGTGCTGGCGGAGACCGACTGATCCTCCGGGTCCGTGGCGCAACGCTTCCGGATAACGAACTCACAACACAGCGGGATACTCAACGCCCCTACCGCTCCCCGGAGTTGATGGACTGATCCATCTGCGTCGCACGAGTCGAGACCGACGACGGTACGGGAGTGAACATGACGGTACGTCTGACAACCTCTTGTCGGCACAGACCGGAGAGAAGACACGACCGCGCGGAGTGCGTGAACGACCATGTATGACCCTGCGCGAACGTCAATCGCCAGTGCTACGGCACACCGCCGCAGGCCAGCTCGATCGCAGGAGGGCCAGTTCGCGCCGGGGCGGGTGATCGTCGGTGCGCGGAGCGCGGAGTAGGGCTCCCGGGCACGAGCGCGGTGCCCAGTGGCGGCGCTCGTTCACGCCGCCGACTATCCAGCCTCCGCCACCGCTGGCCTGCACGGCGCTCGGCATGCGATCCGGATACCTGCCTGCCGTCGGCCCACGCGTCCTCGATCACCCCGTCGCGCTGGTGATCGCCTCTGGGACGGGCTGGTTCGCGTGGGAAGGGTGCGACCCCGTCGGCGTGTTCGCGCCCGTCCTCCTGTGGCTGCGGCCCGGCATCGAGCACAGCTTCGGACCACACGCGCCAGGCTGGTCGGAATGCTTCGTCGAGTTCGAGGAGTCTGCCTCCCCCACCCCCCACCATGCCCCTCAACACCCTTCGGCCCTCGCAGGCTTGAGAGCCGGACTCACTCCCACGGGGGCGATCGAGGCCCACGGCGGAAAGCAGAACCTCCTCCCCCGCGGCGAGGTCATCGTCCCGCTCGCCTCGGCCGAGCCGATCCGCCGCGTCGTCCAGAAGCTGGCCATGGTGTGCGACGAGAGCGAGCCCTGCTTCAGCACGGCGATTACCGCCGGCCTGCACGAAATCCTGACCGTCATCCGTCGCAGTCGGATCGGCGCCAAGCGGGAGGGGCCCACCGTACTCGAGGCACTCGCCAACGCGGCCTGCTCACCCATACCCGTCGCCGAGCACGCCCGGAAGCTGTCGATGACCTTGCCCGAACTGCGCGACACGGTCCGCGAACTGGCCCAGTGCACGCCCAAGGACTTCATCCTCGGCATCCGCCTCAACCTGGCCAAACACCTCCTGGCCACCACCGACCTCAAGGTCGCGGCAATCGCCCGCCGCGTCGGCTATGAGGACCAGGGATACTTCACGCGACTGTTCACCCGCCGCGTGGGCATCACTCCGGGCTCGTTCCGCGAGCGGCGTACGCCGAGGCACTTCCTCCCCAAGGACTAGGTTGGCTGTCCCGGGAGATCCACGAGCAGGGCTCCCAGCTGGCGTAGTCCCCGCGTGCTGGCGCTCCCCGCGCTCGGGCGATGCGACTCAGGGCCCCGTCCCCGGACGGCCATCGCGCACGCCGACAGCTGATGTTGGTGGTGCAGGGTCACAGGCGGGTCGAGACCGAATAGCTACTTTGCGCCACACATGAAGACGTCTCCGTCCCGGCCGCCTTGCCACTCAACGCCAACAGGCCCACGTATGTGAGGGGCCAATGCTGTGGGGCAACCGGTCGAATGCGCTGTGCACGCGGGCTTGCTCACAAGGGTCGAACGACGGGACCAGGCTGGGCCAGCCGCATCCCCTCACTACCGGTGCGAGCACCCAACGAGGATCTGAACTGCATGATTGCCAGCTTCTTGGCTCGTGATCCGGAGTATCTCCCGGTTCAGGCAGGCGACTTGCCTCCATCTTTTTCTGATCCGAACTTAAATGAAATGAGGCTTGGCCAACCCTCTTACTTCCGCCGCCGCCTGAACCTCATATAACCCTCAACCCCATTGCCTCCTCGGGAAGTCGAGCGAAAGAATCCAGCCACGCCCGGCGCCTCGGCTCCCCCGACCAGGGAGACTTCAACCGGCTCGGGCCCATCGCGATGCGATGAGACGAGGGGACACACATGTCGATATCGAGAACCACTCTGCGCGCCACCACGGCCGGCGTCGCCGCCGCGGTCGCTCTCGGAGTGGCCGGGCCGATGGCCTCCGCCTCCGAGGCCGAGCGTGCCCAGAGCGCCGAACTCACAGCGGCAGCGGTCACATTGGGTGCGGTGGCCGAGGCGGCGGACGCTCCGCAGATTGTCGAGGAAGGGCTGGACGAGCGCCTGGGGGCGCTTCCGCCCAACCCCACGAACCAGCAGCTCGTCGAGGCGATGTACCCGGGCGACAAGAATGCCCAGGCCGCCGCCCTGGCCAAGCTCGACGGAGCCAAGCTCGACGGGCAGGGAGTCCGGACGCTGGGCTGGGACTGGGGCACCGCGTGGAAGGTGACCAAGTGTGTAGGAGCCATTGGTGCGTTCATCGCCGGTAACGCGCTCCTGGTCACCAAGGCCACCAAGTTCGGCGGGGTACTCAAGGGCGCCAAGCTCATCGTGCAGGCTGGCAACAAGGAGGAGCGGATCAAGCTCCTCGTTGCCATCTTCGGTGAAGTCACAGGCCTGGCCACGGTCGCCACCGCATGCGGCTGAGCTGCTCGTCAAGAGCAAGAGGGGCAATGACCCATGGAAATCGCATTCAAGGCATCATTCGTGCTCGCCACGGCGGTCGAAGTAGTCCTCGTAGCCGTCCTGGTCTTCCAGGTCTGGCGCCAGCAACGCCACGGCAGCACACAACCCCTGGTGTTCACCGGCGGTGACGCGCTGATCGGCGCGGCCCTGTTCGGCGGCTCAATGACGATCACCGCATTGTTCGCCCACGGGTGGAGCGATGCGTCAGCGGCGGACACGCTGCTGTACGCGGTGACCTTCGGCATCGTTACAGCCGGACTCGCCAACTACCTCAGCGGACAAGGCGGAACGCGGCCCGCGCAGAGCCGCAGCGCGTTCGTGCTGCCGCTCGGGTTTGGAGTACTGGCAGGTCTGGCGGGCGTCTGACCGAGAAGCCCGAGTGCCGGGGGGGGGAGGGGGGCCTTGTGTCCCCCGGACCCCGGATTCAATCCCCTCCCTCTACTCTTAAACTCCGCCCAAAAAACGCAAGCCCCAAAACACCAACTCGGTAAGTTGTGTGGGCGTCG